>NZ_JBBCMV010000004.1:0-444149 GCF_037152055.1 Pseudescherichia sp. AS216 | reverse complement strand
ACGGGGAGGAGACCCGCCGGGGTTATGACCCGGCAGGCCGCCCGGTGCTGCTGGCGCGGGCGGAGGGCTGGCAGGCGCGCCTCATCTGGAGTAAACAGGGCCTGCCGCTGGTGCATGAGGGGGCGGACGGTAAACGCCGCACCTTTGCTTACGATGAGGCCGGGCGGCTTATTTCCACCACGGACCCGCTGGGCGGGACGGTGCGCCGCACCTGGGACAGCCGGGGACGCCTTACCGCGCTGGAGAATGAGAACGGGGAGACGTACCGGTTCCGCCCGGGGGCAGACTCGCTGCTGCTGGAAGAGGCCGGGCCGGACGGGGTTGTCACCCGCTACGGTTACGATGCCTGCGGGCGCACCGTGTCGCGCACCCAGGCCGCCGGGTATCCGGACGCCATCACCCACACCTTCGCCTGGAGCCCGGCCGGGCAGCTGTTAACCCACACCACGCCCGAAGGCCAGACCCGCCGGCACTACACCAGGGCCGGGCTGCTGAGCCGCATCACCCTGCACCCCGCCCTGGGGGAGAACGCCTGGAGCCGTGAGGCGGAGCAGGAGCTCTGCCTGGAGTACGACGCCCTCGGCCGTGTGACACGCGAAACAGGTGAGCACGGCGAACTGGCCCGGGAGTATGACGCAACCGGCAACTGCACAGCACTCCGGCTGCCGGACGGGCGCACGCTGAAGCAGCATTACTACGGCAGCGGGCACCTGCTGGGCATCGCCCTTGACGGTCTGCCGGTGACGGACTTCACCCGCGACGAACTGCACCGGGAGGTCAGCCGCACCCAGGGCCCGCTCACCACCCGCAGCGAGTATGACCGCCCGGGCCGCCTGCACCGCCGGGACGTCTTTACCGGCAGCGCGCAGCGTCCGGCCCCGCGCCGCTGGTCCCGCCGCTGGGATTACGACTACCGCAACAACCCGGTGCGCGAGGAGCACGACGACGATCCGTTCTGCTGGTATCACTGGCAGTACGACAGCACCGGACGGCTGCTGTCACAGGACGGCACGCTGCCGGGCCGGGAGCAGTGGCGGTGGGATGCGGCAGGTAATCCGACAGAGCAATCCGGGGAGAAGATAACCCACAACCGTGTGACGCAGCTCAACGGCATCCGCTGGCGCTACGACATTCACGGCCGCACCGTGGAGAAGGACGACGGTCAGACCCGCTGGCACTACCGCTACGACGGGGAGCACCGCCTGGCGGAGGTCACCAGCCGGCCGCGCGACCGCACCCGGCCGCAGGTGGCGGTCAGCTTCCGCTACGATCCGCTCGGCAGGCGCATCAGCAAGACCTGCCGCCGGACGCTGGCAGGGCAGCCGCACGGCAGGGAGGTGACCACCCGGTTTGTCTGGGAGGGGGCCCGGCTGCTGCAGGAGATCCGGGATGCGGTGCCGCTGACCTATGTTTACAGCGATCAGCACAGCCACGAGCCGCTGGCCCGTATTGACGGCGTGAATACCCCGGATATTTACTGGTTTCATAACCAGCCCAACGGCACGCCGGAATGCCTCACGGATGCAGAGGGGCAGGTGTGTCAGGAGGCACAGAACAGCGCGTGGGGCAAACTGCTGCACGAGCGGGACGCACAGCTGCCGTATGCCCAGAACCTGCGGATGCAGGGCCAGTACCTGGACCGTGAGACGGGACTTCACTATAATCTGTTCCGGTACTACGACCCGGACTGCGGCAGGTTCACGCAGCAGGATCCCATAGGGCTGGCGGGAGGGCTGAACCTCTACCAGTATGCACCGAATCCGCTGGGGTGGGTGGATCCGTGGGGGTTGAGCAGATGTAACCAATTTGACAGAAATACAGTATTAAAAAATATTGAGGCTAGTAAGCGCGCCAGGCACTCATCCAACATTTCTGCTTTAAACGAGTGGCCACCGAACAGAGGGTTCTATGGCGTATCGAGTAAATATACACTACTCCCCGGTGAGAAAATTGATCGATATGGTCACGAGTATGGGACGTTTGTATCGCCAGAAGGAGTTCCTTATAGAGCCAGGGCATTAAAGCCTGGCACAGACAAACAACCATATACTGTATATGAAGTTAAGAGAAAAATAACTGTAGATGCTGGCGAGGTCGCTCCATGGTTTGGCTACGAGGGGCGCGGGATTCAGTATGAATTGCCTGATAAAGTTATTGCTCTGATAAAAAATGGCTCATTAGAGAGGCTTTAATAATCATGAAGACGTATGATCTAAAAAAAATTCTTGAGGAAGAAGGTGTATCAAAATCATTATACTGCTTAGATGGTGGGCTACCCAATGAAAAACTATGCTTGGATTATGAAGGAAATAAATGGTTGGTTTATTATTCTGAGAGGGGGTGTCGTACTGGTCTAGAGTCTTTTATGAATGAAGATGATGCGTGTTGCT
Organism: Pseudescherichia sp. AS216; assembly: GCF_037152055.1. Taxonomy (NCBI): domain Bacteria; kingdom Pseudomonadati; phylum Pseudomonadota; class Gammaproteobacteria; order Enterobacterales; family Enterobacteriaceae; genus Pseudescherichia; species Pseudescherichia sp. AS216. The sequence goes on along the minus strand of NZ_JBBCMV010000004.1, from coordinate 441,759 downwards.
ATATATATAAGCTGATAAAAACGATAGCTACTGGGGAGATTAAATAGTTTTAAAATTATGATATGATTTATTTAAAATACAAAGTTTTATTCGGTTTGCTTATTTTAAGTATTATTTAGTATTTGATAGCTATAGGGGCCGTAGGTGGCGGTCAGTTTCCGCTACGATCCGCTGGGCCGCCGCATCAGCAAGACCTGCCGCCGGACGCTGGCAGGGCAGCCGCACGGCAGGGAGGTCACCACCCGGTTTGTCTGGGAGGGGGCCCGGCTGCTGCAGGAGATCCGGAATGCGGTGCCGCTGACCTATGTTTACAGCGATCAGCACAGCCACGAGCCGCTGGCCCGTATTGACGGCGTGAATACCCCGGATATTTACTGGTTCCATAACCAGCCCAACGGCACGCCGGAGCGGCTCACGGATGCGGAAGGCAAGGTATGCCAGGAGGCACAGAACAGCGCGTGGGGCAAACTGCTGCACGAGCGGGACGCACAGCTGCCGTATGCCCAGAATCTGCGGATGCAGGGCCAGTACCTGGACCGTGAGACGGGACTTCACTATAATCTGTTCCGGTACTACGACCCGGACTGCGGCAGGTTCACGCAGCAGGATCCCATAGGGCTGGCGGGAGGGCTGAACCTCTACCAGTATGCGCCAAACCCGCTGGGGTGGGTGGATCCGTGGGGGTTATGTAAAATTGATAATGCAAGAACCCGTCAATTGCAAATGCTACGGAATGATGTGGGATATAATATAAGTCCTAAAAGTTGGGATGAATATCCCTCAATTGGCAGAGGCGGTACATTCGTTACAGATAAAAACGGAGCTTTAAAATATTTTGGCAATGCTCATAATAGTGAATTAACTATTTCAAAGTCTCTAGTTAATAAAATAGAACGTGATATGGGTTTGAAACCTAATTCATTATCTGAAAGTTTTAATATTCGAAGGGTTGAAGGAATCTCTGAGATGAATCCACGGAGTCCTCTCGAAGGTAATCGATATTTTTTAGGCCCAGGGAATCATTTACCTGGAGGAGCTCCAGAAATGGTTATTAACTCAATACCAAGCTCTACCTCATCCATATTAAAGGTGAATGTAAAATGAATAAAATTCCTGATAATTCAATCATTGTTACTGATATTACATCAAAAATCATTGAGGTTATTATCTCTGGAGATGCATCTGTTGAGAAAGTAAAAGAAATGGGTTTTGTATGCCATACTGATTCTTTTTCAGTTCAAATTTTAGATGAAGAGGATAAAATTAATAAAATCAAAAAGCTAATTTCCGCGAACGCATTATTTTCATTTGGTTACGGCTGGTACCCCTCAGAAGTAATAGCATATTATAAGGATCGTGGAGTTGATTTCGGCATTTATAAAGTTATTCGATGGGCTGGAAAAGATGAATATAAAATAGAAGATGTAGAATAATGAAAATGCATCACCCTGTCGGTTGCATTTAGCAGGTTAGTACGAAGATAAGGAATCAGGGCTATACTACAACTGGTTCCGTTACTATGCATTGCGGAACAATGCAGTATCTGTGTGCAGAACCTACAAGGTTGACAGAGGGAAATAAACCTCTACCACTATAACCCGAACCCGCTGGGGTGGGTGGATCCGTGGGGGTTATGTAAGAAAAAGCCTGATTTTTATGTGGGTCCTCATGGTCCAGGTTCTACAATGCCTTCAGCAGCTTATCGCTATATGAATAGCACTGACAGGTATGCAGCTGAAGCAATAAGCTCAAAATCGGCTCCGTTAAGTTATTTTGGGTATACAAAATATAAAACGGGGCACGAAGCCAGGGATGCCTATCAGATATTTTATGAAAAAGGAAATCCAAAATCATGGAGTGATGCTAGATTACTAGGGGATTTTGATACCTTACAACTTTATAATAATGGTATTCCATAAGTCAAAGTCCCTATGGCCAACGGTGGGGAAGGCCCGGGATTAGATCTATTTACTAGTTCTTATCCAGAGTATGGAAAGGGTGGTGCTCTGCAATTACTGCCAATGGAAAAGGGCACGACTATTAACTTTGACGATATAACAATTTTACCGGAGTAAAAATGAGTCACGACGAACTTATTAATGATTTAATGTATCTAATCAATAAGTATATTCCTGAGGGAGATAGAGGGGGGTTTAAAGAATTTCTGATGATGGATGATGTGCCCGTGAAAGGGATTCTAGCAGACTTTAATAAATTATCGATAGAGCCTATAGATGATATTGATGGGGATTTAATCAGAAAAATATATTCCTATTTTTGTTAAAAGCATAAGCCGGAAGAAATTTTCATATTTTAAACAAAATATAGCGCCAGCTGTGCACCTCGTCCTGACGGAGATCGCCTGAAGCCGCGAGGCGGAGCAGGAGCTCTGTTGGGAGTATGACGCCCTCGGTCACGTGACACGCGAAACTGGCAGGGCAGCCGCACGGCAGGGAGGTGACCACCCGGTTTATCTGGGAGGGGTTCCGGCTGCTGCAGGAGATCCGGGATGCGGTGCCGCTGACCTACGTTTACAGCGATCAGCACAGCCACGAGCCGCTGGCCCGTATTGACGGCGTGAATACCCCGGACATCTACTGGTTCCATAACCAGCCCAACGGCACGCCGGAGCGCCTGACGGATGCGGAAGGCAAGGTGTGCCAGGAGGCACAGAACAGCGCGTGGGGCAAACTGCTGCATGAGCGGGACGCACAGCTGCCGTATGCCCAGAACCTGCGGATGCAGGGCCAGTACCTGGACCGTGACAAATTTGTCAGGAACAAATTTGAATGCGTGTAGCGCAACCCCGGAGGGGCGAGCCACAGGGAAGTGGCGAGTAAACCGGACTTCACTATAATCTGTTCCGGTACTATGACCCGGACTGCGGCAGGTTTACCCAGCAGGATCCGATAGGGCTGGCGGGAGGGCTGAACCTCTACCAGTATGCGCCGAATCCGCTGGGGTGGGTGGATCCGTGGGCGTTGTCGCCATGTAAACCAGACAAACATTTACCGAATGCTGAATCTGGTCACTATAATTATCGTGGGGTGCATAGAGAACATCCCGAATGGGAAAAAGCTTTAAACGGTAAAGTTATGCCTGGAGATATACATTCATCACTCACTCCAGAACAACATAACTTCGGTGGCGCCTCTAGCATTAGTCCTTTTACATCATGGACTGACAATCCGGAGGTAGCCAGAGGGTTTGCAGGACCTGATGGAGTTATACTAAGAGTTAAAGTTGGTGCGCCAAAAGCAGGGGATACTTGGTCATGGGAGTATTCGTTTGATGAATGGATGGAACGTGAGGTTTTGCTCAAAGGAATTCGAAGTGGTGATGTTGAGGTGTTTTTACCATGATTAATGAAAGTTTACATAATTTTATTGAACGCTTTACTCCATCTGAGTTGGGGTGGGTTATTCAAGATAGAGATAAAATGCAATGCGCATCATTTTTGGTAGATAAGAAAAATGAGTTGCGAATAATGCAAGTTCATAAGCACAATGCCATGAGCACAGGCTTAGATATTCCTGGGCTTAATGAGCTAATTGTAGCTTTGGATAGTTTTAATGAAAAAAGTGTTTGTGTTGTAAATGTCCGAAGTCAAGGTTATCAATTGAAATTCTACTCTGACATTAACAAAGAAATATTACTAGGGTTAGTAATCCTTAAGCTAAGAAAAAAAACGAACGAAGAAATGCAATTTGCTAGAGATGTATTAGGTATTACATCGTCTGTTCCGAGTATAGACGATGACTAGTAAGTATTTAATTTTAATATTAACGCATTAAGTATTTTAAGAATGGGATTTTGCGAAAGTAGTAAATTTTAATGATTTAACTTAGCTCAACGGCATCCATACCCGCACGGTGGAAAAGAACGACGGCCGGACCGCACTATCGCTACGACGGGGAGCACCTCCTGGCGAGGTCTCCAGCCGGCCGCGCGACCGCACCTGGCCGCAGGTGGCGGTCAGCTTCTGCTACGATCCGCTCGGCAGGCGTATCAGCAAGACCTGCCGCGGACGCTGGCAGGGCAGCCGCACGGCAGGGAGGTGACCACCCGGTTTATCTGGGAGGGGGCCCGGCTGCTGCAGGAGATCCAGAATGAGGTGCCGCTGACCTACGTCTACAGCGACCAGCACAGCCACGAGCCGCTGGCCCGTATTGACGGCGTGAATACCCCGGACATCTACTGGTTCCATAACCAGCCTAACGGCACGCCGGAGCGGCTCACGGATGCGGAAGGCAAGGTATGCTGGAAGGGGCAGAACAGCGCGTGGGGTAAACTGCTGCATGAGCGTGACGCACTGCTGCCGTATGCCCAGAACCTGCGGATGCAGGGCCAATCCTTGGATCGTGACAAATTTGTCAGGAACACATCTGATGCGTGTAGCGCAACCCTAGAGGGGCCAGCCACAGGGAAGTGGCATGTAAACCGGACTTTATTGTATAGTTAATGTTAATGAATCATCAGACTAGATGGTTATTAGAACAGACAAGGTGAATTTTTGAGGCGGCCATGAATAGAACAAAAGCCATAGAGTTATTGACTGATATTATATCTTGTTCTGATCGAGAAAATAAACTACAGGGTAAAGAGTTTTATAAAACAGCACTAAAGATATTAAAGGATGAAAACACATCGGAAAATGAGTTAAGAATTTTATATAGAAGTTTTTGTGGTTACATGGCTCATGGTGACTTCACTGACGTAGAGCATGCAAAAATCAATCTCTTAGTTGATCATCTGGAAAGCTAATTGATTTTTTATAAACCGGAGGGGCGTACTGGTTTTATGTTTGGGACATCCTAAAGCTACCCCTGGTCATGGCGCTGAGGCTCATTTCAAGGTAAGATCACCCCAATAGCTGGATGCAGGTAGTACGTCAGGACTCATGGGTATGGTAACTTTAAGGGTTTTATATGTGGTTTGATAATGCCTTAGGGAAAGAAAAAATAGAGTTCATGTTTGGTGGGGAGTTAAGTCTTCAGTCTGTTGAAGTCAGTAGTTTTTCATTTGAACGTTTTTCAGATGTGACATTTCAATTTTACAGCAGAAATATTCCTTCATCTTACCCGGAAAAATGGAGTAAGAGCAAGTTCAATGCCCTTAGTGTAGTAATCACATTTGGAGGTATAATAGAGCTGGATGTGAAAGGCAATGGGATAGGTTTTATCTGCTCACCAGAAATATCTTCCAGCGAAAGTCACAGTGAAATAAAAATATGTAGCAATCAATTATATATAAATTGCAAGTCAAAGTTTCTCACAATCGAAAGCATTATTCCGTACCTTGACGAGCGGTGGGACTAAAAAGTAAAATTACGCTATTCCCAGGTGGGTTAGAATTCAGTAAGAGGGCGAGAGTGGATATTGAATCCTACGATGAGGTTTTAGATTTTCTAGATGACTATTTTACAGCTAGAGTAAAAGATGAATTTTATTTGCAGGAGTTAAAAGAGCTTGTCGATGGATCGAGAAGGAATAGGACCGTAACCATCAGACCTATTCAACTACTTTTCTTAGAGTATAGACGGAAGTTCAACGATTATAGCGTAGTAATTGAAGGCGAAGAGAAAATATGGATGAATTTACTGAGCTATTGGCAATGATTTAATAAGGTTATTTATTTATGAAAAAGATGATTTTAAATGAACGTGATGGCAGTGTTACCATTGATAACTATTCGATTAATTTGCAGTCTCGGGAGCAGTTTGTTGGGAGTTGCTTTTACAGAGAAAATGACGATATAAAAGAGTTCGGTCATTATGGTTACTACGTGGAAAGCGTCTCATGGCTTGGGAGAGAGTATTCTTTAGAATTTTGGCCAGCGATGGAACAGTTCGAAAAAAAGATATTTATGGTTGAAAAAGGAACGGAGTTTTATGCTTCCTTGCATGATTGGGAGCTAAGGGCGAATGTAGACTTACTCTTAAGAGAAGAGGCGAGAGTAAAGGCTTTTTTGGAAAGTACCCTTCATTTTGTATCAAAGCACGATATATCCCAGCCACCCTACGGTGTGGTTTTTGAATATTCTTGGGGTGAGATTGCTGTACAGTCGAATAAAAATGATTTTAATTGTGGCCTGTATATAAGCTGGAATGACTAACGCTAATAGCTAGCCAGCGACGAACGGCACCAGTACACAAGGAACACCTAAGGCCTGCTGGGCGAGCCGCAGGGACACAGCCAGTAACCGCTCCCATCCGGCCCACTACGTCCCGATCTCCGTTTACTCCTCGCTAAACCAGTCGCTGTTCTCCTGGCGGATCAGCTGTACCGTCTCGCCAATCTCTTCCAGATGCGCGGTCATCGCCTTATCTACGCCCTCTACGTCATGCTTCGCCAGCGCATCAAAGATATCCTGATGCTGACGCAGCAGCTTCTCCGGCGGGGAGACGTGATCGAGGCTCATATAGCGCACCCGGTCAATGGTCGCCTTGATGTTCTCTACCGTATCCCACGCCAGCTGGCAGTCGGCAATCTGCGCCAGCTTCTGATGAAACTCATCGTCAAGCTGGAAGAAATCATCCAGTTGCTTATGGTCGATAGCGATCCGCTGCTGGTGGAGGTTCTGCTCCAGCTGATAACGCTGGCTGTCGGTGATCAGCGTTGCGGCCCGGCGGGCGACGGCGCACTCAATAGCCTGACGCACAAAGCAACCGTTGCGAACCTGAGTCATGGAGATTTTATTGACGTAGCTGCCGCGCTGGGGACGGATCTGAATCAGTCCATTCTCAGCCAGTTTGATAAAAGCCTCACGAACCGGCTGGCGCGAGACGTCAAACCGCACCGATACCTCTTTCTCCGACAGCGGCGTGCCGGGGGGGATCAGACAATGTACGATATCCTGGCGCAGGATACGGTAAATTTGCTGATTAACAGGCAATACAGGATTAAGGTGGGTTTCGACGGCCATGCGCTCTTACTTAATAGAATAGTGACCCGCCTACCATACCATCTATTTGATCTGCATCCCATACCCGGCCCGCAGGCCGGGAGGGAAATATCAGCTGCGGTGCACGCTTAGGCCAGCCCAGGTCTGGCTAACCGGCATCATCTCAAGGGTATTGATGTTAACGTGCTTCGGCAGAGTCGCGACCCACCATACGGCTTCGCACACATCCTCTGCGCTCAGTGCGTTAGTGTTTTCGTAAGTTTTGCCCGCTTTATCGTCGTCGCCTTTAAAGCGAACGTTGGAGAACTCGGTGCCGCCTACCAGGCCCGGCTCAATGTTGGTCACGCGCACCGCCGTACCGTGCAGATCGGTACGCAGGTTGAGGCTGAACTGCTGTACAAAGGCCTTGGTCGCACCGTAGACGTTGCCGCCGGCGTAGGGCCAGCTACCTGCGGTAGAGCCAATATTGATAATGTGCCCACGGTTGCGCTCCACCATCCCCGGCAGCACGGCGCGGGTCATGTAGATTAGCCCCTTGTTGTTGGTATCGATCATTGTCTCCCAGTCTTCGACGTTGGCCTTATGCGCAGGCTCCAGGCCCAGTGCCAGACCGGCGTTGTTGACCAGCACGTCGATGTCGCGCCACGCAGCGGGGAGAGAGTCCAGCGCCTGTTCGATAGCGGCACGGTTGCGCACGTCCAGCTGCAGGGTCAGAACGCTATCGCCCAGCTCATCTTTCAGGGTCTGCAAACGTTCCTGGCGGCGGCCGGTTGCAATCACTTTATGACCGTTTTCAACGAAACGGCGGGTGATGCTTTCGCCAAACCCTGCCGTTGCCCCGGTGACTAAAATAATCATCATTCTGTTCCTCAACGCTTTTTGTGTGTTATTACGATAGCATGGGTTAAGAGCCTGGGGTAAACGACAATGTTTAAGGAGTTGAAATGTCGCTAACGAATCCTTTACTGAGCGAAAGCACGCTGCCTTACCTGGCGCCGCGTTTCGATATAATTGAAGATAACCACTATCGTCCGGCCTTTGATGAAGGCGTACAGCAAAAACGCGCTGAGGTCAGCGCCATCGCCCAGGCGACAACGCCAGCGGATTTTAATAACACCGTTCTGGCGCTGGAGCAGAGCGGGCAGCTTCTTAACCGGGTCACCAGCCTCTTTTTTGCTATGACCTCTGCCCATACCAACGACTACCTTCAGCAGCTCGATGAGGCCTTCTCCGCAGAGCTAGCCGATCTGGCAAATGATATCTATCTGGATAGCGCGCTCTTCTCCCGTATTGATGTCGTTTGGCAGCAACGGCACGCGCTGGGGCTGGATGCGGAATCCCTGCGCCTGACGGAGGTTATCCACCAGCGCTTTATTCTGGCAGGGGCGACCCTGGGCAGCGCCGAAAAGCAGGCACTGAAAAGCCTCAATACCGAAGCCGCAACCCTTACCAGCCAGTTCAACCAGCACCTGCTGGCGGCAGGCAAGGCGGGTGGGTTAATCGTCGAGAGCGAGCAGCAGCTTGATGGCCTGAGCGAGGGCGAAAAAGCGCAGGCGCGGGCGGCGGCCGAGGAGCGAGGCCTGGAAGGACGCTGGCTTATCCCTCTGCTAAACACGACCCAACAGCCTGCACTGGCGGGGCTGAGCGATCGCCATACCCGGGAGCAGCTCTTTAAAGCAGGCTGGTCGCGTACTGAAAAAGACGATAAAAACGATACCCGCGCCATCGTGCTGCGTCTGGCCCAGATCCGCGCCGAACAGGCCGCGCTGCTGGGATTCCCTGACTATGCTGCCTGGAAAACCGCTGACCAGATGGCGCAAAACCCTGCCGCCGCGCTGACGTTTATGCGCAATATCGTTCCGGCGGCGCGCGCCCGTGCCGAGCAAGAGCTGGCAGATATTCAGCGGGTGATTGACCAGCAGCAGGGCGGATTTCAGGCCGAGGCCTGGGACTGGGCGTGGTATGCCGAGCAGGTGCGCCGGGAGAAATTTGCCCTTGATGACGCGCAGATCAAACCCTACTTTGTCCTCAACACCGTGCTGGTTGAAGGGGTGTTCTGGACCGCCAGCCAGCTCTTCAGGCTGAGCTTCGTCGAGCGGTTTGATCTGCCGGTTTACCATCCTGACGTCCGCGTCTGGGAGATCGTTGATGCGGACGGCACCGGGATGGCGCTCTTCTACGGCGACTTCTACGCCCGTGACAGCAAAAGTGGCGGAGCATGGATGGGCAACTTCGTAGAGCAATCCACATTGCAGGGAACCCGGCCGGTTATCTATAACGTCTGCAACTATCAGAAACCTTCCGCAGGCGGACCCGCGCTGATCTCATGGGATGATGTCATTACGCTATTCCATGAGTTTGGTCATACCCTGCACGGCCTTTTTGCCACCCAGCGCTATGCTACGCTTTCCGGCACAAATACGCCGCGTGATTTTGTCGAGTTCCCGTCGCAGATCAACGAGCACTGGGCCAGCCATCCCGATGTTTTCGCCCGCTATGCCCGCCACTATCAGACCGGCGAACCTATGCCGAAGGCACTGCAGGAGAAGATGCATCGGGCGGCGTTATTTAACAAGGGTTATGACATGACGGAGCTATTGAGCGCCGCGCTGCTGGATATGAACTGGCATAGCCTTGCATCGCGTACCGCCGTCAGCGATGTCGCGGCCTTTGAAGTCGAGGTGCTTAAGCAGGAAAATCTCGATCTTGCCGCCGTGCCGCCGCGCTATCGCAGCAGCTATTTTGCCCATATCTTCGGGGGCGGCTATGCGGCGGGCTACTATGCCTATATCTGGACGCAAATGCTGGCCGACGACGGTTACCAGTGGTTTGTGGAGCAGGGCGGGTTAACCCGCGAGAACGGGCAGAGATTCCGCGAGTCGATTTTGTCCCGCGGCAATAGCACTGATTTAGCTGAACTTTATCGCGCGTGGCGCGGGCACGAACCGAAGATTGAACCAATGCTGGTGAATCGCGGGTTGAGCGCGTAGAGCGTATTCAGGCTGGAAACAGAACCGGGCGCGATGCCCGGTTTTTTCTTCCCTAAAATCCTCGCTTAGATCGAAATGCCTTGAATAAGAGGGAACAGGTTAGTTGCGCTAAAAGTTTAATGGCCGAGCTGGGTTGTGTAATTCCCAGGTACCCACCGGTAGGCCTTACCCTCATGCTGCACGTGACCCAGTCCAGGAAAGGCGATATGCGCTGCAGCAACCCAATAGCCTTCATCTGCAGCCTGCTTTAATATTTTTCCCCTGGTAGCGATGGCCTGCTTTTGGTTGACATCAAAGTGGATTGCTACCTCTGGCTCGGGCATTTGCACCGCTTTGGCATGAATGATATCTCCCCATAGCACCAGTGTCTGGCCTTCACTCTCTACACGATAAAGTACGCTGCCCGGCGTGTGGCCTGCCGTTGACTCAGCCTGTATGCCTCCCGGTAACATTGCCGGCGCAATGAACGTTCTCAACAGGCCCGCACTGATGACAGGCCGAAGGGTATGTTCACTTTCTGCAAAGGTATGCGCCTGGCTGGCCTCAACCCTGCTGACGTTCGCCGGGTTAAGCCAGAAATCGACATCTCGCTTATCCACATAGACCTCAGCCTTTGGAAACGCTGGTTTTCCAGCAAGCGAGACACCACCTGAATGATCGGCATGAATATGTGTCAGGAGAACGACATCGATCGACTCTGCGGGATAACCAGCTGCGGCAAGGTTTGTCACCAGATGACCGCCATTATGACCGAAAAGTTCTCCTGCACCTGTATCGACTAAGATACGCTTTTTGCCATCATCGATAACGTAGGCGTTAATCGATGTCTCAGCCTGCGGTGTCATGGCATCCCTGGCCATTGCCTGTTGCAGTTTTTCAGGTGAAATATTGGTCAGTAAGGTGTTCAGGGGAACAGTAACCGTGCCGTCGGAGACAGCAGTAATCCGCAATTTTCCCAGCATCATGCGGTAGTAACCTGGAGCCTGTTGATCCCAGGCAGTGGCCTGTTCTGCAGCCAGCGCCGGGCTTGAAATGATGAGTGAAGCAACCAGCATCAGAATAATTTTCATAAAAATCCTTCCAGAAAGTATTAACAGAACGTAGCCAGCACTATCCTTACTTCACTGCTATCACTCAAATTGATTAAACTGATGTTCACTATCAAGGAAAATGATTTTCATCGAGTAGATCTCAATCTGCTGACTGTGCTGTTAGTTCTTAAGCGGGAAGGCAGTGTGTCTCGTGCCGCACAAAAGCTTCATCTGGGTCAGCCGGCAGTGAGCCAGGCTCTGTCCCGGTTACGGACAATGTTTAACGATCCGCTATTTGTGCGCACGGCACAGGGCATGGAGGCGACCCCCCGCGCTGAAGCGCTGATCGCTGAGCTGGGTCCTTTGATGGAGCAGATGCAGAGTGTGCTTTTTCAGCCTGCATCTTTTACGCCTTCAGAGGCGACCCATGTTTTCCGGCTGGGGATGAGCGACTGGGTTGAACGCTGGCTGATGCCGGCATTGTATGCCCGCATCATGCGCGACGCGCCAGGCATAACGATTAAGGTCATTGCCAGTGACCCATTCCGGGATGTGGAACTCGTTGCACGAGGGGAGATAGAGCTTGCGATTTCGGTTGGTGAAAATACGCCAGCCACGTTGCGGCGCGAGAAGCTGGTGTCACACAGCTTTTGTACGCTGTGGCACCCCGAACAGCTTTCACTCCCCGTGCCGCTGACGCTGGAAAATTACGTGGCGCATGAACATGTTCTGGTTTCCTATCGTGGGGCGGCCTGGAGCGCCATTGATACCCGGCTATCGGCATTAGGAAAAGCACGTTCGATTCGCTACGTGACGCCGCACTTTTCCTCTTTGCCACCGCTGCTGTCGCGCATCCCCGCGCTAGCCACCGTTCCCGCCGGACTGGCCGACGACTGGGTTGCCCATTACGGTTTATGCTGCAGCCCTGTTCCGGTTGAAACTCCAGAGATAGCTTTTTCGCTGCTTTGGCATAAGCGTAGTGATAACGATATGCCTCTGAGCTGGCTTAAAGGAGAGTTGCGCAGCGTGATGAGAGATGAAAACGTAGTTTCTGGGCAGGCATTGTCCAGAGTCAGACCCTGAACTGGCCCGGCTGAGGCCTTGCCGCCTCGCTGGTGGTATTGATAAAGCTTACCTATACTCCAGGTGCAGCAAAAGCTGCCATCCTACCTGGAGTTACCCATGAAAAGCGTTAATCTGAACGTTTCAAAAGATCAGCAAAAAAATTCTGACAAGAAGTCTGGGTCCGACACCAAAAAGCCAAAACAGGATAAAAAATAGCGCTTCGCTAACATCCTTTACTGCCGTTTATCGTGCTGGAGGTCCTATGTCCGAACGCCCCGATATTCTTGACCCGTTACCTTCTGACAGACCGGACCGGGACGATCCCGACCGTTATCCGCCAGATGATATCGACCCCATTGACCCTGACGATCCCGATTTCGACGATCCTGATATCGATGACCCCGATATTGACGATCCCGATCGTACAAGGCCTCTCTAAGAACAGCCGCCTACGGGCGGCTTTTTGCTGCCCTGGTATTCACTCTATTGTCACAAAGACGGCCTATTAATAGACCTGATGGAATAAGATGTTGCCTAAACCGCTAATAAAGGTAGTTACATTTTCCTTTTTTAGGACTAATACTAGTCGCGGTGGTTTCTGTGAGAAAATTAGGTAGTCAAAATGAAAAGAAAAATGCTGTTATCGTTACCGCTCCTCATTGTGGCTGGCGCGGTGTGTACCGGTTTTATGTACAATAATAAACCTGCTTACATTACGAAAGCTGAATCTCGCGTCGACTCCTATCTCTCCAACAGCTACGGTCCGGGGAAGTGCGGCATCTCGCCAGCACAACAGGGCCATTGGGATATGGAGTGTCAACGTCGTGGTGGTAAGCTGGTGTTGAAGTACGCGGTCTATCCAGCAGATAAAGCCCCTTATGCGGTCGCGACGGACTACTATCTGGTCGCAGTGAACGACGAAGCGAAAAAGAGCGCGACCATGGGGCTGATGCGCTATCTGAAGATCGATACCGGTGTACAAAAAGGGTAGGGTCCGCCAAAACAGGCCAGGCGCAGTTTTCACCCGGTAATGTGTCATTGCCTGATGGCGCTGCGCTTATCAGGCCTGCCTGTTTTCATAAAGCGAATGTATCTTTTGTCATTAATCAATATTTGTTAATTGATGCCGTTTTATTGTTGATGCTCTCTTGTCTACAGAGCAACCTCTATGTTTAAAACTCGACGCTTAGTCAGCCTGCTGGCTGGCATAGCCTTTGTTGCAGGCGGCACTGCGCTCGCCAAAGGTCCCGCTATTTCCGATGCCCAAATAAAAGAAAATATTATCAAAGAGTCTATTGCCGAGTATCCTGGTACCTGCGCTTGCCCATTTAACCGAGCGCGCAACGGCAGCTCATGCGGCAAGCGGAGCGCCTGGAGCAAGGCCGGGGGCTATTCACCTGTTTGTTATAAAGATGAAGTCACCAAAGAGATGATTCAAGCCTGGCGGGAAAGCCGGTAGGCCGGGTAAGGCGTAGCCGCCACCCGGCGTTGCGGGGTTAACATCTCTCCGCCCGGTGGCGCCACGCTTACCGGGCCTACATGCCGTGCTGTTTAACCTTTGTTAAGAAACGCTGTGCGATGATAGTGCCGATCCGCTATTCCGAATAATGAACCCCGGAATAAGGTACAGAACAAAATAGATCTATCCATGCAAGCATTTACCGCCAGTATCACTGGCGGTTTTTTTATGCCTGATTTTTACGGTACTCCCGTGGGGAGAGGGCGAAACGCTGGCGAAAATGATGGCGCAACGAGGCGGCGGTAGCAAACCCTGCCTGGGCTGCCACCTCCTCCATACTGAGATCGGCGTTAGCCAGCAGCGTCCGGGCGCGTGCCAGACGCTCCTGTAGGATCCAGCGTGCCGGCGTGGTTCCGGTTGCCTCATCAAAACGACGCAAAAAGGTGCGGGGACTCATGCCAGCGAGCTTCGCAAGGGAGGCCACCGAGTGCGTGGCGGCAAGCTGACGGTGAAGATAATCGAACACCTGTCCAAGCCGCTGGCTCTCTCGCGATCTGGCGACTGGCCGAGCGATCTGCTGACTTTGCGAGCCGTCGCGATGGGGCTGAACGACCAGCCGGCGGGCAACGTTATTGGCGACGTCGGTGCCGTAGTCGAGGCGCACCAGATGCAAACAGAGATCGATACCCGCCGCGCTGCCTGCCGACGTCAGCACGCTCCCCTCATGATAGTAGAGCGCGTCATCAAGCACCTCGATGGCGGGATAGCGCTCCCGCAGCAGAGGCGTATAGCGCCAGTGGGTTGTGGCACGCTTGCCGTTAAGCAGTCCGGCCGCCGCCAGCACAAAAACCCCGGAACAGATGGACATCATTCGACAGCCGCGCCCATTGGCCTCGCGCAGTGCCTGACACAACGCCTCCGGGACCGGGCTATCCGCGCCGCGCCAGCCAGGGATAATGATGGTATCGGCCTGTGCCAGCAGCCCCAGGCCACCGTCGGCTACCAGCCGGACACCCCCGGTGGCACGCAATTCACCTTCCTCTACCGACGCCACGGTAAAACGGTACCAGTTCTCCCCCAGTTCAGGGCGCGGCAGGCCAAATATCTCCACGGCGATGCCGAATTCAAACGTGCAGAGGCCATCGTAGGCAACCACCACGACCAGCGGTCTGGTGGAAGGTAAGGTTGTCATTATCCTGGCGTTTTCTGGCATAGCGGTAGGCGGTGGGTCGATGAAGTTTAGGTTAGCTTAGTGTTAACACAACCAAGGAGAAACTACCATGAGCTACGTAAGCGAATTTCCCGCTGCCTCCCCAGCGCAGGCCGTTGCGCATTTTCAACAGCGCCTGAGCGTTGAAACCGACTGCGCCGATGTCCACCATGCGTTAACCCACCAGCAGCAGGATTTCGCCCTGCTGCACGTGGTTGGCAGCGCTGAGGCCTTTGCTAAACGCCATCTGCCTGGCGCGGTGCACCTTCCGCATAGTCAGATGACCGAGGAGAAGATGCGTGAGTGGCCCTCCGGGACGCTGTTCGTTGTCTACTGCGCCGGGCCGCACTGCAATGGTGCCGATCGCGCCGCGCTGAAACTGGCGAAGCTGGGCCTGCCGGTCAAGATCATGATCGGCGGTATCACCGGCTGGGAAGATGAGGGCTACTCCTTCGCCAGCGGTGATTAGCGTTTACAACATGAGTATTTTTCACGTTCCGTGAATTATTCTCAGTTGCATCGCGGCGAGGAGTGTGACATATTTTTAGACATATAGCCGTCCAGAAGGCTAAATTGTTTAAATCATGAACTATCACGTCGGGTTATCATTGCCCGACGGCAAGGAGATCACCATGCAGCGTCACCACTCCCCGTTTCGCGCCGATGTTGTCGGCAGTTTTCTGCGTCCCGACGCAATTAAGCAGGCACGTATTCAGTTTGCCGCGGGTGAAATCGATGCTGGCCAGCTGCGGGCAGTTGAAGACAGCGCGATCCGTGAGGTAGTTGAGCAGCAGTGCGCCTGCGGTCTGCACGTGGTCACCGACGGCGAATTCCGTCGCGCCTGGTGGCACTTTGACTTCTTTGATGGCCTGCAGGGCGTAGAGCGTTACGATTCTGAGGCGGGTATTCAGTTCAACGGTGTCCAGACCAAAGCCCACGGCGTGCGTGTGACCGGCAAGCTGGGCTTCGGCGATCATCCGATGCTGGAAGACTTCCGCTTCCTGCAGAGCATTAGCGGCAGCGCCCAGCCGAAGATGACGATCCCCAGCCCGAGCGTGCTGCACTTCCGCGGTGGCCGGAAAGATATCGACAGCACCGTCTACCCGGAGCTGGACGCCTACTTTGACGATCTGGCGACCACATGGCGCGACGCAATTCACGCATTCTATGAAGCAGGCTGCCGTTACCTGCAGCTTGACGACACGGTCTGGGCTTACCTCTGCTCAGACGATCAGCGCCGTCAGGTCCGCGAGCGCGGTGAAGATCCTGATGAACTGGCACGCATCTACGCCCGGGTACTGAACAAGGCGCTGGAGGGCAAGCCGGAGGATTTAACTATCGGTCTGCACGTATGCCGCGGTAACTTCCGCTCAACCTGGATCTCCGAAGGCGGCTACGAGCCGGTGGCTGAGGTGCTCTTCGGCCAGGTCAATGTCGACGCCTTCTTCCTGGAGTATGACAACGATCGCTCCGGCGACTTCGCTCCGCTGCGCTTTATCCGCCCCGGTAAGCAGCAGGTGGTGTTGGGGCTGATTACCACGAAAAATGGCGAGCTGGAAAACCCGAAAGGAATTGAGGCACGCATCAAGGAAGCGGCGCAGTATGTGGATATCAATCAGATCTGCCTCAGCCCGCAGTGCGGCTTCGCCTCTACGGAAGAGGGCAACAGCCTGACCGAAGCCCAGCAGTGGGACAAGGTCCGCCTGGTGACGCGCATTGCCGAACAGGTCTGGTAATCGTTAAGAGGGGCAGATTTCCTGCCCCTTTTTTTATGCTTTTGCCGCACTGAGTCCGCTGTCCCACGGCCTGATCTGCATTCCGCGCAGCATCATCAGCCAGGCGAAAACAATCGTTGCTGCCAAAATGGCAAACAGCGTCCAGCCCGGTAGAGTAGTCAGAATAATGCCGGTGGCCAGCGGGTTCATTGCTGCGCCAAGCCAGCCGAGGGCCTGAGCTGAGAAATAGCTCGCCTTCATACCCGGCGGGGCGATATGGTCGATCAGCATGTACTCGCCCGGAGCATAAATGATCTCCCCAATAGTGAACACGGCGGCTGACAGCCCCCACAGCCAGAGCTGGCTGCCAGAGATCATAAAGCCCAGCAGGCCAAGGACAAAGCAGAGCGTGCCGACGGCCATCATCGGGCGGATATTGTTGGCTCGCAGCGTGCGGCCAATCACGTACTGGAACATGACCACGATAACCGCATTCACCGGCAGGACCAGCGCCACCACCTTCTGCGCAAAGGCGTTATCGGCTACCGCCATGACGTACTGCGAAATACAGGAGGCAAAGGAGCCGCTGACGAACGAGGCCAGCACGCCGGAGAGGGTAAACCACAGCAGGGCTTTATCATGAAGCAAAAGCGACGGTGACCAGGGCTGGAGGGTTTCCTCTTCGCTTTTTACCATGACGCGCTGAACCCAGAGCTGAATAAACACCAGCGGGAAGGCAGCGCACGCCGCCGCCAGCCAGAAAGGCAGCTGGCTGCTCTGCATCACCAGCAGGGTGCCCAGCGGCGGGCCAATCGTCCAGCCGATATTGAGAAACGAGTAGTTAAGCGAGAACACTTTTGACTTCGCCGCTGGCGCCAGCGTATCGGAGAAGTAGGCTTTGACAACGGTGGCGAAGACCGAGTAGGCGCAGTTGATAATGGAGAAGAAGATCACCACCAGCACCGCATTATGACTCAGGGGAATGCCGATAAAACTGAGCACGAAGATGGTGATGGCAATGAGCATGTAGCGCTTCTTATCAAACTTATCGGCAAGAATGCCGAAGCCGAGGCTAAAGAAGACGCCGACGGTCATGGCCACGGTCATGGCCAACCCGACCCGATCAACCGCCATACCGTATTGGCTGTTGAGGTAGATGGTCATAAACGGCAGCGTAGCGCCGCGACCGATGGTTAACAGCAGTGATGAGGCGAGCAGTGCGATGATGGAGCGTTGCTGAGATGTGATCATGTTGTATCCGACAGTGCATTGTTTTCTATTTTTTGCGTTCACTATCAGCAATACCACGCTAAACGCGCACTGTATAGCGACCACATTTCTCGCATCGCACACGTTGACCTACCGAATATTGTGATCTGTCTCTAGACATATTTTTACGTTAACGTAACATTTTTACAAAAGCTTAAACTTCAGGGGCAGGTATGACGCGGAAAGACGGACTGCTGGCATTGCTGGTAGTAGTAGTGTGGGGACTTAATTTTGTCGTCATTAAGGTCGGGCTGCACAATATGCCCCCCCTAATGTTGGCAGGTCTGCGTTTTGTGCTGGTGGCCTTTCCGGCGCTGCTGTTTGTCGCCCGGCCAAAGGTGCCGCTGCGTCTGCTGCTGGGCTACGGCCTGACCATCAGCTTTGGTCAGTTTGCCTTTCTGTTTAGCGCGATTAAGTTTGGCATGCCCACCGGACTGGCCTCGCTGGTCTTGCAGGCGCAGGCATTCTTTACCATCCTTCTCGGCGCGGCTACCTTCGGCGAGCGGCTTCAGCTGAAGCAGGTGCTGGGAATTACGCTGGCGGTGTTTGGCGTGCTGGTGCTGGCGGAATCCAGCCTCAGCGGTCAGAACGTGACCGTGCTGGGCTTTATGCTCACTCTGGCGGCCGCCTTCAGCTGGGCCTGCGGGAATATCTTCAACAAAAAGATCATGCAGCATTCATCACGCCCGGCGGTGATGTCGCTGGTGGTCTGGAGCGCGCTGATCCCGGTGGTGCCCTTCTTGGTCGCCTCGCTGATCTTCGATGGCCCGGCGCTGATGGTGCAAAGTCTGGTGCAGATTGATATCACCACCGTGCTCTCGCTGATCTACCTGGCGTTTGTCGCCACCATCATTGGCTACGGGATCTGGGGAACGCTGCTCGGGCGTTACGAAACCTGGCGCGTGGCGCCGCTCTCGCTGCTGGTGCCGGTGGTAGGCATGGCCAGCGCCGCTCTGTTACTGGATGAGACGCTGAATGGTCTGCAGCTACTCGGCGCTGCGCTGATCATGGCTGGATTGTATATCAATATCTTTGGCTTTCGTCTGAGGCCGTCGGTCGCCGCACGGTAAAAAAAGCCCCGCACAGGGCGGGGCAAGAACGTATTAGCCGTGCTTAGTTGTAATAGGGCACGCCTAACTCGTCGGATTTATCACTTCCGGAACCCATATGGTTTAAGTCAAACGGTGACTGGTCATGGGCGGAAGGCATAATCATCGCGTCGCGCTGGTTTTGTTCGCCAGGGTGCTGCTGCTCCGCATTGCTATAGCCAGAAAACAGCGCCAGCAGGGTAAGGGCGGCGGAGACGGTAAACTTCATGATTTCCTCGATACGTCTAAATACAGGCGATTAACAGTTGTAATGGTTTAACGGCAGCAGATAACGGGTCTCGCCGTGCATATTGGTCATGCGATACTTATGCGGCGGCACGTCGAAATAGTTTTTAAAGGTTCGGGTCAACGTCTGCTGTGACTCAAAGCCGTAGCGCTCTGCCAGGTAGAGAATCGGCTCGTTGCTCTGCTTAAGCTTCTGTGCGATTTCAGTAAGCTTGCGGCTGCGGATATAGTGACCTAATGAGTGCCCGGTCTCTTTCTTAAACATCCGTTGCAGGTGCCATTTAGAATAACCCGAACGCTCGGAGACTTTCTCCAGCGACAGCGGTGACTCCAGGTTATCCTCGATCCAGTCCAATATGCTATGAATAGTAATGGCGTCATTATTGCGTCTGGACATCATTATACCTCTTCTGTTTACGGCAGTATTTTCTTGAGCAAGTACTCAAGGGTTGCCACTTCATCTGCCGTTAAGTTTTTTGTTAGTTCCTGATGCAGGTCTTGCCCCACTAATTTATGGCCTTGCTCACAAAGCGCTGCGCCGTCAGCGGTAAGCTGGATCAGCACGCCGCGCTTGTCATGCGGATTAGGCTGGCGCTCAATCCAGCCTTTGCACACCAGTCGATCCAGCATGCGGGTAAGCGCCCCGAGATCGACAGACAGCACTTTTTTTAGCTCCACCGGCGTGATGCAGGTCGCGCAGCGGATAGAGCAGAGCACCTTAAACTGCGTCGCCGTGATATCCAGCGGCGAAAGGTAATCGTTTAATAAGCGATCTTTTTTCTGGTTGACCATGTGGATCAAGCGGCCCAGTGGGATGATTTCGTTGAACAAGTCACTGGTGCTTTTCACGATGGTTGCCCCGGCAAGTAGATTAGTCACGGCAGATATTATTGCCGGGGCAACTATAAGTCAACTGAATGCATTAGCTTATGCCACAATTTGCTAAAACGTTTCACGTACCAATTTTTTAGCAATAACTAATAAATTAATAACTGTAAGTTATACATTGGCTTAGCGTATTGTCCTCTGCACGCGCAGGGGCTTTGCGCATATAATAGTCGTCAACTATCCGCTTCACGGAGTGCACCTTATGCAGGATCTGTTCAGAGCAATTGGATTAGGGCTAGTGGTGTTGCTGCCGCTGGCAAACCCATTAACCACCGTCGCGCTATTTCTTGGCCTGGCGGGCAATATGAATGCTGCCGAACGTAACCGTCAGTCGCTGATGGCGTCGGTCTACGTATTTGCCATTATGATGGTTGCCTGGTATGCCGGGCAGGTGGTGATGAATACCTTCGGTATCTCGATTCCGGGGCTGCGGATCGCCGGGGGACTGATCGTCGCCTTTATCGGCTTCCGGATGCTCTTTCCCCAGCAGAAAGCGCATGAGTCGCCGGAGGCGAAGAGCAAAACGGCGGAGCTGATAGAGGAGCCCGACGCCAATATCGCGTTCGTGCCTCTGGCGATGCCCAGCACCGCCGGGCCGGGAACCATCGCGATGATCATCAGCTCGGCTTCCACCCTGCGTCACAGCTCTACCTTTCCGGATTGGGTGATCCTGGCTGCGCCGCCGCTGATTTTCCTGCTTGTGTCGGTGATCCTTTGGGGGTGTCTGCGCAGTTCAGGCGCGGTGATGCGGCTGGTGGGTAAAAGCGGTATTGAGGCCATCTCCCGGCTGATGGGCTTTCTGCTGGTCTGCATGGGGGTGCAGTTTATTATTAACGGGGTGCTGGAGATTATCTCCAGCTACCCCGCATAAACTTATTGGGTCTGCTCTTCAAGCTCAGTATGCTCTTCCAACACCGTGGGCCAGCGGCGGAATATCACCACCGACCACACCAGCGCCGCCAGCGCGGGAACTGCGCCCACGTAACCCACGTTCGCCATCGACCAGTGCAGGCTCACCTGGTTACCCACCAGCGCGCCCGCGCCAATGCCGAGGTTAAAGATGCCTGAGAAGAGCGACATCGCCACGTCAGTGGCGTCCGGCGCCAGCGACAGAACCTTCACCTGCATACCGAGGCCGATGATCATAATCGCAATGCCCCAGAATACGCCGAGCACGGCGAGGTACGTTGTGCTGTGCGAGGCGGGGAGCATCAGCACCAGCGAGAGGGTCAGGACAGCAATGGCACCGCTCACCAGCGTCGACGCATGCAGGTTGCCCAGCTTGCCAAACAGGATGCTGCCGATGATCCCTGCGCCGCCAAGAATCAGCAGCAGGACGGTAGCGAAGCTGGCGCTCAGTCCCGCCACGTGCTGCACAAACGGCTCGATATAGCTATAGGCGGTGTAGTGCGCGGTTACCACCACTACCGTCAGCAGGTAGATGCTCATCAGCGCCGGGCGACGAACCAGCTGCGGCAGGCTTTTCAGCGAGCCGGAGTGTTCGCTTGGCAGCTTCGGCAGCAGCTTCGCCAGGCAGAGCAGGGTGATCAGCGCCCCAACGCCAATGATAAAGAAGGTAGTGCGCCAGCCGAAGTACTGACCGACGATCCGGCCTATCGGCAGCCCGAGCACCATCGCCAGCGCCGTGCCGGTGGCCAGCAGGCTAAGCGCCTGGGCGCGCTTGCCCGGCGGTGCCACGCGAATGGCGAGCGAGGCGGTGATCGACCAGAAAATAGCATGCGCGAAGGCAATGCCAATCCGGCTTACGACCAGCACGGTAAAGTTCCACGCCAGGAAGGAGAGCACGTGGCTGGCAATAAACAGCACAAACAGTACGATCAGCAGCTTGCGCCGCTCTACCTGGCTGGTGAGCAGCATAAACGGCAGCGACAGCAGCGCCACAACCCAGGCATAGATAGTGAGCATAATGCCCACTTCCGGGGTTTGCATGCCGAAGCTATCGGCGATGTCAGAGAGCAGTCCAACAGGAACAAATTCAGTGGTATTGAAGATGAAGGCCGCAACGGCCAACGTCACGACGCGCAGCCACGCAACTTTGCGTGAAACAGTGTTCGTTGTCATAAGGTTATAGTAGTGTTGACGAGGGGAAAAGATGGGGCGATCTTAAAACGTTCACTGGCGAAAACACAACCATTTTGTGATTTAGATCTCATTTTAAACCCGTAGTAAGCACGCGTTTTTCCCTAACCTTGATGGACACCATGAAAAAACGGGAATTTATTACTCAGGATCTGCTTAGCAAGATCTTCCAGACGGCCAGCGAGCCGTTACATAAATTACCCGCCGAGCGCGAACTCGCCGAAGAGTATGGCGTTTCGCGCTACACCGTGCGGGAAGCCTTAAAAAAGCTGGTCAGCATCGGCATTATTCGTATCGTGCAGGGCTCGGGTATTTACGTCAGCGAAAACGCACGCAGCAATCCGCTGGTTTATAACTCCATCACCGAAAAACGCTTTGACCAAATGCGCTATCGCCTGCTCAGCCTGCATAAACGGCTGCCCAGCAAGGAGCAGCAGCAGGTATTTGGCATCGGGGAAAATGAGTGGCTATGGTACTTCTGCCGCCTGCGCTACGTGGACGATCGCTGCACGCAGATTGAAACCTCCAGCCTGCCGCTGGCGCGCTTTCCTGACCTCAATCAGCAGGCAATTGAAAGCTCACTGCAACGTTATGCGATCGGCAAAGGCCTGACGCTGTCCCACTTCCTCACCCACTATCAGGCGGTGGCGGTGGATAAAGCCCAGGCCGCGCTGCTGGGCTGCAAACGCGGCACGCCTGCCATGAAAATCACCAATCGCGGCATACTTTCCGGCAGCGAGGTGTGGATCTTAAGCGAGGTGATCGACATTCATTACGAATGTACCTACGTTACGCCGTTCAATGCCGACAACCTGCGCTTTCGCAGCGGCAGTTAAGGCGTGTGCATCGCCCCGTTGGGCAGGCGGCTTTGCGTCCATTCGTGTGGACGATAGACCAGCGGGAAACGCGCCAGCGCCGCTTCATCAACCTGTATACCCATGCCCGGACGATCGAGCGGATACATATACCCGCCCTCCGCCTGCGGTGCGTTGGGGAACACCGCCAGGGTATTCGCCTGCGGCGGAATGAACTCCTGAATCGCCGCGTTATGCAGGTGAATATTAAGATGGGTATTCACCGCCACGCCGACGGGGGTCATATCCGGCGGCCCGTGCCACGCCAGCCGCACGCCAAAGGCCTGGCACAGCACCGCCAGCTTGAGCGCTGGGGTAATGCCGCCGATTTGCGACACATGGCAGCGAATAAAATCGATCCGCCGGTTAACGATCAAATCGTGCCACTCGGCCGGGTTGTTAAATAGCTCGCCCATCGCCAGCGGCACGCTGCTGTGCGCCCGGATCTGCGCTAACCAACCGCTCTGCTGCGGTGACACGATATCTTCCAAAAACCAGGGCTGATAAGGCTCCAGCGCCTTCGCCAGCTGAATCGCCTGCTGCGGAAAAAGCCGCTCATGCACGTCATGTAGAATATGAAAACGGTGGCCGTACTTCTCGCGCAGGGCTTTAAACATAGCGATAGTATTCGCCATGTATTCGTCCTGATCGTAATAGGCGCCCGCCGTGGGTTCGCGTGTAGCATGCAGATCCTGCGGCGTGCCGCCGTAAAAACCGAGCTGGCAGCGAATATAGCGATAACCTTGTGAGAGCAGAGCGTCTACCTGCGGATAGAGTTCATCCATGCTTTCACCGGCAGCATGACTGTAAACCGCAATCGCGTCCTTCGATTTCCCCCCGAACAGCTGGTAGAGCGGCATGCCCGCCAGCTGGCCTTTGATATCCCACAGCGCCATATCCACGCCCGCGATAGCGTTGTTCATCACCGGACCATTTCGCCAGTAGGCGTTTACCTGCATCATCTGCCACAGATCTTCGATGTGGTTGCCATCGCGCCCCATCAGCAGCGGTTTCAGGTACTCATCCACCATGGTTTTGACCGCCAGCGGCCGCTGCTGAAACGTGGCGCAGCCATAACCAACGATACTCTTATCGGTAGTGATTTTGACCAGCACCAGGTTGTGGCGATCGGGGCGGGTGATGAAACATTCAACGTTGGTGATTAAAGTGGGTGTCATGGTCGCTCCTGACGGCTGACTGAAAGCAGATTGCGGGGACTATTATTCCTGCTCTTATTTACCGATTTCCAGCACTTTATTTTGGTCCGTGCAGGGTTGGTAATTGATAAAAAAACCAGACCAATTCTACCTTATTGCTGCTCCCAGCACCTCTCTGTAAGGGTTATGTGAGCATTATCACTTTTTATTGGTCTGTTTATCGCTGCCGCCTTGTCGTAGACTTCTTCAGCATTGAACATGCCGTCATCAAGGCAGATAAGGAGCCAGCAAATGAGTAATCCAGCCATCATCAACGCGCTAATTCAAGGCGTTGGCGGTCGAGAAAATATCAATAAAGTCTGGCACTGCATGACCCGTCTGCGCTTCGATCTGGTGGATGAGGGGAAGATCAATCAACAGGCCGTGACCCAGCTACCTGGCGTGCTGGGCGCACAGCTGCAAAGCGAGCAGTATCAGGTGATTATCGGCCCGCAGGTGAATCAGTGGTATCAACAGATCGGCGGCGAGGTAACCGCTGAGCCAACCGGCGAAGCGCCTGGCAAAGCCAAAAAAGGCTTAATTTCGCTGTTTATGGACACGGTGTCCGGCGTGTTTGGCCCCATCGTACCGGCTATCGCGGGTGCAGGGATGATCAAAGGCTTGCTGGCCGGTTTCATTGCCATGAATCTGCTGTCAGCGAAAAGCGACACCGTGATGGTGATCGATATGATCGCCAGCGGCGTGTTCTGGTTCCTGCCGTTTTTCCTTGCGGTATCCGCCGCCAAAATGTTTAAAACCAACGAATATTTAGCGGCAGCCGTGGTGGCGTGCCTGATGTATCCCTCCCTGATTGAGGCGGCTAAGCAGCTGTCGAGCGGTGCGCCGGGGGCGGTGCAGGCGTACTGGTTTGCCGGGGTGCTGCCGGTGTCGATATTCAACTACGCCTCCAGCGTCATTCCGGTCATCTTCTCGGTGCTGGCGCTGAGCTATATCCATCGTGCGGTGGATCGCGTCATGCCGGAGGTGCTGAGAACGGTGTTTACGCCGACGCTGACACTGTTTATCACCGCGCTGGTGGCGTTAGTGGTGATTGGTCCGGTAGGCATCTGGCTGGGTAAAGGTCTGGCGTGGTGCATTCAGGGCCTGTTTGACACCTCATCGGTGCTGGCAGGGTTAATCGTGGGCGCGATCCGTCCGGTGGCGATCCTCACCGGCATGCACCATGCGATGACGCCTATTGCCCTGCAAAACTTCAGCGAACACGGCTACGACATGCTGATGCCGATGATGTGCATGGCAAACATGGCCATTGCTGGCGCAACCTTTGCTATCTGGTTCCAGAATCGTCATCGCGACGATCGCACCGTGACGCTGTCTGCGGCCATATCTGCGCTGCTGGGCATCACTGAACCGGCACTGTTTGGCGTACTGACTAAAGAGAAGCGTGCGTTTATTGCCGCGACGATTGCCAGCAGCGTGGCGTCGGCGTTTATCGCTTTCTTTGGTGTGCGGCTGTTTGGCTACATTCTTTCCAGCATATTCAGCCTGCCAGCCTACATCGGCCCGTGGTTCCCATATGCTATCTCCGGCGTGCTGATCTCGCTGGTAATGTCGTTTAGCCTGACGCTGCTGTTAGTGCGTCGTGGTGCGGCAGACTAACGACAATCGACAACGATTAAGGCAGGCGGGCGATGTTTGCGGCAATGACGCTTGCCGAGTGTTGGAACTTCGCCTGCTCATCCTCGGCCAGCTGCAATTCGATAATCTGCTGGACGCCGTTCTGGGCCAGCACCGCCGGCACGCCGATGGCGATATTGTTCGCGCCATACTCTCCGTCAAGTACGCAGGAGATGGCTAACGCCCGGTGGCTGCCGGTGAAGATATTGCGGCAGATCTCGGCGATAGTCCCGGCAATGCCGTACTCGGTGCAGCCTTTACGGGCGTAGATATCAAAACCCTGACGGCGAACCTGCTCCGCCAGACGCTCACGATCTAACGCTTCACCGGTCTTGCGCCGGTAGACTTCGGCGATGGGTGAACCGTACACCGAAGAGTGAGACCAGACCGGAAACTGAGTATCGCCATGCTCACCAAGGATAAAGGCATCGATACTCTGTGCGCCAATATCCAGCGATTGGGCGAGAGAGCGGCGCAGACGGGTCGTATCCAGCCATACGCCGGTCCCAATCACCTGATTACGCGGCAGGCCAGAGAGTTTCCATACCTGCCAGGTGATAATGTCACACGGGTTGGTGGCGATCAGAAAAATGCCGTTGAAGCCGTTCGCCATCATCTGTGGCACGATCTTTTTGACGATTTTGGCCGTATTGGTCAGTTCGTCCAGCCGGGTCTGGCCAGGCTGGAGCGGCCCGCCGGAGACGGTGATCACCGCGATATCGACATCCGCGCACTCGCTGACGTCACGGGTAGAGATAGTCATCATCCCTGGCATATAGGCTGCTGCATCTGCCAGATCCTGGGCGTGTCCCTCGACGCGATCGCGGTTGAGATCGACCAGAATCAGCTCTTCGGCAATGTTCTGATTGAGCAGGGCGTAGGCAGCCGACGCACCGACGTTGCCGGTACCAATAATCATGACCTTACGGGCTTTGGTATTCATTCTTTTTCCGTTAACCGTTAATGGCGACTGCTTAAAAATATCCCTTGCGGGTCAACGACGCAACATCCTGAAACATCTATTGTATTATCCTATGACGTCTGCGGTCGCTCTTGCAGCAGAGCGATAAACGCCTCCAGCGGGCGGCTCTTTGCGTCCCTACGCCACACTAGCCAGGTGGTCAGCCAGCGCCACTCCTCGGCCAGCGGCCAGGCGGAAACCTGATGATGGCCAGGCATACTCTCCAGCATGCTGCGCGGCATCAGTGCCAGCCCGGCCCCGGCAACCACACAGGCCAGCATGCCGTGGTAGGACTCCATCTCATGAATTTTGCCGGGCGTGGCTCCGGCTGCCTTAAACCAGCTCTCAAAATGACGGCGGTAGGAGCAGTTAGCGCGAAAAGCGTAAATGCTTGCGCCGTTAACCTGCGTAGCGTCGCTGATAGCCACATGCCCGCCTGGGGCGACGATCATCATCTCCTCCCGGTAGACCGGGATCCCCTCCAGCCCTGGGTGCATCAAGGGGCCGTCAACGAACGCTGCGCTGAGCCGACCCTCCACCACGCCGTCAATCATGGTCCCCGACGGGCCGGTGGCAAGATCAAACTGGATGCGAGGATAGCGCTGGTTGAAGTCGGCCAGGGTAGGAGGAATACGCACGGCGGCCGTGCTCTCCAGCGAGCCGAGCGAAAACAGTCCCTGCGGTTCGTCACCCGCGACCACGCTGCGCGCCTCATCCACCAGATCAAGGATCTGCTGGCTGTAGCGTAAAAAGCTATGCCCGGCGGGAGAGAGACGTAGCCGCTGATTTTCGCGGATAAAGAGATCCACCCCCAAATCCGCCTCAAGCTGGCGGATACGCGTTGTCAGGTTCGACGGAACCCGATGCACCCGCTGTGCGGCTTGGGTAATGCTGCCAGTCTGCGCCACGGCGTTAAACATCTCAAGCTGGGTTAAATCCATGCTGTTCTCGATTTGTGAATGGGTAAGTTAATATTATTCATTTTTCAGAAATAGCAGAGTAGGCCAGGATAAAGCAAGTTCCCTGTTTAAGTAGAGAGACAAATAATGACGATTTCATCAGTAACCCACGCGCTATCCATCAATCCGGCAACGGGAAAACAGCTCTCGGCACGTCCGTGGGCAACCTCGGCAGAGGTCGACTCCTCTCTGGCCGCCGCGCAGCAGGGGTTCCAGCAGTGGCGGGCGCAGAGCGTAGCGCAGCGCGCCCAGGGGCTGCGTAACGTTGGGGCCGTTCTGCGGCAGCACGGCGAAAAGATGGCCCAGCTGATTAGCGCTGAGATGGGTAAACCTATTCTGCAAGCCCGAGCTGAAGTGGCGAAATCCGCCAACCTCTGCGACTGGTACGCCGAGCACGGTCCGGCGATGCTGGCGAGCGAGCCGACCCAGGTCGAGAATAACCAGGCGGTGATTGAGTACCGTCCGCTGGGGGCTATCCTGGCGGTGATGCCGTGGAACTTCCCGGTCTGGCAGGTGCTGCGCGGTGCGGTGCCGATCCTGCTGGCGGGCAACAGCTATCTACTGAAACATGCCCCGAACGTGCTGGGCTGTGCCGAACTGCTGGGCGATATTTTTCGTGAGGCGGGTATTCCGACGGGCGTCTTTGGCTGGGTGAATGCCACCAATGACGGCGTAAGCCAGGCGATTAACGATCCGCGCATTGCCGCCGTGACCGTCACCGGCAGCGTGCGTGCCGGGGCGGCCATCGGTGCTCAGGCGGGTGCGGCGCTGAAAAAATGCGTGCTCGAGCTGGGCGGATCCGATCCCTTTATCGTGCTGAACGACGCCTCGCTCGATCTGGCCGTTAAAGCGGCGGTTGCCGGTCGTTACCAGAATACCGGACAGGTCTGCGCCGCGGCGAAACGCTTTATCGTCGAGGCGGGCGTGGCAGACGCCTTTACCGAAAAATTTGTCGCCGCCGCCGCGGCGCTGAAGCTGGGCGCGCCGGACGTTGAAGAGAACTACCTTGGGCCAATGGCGCGTTACGATCTGCGCGACGAGCTGCATGCTCAGGTTGAGGCAACCCTGAACGAAGGCGCGACGCTGCGTCTTGGCGGGGAGAAAATCAGCGGGGAGGGCAACTACTATCCGGCAACGGTGCTGACCGGCGTCACCTCTGAGATGACCGCGTTCCGTCAGGAGCTGTTTGGCCCGGTGGCGACCATTACCGTCGCGCAAGACGCAGAGCACGCCTTACAGCTCGCTAACGACAGCGACTTCGGTCTCTCCGCCACCGTCTTCAGCGCGGACGAAGCGCGGGCGAACGCCCTGGCGGCGCGTCTGGAGTGCGGCGGGGTGTTTATCAACGGCTATAGCGCCAGCGATGCCCGCGTGGCGTTCGGCGGCGTGAAGAAGAGCGGCTTTGGTCGCGAGCTGTCCCACTTCGGCCTGCGTGAGTTCTGCAACGTGCAGACGGTGTGGAAAGATCGTCTGTAAGCGTCATCGTTAATCCACGCGGCACCACTGTTTATTCAGTGGTGCCGCATTGTCATGGTTCTGTCATTTTTGTTTCGTAGACTCACGCGCAGTGTGTGGTTACAGCAGAATAGTTACAGAAGAATATCATGAACTTAACTAAAATTTTTCCATCTGTATTTCGCCGGAATACGCCACGGCAGTTTGGCTTGCTGGCAGGGATATTGTGTATTATCGGCTTGTTCTCTGCGCTTCAGATCTCCTCATCGCTTCTCCTCTCCCGCTCCCTCCACGACGCCCAGCATCATGAGCGACTCAATCAGCAGGCGCTTCTGCAACAAGCCAGGGTTGATGAAGCGCGGGTGGCCCTGCTGGCGGCCAGCGATCTGCTTAACCGCGCGGGGGTCTATTTTATGCAGGATCAGGCCACCGGCTCCGAGGGCAGCTGGCATAGCCTGATGGACGAGGC
Organism: Pseudescherichia sp. AS216; assembly: GCF_037152055.1. Taxonomy (NCBI): domain Bacteria; kingdom Pseudomonadati; phylum Pseudomonadota; class Gammaproteobacteria; order Enterobacterales; family Enterobacteriaceae; genus Pseudescherichia; species Pseudescherichia sp. AS216. The sequence goes on along the minus strand of NZ_JBBCMV010000004.1, from coordinate 412,263 downwards.
CCAGCAGGCGCTGGCGACGTCGCAAAAGAGCTGGCAGGCGTGGCGGGCGCTTAATCCACCCGAAGACGAGGGGCTGATAAACAGCTACCAGCTTTTCTACGGCGCGATTAAAGAGCAGGCGGATGCGTTGACCCGCACGCAGTCCATCGATGCCTTCTTTGCCGTCCCGGCGCAGGCTTTTCAGGCCGACTTCAACGATAACTTTGCCCGCTTCCGTGCGGCCAGCGATGCGCGCGCAGAGGAGGGCAGGCAGACGCTGATGTCCCGCCTGGCCAATCTGCAATACCTGTTTATTCTGGGGCCAGCCCTGTTGCTGATCATCGCCATCGCCGTCTGGTTTGGCATGTCGCGCTGGGTGATCGCCCCGCTCAAACGGCTCATTACCCATATTAATCTGCTGGCGGCAGGCGATCTCTCTGTATCACCGCCGCCGGTGACCTGTTTTAACCGGGAGATCGGTCAGCTCAGCGTCAGCATTGAGGCCATGCAGCGGGGGCTCCAGCAGCTGGTGACGCAGGTCAGCGACGCCACCGCCTCGATGGTGAGCAATATCGATAGCCTGGCGCAGGGTAACCAAAAGCTCTATCAACAGTCGGCTCGCCAGGCAAAAGAGCTGGACGAGGTAACGGCCAACATTGCCGAGCTCGAGTCTCACGTTGAGGGCAATACCGGCTATGCGAAACTCGCCAGCCAGCGCGCCGACGAAGCCCGCCAGGCCGCCGCCGGGGGCGACAGAATGATGGATACCGTCAATGAATCTATGCAGGCGATTGTGGCCCGCTCCGATGAGATGCGGGGTATCGTGGCGCTGATCGATAACGTAGCGTTCCAGACTAATATCCTGGCCCTTAACGCGGCCATCGAGGCGGCCCACGCGGGGAACCATGGCCGTGGCTTTGCCGTGGTGGCAAAAGAGGTCGGACTGCTGGCGCGCAAAAGCAGCCACTCGACGCAGACGATCCAGACCCTGATCCAGCACTCGCTACAGGGGATAGAGGCGGGCTCGCAGGCGGTGAACCGACTGGAGAACAATCTTCAGCAGGTCACCGGCCTGGTGGGGCATCTCAGCGGCCTGCTGAATGATATCTCTCAGGCGACGCTAAACCAGGGAGAGAACATTCATCAGATGACGCGCCAGCTGCACGGACTGAACCAGGTCGCCCGTCGCACCGGCGAGCTGGTGAGCACCGCCGCCGAGGCGTCACAGCAGCTGCACGATGACTCCCGACAGCTTATGCAGGCGGTAACGCGTTTTCGACTTCCAGCCTGACGCTCGCCGCGTGGCTCTGATATACTCGCAGGCCTTTTTTAGTCGGTGAGGAGTGTAGTGTGGCGACGGTCATTAATAATGACATGCTGGAGTCTATTTTGACTCAGGTCCGGCCTTTAATCGGCCAGGGGAAGGTAGCCGACTACATTCCAGCGCTGGCATCGGTTGAGGCGAACAAGCTGGCGATTGCGGTGAGTACCATCGATGGCCGCCACTTTCAGGCCGGTGACGCCGACGAGCGCTTCTCTATTCAGTCTATCTCGAAGGTACTGAGCCTGGTGGTGGCGATGGATCACTATCAGGAGGAGGAGATTTGGCAGCGCGTAGGTAAAGATCCCTCCGGCCACCCATTTAATTCGCTGTTGCAGCTCGAAATTGAGCAGGGCAAGCCGCGAAACCCCTTTATCAACGCCGGTGCGCTGGTGGTATGCGATATGCTGCAAAGCCGTCTCAGCGCTCCGCGTCAGCGGATGCTGGAGGTGGTTCGCCAGCTGAGCGACGTCAGCGATATCACCTACGACAGCCATGTGGCGCGGTCTGAGTTCGATCACTCGGCGCGTAATGCGGCCATCGCCTGGCTTATGAAATCCTTTGGTAACTTCCACAATGACGTAGCGACGGTGCTGCAGAACTATTTCCACTACTGCGCCCTAAAGATGAGCTGCGTCGAGCTGGCAAAGACTTTCCTGTTTCTCGCCGACGAGGGGCGAGCGCGCCATCTCACCCGGTCGGTTATCTCCCCGTTGCAGTCGCGGCAGGTTAATGCTCTGATGGCTACCAGCGGCATGTATCAGAGCGCGGGAGAGTTTGCCTGGCGCGTGGGCCTGCCGGCGAAGTCCGGGGTCGGAGGGGGTATTGTGGCGATTGTGCCCCATGAGATGGCCATCTGCGTCTGGAGCCCGGAGCTTGATGAGGCAGGCAACTCGCTGGCGGGTATTGCTATGCTTGAAGCACTCAGCCGTCAGCTGGGACGTTCGGTTTACTGATGGCCTGCCGCGTCATTACCCTTATCTACAGGGACAGAATTCTATGCTTGCACCGCTGAACATCGCGTTTCGTCCGTTCCATAAAGAGAGGCCCTGGCGCAACGCGGTCATGATCTTTCTGCTGACCACGCTCTTCTACTCTATCGGCGCGATGCTCAGGCTGGTGGAGGAGCTCTCCCTGTTCTGGCCGTTGAACGCGGTGATGGCCGGTGTTTTTGCGCGCTATAGCTGGCTAAACCGACTGCACAACTACGCCATCTGCTACGTGGCGATGCTGGTTTACGATGCCATGACCACTACGTGGGGAGCCACCTCGCTGGTGATCAACCTGTCGAACATGGTGTTTATTCTCACCGTGGCGCTGCTAATTGTGCGGGATAAAAAACGGCCTGAGAGACGCACTTTGCCGATTAACGCCCTGCGGATCTTTAACTACTGTCTGCTGGGGGCGCTGGGCTGCGCGCTGGTCGGGGCGTTTGCGTCGGTGGGGATAGACGAACTCACCTTCTGGCCGCTCTATGCCGACTGGTTTAGCGAGCAGTTTTCTACCGGCGTGCTGATCCTGCCCTGTGTACTCACCCTGACGTGGCCGCGTTGGGTCATGCCGTTTCGCGTTGAGCACCTGCTGCCGATTGCCGCCCTGGTGACGTCACTGGTTGCCTCGGTGGCGATCGGCGGGGCGGGCAGCCTTCTTTTCCCGCTCCCGGCGCTGATCTGGTGTGCGGTTCGCTATTCGCTACTGACCACCGCGCTGCTGACCTTTTTGACCGGTGCGCTGGAAATTATCCTGGTCGCCAACGGCACGATAAACATCTTCGTCGCCAGCCCGCTGCAAATGCCGCGCATGTTCTCGGCGAGACTGGGGATCGCCACCATGGCCATCTGCCCAATTATTGTCTGCGTCAGCGTTAACGCTATCAATACGCTGATGAAGCAGGTGTCGCTGCGCGCTGACTTTGATTTTCTGACCCGGGTCTACTCCCGCTCTGGTCTCTATGAAGCGCTGGGCCGCGAACGCAGGACCGAGGCACGACATTTAACGGTTATGCTGCTGGATATCGACTACTTCAAAAACATCAATGACAGCTATGGTCATGAGTGCGGCGACAGAGTGTTAACGACGTTTGCACAGAAGATACAGCAGACGGTCGGCGACAGTGGGATCGTTGCACGGATGGGGGGTGAAGAGTTTGCCGTCGTCGCCACGACGCAGGATCCTCATCAGGGATTTATGCTGGCAGAGCGTATTCGGCGCGCCGTGGAAGCCCACCCGTTCCGCTGGCAGCAACAGACGCTGTTCCTGACGGTTAGTATTGGCGTAAGCAGCGGCACAACACAGTCATGGGAGCTCACGGAGCGCTTCAATAAGCTGCTGGCTGAGGCGGATGAGTATCTCTACCAGTCGAAAAAAGCAGGCCGCAACCGCACCAGCGCGCGGGAAGGTCAGAGCCCTACGGAATCCCTCACCAATGAGACGGAACAGCAGAGTGTGTGACATTGTCACTTTTGCCAGTACATTTTCCGCGAATTGATTGAAATAACGAATAAAATTGCTTGCCACCTATTTTTAACGCCAATACCATAGCCGAGTATAGGTAGCGGACAACATTGCGCGATGACTGGATCGAATAAGCTCAAACGAAGTGAACAGATCACCGGCACGCGTTTTGTAAGACGGATGTATCTGATGCGTATGCTCGGAACGCTGCTGTGCTTTTTTCCGATCCTCTCTGTGCTGCTAGAGCAGCATCAGTCGCGCTGGCTTATTGTGCTGCTGGCTGCTAACGCCTTTATCTGGCCGACCTGCGCCTTTTTGCGCGCGCGTCGAGCGCAGAAGCCCCTTACGTGTGAACACCACAACCTGATTGTTGACGGGGCGGCAGGCGGTTTCTGGATCGCCATGATGGCGGTGAACCCGCTTCCCTCCGTAGTGATTGCCACCATTCTTCTCGCCGATCGCCTTGCAGCGGGCGGGATTGCGCTTGTACGTAAGGCTGGGGCGACCATGCTAGCGGTATTTGCCGCCGCCTGGCTGGCGCAGGGCATGGCCTTTGAGCCTGCCGTCTCCCAGCGAACGCTGCTTGCCACGCTGCCGCTTATTGCTATCTACGTGCTGGCCTTGAGCGTGCTGACGGATAACATCGCCAAAAAGCTGCGCCACAAGAGCCGCGAGCTGGAACGTATCGCGATGATGGATCCGCTGCTGGATATTGCCAATCGCCGCCTGCTGGAGAAGCGCATCCAGCATGAGCTAGAGAAACTACGCGACGCTGTCCACGCTTCATCTTTGATGTTTATCGATATCGATAACTTTAAAGAGGTGAATGACCGGTTCGGTCATAAGGTGGGGGATACGCTGCTGGTGACGGTGTCTAAAATTTTGCACGTCGCCAGCCGAAAAACCGATACGCCGGCGCGCCTGGGGGGCGATGAGTTTGTGATCCTGCTTCCGAATACGTCACCGGAAGAGGCATTGGTTGTCGCCACGCGTATTATGGATGCCACTGCCGCGATGACAGTCGCTCAGGATACCTCGTTTCGCTGTACGCTCAGCATCGGCATTGCCAACGCCACCGAGGAGATGGAAACCACGACCGACTGGCTAAAAGCCGCTGACGATGCGCTCTATCGAGCTAAGCGCACCGGTAAAAACCGGATCTACGCCCACTGACCAAACGGGCTAAATGCGCTAAGCTTAGGTTTTGATTAGTGAAAAAGGCCCGTTATGAAGACTCCTCAACTTCCTGAAAACGAGCAACAGCGTCTGGCATCGCTTAACGAGTCCGGGCTGCTGGACTCTGGCACACATGAACGTTTTGACAGGCTTACCCGGCTGGCAAAACGGATGTTCGATGTCCCTATTGCGTTGATTAGCCTCGTTGATAGCGATACGCTGCACTTTAAGTCCTGCGACGGTATCCCCAACGGACAGGTGCTGCGTGACATCTCCTTTTGCGGCCATGCGATCCTCAGCCCTCAGCCGCTGGTCGTGCTGGACGCGCACCAGGACGAACGCTTTGTAGATAACCCACTGGTGGTCGGTCCGCCGCACATTCGCTTCTACGCCGGCTATCCGCTGCAGTTGCCGGACGGCTTCAGAGTCGGATCGTTTTGTATCATTGCGCCTGAACCGCGTGGCTTTACCCCTGACGAGATCGCGGTACTGAAGGACTTTGCCGCCATCGTGGAGGATGAGTTTGCTGCCATTAGCGCGGCCACCACCGATGACCTTACCGGCCTGTTTAATCGCCGCGGTTTTAATAATCTTGGTAAATACGCTATCACCAGCGCTCGCCGCCGCGCCGAGCCGCTCACCCTCGCCTGGCTGGATCTTGATAAGTTTAAATATATTAACGATACCTTTGGTCACGAAGAGGGCGATAACGCCCTGCGGGCCATGGCCAACCTGCTGCGCGACAGCTTTCGCGAAGCCGATCTGCTGATCCGTTACGGCGGCGATGAGTTCGCCATTCTCTTCTCGGATACCGATGAGCAGGGCGCGTGGGTCGCGATGCAGCACCTTGCTGAGCAGGCCGACGTGTTCAATCTGACGAGTGGTAAACCGTGGCAGCTGAACTTCTCCTGGGGAGTGAGCGAATACGATCATGACAGCAATCCGGACATGACCAGTTGGATCGCCTCCGCCGATGAAAAGATGTATGCCATGAAAGAGAAAAACGAGCACAAAAACGGCTAGCCGTTTCCCGTTCACGCCGACAAAATGTGATGACGCCCACAATTTTATATTCGTTTTAATAATTGACGCGAATAGGGCGTCTCATTTTGATCAAAACAGGGTTTCATGGTCGTAAAGTCTGGTAAGTTATTGGACCAATCTTCCCAGGTTGTATGACTAATCAAAAAGGAACTCATTGTGAACACGATAAACCGTCGCGATTTTCCCGGTGCCACCTATCCGGAACGTATCATTCAGTTTGGCGAAGGGAACTTCCTGCGCGCATTTGTCGACTGGCAGATTGATCTGCTTAATGAGCACACCGATCTTAACGCCGGTGTGGTTATCGTTCGTCCGATTAAGAGTGACTTCCCGCCCTCGTTGAGCACCCAGGATGGTCTCTACACCACTATCATTCGCGGCCTGAATGAGCAGGGCGAAGCGGTGAGCGATGCGCGTCTGATCCGTTCCGTAAACCGTGAAATCAGCGTCTATGACCACTACGATGAGTTCCTCAAGCTGGCGCAGAACCCTGAGATCCGTTTTGTGTTCTCAAACACAACCGAAGCGGGTATCAGCTACCACGCGGGTGATAAATTTGCTGATGCGCCTGCCGTTAGCTACCCGGCGAAGCTGACTCGTCTGCTGTTCGAACGTTTCACTCACTTTAACGGCGCGGCGGATAAAGGCTGGATCATCATTCCGTGCGAGCTGATTGACTATAACGGCGACGCGCTGCGTGAACTGGTGCTGCGCTATGCCAGCGAGTGGGAATTGCCCGCCGCGTTTGTTCAGTGGCTGAACGAGGCCAACGCCTTCTGTTCAACCCTGGTTGACCGCATCGTAACCGGTTATCCGCGTGATGAAGTGGCGAAACTCGAAGCCGAGCTGGGCTACCGTGATGGCTTCCTCGATACCGCAGAGCATTTTTATCTGTTTGTTATCCAGGGCCCGAAATCGCTGGCATCTGAGCTGCGCCTCGACAAATTCCCGCTGAACGTGCTGATCGTGGATGACATCAAGCCCTATAAAGAGCGCAAGGTGGCTATCCTCAACGGGGCACACACGGCGTTAGTCCCGGTGGCATTCCAGGCGGGTCTGGATACCGTTGGCGAGGCGATGAACGACAGCGAAATCTGCGCCTTTGTTGAAAAAGCGATCTACGAAGAGATTATTCCGGTGCTGGATCTGCCCCGCGACGAACTGGAGTCTTTCGCCAGCGCCGTAACGGGACGTTTCCGCAACCCCTACATCAAGCATCAGCTGCTCTCCATCTCCCTGAACGGCATGACTAAGTTCCGCACGCGTATTCTGCCGCAGCTGCTGGCAGGGCAGAAGGCGACCGGTAAGCTGCCGGCGCGCCTGACCTTTGCTCTTGCGGCTCTGATTGCGTTCTATCGTGGCGAGCGTAACGGCGAAAGCTTCCCGGTCCAGGATGATGCTCACTGGATTGAACGTTTCCAGCAGCTGTGGAGCCAGCACCGCGATCGCCAGATTAGCACCAGCGAACTGGTAAAAGCCGTGCTTTCCGTTAGCGATCACTGGGAGCAGGACCTGACCCAGATCAGCGGTTTGGTAGAGCAAGTCTCCCTGGATCTGGATGCCATTCTGCTGCGTGGCATGCGCGAGGCCGTGAAGCCGCTCTGCTAAGTATTGGGTAAACGCCGGGCGGCGCGCTGCTTGCGCCGGCCTACGGTCAATGCGATCTGTAGGCTGGGCAAGCGTAGCGCCGCCCGGCATTTATTTGCCACCTAAATAGTTACAACATACATATATCACTATAATTTATATACCTTCAGCACCTGTGCAACCAATGGCCTAGTAGCCAACAATTTTCACTACATTTTTGTAGCAAACTTGCAACCGTGATGGCGATCACGTTTAATAACCGCGTCTCTCTCATATGCCTGAATACAACCATGATTGTTCGTCCTCATCAGCACTGGCTTGCACGTATCTTTGTCTGGCATGGTTCGGTGCTACCAAAAATTTACTCTCGTCTGCTGCTTAACTTTATGCTCTCCGTGGCGGTCATTCTGATGCTGCCCTGGTATAGCTCGCTGGGCTTTAGGCTTACCGTGGCACCGTTTAGCATCCTCGGTATCGCCGTGGCTATCTTCCTGGGCTTTCGCAATAACGCCTGCTACAGCCGCTATACCGAAGCGCGAGTACTCTGGGGGCAGCTGATGATCGCCTCCCGCTCGCTGCTGCGCGAGGTCAAAACCACGCTGCCAGCGGGGGAAGGGCGTCACCACTTTGTACTGCTGCTGATTGCCTTCGCGCACTGCCTGCGTCTGACACTGCGACGCAAACCGCTGGAGGGAACGCTGGCGAACTATCTCTCGCCCAGCGAACTGGTGAGGGTGATGAAAGCCCACTCGCCGGCTAACCAGCTTCTGTTGATGATGGGAGAGTGGCTGGCCGCCCAGCGCGGGCCGAACGGGTTGTCTGACATTCTCTATCACAGTATGAATAACCGACTGAACGATATCTCGGCGGTGCTCTCCGGCTGTGAGCGCATTGCCTTTACGCCGGTGCCGTTTGCCTATTCGCTCATTTTGCACCGCACGATCTACCTGTTCTGTATTATGCTGCCCTTTGCGCTGGTTGTAGATTTGCACTACATGACGCCTTTCGTCTCGGTACTTATCTCCTATACTTTTATATCGCTGGATACCTTAGCCGAAGAGCTGGAAGATCCGTTTGGCGTGGAAGATAACGATTTACCGCTGGATGCCATCTGCAATGCGATTGAGATAGATCTGCTGCAGATGAATGATGAAAACGTTGTGCCCGCAAAAATAGTGCCTGATAAGTATTACCAGCTTACGTAACGAAAGCCGGATGCGCCCGTTACCGGCTGGTTAAACCGCCAGGAGGGAAACACGATGGAAAGAGTAATTCAGATGGTTGTTGTGCTGATTGCCTGCGTTGCGCTGTTTGCAACCGCCTACGATCTCTCGTTTGTAACTGAAATTCCATAGCCATGCCTATGGCAAACCAGCGCGTTCTCAGGGGCACTCTTGCCCCTGAGGGTTCGCGTGTTGAACCGCTACATCGTTAGCTCATCCGCAGCTGAAAGAAACGCACCGAGTCACGCAGGTGCTCACTCTGTTCGGTCATGGAGTTCGCGGCAACCGCGGCCTGTTCTACCAGCGCCGCATTCTGCTGAGTAACCTGATCCATCTGCTCAATGGCTACGCCGATCTCCCGGATCCCCTGGTGCTGTTCGTTCGATGCTGAGGAGATCTCTGCTACGATACCGGTCACTTTGTTCACCGAGCTGACAATCTCTTCCATCGCCCGGCTAGCGGTATCGGCATAGCGGGAGCCTTCGGTGATTTTATTCACTGTGCCGTCAATCAAGGTTTTAATCTCTTTTGCCGCATCGGCGCTTTTCTGCGCCAGGTTACGCACTTCACCCGCCACGACGGCAAAGCCTTTACCTTGCTCACCCGCGCGAGCTGCCTCAACCGCCGCGTTGAGCGCCAGGATATTGGTCTGGAAGGCGATACCTTCAATCACCGCAATGATGTCGACGATTTTTTGTGAGCTGTCGGAGATCTCATGCATGCGCATGAGCATATCGTGTACCTCTTTACCGCCTTTCACCGCCGTTTGCGAGGTCTGACGCGCCAGCTCGCTGGCCTTGTGCGCATTCTCGGCGTTGCTCTTCACGTTCTCGGTGATCTGCTGCATATTGGCCGTGGTCTGCACCAGCGAGGCAGCCTGCTCTTCGGTGCGCTGGGAAAGATCGCTGTTGCCCATCGCAATTTCGCTGGCCGCCAGCGAAATAGACTCGCTGCCATGAATGATACCGTTGATAATCTCTGCCAGCCTGCCGTTCATAAACTTGATGGTAGCCAGCAGGCTGCTGTGATCGTTGGCGTTAATCGTGATATCGGTATTCAGCTTACCAGCGGCGATCTGCTGCATAATATCTACCGCATAGGCCGGTTCGCCCCCCAGCTGACGGGAGAGATTACGCGAAATAAACAGCGCAATGAATCCGGTCGCAATCAGGGCCAGCAGCAGCAGGCCCGAGAGCAGATAGAGTGCACGCTGATATCCCTGCGCGGATTCTTCGCCCGCCTTGTTGCCGATAGCGATTTCCATATCCACCAGCGTAGCGAGATCCTTCATCAGCTGCGTGCGGTATTTCGCCGAGACGGCACCGCTGATTTTAGCGGCTTCGTCGAGCCGTTCGGCATTTACCGCCTCAACCAATTTGCCATTGACGTCGACAAAGTGCGTGAAGTTCTCACCCACCTGGCCAAACAGCGCCCGCATCTCGTCCGGCAGCGCATCGGCAATCGCGGCGTAGTGTTTCTGAGCATTGAGGAAGATATCCTGGTTCTGCAACAGCTCCAGACGGTGCTTTTCACGCTCCTGAGGGGTAGGCGAGTTGATATACTGGATCTGCTGCAAACGCATCTCTGACAGCACGCCGCGCATCTCCAGCGAGTAGCGTACGCCGGGCAGGCGATTTTCCCGATATTTATCGATGTGCTGGTTGCTGGCGTTGAGCTGATAGATAGCCACTACGCCTAGCAGTAGCATCATGGCGATCAGAATAGAAAAACCGGTTAAGAGTTTGGTTAAAACCGTAGACTGCGCAAATTTTTTCATAGTGAAGTCTTAGAAGAGATAGGTATGACTAATAACGGCAGATATCGGAAAAGCCTTGATCTAAATAGTTGATCTGAATCACATAGATGGATGTTTTTTATTTTTCGAAATACAATTTTGATTTTGTTTTACATTCTTATGAACAGGGTGTTGAATAAGGGTGAACAGTTTGCAATAAGGCATCTGTCTTAATTCGAGCTTAAGTCGTAAGATTTTGTGCTTTACTGAAGTAAAGGAACCCTGGAGGAGTGACAATGACAGTCGGGAAACGAATTTCAAACGCGCTGGCGTTAAACTCCTCTCTTGGGCGTAGCATCTCTCTTTTTATGGCGGGCCTGCTCATTGCCGGCGTAGCCACCAGCGCCTGGACACTAAACCGCTCCTGGGAGCGCACCGTTGAGGAGAGCGAACGCAACGCCATCAACCTGTCGGTTTCCCAGGCTCGCCAGGCGGAAGATACCTTTCTGCAAGCCGAACTGGCGCTAAGAGATATCCGCCGGAACGTGCCGCAAGAGGGCGTATCGGCCATCGATGTGACGAAATTCAACCTGTACCTTACAGAGATCAAAGAGCGCCTGCCGCAGCTGCATGGCCTGTTTATCTACGATTCACAGGGTAATATGAAATCTACGTCGTTTGGCCGCCAGCCCGCCATCACCAATAACGTTGACCGGGAATATTTTATTTATCACCGTAAAAATGGCCACAGCAGCGTCCATATTGGGCATGTGATCCGCAGCCGCTCTACCGGCGACCTTATTATCCCCGTGTCGCTGCGCCTGAATGATGCCGCTGGCGGCTTTGATGGCGTCGCCCTGGCAACGGTGAAAATTGACTACTTCCGCCATTTCTACAACTACTTTGAGCTGGGCAGTCGCGATCTGCTGGCGATCCTCAGCACCGATGCAACGGTGCTGTATGCCCGCCCGTTTAACGATGATGTCATCAACCGTAACCTTTCGCGGAGCCCGCTATTTACCCAGGAGCTGGTCCGCCAGGATCGCGGCAATGCGACGTGGCGATCGGGTATCGATCGCGTTGAGCGTATCTTTGGTTTCGCTCGCCTGGATCGTTACCCGCTGGTTGTGGCTGCGGGATATGATAAGCCAGCGCTGTGGCGCACCTGGCTGCGCGAGAGCCTGCCGGATATCGTGCTTAACGCTATGCTGCTGTTAGGCACGCTGATCATGGGCGTGCTCATTTTTCGGGTGGTGAGGGTCAACGTCAGGGATCAGACGGAGTTGACCACGCTGCGGGATGAGCTGACCAGTATTAACCATACGCTGCAAACTATGGCGCTGGCGGATGGCCTGACGGGGCTGGCAAACAGACGGCAGTTCGATCTTTTTCTCTCCCAGTCGCTGAGAGCCGCCTCGCTGACCGGCAAACCCGTCTCGCTGATCATGCTTGATATCGACTACTTCAAACGCTACAACGACGCTTATGGTCATGTGGCGGGTGATAACTGCCTGCGGCAGGTGGGGGAAGCATTGCAGAAGCTTAACCTGCGTCAGTCCGATCTTATTGCTCGCTACGGCGGAGAGGAGTTCGCGATTGTTCTGCCTAATACTGACCGTGAGGCGGCATTCACCATTGCCGAGCTTGCCGTCGCTGCCGTGCGCGCCATTCAGCTGCCGCACAAGGAGTCGCTGACCGGGACCAAAGTGGTGACGATCAGCGCAGGTTGCTATAGCCTGGTCCCTCGCGGCGGCGATGATGATGCGCGCACGTTAAAAGAGGGCGCAGATGCTGCACTCTATAGCGCGAAAATGGCGGGGCGTGACCGCGCGGTTATTTCGGATATTCACAAATAATTAACCTTAGTTGTTAGAATACGCGAAAACATTTTACTTTTCGTATATGAAACGCTATTTCTATTTTGATAAAATACTATTTCTTTTTGTGATCGGCGCGACAGATTGGTAGTAACGCAGGGTGATAGTATCTCCTGCGTTTTTCATAGCTGAAAAATATCAACCTGTATAAATAGCCGTGCCTTATGGGATCACAATGATGGATATACTTTTAGGGTTAGTGAAAACGCCCGCGGTGATTATCGCGATCGTTGCATTCTTGGGTTTATTATTTCAAAAAGCATCAATTTCTCGCTTAATTACCGGTACATTCTTATCGTTTATCGGATTTACAATGATTAAAGTGGGCGGCAGCATTTTAATGAAGGTGCTGACAGCCTTTAGCTCGCTGTTTTCCAAGGCATTTAATATAGTTGGGGTCGTGCCAAGTAATGAAGCGATTATGGCGGCCACCATTGATAAGCTGGGCTCTATTGCGGCGCTTATCCTGTTGTTTGCTATGATTTTAAATATTATCTTAGCTCGCTTCACCCGTTTTAAATTTATCTATCTCTCGCTGCACCTGGTATTGTTTATGGCCTTTGCCATCACTGCCGTGCTGCTACAGTTTGGTTTCAGCCACACGATGATGATTGTCATCGCCTCGCTGCTGATTGGAACCTATATGGCCGTATCACCGTTTATTCTCAGCCGTTTTAGCCGGGAAATTATTGGCTCAAATGAGTATGCTATTTCTCATGCGGCGATCTCATCTTATGTGATGGGTTCCTATATGGGGAAATGGTTTGGTAATAAGCAGAACGATACCGAACACCTTAATATCAGCAGCAAGTTTGATTTTATTCGTGAACCCAATATTGCCACGCTGTTGACCATGCTGGTTCTGCTGCTCATCTCCTGCATTTTTGCTACCCAGCCGCAAATTAAAGACGCGATGACCGTGGTCTATGGTGCGGGTGCCGGTGACAAGAACGTGGTGATCTTTATTCTGGAACAGTCAGCTACGTTTGCCTGCGGCCTCTATCTGGCGAAGGCGGGGGTAAACCTGTTCACCGCCGAGATCGTCCCGGCATTCAAAGGCTTTGCGCGCGTCTTTGCCCCAGGCTCAGTACCGGCAGTCGACGTTATGGTTCTGTTTACCAAAGCGCCCAACGCCACGCTGATCGGCTTTTTAATTAGCTTCTCTATTGAACTGGTCTGTATTTTTCTTTTCCCGTTCATTGGCCTACCAATTATCGTTCCGGGAATTATGGCCAGCTTTATCACCGGCGGCGCGGCGGCGATCTTCGGGAATGCAACCGGCGGTTTCCGTGGTGCGGTAATTGCCAGCAGTATCAACGGTTTACTGCTGTGCGTGCTGCCAGCCTTGACGCTGCCGATCTTCTCGCAGCTGGGCGCGCAGGGGGTGACCTTTGCCGATCCTGACTTTACGCTGCCGTCGCTGATCCTTGACTACCTGCTGCGTATAGTGAGTTAATTTAAACGGGAAGGCAGTCTGTGAAGGAAAAAGGACTGCCTTAACGCTTTAAAAAATCTAATTAATAATAAAGGACAACGCATGACTTCAGTCGAAAGTTTACAGGCAAAATATCCCAATGCCCCCGCGTGGTCCATTGGCGACAGCGTCGAGCTGGCAAACCAGTTAGCCGACCTGGTTGTGAAGGGAAAAAAGACGGCATCGTGCGGCTCGTTAGCGTCATACCAGGCGGAAAGCGCATCACCGGCAGTAGGCAGCTACCATATTATTCTTAACGGCCAGCAGGAACCGGTGTGCGTTATTCGCATTACGTCGCTGCGGCTGGTGAAATTCTGCGACGTCGACGCCGCCTTTGCGCGTAAAGAGGGGGAAGGTGACCTGAGCCTTGAATACTGGCGCACGGAGCATCAGCGCTTCTTTACGCGGACAGGGAGCTTCTCGGAAGAGATGGAGCTGGTTGCCGAAGAGTTTGACGTGGTTGAAGTGATCTAATAACAGGAAAAAAAACCGGCGGCGCTACGCTTGCAACCGAAACTCCAACTGCTCGCAATCAGTGCAGATTTTGGCCCACATTGACTGCAAATGAAACATGCCACTGGTATACATCAAGTGATAGTGCTCTGCTATTTTCTGCGTAGCAAGACCGGCTGCGTAACCTGCACAGGAGAATACCATGAGCATATCGCTATTCAGCAATACCCCCACGGTCAAGGTCATTGATAACCAAGGCCTGACCGTACGCGACATTGCCTACTACCGCCATCCTGACTCGCCGGATGTTACGGATACGCGTATCACCCGCTATCAGTACGATGTACGCGGCTTTCTGACACAGAGTGCCGACCCACGTCTGAACCATGCCGGTAAGGTGAACTTCACCTATATCACTGACCTGTCTGGCAACGTCTTGCGCACGCAGGGCGTCGATAACGGCACGACCGTTGTTCTAAACGATGCCGCCGGACGACCGTCTATCACCGTCAGCAGCATTCGTACTGCCACCGACGGCACGGATGACAACAGCCAGGCCGTGGCCCATATCTGGCAATATGAGGATGCATCGTTACCCGGCCGTCCTCTGAGCATCCAGGAAAAGACGCCGGACGGAACATCACATTTCACGGAGCGCTTTGTGTATGCTGGCAATACGGATGCGGAGAAAGGCCTGAATCTGGCCGGGCAATGCGTCAGCCACTACGACACGGCAGGCCAGGTACAGACCAACAGCATTTCCCTAACCGGCGTACCGCTCTCCGTCACCCGACGCCTGCTGAAGGATGCGGATAACCCGGATACCGTGGCCGACTGGCAGGGCGCAGATGCATCCGCCTGGAATGAACTGCTGGCCCCGGAGGCCTTCACCACCCTGACCACCCTGGATGCCACCGGCGCGGTGCTAACGACCACCGATGCGAAGGGCAACCTGCAGGGTGTAGCATACGACGTAGCGGGCCTACTGTCAGGAAGCTGGTTAGTCCTGACGGGGAAAACCAAGCAGATTATCGTGAAGTCTCTGACGTACTCGGCAGCGGGGCTGAAGCTGTGTGAAGAGCACGGTAACGGGGTGGTGACCACCTATACGTACGAAGCAGAGACGCAGCGCCTGACCGGGATTAAGACGGAGCGCCCGACCGGGCACCCCTCTGGGGCGAGAGTGCTACAGGATCTGCGCTATGAGTACGACCCGGTAGGCAACGTACTGACTATCAGCAACGACGCAGAAGAGACGCGTTTCTGGCGCAACCAAAAAGTGGTGCCAGCGAACACGTACACCTACGACAGCCTGTACCAGCTGGCCACCGCGAGTGGACGTGAGATGGCGAATGCCGGCCAGCAGAGCAGTAGCTTACCCACTCCCGCCATCCCTCTTCCTTCAGACGGTTCTGCCTTTACAAACTACAGCCGTTCCTACCTCTACGATGAAGCGGGTAACCTGACGCAAATCAGTCACAGTGCCCCGGCCACAGGAAACAGTTACACCACGGACATTACCATCAGCGACCGCAGCAACCGCGGCGTGCTAAGCACGCTGACGGAAAATCCCTCAGACGTGGAAGCGCTGTTTACAGCGGGCGGGCAGCAGATGCAGCTGCAGCCGGGGCAGAGCATGGTCTGGACGCCGCGTAACGAGCTGCGAAAGGTGATGCCGGTGGTGCGTGGGGGCACGGAAGACGACAATGAAAGCTACCGTTATGACGGCAGCAGCCAGCGCCTGCTGAAAGTCAGCGTGCAGAAAATCAGCGGCGGCACGCAGACACAGCGAGTGCACTACCTGCCGGGGCTGGAGCTGCGCAGCAAAAAAAATGGCGATAAGCAAACCGAAAGCCTGCAGGCAATTACCGTGGGCGAAGCCGGACGTGCGCAGGTCAGGGTGCTGCACTGGGATAGCGGTAAGCCGGACGGCCTGGAAAATGACCAGCTACGTTACAGCTATGACAACCTGACGCACAGCAGTCAGCTTGAGCTGGACGGCAGTGGCAACGTCATCAGCATGGAAGAGTACTATCCATACGGCGGGACGTCTGTGTGGACGGTGCGGAGCCAGGCCGAGGCAGACGATAAGGTCGTGCGTTACTCGGGCAAAGAGCGGGATGCGACGGGGCTGTACTACTACGGTTACCGCTACTACCAGCCGTGGGCAGGTAGATGGCTGAGTGCGGACCCAGCCGGTGCCGTGGATGGACTGAACCTTTTCAGGATGGTGAGAAATAATCCGGAAACATTAAGGGATGATAACGGACTTGCTCCCACCAAAGATGATGAAAAAGATAATATTATGGAACTTAAAAAGTTAACGATAGCTGATCCAATAAGTGACTCATCAGATACTGAGGAGGCTGTAGATCCAGCGCCTGTAAAAAAAATCGCTTTTCCTGATGAGCTCAAAATTACCCTGGGTGAATTGGCCCTGGAGAAACTACCGGTTGGCACAACGCTCTATAAGGCTATGAGATACGCTAGTTTTGATGTGGAGCTGGCCATATCTGGGCAAGCAAATAAAGACGAATGGGAAGGCCAATATTTTGCCCTGGATAAAGAGATATCTGAAGGGTATGAAACAGATTATCTCGATGAAATCACCGGCAATGGTATTGCCTGGCTGCATACGTTTGAGGTAACAGAAGAGATTCCGATTCTTAATAATATAGCCCATGCTCATGGCAGTGATGCGTTTTCTGGCGACGAGAAAGCAGCGGCGATTAAACATTTTCTGATTGATAAATCCGACTTTTTAGATGATGAAAAGATAAAGGAAATTAATCAGGAGAAACCTTTAATGCCAACGCTTAGCAGGATTGGAATTGCATTCAATGCTCCTCATGATACCGATGGGGGCAGAGAAATAATTATAGGCGGTGGATTACTTAAAAATATCAAAGTTACACATTCGGAATCGCATAAATACAAAATGTGGATGAAACTGTAAAATAGTTGGCATGGGCGTTAAATGGTGATCGCTCAAGCGATCACCACTCTCCATAAAAGCAGGCGTAGTTCCCCAGTCTGGGGGTAATCAGACGAACCGGCATATTAACCCGCAAATTCCTTGAGATCGTTAAACACCTCACTCCAGAGCGCCGATTCGCTCTCAAAGCCGACCATGTTCCGCATCATAAAAGCCCCCTCGGTGGCCAGATAGAGTATTCGCCGTTTTCGTGACGCCTCGTCCGTGGCCTCAAGATTGCCAAATCTCTCTTTATACCAGTTAACCATGCTTTCGCTTTGCGTCCCGGCCTGGGCGGCCAGCAGGGTCAGGGTTCTGATCCCGGCCTCCGAGGTCTCCTGCTGGGTTGCGCTGATGTGGGTCAGCAGTCGCGCTTTGGCATCGGCGTTTGCTGGCAGCAGCGTGCGGTAGCGCTCCTGCTCTTTATTCAGCCAGCGATCCAGCAGGGCATCCAGCACCTTTTCACGTGAGCCAAAAACCGACTGCACGCTGGCCTTTGAGATACCAGCCTCCGTGGCGATAGCGCCAAAGGAGAGGGCGGCGGCACCTTCGCGGCCCAGCACACTCTCCGCTGCATCCAGCAGGCTTTCCCGATCTATCGTTTTTGGTCTTGCCACGGGCCTCTCTCCACCATTGATTTAAATACGG
Source organism: Pseudescherichia sp. AS216 (assembly GCF_037152055.1). Lineage (NCBI taxonomy): Bacteria > Pseudomonadati > Pseudomonadota > Gammaproteobacteria > Enterobacterales > Enterobacteriaceae > Pseudescherichia > Pseudescherichia sp. AS216. Next base: position 394,318 of record NZ_JBBCMV010000004.1, on the reverse strand, counting down.
TCGTATGTTAACTTTCCTGCCAGTTAATCACAGGGCTGAAATCAACGCAATTTCGGCCATATCATCGCACATGAGGTTTACCATGTTCTATCTTAAACCGGTTCCGCGCCGGATCGCCTACGTTACCGCCTTTGAGGTGATTGCCATCTTCTTCTCATCCCTGCTGCTTTCAGGCATGAGCCACGGTGACGCGGCCAGCTCCCTACCGGTGGCCGTGACCACCTCCGTCGTGGCCGTTGTCTGGAACTACATCTACAACACCCTTTTTGAACGGTGGGAAAAGCGAAACAACATTCAGAAACGCACGCTTCCGATCAGGATTGTGCATACTCTGCTTTTCGAAACGATGTTTATTATTCTGATCGTGCCGTTCTTTATGTGGTACTACGATGTTGGTCTGGTGAAGGCGTTCATGATGGAGATCGGCCTCATCACCTTCTTCTTTGTTTACGCTTTTATCTTTACCTGGCTTTTCGATCGCGTCTTTGCGCGCGAACCGATACCCGCCACCTAATCTTCAAGCAGAGAGCAGCGGCACATGCGGCGCGGCGTCCAGCGGCAGATGGCCGCTGAGGCGCGGATCGGCCTGCACCTCTACCCGTCGGGCGTAGGGTTTAAACCCTGAGCGGATATAGAACCCAAGCGCGGAAGGGTGATCGAAGGTGCAGGTATGCACCCAAAAACGCTGAACGGGCTTCGCCCAGGCGAGCTCCGTTGCCGCGCTCATTACCGCCCGGCCAATGCCCTTGCCGGTGACGTCGGGTGTCAGTCCGAGAAAGACCAGTTCGACCTCGCCGGGTTCGCTGAAGTCCAGCTCCATCAGCCCTGCATCCCGATCGTTATGATGGATAACGTAGATCTCCCGGCTAGAATTTTGCAGCACGCTAATCAGCGTCTCATCGCTCATCATGAGACGCGAAAACCAGAGCCAGTCTGCGCCTACCTTGCGGAACAGGCTACGGTAAGCATCAGGATCGCGATGCGTCAAAGGCTGCAGCGTAAACCCTTCCGGTAGAGGGACCGGCGCACCAGCGGGCTTCTCGCGCATTTCAAGACAGGTGACGACCGAGGCGATATGACCCGGAGCAATACTGGAGTATCCGGCAGGTATAGTGTGCGCGTTGTCTTTCATTTTATCTCCTGAGCCTTTAAGAATAATGATATAGGGTAAACATTATAAAACCCCCTTCAGGGCAACGTGATAGAGCAGCATAATGGTTTTGCCATCCACAATCAGGCCGCTTTCGATGGCGGCTAATGCCTCCTCCAGCGTCATCTCCAGCACCTCAATATCCTCTCCTTCTGCTTCGATACCGCCACCCGCGCCGGTTCGATCCTCAGCCTGGTACTCTGCGATATAGAAATAGAGCTTCTCCGTTACCGAGCCGGGACTCATATAGGCTTCGAATACCTTCTCAACGTGCGAAATACGAAATCCAGTCTCTTCTTCCGCCTCAGCTTTAATGCGGTTTTCCGGATCCATATTATCCAGCAGGCCAGCCGCCGCTTCGATCAGCATACCGTCGTGTCCGTTCACATAGACAGGGAAGCGGAACTGACGCGTGAGGATCACGGTTCGCTGTTGGCGGTTATAGAGCAGGATAGTTGCGCCGTTGCCTCGGTCATATACTTCCCGGTTTTGCTGCTGCCACTCGCCGTTCTGGCGCTGCAGCGCAAAGGTATATTTCTTTAGCGTATACCAGTCATCGGAAAGAGTTTGTGTGTTGATGATCCGTACTTCTGCATGTTTTGATTGCATGATAGCGCTCCAATACGTAGAGTAACTATCATAAACAGCACTTTCGTGCAAGATCAAGTTAATTCGTGCAGGTGAGAAAACGATGCTAACCAGTCAACGCAAACAGCTGATACGTGAAAAGCTGGCCGCCGAGGGTCAGGTTCTGTCAAAGGATCTGAGCGCACATTTTGCGGTGTCGGAAGATACCATCCGCCGTGACCTACGCGAGCTTGCGGCAGAAGGGCACCTGCAACGGGTGCACGGCGGCGCGCTGCCAGCCTCATCGGCCACCGGCACCTTCTCAGCGCGCAAATCGCTTAAAATAGATGCAAAACAGCGCGTGGCCCGCAAAGGCGTTGAGCTGATTTCAGACGGGCAGGTGGTGATTATCGATGGCGGAACGACAACCTCGGAGCTTGTTAAGCAGCTGCCTGTGGATCTCCGCATTACGGTGGTAACACATAGTCCAGGCATTGCTCTGGGCCTGATTGATCATCCCGCCATTGAGGTTATTCTGATCGGTGGCCGCCTGTATAAACACTCCATTGTTACCGTCGGTGCGGCGGCCATAGAGGGTATCGGAAACATTCATGCCGATCTCTTCTTTATGGGCGTGACCGGTATTCACCCGGAAGCGGGGTTGACCACCGGGGATTACGAAGAGGCGTGCATCAAACGTGCATTTTCCGGCAGAGCCGCTGAGACAGTGGTGCTGGCATCGCCGGAAAAGATTAACGCCGCATCACCCTTTGCGATCGGTAGCCTGTCGCTTATCAATACGCTGGTGGTCGAGGAGGGGACCGATGAAGGCTGGATCCGGTCGGTGGAAGAGCAGGGCGTATCGGTGGTGAAGGGGTAAAGATAACGATCCCGCAGGCAAGCCCGCAGCCTCGCTATTTATAAGCTAACCTTACTCCTTAACAAAGAGGAGAAAACGATGGCTGATTCAACCCTGATCGATACGCTGCAATTTGGCCCTGAAGATGCACCAACGCAAAAATACGAGATCTATGGCGATGACGAAAAGACGCCAACCTATGCGTTGATATACCAACAGCGGGATGGCAGCTGGCAAAAGCTGGATGACACCCTGAGCTTCGCCGCGAAAGAGGAACAGGAAGAAGCAACCAGTACGCTGGACTATGGCTCTGGCGATCCCCTCCCGGACCTGCGCGACCTGGTCACCGAGGCGAAAGAGCGGTGCGAGCAGCACTGGCATAATACCCCCCGCAATTAACGCTCATCGCGCCGGGTTCGTCCCGGCAATTCCCCTCACGACGTATTACGCAGCTGGCTGGCATGCCTGGCAGGGGAGATACCGAAGATCCGCACATAGTCGCGACTAAACTGGGACGGACTCTCATACCCGACATGAAAGCCCGCGCTGGCGGCGTCTATTGCATCGCTCACCATAAGCCGTCGCGCCTCCTGCATGCGCAGATGCGTGCGGAACGCAATAGGGCTCATGGTAGTAACGGCTTTGAAGTGGTGATGGAAGGCCGAACGGCTCATCCCGGCAACGCTGGCCGCCTGTTCAATGCGGCACGCTTCCCGAAAGTGGGTTCGGATCCAGATAATAGACCGGGCAATCTGATTAAGCCGGCTCTCGCCCTGGGCCATATGGCGAATAATGTCGCCTTGCGGCCCCGTCAGCAGACGATAAAGGATCTCCTGAAGCGTCAGCGGGGCGAGCGCATCAATATCCTGTGGCGTATCCAGCAGGCTGGCGAGGCGTATGGCCGCATCAAGCAGTTCCGGGGGGGTCTTATTTAACATAATCCCTGAGGGGGAAGCCTGCGCATCGGTCAACGGAGAGGGGTAGCGGATGGCCAGCTCTGACAACGCGGTCATATCAAAATCAAGCTGCAGACAGAGGTAGGGCCGTTCCGCCGTGGCCTCGATAACCGACCCCATGACAGGCAGCTCCACGGAGGCAATCAGGTAGTTGGCTGCATCATAACGGTAGGCTGTCTCCCCGAGGCGCGCCTCCTTGGTTCCCTGTGCCACAAGACAGAGCGTTGGCGTATAGATCACCGGCATCGGCATGGTTGGTGACGACGCACGGATCAGCGTCACGCCAGGCAGGGCGCAGCGGTATGTGCCATCGTCCGGCACATGGCGTCCAATAATATCTACAAGAGCATTAAGGTTGTTCATAGGCAGGCATAGTATCCCTGAAAAAAGTCCCCGCATAGAGAGCATCGTTCAGCCAGGACGATCGTGCAATTATTGCGGATCTCATGTCTATCCGCTGACCCGCGTTCTGATAGAGGATGATAACCGAACCAACACTTTTAGGAGATCGGACATCATGACTACCTCATCAGCTCTTGACCAATACCGCCTGCTGGGCCGTTCCGGATTACGTGTTTCACCTCTTTCGCTGGGGACCATGACCTTTGGCTCTGACTGGGGATGGGGCGCGGATGACGCGGAAGCGCAACGCATCTTTGATGGCTATGTCGAACGTGGCGGCAACTTTATCGATACCGCAGTTAACTATACCAACGGCAGCGCGGAAAAAATTCTTGGACGGATGATCAAGGCGAAACGCGACCGCATCGTGCTGGCCACCAAGTTCACTATGTCGCGGGAAGCGGGTAACCCCAATGCGGGCGGGAATCACCGCTACAATCTCGTCCGCTCCGTTGAGACCAGCCTGCGGCAGCTTGATACAGACCGCATCGATCTGCTCTATCTGCACGCATGGGATTTCACTACCTCGCCGGATGAGGTGATGCGTGCCCTCGACGATCTCGTTCGTGATGGCAAAATTCTCTACCTGGGTATCTGTAACACACCGGCATGGCGTATCGCCCAGATGCAGACCCTGGCCGATCTGCGCGGCTGGTCGCCGTTTGTAGCGTTGCAAATTGAGTACAGCCTGGTGGAGCGTACGGTGGAGCATGAGCTGATCCCGATGGCGCAGGCGATGGGCCTTGGCGTCCTGCCGTGGTCACCCCTCGGCGGGGGGATCCTGACCGGCAAATACAGCCGGGCCGATCTCTCGGATGAGAACGGTGCCGACGTGGCAGCGACGCGTAAGGGGATCATCGCCTCGACCGGCCATCTTAACGAGCGTGCGCTGGCCATTGCCGAGGTGGTAAGCGACATCGCCCATGAGAGCGGGGCGTCATCGTCACAAATTGCGCTGGCGTGGACATTACGTAACCCTGCCGTTGCTTCCACCATTATGGGGGCACGTACCGTCGCTCAGGCCGAGGACAATTTTGCTGCGCTGGATGTCGTGCTCAGTGATGAGCAGCTCCAGCGTCTGGAGCAGGCCAGCGCGATTGATCCTATCTTCCCGGCGCGCTTTATCTCCCGGCCGATGGCGCAGCAGCTCATCACCGGCGGAGCGGCTGTCAGAGGGCGTTAGTCACCTGTCACCCAGTTTTGTAAAAAGTCGATGAACATTCGCACTTTCTCTGGAACATGGCGCGTATTGGGATACAGCGCATAGATCCCCTGACGAGGAAAGCGGTGATTGGGAAGCAGATGGACAAGCTGGCCGTTATTCACATCGTCCTGAACCAGCCAGGCCGGCAGCAGCGCAATACCGGCCCCGCATCTGGCAAACGCCAGGAGTGAGGCCGCGCTGTCGGCCATGATTACCGGGGGGAGATGCGCCCGAAAAAGTACGCTCTCGCCTTCTGGAGTCAGAACCTGCCAGTTAAGCGGGGTAGCAAGTCGGGTGTGGGCCAGCCAGCTCGCCTCGGCAAGCTGTTCCAGACTGAGAGAGTGCACTCCTCCGTCGCGCTTCAGGTAAGCAGGTGACGCAACGGGGAGGATCTCGAACCGGTCGATCAGTTTGGCATGATGGCTTGAGTCCGTTAGCTGACCAAGCCGGATGGCAACGTCAAATCGCCCGGCAATCAGATCGTCGTTTTTCGAAGAGGAAACATGCTGAATTCTGAGCTGAGGATGCTCAGCTGAAAAAGCCGCAAGCGCCGGAACAACCACATGAGCACCGTATTCCTGGGTAGTCGTGATGCGAAGCACACCGCTTAAGCCGGAATGATCGCTACGCACGTCATTAAATACGCTTTCAGCCTCCTGCAGAAGCCGCAGGCAACGATGGTAGAAGCGTTCTCCCGAATCGGTAACGGCGACCTGCCTGGTACTACGTGTAAGTAACGACACGCCAAGTTTTTCTTCCAGCTTTTTGATGTTAAAGCTGACGACTGCCTTAGTCAGCCCCAACGTTTGCGCTGCTCTCGTAAAGCTACCGGCTTCCACTACCGCAACAAATATCTCAAGCCGCTGCATGTCGAGCATTCATCCCTCCGTCAACCCGCTTATTGTCAAAATGAATTTGACACTATAACGCCGAACGTGGTGTTTATCCTATCCTGTTCAGTGCCTATACTGCGCGCACTTTGCTGTTTTAAGGGAAGAAAATGAGTTATCGAGTACGCGTTGCCAGTATCTATCTGCTGGGATTCTTCATTGATCTAATTAACATGTTTATCGGCAACGTAGCGTATCCCGATATTGGCCGACGCTTTGATGCCTCGGTGAGCCTGTTAGCCTGGGTGAGCAACGGGTATATCCTGGGCCTCACCCTGGTGATACCGCTAAGCCGCTGGTTATCCCAGCGTATCGGCACCAGGCGCCTGCTGATGCTGTCTCTGATTGTGTTTATGGCGGGCGCGACCGGTGCGGGCCTTGCCTCTTCGCTATCTCAGCTCATCGCCTGCCGATGGTTACAGGGGATAGGCGGAGGATTATTAATTCCCGTCGGGCAGACGATGACCTATGCGCTCTATCACAGTCATGAGCGTGCAAAGCTCTCTTCAGCGATTATGCTGGTGGCGTTACTGGCCCCGGCACTGTCACCCACCCTTGGCGGGCTGATTGTCGATAACATCAGCTGGCGCTATGTCTTTTTAGCAAGTTTGCCGCTAGCGGGTGTCACGCTCATCCTCTCTGCTCTTTGGCTTAAGCCGGACGTCGGTTCGACACTGTCTGAGCCGTTAGATCTTTCAGGGTTAATCATGGCCTGCTCGGCGCTCACGCTGATTCTGCTGGGGCTGACGTATCTGGGAGAGGCGGGACATATCTGGCGAGGCGGGTTAGTGCTGGTGGTCGGCATTATGCTGATGGGGTTGTTCGCCCGGCACACCCTGAGAAAAGCGACGCCCTTGCTCAACTTACGACTGCTGAACGCGCCGCTGCTGCAAACCGCAATGCTGGTGTATCACTTTATTCCTGGCGTATTTACCGGTGTGAGTCTAATTACCATGATCTATCTACAGGAGCAGTTGGGTATGAGCGCAACGCTTGTAGGGTCAATGATGATCCCGTGGGCGCTGGCTTCCTGTGTGGCTATCACGCTTACCGGGAAAATATTCAATCATATTGGCCCTCGTCCGCTGTTTATTATCGGTTGCCTGGGGCAAGGAGCAGGCATTGCGTTGCTGACGCTTATTGGTCATGTCGAAGACATTACCATTGCCGCACTGGCTTACCTTTTGATGGGTTTCGGCAGCAGCCTGTGTAGTAGTACGGCGCAAAGCTCGGCATTTATTGACATCGCGGAGGGTGAGTTAGCGGATGCCAGCGCGCTATGGAACATTAATCGCCAACTGAGTTTTTGTTTAGGCATCGCCGTGCTGGGTTTACTGTTGAACCTCATGCTCAGCGCAGGTTTGCCAATAAGCCAGGCCTTCCATCTCTGTTTTTTAATGGCTGCAGGTAGCGTAATTATTCCGTTGATCTACTGCCTACGGCTGCCGAACCAAAGTCTTGTCTTAACGCTCAAACAGGAGAAGAGATGAATCGTTATTTTCAGGAAGTCGTCGATGCCCACGCGCTGATTAGCCACTGGCTGGGTGACGAAACCGCTGCAATCGAGGTGTGCGAAGCGCTGTTGGCGCGCTTCAGCCCGGCGTACTCGATGGTGACCCCGGGTGGTGCCATGCTTGATTTTACGGCATTGAACGCATTCTTCTGCGCCCAGCGCGGCGCGAAGAGGGGGTTGCGCATCGACATCGAGAATATGCAGCTCGTTGCAGAGAGCACAGGTGGCGCAACCGTGACCTATCAGGAGCGCCAGCAGCTGCCCGGTCAAAACGCGACGTTACGTTTCTCAACCGTAGTGTTTGTATCCGAGCCGGATGGCACGGTCCGCTGGCGACATCTCCACGAAACCGCTCTCCCTACGCCTTAACGCCTGTTCAGTTATCTCACAACGATGCCGCCGCCCGGGCGGCGGTGTCATACAGAGACGATATCGTGCGCAACAGCTGCGCGGTATCACCGATAGATGCCCCTGAAATGCCGCTTTCCGCATGAATATTGATCAGGCAGGCTTCACGCACATCGCGGTATTTCATGCATAGCGCTTTACCCTCCTCTGTGGTTGAGAAATAGAGCTCTTTCCCCACTTTCTCACTCGTCACGTAGCCCGCTTTGACCAGCTTTTTCAGGGCGTAGGTCACCACATGGGTATCTTCAACGTTGAGGACGAAACAGATATCGGCCAGCTTCTTCTTACGGTTGCGATGGTTCACATGATGCAGAAGGGAGACATCAAAGGCCGCCATATCAGGCTCCCCGGCTGCGGTCATGCAGCGCACCATCCATTTATTGAACGCATTGCTGGTCATGATCAGCGCGTATTCCAGCTCCGATAACTCAGCACAGCGCTCAGACACCAGATGGCGAGAAGAGACGATCCGGCCATCCGTTATATCGTCGTGGTTTGATGTAGCTTGTGTTTTTAAGGTCATAACGGTCCTTACCGGAGTGTGACTCTTAGCCAAAAATGTAAACTTACATCGATAAAATAAGAACATTTTATTGATAAATTGTTTACATGTTTTTGTGGTTCAGATATAGCTTTTTAGTACTGGTTCTGTGGAGCCGGGCGCAAAACACAACATCGCTCGCCGGAATGCATCACGCTTCGTCCTGATACGAAGTATTAAAAAAATAGCCGTCGGCGCGCAACACTCACTTTGGATAGGGTAAACGTTTATGGACGGTTCGACATTACTGCCGCTGATTGGGATACCCATCGTGGTTATCGGCTTTGCACTACGCTTCAACCCGCTGCTGGTGGTCGTGGTGGCGGGGCTGGCTACCGGGCTGCTGGTGGGCATGGATTTTGGGATGTTGCTGGAGACGTTTGGTGAAAAGTTCGTGAATAGCCGATCGCTGGCAACCTTTATCCTGATCCTGCCTGTTATTGGTCTGCTGGAGTATTACGGGCTGAAAGAGCGGGCGCAGGCCTGGGTCGCGAAGATCGCCAGCGCCACCTCGGCACGTATTCTGATGCTCTACTTTGTGGCGCGTGAAGGAACGGCGGCGCTGGGACTGATGTCGCTTGGCGGTCATGCTCAAACGGTGCGTCCCCTGCTTGCGCCGATGGCCGAAGGGGCGGCGCTGAATGAATACGGCGAGCTGCCGCAGCATATCCGCGACAAAATCAAAGCGCATGCCGCCGCGTGCGACAACATTGCGGTCTTCTTTGGCGAGGATATCTTTATCGCCTTTGGCGCAGTGCTGCTGATTGATGCCTTCCTGAAAGAGAGCGGCATTGAGGGAATTGAACCGCTGCATATTGGCCTGTGGGCCATTCCGACCGCCATCGCGGCATTGGTAATTCATATGACGCGCCTGCTGCGCCTGGATGCGAGCATCCGTCGCGACGTGATGGCCTGGAGAGCAGAGCAGGGTACACAGGAGATCGCCCCATGATGACGTTAATCACTATTAACCGCGTGTACTACCTGATTGGTTTTGTTGTGATGCTGCTCGTTGTGATGACCCTTCGCGACCGCGCCAACCCTAAACGCTTTACCACCGCGCTGTTCTGGTTTTTGTTTGGCGGCATCTTCCTGTTTGGCGATCTTATGGTGCAGGAGCTGGGCAAGTCTCTGGCGTACCGGATCATTGGCGGCTGCGTCATTCTCATTGCCTTGCTGGCAGGTTTTGGGCTGGTGGGTAAAGGGCACTATAAGATGTCCACCGAGTCCGAACGCGTCGCCTCGGCAAATCGACTGAAAAACTGGCTGTTCCTGCCAGCACTGATGATCCCGGTGGTTACCGTGATCGGCACGCTGTTCCTGAAAGGCGTGTCTGTGGGTGGCGTCTACCTGCTTGATCAGAAACAGCTTACGCTCGCGGCTCTGTGCGTGGCGTGCGTTGCCGCGATCCTCACCGGCTGGTGGCTGACGAAGGGGACACCGCTGCATGCGGTCCGCCAGTCTCGTCGCCTGGTTGATACCATCGGCTGGGCGGTGATCCTGCCGCAGATGCTTGCCATGCTGGGTGGTGTGTTTGTGGTGGCAAATACCGGCGAATCGGTGCAAAAGGTAGTCAGCCTGTTTGTGAACCCGAATAGTCGTTTCATGCTGGTGGTGATCTACTGCGTGGGTATGGCGCTCTTCACCATGATCATGGGCAACGCCTTCGCCGCGTTCCCGGTGCTGAGTGCAGGCATCGCCTTACCCTTCCTGATCAACGTACATCACGGTAACCCGGCACCGCTGCTGGCGATTGGCATGTACGCAGGCTATTGCGGCACACTGATGACGCCGATGGCTGCCAATTTCAATATCGTTCCTGCGGCTCTGCTAGAGCTTAAAGATAAGTACCAGGTGATCAAAATCCAGATCCCGACCGCGCTAACCCTGCTGGTAGTTAACGTGTTCTTAATGTATTTCCTCGTATTTCGCTAAGCGTAGCAATGACTTAAGGAGCTGTTATGGAACTTACTCAACATCAGGCTGATGCGTTTGCCAGAATGCCATTAACCTATTTGCGTCAGGAATATCCGAACCACATTATGCATCTGCTTAATGACGATGGAGACGTATTGCCGCCCAGCGAACTGCACCCTATTTTCTACGGCTGTTTTGACTGGCACTCGGCGGTGCATGGCTACTGGCTGCTGCTGCGTTGCGTGCGCCGCTATCCTGATCTGCCGTGCCGGGAGGAGATCGTTGCGCTATTTGATGAGCACATGACGGAAGAGAAGGTGGCCCAGGAGCTGGCCTATTTTAACGCGCCGTTTCGGGCCTCGTTTGAGCGGCCTTACGGCTATGGCTGGTTGCTGGCGCTGGCTCAGGAGCTAAAGCAGTCCGCCTTACCTCAGGCCGCAGGCTGGTATCAGACGCTGCAGCCTTTAACGCAGGATATTCGCGGCAGGCTGATGGATTATCTCAGCAAGCTAACGTACCCGATTCGGGTCGGTACCCATTACAACACCGCCTTTGCGCTGGCGCTGGGTCTGGACTATGCCCGCGCTGTCGAGGATAACGCACTTGAGCAATCGATCGTAACGGCGGCAAACCGCTTCTATCTCGCTGACACGGACTATCCGGCGCACTATGAGCCAGGAGGGGACGAGTATATTTCTGGGGCGCTCACCGAGGCACTGCTAATGAGCAAGGTGACGGATCGTTTCCCCGCATGGTTCGATGCGTTTCTTCCTGCGGTGGGCGCGGTGTCGGCGCTGATGAACCCGGCGGAGGTGAGCGACCGTACCGATCCCAAAATTGCGCACCTTGATGGTTTAAACCTCAGCCGCGCCTGGTGCATGAAGCATATTGCGAAAGCGTTGCCGACAGATCACCCGGGGCAGCAGGCGCTGAGCGAGGCGGTTGAGCGTCATCTTGCTGCCAGCGTCGAGCATGTGGTGGGAAGCCACTACAGCGGCGGACACTGGCTGGCGAGTTTCGCATTGCTGGCGCTGGAGTAACTGAGGGGAGGGTGTAGCGCTATACGGCGCTGCACCCGGCTTTCACGTTCGCAACCTGTCCGGCGTAAGAAATCCGTCAGCCTCTGGAAAGCAGGCGGTATTAAATGGATGAACCGTATCCAAATAAAGGCCTGGATTTAAATGTTAGTAATACACTGCTTATCCTTGAAGCAATCTCCTCTGTTTTATGGCTCGCATTTCCCATAAGCTATTAACTCTGTGAATACACAACAAGGATCATCGCTGATGAAGAGGAAATGGCCTCATGTGGAAGACCTGGAAGTTTTTCTGGCGGTGGTACGCCATAACAGCTTTACAGATGCAGCAGTAGAACTCGGTTTTTCAAATGCCTGGGTGACCAAGCGGATTGCCGCACTTGAGCAAACATTGAATACCAAGCTGCTGCACCGTAATACCCGAGAAATGCGCCTGACAGCAGCGGGGGAAGTGGCCCTCATTCAGGCCGAAGAAATCATCAGAAAAAATAATGTGGCGATGGATTTAATCGTCAATACAAAAAAAGATATTAAGGGCAATCTTCATATTTGTAGTTCATTTGGCTTTGGCAAAAATCATCTTACCACACCACTCTCCATGTTTTCGAAACTAAACCCTAACTTAAAGATAAAACTCACTTTAACAGATACAAAACTGGATTTAATTAAAGAAAATATTGATTTGGAAATTATGGTCGGAGAGGAGGTTCACGAACGCTACTATGCGAAAAAAATCGCCGATAACAGGCGCATTCTTTGCGCATCGTCAGGTTACCTGAATCAACAGAATTTACCTGAGTCACCGACAGATTTAGCTCACCATAAATGCCTTTTTTTGCAGGAAAAAGGGTTAACCTTCGGCCTTTGGCATCTTACCAATGGTCAAAAGCAAGAGACGGTACGGGTGGAAGGCAATTTGTCATCGAATAATGGTGAAGTGATTCTGCACTGGGCGCTTGACGATCATGGTATTGTGCTTAGAAGCGAATGGGATGCAAAGCGTTATATTGAATCTGGCGATCTCATTCAGGTTTTACCTGACTATTATGAAAAGGCTTCGGTGTGGGCGTTGTACCCGAACAAACTGGACGAATCGATTAAAACCCAAAAGTGTATTACTTTTCTCGAAAGCTATTTTAGTGACATTTTTTTCTGACAGCCGCCCCTTTTAACGGGGCGGCAAAAATATCAGGCAAAAGCGGCCAGCAGCATTGTTGCAAGAATAACAGTAGAGGCGCCACCAATACGGGTAGATATTTGCGCGAAAGGCATAAGTCCCATACGGTCGCAGGCAGAGAGAATGGCAACGTCACCAGTGCCACCGAGTCCGCTATGGCAAACGGTCACGATAGAGGCTTCGACAGGATACATATTCAGGAATCGGGCAAGGAAAAAGCTCACCAGGGCCATTGAAAGCACCACTGAGGCACAAACCGTCACATACGCAACAGAAAATACAGATACCACACTTTCAAGCGGGACATACAGCATACCGAGACCAATCATCGTCGGCCAAATCAGCGAAGTGGAAATCAGCTTGTAGCAAGACTTCGAGCCCACCTCCATTTTTCCGGGGATAACACCTGCGTATTTACAAATAACGGCCATGACAATCATCAGTACCGGACCAGGAATATGTACAATCCGTTCCAGCAGCCCCCCAAAAATGAAGAAGCAGCAAATCATCAATAATCCGGCCCCCATCAGGGAATAATCAGTTTTACCATTACCATCTTCAGCAATATTATTGAATATTGCGTTATCCTCAGCGGTACGGATCAGCATGCCGTTGCCACTGAGTTCGTGTTTCATCTTCCCCAGCTTGGAGAGGAAGCCCGCGCATACGATAGCAAAAATATTCCCGACGACAGCAGCAGGGACCAGCTGTGCGACATAGATATCCGGGGTGGTGCCAAGGATTGAGGAGTAAGCGAGAGATAGTGGTAAAATGCCTTCCCCAATACCGCCACCAATAATAGGAACAATGATAAAGAAAAATGTATGATAAAAAGTGTAACCCACCGCTTTTCCGACCAACAGACCGACACCTACCGCGGTGATGGTTCCCACCACTAACGGAAAGAACATTCTGATCATCCCCTGAACCAGAATGATGCGGTTCATGCCAAGGATACTGCCGACAACCAGCGTCGCGATAACAAAGTACAGGAAATTGGCATCCTTCATTAATACATGAACGGAGTCCAGTACGTTCTGAGGGATGACATGATAAAAGACTAAAATAGAGGGGATCATAAGGCAAAATATCGCGGGCCCTCCGATATCCTTAATCACCGGGATATTTTTACCAATAGTGGATAAAATAAATCCTAAAGACATGATTATCGCCAGTCCGCCAATCATGTTTTTGGGTAGCGTACCAAACCATGCTGCTGCGCCGATAACAATACACATAACCCCCAAAAACCAGACAGGTACTGAACAAATTTCTTTTCCCGACAGAGCGCTCAGCGAACGCGTCTCAGCCAGTTTTTTACTTTGTTGTAGGGTATTACTTTCAACGTGATTCATAAGTCCGCCTTAATTGTAATAGGATGCATGACTTCCTTAAGAGGTGAAGATGATTTAATATTGTTTTTATTATGACGTGACAGATTCTTTGATATGATTTTTTAAGCGTCCCAGTCCTTCTATTTCCACTTCAATACAATCACCATCTTTCAAAAAAAGTGGTGGTGTTCTTTTTTTGCCTACTCCGCCAGGAGAGCCAGTAATAATTACGTCGCCAGCACTTAATGGGGTAAAGGTACTGATATAAGAAATAAGATAAGGAATTTTGTGTATCATATTTTTGGTATTATCACACTGCACCTCCTGTGAGTTCAGAAATGTCCGGATTTGTAAGTTATGTGGATCTGGAATTTCGTCACTGCAGGTTAAGTAGGGGCCAAATGCGCCAGTGCGTGGCCAGTTTTTACCGGCGGTATACCAGGTGTGTTGCCAGTCACGTGCTGAACCATCCATATAACAGCTATAGCCTGCAACGTATTTCAGCGCATCATGTTCGCTGACATGTGAGCATTTTTTACCGATAATTACCGCCAGCTCTCCCTCGTAATCAAACTCCCGGGATTCAGCCGGTTTGTTGACAAAGCTAAGATGCCCAGTTTGGGAGTCGGCAAAGCGTACAAACAGCGTAGGCTCTGGATTCAGCTCATTAAATTCCAGGCGTTTTTCACTGTAATTCATCCCTACACAAATAATTTTGTTAGGGTTATCAATTACCGGAATAAACTCGAGTTCCTCAATCGAATAATCAGCGGATAAGCTCGCGATCGCTTCCAGACTAGCAACATCTTCATGCTCCAGAAAAGCTTTTAATGATGAATAGCGATTACCATAAATCGCACTGGCATCAATAATTCCTTTATCATTTAAGATGCCGAACTTATTTTGACCATTAATTTTAAAATTGACAATTTTCATGGTGTTTATTCCTGTTAATTCTGACCGGTTCTGTGCCATGGATTACGGTCAAAGTATTGTGTTTCGAATTGCTTAATTTCATGGGTAAAGGATAAAGTAAAACCAATAGCATCCAGTCCTTGTAATAGCATGTCCTTTTTAATTTGATCCACATGGAATGAATAAACCTGTTCAACGGTCGTAAGTGACTGCTGCGCAAGATCTACTGTCAGTGTATTAGTGTTACGATGCTGAATACATCCGGCGATTTGCTGCAAATCCGTTTCATTAAGACAAATGGTTAATATTCCATTTCTCAGACAGTTGTCATTGAAAATTCCAGCAAACGAAGTACCTATTAAGGCTTTAATGCCTAATTGTTTCAAACCCCATACTGCATGTTCCCGACTGGAACCACAGCCGAAATTAGGCCCAACAACCAAAAATGTTGCTCCCTGCCACCCTGGCTGATTTAAAATGAAATCGCTGTTAAGGCTGCCGTCTTTATTAAAACGAAGGTCAAAGAACAATCCTTTATCAAGACCGCTGCGGTCGATACCTTTAAGAAACTGCTTCGGCATAATCACATCAGTATCAATATTTGCTGCCATCATGGGGGCAGCAATACCAGTTACACAATTAAATGCTTCCATTATTAAGCCTCGGTGAAATATCTGACATCGGTTAGGTGACCTGCGACGGCTGCAGCAGCCACCATCGCCGGGCTCATTAAATGGGTGCGCGAACCCGCGCCCTGACGGCCTGCAAAATTACGATTCGTACTTGAGGCACAGCGATCGCCTGGCGACAGAACGTCTTCATTCATGGCCAGACACATTGAGCAGCCGGATTGCCGCCATTCAAAACCCGCATCGATAAAGATTTTCGCCAGGCCTTCCTGTTCTGCCCGCTCACGCACCTGGGTTGAGCCAGGCACAATCATTCCCCTTACATGTGGGGCTATTTTTTTACCTGCCAGCACCTTCGCCACTTCACGTAAATCCTCAATGCGGCTATTGGTACAGGAACCGATGAAGGCATGAGAGATACGGATTTCAGTAAATGGTGTACCGGGTTTCAGCTCCATATACTTCAGCGCTGTCAGGTAATCGTGTCTTTTTTGCACGTCAGAAATGGTTTGCGGGTCGGGAATGACCTCATTGATAGGGCCAGCCTGATCGGGGCTGATCCCCCAGGTAATAAAAGGTTCGAGCTGTCCACAGTCGATATACACTTCTTTATCGAATCTCGCGTCGGTATCGGTTTTCAGTGTCCGCCAGCTCTCTACTGCCCGGTCCCACATCTCCCCTTTCGGTGCCCGCGGTGTCTCTTTCAGGTAAGCAAAAACCTTTTCATCTGGAGCCATAATTGCGCCGCGCGCACCCGCTTCTACCGCCATGTTGCAGATAGTCATGCGCGCCTCAACGCTAAGACTATCAATAACGCCTCCGCAGAACTCAATAGCATACCCCGTGGCACCATCAGCGCCGATACGGGCTATCAGGGCCATAATAATGTCTTTGGAGGTCACGCCTGCACAGAGCTCTCCTTCCAGTGTGACGCGCATATTGCGTAGTTTTTTATAAACCAGCGTTTGAGTGGCCAGAAAATGCTCGATTTCCGATGTGCCGATACCAAAGCCGAAAGCACCGAGAGCGCCATAGGTGGTGGTATGGCTATCTCCGGCAGCGATAACCATACCTGGCATCGCTAACCCCTGCTCATGAGCCACAACATGCTCAATACCCTGACGCTTATCCATCACATCGAACAATTCGATATTAAAGTGCTGGCTGTTTTCGGTGAAATATTTCACCTGAATTGCACCACCGGAATCGGTCATTTCTGGATCGCGTTTCGGCCGGGTCGGGTTGACATGATCAACGTTGAGCAAAATAGATTGCGGATTCCAGACTTTTCGCTTTTGCTCACGTAAGCCACTGAATGCCTGAGGGCTGGTATATTCATTCAGAATGGAACGGTCGATATACAACAACACATTACCTTCGTCATCAAGTTTTCTTACAGTATGTGAGTCAATATGTTTGTCATAGAGTGTTTTTGCTATTTTTATCGTCATCATGAGGTACTCCCGGTTTTGGTTTTTTCCATTATAATTCCCATGGGTAATGTGTATAGCCGTACAGAAAAAATTAAAAGTAAAAACTTTTTTTCCAAATCGTAAAAACTGATATTTAATCATAATAAACAATATCTTAAATGTATTTTTCAGGGTGTTTCTTCCATTTTTAACTCCTGATTTCAGATGCTATAGTGCTTTGTCAGAAACGATATCACGATGAATAACTATTCAATGTTAATATTATTTATAGAGTGTTTTTGTATAGGCGGTGGGCTGGGTTATTTAGGTGGGTTGTTAGGCATAGGTGGTGGGATTATTGCCATACCGATACTGGCCTGGCTGTTTCAAATGGATCAGCAACTCGCTCAGGGGACAGTATTGGTTATGATCATCCCGAATCTTATTATGAGTGTCATCCATTATCGGCGAAGAAACGACATAAGATTAAAGAAAATTATTCCAGTGTGTATTTTGTCCAGCATATTTTCTGCTATTTCATCGACGCTGGCGATCCATCTTAACGCGAAAACGTTAAATTTGTTTTTTTGTGCTTTCATTTTGCTGCTTGCATTTTATTATCTGTACGCTGTTTTGAAGCGGGGTGCATCCCGTAACTATACCTTGTCTGAATCCTGGCTCCCTGTGACAGGCGCGGTGTGCGGATTGATGTCTGGCCTTTTTACCGTGGGCGGGGGTATGGTTATCGTTCCGCTGCTGGTCGCACTCTTTTCTTACTCTCAAACCAGAGCACAGGGTACGGCGCTGGCGCTGGTTCTGCCAGGCGCATTCACCGCACTGATATCCTACGCTTTTGCAGGGCACGTTGCCTGGTCCGTCGGCTTACCGATGGCCATGGGGGCCATGTTCACCGTTGCCTCGGGTGTTGCTCTGGCGCATCGTCTACCGACAAGGATGCTGAAGATGTGTTTTTGCATGATGCTTTTCTTTGTGGCTCTCAGTGCGTAAAAGTCACGTACTAATCGGTATATATAGAAAGAGCCATAGATTCTCTGAAGCGAAAAGGGATCCCATTCAATGACCTGTTGATTTCTCATGTGTCCCCGCTGGGATGGGGACACATCAACCTGAGTGGAGATTACGTCTGGAGAACAAACCTCAAGCTGGGACAGGGGAAATACCGTTCATTACGCTCAGTAGATAGCAGCCTGTACAAAAAACAGGCTTAGCGTAGGATGTTTTCCGTTTTCAAAGCTGACCCCAGGTAGGGAGCAGTGAGGCTGTCCGGTGATCGGCTTACCTCTTCCGGCGTACCGGTCGCAACAAGTTGTCCGCCGTTTTCGCCAGACCCAGGTCCGAGGTCGATAACCCAGTCGGCTTCGGCGGCGATGCGCATATCGTGCTCTGCCATAACCACCGTATCGCCACGCTGCACCAGCCTGTCAAGAACCAGCATCAGCTTATCCATATCCGCCGGATGCAGCCCGGTAGAGGGTTCGTCCAGCAGATAGAGCGTTTTACCCCGCTGCACGCGCTGCAGCTCCCAGGCAAGCTTAATGCGCTGGCATTCACCGCCGGACAGTTCGGTCGCAGGCTGGCCCAGCGTCAGGTAGCCGAGACCGAGCGCGGCAAGCGCCGTAAGAGAGCGCTGGATAGCGTCATTGCCCTCAAATACCGAGATAGCTTCGTCGACGGTGAGATCCAGCACGTCCGCTATTGTTCTGTCATGCCACCGCACCTCAAGGGTTTCATCATTGTAGCGACGTCCGCCGCAGGCAGAGCACGGTGCGCTTGCCTCGGGCATAAACAGCAACTCAATGGTGATCTGCCCCTGGCCCTCGCAGGCGGGACAGCGACCGGCGGGCAGGTTGAAGGAAAACCGGCTGGCGTTAAAGCCGCGCTTTTTCGCCTCGTCCGTTTCGGCAAAAAGCTTGCGTACGGTGTCAAAAAAGCCGGTATAGGTCGCCAGATTGGATCGCGGCGTCCGCCCGATGGGCCGCTGATCGATGCGAACCAGACGTTTAAGAGATGTTCCGCCCGCCGTGATTTTACCCTGCACATCCGGAACCACGCTCTCCTCCTCGGCACCTTCCTCTTCGGGGGTTTTGTCGAGCCGTTGAAGCAGCGCGGGGAGCACCCGGGCGAGAAGCGTGGACTTGCCCGAGCCAGACACGCCGGTGATGGCGGTCATCCGTTCAAGGGGGATGCAGACATCCATGTCGTGAATGTTATTGCAGGTGATCTGCTCTAGCTTTAGCCAGCGTTCTGGAAGCCGCCGCTGACGCAGCCCCGGACGATGCCTGTCGAACAGGTAGCCTGCGGTAAGGGAGCTGGATACCTGTTTAAGACCTGATGGCGTACCGTTATACACGATCTCACCGCCCAAATGCCCTGGGCCCGGTCCCACCTCCGTCAGCCAGTCGGCTTCGGCGATCACGTCCAGATTGTGCTCGACGATGACCAGCGAGTTTCCCGCATCGAGAAGCAAACGCAGGGACTTGAGCAGGGCGCGTACATCTTCCGGATGCAGGCCAGCCGCAGGCTCATCGAGCACGTAAATCACGCCAAAGAGCCGGGAAATAAGCTGCGTAGCCAGCCGGATCCGCTGTAGTTCTCCCGAGGAGAGCATGGTAGTCCGACGGCTGAGAGACAAATGCCCGAGCCCCAGTTTTTCCAGCTGGTCGAGGCGGCCGCAGATATCGGTCGTCATCCTGACGACGGCTTCCCGCAGCGCGGCCTCGGCAGGCAGTTGCTGAGGATGGCCTTCGGCATAGGGTAAAAGCAGCGCCTTCAGCTGCGTAATCGTCAGATCGCCCATCTCAGCAATATCAAGGCCCGCAAACCGGTAGGCCAGCGCACTCTGATTAAGCCGCTTGCCGTGACATTCGGTGCAGGGTGCCACGGTAATGAAGCGGGAGAGTCGTTTTTTCACCGACTCCTTACCGCCAGAGTAGCTCTGCAGCAGGTATTTTCTGACGCTGGTGTAGGTTCCGGTATAGGCGGGCTCGGTACCGGCGGCGATTGCCTCCTGGCGCTGCTGCGCATTGAGTCCCAAAAAGATCGGTACCGAGGGCTGTTCGTCGGTGAAGATGATCCACTCGCGATCTTTCTTAGCCAGCGTCCTCCACGGCGCATCAATGTCGTAGCCCAGCGTTTCCAGAATTGAACGCAGATTTTTTGCCTGCCAGCCAGGGGGCCAGGAGGCTATCGCCCCTTCGCGAATGCTCAGCGAATCGTCC
Source organism: Pseudescherichia sp. AS216 (assembly GCF_037152055.1). NCBI lineage: Bacteria > Pseudomonadati > Pseudomonadota > Gammaproteobacteria > Enterobacterales > Enterobacteriaceae > Pseudescherichia > Pseudescherichia sp. AS216. The sequence goes on along the minus strand of NZ_JBBCMV010000004.1, from coordinate 374,169 downwards.
GGCACCAGCGCGTCGGCTTTAACTTCATGTACCATGCCCAGGCCCTGGCAGGCCGGACAGGCGCCCTGCGGGTTATTGGGCGAGAAAGATTCCGCTGCCAGGAACGGGACGTTGGCAGGGTGGCTGCCGGCGCGGGAAAACAGCAGCCTCAGGGTAACGGAGATCCGCGTCAGGCTCCCGACCGTTGAGCGCTCCTGCGCACCGGCACGGCTCTGCTGCAGGGCAACAGCGGGTGGCAAACCGTCGATACCATCCACGTCCGGCGCAGCCGCTTGCTCAATCAGACGCCGCGCGTGCGGTGCGATAGACTCCATAAAGCGTCGCTGCGCCTCGGCATAGATCGTGTCAAACGCCAGGGAAGATTTCCCCGATCCCGATATGCCGGTAAACACCACCATGGCATCGCGGGGAAAGGTAAAGGAGACGTCCTTGAGGTTATGCGTTCTGGCTCCGAGTACGCTTACGCCAGGGCTGATAGCGTGAGACCTGGCGCTTATGTTTTTTGCCGCTTTTTCTGATGACATGATTTCCCCTGACAATAAAAGAACTTCAAGGGTAGACGCGAAGAGGGCAGTGAACAACGTGCTACAAGGTAGTTGCGTGCTTTGCAATCAGCTCTCTGAACCACACCTGAGCGGGAGAGTTATCGCTGCGTCGATGCCATATCAGACAGAATTCGATCTCCGGCAGCGTCAGAGGAGGCGAAAATAGCGTCAACTGATGGCGGGTCTGCGAATGAAGTGCCACGCGTTTGAGTATCGTGGCGGCCATATGGGTGCGCGCGATGACCGCAGGCACGGCAAAAATGTTCGGCACGGTTAATACGAGCCTACGCTGCTTACCCTGCTGCGCGAGAGTCCGATCGACGAGGCCGTACAGCTCTCCTTCAGGTGAGACCAGCACATGCTGCAGATCCAGATAGGTCTCTAAACTCATCGGTTCTCTTGCCGCCTGATGGTCGCTTGATACGATGGTGACAAATTCATCACGCAGCAGCGGCCGGGTCAGAATACGTGCATCCATATTTGTCGGCGGCACGCCGATGGCCACATCGATCGCACCGGCATCGAGCAGCTCGACAGCAGCATTGCGGTCATTAAATGCAACGACATTCAAGGAGACACCGGGCCAGGTCTGCTCCAGCGCTTGCATAAGCGTCGGAAGCAAAACCACAGTCGGGTAATCCTGCAAGCCTATTTTGAACGTGACCTGCGCGGTTTCAGGCTGAAAAACAGGCCGGGTAATCATGGCCTGCTCGATCTGCTGCAGGGCCGCAGCAATAGGGGACGCCAGGTCCCGGGCGCGTGGGGTGGGAATTAACCCCGCATTGCTGCGCTGAAAGAGGGGATCCCCCAGCAAGATCCGCAGCCGGGATAGGGCTGCGCTCATCGCCGGCTGGCTTACGCCTGTCTGGATTGCAGCACGCGTGACATTGCGTTCGTTCATGAGCGCATTGAAAGCCACCAACAGGTTCAGATCGATACCGTGAAAATCCATATTTCGAATAATGGTCTATATCGGTTATTTGTTGGATTGATTATAACGCACGTTTTATTCTGCCACCTCCTTAACTACGGAGTAGCGCTTATCATGAACATCCCATCGACAGAGTTGACCCAGCAATTACGCACCGAATTGGCCGCTGTAGAAACACTCTATCGCGCATTCAGCGAACAGAATCCCGATCTTGTGGATACCGTACTTGCCCCGGAGTGGGATGATATTCCGCTGGCACCGGGTCAGGCTCCCGGTCTGGCAGGGATCAAGACCATCATCAACATGGTCGTCGCCGCCTTTCCGGATGTGCACATCACCATTCATGACACGATTCAGGAACCCGGCAAGGTCGGCGTACGCGCCGAGATCGGTGGCACCCATCTGGGTGAGCTGTTTGGCATCGCACCAACCGGTAAAGAGGTGAGTTTCAGGCTGCACGAGTTTCACACGGTGGCCAACGGTCTGATTACCACCACCTGGCACCTGGAGGACTGGCTTGGCCTGTTCCAGCAGCTTGGTCAGTTTCCATCACAAAACTGACCCTTTTTCACAGAGATCGGATTTTCTAAACTAATGCCTCGGAATATGCTGTTTTGCTTGTGACGCCTGAGGACGTATACCTTGCTGGGAATCCATTTTCTCAGCAGGCAAACATGAGCACACATACCCGCATTCGCAAATTCAATACCAAAGAGACCTACCCGAACCAGTCCCTGGACAACGATCTTTGCCAGGCCGTTCGCGCAGGCAATACCGTTTACGTTCGTGGTCAGATTGGTACCGACTTCGACGGCAATCTGGTGGGGCTTGGCGACCCGGCCGCGCAGGCCGAACAGGCGATGAAGAACGTGAAACAGCTGCTGGAAGAAGCGGGCAGCGATCTGTCGCATATCGTTAAAACTACCACCTATATCATCGATCCCCGTTATCGCGAGCCGGTCTATCAGGTGGTCGGCAAATGGCTGAAAGGCGTATTTCCCATCTCAACCGGGCTGGTTATTTCCGGGCTGGGTCAGCCGCAGTGGCTGATGGAGATTGATGTGATCGCCGTGATCCCTGATGACTGGCAGCCGCAGGCGGGAGCATAAATCATGACCTTATCGATTATTGGCCGCTGCGCGCAAACCGGCCAGACAGGCATCGCCATCAGCTCGTCCAGCATCGCGGTGGGGGCGCGTTGTCCCTGGCTGCGCAGTCAGGTCGGCGCGGTATCAACCCAAAACATCACCTTACCGGCGCTCGGGCCGCGCATTCTTGACAGGCTGGAGCAGGGCGATGCTGTCGACACCGCGCTAAAAGCCGGGCTCGGCACTGATGATTACGCCATCTATCGGCAAGTTACGGTGCTGACAGCTGAGGGAGAAAGCGCGTTTTATAGCGGCGAGAAGACGCTCGGTGTTAACAACGCCCTGAGCGGCGAAAACTGCGTGGCGGCGGGTAATCTGCTGGCAGATCCGAACGTGATTATCGCGATGGTCAACGCCTTCGAACAACGCTCAGGCGATCTTGCCGACAGGCTCATTGCCGCGATGCAGGCGGGCATGAAAGCGGGCGGAGAGGCAGGGCCGGTGCATTCAGCGGCACTGTCGATTGTAGATGCGCCCGTCTGGCCGGTTGTCGATTTACGTGTCGACTGGACGGACGGCGATCCCATCGCTGAGCTCAATCAGCTCTGGCAGGCGTATAAGCCGCAGATGCAGGACTATATAACGCGCGCGCTCGATCCCCGCAGCGCACCTGGCTACGGCGTGCCGGGCGACGAATGACGCAAGGAGAGGCGATGATAACCAGTCGCAAACTGCTGGAGCAGCTGGTGGCGTTTGATACCACCAGCCGCGAATCCAACCTGGCGCTGATCGACTTTGTCTGGCGCTATTTAACCGATCTCGGCGTCCACTGTGAGCTGATTCACAATCCCGAACGCAGCAAAGCCAATCTGTATGCGCGGCTTGGTCCGGCAGGCAGCGGCGGCGTAATGCTCTCCGGCCACAGCGATGTGGTGCCGGTGGACGGGCAGAACTGGAGCGTACCGCCGTTTGCGCTGACTGAGCGAGACGGCAAGCTGTACGGCCGCGGCACGGCAGACATGAAAGGCTTTATCGCCTGCATGCTGGCGGCGGTGCCGCACTTTCTTGCCGAGCCGCTGGCGCAACCGCTGCATCTGGCAATTTCCTATGACGAAGAGGTCGGGTGCCTGGGCGTGCGCACCTTGCTGGACGCCCTGGCGAGCCGCCCGGACAAACCCGACATCTGCCTCATTGGCGAGCCCACCGGGCTACAGCCGGTGCTCGGCCACAAAGGCAAGCTCGGCGTTCGTTGCGAAGTGCAGGGCGCGGCCTGCCACTCGGCCTATGCCCCCCAGGGCGTCAATGCCATTGAATACGCCGCAAAACTTATTCACCGCCTTACGGTGATAGGCCAGCGGCTGGCCGCGCCGGAACGTCAGGATGCGCGTTTCGATCCGCCGTTTACTACGGTGCAAACCGGCGTAATTCAGGGCGGTCGGGCACTGAATATCGTGCCTGCCGACTGTACGTTTGACTTCGAAGTGCGCACGTTGCCGCAGGATGACGCGCAGCAGGTGGTGCAGGCGCTGGAACGCTATGCGCAGCGGGAACTGCTGCCGCACATGCACGCCGTCAATGCCGACGCCGCTATTCGCTTTTATCCCATCAGCGGCTATCCCGGTTTATATACCGCAGCGCACAGCAACGCCGCACAGCTGATTGCTCATCTCACCGGTACCGACGCCTTTAGCACCGTGGCATTCGGTACGGAAGGCGGGCTGTTCCATCAGGCTGGTATCCCCAGCGTGATCTGCGGGCCGGGCAGTATGGCGCAGGGCCATAAGCCCGATGAGTTTATCACTGTTGAACAGCTAGCCGCCTGCGATGCCATGCTGCGCCGTCTTGCTGCATGGATGTGCCAGTAAAGGTGACGTTGTCACCTTTTTCTCTGCTTTCCCTTTTCCAAACGCCAGCTTCAGGAAGCACTAACCGCGTGATACGCGCTTAACCCGTATGCTGGTGACACGCATTTGATAGCCCGTATCTGGAGAGTCCATGGTAAGTGCCGAAGTCACCACATTCCCGCAGCCCGAAGCGCTGCATCCCGTCGCCAACAAAGCCCATGTCGCCGTACAGCTTGACGGCGTACTGAAACGCTTTGGCGACGCTATCGCCCTACACAAAATCTCCCTGACCATAGAGGAAGGGGAATTTATTACGCTGCTCGGCCCCTCTGGCTGCGGCAAAACTACGCTGCTGAACCTGATGGCGGGTTTCGCCGAGGCGGATGGCGGCGAAATTTTTATTGATGGCGATCTGGTTACCGAGATACCGCCGTACCAGCGTGAAATCGGTATTGTGTTTCAGAACTACGCGCTGTTCCCCCATATGACGGTCGAGAAAAACGTCGGCTACGGCCTGCGTATGCGCGGTGTGCCCAAAGCTGAAATCGCAGAGCGCGTTGAGCAGGCGCTGGCGCTGGTGAAGCTGGCCGGTTACGGCCATCGCAAGCCGCGGGAACTTTCAGGCGGTCAGCAGCAGCGGGTGGCGCTGGCGCGAGCGCTGGTGATCCGCCCCAAAGTATTGTTGCTGGATGAGCCTTTCTCGGCGCTGGATAAAAACCTGCGTCTGTCGATGCAGGTTGAGCTCAAGGCGATTCAACGCAAACTTGGCGTCACCACTGTTTTTGTAACGCACGATCAGGGTGAAGCGCTGAGCATGAGCGACCGCGTGGTAGTGATGTCGGCAGGGCACGTGCGCCAGATCGGCACGCCGGATGAGATCTATCGTCGTCCGCAGGATCCGTTTGTCGCAGGTTTTGTGGGCGATGTGAATATTCTGCCGGGGCGCTATGTCGGTCGTGACGGTGCGGCGATGCTGGAGGTGGGCGGCAATACGCTGCGCCTGCCGGCGGAACGCGTGCACGCCATGATGGGCGAGCGCCTGGATGTCTACGTGCGTCCGGAAAACCTGCAGCTGGCACCGCTTGGCCCACATTCGCTGTTCAGCGCCACGGTGATCGCCCATGTCTTTCAGGGCGATCATGTGGATGTCCATCTCGATGTCCCGGCGCTGGGCAGCGCCTCGCTGTTTGCGCGCCAGTCCGGGTTGAGTTCACTGACGCGCTGGCCCATCGGCAGCCTGGTGGGCGTGAGCGTAGATGACGAAGGCGTATGCGCGTTTAGCGCGGCGAAACAGGGATAAGCGCCGATGATACCTGAAATGATGAACGCAATAGTCGCCCGTGAGCCGGGCGGCCCTGAGGTGTTAGCCCTGGTACAGCGTAACGTGCCGCAGCCTGGTCCGGGTGAAGTAGTGATTCGTGTCGTCAGTGCGGGCGTGAACCGTCCCGATATCTTACAGCGCAACGGCATGCCGTTGCCGCCGGGCGTCACCGATGTACTGGGGCTGGAAGTTTCCGGCACCGTTGCGGCGCTGGGCGCGGGCGTTGACTCTCTCGCTCCTGGCGCGCCGGTAATGGCGCTGCTCTCCGGTGGCGGCTATGCCGGGTATTGCGTGGCGCGCGCCGAACTCTGTTTACCCGTGCCGGAAAACCTGCCGCTCGCCCAGGCGGCGGGGGTGCCGGAAGCGGCCTTTACCGTGTGGCACAACCTGTTTGAACGGGGGCGTTTGCAGCCCGGCGAAACCGTACTGATCCACGGGGCGGCCAGCGGCGTGGGAACGTTCGCCATTCAGTGCGCACAGGCGTGCGGGGCGCGGGTAGTGGCGACGGCAGGCGGTGCTGAAAAGGTAGCAGCGCTGCGACAGCTTGGCGTCTGGCGCGCCATTGACCGCCACAGCGAAGATTTCGTCGCGGTTATCCTTGAGGAAACCCAGGGGCGCGGCGTGGATGTGGTGCTGGATAACGTTGGCGGCGATTACGTGGCGCGCAACCTGAGCGTGTTAGCATCGGGCGGACGTCATGTCAGCCTGTCGTTTATGCAGGGCGCGAAGATTGAACTCGACCTGCAACAGGTGATGCGTAAGGGGCTGCATCTGACCTCCTCAACCCTGCGTCCGAAGAGTGATGCCGAGAAGGCGCGGCTGGCGCAGTGCATCCGTACACATCTGCTGCCGCCGATCGCCGCCGGTAAAATCGCGCCGATGGTTTATCAAACCCTGCCGTTAGCGCAGGCCGCGGACGCGCATCGCATTCTTGAGGCCAACGCCAACATCGGCAAAGTGCTGCTGGCGGTGGCGTCATGATGCAACTCTATTTCGCCTCGACGTCCGCTTACGTACGTAAAGTGATGGTGTGCGCGACGGTATTGGGCCTTGCAGAGGAGATACACCGGCTGGATTCCGCTGCGCATCCCATTCAGCGCGACGAACGTATCGCCGCGTTTAATCCGCTAGCCAAAGTCCCGGCGCTACGTACCGAAAACGGGATCTGTCTCTACGATAGCCGGGTCATTTGCGAATACCTCAACGCTCGCGCGCAGGGCGGTTTATTCCCGCAGGACGGTGATGCGCGCTGGCTAAGCCTTGCGCGCCAGGCGTTGGGCGATGGCATTATCGACGCCGCGTTGCTGGCGCGCTATGAATTCAGCGCTCGTCCGCCTGAGAAACAGTGGCAGAGCTGGGCCAACGCGCAGCTGCAAAAAGTTGCCGCCGCACTGGCGGAAGTTGAACGTCAGGCCAGCTATTTTAGCGATCGTCCCCACGATATCGGGCTGATTGCCATTGGTTGCGCGCTGGGTTATCTCGACTTCCGCTTTGCCGAACTTAACTGGCGCACTGGCCACCCGCTGACCGCCGCGTGGTTCGCCGTTTTCGATGCGCATTCGGCTATGGTCGCTACGCGTCCGCACGTTTAATCAGGAGCTTGCATGTCACAGCAGATCTATTTTCTCAACGGGCCGAACGCCAATTTGTATGGGCTGGATAAAAACGGCACGTATGGTAGCGAAAGTTTTGTCAGCATTGGCGAGCGCTGTCAGCGTCGCGCCCAATCGCACGGGGTAATAGTGCACTTTCGCCAGAGCAATCATGAAGGCGTGCTGGTTGACTGGATCCAGGAAGCGCGACAGAACGCGGCTGGATTGATTATCAACGCGGCGGGGTTGACCTACACGTCCGTGCCGATCCTTGATGCGCTGCTGATGTTTGACGGCCCGATTATCGAAGCGCATATGAGCAACATCTGGAAGCGCGAGCCGTTCCGACACTACTCCATGGTGTCGAAAGCGGCAACCGGCGTGATCGCCGGGCTGGGCGCAATGGGTTACGAGCTGGCGATTGATGCGGTGGTTAACCTGATGGAGGGGCGCGTCGCATGAGCACCCTTGTGTTTTACAGCGAATTTGACAGCTTCGACGAGTGGTCAGCTTTACTTGCACCGTATTTACCCGGCGTGACGATATGCCGCGCCGAAACGGTGCAAAAACCTGATGACGTGCACTATGCGCTGGCATGGCAACCGCCGGGTGGTTTCTTTGCACCATACCGCAATCTCAAACTGCTGGTGAATCTCGGCGCGGGCGTCGACTCCCTGGTCGGGCGCGACGATCTGCCAGATATCCCGATTATACGACTGTCCGACCCGGATATGGCGCGCATGATGGCCGGTTATGTGCTTTTCGCGGTGCTGCGCTACGCGCGCGATATTCCGGCGTTTGAGCGCGCGCAGCGTGAACAGCGCTGGCGCTATTTGCATCCGCGTACGCCCTCCAGCGTCCGTGTCGGCGTGCTGGGCCTGGGGGAGTTGGGCGGGTATGCGGCGCAGGAGCTGGCACGACAGGGATTCGATGTACGCGGCTGGTCGCGTTCGCAAAAAGCGATTGCGGGTGTTCGCTGTAGCAGCGGACTGGAGTCACTGAATGACTTTCTCAGCCAGAGCGACATTTTGGTAGTAATGCTCCCTCTCACGCCGCACACGGCGGGCCTGCTTAGCGCCGAACGGCTGGCACGACTGCCGCCTGGCGCGGCGTTTATCAATGTCTCGCGCGGGGCAATTGTCGACCAGGCGGCGCTGACGGATGCGTTACGCACCGGGCGAATTGCGGAAGCCACGCTGGATGTGTTTGACCGCGAACCGTTGCCGCCGGGCGATCCGCTGTGGCGCATGGAAAATGTGTTGATTACGCCGCATCTGGCGTCTGTCGCCATTCCCGCCAGCGCCGCGCAGCAGGTTGCAGAGAACATCCAACGCGCCGCACGCGGCGAACCGGTAACTCATCAAGTGTTCCCGGCGCGCGGGTACTAACATTCATACCCACGCCGGGATGATATGTGACACCGTCACGCCACGCGCACCACCTGCGGGTCGAAATAGCTGGGGGCCGCCATGCCAGGGATGTACTGGTCGGAGATAAACATGCGGCAGCGCTCGGCGAAAGCGTTCACCACCATAGAGTGCTGCGTGTGGGCCACGGTGGCGTAACCCAGCTGCATCGGCCTGTTCACCCCCGCCAGCCGCACGCGGATCAGGCGTTTGCCATCCTGAGAGAGATGCGCTTTCGGCCGCACGTTAGCGATACCAAACCCCACGCCGTTGGCCACCATGGCGCGTACTACCTCCATGTTGCCGGAGCGCATGACCACATTCGGCGTAACGCCCGCCTCGCTAAACAGCCCAAGGAAGTATTCGCGGCTCCACGGCATATCCAGCAGCACCATCGGCATTGTCGCCAGATCCTGAATCGTCACCGCCGACTGTGTCGCCAGCGGATGATGTTCCCCCACCATCACATACGGCGGCAGCTGCGCCAGGGAGGTGAAGGCAATGTCGTTAGCGGGGACTAAATCATAAGTCAGGGCGATGTCGATATCGGCAGCGCGCAACTGTTTCAGCAGCTGTTCATGGTGGCCTTCCACCAGCGTAATGCGCACGCCCGGAAACGCGCGGCCAAAACCGAACACCAGTTCCGGCGTCAGCATGGGCGCCAGCGTATCCAGACAGCCCACGCGCAGCGGGCCGCGCACATTGTTCATGGATTCTGACGCAATGGTATAGAGGTTCATCATCTGCTCCAGAATGAGCTTCGCCTCCTTCAGTACCTGATGACCGATGGCGGTCAGCGACACCCCCTGGGCGTGGTGCCGCACGAACAGCTGTACGCCCAGTTCAGATTCAATGTGGGTGATCGCGGCAGAGATCGACGGCGATGAAACGTGGATACGCTCGGATGCGCCGATGATGCTGCCAGCCTCTCCGGAAGCGACAAAATATTCCAGCTGACGCTGGGTGATGCGACTGAGCATGCAGGTTCTCCTGAGATCGCCGACGCCATCATGTAGCGCCAGTCATTCTAATAGTGCAGGTTTCTTGCATTTCTCATGCCAAAACAGGGACATTTTTTTTGCGTCAGAAATCCTGACGCAACGACGAGGAAAAGGCTGTTTTACCGAATCGGCTCGCAACGGCATAGTGATTTCACACCAGGGAACACCGTTCGCACCGTGTTGGCGCGCCGGGTTTCAGATTGCTACCACAGTCATTTCATGCATTGGGGATGAGAATATGTTGCGTAAGATTTGTGCCTTAACGTTGTTGACCACAAGTGTGTTGTCCGCAGGTAATGCGATGGCCGCTGACAAGCTGATTGTCAGCACCTGGGGCGGCGGTTTTAAAGATCTGATTGATGAGACCATTGCCAAAGAATTTACCAAAGAGACCGGTGTGGAAGTGCAGTTTGTCACGGGCGGCACTATCGATCGTCTGAACAAAGCCAAACTGGCGGGGGGCTCGCCGGAAACGGACGTGACCTTTACGACGGCACATGTCGGCTATCTGTACGCCAACTCCAGCCTGTTTGAAAAGCTCGATATGAGCAAAATCCCGAACGCGGCGAACCTGGTGCAGCAGGCGAAAGTCAGCCCTTATCACCTCGGCGTGTGGGGCTACGTTTACACAATCGGCTATCGTCCGGATATGGTGGCGAAGGGCGAAACCTTTGAGAGCTGGAACGACCTGTGGAAGCCTGAGCTGAAAGGGACGCTGGCGCTGCCTGACTGGGATCCGAGCCATATCATTGCGGTTTCCGCCAAACTCTCCGGCACCGACGCGGCGCACTGGGAGCAGGGCCAGGCGAAGTTGAAAGCGCTTATCCCGAACATCAAATCTTTCTATACCGATGACGCCAACAGCCAGCAGCTGATCTCCACCGGCGAAACGCCCGTGCAGGTGATGCTGTCGATGAACGCCTACCACATGATTGCCGAAGGGGTAAACATCAAGCTGGTGATGCCGAAAGAGGGCGCGGTTCTGGGCGTCGATACGATTGGCATTAACAAAGGCACTAGCAAGGCCGACCTCGCGTATAAGTTCATCAATATCGCCCTGAAGCCGGAAACTCAGCAGCAGGTGGCGAAGATTTATCACGGCAGCCCAACGGTGACTAACGCCCATATCGACCCGGCGCTGGCGAAACTGCCGGGCATGTTGACCACCCCCGAGCAGTGGAACGCCACCATCAACACCGATCCGCAGCTGCGCGCCGAGAAGACCGCAGAGTGGCGTCAGTGGTTCTCTGAAAACATCATGTCTCATTGACTGACCTGGCGGCCTGCGGGCCGCCCCGTTTCTACCGGCAACACACTACTCAGGCTGCGACGTCTATGACGAGAAAACCGACATTTTTACCCTGGTTCATTATTCCCGCCACGCTGACCGCGTTTGGGCTGGTTATCGCGATGTTTGCGGTAATGCAATATAGCGTGCGCGCCTATATTCCCGGTTCGCTCGACGTGGGCGGATTTACGCTGGCGAACTTCAACGGCCTGCTTAAAGGCATCTATGCCGATGCCTTTATCAACACCGTCATGCTTAGCGCCAAAACGGCTATTTTTGGCCTGCTGATGAGTTATCCGCTGGCGTACGCACTGGTGCGCACCCGCACCACGTGGATCAAATCCACTATTCTGATTATCGCGATTACGCCGCTGTTTCTTGGCGAAGTGGTGCGCACCTATTCGTGGATCATCGTGTTGGGCAACAGCGGTTTCCTGAATAGCCTGTTGCTGGCCGTGGGCGTCATCTCAACACCTATTCAGTTTATGTTTACGCAAACGGGGGTAGTTGTGGCGCTGGTGCATGTCACCATGCCGATCATGGTGCTGATGTTGGCCACCGCGCTGTCGCACATTAACCCCGATTATGAGAAAGCCGCCACCAGCCTTGGCGCAGGGCCGCTCCGCACGTTGCTGACGGTGACCATTCCGCTCTCTATCCCCGGTATTGTCTCCAGCCTGACCACCGCGTTCGCCTGGACCTTTAGCGCCTTTGCCACGCCGCAGCTGATTGGCGGCGGACGCGTCAGCACCGTGGCAACCCTGGTCTATCAACTGGGTTTCTCGTCGATGAACTTCCCATTTGCCGCCGCGTTAAGCATTGCCGGTTTGATCCTTACCATCCTGTTATTGATGGCACTGAAACGCATGACCCGATTCCTGCACGCGATGGGAGAGCATTAATATGACCCGTTCGATGAACGACAAACTGATGACGCTGACGGGCCGCCTGCTGGTCGCCGCTATTCTTATCTTTGTGCTGCTGCCGACCATCGTGGTGTTTATCTCCGCGTTCAGCAGCACCTCGGTGCTGTTCTTCCCGCCGAAAGGCTGGTCGCTGCGCTGGTTCGAACGTGCGGTGAGTTACGATGACTTTCGTCATGGCTTCTGGTCCGGGTTGATTGTTACCGCATGGGCATCGTCGCTGGCGGTGATCGTGGGGGCCGCGCTGGCGATTGCCATTGAGCGCTATTCATTCCCGTGCAAGCAGGTGCTGGAAGGCATTCTGCTGTCGCCGCTGTTTATCCCGCATTTCACTATAGGTCTGGGTCTGCTGATGCTGGTGTCACAGCTCAACCTCGGGCGCGGCTATCCGCTGGTGATCTTCTGCCACGTCGTGCTGGTGCTGCCGTTTGTGCTGCGCAGCGTGTATGTGTCGCTAAAAAACCTCGAGCAGCGTATTGAGCTGGCGGCGGCAAGCCTTGGCGCATCGCCGCTGCGCGTGGTATTGACCATCACCGTGCCGCTGATTTTGCCGGGCCTGTTCGGCGGCTGGCTGTTTGCCGCCATTCTCTCCTTTAATGAGTTTACCGCATCGCTGTTCATTACCACCCAAGCGACGCAGACCTTACCGGTGGCGATGTACAACTATGTGCGTGAATTTGCCGACCCGACGTTGGCGGCCCTGTCAGTTATTTATATTACCGTTACCGCCACGCTGTTAATTATTGCTAATAAGTTTTTAGGGCTTGGCAAAGTATTAAACGTCGAAACCAGACATTAATAAACTATTCATTTCCAGGGATCTATTATGTCAGTAGAAAAGATCAATACTGTTATTGTTGGCGCCGGGCAGGCCGGTATTGCCATGAGTGAACATCTGTCGCTGATGGGCGTGCCGCATGTTGTTCTTGAGCGCAGCCGTATCGCTGAACGCTGGCGCTCCGAGCGCTGGGATTCGCTGGTGGCGAACGGACCGGCCTGGCACGACCGGTTCCCCTCGCTTAAATTCGACAATATTTCTCAGGAAGCCTTTCCGCCGAAAGAGCGTATGGCGCAGTACTTCGAAGACTATGTGAAGATGCTTAAGGCGCCCGTACGCACCGGCGTAGAGGTTCATCAAGTGGTGCGTCTGACAGGGCGCAGCGGCTTCAGCGTGGTGACGTCAGCGGGTGAATTCGAAGCCGACAACGTGGTTGCCGCAACGGGCCCGTTCCAGAAGCCCTCATTCCCGCAGATTGTGCCGGAGAGCGCCGGGGTGCAGCAGATCCACTCTTCCGTTTATAAAAACCCGCAGCAGTTGCCCGCAGGCGGCGTGATGGTGGTAGGGGCAGGGGCATCCGGTACGCAAATCGCCGAAGAGCTGCGTAAAGCGGGGCGAGAGGTTTATCTGTCGGTTGGCGAACATTACCGTCCGCCGCGTGCTTATCGCAACCGTGATTACTGCTGGTGGCTCGGCGCGCTCGGCCTGTGGGATGAAGTTAAAATCAAGCCGAAGAAAGAGCACGTGGCCTTTGCGGTGAGCGGCTATGAAGGGGGCAAAACCGTGGATTTTCGCCGCCTGGCGCATATGGGCATTACGCTTGTCGGTATTACCAAAAGCTGGGATAACGGCGTGCTGCACTTCGCTGAAGGCCTGGCTGAGAATATCGCCGAGGGCGATAAAGCTTACTTCGACGTACTACGCGATGCCGATGCCTACATTGAACGCAACGGACTGGATCTGCCGCCGGAGCCGCAGGCGTGGGAGCTGTTGCCCGATCCGGCGTGCCTGCTCACTCCGCTTACTCAACTGGATATGGCCGCCGCGGGCATTACGACCATTATCTGGGCGACCGGTTTTAAATTTGATTTCAGCTGGCTGCAGGTTGATGCATTCGACGAAAAAGGGCTGCCGTTTCATAAACGCGGTATTTCTGCAGAGCGGGGCATCTATTTCATCGGCCTGCCGAACCTGGTCAATCGCGCCTCATCGTTTATTTACGGCGTATGGCACGACGCTAAATATATTGCCGATCACATTGCGTTGCAGAACGCCTATACCGATTATGTTAAATCGTAATCACTGATATTTAGCTTTTTTATGGGATAACGGCTATGACCATAACCTGCATCGAAGAGTTACGGCAGCTGGCGCGTAAGCGGGTGCCAAAAATGTTTTACGACTATGTGGATGCAGGTTCGTGGACCGAATATAGCTATCGCGCCAACGAAGCTGATTTAGGACGTCTTGAATTTCGCCAGCGCGTGGCGGTCGATATTACTGAACGCAGCACCGCCAGCGAGATGCTCGGCCAGGCCGTGGCGATGCCGGTGGCGATTGCGCCCACTGGCTTAACCGGCATGATCCATCCTGATGGTGAAATTCTTGCGGCGCGCGCGGCTAAAAAATTTGGCGTTCCTTTTACACTCTCCACGATGAGTATTTGTTCTATTGAAGCGGTGGCGCAGGCAACGGATTACCATCCATTCTGGTTCCAGCTTTACGTCATGCGCGATCGCCAGTTCGTCGCGAACCTTATCGACCGCGCAAAAGCGGCAAATTGCGGCGCGCTGGTCGTCACCATGGATTTACAGGTGTTTGGTCAGCGCCATAAAGACATTAAAAATGGCCTGTCGACGCCGCCGAAAATGACGCTGCGCAACCTGCTTAATATTGCCGGTAAACCGCGCTGGTGTCGCAGTATGCTCGCCACGCGTAACCGTAACTTCGGCAATATCATTGGCCACGCCAGCGGCGTTGATAATATCGACGCGATGGTGGAGTGGACGGCCCGGCAGTTCGACCCGCGGCTCTCCTGGCAGGATATTGAGTGGATAAAGCAGCGCTGGGGCGGCAAGCTTGTGGTAAAAGGCATTATGGACGCCGAGGATGCACGTCTGGCGGTGGAGGCGGGCGCGGATGCGCTGATCGTCTCCAATCACGGCGGGCGTCAGCTGGATGGCGTATCGTCATCGATTACAGTATTGCCGGAGATCGTCGCCGCGGTAGGCGATCGCATTGAAGTGCATTTTGACGGCGGGATACGTTCCGGGCAGGATGTACTCAAGGCGATTGCGCTGGGCGCAAAAGGAGCCTATATCGGACGCAGCATGCTGTATGGATTAGGGGCGCTGGGCGAGGAGGGCGTCACAATGGCGCTCAACATCATTCGTAATGAGTTCGATTTGTCGATGGCGTTCTGCGGCAAGACGCGTGTCGCATCGATTAATGGCGAGATCCTGCGGCGTTGAGTGTTGTTGGTAATGACGGTGCTGTTCAGATATACCAGCCCTGGCAAAAATCAAACACCCTCTGGCAGATGCGTTTAGCGCGCGCAAGGGATCTTTCTAACAGGATTGCATAGCGGGGGCGTTCAACGGGCTCTGGTATAAGAATGCCTTTTGCTTGTAGTGCCTGCCACGCAGAGAGTCGCACAGCATAGACGAAGTCATGCTGTGCAAGATGTTTCAGCGCCAATACGCTGCGTTCATCCTCACAACGGGATAAACTCGCGATCAGTCGCAGGCGTTTATTAAAATCGGTTTTATCTTTCACTAAAATGTCTAACTCGGCATCCGTCATCTCATCGTCCTATAATGAGCACATCTAGCTCATCCGATATACATACTCATATATAAACCTAATTAACAGAAGAAAATTGATGAAAAGAGAGACGCTGTTCAAACATGCCCGTGAGCATTACCACGCCGAGCCAGAGTATCTTTGGAGCAATCTTCCGGGCTATGCCGTTCTCCGGCATCACGACGGGAAGAAGTGGTTCGGAATAGTTATGAACGTGCCAGGTACGAAGCTGGGTCTTAAAACAGAAGCGGACGTTGACGTACTAGAGGTCAAGATCAGACCCGAACACATCGGTTCTCTTAGAAAAAAAGAGGGCATTTTACCTGCTTATCACATGAACAAAGAGCACTGGATAAGCATTGTTCTCTCCGGTCCGTTATCCCCAAAGGAAATACACGATCTTTTATCTGAAAGCCACAAACTGACCACAGGATGAATGACAACGGCCAAACGCGGACGTTACATAAACGGAGCGAGGCAGTCCGCAACCGCTGCGAACTGTCTCTACTTTGTGCCAGAAGCGGACATTGAATTAATGAGAATAAAATCGGAACAACAGCGCCGGTTAATCGTGTTTGTACGTATATTTATGAGCAGTCTCAGCCCATTGGTGAACTGTTTTTTGTAGAGTGATTTCTCTTTATGCAGAGCATTAGCAAAGCAGCACAACACACTGATAACAATGGAACAAGCAGCGTCATTTTAAACCCTGCTACTTGCGCCATCAGACCGGCAATACCATTGCCTGACATCATGCCTGTGCGCATGGCATTGGAGTGAAACGCTGATGCGAAGCCGCTACGTTCAGGCAACGCGTCCTGGATAAGAGAAATGCCTAAGCCGACAAAAATACCAAAGAATAATCCGTTGAAAAGCTGCAGCACAATCAGTTCGGTCATGTTAGTGGCCAGCTGAAGCAGGCTGTAATAGACGGCAGCAAAGAGAAATCCGACCATAATCAGTGGCTCTTTCCCTGTTTTCTCTGCCAGATGAGCTGAGGCAAGCATCACGGGAATCTCCATTATCGCGGTTGCACCCAGCAGAAAGCCCGGAAACGAAGCGGGTAAATTAAGCTCGTGTACCAGGTAGAGCGGCATAATGGTCAGGTACATGTTATTGGATAAATTTGCCAGCATCATTACTGCGCCCAGTGCCCAAATCATACCCGTGATAGGGGCTTTACCGGCTTGAGTTGTTTCTGTTCTGCCTGTACTGACAGTTTTTTTATCCTTCGAAAGCAGAAACTGGCTTGCAAGTAAGGTTATGGCTGCAAGCAGGGCTGAGGCCAGAAAATTAAAGGTGAAGCCAAATCGGTCGGCGAAGACAAATGCCAGAGCCGGTCCGGCAATCCATACAATTGACACGCCTGAACGCATTTGCGTATTGAGTCGCGTAGCGTTAAGCCCTGCCGTTAGTGAATGCTTTCGGATCATCGACAGGAGTAACGGGATAGATGCATTGCCTGGCCCCATCAAGAAAATGCCGATGGCCAGAGCCTCGACAGGTTCACGACAGAAACTGAAGGCTAAACCCGCCAGAAAAAGAGACGTAACAGAAATCATGAAAAGTTGCCTGACTGGATGTCCCTTATCTGCAAGAGATCCCATCAGCTGGCTGAAAAACAATCCTGACAGGGCAAACCCCAGGCTGTAGAAAGTGATAAAAATCGGGCTGGCATGTAACCCGTTTATTAAAAAAAGACTCATTACAGGCAATACGAAGGCGTATGAAATGGCGGTCATTACGTTTATGAGGAACAGCCGCCCAGTGATTCCGGAAAAAAAAGCCATAAATAACAACATCTCCATGTAAGGTAATCTTCTTTTTAACACGGAAACGTCTCAGGATAATGCACTATTTCACTTCATATGAGATATGATGGTTTTGGGCTCTTAGAGCTTCGTCAGAAGAGTTGTGTCCAGCTCCTGAGATATGCTGACTGAATGTCCGCCCCTCGCTCAAAGCGGACATTCAGGTCGATAGCCTCCTAACCAGAAGCGTACATAGTGTTATAAATAGTGTGTCTCTTTTAAAAGTCCTGCATAAGGTCTGAAACAATTTCTGCTGCCGGACGAATCGATTTAATCACGGAAATACCCGTGCCGGTTGAAACAACGCCCTGGTCAAAATTACCAAGCCTCATGGCCTGCCACAGTGAGTGATAACCGTTCATCGCCTTAAACATGGTTTCACGATCCGTATTCTGCGCGTCTAACTCTGCCAGCATCGGACTCAGATCGGTGGGTAAGCTACGGTAATAAGCTGGCAGCGTACGGAACAGCAGCAGATCCTCAGCCGTGGAATCGACAATCAGACGTTTAACTTTTTCAGCTGCAGGGTTTTCGACAGCAGTCAAAAAAAGGCTGCCTGCATATACTCCTTCGGCCCCCAAAGCCAATGCGGCCCGCACGCCGCGAACATCACCTATACCGCCTGCTGCAATGACCGGAACGTTCACACTATCAACGATCATGGGAACAATGCTGAATGTACCAATCACCCGGGAGGGGACAGTGCCTCCCTCGTCAAAACCGGTGGCGATGATGATGTCGGCCCCTAATTTTTCTGCCTCTTTTGAATTAGCGAGCGTGGGCGTCAGCGCGCGGTAAAGCGTTTTTATGCTGTGGCATTTAAAGAAAGCAAATATTTCAGCGTCCAGCACTTCATTGATAAGCACCACTTCCACGCCTTCTTCAACCAACATTTCCGCAGTAGGCCGCCAGAAACTCATATCCGGACCGTTAATCAGGGTCGCGGCAAAGGGTTTATTCGTCAGTTTTTTAACTTTTCGAATCTCCTCCCGCATACGATCCAGCGCCACAAAACGCGATCCAGGCAGGCTTTCCTGACCGGCGTGGGGCCCCAGCGTGCCAAGCGCGCCAGAGTTTGAAACCGCAGCAACCAGCTCTGCATTAGTCAGAAAATATAAGGGGGCCTGTATAAGGGGATAGCGAACGTTTAAGATTTTGGCAACTCGGTTGTTCATTTTTAAACTCGCAGAAAATAGCAAAGAAAAAATTTTAGTCATTTGAAAAATGGAATGGAATCACTAAAAATTGAAATATACTTCCCAATAATGGAAAGAATGATGGATTTTAACGCCACGAAATTGTTCATCGAGGTGATGAATGCCGGAAGCCTCTCTGCGGCAAGTGAAAGAACAGGGGTACCGATCTCCACCTTAAGTCGGAAAGTCAATGAGCTTGAACAGTCATTAAACGTGCAGCTCCTGGAACGCTCACGGCACGGCGTGAAACCCACCTATAAAGGGCAACTATTTTTTGAGCAGGCCCGTCTGGGTATTGAGCTACTTGAGGATGCACAAAAGTCCGTCACTTCTGTTCACACATTACAGGGCAAACTGCGTCTGTCTGTGCCACCTAATTTCTCACTATGGTGGGATTTTCTGATCGAATTTCAGCAACGCTATCCCGACATCACCGTATTTTGTCATTCCAGCGAAAGGGTGGTTGATTTGTTCGCAGACGGTGTGGACGTGGCGCTGAGAATGGGTGACTTGAATACGGATGACGTCATTGCTAAACCTCTTAAGCCACTGGAAACGTTGTTTGTTGCAAGCCCTGAATTACTAACGCGTCACGGTACGCCTGAAACACTGGCAGAAATGGCCCGTCTGCCGGTTGCTGCCTGGGAGAGCCTGACTCATGGTCTTTTTGAATGGGATTCTGGAACCGAAAAAGTTAAATACGAGCCCATCTTTACCACTAATAATTCTCAGGGCTTAATTCATTATGCCCTTAGTGGTAAGGCCATTACTCAGCTGTTGGATTTTTCAGCCAGACCCTGGCTGGAAAGCGGTGAACTGATACAACTTTTACCTGGAATAGCCACGCAGAAAATTCCGCTACACCTTGTCTACGCGCGTCATAAATATCCCTCAAACCTTGTGCGGGCGTATCTGGATTTTTGTTCAGCGTGGGTGGAAAAGCTGAAGTAGCACTATGACGATGATGTCCGCTTCTCGTTCAAAGCAGACATGATGATGGTCTGGAATGGTCTGGCCCGACGGTGCAGAGAGTGATGAGCAGAGAGCTCATTAATCCGGCTATGTTTCGTTTAGATACCATTCCGTACTGTTGACTTGAGAAATACGCTTACTAACTTATGACCACATTGTATAATGGTCACAAGATTATCAATTAAGTTTACTGTTTACACGGAGGAATATTTTCATGCCGATCCAGGACGAAACCAGAGGACCTGCAGAACACAGCGTCAGGGAGCAGATTGTACAGGCTGCTACTGAATATTTTGGCCACTATGGATATGAAAAAACCACCGTTGCCGATCTGGCTAAATCAATAGGATTTTCAAAGGCCTACATCTATAAATTCTTTAACTCCAAACAGGCAATTGGAGAAGTGATCTGCACCAACAGACTGCGGATGATCATGGATATTGTTGAAGCCAACATTGCCGGTTCGACCTCATCGTCAGAAAAATTAAGAGTGCTGTTCAGAGCGGTGATTGATGCAAGCAGCGACCTGTTTTTCTATGACAGAAAACTGTATGACATTGCCGCAGCGGCAAGCGTGGAGCAGTGGTCTTCTGCTGTTAACTATACGAATAAATTAAAGAAAATAGTTGCAGATATCATTAATGAAGGGCGCTTAAACGGTGAGTTTGAAAGGCGTTCACCACTCGATGAAACTGTGGATGCTATTTTTCTGGTTCTTCTCCCGTACATCAATCCGGTTCAACTGCAGTACAACCTGGATGTCGCGCCTCAAGCTGCACAACAGCTCCCGTCACTGATATTAAGAAGTCTGATGCCATGATGTGACCATTGACTAAATTGGTCACTTGAAAGAATATTGGGTTTTCTGCCTCTCTTAAAAGGGAACCTATGTTTCGGGTAAAGTTACTTCCAGTTGCTGTGGGTCTGATGAGCCTGTCCATTACCGCCTGCGGCGATTCAGCTCAAACTGAAGATCCCAGAACAAAGCCACCACTCGTCAGAGTGACCAGTGTTCAGAGCGCCTCAAATACTTCGCTAGCTTTTACGGGTACTGTCGCATCACGCGTTGAAAGTGATTTAGGCTTCCGTGTAGCCGGGAAAATTCAGGAACGTCTTGTCAATCAGGGACAGAACGTCAAAGCGGGACAGCCGCTTATGCTGATCGATCCTGAAGATTTAGGTTTGCAGGCAAGGGCTCAGGAACAAGCCGTTGCTGCAGCTAAAGCGCGTGCAAATCAAACCGCTGAAGATGAACGTCGCTACAGAAATCTGGTAAGTACCGGTGCGATCTCAGCTTCAGCGTATGGCCAGGTCAAAGCTCAGGCGGCAACGGCACAGGCTGACTTAAGAGCGGCGATTGCACAGGCTAACGTTGCCAGAAATGCTACAAACTACGCGGTGCTCAGGGCTGATGCTGACGGGACGGTGATGGATACCCTGGCTGAACCCGGACAGGTGGTATCTGCGGGGCAAACGGTCGTCAGGCTTGCCCATGCAGGTCAAAGGGAAGCGGTAATCAGTTTACCGGAAACGCTGCGTCCGAAAACTGGCAGTGTAGCCACGGCCAGTCTGTATGGCGATCCCCGTACCGCTGTGAAAGCCACTCTCAGACAGTTATCTGATTCAGCAGATCCTCTTACCCGAACTTTTGAAGCGCGATATGTGCTTGACTCCCCACTTTCGCTGGCCCCTCTGGGCAGTACTGTCTCTGTCAAAATTCATGAAGAGAATTCAGCTCAGGGGATCACTGTTCCAACCGGGGCTATTCATGACGTAGGCAACGGGCCGGGCGTATGGCGGGTAGGGGGTAAGCCTGCGAAAGTAGCCTGGACGCCGGTAAAAATTGTCACTCTTGGCAGCGAGTCGGTCGTCGTGAGTGGTGCGTTGGAACCCGATAGCCAGATAGTTGCGCTGGGGGCTCATCTTTTACATGACGGTGAACAGGTTCGCCCTCTGATTATTTCAGAGCCGGGTGTGAAGGAGACGGCAAATGAGTGAAAACCGCTTTAATCTTTCCGCTCTGGCCGTTCGTGAAAAGTCGGTAACCTTATTCCTGATCCTGCTTATCACCGTTGCCGGCATTATCGCCTTCCTCAAGCTGGGAAGGGCTGAGGATCCCCCGTTCACTGTGAAGCAGTTCACGGTCATTACGGCATGGCCAGGGGCGACAGCACAGGAAATGCAGAACCTGGTTGCTGAGCCCATTGAAAAGCGTATGCAGGAGCTGGACTGGTACGATCGTACTGAAACCTATACCAGACCAGGCCTGGCATTCAGCACGGTTTCTCTCAAGGACAGCACGCCGCCCTCCGTTGTTCAGGAGGAGTTTTACCAGGCACGTAAGAAGATCGGCGATGAAACAAGGAATCTTCCTGCCGGTGTCATTGGGCCGATGGTCAATGATGAATTCTCTGATGTCACATTTGCTATCTTCGCGTTTAAGGCCAGGGGGGAGCCTGAACGCCTGCTTGTCCGTGATGCAGAAAAACTGCGCCAGCAGCTGTTACACGTTCCCGGCGTCAAGAAAGTGAACATCATCGGGGAACAGTCCGAACGCATTTTTGTTTCCTTCTCTCATGAAAGGCTGGCAACGCTTGGCATATCCCCGGACACCATCTTCTCAGCGCTGAATAACCAGAACGTACTGACACCCTCCGGCTCTATTGATACGTCAGGCTCACAGGTGTTTTTACGTCTCGAAGGGGCGTTTGACGAGCTGTCTAAAATCCGGGAAACCCCGGTGGTCGTAAATGGTAAAACGCTCAAATTATCTGATATCGCGGAAGTTGAACGCGGATATGAAGATCCTGCGACGTTCCAGGTTCGCAATAACGGCGAACCCGCTCTACTGTTGGGCGTGATCATGAAAGATGGCTGGAACGGGCTTGATCTCGGGAAAGCACTTGATGATGAATCCCAAAAAATGAGCGAAACGCTCCCGTTAGGCATGACATTCACAAAGGTAACGGATCAGTCAGTGAATATCAGTGCAGCCGTCGATGAGTTTATGCTGAAATTTTTCGCAGCGTTACTGGTGGTGATGGTTGTGTGTTTTGTCAGTATGGGCTGGCGCGTCGGCATTGTGGTTGCTGCTGCAGTACCGCTGACACTTGCCGTTGTTTTCATCATTATGGCGTCCACAGGGAAGAACTTTGATCGAATTACTCTGGGCTCGCTTATCCTCGCCCTGGGTTTGTTGGTGGATGACGCTATCATCGCGATAGAGATGATGGTCGTAAAAATGGAGGAGGGATACAGCCGCGTAAAAGCCTCTGCCTATGCCTGGAGCCATACAGCCGCTCCGATGTTATCCGGAACGCTGGTAACCGCCATCGGTTTTATGCCAAATGGTTTCGCCCCTTCGACTGCGGGTGAGTACACCAGCAATATGTTCTGGATTGTCGGTATAGCCCTGATTGCATCATGGGTTGTCGCCGTGGTGTTCACCCCGTACTTGGGTGTCAAACTTTTGCCGGAATTGAAAAAGGTAGAAGGGGGACATGCTGCAATCTATAACACCAAAAATTACAACCGGTTCAGAAATATTCTGGCAAAAGTGATTACCCGAAAATGGGTCGTCGCTGGGATTGTTATAGGTTCATTTGCCTTAGCCGTAGTCGGTATGGGGCTTGTTAACAAACAGTTCTTCCCGATATCTGACCGACCGGAAGTCCTTGTTGAAATCCAGATGCCATACGGCACCTCTATCGAGAGTACCACCCGGACTGCGGTAAAAGTTGAAAGCTGGCTGAGGGAACAAAAAGAAAGTAGCGAAGTGACCTCTTACATCGGGCAGGGCGCACCACGTTTTTATCTGGCTATGGCACCGGAGTTACCCGATCCTTCCTTTGCTAAAATCGTTGTCCTGACAGCAGATCCAACCGAGCGGGAAGAGCTCAAGTTACGTTTACGACAGGCTATCAGTGACGGTCTTGCTCCTGAAGCGCAGGTACGCGTTACGCAGCTGGTATTTGGACCCTATACGCCATATCCCGTCGCGTTCAGGGTCATGGGACCCGATCCTGCAGTTCTTCGTGATATCTCAGCGAAAGTTAAGGGCGTCATGGAGAAAAATCCAATGATGAGAACCGTTAATACCGACTGGGGTACCCGGGTTCCGTCATTACGATTTGTTCTTGACCAGAACCGGCTCAATGCCGTCGGCTTAAGCACCGCGGCAGTTTCTCAACAACTGCAGTTCCTGCTCTCTGGCGCACCGATTACGGAGGTACGGGAAGATATCCGTTCAGTGCAGATCACAGGCAGAGCGCTGGGTAACGTACGGACCGATCCCGCGCAAATTTCATCATTAACTCTGACCGGCGCCCAGGGGCAGCGAATTCCGTTATCTCAGATCGGAGAAGTAGAGGTGGTGATGGAGGATCCTGTGGTCCGACGTCGTGACAGAACGCCTGTCATTACTGTTCGCGGTGATATTGCCGAAGGGCTTCAGCCCCCGGATGTTTCTGTCGCGGTTCTGAAGAAGCTACAGCCTGTGATAGAGGGGCTTCCTGCCGGCTACCGGATTGAAATGGCGGGATCCATTGAGGAATCGGCTAAAGCCAGCAATGCCATGGTACCGCTATTCCCGATAATGATTGCGCTGACGCTGCTCATCATCATCCTGCAGGTGAGATCGATTGCCGCCATGATCATGGTTTTTGCTACCAGTCCTCTGGGTCTGATAGGCGTGGTGCCAACGTTACTGCTGTTCAATCAGCCATTCGGTATCAATGCGCTTGTTGGCCTGGTCGCGCTATCAGGAATACTGATGCGTAACACACTGATACTGATCGGGCAAATTCATCATAATGAGAAAGAAGGGCTCGATCCCTACCATGCGGTTATCGAAGCGACGGTGCAGCGTTCACGTCCGGTACTTTTGACAGCACTTGCAGCCGTTCTGGCCTTCATGCCCCTGACTCACTCTGTGTTCTGGGGGACCCTGGCCTACACGCTCATCGGCGGCACGATTGGTGGAACAGTCATGACGCTGGTCTTCCTGCCAGCAATGTATTCCATATGGTTCAAAATCAAACCGCGTCCTGATGAAGGGAATGTCGGGCAAGTGGCACCACGTTCCTGATATAAGCGGGGCGGTGTGATTCCGCCCTGAATAAAGCGACCCGCACGTACCTTCATGAGGTGTATATGAAAAAATCAACACGTAAAAGAATCGTTGTTACCGGTATGGGAATTGTTAGCCCACTCGGATGCGGTGTAGACCATGTCTGGAAGGGGCTTATAAACGGCTGTTCAGGAATCAGGCTGCTTCCTGAAGATATCACTGATGGTACCGGGGTTGCCGTCGGGGGGCTAGTACCGTTGGGCGAAAATGATATGGCAGGGCTCAATTCTGCGGCGTTAATTTCAGCCAAAGACCGAAAAAAAATGGACAGCTTTATTGAATATGCGCTGGTGGCGGCAGAGGAGGCTCTCTCTCAGGCAAACTGGTACCCGCAGGAAGAACAACAACGTATTCGTACCGCAACCGTAATCGCCACGGGAATAGGGGGATTTAGTTCGATGATGGAGGCTGTACGGACCACTGATTCGAGAGGCCCCAGGAGATTATCGCCTTTTACCGTCCCGTCTTTTTTACCCAACATGGCAGCGGGCAATATCTCCATCCATTATGGATTTAAGGGGCCATTGGGCGCCCCTGTAACGGCCTGTGCAGCGGGCGTTCAGGCTATTGGTGACGCCGCAAGGATGATAATAAGCGATGAAGCTGATATTGCCGTATGCGGTGGAGCTGAAGCCGCCCTGAACAGGGTGACCCTCGGTGGGTTTGCCGCTGCAAGAGCACTTTCGACGCGCTTTACCTCAGTTCCTCAATCAGCCTCGCGTCCTTTCGACGCAGACAGAGATGGATTTGTCATGGCTGACGGGGCTGGCATTCTCGTCATTGAGTCTCTGGAACATGCTTTAGCCAGGGGTGCTATACCTCTGGCAGAGCTGACGGGATATGGCACCAGTGCTGACGCGTATCATCTGACGGCCGGTCCGGATGACGGAAGCGGGGCGGCAAGAGCGATGACACAGGCAATGACTCAGGCCGGACTCAGACCAGACGAAATTCAGTATATCAATGCCCACGCAACATCAACACCAACCGGCGATCGGTGTGAAATTGCAGCGATAAAAAGTCTGTTTGGTGTGCGCGAATCCGTGGCGGTCAGTTCAACGAAATCAGCCACAGGTCATATGCTGGGCGCTGCCGGAGGCGTAGAAGCGATCTTCACGGTGCTCTCACTGATTAACCAGATGGCTCCGCCGACGCTGAACCTGTTTAGTCCGGATCCTGACGCGGACGGCATCGATTTTATCAGACATACAGCCCGCCATATGAAAATGAACAATGCCATGTCAAACGGGTTTGGATTCGGGGGCGTTAATGCCTCCCTTATTTTAAAACGATGGGATGGGATATAAAGAATTCTAGAAGGCGTTATTGGTCGAGTACACGTCATGTGGGGTAAGCTTTAAATATGCGCACCTAAACCTTTGTCAAAGCTAAGTTCAGATGTCCGGGGCAGGGCAAAGCTGAAATGTCCGCTTTGTGCCAGGAGCGGACATTTCAAACATCTGCATGCATTAATATTTGGAGAAGAGTTCTCACTGCATAGCAATGCAAATGCGCCAAAATCATCAGGCGCGTTTTTAAGGGTTTTGGACAAGAAAAGGTGCCGAAAAAGGCCCGTTCGCCGCAGAAATGCACTGCGGGGAGCTGCCAGGAAATGTTATGGTAAATCAGGATAAAAAATGGAGGTGTTTATGGTTCTGCAGCACATGAGGATAGCCAGACCTGTCAGCGCACTCAGTGAAAGCTGCGAAATGTACTGTAACGGGCTTGGATTAGATAAAATCGGCGATTTTACAGACCACGATGGATTCAGCGGCTATATGTTAGGACTGGAAGGCTTGTCCTGGCACCTTGAGTTTACCCAGTGCCATGATCATCCGGTGCGACCTTCACCCTCAAATGAAGATCTCCTGGTTCTTTACATTCCTGATAAAGGCAGTTGGCTAACCACCTGTAATAATATGGATGATGCTGGCTTCGCCAGAGTTAAATCATTCAATCCCTACTGGGATCGCGATGGCGTTACCTTCAAGGATATGGATGGATACAGGGTTGTTATCCAAAACATGCACTGGGACAAGCTCTGAGCCACAGTTCTTGACCGAGATATTATGTCTAATGTGGCCTAACATAGAGTGTTTAAGGAGAGTAAATTTCATATGCGAATTCCAGATTATCCTTCACAAGATTCTGATAAGTGGGCACAGGTAGATGCCTGGTTTTCTGAAAAGCTCGCTCCTGAGGATGTAGATTTAAAATACGCTCTCGCCAATAACACAGAACAGGGATTGCCCACACACGATGTCTCTGCTTTACAGGGAAAAATGCTGGCGATTTTCATTCAAATGTCGCGTGCCGTCCGTGTTCTTGAAATAGGCACGCTTGGGGGCTATAGCACCTTATGGATGGCCCGGGCTCTCCCACCACATGGAAGCGTAACGACAATTGAATTCAACGAGCACCATGCAGAGGTTGCTCGCCAGAATATAAACAAAGCGGGGCTGGCTGAGCGTGTCACATTGCATAGAGGAGCCGCACTTGATGTCTTACCCACACTTGATGCTCCCTTTGACCTGATTTTTATCGATGCCGATAAAGTGAATAACCCCCACTATCTTGAATGGGCTATTAAACTGTCGAAAAAAGGCACTGTTATCGTAGGAGATAACACTGTGCGCGGTGGCAGTGTAATCGACTCCAGTAGTGAAGATCCGAACGTTAAAGGTCTGCGAGAATTTGTCGAAATGATTTCTGAGGATGAGCGCCTTGAAGCGACAGCAGTACAGACTGTTGGTGAAAAAGGATGGGATGGTTTCGTCATGGCTATCGTTAAAGCCCGATGATGATATTTATCATCAGGAAAAACTCATTAATCGCCAGCTTTTAGTCACAATTTCTAAATGATTATCAAAGCTGTGCTGCTCATAATGTCTATGAGTTATATCCAAAATGTCCGCTTCTCGCTCAAAGCGGACGTTAGGTACCACAGCATTGCTGTTTATCATGGTATTCAAGTCATTTTCTCGGGCCAAAAATTTCTCCAGAACGTGATTGCAGCGTTTTCAATGCTTCCGGCATATCGTCGCCATTCAGAGAACGTTGTGATTTTTTTTGTGGGTTTTCTGCGCCGAAGTGAGGGTCCATCACCGGCTGGGATTGACTGTGAAGGATTGTTATCGCGTTTATCCTGAACCAGCTTGATAAATTCGAGTGTGCGTCCGAGGCGCATGTTATTGACGATAGCTCTCTGGTCGATTTCTGAAAGGCGATCATAAGTGGAGTAGGGAAGAGCAGTCCCATTAAGCCGGAGCTCTTTCCGGCCATCCGGGTAATGCCAGACCTCGATACATTACCCAATAGCCCTACGGCCTAACTCAATAGTGAAAAACTCCGCTGCATGAGCCGTCATCAGGATCCCTCAGCCCAAGGCGGACGTTACAACTTTGCCGCTACAATCTTAGTGCGCATAATGTATATTATGTTAAATAAGATGTAGGAAACTGTCTGCCATCTTACCTACGGCGACTTATACATAAGAACCAGCGCTCTTCCCCTTCTCTTCGGTAACACAACACGACTATCATTTCCTTCTTCTAACCCCGAACAACCATAACGACAAACCAGAGGAAAGCTCGATGCCAGACGATTTAAAGGTTGTTGAAATCATCGATCTTGCTAAAAAACTCAATGCCATCGCCCAGACCGGCCTCACTTATGCAAAAGATGTTTTCGATCGCGAGCGCTATGAAACCCTTCAGCAGTTGGCCGTTGAGTTAATCGGCTCCCGCTTCGACATTGACGCTAAGAACTGGAATCACGTTTCTGAAGTTGGTTACGCAACGCCGAAAACGGACGTTCGTGCATTTATCCTCCGCGAGGGGAAAATTCTAATGGTTCGCGAAGCTGACGATGGATTGTGGAGTTTACCCGGCGGTTGGGCAGACGTCGGCGATACGCCGTCTGTGGCCGTGAGCCGGGAAGTTAAAGAAGAAACTGGACTCAGCGTAAACGTGACAAAACTGCTGGGCGTATGGGATCGCAATCTTCATGGCCATCCACCCTACCCCTGGCATGTTTACAAGCTTATCTTCCTGTGCGAAGAGATCGGTGGAAGTCTGGCCTTAAGCCACGAATCTACCGACATTGGCTTTTTTGATATTAACGCGCTGCCGGAGCTGTCGCTGACAAGGATCGTTCCTGAACAGATAGAAGTGAGCATGGAAATCGCTATGTCCGAGCGTCCCACCTGGTTCGACTAAGGGTATGCACGGGCATTGGCTGTAGGTCGGGCAA
This sequence comes from Pseudescherichia sp. AS216, assembly GCF_037152055.1. Classification (NCBI taxonomy): domain Bacteria; kingdom Pseudomonadati; phylum Pseudomonadota; class Gammaproteobacteria; order Enterobacterales; family Enterobacteriaceae; genus Pseudescherichia; species Pseudescherichia sp. AS216. The sequence continues at coordinate 345,292 of NZ_JBBCMV010000004.1, read as the reverse complement.
GCGAAACGCCGCCCGACATTTACCTATTAGGATACCCCACGCATCGCTGCACGTACTTTCCTCACCCGTACGCTAACGCTAATAATCGACAGCGCAGCAATCGCCATCAGCACTACGCCGACCGCCGACATAGCGGTAAAACCAAACCATCTGAACAGGAACAGGCCCGCAATACCGCCGGTCAGAAACGAGAAAATCGTGGTGAGATGGGTCTTGAGCTGACTTTTCTGCGCGGCGCTATCTTTGGAGTAATCCCGGCGCAGCATGGCTGCCAGCACTGACGCCAGCGAGATCCCCGCATCGGTTAAGGTGCCGGTAATATGTGTCGATCTGACCCGGCCACTCGACAGCTGCGTAGACGTCGAGTTATGCAACCCCATCAGGCCGCAAAGAGTGACAACAATCTCCCGGTTCGATGAGAACGCATGAAAGTAGATCTCATACAGTGATATCCCGGTTAAAAAGAGCCCCTCGGCGAATAGGATCTGGCAGAAAATCAGCCGGCAGTTATGCACGATCCCCCACAGCACAATAATGCGGGCAAGCACCGCCCCGCAAACAAACGCTACAATAATAGCGCTGAAAAAAAGAACGTCCCGTAGGTCAGTATTAGACACTTCGCTGGAGAGCTGCGACGTGTTCCCGGTCATATGGGAGGGAAAGAAGCCGAAAGCACCAAGCGCGATGGCGTTTAGCAGGCCTGCCGCTGTGGCGAGCCACAGGGCCAGCTTGCGGTCCTCATTATGCGAGCGTGTTCTTTTCAGTTTAATCAGCAAAGATAACCTCCGGTTACCAACTTCAGCTAAATCATTAAGCTAGCAGAACAATGGCCTTGCACGATTAAGACATACCTGAATTGAAAGCGATCTGTTCAGCGAGGATCTTCTTTAGCTCCGGAATACAGGAGCCGCAGTTGGTCCCGCACTTAAGCTGCGCGCCGAGCTGCTGCACGCTAGTGCACCCCTGGCGCACGGCATCAGCAATCGTGAGTTCGCCTACCGCAAAACAGCTGCAGATCGCTGCCCCCGCTGAAGCCTTACCCTTTCCTGCTGTGCCGGACAGTAGCGCCAGACGCTGTGATGCAGTCTGTGGGGGCTGGCTGAATGCAGCCACTACCGCCTGGCGATCCACAGTAGTTCGATCCCGGTGAGCGTAAAACGCCAGCTGGAGTTCGCCGTCTGCCCATGCAAGGAGGTTAAATCCATTATCGCCGAGGTGGGCCGACTGGCAGATCCACTCCCCGGTAGCCGCGTACTCGTTAAGCCAGGCCAGCCAATCCTTCGGCGCAGAGGAGTCCGCCATGAGGTAGTGTGAGACGGCTGGTTGAGCGATCCGGCTCCAGTATGCCGTAGCGGGCGGCTTAAGATGGCTGCCGCGCATAAACAGTTCACCCTGCCATGCGGTAGCCCAGCGCCGCAGGCTGACCGGCATGTGTTTACTCTCCGGCTGCCCTGATAGCGGATCGGTATGCGCCTCAACCAGCGCATCTACCCTCGCCTGCTGGCTAAACTGGCTGTTCCAGTGCATCGGCACAAACACGCTGCCGCGGGGTTGCAGATTATCGGGCCTGGCGCGCAGCAGCAGCCAGCCGTGGGTGGATGAAACGCGCACCAGATCGCCGTCGTTAATGTTCGGCGCATCAGCGGGATGAAACTGACAAAACGGCTCGCTGATATGCTGCATCAGACGCGCGGATTTACCGGTGCGGGTCATGGTATGCCACTGATCGCGGATCCTGCCAGTGTTCATAATCAGGGGATAAACCGCCGATGGCTGATTGCGCGGCAGCCGGGGCGTAATGGCGATGAGCCGCGCTTTGCCATCAGGGTGAAAGAAACGCCCGTCGGTAAACAGTCGCTCCCTGCCCTGCGGATTTGCCGCGTTGACCGGCCACTGCACCGGGCGGAGTTCATCCCACTGCCGATCGGTAAGCTGCGCCAGGCCGCTGATATCAAATGCCCGCGAACCGTTATTCTCAAAACCGGACAGCGCCGCGTGCTCGCGAAATATCTCTGCCGGATGCTGATACGCAAACGCCTCGTCGAACCCTAGCCGCTGGGCGACCTGGCTTAAGATCCACCAGTCCGGCTTCGCCTCGCCCGGTGCAGGCAGAAACGCGCGCTGGCGCGAGATGCAACGTTCAGAGTTAGTGACGGTGCCATTTTTCTCGCCCCACGCCAGAGCCGGCAAAGAGATATGCGCTGCCTGGGTAGTATCGGTATCGCGCATGACGTCTGAGACAATGACCAGCGGACAGCGGGCCAGTCCGGCGCGAACCCGATCCGCATCCGGCAGTGAAACCAGCGGATTGGTGCCCATGATCCATACCGCCTTTATCTGCCCCGCTTCAATAGCGTGGAACAGCTCAACGGCATTAAGGCCTGCGCTTTTTGTGACGTTGTCACTCTTCCAGAAGCGTCCTAACCGGTCGATCTCTTCCAGAGTAAAGCCCATATGTGATGCCAGCTGGTTCGCCAGCCCGCCGACTTCCCGACCGCCCATGGCATTTGGCTGACCGGTTATCGAAAACGGACCGCAGCCTTTGCGCCCTACTTTGCCCGTCGCTAAATGCAGGTTAATGATAGCGTTACACTTGTCCACGCCCGAAGTGGACTGGTTAATACCCATTGAGTAGAGCGTGACCAGACGATCGCTGTCGGCAATCATCTGATAAAACGTCCGCAGCTGGGCCAGCGGCAATCCACAGACCGCAGCGGTGTGCTCTTCCGTCCAGTCACGCGCTGCCGCCAGTGTTTCATCGCTACCCTGGGTGTGACACGTGAGGAAGTTACTGTCCAGCAGGCCATGCTCTGCCATGGCGTTCAGCGCGCCGCAAAACAGGGCGGCGTCGCTGCCGGGACGCAGAGGCAGATGCAGATCGGCAATGTCGCAGGTGGCAGTCTGACGGGGATCGATGACGATGATGCGCATCTCCGGCCGCGCTTTTTTAGCCTGAACCAGCCGCTGATAGACCACCGGGTGCGCCCAGGCGGTATTCGAACCGGTCAGGATCACGCAGTCTGCCAGCTCCAGATCCCGATAGCTGCACGGTACCGCATCGGCCCCGAAAGCGCGTTTATAGCCCACCACCGCCGAGGCCATACACAGCCGCGAGTTGGTATCCATATTTCCCGCGCCGATAAAGCCTTTCATGAGCTTGTTCGCGACATAATAGTCCTCTGTCAGCAGTTGGCCCGAGCCGTAAAAGGCCACCGCCTGGGGACCATGATCGCGAATGATAGCCTGTAATCCCTGCGCGACGGCGTCTAAGGCCTGCGACCAGCTTACCGGCTGGCGGTTAATCTCAGGATGCAGCAGCCGCCCGTCCAGATCCAGCGTCTCTCCCAGGGCGCTGCCTTTCACACATAGCCGCCCGAGGTTGGCAGGATGCACGCCGTCGCCGCTGGCGGCAAACCCGTCTGAGTGGGGCTGCATCTTTACCCCGCAGCCGACGCCGCAGTAGGCGCAGGTGGTTGTGACCGTCGCGCTGCTCATAGGCTGACCGTCTCAATCATAGCCGCGGGCCGATCGATGTGGCTCACAGGCTGCTCCTGCACCCAGACGCGTCCGCCCTCTACTTTCACCGGCCAGACGCTCAGTGCGCTTTGCCCGTCGTCCACGCTGCGGCCGTCCTGCAAGCGGAACCGCTGCTTATACAGAGGAGAGATCACTACCGGCTCGCCCTTCACGTCCCCCAGCAGTCCACGCGCCAGCACGTTGGCATCGCTGTTCGGCTCATGGTTACTGAGGGCAAATACCTGCTGGGGATGATCCGGCAGATGAAACAGCGCTATCTGCTGGTTGCTTAGCCGAGCTGCCATACCGGCATTGGCCGGGATCTCACTCAGGTCACAGATCTCCACCCAGCCCTGCACCGTCCGTACTGGCTCATCGCGGTTAACAAAGGGTTTAAACAGCGCGAGGCGATCGGGAGCCGCCAGCGTGGTTTGCCATTCGCACTGGTAGGTCGCCACCACGGCCTCCATCTCGCTTTCGAGTTCGGCGGCGATACTCAGGCTATCCTCCAGTACCACCTGACGCAGGTAATCCATGCCTCCCTCAAGATTATCCATCCAGGTACTGGTGCGTTGCAGCCTGTCGGCGGTGCGAATATAGAACATCAGGAAGCGATCCACGATGCGGATCAGCGCCTCGGTGCTCAGGTCCTGGGCCAGCAGATCCGCATGTCGTGGTTTCATGCCGCCGTTGCCGCAGACGTAGAGGTTCCAGCCTTTGTCGGTGGCGATGACCCCCACGTCTTTGCTTTGCGCTTCCGCACACTCCCGGGTGCAGCCCGAAACGGCCATTTTAATTTTGTGCGGCGAGCGCAGCCCCTTGTAGCGATTCTCCAGCCGCAGCGCCAGGTCAGTAGAGTTCTGCACGCCGTAGCGGCACCAGTTAGAGCCAACGCAGGACTTCACCGTCCTCAGCGACTTGCCGTAGGCGTGGCCCGTTTCGAATCCCGCATCCACGAGCTGTTGCCAGATCTCCGGCAGTTGCTCCACCCGCGCACCAAAGAGATCGACCCGCTGCCCGCCGGTGATTTTGGTATAGAGGTTGTAGCGTTTGGCCACCTGGCCGATGGCGATCAGGCCGTCAGGCGTGATCTCTCCAGCCGGGATGCGCGGCACCACCGAATAGGTGCCATCTTTCTGGATATTGGCAAAGAAGCGATCGTTGGTGTCCTGGAGCGGGAGATGCTGCGGCTTGAGAAGATAATCATTCCAGCACGACGCCAGCACCGAAGCCACCAGCGGTTTACAGATCTCACACCCGTAGCCGTGGCCGTGTTTGTCGATCAGCTCATCGAAGCTGCGGATGTTGCCTACGCGCACCAGGTGATAGATCTCCTGCCGTGACCAGGCAAAATGTTCGCAGATATCTTTTTTTACCTCAACGCCCATTTCGCTCAGCGCGAACTCCATCACCTGTTTAGTCAGCGCCGCACAGCCGCCACAGCCGGTGGCCGCTTTGGTGCAGGACTTAATCGCGGCCATGTCACCGCAGCCCTCTTTCACGGCGTGGCAGATATCTGCTTTGCTGACGTTATGGCAGGAGCAAATTTGCGCCCCGTCCGGTAAGGCCGCGACGCCCAGCGCCTGGGGGGCACTGCCTGCACTGGCGGACAGAATTAGCCCCTCCGGGTTGGCGGGCAGCGCCATATCGTTGAGCATCATCTGTAACAGCGTGCTGTATTCGTTGCTGTCACCCACCAGCACCGCGCCCAGAAGACGCTTGCGGTCTGCAGATACCACAATTTTTTTATAGATCTCTGCCGGACCGTCCACCCAGCTATAGCTTTCACTCCCCGGCGTGCGGCCATGCGCGTCGCCTACCGAGGCCACCTCGACGCCAAGCAGTTTCAGCTTGGTACTCATATCCGCGCCCTTAAAGGCCGCCTCGTTGCCGGCAAGCGTCTCCGCCAGGGTACGCGCCATCTGATAACCCGGTGCCACTAGCCCGAAAATCTGCCCGTTCCACAGGGCGCACTCCCCGACGGCAAAGATAGCCGGATCGGAGGTGCGGCATTGATTATCGATCACAATCCCGCCGCGCGGTCCAACCTCCAGCCCGCACTCCCTGGCGAGCTGATCCCGTGGCCGGATCCCGGCGGAGAAGAGCACCAGATCGGTCTCCAGATGGCTGCCGTCGGCAAACACCATCCGGTAATGGCTGGTCTCCCCCGGAACAATCTCCCGCGTCTCTTTTCCGGTATGCACCTGCACGCCCAGCGCCTCGATCTTGCGACGCAGCATGGCCGCCCCGCCTTCGTCGAGCTGCACGCCCATCAGCCGTGGCGCGAACTCAACTACATGGGTTTGCAGACCGAGATGCTTCAGCGCGTTAGCGGCTTCCAGTCCAAGCAGGCCGCCGCCGACCACCACACCGACGCTGCCGTTCTCCGCGCAGGCCTGAATCGCCGCCAGATCGTCAATAGTGCGATAGACCAGACAGCCGGGTCTGTCGTTACCGGGGATTGGCGGCACAAAGGGATAGGATCCGGTCGCCAGAATCAGGGCGTCATAGCGGGTCTGCCGCCCCTGTTTGTCCACGACATACCGATGGTGGCGATCGATATGCTCAATACCGTTAGCGAGGCGCAGCTCAATACCGGTTGATTCAAAGAAGTCGCTCTCTACCATCGACAGCGACGCCGCACTGCGCCCGGAGAAGTATTCCGAGAGATGGACCCGATCGTAGGCCGGTCTATTCTCTTCGGCGAAGACGATAATCTGATAGCGAAGATGCAGTTCACGCTCGACCAGCTGTTGCAGAAGGTGGTGACCAACCATGCCGTGTCCGGCCATCACTAAAACGGGTTTTGACATAATAGTGCTCCTCGCTATCGTCGCGGATAACGGATCTTTCAAAGAAAGGGAATCAGGCGCGTCAGGCATAAACAGACTGGATTGAGAGTGACCCAGACGGGCGAGGTATTCCGGCCCGTCGCTAATGTCTCCCCACAGCAGTACGCCCTTTAGCTGATTGTTCTGGATAAGCAGACGCCGATAGTGGCCGTCAAAGGGATCAAAGGTGGAATGGATCTCCGCATCCTGCCCGCCGTGCAGCGCTCCGGCGCAGAAGAGATGGATACCGGTAACCTTGAGGCGCAGCGGTACGTCATGAACGGCAAGCGGTACGCTCACGCCGGCCAGCGTTGCCGCCAGCGTCTCCGCCTGCTGCCAGCACGGGGCCACCAGCCCAAAGGTCTGTTCACCTCTCTGACAGCATTCGCCAATGGCCGAGATGTGCGGATCGGAGGTTTGCTGTAGGTCATTAACCAGAATGCCGCGGGCGCACGCCAGTCCGGCGGACTGCGCCAGGGTAATATTGGGCCGCACGCCAGCGGCCACGATCGCCCGTCGGGCAGGAATAGCCCGTCCGTCGCGGAGCTTCACAGCCTGAAGATGTCCGCTTTCATCGGCGCTATAGGCTATCGTCTCCGCCTCCAGTACCGTTTCAATACCGCGGACACTCAATTTATCGCGCAGGAGATCTGCCGTATGCCGATCCAGGTGCTGATCCATCAGATGTGGCCCACGGTGGAGAAGCGTGACCCGCATACCGCGCAGCGCCAGCGCCGCCGCTGCCTCGACGCCAAGTACCCCGCCACCAATGACTACTGCCGGTTGCCCTGCGACCAGCGCGTGCAGAATGTTCTCCACGTCTTGCTGGTTGCGAAAGCCATAGATACCCGGCAGATCGCCACCCGGCATCGGCGGCATAAAAGGCAGCGAGCCGGTTGCGATTACCAGACGATCGTAGCCCAGCGGCCTGTCGTTAACCCATACGGTGCGGGCCTGACGGTCAATTGTCGTCACCGGGGATCCGCCGATCAGCGTGACGTTGTAACGCTCATACCATGCCTGGTCATGGGTAACGATCTCCGTAAAGCATTTCTCCCCCGCCAGCACCGGCGTAAGCATGATGCGGTTATAGGCGGGCTGCGCTTCATCACCGATAATCACTATCCGGTAGCGCGTGGGGGCCAGTTCGCATAGCTTTTCCACCAGCCGCACGCCCGCCATGCCATTGCCAATCACAACCAGGACAGGTTTATCCATTCTGCTTACCTCGCCCGCTCTCTCAGGCCACGGCCCGGTGTTTTTCATGCAGGAAATGCAGCACCTGCTGGCGGTAATGATGGAAACGTGAGTCGTTGGCCAGGGTCAGCCGCGAACGCGGGCGTTCCAGCTCGACATGCAACACTTCGCCAACCTTTGCCGCAGGACCGTTGGTCATCATCATCACCCGGTCAGAGAGCAGCACCGCTTCATCAACGTCGTGGGTGATGAGCAGAATGGTGGTATTCAGGCGCGACTGGATCTCCATCACCGCATCCTGCAGATGGGCGCGGGTCAACGCATCCAGCGCGCCAAAGGGTTCGTCCATCAGCAGCACCTTCGGCTTCATCGCCAGCGCCCTCGCAATACCTACGCGCTGCTTCATGCCGCCGGAGATCTCTCCAGGACGCTTGTGCATGGCATGCCCCATATGCACCAGCTCAAGGTTATGTTCGATCCACGCCTGCATCTCGCTCTTACTCATCTTTCCTTTAAAGACCTGCTCTACCGCCAGGGCAACGTTCTCAAAGGCGGTCAGCCACGGCAGCAGAGAGTGGTTTTGAAACACCACGCCGCGCTCTGGGCCTGGACCGTTAATCTCCTGGTTATCACACAGCAGCACGCCTTCGGTGGGTTGACTCAGCCCGGCGATCAGATTCAATAGCGTGGATTTCCCGCAGCCGGAGTGGCCAATCAGGCTAACGGTTTCTCCCCGCGCTAGCTCAAAGCTGACGTTGTCGAGCGCCAGGAACGGCCCCTGTGCGGTGTGAAAGCGCTGGGTAACGTTTTCTACGCGAATAATGGCTTTTTCGTGTTTCATATCAGGCTCCTGAGGGTTCTTGTGACTAACTGCCGTAGCTAAAACGGCGGGCAATGGCCATCAGGCCCTGCTCAAGCAGCATCCCCACCACGCCAATCAAGAGGATGGCGATGATGATGTTTTCCACGTTGAGGTTGTTCCACTCATTCCAGATCCAGAACCCAATCCCGACGCCGCCGGTCAGCATCTCTGCCGCGACGATCACCAGCCACGCGATACCGATTGACAGGCGAACCCCGGTCAGAATGTGCGGCAGCACGGCGGGAAAGAGGATTTTGCGCATCACGGTGAACTCACTGAGCTTCAACACCCGAGCAACGTTGAGATAATCCTGTGGAATGCGCATCACCCCTTCGGCGGTGTTGAGGATCATTGGCCAGATAGAGCAGATAAAGATGGTCCATGCCGAGGCAGGCTCTGCGCGCTGGAACAGCAGCAGGCCAATCGGCAGCCAGGCCAGCGGGCTGACGGGACGCAGCAAGGCGATAACCGGGTTAAGCATGTTGGCAATAAAGCTAAAGCGGCCAATGAGAAAGCCGAGGGGGATCCCCACCAGCGCCGCCAGACCAAATCCCAGCGCCACGCGTTTGAGCGATGCCAGCACGTTCCAGCCGATACCCATATCGTTCGGCCCGGCGATATAAAAGGGTTCAGCGAAGATGATTTTGGCGGCTTCCCAGGTCTTCAGCGGCGTTGGAAAGCCGCTGCTGCTCAAGGCGGCGATCTGCCAGAGGACGATCAGCACCATCGCCCCCAGCACGCCGGGTACCGCTTTTTTCACTGCGCCATGGACGCCTTTACGCAGGCGGCTGGCAGGTGCCGGTGTTGTTAATGCTGGCGGCGTTGGGATAGTGGTCTTTAGGGGGAGGATCTCAGCGCTCTCCGGCTCGGCGGCCAGCGCAACCACATTCGTTTTTGTGTTAATAGACATGTCGGCCTCACTTAGCGTTTCATAGCAAAACTGTTGGCGTAGTCTGCAGGGTTGCTGCCGTCCCAGACCTTGCCATCGAACAGGGTGCTGCTGCGCATATCGCTGGCAGGCAGGGTGATGCCGCCTACCGCCGTCGCCGCCTGCTTATAGAGATCGGTGCGGTTGATCTTCTTCGCGACCGCCAGATAGTCCGGGTCGACCTCGATCAGGCCCCAGCGTTTGTGCTGAGTCAGGAACCACATGCCGTCTGAGAGATAGGGATAGTTCACCGCGCCGTCGTTGAAGAAGCGCATGCCGTGGGCATCTTTCCACTTCTTGCCCAGCCCGTTGTCATAGTCGCCAAGCATTCGCCCCTCAATGGTCTCGGGTGAGGTGTTGACGTAGGCGCGCCCGGCTATGGTTTTCGCCGTTTCAATACGGTTAGCGTCAGAGGTATCGATCCAGCGGGAGGCCTCCAGCACTGCTGCGGTCAGGGCGCGGGCCGTATTGGGATTAGCGGCAACCCACGCCGAGGTGGTGCCGAGAATTTTTTCCGGATGATCGGGCCAGATCTCTTGCGTCGTCGCAGCGGTAAAGCCAATCCCGTCAAGAATGGCGCGCTGATTCCAGGGTTCGCCGACGCAGTAGCCGCTCATGTTGCCAATCTTCATGTTCATCACCATCTGCGGCGGCGGCACCACAACGTTGCGAACGTCGTTAAAGGGGTGGATCCCGGCGTTGGCGAGCCAGTAGTAGAGCCACATGGCATGCGTGCCGGTGGGAAACGTCTGGGCAAAGGTGTAGGTTCCCTTTGCGCTGCCATCGATAATTTTTTTCAGCGAGGCCGCATCGGACACGCCCGCCTCTTTCAGCTGGTTCGACAGGGTGATCGCCTGGCCGTTGTTGTTGAGCGTCATCAGCATCGCCATATCATGCTGCGGGCCGGAGACGCCGAGCTGCAGGCCATACACCAGGCCGTACAGCACGTGAGCCGCATCCAGTTCGCCGGAGACCAGCTTGTCGCGCACCGAAGCCCAGCTAGACTCTTTGCTGAGGATGATTTTAATCCCGTACTTCTCATCAAACTTCTTCACTGCCGCCATCACCACCGAGGCGCAGTCCGTTAACGGGATAAAACCCACGCGGATCTCTTTCTTCTCTGGCGCATCAGAGCCCGCAGCCCAGACGCTGTTCATAAAACCCGGTAACAGCATGCTGCCGCCCAGCAGCGCGCTACCTGCCAGAAATCGGCGTCGGGAGAGACTCACCACGGTGTTGCTGTCGTCTTGCTTCATTGCGGCTTCCTGTTAGCTGAAAAATGCGCAAAAAAAAGCGTCCTGTTAGCGCTCAGTCTCCTGAACGCTAACGGACGCCTTTATCCGAAACGCTGACTAAACCGCCGTTGGCTTAGTCTTTCTGTACGTTGGGTAATGCAGCTTGTGTGCCAATCTGCGGATACGCTTTAAATTCAGTCAAATACGTTAAACTCAACGGCGGGTATGGCGTTGTCTGCACCGCAACGGTTGACCATTTGCACACCGGCGGTGCAGCTACTCCGTAAGGATTACGATGCGGATTTATTCGCTGATGTTCCCATAATAGCGGCGACAGAGAGCATCGCCTCTGCGATCTCCGCGAGCTTCTTATTCTGCTTCATGGCCATGTCACGCAGGATTTTGTGGGCCTGCGGCTCGCTCATACCGTGGTGCTGCATCAGCAAGCTTTTGGCGCGCTCCACCAGCTTACGGTCGGCAAGCGTCGCACGCAGCGCGGCCAGCTCGGCATCCTGCGCCTGCAATTGGCGAGACTGACGCTCGATAAGCTCAAGTACGGAGCGGCTGAGTTGGGGTGGGATCAGCGCCGCGTAATCGCTGTTCTGCAGCGGCAGCTGCGCAATCTCCTGCTGTTGCAGAGCGTCGCAGCGTTGTGCATCACCGATCCTCTGTTCGCAGCAGGCCATTAGCCGCTCCTCCAGCCGGTCCTCGATGATTTTCATCCCGTCGATACGTGCCGTAGTGATATCAAACCAGCGCAGCGCGATGTCATCCGCAACGCCTGCAGGCGTTACGCAGGTGCAGGCAATACGCCGAAAGCGCTCCAGCTCGCTGCTGTCGGTGCGGAGCTGTTGCTGCCACAGCGCCAAAGAGCGCTCATCGGCAAACTCCATAAAGGCGTGAAAGCAGCGCTCCTGCCCCTCTATAAGCTCCAGCAGCTGCTGATGCATAGCATTGTCGAAGCGCTGCGAAGTAAAACCCGCCGCCGCCAGGGCGCGCTCCTGCCCGGCCAGCTCCTTGCCCTGCATAAAGCTGAACATAGCCAGCAGCGCCCGTGACACCGTAGGATCCCCGGAGGTATCGGCGGCTTCGAACACCAGCGCCAGATGAGCGCGTATCACTTCGCTATAGCGGTTCATCGCCTCCGGCTGGTCAATCTTCAGAGCTGCAACCTGCTCACGCAACGCAGGCAAATTGCTCATGCTATGCAGGGCGTTGGCGATGCGGCTAAAGAGGCGCGGTGCGTTAGCCATTGGACCGCTGAGATCCAGGCTCGTGAGTTGGCTATCTACAGCATCTGCGGCAAGCTGGACCTGCTGCGCGCGTTCTTCAAGCCGGTCGCCCCACGTATCGCCGCGCGAACAGAGATAGATATTGACCGTGCCCCGCTCGCGCTGCAGAACATGGATAAGCTGGCTAACCGCCCCCACCAGCTTGCTCATTTGCAGCAGCTGCTGTAGACCGATAATTTCACTTTGTCGGGCGGCCAGCACAAAATCGAGAGCGGAAAGAGGCATATCGGTACCTGCACAAAAGGAACATACCGATGACAAAGCAAGATGCGTGCCGCATTTCCCCCTTTTCTTTTACTCCGCGCCCGCTATTCTAATCAGCAAAACCTAAACCATCGGACTGGTCATGACTGCACACGTATCTAAAGACCCTTTGCACGGCGTAACCCTTGAGATGCAGGTGAATGCCCTTGTTGCGCGCTATGGCTGGAGCGAGCTGGGCAAGCTAATTAATATCAACTGCTTTAAAAACGATCCCAGCGTAAAATCGAGCCTCAAGTTTTTACGCCGCACGCCCTGGGCGCGCGCGGAGGTCGAAGCACTCTATTTGGATTCACTGGATGATGCCGTCCCGGAAACACAGGACGAGCCTGCTTTAAACCCATGGGCTAATAGCCGCCTGAATAAGAGCTGAAACAAAGATGGCGCGACACATTACACGGTTAGGCGCACTGGTTGGCTGCGCGCTTTTACTTGCCAGCTGCTCTTCTAAACCACCGAAATCATTGATCACCCCGCTTCCGCCCGTCGCGAAGCAGCCGCTACCGGATAAATCTGCGCGTAGCAATGAGCCGGTGCGCGGGGTCTGGCTGACCACGGTCTCCCGCCTCGACTGGCCACCGGCGTCGTCGGTTACCGCCAGCCCGGCGCTGCGCGTCAGCCTGCAGCAGAAGGCGTTGACCGATAAGCTGGACAACCTGAAACGCCTTGGGGTGAATACCGTTTTCTTCCAGGTGAAGCCTGACGGAACTGCCCTCTGGCCGTCGAAGATCCTCCCGTGGTCAGATATGCTTACCGGCACCATCGGGGCCGATCCGGGCTACGATCCTTTGCAGTTTATGCTGGACGAGGCCCACAAGCGCGGCATGAAGGTGCATGCCTGGTTCAACCCCTATCGCGTCTCCACCAATACCAAACCCAGCACCGTTGCCGAGCTGAATCGCACCCTGCCGCTCAATCCCGCCAGCGTCTTTGTGCTGCATCGAGACTGGGTTCGCACCGCCAGCGATCGCTACGTGCTTGATCCCGGTATTCCAGAAGCCCGGGACTGGATCACCAGCATCGTCGCCGAGGTGGTGGCCCACTATCCGGTAGACGGCGTACAGTTTGACGACTACTTCTATGCTGAAGCGCCCGGCTCGACCCTGAACGATAATCAAACTTTCCAGAAATACGGCAGCGCGTTTGCCTCAAAAGCGGACTGGCGACGTAACAACACGCAGCAGCTGATCGAGCAGGTGTCGCGCACCATTAAGCAGCTGAACCCCAACGTTGAGTTTGGCGTTAGCCCCTGCGGCGTCTGGCGCAACCGCTCCCACGATCCGGCCGGATCCGATACGCGCGGCGCAGCGGCGTATGATGAGTCCTACGCCGATACCCGCCTGTGGGTGCAAAAAGGGCTGGTGGACTATATCGCCCCGCAGATCTACTGGCCCTTCTCCAGAGACGCGGCACGCTATGATGTGTTGGCTAAATGGTGGGCGGACGTGGTGAAACCCACCCATACGCGCCTCTATATTGGCGTAGCGCTGTATAAGGTGGGCGAACCGTCGAAAACCGAGCCGGACTGGACGGTCAACGGCGGCGTGCCGGAGCTGAAAAAGCAGCTCGATCTTAACGATGCGCTACCTGAGATCGGCGGCACCATTCTGTTCCGGGAGAACAACCTCAATCAGCCCCAGGCTCAGCAGGCGGTAAACTACCTGCGGAGCCGCTGGGGCAGTTGATTAACAAAGGCTGATTAACGAAGCGCGCCGGAGGTGGCCACCGCCTCCACGCGCTCCATCGCTATCGGGATGCTCTTATAGGCCGGAATGCCGCTTTTGGTGTCGTGGCTATCCAGCGGCACCATCACGTTGGCTTCGGGGTAGTAGGCCCCTACCGAACCCGGCGCCATGTCGATCACCACTACGGTGAGATTGTGCATTCGCCGTTCGGTAGCGTTGCCCTCGCTATCGAGCGCCACAATGTTGACCTGATCCCCTACCCGCAGATTGCGCTTCTCGGCTTCGTCGGCGTTGATAAACAACACGTCCCGCCTGCCGGTCACCCCGCGATAGCGGTCGTTCAGGCCGTACAGCGTGGTGTTGTACTGGTCATGGCTGCGCAGCGTGGTCAGCACCAGATCGTGACACTTCAGCGAGCGCGGATCTTCATTGATACCCTGCATGATTTTGAACTCGGCTTTGCCGGAGGGCGTGTTCCAGACTCGCTCTGAGGCGGTATTGCGCAGGCGGAAACCACCCGGCTTTTTCACCCGTTCATTGAAATTGTCGAAGCCTGGAATGGTGGCCTCAATGGCATCCCGGATAAAGCTGTAGTCGCGCACCATTTTATCCCAGTCAACAACGGTGTTGGGCAGCGTGGCTTTTGCCAGCCCGGCGACCAGGGCGGGCTCTGATTTCAGGTGCGGCGAGGCGGGCTCCAGCGAACCGTGAGAGGCATGCACCATCGACATGGAGTCCTCAACGGTTATGCTCTGCTCGCCAGAGGCCTGAACATCCCGTTCGGTACGGCCCAGTACGGGAAGAAGATAGTTGTGCTTGCCCAGCAGGAGATGGGAGCGGTTGAGCTTGGTCGCCATATGCACAACCAAATCGAGGTTGCGCATCGCCGGGAAAGTGACCTGCGGGTCGGAGATCGCCTCCGCCAGGTTACCGCCGAGACAGAGCAGCGCTTTGGCCTGCCCGTCGCGCATCGCCTGAATCGCTGCTACCGCGCCGTGGCCGTGCTTTTGCGGCGGCGTGAAGCCGAAGACTTTTTCGATATTGTCCAGCAGCGACTGGGGCGGGATCTCGGTAATCCCCACGGTGCGATCGCCCTGCACGTTGGAGTGGCCGCGCAGCGGACAGATGCCAGCCCCTTTTTTACCGATGTTGCCGCGCATCAGCAGCAGGTTAGCGATCTGCTGAACATTCTGCGTGCCGTACTGGTGCTGGGTGATCCCCATACCGTAGCAGATGATGGTCCGCTCGGCGTTGGCGTACAGCCGGGCTACGTTCTGGATCTCTTTGCGCTCCATACCCGAGACCTTGAGGATGTGCGCCCAGTCGGTGGCATCAAGATCGGCTTTTAGTGCCTCAAACCCCTGGGTGTGCTCGCTAATGAAAGCTTCATCAATGACGCCGGGCTCGCCTTTGGCTTTCGCCTCGTCGTGCATCGCCAGCAGAATTTTCATTACCCCTTTCAGCATCGCCGCGTCGCCGCCCACCCGCACCTTGTAGTAGGTTGAGGCGAGCTCGGTGGAACTCAGGGAGAGCATCTCGATAGGGCTTTGCGGCGAGGTAAAGCGCTCCAGACCACGCTCGCGCAGCGGGTTGATGGCAACAATAGTGGCACCGCGTTTTGAAACCTCCCGCAGCGTGCCGAGCATGCGCGGATGGTTGGTGCCAGGGTTATGACCGATGCACAGCACCAGATCGCAGTGGTCAAAATCCTCCAGCTCAACGGTACCCTTGCCGACGCCGATTGACTCGGGTAGGCCGACGCTGGTGGGCTCATGGCACATATTCGAGCAGTCAGGGAAGTTGTTGGTGCCATACTCACGGGCGAAGAGCTGCCAGAGAAAGGCGGCTTCGTTGGAGGCGCGGCCGGACGTATAAAACTCAACGCTGTCGGGGTGGTCGTAGCTGCGCAGATGCTCACCGATTTCTCGGAAGGCGGTTTCCCACTCAATGGGCTGGTAGGTATCGCTGGCGGGGTCATATTTCATCGGATGGGTAAGTCTACCCTCGCCCTCTAGCTCAAAAGCGTTGCGCTCCCACAGTTCGCTCACGGTATGGGCGGCAAAAAATTCGGGGGTGGTACGTTTGCTGGTGGCTTCCCAGGAGACGGCTTTCGCGCCGTTTTCACAGAACTCAAACGAGGAGGCATGCTGCGGATCGGGCCATGCACAGCCTGGACAGTCGAAGCCTTGGGGCTGGTTAACTTTGAACAGGGCAATGACGTCCTGCTTCACCGACATCTGGCCGCGTATCGCGTCGGCGACGGCTTTGAGTGCTCCCCAACCGCCAGCTGAACCACCATAGGGTTTGATACCGATAGTACGATTTTGCTCTTTCATAATGCTCCACAATGACTATTACCTTCTCTGTAAGCCTGGTACAGGAATTGTGGATAGGTGAACTCAGGCGTTTAAAAACGCGAGAACGAGTCAGTTACGGCTCATGAAACGAAATGGTAAACCCCTGCTCCTGCCAGTGCTCCAGCTGCTCCTGCTGGCGGCGAGTAAGCGCTTTGCCGGTCCATAAAAAGATATGCTGGCCGGGGAAAAGCTCGGGACGCGGCACCTCCAGCGGCTCAGCCAGCAGATCGATATGCCAGCCCCGCTGCGACAGCCGCCACGCCTCCAGCCACAGCCGGGTGCGATCCTCGCTGCCCCAGCCCATGAGCAGTGCTTCTCTGCCCGCTTTTTTACGCGCAGTGATTACGCATAAGACAGCATGCTCGGTAATGACGCCGTCCAGCAGGCTGGACATGACGCGTGCCGTGTATTGGTCGAGGGTCAGACGCTGACGCACGGGCGTGAGGATGTGGTCGATGAGGTCATCTACGGTATGGTCGCGTCCAAGCGTTGTGATGGCAGTGCGCAGCTTGGCCGGACGGGCCTGACGCAGCACGCCCATCATCTCTTCCTGCAGCGTTGCCCAGTCATCATGGGCAACCACCTTGTTGTCCTCCAGCAGCGCCTTGACTTTACTGACGGGGACGCCGCTCTCGATCCAGCGTTTGATCTCTTTGATGCGTTGAATATCTTCCTCGTCGAACTGACGATGACCGCCTTCGCTGCGTTGGGGTTTGAGCAAGCCATAGCGACGCTGCCAGGCACGGAGCGTGACCGGGTTAATACCGCATCTTTCTGCTACATCGCCAATACTATAAAAAGCCATCAACTCCCCTAAACTCAACGCTGCTATGCTCATATTCAAACGCTATCATTATCTCATAAACCCGCCCGCTTTTCTGGCCACGCTACAGCAGGTATGCCGGCGAATTCGGGACGGGCAAACAGGTAGCCCTGGAACTGTGATATGCCTGCTGACTCCAGCCACATCCACTCCTCAGGCCGCTCAACGCCCACTGCGGAGACCAGAATCTCCAGCGAGCTACAGCATTTAATAATGGCCTGGATGATTGCCTGCCGTGGGCCACTCTTATGTACATCTTTGATCAGGTCGCGGTTGATCTTAATCCTGTCCGGCTGAAACTGCGCCAGCAGCAGCAGTCCGGCAAAGCCCGCACCAAAGTGATCGATGGCGACACGGATACCCGCTGCCTTTAACAGCCTTACCGCATCGGTGAACTCATCGAGGCGTGAAATCACTTCGCTCTCGGTAAACTCAACGATGATCTGCTCTGGAATCAGCCCGTTGGCCTCGATCTCCTGAAGCAGGAAATTGACCGCGCCGGGTATCTTCACCAGCGTCATCGGCAGCAGATTTACCGACAGCGTCTGCTCGCCAATATTCAGCTCCGCCGCCATGCCAAAAGCGACTTTTTTACTGCGCAGATCGGCCTCGTAGGTTTCATCTCCGGCCAGTCCGGCAAACCAGGCTTCGGGGAAATCTCCCCCCGGCGTACGCAGCAAGGCTTCAATCGCAACCACCTCACGAGCAAAGGGATCGATCATCGGTTGAAAAGCAAAGCTGCACTCTGCCGTTTCATCCACTTCTCGCCTCTCTGCGCGGGAAGCACCGTCGTCCGGAATGAAATCCCATGCATCTGCGGGCGGAATTTCAAAGTAGTTCTCTTTCTCGCGCTCCTCAACGAAGGTGCGGAAGAACTGCAGCGCACGGTCGTCATAGGTCAGCTGGTACTTAGAGGTGCCTTTGTCCAGTACGCGCTGCAGCACATCATCCCGGTCATACTCTCTTAAGTCGAAGAGCTCCATTCCCGACTTACCAAACCGCCGCGACGGCGCATAGTCACACAGCAGCTCAACGAGGTTGTAGTGGCGAGTATCCTGACAAATAGCGCGGTAGATTTTGAACACGCTCTCTTCCGGCCCTTCCAGCAGCTGGAAGAAGTGGGTCCCGTTAAAAAGCAGGATGCCTGTCACCTCGGAGTGACCATTTTTTTGGTTTGCTGCGGCAACCATCTCTTCCAGCATTTTAACCGGCACGTCGTCGCAGAGATGGCTGCGGTAAATAATGGTTGTAAGCATAATTATTCCGGGGATCGGTGTGTGAAAAGCCACATTAACAAATGTCAGCACCCAGATCTTGTAATGATTGTGCCTGATTTTAAAGACAATCTTTCCCGTGTATAAGTATGCTGCTCCATAAAGAGTACAGCTTTTTGCCATACCTGTACAAGTATTCTCAGATCAAGATAGGAATTTTCCGTAAGGCATTGATTATAAGGATATGTTAGAAATATCTATAAATAATTACGCAAATTTGTACAGTTTCTATGTACAAGTTTGCCGGTTTTGTATAACTTTGTACTCGTTATCACAAATTACTGAATTTTACAGGAGTGACATATGCAGCAGAACGGTTATGTTCCGAACACAGCTAATGCCATTACCCGGTATTTCAATAAAGCTGCACTGCCAAGCCAGCAGGAGACGCTGGGTCAGATTGTGGTTGAAATTCTGAGCAGTGGCCAGAGCCTGAACCGCAAGGCAATTTGCACCAAACTGCTTAGCCGTCTGGAAATGGCGTCTGACTCTGAAGAAGAGAGCCATTACCACACGTTGATTGGCCTGCTGTTTGACCGCTAAGAGTTAGCAAAATCACAGCAACTGGTAGTTAAGTTTTTAAAGTCGCCTGGAGTAGGCTGGTATTCATGGAAGAACACACGGCCTCAACCTGGCGCAGACTCATGCCACGTTTCCATTATTTGGATGAGTGTGGCATCAGAGACGTAGTTATGAATAGAAGTGACATTGAAAAGCTTACAGATGAGCTAATCGGAGAAGCCGTCTTATCTCTCCTCAGTGAAAATGGCCCGGTCAACACCAGGGCACTTATCACGAGGTTGCAGTCTATGGAAGCAAAAGAGAAGGATATTCGACGACGTGAAACGCTTGGCCGCGTTATTGCGGAAATAACGAATAATGCAAAAGTATCGATGCGTCGCCAGTCCGGACGTGAACAGAAGGATTCTGAGAACGAACATAAGGACAATGTGTTTCAACTGTTCGGCACTAGCCAGCAAAAGAGCACCAGTAAAAAACACTGACTGCATCCATTTTCTAACTTTTTAACGGTATAATCCTATGCTTCAGGCTACGCTTCAGCAATCATCAGACCTATTCGAAACGCTGCCCGATACGGCCCTCTCCGCCTACTTCCGCAATGCGGGTGACGTTCTGGCAGACGAATCAGCGGTTCTGGGTGCAGTAGTGAGAACGATCCTTGCCTCTGGCGGTCATCTCAATAATAAAGCCATTATCCTGCATCTCATCCAGGCGATCGAAACCACCGATAACGTGGTGAAAAGCGACATTATTCGTAAGACGCTGGAAATTGTCGTCGACCATACGATGGATGATATTTAATTAGCAGCTAGCGTAGTCTTGTTAAGCGCAACGCCATCAGGCGTTGCTGGAACCGTCGGGTAGTGCCCTCACGCTGCCCGGTTAACGCGAATCGATTCCGAAGCGTGCCACTCTCTCTTCCACTTCATCCTGCGTCGGATCTCTTCCCAGCGTCGCCGTCAGTCTGGCAGCGAACGCCGAAATCTTATCTTCGCGAGTTAAAATAATCTTTGTTATCGTTAAACTCTCCTCTCCTTCAACGCTGGCATCGCTGATATAGGTGACACTGTCACTGATGGCAATGGCGTGATAAAACGAGACATCCGCGACGGCATCGGATTTATTAATGACCTGGCCATTCAGCCGCTCCTGCTGCCACAGCGCATCGGCAGCATAGCAGCGCTGGTTGAGCGCGATAGCCGAACCCGCATCACCCTGCTCTCGAAGTAAAGTTGACTGCAATTTTTCATACTCTTTGCGATCAACTTCATGGCTGAGAATGGCTGCAAGGGAGGTCTCCGGGCTGCAGTTGACCTTCATTAGCGGCTGGCCCATGAAGTTATAGATGCGCTCATTGCCATCCTGATGTTGATAATAAAAATTCAGAGAGTCGTGGAAATGAACGTTGGCAGCGACAGGCAGGGTGAGCGCGTGCCTATGGTTTTTCTTATCGATAATGAGCCAGCGGGTGCCGGTATGACGCTGGTGGCGACGCTGATTCTCAAAGTAGGTCAACGCGGTATGGGTGACGACGCCGTTAACTTTTGCAACAAACCGGGCTGCATGTTCGTTCTGCCCACGGTAGTGAAGCACCAGCGTCTCCTGCGGAATAATATGCTCCCAATTATTATCGCAATCGGCAAACCAGGCGTTAACGGCAGCGCGGTACGCGGCAATCTCACCATTCTGCCGTTGAGCAACCTCGCCGAGCGCTCTTCCGGTCAAGGGGCGCTCGCTCAGGGCTAATGCCTTTGCCTCATTCACAGAAACAGGCGGAAGATGGCCGGTCAGGTGTTGATAGATAGCCCTCTTCTTCTCTTCCTGATTCATGGCGTTATATAAGCCGCAAAAGTGCTCAACTTTTTTTATCTGTTCATTGGTGTCAGGATTGCCGGCAAGCGAAATCACACAGGTGTGAATTTCCCGTTCGGCATGATGATTAGTTTTGCTTGAAAGCGGCATAGCAGCGGACATAGTGAATAAATTTCCCCATAAACGTCCCTGCGAACACGCCGCCAGAGACAATCGCCAACCCGCTGAGTCCCGGCTGCGCCATCGCAGTAGGCGAAATGGCAGTGAGCACGCCAAAGGCATACTTGGTTAAAAAAGCGATCATCATCATGGGTAAGACGGTGTAATCCCCTGGGCGTTGCAGACTTCGGGGTTCATTGCCCGGCTGAATGTGTTGTGGATTAATCAACATATAGCCAATGGCTGCTCCTGCCAGCAGACCCAATACCCACATTGCCCATGTTCCGACCGTTGGAGGATAGACAGCTATCCACTTTACTCTCACAGATGTCACGCGCGATACGAAAATCTTATGACCATCGGCATCATTTACCTCTGTGATTCAGCCCACATTTTAGCCATGAAACCGGTTGCAAGGGAGCGCTTCACTGCTAGCATGAAACCGGTTTCAAATATAAGTCACACACTCATAACCCATAAAAAAGGTACATCAGAATGGCCATTATTAGGGATTACAATAAGTTAGCCAGTGACATCCTTCAGGAGGTCGGCGGGGAAGCAAACATCAGCAGCTTTACCCGCTGCGCCACCCGTTTACGCCTGGTTTTGAACGATACCCCTGCCCAGGCAAAAAGCCGCATCCAAAACCTGCCTGGCGTTATCGCCGTTGTAGAGAGCGGCGGTCAGTTCCAGGTTGTTATCGGCACCCACGTTGCCGACGTGTTTAATGCCCTCTCCGCACTGATCGGCGAGGACCACGCTGGAACGGGCAATAAACCGAAAACCCGCTGGCTGGATGCAGTAATCGCCACCATGTCGGCGGTGTTTGCGCCGATTGTCTACATCCTTGCCGCCGCCGGGATTTTACAGGGGCTGCTGATTGTTGCCGGCCTGATCGATGCTGACATTAAAACCACCGGCACCTATGCGATCCTCAACTTTATGTCGTGGACGCCGTTTGCCTTCCTGCCGGTGTTTATCGCGATCACCGCCGCGCGCCACTTCAAATGTAACCCGTTTATCGCCGTGCTCTGCTGCTGCGCACTGATTAACCCCGAGTGGTCGGCCATGGCGGGCCGCATTGCTACCGGGGAGACGATTACCTTCCTGTTTATTCCGCTGGCGAAAACGGTCTATACCTCGTCGGTACTGCCGCCGCTGTTCCTGGTCTGGGCGCTCTCCTGGCTTGAGAAGCGTGTCGAGAAGGCGCTGCCGGACGTGGTCAGCGCCCTGTTCACCCCGCTGATCTGCTTTGTGATCATTGTTCCGCTGACGCTGATTGTCATCGGGCCGATTACCACCTGGGCCGCAATGGGCATCGCCAGCGGCTACAATGCTCTTTTTGCCGCCGCGCCTGCGGTCGCCGCTGCGCTCATCGGCGGTATCTGGCAGATTATTGTTATTTTCGGCGTCCACTGGGGCATCACCCCAGTGATCATGGCCAACTTCGATACCCAGGGGTATGACTCCTTCCAGGCCTATCAAACCATTGCCGTCATCGGCCAGATGGCCGCCGTATTTGGTGTCTTCCTGAAAAGCCGCAACCGCGAGCTGAAAACCACCTCCCTGTCGGCGGGCGTCACGGCCATCTTCGGCATTACCGAACCGGCAATCTACGGTGTGACGCTGCGCTTTAAAAAGCCCTTTATCTGCGGCTGCATTGGCGGTGCGGTGGGTGCGGTGGTCGCAAGCCTGTTTGGCTCTCTTTATTACGCCTATGCGGCGCTGCCGGGCCTCTTTACCCTGGTCAACGCCATCAGCCCGGATGCGCCGATGTCCTTTATCGGTGAACTTGCCGGTAGCGCAACGGCTATCGTCCTGACTATTATACTGGTGCAGTTTGTTGGTTTTGACGATCCGGTGGCGGAAGAGACGCTCACCGACGCGCCGGAGACCGCCCCGATCGGCACCACCTCAACCGCAGCGGCGAAGACCAGCCTGGCGCTGAACAGCCCGCTCAGTGGCGAGGTGATTGCCCTGGAAGCGGTGGCTGACGAAGCCTTCTCGCAAAAGGTGTTGGGCGACGGCGTTGCTATTCGTCCCCACGAAGGTAAAGTGGTAGCGCCCTGCGATGCCCGGGTGGAGACGGTGATCGAATCACGCCATGCTATTGGCCTGGCCTGCGATAACGGCGCTGAGCTGCTGATCCACGTTGGGTTAAATACCGTAAATCTACAAGGCGAGCACTTCCGTCCGCTGGTGAAGGAGGGCGACGTTGTTAAAGCCGGTACGCCGCTGCTGGAGTTTGATAAAGAGGCCATCGAGCGTGCCGGGTACGATCTGACCACGCCGGTGCTGGTGATCAACAGCGATGAGTTTCAACTGACGAAGCTCCAGTCCGGGGGCACTATTCGTCAGGAGATGCCGTTGATGACCGTCTCCTGATACGCTGTTAACTAACTGGGGAGTGTTATGGTCACGATACTGGATGTCGCGAGGCGAGCGGGCGTTTCAAAAGCCACGGTCTCCCGTGCGCTAAACGGCAAAGTAGTGGTCAGCGAAGAGGTAAAGGCGCGGATCTTCAAAGCCATCGAAGAGACGGGATATCGCCCTAACCTGCTGGCGCGCACCCTGGCGACCAGCCGCTCCAACTCGGTAGGACTGGTGATCACTAACGGCCTGTATAACGGGCCGTTCTTCTCTGCCATGATCTACCAGGCGGCGACGTGCAGCGAAGATCTGCAGCGTCAGCTGGTGCTGGCCGACGGCAAGCACAGCCGGGAGGATGAGCGCAACGCTATCAACTTCCTGGTGCAGCTGCGCTGCGAGGCGATCATGATCTATCCCAAGTATCTCAGCGTGGATGAGCTGGATGACATTATTGATGAGAGCAGCGTGCCTATCGTGGTCATCAACCGCGAGCTAAAGCGCAACCGCAGCAGCTCGGTGTTTGTCGATCACTACCAGGGCAGCATGCGCATGGTGAAATATCTGCTTGCCCAGGGCCACCGCGATATTGCGTTTGTCGCTGGCGGCGAAGGGTCACCCACGGGTGACAGTCGTCTTGCTGGCTACCGCGATGCGTTTAACGCTGCGGGTCTGACGCCTGATGAATCGCTTATCGTGCGCGGCAGCTGGAGCACCGAAAGCGGCTATGAGGCGGGCTGCGTCCTGCTGAAAAAAGCGCGACCGATGAGCTGTGTTCTGGCCGCCAACGATGACATGGCCATCGGCGTCACTAAGGCGATGATCGACCACGGACTGCGAGTGCCAGACGATATCTCCGTTGCCGGGTTCGATGACTCCATCATTGGCCGTTACTTTACCCCGACCTTGACCACCGTCCATATTCCGATGGATGAGATGATCCGCGATGCGGTGCGCATTCTGCTCGCGCCAGATAGCAACGTTGACAGCGCCCCACAGTCGCTGCACGAAGGCTCGCTGATCGTCAGGGACTCGGTAGCTAAGCGCAAGCGTTAAAAAAGGCTGCCCGCTGGCAGCCTTTTTGCTTTTCCTCTACTGGGCAGCGCTGACCCGCCAGACGGCATCGCCGGCATCATCAGCGATAATCAGCCCGCCCTGGGCATCCATCCCCAACCCGACCGGCAGGCCGCGGACCTGTTTCTGATCGTCAGTTAAGAAGCCCGTGACCACCGGCTGCGGCAACCCCACCGGCTGACCGTTCTCAAACTTCACCCACATCACCTGGTAGCCGTTGAGCGGCTTACGGTTCCAGCTGCCGTGTTCGCTGACGAACGCGCCACCGCGATACTGCGGCATATTGTCCCCGGTATAGAACAGCAGGCCGAGCGGTGCGACGTGCGAGCTAATGGCGTAGTCGGGCTTGATAGCCTTCTCCACCAGATCCGGACGCTGGGGCTGGGCACGCTCATCAACGTGCTGACCAAAGTAGCTGTAGGGCCAGCCGTAGAAACCGTTCTCCTGCACCGACGTCATGTAGTCCGGCACCAGATCGGAGCCGATCTCATCCCGTTCGTTGACGATAGCCCACAGCTTGCCGCTCTGCGGCTCCCATCCTAATCCAGTGGGATTACGCAGGCCGCTGGCGTAAATGCGGCTCGCCCCGCTGGCAGCGTCAACTTCGAGAATAGCTGCCCGGCGATACTCCGCCCCGATGCCGTTTTCAGTAATATTACTGTTCGATCCCACGCCCACGTACAGCTTGCTGCCGTCCGGGCTGGCCAGCAGGGATTTAGTCCAGTGGTGGTTGATCGGGCCGCCGGGCAGCTCGGTGACCTCCTGAGCAGGGGCGCTGATGGAGGTTTGCCCTGTTTCATAGGGGAACTTCACCAGGCTGTCGGCATTGGCCACCCACAGCGTATTGCCGATCAGCTGAATGCCAAACGGCGAGTGCAGGTTTTCAATAAAGGTATGCTTCTCCCATTTACCGTTAACGTTGCGCAGCAGGGTAATAGTGTCCCCGCCTTTTCCTGCCTTGCCGGAGGCGCTCTGCACCAGGCCCATAATCAGCTGCTTGGGTCGCGTGGTAGGTTTCGGCGTGCTGTTTGACTCAGCCACCAGCACATCATTATTCGGTAAAACGTAGATCTGACGCGGATGCTTCAGACCATCAGCAATTTTTTCAATCTGTAGCCCGGCGGGCACGGTGGGCTTCTCGCCCTCTTTCCACGCCACCCCTTCCGGGACCTGCATCGGCGGCAGCAGGAAGTTTTGCGCCTGCGGCAGCTCTGGGTTGGGGCCCATTTGCTTTTGCGGATCGACAGTTGCGCCGTTATCACAGGCGCTCAGTAGGGCGACAATCGCCACGCTGAGTAACGCTCGGTTATGTTTTTTCATACCAGCTCTCCTTAAGCGTTACGCTGACGCAGCGCGAGTTGAACATTTGCCAGCAGCAGCAGGATCACCACTAACGTCGACAGGATCGCACCCAGCGGGACCACGGCCCAGGCGTCGCGGCTATGGATGAAGGCATTGACGATCGCCAGCAGAATGGCGAGCAGGTTAAGCCAGAAGTGCAGCTTTACGGGGGATCCGAAGGTATAGCGACGCCCTACCCAGACCTGCACCAGGTTAATCAGGCGTGGAATAATGGCAATCACCAGCCCGATAACGATCAGCCAGCTGGCGGCATCGGTCCACATAATCTGCATGCTTTTGATATAGAGAATGTCAAAGATCCAGGCGGCGGTAAAAAAACCGAGTGGAATGGGGTTAAGTAGCTCATACAGCGCTACGGCAAAGCTCGAACGTCCTGACGCGGTGGGGGTATGCATGTCCATCTCCTGGGCCTGTCCGGCGATTAACGGTACGTGTAAAGGGTAGATTATTTTCGCGATATAGCACGATACCCTCTCTATTTGCCTTAAGGTTTTGCCGGGCACTAAGGTATTAACAACGTCCACTTGTTCTATTTTCATTTTTATAACTTATGCCAAAGGCATATTTCAGTATGGCTAAAAAAATATTTCCTGAAGCTACTTTCCGTTATTGCATTGATCGTGGAAAATGCGCGGGCTATAAGAAAAATACAATTCCTATTTATTTATTGCCAGACGCTTGATTGTGGGGATATTGATGAAGCGTAACACTCCCGTTACACAGAAAGAGTATTTACTTAACGACGGCACGACGCTTATGTCGACAACCGATACGCAGAGCCATATTTCCTACGCTAACTCCGCCTTTATTGCTGCCAGCGGGTTTGATGAGGGGGATCTGGTTGGCGAGCCGCACAATATTATCCGCCATCCTGACATGCCTCCCGCCGCCTTTGCCGATATGTGGTTTACTATCCAGCAGGGAGAGAGCTGGACGGGACTGGTGAAAAACCGGCGTTGCAACGGCGATCACTACTGGGTTCGCGCTAACGTTACCCCGGTTTATCAGCAGGAAAAACTCACCGGCTACATTTCCGTCAGAAATATTCCCCATCGGGAGGAGATAGACGCGAGTGAAAAATGCTACGCGCAAATTAACAGCAATAAATTAAAAGGCTATCGCTTCTATAAAGGCGTACTGGTGCGCCGGGGTGTGCTCTCTTTTCTCTCTCTTTTTAAGTGGCTGGCTATTTCCCGCAGAATTAATCTGGCGCTGGCTATTCCCGCGATTTTGATCGCTGCCCTGCCCTTTATTTCTCTCCCTGCGCCGGTGCAATCCGCCACAGCGCTGATGCTGTTTTTACTTATTGCACTTTTCTTACAGGCGCAGGTTTCGCATCCGTTAAAATTAATCTTAACGCAAATGCAGAAAGTGGTATCCGGACGGCGCGCCGATTATTTTCAATTTAACCGCGTCGATGAGATCGGCATGCTGCTGCGCCTTGTGAATCAGTCCGGGCTGAATCTTAACTCTCTGGTTGGGGACGTCACTACCCAACTGGTGGGGATCCGCAAAATCAGCCATCGCATCTCCGAAGAGGGGGAGTCGCTACAGCAGCGTACTGAAGAGACCTCAGCGGACCTGCACCAAACGGCGGCCGCGGTGGAGGAGATTGCCAGCGCGGTGAAGCAGACGGCAGAAACCGCCGCTGAAGCAATGACGCGGGCAGATGAGACCAGCCGCAACGCGATGAACAGCGGTAATATCATGAAACAAACCATCACCATGATGCAGTCTGTCTCCCGGGATAACCGGCAGATCGTGGATATTATCGGCGTGATCGACAGCATCGCGTTTCAAACCAACATTCTGGCGCTTAACGCTGCGGTTGAAGCCGCGCGCGCCGGGGAGGCCGGCCGAGGTTTTGCAGTGGTCGCCGCCGAGGTGCGTAACCTGGCCCAGCACTCCGCCTCCGCCGCGAAAGAGATCAAAACCCTGATTGAGCAGAACGTCGCTAACGTCAGCAGCGGCGTGAAGATGGTGGAGAACACCGAGACGCACCTGACGGCGATGATTGATAACGTGATCCAGATGTCGACGATGATTAAAGAGATGGGTACTGCTACCCAAGAGCAGACTCAGGCGCTGTCGCTTATCAACGAATCCGTGTCGCGTATCGGTGTCATGACCCACAACAATACCAGCATGGTTGAGCAGGTGACCGACGCCGCCGGCGACCTCTCCACGCGTGCCGCACGTCTGCAACGCGCCGTTCAGGTTTTTGGCGGAGGGAATTGACGTAATTCAACGGTGCAGCACATTTTTCGTTCACTGGCGGCGGTATGCTAACCCAGCTATGGGATACGCTTTGCCCGGCTCGCCGTTGCGGGTTGGTCCTTGAAACTATTAACAGAATTAAGGAGTTAGCATGAGAACGAATCGTCAGGCACGTCATATTTTAGGTCTGGACTATAAGCTGTCGAATCAGAGAAAGGTCGTGCGTAGCGACGACGGCAGCGAAAAAGTGGTCACACACCGCCACGGGCGTCATCGCCGCGCCCAGTAATGTCATTATTGTTATACAAATTGTTACCCAAAACAGTTCCTGCGCCACCGCTCCGGTGGCGTTTTTATTTATGAATATGTTTCAGCAAAGTAACAAGTAATTGCAATACGCATGCTTTATACTTCCTCCCGCCGTACTACCTACCCCGTTTGCACGCAGGTAACCGTGCCATCGCCGGGATTTGTTTACCCAGGAGTTTTCGAGATGTTGCTGAAGTATAAGAAAAACCGTTCGCTGTACATCCCCTATGCTGGCCCCGTGCTGCTGGAGTTTCCTCTGCTGAATAAAGGCAGCGCCTTCAGTCTGGAAGAGAGACGCAACTTTAACCTGCTTGGCCTGCTGCCTGAAGTGGTAGAGACCATTGAAGAGCAAGCCGAGCGCGCCTGGTTGCAGTATCAGGGGTTCAAAACGGATATCGATAAGCACATCTATCTGCGTAACATTCAGGACACTAACGAAACCCTCTTCTACCGTCTGGTAGAAAACCATCTCGATGAGATGATGCCGGTAATCTATACCCCGACGGTCGGCGCTGCCTGCGAGCGTTTCTCTGAGATCTATCGCCGCGCGCGTGGCGTATTTATCTCCTACGAAAACCGCCACATGATGGATGACATCCTGCAGAACGTCTCGGCGCACAATATTAAAGTGATCGTCGTCACCGACGGTGAACGTATTCTCGGTCTCGGCGATCAGGGCATCGGCGGCATGGGCATTCCCATCGGCAAGCTGTCGCTCTACACCGCCTGCGGCGGTATCAGCCCGGCGTATACTCTGCCGGTGGTGCTGGATGTCGGGACCAACAATCAGCAGCTGCTTAACGATCCCCTCTATATGGGCTGGCGTCATCCGCGTATCAGCGGCGACGAATACTATGAGTTTGTAGATGAGTTTATCCAGGCCGTGAAACAGCGCTGGCCGGACGTGCTGCTGCAGTTCGAAGACTTTGCCCAGAAAAACGCGATGCCGCTGCTCAACCGCTACCGCAACGAGATCTGCTCGTTTAACGACGATATTCAGGGCACGGCGGCCGTGACGGTGGGCACGCTTATCGCCGCCAGCCATGCCGCAGGCAGCCAGCTCAGCAACCAGAAAATTGTATTCCTCGGCGCAGGTTCTGCCGGGTGCGGTATCGCCGAGCAGATTGTGGCTCAGACCCAGCGCGAAGGGCTGAGCGAAGCCGCCGCGCGGCAAAAAGTGTACATGGTCGATCGCTTCGGCCTGCTGACCGATCAGATGCCGAATCTGCTGCCGTTCCAGAGCAAGCTGGTGCAGAAGCAGGAGAATATTCATCACTGGGAGACCAGCGGCGACGCTATCTCCCTGCTGGACGTGGTGCGCAACGTCAAGCCGGACATCCTGATTGGCGTCTCGGGCCAGACCGGCCTGTTTACGGAAGAGATTATCCGGGAGATGCATAAGTACTGCCCGCGTCCAATCGTCATGCCGCTTTCGAACCCAACGTCCCGGGTAGAGGCAACGCCGCAGGATATCATTACCTGGACCGACGGCAACGCGCTGGTAGCCACCGGTAGCCCGTTCCCGCCGGTGCAGTGGAAAGATAAGGTCTACCCGATTGCCCAGTGCAACAACGCCTATATCTTCCCGGGCGTCGGGCTGGGCGTTATCGCCGCTGGCGCGTCGCGTATCACCGACGAGATGCTGATGGCGGCAAGCGAAACCCTGGCGGAGCACTCCCCGCTGCGCACAAATGATAACGGCATGGTGCTGCCGGGCCTCGATCAGATCCAGCACGTCTCCCGCGCTATCGCGTTTGCCGTGGGCCAGGTGGCGCAGCAGGAGGGCGTGGCGGTGAAAACCTCCGCCGAGGCGCTGCAGCAGGCGATCGACGACAACTTCTGGCGGCCTGAGTACCGCAGCTACCGTCGCACTTCTATTTAATCAGTTGCCCGGCGGCGCTACGCTTGCCGGGCCTACATCCCCTCACCCTCCCTCGTGCTTGCTGACGAGTCATTTGCGAATTATTCTCATAAATCTTTGCAGGATGTGTCTGCGAGGTTGCAAGTTTTCCAGAAGTCATTAATCCTTAAGGAGTAATTTCGTTCACTTCTCACGCGTTACGTTATGCATTAATCAACTGCATACCTTCAGGAGATAACAATGAAAGCAGCTGTTGTCACTCACGATCATCAAGTAGAGATCACCGAAAAGACCTTACGCCCGCTTCGCCATGGCGAGGCGCGGTTAAAGATGGAGTGCTGTGGAGTTTGCCATACCGATCTTCACGTAAAGAATGGCGATTTCGGTGACAAAACCGGCGTCATTTTGGGCCATGAAGGCATTGGCGTGGTAGAGGAAGTCGGGCCTGGCGTCACGTCGCTGAAGCCAGGCGATCGCGCCAGCGTAGCCTGGTTCTATGAAGGCTGCGGACACTGCGAATACTGTAACAGCGGTAATGAAACCCTCTGTCGTGAGGTTAAAAACGCGGGCTATAGCGTTGATGGGGGTATGGCTGAAGGCTGCATCGTCGTAGCAGACTATGCGGTGAAAGTGCCTGATGGTCTCGATCCCGCCGCCGCCAGCAGTATTACCTGCGCCGGCGTAACGACCTATAAGTCGATCAAGATCTCTCATATCAAACCCGGCCAGTGGATTGCAATCTACGGTCTTGGCGGCCTCGGCAACCTGGCGATGCAGTATGCGAAGAACGTCTTTAACGCCAAAGTGATCGCTATCGACGTCAATGATGAGCAGCTCAGCCTGGCGTCAGAGATGGGTGCTGACCTGACCATTAACTCCCGTAACGAAGACGCGGCGCAGATCATTCAGCAGAAAACCGGCGGCGCACATGCGGCGGTGGTCACCGCTGTCGCCAAAGCGGCATTCAACTCCGCCGTCGATGCGGTGCGGGCCGGTGGCCGCGTGGTTGCCGTTGGCCTGCCGCCGGAGTCCATGAGTCTCGATATCCCGCGCCTGGTGCTGGACGGTATTCAGGTCGTCGGTTCGCTGGTGGGCACCCGTCAGGATCTGACCGAAGCCTTCCAGTTCGCCGCCGAGGGCAAAGTGGTGCCGAAAGTCGCCTCTCGCCCGCTGGAGGATATCAACGCCATCTTCCATGAAATGGAGCAAGGCAAGATCCGCGGTCGTATGGTGATCGATTTCCGTCATTAATTACCGGGGAGTGGAACGCCCTGTTCAACCCGGAACATCCAGACGCAAAAACGGCTCTGCTGAGTGTGAAAGCAGAGCCGTTTATTATCGATCCGCGCCTGAGTAAGCGCTGTTAGCTATTTACCCTATGGCCTTCTGAACAGCGCGATGCTGCGCCCTTCCAGAGTAAAGTCCGTTTCACTATCGATAACGATACCGTGGGACTCTTTATCAAAGGTCGTGAGCTCCAGAACCCAACCGCTCTCCCCTGGCTGCGGAATACGGAACGGCATGCTCTCTTCAAACGGGTTCAGCAGCATCAGCACGTCGTGCCAGATCCCCTCTTCGGGTATTAAATCCGGGCGGCTGATGTAGACCACCAGGGCCGATCCCTCATGCCAGTGCTCAGGCTGCTGGATCCCCCCTTCGGCGTTGAACCACTCGATGAGCAGACCATCGCGCCAGCTTTCGCGGCGTAGCAAGGGTTGCTCCGCACGCAGCTTGATAAGTTTGCGGGTAAACTCGCGCAGCGCTTCGCTGGAGGGCGGGAGATCGTCCCAGTGAACCCAGGAGATCTCGCTGTCCTGACAGTAGCCGTTGTTGTTACCCATTTGGCTACGGCCAAACTCGTCCCCGGCCAGTAGCATTGGCGTACCATGGGATAAGAACAGCGTGGCGAGGAAGTTACGTTTCTGCCGCTCGCGGACCGCGTTAATGTTCTCTTCGTCGGTAGGACCTTCCGCCCCGTAGTTGTAAGAGCGGTTATCGTTATGACCGTCGTTGTTATCCTCGCCGTTCTCTTCGTTGTGCTTCTCGTTATACGAAACCAGATCGTTAAGCGTGAAGCCGTCGTGGGCGGTGATGAAGTTAACGCTCGACCAGGGGCGACGGCCACGGATGTCGTAGAGATCGCCAGAGCCCAGCAGGCGGGAGGCAAAATCCTGGGCGACGTTGTCGCCTTTCCAGTACTCACGTACCGTGTCACGATACTTATCGTTCCACTCTGCCCAGCCCGGCGGGAACCCACCTACCTGATAGCCACCCGGCCCGATATCCCAGGGTTCACCAATCAGCTTGAGTTTAGAGAGCACCGGATCCTGCGTGATGGCATCAAAGAAGCCACCGCGCTGGTCAAAGCCTTCCGGCTCACGCCCCAGAATGGTACCCAGATCGAAGCGGAAGCCGTCGATATGCATCGATTCTGCCCAGTAGCGCAGAGAGTCCATCACCATCTGCAGCACGCGCGGATGGGAGGTGTTTACCGTATTCCCTGTACCGGTGTCGTTGATGTAGTAGCGGTGCTGATCGGGCATGGTGCGATAGTAAGAGAAGTTATCGATACCCTTAAACGACAGCGTTGGCCCCAGCTCGTTACCTTCCGCCGTGTGGTTGTAGACCACGTCGAGGATCACCTCGATACCTGCGTCATGGAATGCGCGCACCATATCGCGGAAGCCCTGAATGCCTTTCGGCCCAAAGTAGCGAGAGGCTGGCGCAAAGAAGCCAAGCGTATTGTAGCCCCAGAAGTTTTTCAGCCCACGATCCAGGAGATGCTGATCGTCCGGGAACCAGTGAATCGGCAGCAGCTCCACCGACGTAATGCCGAGGTTTTTGATGTAGTCCACGGTCGCTTTGTGGCCCATCCCCTCGAAGTTACCGCGCAGCGCCTGCGGCAGCGCCGAGTTAAGCTGGGTAAACCCTTTCACATGGGTTTCATAGATAATTGCCTGTGACCACGGAATGTTCGGGCGGTTATTGTCCTGCCAGTCAAACTCATTGGGGTTAACGACCCGGCATTTCGGCATAAACGGCGCGCTGTCGCGTTCATCAAAGGTCAGGTCCTTATCCTCGTGCAGCATGTCGTAAGCGAAATGCGCTTCGTTCCACTCCACATCGCCTACCAGCTCACGGGCGTAGGGATCGATAACCAGCTTGTTGGGGTTAAAGCGATGACCGTTTTCCGGATCGAAGGGACCGTGCACGCGGAAACCATACAGTGCACCCGGTTGCAGGCCGGGCACGTAACCGTGCCAGATCTCGTGGGTATACTCCGGCAGGTCCAGGCGGCCGATCTCGTGCTTGCCGCTCGGGTCATAAAGGCACAGCTCCACGCGCTCTGCATGCGCCGAGAAAAGGGCAAAGTTAACACCCTCGCCATCGTAGTTTGCGCCGAGAAGGTGATAATCCCCCGGCAAAATTTGGTATGTATTATGGTGTGTCATTCATTCTTCTCCATAGAATGTGGGCTTCTAAGAGCACATTCCTTTAGGCAGTAGGCAACCAGGCGCGATTGAGCGCGGCAAAAATTCAGGTGAATACTTATTCAGCCAGCAAGATTTGCGGTACATCGCCGATAATTTGCATTAAATCAATCTGTTCATTCAGGGAGAACGTTTCTCCACTGAGAATGTTGCGGTAGCGGCGGCCTGCCAGCGATTCAGGGAGCGCAATAGTGGTATCGGTAAACCATGCTGTTTCCGCATCGTCAGGCAGCCGCAGCGCCAGACGCGGAGCGATAACAATAAGCGCATCGCCGCCGCGGATCCGGGTACTGACCCGGGCGTAAGCGATAACGTGATCCGCTCGCTCGCCCGTTACCGTCAGCGGCAGATAATCACCATAGCGGAACAGCGCAGGTTTTTGCTGACGCAGGCGCAGGGTTTTGGCAATAACCTGCTGCTTCAGGAAACCGCTTTGCCAGCTCTCTTCGGTAACGATGACGGGTTGGTCATCCTCAGGCAGCTGCTGGGTCAGGGTGGCGAAATCCGGCTCGCGACGGTTATCGGGATCGACAAGGCTAAAGTTAAGCGCCTCGCTGCCCTGGTAGATATCCGGCACACCCGGCGCGGTAAGTTTGATAGCGGTCTGGGTCAAGCTGTTAACCAGTCCGGCGCGAATAAACGGCTGAAGCGAACTTACGAAATCCTGTAAGAAGACCTGATTGTCCGGCGAAAGCAGGTGTCGAGCATAGTCGAGCATCGCTTTCTCAAACGGATCGTTATTGTCCACCCAGTCGGTGCGCAGCTTCGCTTCCCGTAACGCCTTTTCAACGAAGTCCAGGAAGCGATCTTCCAGCGCCTTTAGCCCTGCCGCATCGTTGGGCTGCAGCGTCACGGGCCACACGCCCGCCAGCGCCTGGTACAGCATCCACTTCCCAGCGGGCTTCGGTGCCGGACCATCTTCAAGCTCGACCACTTTATGCTGGTTAATTTCCCGCCAGCGACCGACGCATACCGCCCAGCGCGACGGGGCTTCCGTCAGTGTATAGAGGCGCGCACGCGTGTCTTCCCCGCGTTTAGTATCATGAGTCGAGGTGCTGGAAAGCGCATCAGGCTGCTTCTCCAGACGGGTTTTCATCTCAGCGTGGAAACGATCCAGAGAGAACATGCGCGGCAACGGCTCGGCACCGACCTCATTAAGCGCCAGGCCCATGTTCTGGCGGAAGAAGAGCGTATCCTCCACGGATTTTGCCATCAGCGGGCCGGTGAGCTGTTGGAATCGGGTGCGGAACAGAGATGCTTTATCCGATGCCGCACTCGACAGCAAACCCGCAAGAATTTGGGTAATAAAGTCGAGCGCCTCGGGATCCGGTGCATTGTCGCTGGCTTTAACCTTGGTCACTATTTTATGCAGCAGCTCAGCATCTGCAGGCGGCAGGCCCTCTTGTGTTCCGTAGGTACGATAGACCGGGAAGGCAACAAGCAGCTCGCGTAAAGCGGCATGCATTGTCGCTTGCTCTGTTACAAACCCCTCCACTTCCGCAAGGCCGAGCGCCAGCTTCAGCAAGGTGGTAAATTCACCCTCGAAGTTGCGGTCAACCATCAGCAGCTTGGCCGAACGCAGTTCGGCCCGCATATCCACTTGCCTCTCCATGGTCTTGTCGTAGGCTTTGCGCAGCGCGGCAAGCCGATCGTCATCGACCAGGGCGTCCGAGAGCGCGGCAATAAATTCGTACCCGGTAGTGCCCGATACTGGCCAGTCGTCCGGCAGATGCTCGCCTTTGCCGAGGATCTTCTCAACGGTCAGGTAGCAGTCAGCGCCGGCCTCCTGGCGCAGGCGTCTCAGATAGCCTTTGGGATCGGCAAGGCCATCTACATGGTCAACCCGCAGGCCATCTACCGCCCCGCTGCGCACCAGATCCAGGATCAGGCGGTGGCTATCGTCAAAGACGGCTTCATCTTCAACCCGAACCCCAACGAGGCCGGTAATTTCAAAAAAGCGACGATAGGAGAGATCGCGCGGCGCATCTCGCCACGTCATCAATCGATAAGGCTGTTGCTCGTGTAGCGCAATAAGCTCGGCTTTATCCGTGAGATTCAGCACCTCATCTTCACGCCCCTGATAGCTCTCCGGGCAAAGCGGATAGAAGCTCTCAAAGTAGGCAAAGGCAGGTTTACCTGTTTTAGGATCGGCCTGCAGACGAATATCGCCCTTCTCCAGCTCGGCCTCAAAGGTATCCCCGAGGAACGGCAGGGTCAGGCGACGCGACCAGTCGATATCGAAATAGCGGGCATAGCGGCTCTGTTCACCGTGTTCAATGACGTCGCGCCACCATGCGTTCTCCAGCGAGGCCGCCATATGGTTCGGAACGATATCCAGAATCAGGCCAAGGCCGGCCTCTTTCAAGGCAGCTACCATGCGGTCAAAACCCTCGCGGCCGCCAATGGCGGGCTCGATCTCGTTGGCATCCGTGACGTCATAGCCATGGGTTGAGTCGGCGGTGGCGGTAAAGATCGGTGAGGCATAAAGGTGGCTGATGCCCAGCTGCTGCAAATAAGGCACAAGGGCAGCGGCGCGGTCAAAGGTCATGCCGTTACGAAATTGGATACGGTAAGTCGCGGTTGGGATCTTCACTTTGCTTCTCCTGATGCAAGGCGAACAACAATGGAGTTCTGCGGCAGTTCATCTACCGCATTCGGCCAGGCAAAAACGGTTTCGCCGGGTAATTCCGGCAGCGTCTGATGACGCTCGCCAATATTCAACGCCAGAGAGAGCGTTCCCTGCGGGAATGTCCAGCTCACGGCAAGGAATCCTTCGTCTGTTTTAACTACCCGGCCAGAATTGCCCCCGGCGGTAGCCAACAGCGGCACGATCTTCTGCTGGCGCAGACGCAGCAGCGCTCGGGTCAGCTCCAGCCAGGCGCGCCCTTCGTGGCTTTCGAGTTTGTGCCAATCCAGCTTCGACTGCATAAAGGTGCTCTCGGCGTTCGGATCGGGCACGCTGTCACCGTCGTAGCCATTATGCCCGGCAAACTCTTTCGCGCGCCCTTCACGTACGGCTTTAGCGAGATCGCCATGGAAATCGGTAAAGAACAGGAATGGATTGTTCTCTCCGTACTCCTCTCCCATAAACAGCAGCGGGATATGCGGAGACAGAAGCAGCGCGGCGAGCAGCACCCTGGTACGCTCGACGCCAGCCAGGGAGATCAGTCTCTCACCGTGCGCACGGTTGCCGGTCTGGTCGTGGTTCTGCAGAAAGTCCACGAACGCCACCGGCGGCTGCCCGGTGCTGTCCACGCCGCGAGCCTCTCCTGAGTGCGGGGACACCTCTCCCTGATAGGCAAACCCTTCTGCCAGCGCACGTGCGACATATTTCTCCGGCTGGTCGGCAAAATCTTCATAGTAGGCGTGGGTTTCGCCAGTAGCAAAAACGTGTACGGCATTGTGGAAATCATCGTTCCATTCGCCGCTGAACAGCGGCGTCGAACCCTCTTCATCACGCGGATGCAGGAAAATGACGTTCCGGCAATCTTCCGTCGTCAGGTGTGCAGGTCGGTCGGTAATCTCAGCCCGAATGCGCTCGGCAATCTCCATCAGGATATGCTTCTCAGCGCTGTCATCAATCTGATCGATGGCATCAAAGCGTAACCCGTCGAGGTTAAACTCTTTCAGCCAGTAGAGCGGCGCTTCGGCAATATAGCGACGAGTGGCATCGACATCATAGGCAATGCCCGGCCCCCAGGGCGTCATGCGCTCCTTGTGGAAGAACTCTGGCGACAGCAGCGGCAAATAGTTGCCCTCTGGGCCGAAATGATTCAGCACAATGTCGAGCACCACCGAGATGCCGTAGCCGTGCGCGGCATCGACAAAGGCTTTGAAATCGTCCGGCGTACCGTAGGCGGAGTGCGGCGCGTAAAGCAGCACGCCGTCATAGCCCCAGCCCCGGTTGCCACCAAACTGCGATACGGGCAAGATCTCAACAGCGGTAATTCCTATATCCGCCAGGTAAGGCAACTTCTCAATGGCGGCCTGGAAGGTCCCTTCTGGGGTAAAGGTGCCAACATGCAGCTCATAGAAAACGGTCTCTTCCCAGGGACGCCCTTGCCACTGCGTGTTTTGCCAGCGATAGCTTTCTGGATTGATAACCAGCGAAGGGCCATTGACATCGGCCTTTTGCCCCCGGGACGCCGGGTCCGGCAGAGCGGTACCATCAGCCAGAACGTAGTGATATTCCGTACCAGGGGAGATATCGGTAGCGGAAAATTCGAACCAGCCTTCCCCGGCCGGGTTCATCTTAAATTCCTTGCCTGAAAGCCTGAGCGTAATGCTCTCCTGACCGCTCGCCCACACACGAAAACGCACTGTGTCAGCGGCCACGAACTCGGCCCCCCAGCTTTTAAGAAAAGATCTGGACTCCATGCAGATACCTCAATAAACGCAGACGTGACGAAAGGGTGTAAAACGGTATTCGGGTTGCTACCTCTCCTGACCGTATGTAAATAAAATCATAGCCTATGCTGTAAAAAGTGATGTGGAGTTCTACTTAAGGAAGGTTTATGTTCAATCACAAACTTGATATATCCTATATTAATAAACAGCTTACATTTTACCCCTTGTATGAGTAGGGTAAAAAAATATCAGTTTTCTTTTCTTTTACCGTTTCTTATCGATATTATTAGGCAACAAAATAAACGGGCTGAGGCGGACAGATAAAGCCCCTCATCAAGTGCGTGATTAAACGGGTACCGGAAACGCAACATGTGCGAGAACGATGTAAAAGCGACACAGAGTAACGATATCAATACGGGCGTGTGTGTAGTCATGCAGGATATGCCTTCACGAGAAGAGACGCTGGGAGATATCGTCATCGCTCTGTTGCGTGCTGGTCAAATTATCAGCAGAAGAACGATCTGTTTGAAACTGGTTGCGCGCATCGAGGCTGAAAATAGTCCCCTTATGCAGGCGCATCTCAGCGATTTAATGCGTTTGATTCTGCGTAATAATCATTTCTGACGGGCGAAACGCGTAATATACCTATCTATCTCTGGCATAAGCGGGCATACTGCTAGAATGATATGAAGTCCAGCGCCAAATAAATACTGTGAGGCTCAATGAGCAAAAATGATAAGGAAAGGCTGGTAGATAAAGTGATGGGTGAAGCCGTAATGTCGCTTCTTGAGGCTGATGACAACGTCTCTTTCGATGCCCTTCTCAGTCAGTTGCAGGAGAGTCTCCATGATGAAAATGACCATGGCAGACGTGAAGCTTTTCGTACGGCCATCAATGGGGTACATCAGTTCAGAATGCTTCCCGACAGCGGTTCCAGCCCCTCCCGATCCTTAAAGCTCCACAGACGCGACGCTGTTCTTAGTCACCCTACTATTGTTTATAAACATTAGCTTCAGTCAGTAATACCTGTTTAATCGGTACGGTTAACAGGTTTTTTGCTGTTTTACCCTTCTAATCAGACTTGCTTTAAGCATGTTCCCCCAAATGCTCTCTGTGAATTTGATCTTGGCGACTTAGCCTGGAAGACAAACCCCCTTCTGCATTGAGAGTGCAATTGAACGAAGATGAACACGTTTTACTTGAAAATATTCAAGAGGTCATTGGTGAGGCGGCAACCTGGCTGATGAATTCACGTCTGCCGGTAAATGCGGACAATCTTATGATGGTACTACGCGCCCGTAGTGTGATGGTAAAAGAGAAGCAGCAGCTAAGCATTCTGGAAAGCTGTATTCGCTACCTTAGGGCCCGTCTGGTAAAACCTTTATAAGTCAACGCCTGTATCCTGACTAAGCGATACGGGGCGTTTTAAATAACATTACAAATCGTCTGGTGTTTTCTGGACGATGAGTTCAAGCGCGTTGCGATAGACATCGAGCTTGATTACATCATCTTCTGTTTCAAGCAGCCTGATAAGGGCCAGAATCATATTTTTATTGTTCACCTCAATACGATTACTTTTGAGATTCTGAGCGAGTCCCCTAATAAGAGTACGTTCGGCTTCAAAAGCATGACTACCCTGATCAAACCAGGTGTTGAGCGTGTCTTCAGTTGTTGCGCTGTGCATCAATATGCCTTTAAATTTAAGTTACTGGCCTCTCTACGTATCGAGAGAAAATACTTACCGCGATAAACGTAGACGGCAATGCTTTCCTCCGCAATAGTCACCCTTGCGATTGGCGATAATTTGAACGCTTTTGCGTGATTTATTATCAGCCGCGTCCCTTACGCTGCATGATTGCCAGCGCGGTAAGCATAAGAAGCAGCCCGGTGAGCAGCGTTAAGGTCGCCATCG
This sequence comes from Pseudescherichia sp. AS216, assembly GCF_037152055.1. NCBI lineage: Bacteria > Pseudomonadati > Pseudomonadota > Gammaproteobacteria > Enterobacterales > Enterobacteriaceae > Pseudescherichia > Pseudescherichia sp. AS216. Next base: position 305,598 of record NZ_JBBCMV010000004.1, on the reverse strand, counting down.
CCATTCCCTGCCCGACCGATCCCTGTTCAAACTGCCGCCAGATAAAGACCGCCACGGTTTGCGTGCCGGCTGGTGAGAGCAGCAGCGAGGTGACCAGCTCGCGGGACGCGATAGCAAATACCATTAGCATCGCGGCCAGCATAGCTGGAAAGACCAGCGGCATGACGATAAAGCGCAGCGCCTGAAGCGCACTTGCACCATGAACCCGCGCGGCCGGCTCCAGATTGCCACCCAGCTGGCGTAGCGCGCTGGTGATATAGCGCACCGGCCAGGGCATCAGCAGGCAGCAGTATGACAGCAGCAGGATCGCCCAGGTATTGTAGGGCGAAACCGGCCAGAAGGTGCGGTTCCACAGCAGAATCAGCCCTACACCAACGACAATGCCCGGCAGCGCCGCAGGCAGTAGCGACAGGGCATCCAGCACGCTGCGGCCTTTTATCTGCCTGACCACAACCAGCCACGAAATCAGCAGGCCAAGGAGACCGGTGATCAGCGACGCGCCGAGCGCCAGCGACAGGCTGGTGCCCAACGCCGACAGCGCATCCCCCTGCTGGGAGAAGAGCGCTAAATAGTGCTGAGGCGTCACGTTATTCCAGGCCAGTCCGCCTGACAGCGTCGACATCACACCGGTCACCGCCATGGATAATCCCGGCAGTCCAACCGCCAAAAATCCGGTTAAGGCCATTACCGTCACCACCGGAACGACGGCGATGCCCAGCGTGGCCCCCATGTTCTCCGTTGGCTTGCCGGTCACGCTGGTCACCTCTTTATCCCCTACCAGGCGTCGCTGTAACCACCATCCAGTTAAGGCAATGACAATCAGCACCATCGAGAGCAGCGACGCGCCGGGCAGATCAATTGGCCAGTCGGCGAGTTTCTTCTCGATACCCACCGTCATCATCACTACCCCTGAGCGCGTTCCCAGCGCCGCCGGAACGCCATACTCCTCAATGGCCAGGGTAAGGGCTAACAGCATCCCCGCTGCCAGGGCGGGCGCGACCATGGGCAGCGTGATATGCCAAAATGCCCGCCACGCCGTCGCGCCATGTACTCGCGCAACCAGCGCCAGCCGCTGTCCGCTAGCGAGCAGGCTGCGTGAGACGGCAAAATAGACCACCGGAAAAATATTCAGGGTCATGACCAGCACAATGCCGCTGCGGCTGAAAAGCAGATTGTTAAGGTCGATACCGGTCAGCTGATCGAGATAACCATTGCTCTGTAAGACCAGCATCCAGGAGAGCGCGGCAATATAGGGCGGGGTCAGAAACGGGATGAGAAAGATAAGATCCCACAGCCTGGGTACGGGAAGATTGAATAATCCGCGCATTACGCCGAGCGGCAGACCAATCAGAGCGCTCAACAGCGCGACGCCTGCGGCAATCCATAGCGTTCCCCCCAGCATAGCGGGCAGCTGCGGATCCTGAAACTGCGGGGCAATCCCCGTTAACGCCCCGCTCAACGAGCCGGCGCTAAACTGCGGAAAAATGGCCTGTAGAATAATAAATAGCAACGGCAGCGCGACCAGGATCGCCAGCAGCGCCACGGTAGTGAGGGTAATTAATCTCTGTTTCACAACGGCTATCCTGAAAGCGGGGTTGCCCCCGCCGGGTGATTACTGCGCGAAAAGGGTATTAAAGCGTTTCAACACATCGCTGCGCTCGCTGTTGCCGTCGTTGGTGGTCGGCAGGATTTTTAGGTCGTTTAGCAGAGGGCGCTTAGCGGTAACGTCAGTGCGGGCCGGCATCAGCCAGGCATCGGCGACCAACGCCTGCCCTTCTGGCGAGAGCACATAGTCAACAAAAGCTTTAGCATCGTCAGCATGCTGCGTGGTTTTCAGGATCATCATCGGGCGTGGGGCAATCACCGTCCCGCTCGCCGGGAAGATCACCTTCAGCGACTCACCCTGGGCGATATTGCCGTAAGAGACATAGTCCACCGCACCAAACACGGCGGCTTTCGCCCCCTGCATGACCGGCGTTACCGCCTGGGCGTTAGGGCCGCTGACCACCATACCGTTCTGCTTCAGCTGCTCAAACAGTTTCCACGCCGCATCACCCATGCCGTTTTGCAGGCCAATCAGCAGATCGAGAGATGCACCAGAGAGCGCCGGGTCAGGCGTGGTGATTTTATCTTTAAAGTCTGTGGCGGTGAGATCCTGCCACTCTTTTGGCTCAGGCGTACCGCTTTTGCTATTCCAGACGATACCCAATGCCGAAATACCCTGAGCAACATAGTCGCTGGTTTTGAGGTTAGCAGGCACCTTTTCTGCATTCTGGCTCTGATACGGCAGCAGCCAACCACGATTGTGCAGATCTTCCGCCGTATCCCATGACGCAGAGATAAGAATATCGGCCTGTGGATTAGCCTGCTCGGCCTCCAGGCGCGCCATTACCTTCCCGGTCGTAGCCTGAAAGATGTTGACCTTGACGCCGGTTTTCTTCTCATAGCCTGCCGCGAGGCCTTTAGCCAGCGACCCAGGACCTGCGGTATAGACAGTCAGCGCCTGCGCGCTTGAGACGCTGATAGCAGACAATGCCATAGTTAATGCAACTCCTTTTATTACAGACGACACTGCTTTTATGATAATGCTCCATTGTATGTTGTAACTAAAGTATTCGTAATTAAATCAGATGCCGCCACGCGACCGGCGGAGAGATGCACAATACGGTCGGCAATCAACTCTGCTTCCCGGCGATCGTGGGTAACGTAGACCGCAGTGGTTCCGGACTGGCGCAGGATCCGTGACATCTCCAGGCTCAGCGACTCTCGCAGCTCACTGTCGAGATTGGAGAGCGGCTCATCAAAGAGCAGAACCCGAGGCTGGGCGACGATGGCGCGTGCGAGGGCCACCCTCTGCTGCTGTCCGCCGGAGAGCCCTGACGGTTTCCGTTCGGCAAAGTCCGACAGCCCTACCCTTGCCAGGGCTTCGGCGACGCGGAGATCACGTTCGGCACGCGGCAGGTTACGCATTTTGAGGGGAAAGGCGACGTTCTGCGCCACGGACATATGTGGCCACAGCGCATAGTCCTGAAAGACCATGCCGATATCGCGAGCCTCTGGCGGCAGCGCCCAGCCTGCCTTTGCGACCTGTCGTTCACCGAACCAGATCTCCCCTTCCGCAGGGTGCGTCAGCCCGGCCAGCAGGCGTAAAAGCGTGCTTTTTCCGCAGCCAGAGGGTCCGAGCAGGGCCACGATGCTGCCGGGTTCAATATGCAGATCGATCTGATGAAGAACGGTATGGTCGGCAAAAGCGTACGAAACACCTTCGAGACGAATACGGGTCAGTGCGTGCATTATCGCCCTCCTGCTACAGGAAGCCGACAACGCCCCGTCGCCAAATGCAGACGGGCCGCACTCACCTGTACAAAAGACAGGGGAGCAAACATATTGTTATCCTCTTTGGGACTTAGTTGCTGGCGACTATAGGCAGGCTTTGTTACATCGAGATGACGCATTTATTGCGGCTTGATTTAATCCGTCATGCAGCCTTTAATGCAGCAAGGTCACTAGAAGGAGTCACAATGCGCTATTTCCGCCCCGTTGCGCTGGAGCACGCCAGCCGTCTGCTAAACCACGGCCCAACCGTCCTGATCACCAGTCGGGACGACCAGATCGATCGCCGCAACATTATGGCGGCTGCGTGGTCGATGCCGGTGGAGTTCTCCCCGCCGCGTATTGCCATCGTGATCGATAAGAGCGCCTGGTCGCGAGAGCTGATTGAGCGCAGCGGCATGTTTGGCATCGTGGTTCCCGGCGTTGCGGCCAAAAACTGGACCTATGCGGTAGGGAGCGTCACCGGGCGGGATGAAGATAAATTTAACTGTTACGGTATCCCAGCTATCTCAGGTCCGGTGTTAGGCCTGCCGGTGGTTGAGGAGCGCTGCCTGGCATGGATGGAGTGTCGTCTGCTGCCGGCCACCGCCGCGCAGGAGAAATACGATACCCTGTTTGGCGAGGTAGTCGCCGCTGCGGCCGACGAACGCGCATTTATTAACGGACGCTGGCAGTTTGATGATGACAAACTCAATACCCTGCACCACCTGGGCGGCGGAACCTTTGTCACCAGCGGCAGGCAGATGAGCGTTAACGATAAGTAGAGAAGTGCTCCCTGCCGTTAGCGGTGGGGAGATAAGGCAACGTTTTGTAGTCCGGCTTTATGCTAATCTCTTTTCATTACGGGTTAATTTACGTACCTCATGTCTGAATCTTTCACCAATGAATTATATTCTTGCATTTTTTTACATTTTTAAGGTTTAGCCTTCTTAAAGACGAATCAGGCTCACAAACGCCCCCTTTCATTAAATGAACGCAGTGAAGATTACAGGTTGCTGTTAAATGGTGAACTATTGCGCAAGTTCATCAGAGTTGTATGATGTTTTTCTGTCAATTTAATATATAGGGCACGGAAATGGATGCAGCTTTACTTAACATGATACGTTCAGGGAGAAACAGGAACTGGGCGGAAACAATGGTTAACCTCGAAGCCAGAAAGCTAATTAATACAGCCAATACGTTGTCCTCTTTCCATCTTAAAGATGGTTTAACCCGGCTAAAGTTCGTCCAGGAAATAAAAGATTTTATTGAACTACAATTTGCAGCGGCTCGCCGTGCGAAATCAGATGCAGAGTGCATGGTTTGCATTAAAAATCTCCGAGCAGAAAATGAGAACCTTCAACTACAAGATAAAATGCTGCGTATTAAGACAGCAAAACTTTATGCAAAAGTAGAGTTTGTCAGGGAAAATAATAAAGTAGTGGGTTATGTCATTTCTGCTGTACAGGTTATTATTTCTGGATTTGCTATTGTAGGTGGCGCGCTAATGATATCGACCATGACTCCTCTTGGTGTATTGTCAGGTGCCATTCTTGTTATAGATGGTGTTAATGGACTATCAAAAGAAATTATTCCTCGTTTATATGGAGAGCAACAAAAAACAGAGGGTATATTTGCTGATGGTACAATTGTAGCCGCTAAATTCATGGGATTTAAACCTGAGTCTGGACTTGCTTTTTATAACACAATTACATTAACCGCAAATATTTATAGCATTTGGGGTTTGTCAACGAAACCCGCAGCATGGAGGCTATTTAGATGGTTACCCATGGATTACTATAGAGAGATAGACACAATAAGCCGCCCAAAATTAACAATGAAAATAATAGGGTATGGTGTAAAGGCAAAAGTCATATTTGATTTACTTGATGTCGACAGCAGTAACACTAGTTTTTAATTCTGGAGCCAGTAACGCCAAGATTTATACGCCAGGATTGGTGGCTGAATAAAAGTAACTATAGCTATTGTTATCAATAGAGAAAAACCGCCACCAACAATCATTGGCTCTGAGGAGAATAAAAAAAGGAAAAGAAAAATGCAAAAGCACCCTGAAATAATCCATAAAAGAACTCTAAATCTATTTCTCAAGTCATGAATAGCTTCTTCAAGTGTGCCACCATAAATTTCAATATTATTTTTAATTTTTTGTAGTTCTGCATGGGTAAACCCTGCCCTTAAAAGCGCCTCTTCACTGACCTTCATAACCTCTTCCCCCTGCGCGCTAAGAATCTCCATATTTTACAACAAGTATACATGAAGCGCACCCGAAAATTATACTTATTTGTAAGTTATCAGAGCAACGAAAAATCAGCCCTTGCAGTAGGCTCCCATTAAGGATTTTCCATTGCAAATATTGATAATCAAGATATAATATTTATCTACGCAGAAGGTTTTAGACAATGAAAAAAATCATATTCCTGTCCCTTATCAGCATTGTATTAGTAGGTTTTTATCTTTGGCATGAAAATAGCGCCGTAAATATTATAGCTATTCACCAAAATAAATACACGGCAGCAATACTTGTTGATCGACTACCTTTAACTGAGATGTCTCGTATAGAGTGGTGGGTGGGTAATCGAAAAGAAATTGAGGGTAAATACCGTATAGCATCATTCAAAAATGGCGGCCCTGACTATATAACAATATATAAATTTGGCGATGGCTATAAAAAAGAAGGAAAGAAAGATCGGCTATGCTTTGATGACATGGATACGGAAACTAACTGCATCGACAAAGATATCTTAATGACTATAAGCCGAACCAGAGAGGGATTAGAGAGGTTTACTTTCTCAGACTCAAGTTATGTTATCTCTGGTGATGGAGTTATTAAACCCGAACTTAAATAAGATAAACAGGAATCGCTGATGCGTGCGCTGACTATTGCTGTTCTGACGATAATGCTAGGTTGCATCTCCTATTATTTTTTTAGCGATCAAAAGGTTACAGTAGTAAACGGTTATTATGACGGTAGCACTGCACGGATTATCGTAGATTCTCTGCCCTTCACAGATGCGAAAAAAATTGACTGGTGGCAGCATAATCAGGATCAAATTAGAAGTAAGTATCATATTCCTACTGGCGCTCAAGGTCCGTTTCTCATAACGATATACGCCTTTGGTGAAGGGTATCAAGAGGAAGGTAAAGAAGATCGGCTCTGTTTTCCCAATGTTGAACCTCCCAGTAACTGCATTGATAAGAATATACTGATGACGATCTGGCGTACCCGGGAGGGCGGCATCAAGTATAATATTTAATCTAGGCGGGAAAACAACAGCACCCCATGCTTACCCTGCCCCGAAGGGCAGGAGGCACAAACTACATGCTGTAGCCCGGCTTTTTGATCAGTTTTTCCATCTGCGGAGCGATCTCTGTGTCCCACACCTGGGCTTTCCAGTCCTCAGGCTGAACCTGGCTCAGGGCAACGCTCACAGAATCGTCTTTGCTGTTGAGATGACGGACAATTGCAGCGGTAATATCGTCCGCCAGCGCCGTTTTCTGCTCTTCGCTCAGATCGCGGGGGAAACATTTAATATCGATATGCGGCATAGCAAACTCCTCGTTTATTTAGCGTCTGTCCGGGTTGTTAGCCCAGTACTTTATTCATATTGATGCCGGTTACGTTAAAACCGTTATTCTCATAGACTCGTCTGGCCTGCGGATTTCCAGCAGCCACCCGCAGTTTAATCTGCTTACAGCCCTCTTCCACCAGGCGCAGTTCAAGCTGCTTCATGGCCGCGCTGCCAAAACCTTTTCCCCGGAACGCGGGGAAAAGATAGAAGTCATTGATAAAGGCTGAATGCAGCTGCGGATCCGGCTTGTACCAGAGGTAGCCAATATGATTTTCTTTCTCAGCGTCGTTAAGAACAATACACAGTAGTATCTGCCCCGCACTCTTCTCGCCGTCGGGGAAACTGGCTTCCAGCTCGCGACGCGCCTGCGCAAGGGCATCTTCCTCAGAGAGCAGATAGTTACTGACAATCTCGGCAGCATAATCCGGGATAAAATAGTCAACAAAGGCCTGAAATTCATGCCGGGATGGGGATCGAAACGTTATCACTTACCCTCCTGTAATCTGTTTAAGCCGACTCGCGTTCAATAAGCGTAAAGCCAACGTCCAGAATAACATTATCAGGCTCAATGCCCTCGATGCGATCGGCAAGCAGCGTCGCGGCGCGCAGGCCTATCTCGTGACGGTCGACGCTAACGGTGGTAATAGCGGGTCGATTGGAAGCGGCAAAATCGAGATCGCCGAAACCGACGACGGCCAGATCCTGCGGCACCCGCAGTCCCCGACTTTCGGCCTCCATAATCGCTCCCTGAGCAAGGGTATCGGAGCTGCACACCACCACGTCACACTCTCCCTGCGTTAGCAATGCCCCTAGCCCTTCCCGGCCCAGCGCTAGCCTGGCGGGAAGCGGCACATCAACCTGTAACGGCGCAGGAAAACCGTACAATGTTAGCGCTTCACATAACCCTGCCTTACGCTGCTGGGCGCGGCGATCTTCAGCCCAGATCAGCCCTGGACGGGTGTAACCTTTGCGCTGTAAAAAGTGCCCCAGCGCCTGGCCCACTTTTTCATGGGAGAAACCCACCAGCATATCGAGCGGCGTTGGGGTTGAATCCCATATCTCCACCACCGGCACGCTGGCGTTAAGCACGATCTTTTTCAGCTCCGCCGAGTGGTGAATACCGGTTAATACCATTCCGTCCGGACGGCGCGACAGCAGCGCTGCTACCAGTTCGGCTTCGGTCTGCGGCGTGTAGCCCGACATGCAGAGCAGCATATGGTAGCCCCGCGCCGCCAGCGCATCGTTAAGGGACTGAATAGTGTCGACGAACATGCTGTTATTGATCTGCGGTACCACAACGGCAACCAGTTTGCTGCGTCGGGTAGCCAGCCCCCCTGCCAGCGCATTGGGAATATAGCCGGTAGCCTTAACGGCACTCATTACCCGCTCAACTGTTTCAGGCCGTACCCGCTCTGGCGTGTTAATTGCCCGGCTGACGGTCATTGACGACAAGCCGGCGACGCGGGCAACGTCATCCAGGGTGGGGGCCCGGGGCGGCTGCGGGCGAGAGATCTTAGGCGTGGTCACGCAGTATCAACCTGTTCTAAAAAGCATTTCTGCCATTATTCATCAAGCGGCGCGCTTAATCCACACGCTATTGTGTCCCAGGCGGGCAGAAACTGTGATCGACTGTACAAATTATCCACTCCCCTCTAGCAGCGGCCTGATGGTTGCACTATAAATGTTAGCGCAAACATTTTATAACCTATGGAGAGTGCGATGACCTCTGGCGCAAATTCTGATTCAGTCACCTATGCCAAAGCAGAAGGTGTCAAAACGGCAGCGGAAACCGGCGATCGTATTGAGTGGGTGAAGCTCTCCCTTGCCTTCCTGCCGCTGGCGACGCCGGTGAGCGATGCCAAAGTGCTTACCGGTCGACAAAAGCCGCTGACCGAAGTGGCGATTATCGTGGCGGAGATCCGCTCCCACGACGGTTTCGAAGGCGTGGGCTTTAGCTACTCCAAGCGCGCCGGCGGCCAGGGGATCTACGCCCATGCCAAAGAGATTGCCGATAACCTGCTGGGTGAAGATCCTAACGATATCGATAAGATCTACAGCAAGCTGCTGTGGGCGGGAGCATCTGTCGGCCGCAGCGGCATGGCGGTGCAGGCCATCTCCCCTTTCGATATCGCCCTGTGGGATATGAAAGCCAAACGCGCGGGCCTGCCGCTGGCGAAGCTGCTTGGCTCCCATCGCGACTCGGTGAAGTGCTACAACACCTCCGGCGGCTTCCTGCACACCCCGCTGGATCAGGTGCTGAAAAACGTGACCATATCCAGAGAGAACGGCATTGGCGGCATTAAGCTGAAGGTCGGCCAGCCCAATACAGCCGAGGATCTCCGTCGCCTCACTGCCGTACGCGAGGCGCTGGGAGACGATTTCCCGCTGATGGTGGATGCTAACCAACAGTGGGATCGCGAAACCGCCATCCGCATGGGACGTAAAATGGAGCAGTTCAACCTGATCTGGATCGAAGAGCCGCTCGATGCCTATGACGTCGAGGGCCACGCCCAGCTTGCCGCCGCGCTGGATACGCCCATTGCGACTGGCGAGATGCTGACCAGCTTCCGCGAGCATGAACAGCTGATCCTCGGCAACGCCAGCGATTTCGTCCAGCCCGATGCGCCACGGGTTGGCGGCATCTCGCCGTTCCTGAAGATTATGGATCTGGCAGCGAAGCACGGGCGCAAGCTGGCTCCGCACTTCGCGATGGAGGTCCATCTCCACCTCGCGGCGGCCTACCCGCTGGAGCCGTGGCTAGAGCACTTTGAGTGGCTGAACCCGCTGTTTAACGAGCAGCTTGAGCTGCGGGATGGCCGGATGTACGTCTCCGACCGTCATGGCCTTGGCTTTACGTTAAGCGAGCAGGCGCGGCGCTGGACGCAGCAGACCGTTGAGTTTGGCAAGCGGCCATAGTGTTTTTTTACAGCACTTTTGACAAAAACTGTTGGGTGCGGGAATGCTGCGGGCGGTTTAACACCGCCTCGCTGCTGCCCTGCTCGACGATCTTACCATCCACCATAAAGACCACCGTGTCCGCCACTTCGCGGGCAAAGCCGATCTCATGGGTAACGACCACCAGCGTGGTGCCGGAACGGGCCAGGGTTTTGATGACGTCAAGCACCTCGCCCACCAGCTCAGGATCGAGGGCCGAGGTGGGCTCATCGAACAGCATAACGCGTGGACGCAGCGCCAACGCGCGGGCAATGGCGATACGCTGCTGCTGACCGCCGGAGAGATGGCGCGACCAGGCGTCGGCCTTATTGCGCAGGCCGACGACGTCCAGCAGTTCGTAAGCCCGCTCAACGGCGGCTTTGCGGCTGAGCTGCTTATGGGCGATGGGCGCTTCAATCAGATTTTCCAGCACCGTCAGATGCGGAAAGAGATTGAAATTCTGGAAGACGTAGCCGACGTTGATGCGCTGGCGCAGGATCTCTTTCTCTTTCAGCTCGTAGAGCCGGTCGCCTTCCCGACGATAGCCAATGTACTCTCCGTCGATCTGGATAAAGCCTTCGTCTACTCGTTCAAGATGGTTGATGGCGCGCAGCAGCGTCGATTTACCCGAGCCGGAGGGACCAAGGATCACCGTTACCGATCCGGGGGGCAGCTCCAGCGAGATGCCGTCCAGCGCCTTGTGGCGACCAAAATATTTGCTGACGCCGGTAATCGAGATATGACCATTATGAGAGGTGGGCATGGACAGGCTCCTGAGCGGTGACGTGGGTTGCGGAAGAGGAGACCCGAGAAACACGCGGCGCGGCGTTGATGGCCGAACGGCGCTCGCTGCGGGCCAGGGCGCGCTCGACGAGGTACTGAATGATTGACAACACGCTGGTGATCGCCAGATACCAGACCGCGCCGACCATCAGGAGAGGGATCACCTCCTGGGTACGGTTGTAGATCATCTGAATGGTGTAGAACAGCTCCGGCATTGCCAGCACGTAGACCATCGCCGTTCCCTTGGCGAGGCTGATGATCTCGTTAAAGCCCGACGGCAGAATGGTGCGTAGCGCCTGGGGCAAGATGATGCGCAGGGTGCGCCGCCACGCCGGTAGACCGAGGGCGGCAGCGGCCTCGTACTGACCGTGATCGACGCCCAAAAATCCGCCGCGAATAATCTCAGCGGTGTAGGCGCTTTGAACCAGCGTCAGCCCCACCACCGCCGTTGAGAACTGACCCAGCACGTTGATGGTCTCAAACTGCCCCCAGCTAATGGCGGTAAAGGGAATACCGATGGTCAGCGTGTCGTAGAGATAGGAGAAGTTGTAGAGAATAATCAGCACCACAATCAGCGGCAGGGAGCGGAACAGCCAGATATAGCCCCAGGCGAGGCTGCTCAACAGCCAGGAGGATGACAGACGCGCCAGCGCCAGCAGACCACCGATAAGCACGCTGAGTACCGTCCCCAGCAGGGTGAGCAGCAGCGTCTGGCCTACGCCATACAGGATCGTCGGATCGAAAAACCAGCGGGCAAACACGTGCCACTCCCAGCGCGGATTAAAGGCAACGGACTGAACCACTATCGCCAGCACAAACAGCGCGACAAACGCGCCTACGGTGCGCAGCGGATAGCGGGCGGGGATCACTTTAATAGTTTCAGGTGTGGTCATCTTTTTTCCTCAGGCTGAGTGGCGCAGAGCAACGTCCAGCGTTTTGGTAAAGCGCAGCCGTCCGTCATAGGGCGGCAGGCTGTACTCCTCTGGATCGCGGTGCAGATCGAAGTGGGCTTCATACCCCAGGCTCAGGTAGAGCTTGACCGCCTCCGGCTGACGAAAACCGGTGGTAAGAAAGATCCGCCGATAGCCAGCGAGAGAGGCCCTCTGCTCCAGGGCCTGCATCATACGCCCGGCCAGGCCCTGCTGACGCAGGGTGCGCTGGGTCCAGATACGCTTGATCTCCGCCGTCTGCGCATCGAATGGCTTGTAGGCCCCGGTGGCAATAATCTCCCCGTCGCGCTCAAGAACTAAAAACAGTCCCTGCGGCGGCAGATACCATTCGTTGAGCTCCACCTCCGCGTCTTTGGCGAAGTAGTCCCCATAGCGGGCGGCGTATTCACCAAACAGCCCCTCGATAATCGGTTGCAGCTCGGGGGCATCCATTGGGACATCACGAAAGCGTTCGCGCATGGCTCTCTCCTCAGTCACCCAGACCTTCCGGATTAATTTCCGATGTGGAGATGCGCTCCACCCCTTCGCCCCAGCGGGCCAGCACCTTGTCGTAGTCGCCGCTTTGGATTGCACCATTAAGCGCGGTCTGCACCGGCTCCACCAGTCCACTGCCTTTTTTCAGCGTTACCGCAATGTGCGCCGCCTTTGGCCAGCCGCCGTCAACGCTTCCCACCAGCCTGGTCCTGTTCGTTAGCGCAGCCTTCCACGCGCCGATAACGTTCGGCCCGAAAAAGGCGTCGGCACGGCCGGACTGGATCGCCAGCGTCTGGGCGGCATCATCCTTGGTATAGACCGGCGTAAACGGCTTTAGCCCCTTCTGTTGATTGGCCTTGTCCCACGCCAGCAAGATCGCCTCCTGGTTGGTTCCCGATCCCACAATGATCCGCAGCCCGGCGATATCTTCGGCTTTCTCAATGGATTTAATCGAACTGGTCGACTTCACATAGAAGCCCAGCGAATCTTTGCGGTAGGTAGCGAAGTCGAACTTCTCTTTACGCTCCTTGGTGACGGTAATATTGCTGATGGCGGCGTCATACTTGCCGGACGAGACGCCCAGGGGCCAATCCTCCCACGAGGTCGGCACGACGTTAAGCTCAAGGCCAAGGCTATCCGCCACCAGCCGGGCAATATCGACCTCGCTGCCCAGCAGCGTTTTATTGTCATCGGAGAAGACCGTTAGCGGAGGAGAATTCAACGCCGCCACCGCCACGGTAAACTTGCCCGGCTGGGCGAAGCGGTAGCCCTTTGGCAGCTCCGCCACCGCCTGGGCATTTTTGGCGGTATTAATGGGTGCTTTGTTGGCCTCAAGACTCACGCCGGTGCCGTTAATGGTGACGCTGTCAGCCCACGCCAGCGGCGTAAAGGCAAGCGAAATGGCCAGAAGTAGCGTTGATTTCTGCATAGCGTATTCTCTTATTAAATTATTATTTTATAAATTGATTATCAGGCGCGGATAAACCCAGCGTCTCGCGCAGCGTGGTGCCCGGATAGTCGGTGCGGAACACTCCCCGCGCCTGAAGGAGTGGCACTACCCGATCCACAACGTGGGCAAAGCTCTCCGGCGTACCGCCCTGGATGATAAATCCGTCGGCGGCCCGCTCTTCAAACCAGCGCTGGAGACCATCGGCCACCTGCTCCGGGGTGCCGGCAAAGCGCGGCCGCGGCGAGGCGCTCTCCAGCGCTACCTGGCGCAGGGTCAGATTCCGCGCCCGGGCGTTACGTTTGATCTCATCGGTCGTGCTGCGAAAGCTGTTCTGCCCCAAATCCCCCACGTCCGGGAAAGGCTCATCGAGGGGATACTGGCTAAAATCATGGTGCTCGAAGTAGCGGCCAAGGTAGTTCAGGGCATCGTTTATCGATACCAGCGCGGCGGTGGTCTGATACTGCGCCTCGACGTCGGCGTCGTTATCCCCGACGATGATGCTCACTCCCTGGAATATCTTGAGATCGTCAGGCTGGCGATGGTTAGCCTCCAGCTGCTGCTTAACGTCGCGATAGAAGGCTTTGGCCTCCTCCAGCTTGTCATGGTGGGTAAAAATGGCGTCGGCGTGGCGGGCGGCAAGCTTTTTGCCATCGTCTGAGGCCCCGGCCTGGAAAATAATGGGACGATGCTGCGGCGTACGACCAATATTGAGCGGCCCGGCGACCTGGAAAAACGTCCCGCTGTGGTTGAGCGTATGCAGCTTTTGCGGATCGAAAAACTGCCCGCTCTCTTTGTTACGCACAAAGGCGTCCTCCTCCCAGGAGTCCCACAGCCCTTTCACTACCTGCAGGTACTCATCGGCAATGCGGTAGCGCAGCGCGTGCTCCGGGTGCTTGTCCCGTGAGAAGTTTTTCGCCGAGCCCTCCAGCGGCGAGGTCACAACGTTCCACCCTGCCCGGCCATTGCTAAGGTGATCGAGGCTGGCAAACTGGCGCGCGACGGTAAACGGCTCGCTGTAGGAAGTAGAGAGCGTTCCCACCAGCCCAAGGTGGGTGGTCAGGCTGGCCAGCGCGGAGAGCACCGTTAGCGGCTCGAAGCGGTTCAGGAAATGCGGAATTGATCTCTCATTAATGTACAGGCCGTCGGCGACGAACAGGAAGTCCAGCTTCCCCTGTTCAGCTTTACGCGCGGTCTCTTTTACAAACTCAAAGTTGATGCTGGCATCTGCCACCGCTGCCGGATGGCGCCAGGCAGACATATTTCCCGCTGCGCCCTGCAAAATCGTGCCCAGCCGTAACTGTCGTGTCGTCGCCAGTTTTTCAGTCGCCATAAATGATCCTTTTAAGGTTGCAGTAACGCTTTTTCAGCCAGCAGCGCAAAGTAGCGCGCCGCGCCTTCAAGCAGTGCTTCGTCGGGGTTAAATGCCGGGTGATGCAGGCCAAACTCGCTGGCGCTGCCGATGCTGACAAAAGCACCGGGAATATGTTGCAGATAGACGGCAAAATCCTCCCCGCCCATATGCAGCCCGGCGTGCTGCGTCTCATACCCGTGCCAGTCAGCGACGTCACGGGCGAAGGCGGCCCAGCGCTCATCGTTAACCAGCGCCGTGGGGCCGTCGTACCAGCTGACGGCGATCTCCGCCCCAAACGCCTGACCCAGCCCGGCGGCAATGGCGTTTACGCGCCTCTTCACCTGCTGTTGAACCGCAACGTCGTGGGTACGCAGAGTGCCCTCCAGCTCTACCGTCTCCGGCAGCACATTCCAGGTATTGCCCCCGGCGATCCGCGTCACGCTGAGCACCACCGAGTCAAGGGTGTTAACGTTGCGGCTGGCGACGCTCTGCAGGGCGTTGACGAGCTGGCTCGCCAGCAGGATGGCGTCGTTGCCCTCGTGCGGGCGGGCGGCATGTGCCCCCTTGCCCTTCACGCCAATGACAAAGCGATCGACGTTGGCGTAGAACGGGCCGCCGCGTGTGGCAAAGACGCCCACCGGCAGACCGGGTTCGTTGTGCATGCCGAAGATCGCGCTGACGCCATTCAGGACGCCTGCGTTAATCAGCCGTTTCGCACCGCCAAAATTCTCTTCGGCAGGCTGGAACAGGATACGCACCCTGCCCGCCAGCCGGTGCTCGTGCTCCTTGAGCAGCAGCGCCGCGCCAAGCATCACGGTGGTGTGCACGTCATGGCCGCAGGCATGCATGATCCCAGCGTTTTTCGAGCTAAACGGCACGCCGCTGGCCTCGTCGATAGGCAGAGCATCGATATCACCGCGCAAAGCAATTATTTTTTCGCCGCTGCCAATCTCTACCACCACGCCGGTGGGCAGATCGTAAGGCAACAGTCGCAGCCCGGCGTTTTCCAGCCACTGGCGGATCCGCCGCGTTGTCTCAAACTCCTGAAGCGACAGCTCCGGGTACTGATGAAGCTCGCGTCGCCACTCAATCAGCTGTTGTGAAAACTGCATTCCGCTGCCTCCATCACGTGCCGCTCCTGCGACCACGCCTCTGCCAGCAGGCGCAGGCAGGTAATCCGCGCTGCGCCGCCGGTAATGGGCGTGTCGATAATAAATTCGTCAATGCCCCATGCATGGTGCAGCGCGTTCAGCCCGGCCAGCACCGTCTCTGCCGTGCCCACCAGCGCCGAGGAGTCCCGGCGAACAATCTGCTTCGCCGGGCTGCCCGCCTGACGGGCAAACGCCTGCGCCTGCTCCTGGCTGGCTACCGTGACGCGCTGGCCGTTCTCCAGCTCCACGCCCCACAGCTCAACCTCCTGGGCCAGCGCCTGCGCGTCAGCATCGCTGTCGGCCACAATCGCCTGCACCGCCACCACCGTGCTGCGCTGGCTATGCGCCTGCCAGGCCGTGAGCACGTCGCGCAGCAGGGCTTTATCCCCGTTCAGGTGGGCAGCAAAGACAAAGTTCCAGTCAAGGGCGGCAGCCAGCCGAGCGCTCTCGACGCTCGCCCCGAGGAGAAAACCGTCGGCGCGGTGAGGCGGTACCGGCGTTGCCAGCAGGCTCTCCTGCTGGCGATCGTTTACCGAGAGTGAAAGCCAGTTGTCGAGCTGCGCCAGTTTGTCTGCAAAGGTGCCGGCGCGTTCCTGATCCAGCCCCTGCTGAAGCGCGCGGGTGGAGAGCGGCAGGCCGCCAGGGGCTTTACCTACGCCGAGATCGATACGTCCCGGTGCCAGCGTGGCGAGAAGGTTAAAGTTTTCCGCGACCTTGTAGGGACTGTAGTGTTGCAGCATGACGCCGCCGGAGCCGACACGAATGCGCCGGGTCTGGCCGACGATCCACGCGATTACCAGCTCCGGTGATGGGCTGGCCAGTTGCGGGGTGTTGTGGTGCTCAGCGATCCAGAAACGGTGATAGCCCCACTCCTCGGCTCGCTGCGCCAGGTGCAGGGTGCGGGCCAGCGCCTCCGTTGCCGTTTCGCCATCGGCGATGGGACTTTTATCCAGCAGACTAATTCGATATGACATGCGTACGCTCAGATGAGGAAACATGCCCCTATTAGTAAGAGGTCAGGAAACGCCTGTGAAACAATTAATTTACATTTAATTAGCTAAAAAGTGGCTAAGTCGCAGCTCTCTTGCCTCCTCTGTACCCTAACCCTTTTCATCGGGCTGAATCGTATCGACACAGCTGCTCATCCGACCACACGAATTCACGCGACAGCGCTCAATTTTCGCCGGGTATCTTTTGCGTCGCTTATAAATTGCAGGTAGGATGCTGCGCCATGTTTCGTCTTATCTATGCGCAAAATAGCGGGAAAGACAGCATGTTTATTCGCCAGGGCAAACGTTTGTTTCGTACTGGGCGAATGCAAACATCCTCGATGATTCAGACAGGTCAACAGGTAACGCAATGAAAAACAGCAACAACAGCGCAGCAGAGCATCAGGCTGCAAAACGCCGCTGGCTTAACTCGCATGAAGAGGGGTATAAGCAGGCGATGGGTAACCGTCAGGTGCAGATGATTGCTATCGGCGGTGCGATTGGTACAGGGTTATTTCTCGGTGCGGGCGCACGCCTGCAGATGGCAGGCCCTTCGCTCGCCATCGTCTATCTGGTTTGCGGGATCTTCTCTTTCTTTATTCTCCGCGCGCTTGGCGAGCTGGTATTGCACCGCCCCTCCAGCGGCAGCTTCGTCTCCTACGCCCGTGAGTTCCTGGGTGAGAAAGCGGCATTCGTTGCCGGCTGGATGTACTTCATCAACTGGGCCATGACCGGCATTGTGGATATCACCGCCGTTGCGCTCTATATGCACTACTGGGGCGCGTTTGGCGACGTGCCGCAGTGGGTCTTCGCCCTTGGCGCGCTGGCTATCGTCGGCACCATGAACATGATCGGCGTGAAATGGTTCGCCGAAATGGAGTTCTGGTTTGCGCTGGTGAAGGTGCTGGCTATCGTGGTTTTCCTGGTCGTGGGGACTATCTTCCTCGGCACCGGCAAACCGCTGGACGGCGGCACTACCGGTTTCCACCTGATTACCGATAACGGCGGCTTCTTCCCGCATGGCCTGCTGCCTGCGTTGGTGCTGGTGCAGGGCGTGGTCTTCGCCTTCGCCTCTATCGAACTGGTGGGTACGGCGGCGGGTGAATGTAAAGATCCGCAGACCATGGTGCCAAAAGCCATCAATAGCGTGATCTGGCGTATCGGCCTTTTCTACGTTGGCTCCGTGGTTCTGCTGGTGCTGCTGCTGCCGTGGAATGCCTATCAGGCTGGACAGAGCCCGTTCGTGACCTTCTTCAGCAAGCTGGGCGTGCCTTACATTGGCGACGTAATGAACATGGTGGTGCTGACCGCCGCGCTCTCCAGCCTGAACTCAGGCCTCTACTCTACGGGCCGTATTCTGCGCTCCATGTCGATGGGCGGCTCTGCACCGAAGTTCATGTCCAAAATGAGCAAGCAGCATGTTCCCTACGCGGGCATTCTGGCGACGCTGGCGATTTACGTCTTCGGCGTGGTGCTGAACTATCTGGTTCCGGCCAGCGTGTTTGAGATCGTGCTGAACGTGGCGGCGCTGGGCATTATCGCTTCGTGGGCGTTTATCGTGGTGTGCCAGATGCGCCTGCGTAAAGCTATTAAAGAGGGCAAAGCGGCTGACGTCAGCTTCAAGCTGCCGGGCGCGCCGGTCACCTCCTGGCTGACGCTGCTGTTCCTGTTGAGCGTGCTGGTGCTGATGGCGTTCGACTATCCGAACGGGACCTATACCATCGCCTCGATTCCGGTGATTGCACTCCTGCTGGTCGTAGGCTGGTATGGCGTGCGTAAGCGGGTGCAGGAGATCCACAGCACCGCGCCGGTGCATAGTGAAGAGACGGCGGAAAGCGCCGTGCTGGTTGAGAAAACCTCCAGCTAATCTCCGCCGAAGAACTATTTAAAACAATGCCCGGCAACTCTGTCGGGCATTTTTCATTAAGTCTTACAGCGCAATACGGATCACATCATCCTGATCGGTCGCCTCTTTCTCGCGGGTCGAGGCCTGCTTCACGCTAACGTACAGCGTTTTACCATCGGCAGAGAGCGCCAGGCTGTTCGGGTAGGTAGGCGTATCAAAGCTCTTCACCACCTTATAACTTTTCGCATCAATAACGCTCACCTTGCCCGCCTTGCGATGGGTCACATAGGCTTCGTTACGCGCCGGGTTAAACAGCACGGCCAGCGACTCCGGGGCGGTAACCTTCGCCAGCACCTTGCCGTCGCGCAGATTTACTACCAGCACTTCCGCCTGCTTCGAGTCGGTAATAAACGCCCGCTGGCCTGCGGTATCGAGGCTGAGGTTGAGATAGAAGTGCTCTTTGCCATCGTCAAGCACCTTCTGACGGGAGAGGATTTTATTGCTGGCGGTATCGATGGTAATCAGCTCGCCGTCGCCGTTGGTGGTATAGAGACGTTTTGCCGCCGCATCGATAGCCAGCCCGGTGCTAAAGGTGCCCGTGTCAGCGATCGTGTTTTTCAGCTTCAGCGTTTCGCCATCCACGGCCCAGATCACGCTCTCCTTGCCGATGCCGGTGATATAAACGGTATTGGTGGTTTCATCCACCACCAGCTCGCGCGGCTGCAAGGGGCGCACCGTTTCGGAGCGCTTGCGATCGTCCAGCACCAGACGGCCTTTGACCTCGCCTGTTTTCGCATCAACGGCAGTCACCGCGCCATTGGTGGTGTTGCCAAACCACAGCGTCTGGGTTTGATGGTTGATGGTCGCACCAAACGGCTTAAGATCGTTGTGGATGGCCTGGGTGATATCCAGGGTAACAGGGTCGAGGCGGTAGATAACCCCGCCCTTATCCATCTTGCGGCTCTGGGTCGTGGCGACCCACAGGGCGTTCTCCTGCTGGCTGAACGCCATTTCGTATGCGCCCTTACCCACCGGTTTACGCAGCATCTCCTCCGCCGCGCTGGCGTTAAACGCCCCCGCCAGCAGCAGTGAGCCGAGGAACAGTGAACCACGCAGGCGCGGCGAGCTTAATTGACGTAAAAACATGACGACTCCCTTTGATTAATACATTCGCGTGTTGCGAATGAGAATAATAATCATTAATTGATAAAATGTGGAGCCTTTCTTGCCAGGTCGTCCATAATCTTCATACTTTCTCCATACACACTTGGATACAGCACTTAACACTACGTGCCGTTAACGTTTTCATAATTTTTACAAAAACAGTAACATGTGCACACATGTTCCATTTGGTTCGTTTTTTATTTAACCGGTTCCTTTAATGAAAATCATCGCTATCACGCACGCGACCCTCCCTTTTCTGCTGCTGCCCGCGGCCTGCGGTTCTGCTTTTGCCGCTGATGAACAGACCCTGATCGTCAGCGCTACGCCGCAGACCGTGTCCGAGCTGGATACCCCTGCCGCCGTCAGCGTAGTCAACGGGGAGGAGATGCGTCATGCCGCTCCGCGCGTTAACCTCTCCGAGTCGCTGACCGGCGTGCCGGGGCTACAGATCCAGAATCGCCAGAACTATGCGCAGGATCTGCAGCTCTCTATGCGTGGCTTTGGCTCCCGCTCTACCTACGGCGTGCGCGGCATCCGCATGTACGTCGATGGCATCCCGGCGACCATGCCGGACGGCCAGGGACAGACCTCCAATATCGATCTCAACAGCGTCGAGAGCGTCGAAGTGCTGCGCGGCCCCTTCTCTGCCCTGTATGGTAACGCCTCCGGCGGCGTGGTTAACGTCACTACCGAAACCGGTCAGCAGCCCACGACTATCGAAGCCAGCAGCTACTACGGCAGCTACGGTAGCTGGCGCTACGGCCTGAAAGCCACCGGTGCAACCGGAGACGGTACTCAGGCAGGTGACGTGGACTACACCGTCTCCTCTACCCGCTTTATTACCAGCGGCTATCGCGACCACAGCGGTGCGCGTAAGAACCTGGCCAATGCCAAACTTGGTGTGCGCATCGATGACGTTAGCAAGCTGAGCCTGATCTTTAACAGCGTTGATATCAAAGCGGACGATCCGGGCGGCCTGACGCAGCAGGAGTGGAAACAGGATCCACACCAGGCTCCGCGTGCCGACCAGTACAACACCCGCAAAACTATCAAGCAGACCCAGGCCGGACTGCGTTATGAGCGCCAGCTGAGCGAGCAGGATGACCTCAGCGTGATGATGTACGCAGGCCAGCGTGAAACGACCCAGTACCAGTCCATTCCGCGTGCGCCGCAGCTCAATCCGACCCATGCGGGCGGCGTGATCGACCTGAGCCGTCACTACCAGGGGATCGATACCCGCTGGACGCACCGTGGCGAGCTGCTGGTGCCGGTGACCATTACCACCGGTTTGAACTATGAAAACATGAGCGAAGATCGGAAGGGTTTCGAGAACTTCGTAATGAATAACGGCACGCCGGATTACGGCCAGAAAGGTAACCTGCGCCGTAACGAGCGTAACCTGATGTGGAACGCGGATCCCTATATGCAGTCCCGCTGGCAACTGACCGATAAGCTCTCGCTGGACGCCGGCGTGCGCTACAGCTCGGTGTGGTTTGACTCCAATGACCACTACATTACTGCCGCTAACGGCGACGACAGCGGTGAAGCCAGCTACCACGAGTGGCTCCCGGCCGGTGCGCTGAAGTATGCCGTGACCGATGCATGGAATGTCTACGCCGCCGCAGGCCGTGGCTTCGAGACGCCGACCATCAATGAGCTCTCCTACCGGGCCAATAATCAGAGCGGCCTGAACTTCAATCTTAAACCGTCTACCAACGACACCTATGAGATTGGCAGCAAGACCCGCGTCGGCAACGGCCTGTTTACCGCAGCGCTGTTCCAGACGATGACCCATGATGAGATCGTGACGGATACCAGCAGCGGTGGGCGCACGACCTACAAAAACGCCGGAAAAACCCGTCGTCAGGGCGCTGAGCTCTCCCTGGACCAGCAGTTTGCTGGCGACTGGCGGGTGAAAATGGCGTGGACCTATCTGGATGCCACCTACCGCACCAACGTCTGCGGGGATGACAACTGCAACGGTAACCGGATGCCGGGCATTGCGCGTAATATGGGCTTCGCCTCCCTCGGCTACGTGCCGGAGAACGGCTGGTACGCGGGAGCTGATATGCGCTACATGAGCGACATTGAAGCGAACGATGAGAACACGGCTAAAGCGCCGTCCTATACCACCGTGGGACTGAACACCGGGTATAAGTTCAACTACAACAACTGGATGCTGGACGTCTTTGGCCGCGTCGATAACCTGTTCGACAAAGAGTATGTCGGATCGGTCATCGTTAACGAATCTAACGGCCGCTACTACGAACCGGCTCCGGGTCGTAACTACGGCGTAGGCCTCTCGGTAGCGTACCGCTTCGAGTAACGCCTTAGCGTCTCTGCTGATGCCCGGTAGCCAAACGCTGCCGGGCATTTTTATTTTACGCCGTTGCTGGCTGCTCCAGACGGAACGCCGCGACAAGCTGAGACAGCAGCTGCGCCTGCTCCTCCAGCGATCCCGCCGCCAGCGATGAGGCGCTGACCAGCGTGGCGTTCTGCTGGGTGGTACTGTCCAGCTCGCCTACCGCGCGGGCTATCTGCTCAATACCCCGGCTCTGCTCCTCCGACGCGGAAGAGATCTCACCCATGATATCGTTGACCCGAGTCACCGCATCCACCACCTGCTCCATGGTCTGTCCCGCTCTGGCCACCAGCTCGCTGCCGGTGCTGATACGTGATACCGACTCGCCGATCAGCTGCTCGATGTCTTTCGCCGCCTGGGAGCTGCGCTGGGAGAGGCTGCGCACCTCGCTGGCAACCACCGCAAAGCCACGGCCCTGTTCACCAGCACGCGCGGCTTCGACCGCCGCGTTCAGCGCCAGAATGTTGGTCTGGAAAGCAATGCTATTGATCACCGCCGTGATATCGGCAATTTTTTGCGAGCTGGCGTGGATATCGCCCATGGTATTGACCACGTCGCGCATCACGCTGCCGCCCTGGCTGGCGGTGCTGGAGGCCTCGGCAGCCAGTTTGCTGGCATGACGGGCGTTATCGGCGTTATTTCTCACCGTCGCGGTGAGCTCCTCCATACTGGCCGCGGTCTGCACCACGGCGGCCGCCTGCTGCTCGGTACGGGAAGAGAGATCGGTGTTGCCGTCGGCAATTTCGCTGGCGGCGTGGGAGACCTGGGCCACGCTGCTGCGCACCTCGCGGATCATCTCCCGCAGACGCAGGTTCATCTTTGCCATCGCCCCGGTGAGCTTACCTAACTCATCGCCGCCCTGCACCTCAATCACCGAGCTAAGATCGCCGCTGGCGATGCGCTCCGCCAGGGTCAGGTTATGCTGCACCGGCCGGGTAATCTGGCGGATAACCCACCACGAGACAAGAATGCCAATGAGTATGGCAACGCCGCCAATCACCGCGGTCACGGTGCTGGAGCTATAGGCCAGCTCATCGTTATGGGCTTTTACCGAGGCGATAATAAGTTTGATGTCGGCGCTGCTGTTGTCGCCAGCGACCTTAACCCCATCCTCGGCGGCCTGAAGCTGCTGCATCTCTGCGCTGCCTGCCTGGGTGCCGGCGGCGCGTAGCGGAGCGAGCGCGGCGTTGGCGCTCTGCATGCCGCTTACGCTGCGCTGAAAGTCGGCAAGATGAGTTTCAAGGGTGTGAAGCAGCGTCGTCTCGCCATCCGTCCAGTCGAGATTTTTCGCCGAGGCGGTAAGCTCTGCGGCATGGTTGACATAGTTTGCCAGCGCCTGACCTGATTTTTCATCGCCGCTGTAAAAATATTTCAGGCGATTAATCTTGGCCTGGAAGACTTCAATATTGATGTTGTAGATCAGGTTGGTTTTTTCATAAACGCTGCGGATCTCTTTAAAACGCATCACGCTGAGAATGGTGGCAACCGCCACCAGCAGCAGAACCAGACCAAACCCCACCGACAGTTTCTTACTGATGGTGATATCGCGTAATCGTCGGTTTAAAAACATACCCTCTCCTTGCCCAAGCAAAATGTTAGCGCCCAACTGCGTATAAAAGGGTTATCGTCACTGGAGAAAGGTAATTAACAGGTTTGGCAGGAAGAATGGTAAAAGTGTGATGGAGGTGCTTCCCTGAGGCAAATTCACCAGGGAAGCCGTTATAAGGCGCAATTGAGAGACGGGCTACAGTGCCTCTTTATACTGATGCTGAACAATGTTTACGCCCATATCAATGACACTAATAATTGACTGCTGGCTGGCCTCGCTATCACCCCGCTCCAGGGCGTCTAACAGATCGGCATAGTCATGGTGCCCGTTGGCCAGCTCCGCAGAGACAGGATAAAGATGGTTAAAGCACGGGCCGATGCGCACCCACAGCTGCTCGATCAGCGAGAGCAGCGTGGGCATCTCAGCATATTCGTACAGGCGGAAGCGAAAGCTACGGTTAGCCTGCAAGGCCTGCTCCACGTTCGCGCCCAGCCGGGCTTCATTAAATGTTTTAGCCAGCAGCCGCAGCTGGCGAAGTTTTTCATCGGTCATTTTGCTACAGGCGGCACTGACGGCCATCGATTCCAGCCGCTTACGAATTTCAGTTATTTCGCGGTGGGTTTGCTGACTCACGTCTGGAACCAGAAAGGCCTGGGCGGGAGTGGCATGTAACGCACCCGCAGAGACTAAACGCAAAAGTGCTTCGCGCACCGGTGTAATGCTGGTTCCGAGCTGGTCGGCAATCTCCTTGGTAATCAGGCGTGCGCCGGGCTTTAGCGCCCCGACGATTAACGCGTTTTTTAAACTTACTTCAACCTGCTGAGTGAGGCTCAGACGCTGCGCCTTTTCCAAATCAAGCATATTCATGTCCTGTCGAATACTTATTACTTTTCACCTATTCGTGTGACTATTCGCACACGAACCATAAGATATAGTAGGTAGAGAGTTGCCTGGTATTGGATTAACGCAAATCGTTAGAACTAAAAGTTATTTATTATGCAGATTAATATACACCAACGGAACA
Organism: Pseudescherichia sp. AS216; assembly: GCF_037152055.1. Classification (NCBI taxonomy): domain Bacteria; kingdom Pseudomonadati; phylum Pseudomonadota; class Gammaproteobacteria; order Enterobacterales; family Enterobacteriaceae; genus Pseudescherichia; species Pseudescherichia sp. AS216. The sequence goes on along the minus strand of NZ_JBBCMV010000004.1, from coordinate 281,170 downwards.
TACCGCTCCGCTGGTGTAGCTATGCTTAATTAAAGACAACATTTTGTAAAATTGCATGATTTTTTATGCAATTTTTTATTGGCACTTACCTTTACTGGTCCGCGGCTACGCGAATAACCAGTTTGCCAAAGTTCTTGCCTTCCAATAGACCAATAAAGGCTTCAGGGGCATTTTCGAGGCCATCAACAATCTGCTCGCGATAGTGAATTTTCCCTTCCTGAACCCATCTCCCCATCTCCTGCTGGAACTCGTCGATGCGGTGGCCGTAGTCCTGAGTAATGATAAAGCCCTGCATCCGAATACGCTTTTTCAAAATTGTGCCCATCAGCAGCGGCAGGCGATCTGGCCCCGGCGGCAGATCGGTGGCGTTGTAGCCGCTGATCAGGCCACACACCGGCACGCGGGCACCGGTATTCAGCAGCGGCAGCACCGCATCAAATACCTTGCCACCAACGTTTTCATAATAGACATCAATCCCCTGTGGACAGGCGTTTTTTAGCTGTTCAGCAAAGTCATCGGCATGATGATCGATACAGGCGTCAAAGCCCAGCTTCTCCACGGCGTGACGGCACTTCTCTGCCCCACCGGCGACGCCTACCACCCGCAGGCCTTTCAGCTTGCCAATCTGGCCGACCGTTGCCCCAACCGGGCCCGTTGCCGCCGCGACCACCAGCGTCTCCCCCTCTTTGGGCTGACCAATGTCCAGTAGCCCCATATAAGCGGTAAAGCCCGGCATCCCCAGCACGCCCAGCGCCCAGGACGGGTGCTCGAGGCTCTTGTCGAGCTTAACCAGCCCCTCACCGTTAGAGATGGCATACGTCTGCCAGCCGTCGTAGCCCAGCACCCAGTCGCCTTCGGCATAGTCTGGATGCTGTGAGGTGACCACCTGGCTCACCGTACCGCCGCACATGACGTCGCCGATATTCACCGGATCGGCATAGGAGGGTTCATCGCTCATTCGACCGCGCATATACGGGTCGAGAGAGAGATAGACGGTGCGCAGCAGCAGCTGGCCGGATGTTGGCGTAGGGATCTCGCTCTCTTCGAGACGAAAGTTTTCAGCAACGGGCGCGCCTTTCGGGCGGGAAGCCAGCAGCCACTGGCGGTTACGCTGTTGTTCTTGACTCACAATAGTCTCCTTCGACGGTTAAACATCCTTTCAGCGTAGCGCCTTACGCCTCTCTTTGCTTCGCAATCTGCGTCATCCGCTCCTGAAGCGAAACAGCAGTGGCAAAGCGTTGATTTATCGCGGCTGTAATAGTATTCATAACAGACTATCCCGTGCATATTCTCTGAGGTTTTAAGCATGACTATCCGCTACGCGGGCAAAGACGACTGCGCCGCCATTGCCACGATCTACAATCACGCCGTACTGCATACCGCCGCTATCTGGAACGATCAGACCGTTGATGCCGACAACCGCATCGCCTGGTTTGAGGCGCGCACCCTGATGGGCTACCCGGTGCTGGTCAGCGAAGAGAACGGCGAGATCGCCGGCTATGCGGCTTTCGGCGACTGGCGCGCTTTCGACGGTTTCCGCCATACGGTAGAGCACTCGGTGTACGTTCACCCGGATCATCAGGGTAAAGGTCTGGGCCAGGCGCTGATGGTCAGGCTGATTGAGGAGGCAAAACGCATCGGCAAGCACGTGATGATCGCCGGAATTGAGTCGCAGAATGCGGCCTCTATTCACCTGCATGAGAAGCTGGGTTTTATCACCACCGCGCAGATGCCGCAGGTGGGTACCAAGTTTGGCCGCTGGCTGGATCTCACCTTTATGCAGCTACAGCTGGATAACCGCAGCGAACCGGACGCTATCGCATGAACCAGTCGCTGACCCTGCTGTTCCTGGCGGCGGCGGGTATCGGGCTGGTGGTACAAAATACGCTGATGGTGCGGATCACCCAGTCCTCCTCCACCGTGTTGATCGCCATGCTGCTCAACTCGCTGGTGGGTATTGTGCTGTTTGTTTCGATTCTGCTGATGAAGTATGGCCTGTCCGGCTTTAGCGAACTGGCGGCAACGGTGCGCTGGTGGACGCTGATCCCCGGCCTGCTTGGGTCATTTTTTGTCTTTGCCAGCATTAGCGGATATCAATACGTTGGCGCGGCCACCACTATCGCGGTGCTGGTAGCGAGCCAGCTGATCGGTGGACTGGTGATGGACCTGGTCAAAAGCCACGGCGTGCCATGGCGGGCGCTGGTGGGCCCGGTATGCGGGGCGGTATTGCTGGTGATTGGTGCGTGGCTGGTTGCCAGACGTCAGTGGTAGGTGAATTGCCCGGCAGTCCGGACCGCTACGCTTACCGGGCCTACAAATTACACCGTGCTTACGTAGGCCGGGCAAGCGTTAGCGCCGCCCGGCGTTCACAATGATTTAGAGGATAGTCCCGTTTTTGGTGAGCTGTTCGCGGCGCGCCTCCATCTCTTCCTGATGGTGCCGTCCATTATGGGCGATGGCGTTACGCAGGCGCTGCTGTTGGGTATAACGATCTTCCCGGCTCAGCTCTGCATCATTGCTGAGCTCGACCAGCAACTCATTCATATGCGCAATCACGCTCTCGTTGATAGCGGCATCCACGCGCGTGACCACCTCTTCCAAATGCGACATATCCTCTCCTGTGTCTGTTAATTCAGTTTAGCTTTTGAGAAATCACTGCCCATCAGGCTAACGCTATACCCGGTTACGTTGCTGCGGGTGGCATAGAAGGTTTTACCGTTCGCCAGCGCAATCCACGGGGCCTGCTGGTAGAACACCTCCTGCGCCTGGGCGTAGAGCTTAGCGCGATCTTCCGGTACGGAGGTCAGCTTCGCCTTTTTCACCAGCCCGTTATAGGTTTTATCACACCAGCGGGCGGCGTTGGAGCCGGTTTCAATGCTATCACAGCCCAGCAGCACGTCGGCAAAGTTGTCTGGATCGCCGTTGTCGGACATCCAGCCAAACAGCGCGCTGTCATGCTCGCCTTTGCGCATGCCAGAGAGGTATTCGCCCCACTCATAGGAGACAATCTTCGCCTTCACGCCCACCTTCGCCCAGTCGCTCTGGATCATCTCGGCAATACGCTTAGAATTCGGGTTATAAGGACGCTGTACCGGCATTGACCACAGTGTAACTTCAGCGCCGTTCTCCAGACCGGCCTGCTTCAGCAGCGCCTTCGCTTTTTCCGGATCGTAAGCGTAATCCTTGAGGTCTTTATTAAAGCCGAGCATGTTCGGTGGCAGCGGTGATTTAGCTACCGTACCGGATCCCAGGAAGACGGCGTTAACAATGGCTTTTTTATCCGTGGCATAGTTCAGCGCCTGGCGCACCAGCACGTTATCAAACGGTTTCTTCTCGGTATTGAACGCGAGATAGCCGACGTTCAGCGCATCTACCGAGTGCAGAGCCAGATCTTTGTTCTTTTTGATCACGTCGAACTGCACCGGAGACGGCGCAGGGATAATCTGGCACTCGTTGGTTTGCAGCTTCGCCAGCCGCGTCTCAACGTTCGGGGTGATAGAGAAGATCAGGTGTTTAGTCGGCACCTCACCGTCCCAGTAGTTCGGGTTAGCAATATAACGGATCAGCGCGTCACGCTTATACTGCTGCAGCGCATACGGCCCGGTACCGATTGGCCAGGTATCGACATTCTCCGGCGTGCCCTTTTTCAGCATGGCATCCGCGTACTCCGCCGAGAGGATAGAGGCAAAATCCATGCCCCAGTCGGCGAGGAACGCAGCGTTCGGCTCGTTCAGGACGAACTGCACGTGATAATCATCGACCTTTTTGACCTCTTTAATCAGCTTGTCGAGGCCGACGTCGTTGAAGTATTCGTAGTTACCCTGAGAGACGTTGTGATACGGGTGGTTAGCATCTTTCTGACGCATCACTGAGAAGATCACATCATCGGCATTAAAGTCGCGGGTCGGCTTGAAGTATTTATTGCTGTTAAATTTCACGCCCTGCCGCAGAGTAAAGGTGTAGGTCTTACCGTCCGGGGATATAGTCCAGCTGGTCGCCAGCGACGGCACCGGGATATTTTTCACCGGGTCGAAGTTGATCAGGCGGTTATACAGCGTCTGGGAGCTGGCGACAAAGCTTGGGCCAGAGCTGGCGATCTGCGGGTTAAAGGATTCCGGAGAGGCTTCAGAGCAGTAAATAAGGGTATCGTTGGCCGCCGCCCATGCCGCGCTTGCCGGCAGAAGCGTGCTGAGCGCCAGTGCGAGCAGCGTTTTGCCTGTAGACAGTTTTCCTGAAAACATAATTAAAACCTTATTATTTTATTAAAACGTGATCTCAGCATAGCAGTGAAAGTCTGGCAAATAACGAATCACTATCAGGTTATGCCAAAGCAGCTGATTTTGCTGATTTCTTCGCCTTTCCCCACCATTTAGTTTGCCTTAAGTTATTCCGGAAACGTCAAGCGAAAAGCGCCGGCGCAATGCCACGAGAATTCACCGCTTTTAGCCTCTCTTCCACCGTTTGCTTGCTATTACATCTCGTAAAGTAGAGGCGTGAAGAAGTCTATGGGATGAAAACGTGGCAAAAACTCTCTTGCGCAGCGGCGATCTGGATGATTTTCAGGCCGTTGGCGGCGGCGGCCAGGCCGTCTTTGATTCGGCATTGCAAATTCGTGAAGCGTTACGTCTGCGTAAGCAGCAGGCGATGGTGGACTGCCTCGCCATACCGCAGATTAACGACGACGGCGATCGCGTGGACTGGTACTCACCGATCGAAGGCCGGGCGGTAAGCTGGAAGGCAGCAGACGACGAGTCCCGCTTCCGCGCCCTGCGTTTTCTGGAAAGCACGCTCGACAGCGCCGCTGCCCTGAGCCGGAAAAGCCTACAGTCGCCGAAAACCGCTCAGCAGCTCTTTGGCTCGCTGCTGGCGAAAGCGCTGCAGTTTCCCGGCGTGAACCACGTATTCCTGGTGGATGGCAAACCGGTTATTACCTTCTGGGGCTTTGTTGACCTTAACGAGAGCGCCCGCGAGGATGTGCTCGCCTGCCTGCGGGAAGAGGAGCCGCCTGCCCCGATCATCGAGATGCCGGAAGAGCGCGACGTTGAAGAGGACGTCCCTGCCGTGGCGACCTTCAGCAAAGCCGATGAGCCGCTGCTGGCCGCCGTGCCGGAGATTACCCCCCAGCAGCCTCCCGAACCTCCGCAGCCTGAACCCCAGCCCGCGCCGGTTGTGCCACCTGCCGCCGTTGCCGCTGCGCCTGCGCCTGCACCTACCACTAAGCGCCGCTATGGCCTGTGGGCCCTGCCGGTGGCCGCCGTGGTGGTCGCCGCCGTTGCTGCCCCGCTGCTGTGGCCGCATCAGCCCGCAGAGCATGCCTCAACGCCCGCCCTCAAAACAGCTGCCGCGCCCGCTGCTCCGCAGACCATTGCGCCTGCTCCGCTCGAGGCTGAGCCTGCGCCGGTGCTTACGGCCTCGCTGCCGTTGCATCAGGCAGAAGTGGTGGCAGCCAAAGCAGCGCCTGCCCCGGTGGTGGAAAAAACCAGCGAGCCGACTATCACCGCCATTCCGAAAGATGCGCTGGTGATGGATGCCAACCAGGTTAAAGCGGGCAGCACCCGTTTTCTCAACGGCAGCTGGCGCGTGATGCTGGATATCAAAGACGAAGTGACCGGCAAACCGCCTACGCTGCGCTTCCAGATCCAGAACAATAAAGGTACCGCCCGCCTGGTGCAGGGTAATAATATTGTCTGCCGGTCCGAGATCTTCTCTGGCCTGCACGACACCGGCGTACTGATGATCAAAAGCCGCGGTCACGCGCGCTGCAGCGACGGCACTCGCTACCCGATGCCGGAGATCTCCTGCACCGCAGGCACCAGCGACGTTGCCCAGTGCAGCGCCCGGTATGATGCCAAAACCATTGTCCCGTTGACGTTCAGAAAAACAGGTTCCTGATTTTATGCTGGTTAATCTTTGCGATTACAAACAGAGCGTCACGCTGATTGCCAACAGCGGCGTGCAGTTTCTTGACTTTGGCCTGACGCCGCAGGCTTCCTTACAGAGCGGACGCTTTGTACGAAAAACCGCTAACGGGCCGCTGCTGCGCCTCGATTACGATCTGATCAACAGCCGCTATACGCTGCCTGGGCGCGACGGCGGCCAGCCCGAGGTAGTGAAGCCGGAGAGCACCCTGCCGCTGCTTGAGTCGCTGGCGGTGCTGGACGGCGTGTGGCTGCCCATCCCTTTTTTGCGCTTTAACCCGCCGCGTACCTTCGTGGAAGGCCCGGATAACTGGGCTCGCGTGCAGATCCGCAAGCTGGCCGAGCCGGACAGCGCAGGCAACACCCACCGCGTGACCCTGGCGCTGGACAGCCAGATCAACGATCTCTCGCCTCTTGCGCTGGCTCCGACTACCAATGACATCCTGAACGGGACCCGCTTTGCGCTGGCGTGGCGCGACGACGAGGTGTTTGATTTTCTCGATCAGACCTGGATTGACGGTTGGCTGCGCGAGGCGTTTCTGCACTACGCCACCAGCGTCGAGAACCGCAGCGAGCGGGAGATTGCCCAGGCCCTGCGCGGCTTTGAGTATCAGGCCCACTGGCTCAACCTGCTCACTCTGCTGGGCGAGCAGCTGACCGTTCCAGAAGTTAAAATCGTTACCCATACCCTCAGCACCCCGGCTATTCCGGTGGATCTGATCCTCGACGTCGGCAACACCCACACCTGCGGCGTAATCATTGAAGATCAGGGCGATGCCAACGACGGCCTGCGCCAGACAGCAGAGCTGCAGGTGCGCTCCCTGAGCGAGCCGCAGTTTTTAAACGAGCCGCTGTTTACCAGCCGGCTGGAGTTCTCTGAAGCCCGCTTCGGCAAGCAGCACTTCTCCGTGGAGAGCGGGCGCGAAGATGCCTTCGTCTGGCCGTCGATTGTTCGCGTAGGCGACGAGGCCCGCAAGCTGGCGATGCAGCGTCTGGGGACGGAAGGCAACAGCGGTATCTCCAGCCCGCGTCGTTACCTGTGGGATGAAACCCCGGTGCTACAGGACTGGCGCTTTAGCCAGATGAACAGCAAGTCCCAGCGCGAGCCGCTAGCGACCGCTTTCCCGCTGATGAACCTGATGAACGACGATGGTCAGCCGCTCTACACCCTGCCGCTGGATGAGCGTCTGCCGGTGTTCTCGCCCCAGTACAGCCGCAGCACGCTGATGACCCACATGCTGTGTGAGCTGCTGGCTCAGGCGCTGGGACAGATCAACAGCGTGGCGACGCGCCTGCGTCTGGGCTTCCCGGCTTCGCCCCGCCAGCTGCGCACCATTATTCTGACCCTGCCTTCGGCGATGCCGAAGCAGGAGCGCGAGATCTTCCGCCGCCGCATGTTTGAAGCCATCGCTCTGGTATGGAAAGCGATGGGTTGGCACCCGCAGGATGACGATTTCTCTAACAGCAAGCAGCGCGATAAGAGCGTGGTACCCGTCCCGCAGATCCAGATGGAGTGGGATGAAGCCAGCTGCGGTCAGCTGGTCTGGCTCTATAACGAAGCTATTTCGCACTACGCCGGACAGACAGAGACCTTTTTTGCCTCTCTTGCCCGCCCGGACCGTATCGGCGCGCCGGACGAAATGCCGGGCCGCGCCCTGCGGGTGGCGTCGATCGATATCGGCGGCGGCACCACTGATATGGCCATCGTCCACTATCAGCTGGATGACGGCACCGGGAGCAACGTCAAGATCACGCCACACCTGCTGTTCCGCGAGGGGTTTAAGGTGGCGGGTGACGACATTCTGCTGGATATTATTCAGCGCTGCGTGCTGCCTGCCCTGCAAACCCAGCTGCAAAAGTCGGGGATTACCGATGCCGCCGCGCTAATGGCAACGCTGTTTGGCGACTCCGGCCGCATCGACACCCAGGCGGTGCTGCGCCAGCAGACCACGCTGCAACTCTTTATGCCGATCGGCCACGCCATCCTTTCGGCCTGGGAGCAGAGCGATATCAACGATCCGCTGGCAGGGCTGCACGCGACCTTTGGCGAACTGCTGACTCAGCAGCCCACGCGTAACGTCATGAACTACCTGAAGCAGGCCATCGATCACGCCCTGCCAGCCAGCGCTCCGGCGTTCGATCTCTTCGCCGTGCCGTTGCAGGTTAACTTTAGCGATCTGCAGGCGGCGATGCTGGGCGGACAGTTCACCCTGACAGCGCCTATCCATGCGGTGTGTGAAGCCATCTCCCACTACGGCTGTGACGTACTGCTGGTCACCGGGCGTCCGGGCTGCCTGCCGGGCGTGCAGGCGCTGATCCGCCATCTGCAGCCGGTTCCGGTTAACCGTATGGTCTGGCTGGATAAGTACCGAGTGCACGAGTGGTATCCGTTTAGCCAGCAGGGGCGGATTGGCAATCCGAAATCCACCGCCGCCGTTGGGGCAATGCTGTGCAGCCTGGCGCTGGATCTGCGCCTGCCGCGCTTTAACTTTAAGGCGGCGGATATTGGGGCTTACTCTACCGTACGCTACCTTGGCGTGCTGGATAACGTGGTGAATACCCTGCGCGAAGAGAACGTCTGGTACGAAGATATTGACCTGGATAAGTCGGGTGCCAAACTGGATGCCCGCCTGCACTTTCCGCTGCGTGGCAACGTCACGCTGGGCTTCCGCCAGCTCGCCAACGCCCGCTGGCCTGCAACGCCGCTCTATACCCTGAGCATTAACTCGCCGGAGTTGGCAAAAGCCATCGCCGGAGACGGCGTGCTTAACGTGCGGCTGGCCCTCACCGGCGGCAGCAAAGCGCTGGGGCCGGAAGCGTTCACCCTGAGCGAGGCCTGGCTGCAGGACGGCACCCCGGTCGCCGCCGATGCGTTGACGTTTAAACTGAACACCCTGGCCGATCGCCGCCACAGCGGCAGCCACTACTGGATTGACAGCGGGAGCGTGTACCTAAAATGAGAGATCTGAGCAAAACCTCCCAGGCATTAATGGCATGGATAGATGAGACCCGCCAGCACGCCCCGCTGCTTGACGATGACGCCGACGCCCTGCTGCTGCGTCTGACCGCCGCCGCCGCGCACGAGAGCGTGCTGGCCCATGCCGCAAGCCAGCCCCGCACGGTGGGCCTCTACGGTCATGCCCAGGCGGCAAAAGCCCATCTGCTTACCGCCCTGTGCAGCACCAGTGGTCGGGTAAACGTCAGGGCTGGCGAGAAGAGTTTCGATTATCTGAGCCATATCAATCCAGGCCATGCCCTGACCGGCATGGCGCTGCGCTTCACGACCCAGGTCCAGAACGTTGACGATGCGTTTCCTCTGCGTCTACGTCTGATTAGCGAGGCGGAACTGGTGCAGGTGTTTATCGCTCATGCCGCCGGACAGCAGGAACGCCACCTTGTCGACCGGGCGGTGATTGAAGATCGCCTTAACCGCTGGCGCGGGCTGCGTCAGCCGCATCCGGTGGCGGGCATTACCGCTGAGGAGGTCGGCGCTATTGCCGCGTTCTGGCGCACTACCGTGCCTGCCGCACAGCAGCAGATTGACGACGGCCTGTGGTACCAGCTCGCTACCCTGATCCCCGCCCTGGATCTGCGCGCCCGGGCCAGCGCCTGGTCGCTACTGTGGGGAGAGCAGCAGGAGCTGACCCAGCAGTGGCTAGCCCTGGCGCACGTTCTGCATCAGACCGGCAACGCCGCCGAGCTGGCTGCGCCGCTGAGCCTGCTGGTAGATAACTTTGCTCTGCCAACGGAGGGATTCCTGAACCCGCTGGCGGCAGAGAGCATCGAGGCGCAGGCGGAAGTCGTGGTTCATCCTCTGTCAAAAGAGGAGCTGCAAAACGCGGTGAGCATTCCCCTCGCCACCCTGTCGCTGCTGACCTACGAGCTGGTCCTGTGCGTCGAAGACACCGTGCTGGACGGGGTAGATATTGTCGATATTCCCTGCCCGGCGGCACAGCCTCAACGCCCGCTCTGGCACAGCAAGTGCCGCTGGCTGCTGGAGCGCTATCGCCAGCAGCTCCAGCCGGACGTGCTAATGATCTGCAACGCCACGCCGCAGCGCAGCGCCACCGCCGTCACGGCCAGGGCCTTGCTGAACTGGGTGCAGGAGACGCAGTCGGGCCAGGAGACGGCGCTGCCGGGCCTGGTATGGGCGATTACGCCTCAGGATGCCCGCTTTACCACCTCGCTGAATCTTGATGAAACCGTGCAGCAGCTGCTGGGCAAACCTGGCCAGCGCTGGGGAACCTTGCAGGCGCTCGATGCCAGCAGCCTGCAGCGGCTGATTGAGTGGCTCTCTCAGGCTACCACGCCATCGCTGCGTACGAGTCGGCTGACTGCCCTGCGCGAGCGCCACTATCAGACGCTGCGCGATCTGATGCAGCCTCTGCTTTCGCCGCTAACCGAGGATGCGGATACCCGCCGCACCCGTGCTGAATCAGCGATTCGCGAGCTGCAGGGCCAGGCCGGACGCCACGGTGAACTGTTGGAAGGTCTGCTGCCAGAGATGAAGCAGTTTGATGCCCTGTGGAAGGTGCAGCTTCCGCGTGAGGAGAAGGTGAGCGGCTTGTTTAATGAGGCGATCGATCTCTTTGCCGATGCGCAGGAGGTGCCGGAGCGCGCCAGCGCCGCACGGGATGCTGGCCAACAGGCACACGCCATGTGGGTGAATCATCTTCGCCAGTGGAGCCGTAGCGCGGAGAGCGCAGCCCGGCTGGACATTACCCCGGCTACGCTGCGCCAGGTGGCGGACACCATTATCACCACCAGCCACCGGCTGGATCTCGCCAGCCAGCTGCAAACCCTGATGCAGCGGGATAACGCCTGTGCGGCGCAGCTGCATGCGGCGATAGGCAATCTGATTGCCTGGCTGGGTTACGCCGATGTTGCGGTAGAACAGCGTCCGGCTAGCCGCATCCAGAAAGGCAGCGCGATCTTCAGCACCGACGCACCAGCCCACACCGAAGGCAGGCTAACGCGACTCGGCGATCAGCCGGTGCATGCCGCTACGCGCTACGTTTATGACTGGCTGGTGGCGCTTTATACCCGCAGCACGGAGAATATTGGCTATCGGCACCCATCAGACGTGACGGATGCCCAGCGCAAAAGGTTGCTCACGCTCCTGCCCTAATCGCCTCCCCCGGTGACGCAGCGCGCGCCGGGGAACCTCTTACCGGCGCGCTCTTAGAACAGCGAGATCAGCAGCGCTACCGGAAAGCTCATTGGCCAGGTGGAGCCGATCAGAAATGCACACAGGAAGCGGATCCGCTTGCGATCCTTTGACAGGAACCAGGTGATAAGGGCACAGATCGTTGCCATCACAGCGTAGAAGACCAGCATTTTTTGGTATAGGGTCATAGCCGACATTTGCTCAAATAGAATAAAACGCGCGCAATATGCATTTTTTATTGATGTAAATCAAGCTTTATCCCTGCGAAAGCGAGGGAAAAGCTCAGTGGATTATCTGCAGCGGGCGAAATAAAGAGAAGAGCAAAAAGGAGGTAACAGAACGGTTTTGCATCACCAGTTGCTAGCTACACCGTAGGCCCGGTAAGCGAAGCGCCACCGGGCGTATACTCTAGTGTTTAATCATTACGTGGCGAATCACGGTGTAGTCTTCGATGCCGTAGACCGACATATCCTTGCCGTAGCCGGACATCTTCTGCCCGCCGTGCGGCATCTCGCTCACCAGCATAAAGTGGGTGTTGACCCAGGTGCAGCCGTACTGCAGGCGGGCGCTTAGCCGGTGCGCCCGGCCCACGTCCCGGGTCCACACCGATGAGGCCAGCCCGTAGCGGGAGTCGTTGGCCCAGCTCAGGACCTGATCTTCATCGTCAAACGCAGTCACGCTCACGACCGGGCCAAATACCTCGTTCTGGACAATGTCATCCTCCTGCTTCGCCCCGGCCAGCAGCGTCGGCTGGAAATAGTAGCCTGCGCCGTCGCGCTTCTCGCCCCCGGTCACTACGCTGATATGCCCCAGCGCTTTCGCGGCCTCTACCGCCTGCGTTACCCGCTCCAGGTGCGCTGCGGAGCTGAGCGGCCCCAGCTCGGTGCTTTCGTCGTCTGGCGCACCCATCTTCAGGCTCGCCACCGCTGCGCCCAGCTTCTCAACCAGCGCATCGTAAATACCTTTCTGGGCATAGATACGGCAGGCGGCGGTACAGTCCTGACCCGCGTTGTAGTAGCCAAAGGTCCGTACCCCCTCCACCACCGCGTCGAGGTCGGCATCGTCAAAGACGATAACCGGCGCTTTGCCCCCCAGCTCCATGTGGGTGCGTTTCACTGAAGAGGCGGTGTGGCCGATGATATGCTCCCCGGTGGCAATGGAGCCGGTCAGGGAAACCATTCGCACCTTCTCGTGCCCGGTGAGCGGATCGCCCACGGTCTTGCCCCGGCCAAACAGCACGTTAAGCACCCCGGCCGGGAAAATATCCTTCGCCAGCTCCGCCAGCTTCAGAGCGGTGAGCGGCGTGATCTCTGACGGCTTGATCACTACGCAGTTACCGGCCGCCAAAGCTGGAGCCAGCTTCCAGGCCGCCATCATCAGCGGGTAGTTCCAGGGTGCAATCGATGCCACCACGCCCACCGGATCGCGGCGAATCATGGAGGTATGCCCCTCCAGATACTCGCCCGCCGCCAGTCCGTTCAGGGTGCGTGCCGCCCCGGCGAAGAAGCGAAAGACGTCAACCACGGCGGGGATCTCATCGCCTGTCACGCAGTGCAGCGGCTTGCCGCAGTTAAGGGACTCCAGCTGGGCCAGCGCCTCGGCATTATCTTCAATGGCCTGGGCGAGATCGAGCAGCGCCTGGGCACGAACTTTCGGAGTAGCATAGCCCCACACGCTAAAGGCGCGATCGGCGGCCTGCACGGCGGCGTCTACCTGGGCGGCAGAGGCTTCGGCGATCTCCAGCAGCACCTCACCGGTTGCGGGATTATAAACCGCCTGCTTTTCCCCTTCGCCGCTGACCAGTTGGCCATTAATTAACAGTTGATCTTGCATAGTCATATCCTGGTTGAGGGTCAGTTATTTCTCGTTGCCAAAGGCGTTCTCGCCCCTGCGGGTCAGCCACCATGCGCCTAAAATCGGCAGCGTGGTCACCAGCATTACCAGCAGCGCCACCACGTTGGTGATCGGCACCTCGCGCGGTCTGCCCAGCTGATTTAGCAGCCACAGTGGCAGGGTACGTTCGTGTCCGGCGGTAAAGGTGGTGACGATGATTTCATCAAACGACAGGGCAAACGCCAGCATGCCGCCCGCCAGCAGCGCCGAGCCAAGATTGGGCAGCACCACGTAGCGAAAGGTCTGCCAGCCGTTGGCCCCCAGATCCATCGACGCCTCCACCATGCTCCAGGCGGTGCGCCTGAAGCGGGCGATGACGTTGTTAAAGACCACCACCACGCAGAAGGTGGCGTGGCCAATCACGATAGTCAGAAACCCCGGCTCCAGCCCTACCGTTTTAAACGCCGTCAGCAGCGCCAGACCGGTTACGATACCCGGCAGGGCAATGGGCAACAGCAGCAGCAGCGAGACAGCACTCTTGCCAAAAAACTGGCTGCGCCAGAGAGCACAAGCAGCAAGCGTGCCAAGTATCAGCGCCACCAGCGTCGCCAGTGCCGCCACCTTAAGTGACAGTGTCACAGCCTCGAGGATGTCGCCCCGCGATGCGGCTACGCTGAACCAGCGCAGCGTCAGGCCCTGGGGAGGGAAGCTAAAGGCGGCGTCTTCGGTATTAAAGGCATAGATGGCGATAATCAGCAGCGGGAAGTGCAGAAAAATCACCCCGCCCCAGGCAGCCAGTTTTAACAGCAGCGGTGCGCGATCAGAGTGCATCGAACGCTCCCAGGCGCTTCACGAACGCCAGATAGAGGGCAATTAAGATGATAGGAACCAGCGTAAACGCCGCTGCCATCGGCATATTGCCAATTGCGCCCTGCTGGGCATAGACCATGTTGCCAATGAAGAAGCCCGGCGGGCCCACCAGTTGGGGAACAATGAAGTCTCCCAGCGTCAGGGAGAAGGTAAAGATTGACCCTGCCGCGACGCCGGGGATTGCCAGGGGCAGCACCACGTGCCGGAACGTCTGGGCCGGTCGCGCGCCGAGATCCGCCGACGCCTGCAGCAGCGATGGCGGTAAGCGTTCCAGCGCCGCCTGCACCGGCAGGATCATGAACGGAAGCCAGATGTAGACGAAGACCAGGAAGCGCCCGAGGCCGGAAGTCGAGAGCGTGCTGCCGCCCACCGCAGGCAGGGTCAGCACGCTCTCCAGCAGCGGCTGCAAACCCAGATGCTGTAAAAACCACTGGGCCACGCCGTCCCGCGCCAGCAGCAAGGTCCAGGCGTAGGCCTTAACGATATAGCTCGCCCACATCGGGAGCATTACCGCAATATAGAAAAAGGCCTTCATCTTGCCCTGGGTATAGCGAGCCATAAACCACGCCAGCGGAAAAGCGAGGATCGCGCTGGCAATGGTCACCGCAATCGCCATGGTCAGCGTGCGCAAAATAATGTCGTAGTTGGCGGGCTGAAACAGCGCCTGCAAATTCGCCAGGGTTAAATCCGGCGTCACCGACATGGTGAAGTCGTCGAAGGTGTAAAGCCCCTGCCACAGCAGCGTTAGCAGCGACCCGAGATAGACAATACCAAACCAGATCAGCGGGGCGATCAGCAGCAGGAGAAGGCCCAGCGTCGGCCTCCGCCAGAACAGCCCGCTCAGGCGACCATGCGCCGACGGGCGCGGGGCTGGCATAGCGCTCATCGCCATCTACGCCTCCTGCAGCGGAACCATTGCCGCACGGGACCAGGAGAGCGGCACGGTCTGCCCTGGCTGGAGTGAAGCAGGCTGACGGGCATCAAGAAGATTGGCCTCGCTGACCAGCAGCCTCTCGCCATCCGCAAGCTTTAGCTCAATGCGCGTCGCGGCTCCCTGATACTGTACCGTCTGCACCACGCCCTCGGTTTGCACTTCATTCGTCCAGTCCAGCCGGATATGCTCTGGACGCAGAGAGTAGCTTCCGGCCATGCCGCACAGCGCCTGCGCCCTGGCGGCGCTAAACACGTTGGAGGTGCCTACAAAGCCCGCCACGAAGGGGGTGCGCGGCCGCAGGTAGAGATCGCGCGGGGCAGCAATCTGCTCGATCTTACCGTTATTGAACACCGCGACGCGGTCGGACATCGACAGCGCCTCGCCCTGGTCGTGGGTGACAAAAATAAAGGTGATGCCCAGATCCTGCTGAAGCTTCTTTAGCTCGAACTGCATCTGCTCCCGCAGCTTAAGATCCAGCGCGCCAAGCGGCTCGTCCAGCAGCAGCACGCGCGGCTGGTTAACCAGCGCCCGGGCAATGGCCACCCGCTGCCGCTGCCCCCCGGAGAGCTGGAACGGTTTCCGCGCGTGGGCAAACCCCAGCGCCACCCGCTCCAGCGCCTCGTGGGCTTGAGCATGGCGGGCTTTTTTGCCGATGCCTTTAACCATCAGCCCGTAGGCGACGTTATCCAGAATCGACATGTGCGGAAAGAGGGCGTAATCCTGAAACACGGTATTGACGTCGCGCTCCCACGGCGGTAGCTCGCTGGCCTGTTTGCCAAAAATGCGCACCGCGCCACCGGAGAGCTGTTCAAACCCGGCGATCAGCCGCAGGCAGGTGGTTTTGCCGGAGCCGGACGGCCCCAGCATAGAGAAAAACTCTCCGTCGTCAACGGCCAGGCTAACCCCGTCCACCGCCCGAACGTCACCGTAGATCCGCGAGACATTATCAAACTCAACGGCATAGGTCATGCGTCACTCCTGACGATCAGCGGCCGCCCATGATGGCGATGTAATCCTGAGTCCAGCGGCTGTAGGGCACGAACTTACCCCCTTCGGCAACCGGCGTTTTCCAGAAGGCGATCTTGTCAAAGAACCCATAGCCATTGGTTTCGCAGCCCTTCTCGCCCAGCAGGGAACTGGCCTTGCAGCCCTCCGCCACCACCGGCAGCGAGCCAAACCAGGCGGCCACGTCGCCCTGCACCTTCGGCGTCAGTGACCAGTCCATCCATTTGTAAGCGCAGTTGGGGTGTTTCGCATCGGTGTGCAGCATGGTGGTATCCGCCCAGCCGGTCACCCCCTCCTTCGGGAAGACCGTGGCGATGGGCTGGCCTTCGGCTTTCAAAGCGTTGGCCTGATAGGGCCAGGCGCTGGAGGCCACCACGCCTTCGTTTTTGAAATCGCTCATCTGCACGGTGGTGTCGTGCCAGTAGCGGTGGATCAGTCCATGCTGGTCGCGGAGCACCTTCAGCACCGCCTGATACTGCTCTTCGCTGAGCTGATAGGGATCGCTAATGCCCAGCTGCGGCTGGGTGGCTTTCACAAACAGGGCGGCATCGGCAATGTAGATGGGACCGTCGTACGCCTGAACCCGCCCCTGGTTGCTCTTGCCGTCCGGCAGGTTCTGCTTAACGAAGATGACCGCCCAGCTGTCCGGCGGCGTCGGGAAGGTTTTGCTGTTATACATCAGCAGATTGGGCCCCCACTGATAGGGCGTACCGTAGACGTTGCCGCCAACGTTAAACCAGTCGCCCTTCGCCACGCGCGGGTCGACGTTTTTCCAGTTGGGGATCAGGGCGGTATTGATGGGCTGAACGCGCTTGCCCATAATCAGGCGCAGGGAAGCATCGCCGGAGGCGGTGACCAGGTCGTAGCCACCCTTCGCCATCAGGCTCACCATCTCGTCCGAGGTGGCGGCGGTCTTCACGTTCACCTGGCAGCCGGAGGCTTTTTCAAACTCGCTGACCCAGTCATACTGCTTATCGGTCTGACCGCGCTCGATGTATCCCGGCCAGGCGATGATATCGAGACGCCCTTCCCCTTTACCGACTTCCGTTGGCTCGGCTGCCTGCGCGGTGACGATAGTCATACCGAGCGCGTACAGCGTGCTGCGGGCAAATGTCTTACTCATAAGCCATTACTCCTGTCGCAATCAAATGTGCGGCAGCCGTGCCGTAAAAATATCTCCCTCAGTAAAGGTAGACGGCGCGCTGCGGCCCCACATAAGGCGCAAAAGAAATTTGCTTAGGTTGTGACAGATGACGCACTCCGCCATCTTCTGGAGCAGAGACAACGGGTTAATACCGGTGCGTTACGCCATGGCCTCGCGGATCAGCATCCCCAGCGTTTTGGCCGCCTGCTCTTCACGATCGCCCCATGCCCAGGAGGTGTTGAAGCGGAAAAAGGGAGCCCAGGTGTCCGAGGTAGAGAACATTTTGCCTGGCGCGATGCTGATGCGGTGCGCCAGCGCCCGCTCGCTTAGCTGCCCGGCATCCAGGGGGGCAGGCAGCTCAAGCCAGAGAAAGTAGCCGCTGTCGCTGGGATGGATCTTCACCTCGTCAGGAAGATGGCGTAGCAGCGCCTGCCTGGCCTGCTGCTTGCGCTCCGCCAGGGTGCGGCGCAGTCGACGCAGGTGGGCGTCGTAGCGTTTGGTGGAGAGATAGTCCACCAGCGCCAGCTGCATCGGCGAGCTGGTCGAGAGGGTGCTCATCAGCTGCAGCTGCTGGATACGCCTGGCGTGTTTCCCCGCTGCCACCCAGCCGATACGGAACCCGGCGACCAGACACTTCGAGAACGACGCGCAGTGCAGGGTCATCTCCTGCGTATCCCACGCTTTAGCAGGAAGCGGCTTCTCACGGCCAAAGTAGAGCTCGCTGTAGACGTCATCCTCAATCAGAGTGACGTTGTGCTCTGCCAGCAGGGCCACCAGCCGCGCCTTTTTCTCATTGCTCAGGGTGAAGCCGAGCGGATTCTGGCTGTTGGTCATTAGCCAGCAGGCCTTCACCGGATAGTCGTTCAGCGCCTGGGCCAGCGCATCGAGATCGATCCCCTCCTCAACGTCGGTGGCGACCGCCAGGGCCTTGAGCTTAAGCCGCTCCAGCGCCTGTAACGCCCCGTAAAAACAGGGGTTCTCGACAATCACCCAGTCACCCGGCTCGGTGACCGCCTGCAGGCTGAGGTTGAGCGCCTCCAGCGCGCCTGCGGTGATCACCACCTCATCGGGAGAGATGTTCATCCCCTGCTGAGCATAGCGGCGGGCAATGGCATGGCGCAGCTCGGCATTACCCGGCGGCAGGTTCTCGATCACGCTCATGGCGTTGGCGGTTTTGCTGACGTTAGCCAGGGAGCGGTTAAGCTGCTGGAGTGGAAACAGACGCGGATCGGGAAACGCCGAGCCAAAGGGCAGCACCGAGGCGTCGCAGCTGGCCTGCAGCACCTCAAAAATATAGGTGTTGATGTCCACGGCCTCATCCTGCATCACCTGGGCGGGCGGCATGGGCGGCTTACGGGAGGGAGGTGACGCAACGTAGTAGCCGGACTGCGGCCTGGCAACGATCCGTCCCTGGCTCTCCAGCATCTGGTAGGCGTGGCTGACGGTCATAAAGCTGACGTGGCTGATGGTGACCTGCTCGCGCAGCGACGGCAGCCGATCGCCGGGCTGCCAGACGCCAAGATTGATCTGCTCAATAATCTGCTGCGCCAGCTGCTGATACTTTTTCATTGCTCGGTCCTGTGAATTCCTCTCTGCCCATTGTATAACAGAAAGCGCTTTCTACGGTTAAAGGTTTAGCCAAGGGGCAACTGTTATGCTTTTAAGTTCGGGTGCTGTTTCTGCCCGCATTCATTGACATCACCTATACTTTCGCTGACATAACGTAAATTGTGCGCGGAGTCCTGCATGCTTGATCTAGACGCGTTCCATCTGGCGCGAATTCAATTCGCCTTTACCGTCTCATTCCATATTTTATTTCCCGCTATTACTATCGGGCTGGCCAGCTATTTGGCGGTGCTTGAGGCCCTGTGGCTCAAGACGCAAAATCAGGTCTGGCGAACGCTGTATCTCTTCTGGGTGAAAATTTTCGCCGTCAACTTTGGGATGGGCGTCGTTTCAGGTCTGGTGATGGCCTACCAGTTTGGTACCAACTGGAGTGGCTTCTCGCAGTTTGCCGGGAGCATTACCGGGCCGCTGCTCACCTATGAGGTGCTGACGGCCTTCTTCCTTGAGGCTGGCTTCCTTGGCGTGATGCTCTTCGGCTGGAACAAGGTCGGCCCCGGCCTGCACTTTTTCTCGACCTGCATGGTGGCCCTCGGCACGCTGATGTCGACCTTCTGGATCCTCGCTTCCAACAGCTGGATGCATACCCCGCAGGGCTATGAGATTGTCAACGGCCAGGTGATCCCGGTTGACTGGTTCAAGGTCATCTTTAACCCGTCGTTCCCCTACCGCCTGCTGCATATGTCTATCGCGGCCTTCCTGAGCAGCGCGCTGTTTGTGGGTGCCTCGGGTGCCTGGCATCTTCTCAAAGGCAACAATACGCCCGCTATCCGCAAGATGTTCTCTATGGCGCTGTGGATGGCGCTGGTAGTGGCCCCGATCCAGGCCGTGGTGGGCGATATGCATGGTCTGAACACCCTGGAGCATCAGCCAGCGAAGATCGCTGCCATTGAGGGGCACTGGGAAAACCCGCCCGGTGAACCCACTCCGCTGCTGCTGTTTGGCTGGCCGGATATGGAGCAGGAGCGCACCCGCTACGGGCTGGAAATTCCTGCCCTCGGCAGCCTGATCCTGACCCACAGTCTGGATAAGCAGGTTCCGGCGCTCAAGTCATTCCCGAAAGAGGATCGCCCTAACTCTACCATTGTCTTCTGGTCGTTCCGCCTGATGGTGGCGATGGGTCTGCTGATGCTGCTGCTGGGCGTGGTGGGGCTGTGGCTGCGCTACAAGGGCCGTCTCTACACCTCCCGACCGTTTCATCACTTCGCCCTGTGGATGGGGCCTGCCGGGCTGATCGCCCTGCTGGCGGGCTGGGTGACCACCGAGGTGGGACGCCAGCCGTGGGTGGTCTACGGCCAGCTGCGCACCATTGATGCCGTCTCGCAACACAGCACCTTGCAGATGAGCCTGACCCTGCTGGGATTCTTTGTGGTCTACTCCGCCGTCTTTGGCGTGGGGTATGTCTATATCGGCAGGCTGATCAAGGCCGGTCCGCAGCCTGAAGATCGTCACCCGACAGAGGGCCGCCCGGCGCGTCCGCTCTCTGCGGCCGGTGAGTCGTTAGAGACAGAGGAGAACAAATAATGGGTATCGATCTGTCAGTTATCTGGTTTGTGATAATCGTCTTCGCCACGCTGATGTATATCGTGATGGACGGCTTCGATCTCGGGATCGGTATTCTGTTTCCCCTCATTCGCAACGGTGAAGATCGTGACGTGATGGTCAACAGCGTCGCGCCGGTCTGGGATGGCAACGAAACCTGGTTAGTCATGGGGGGCGCGGGCCTGTTTGGCGCGTTCCCGCTGGCCTACGCGGTGATCGCCGACGCGCTGACCATTCCGCTGACCATCATGCTGGCGGGACTGATCTTCCGCGGCGTGGCGTTCGAGTTTCGCTTCAAGGCCACGCCTGCCCACCGTCCGTTCTGGGATAAGTCGTTTATTTTCGGTTCGATCGTCGCCACCTTCGCCCAGGGCGTGGTGGTTGGCGCAGTACTGAACGGCTTTGAGGTGACCGGACGGCGCTTTAGCGGCGGCGCGCTGGACTGGCTAACGGCGTTTAACCTCTTCTGCGGCCTGGGGTTAACCATCGCCTACGCTCTGCTCGGTGCCACCTGGATGGTCATGAAGAGCGGTGGCGCATTGCAGGAGACGATGCGACACAGGGCGAAACAGCTGCTGCTGGCGCTGCTGGTGACCATTGGCGCGATCAGCCTCTGGACGCCGCTGACCCACCAGGGCATCGCCGACCGCTGGTTCAGCGTGCCGAACCTGTTCTTCTTCCTGCCGGTGCCGCTGCTGGTGCTCCTGCTCAGCTTCTGGCAGTGGCGCAGCCTGAGTAACCACGCCCATCACACCTTACCGTTCGTGCTGACCCTGGGGCTGGTATTCCTCGGCTTTAGCGGCCTGGGGATCAGCATCTGGCCGAATATCATCCCGCCCAGTATCTCCCTGTGGGATGCCGCCTCGCCGCCGCAAAGCCAGGGCTTTATGCTGGTGGGCGCGCTGCTGATTATTCCGCTGATCCTGGTGTATACCGCGTGGAGCTACTACGTGTTCCGGGGCAAAGTTCAGCCTGGGGAGGGATACCACTGATGGCAGCACCGCGTTTTGTGAAACGGCTGTTCTGGCTGATTGCTATCTGGGTCGCCAGCGTGCTGGCGCTTACTGCGGTCAGCATGGCGTTTCGCCTGCTGATGTCGGCGGCGGGGTTTAAATCGCACTAAGTGAAGTGCCCGGCGGCGCTAATGCTTGCCGGGCCTACTCTGGGTCTTACCCTTTGCGTTTTGGCATGGTCTTCATCAGCTCATCCGGGCTGATGGAGGCCACAACGCTGCCCGGCTGGGGCATCTTGAGGATATGGTTTTTCATTTTGCCAATCACGTGCATCTCACATGGACGGCAGTCAAACTTCAGGGTCAACACTTCATCGCCGTGTACCAGCTGCATCGGCGTCGCTTTCCAGCTCTTAATCGATCCCTTCGCCTGCTTTGGACAGAGGTTAAAGGCAAAGCGCAGGCAGTGCTTGGTGATCATCACCGGCACGTCGCCCTTCTCTTCATGCGCCTCGTAGGCGGCATCAATCAGCTGCACGCCGTAACGGTGATAGAAAGTGCGCGCCTTCTCGTTGTAGACGTTCGCCAGGAACGAGAGATGGGTATCCGGGTAGACGGGGGCTGGTGTCGCCACGGCTTTGCGGCTGCCTCGCGGGTAGTTTGCCAGACGGGCGCTATCAAGCAGCTCTACGGCCTCACGGCGCAGCTGGTTCAGCTGGCTGGCAGGGACAAACAGCGCGCCCGGCAGGTTGACGCGAATATCGCGGGCGTAGTAGATGGTCTGCCCCAGCTTAGCCAGGCCATCGTGCAGCTGGCTGAGCGCCTTTTCAGCGTTGGTGGCGTCGGCAAATTCGCCCTCCAGCGTATGGGTAATGCTCACTCCCTCTTCGCTGGTCAGGGTGAGGATCAGCTGCTCCTGCCAGCCGCCCAGCTCGATATCCACGCCAACGCGGCGCTCGCTGGAAGTCTTGGTCAGCGCCTGCTGCCAGTTGTGATCGAGGTTACGGTTAAGGGGATGATTCGGCCGCACCTTGTAGAGATCGGCGGGCATCTCGTTCGGCCACACGCGATAGCGGTTTTCGCCGGTTTTCTCTACCGTATTGGCGCGAAAGCCGACAATATCACGCTTAATCAGCACGTTTAACCCATCGCCATTCGCTAACGTCTCGCTGGCGTCAACGTCGAGATAATCTTTGCCTACCTTCAGCACTTCACCCACCGGCAGACCGATAAACTTCGGCGAATCAAATGCGCCGATGTCGATCTTACGGGCGTTAACGAAATAGTCGGTGCTGCCGCGATGGAACGTTTTGTCCGTCGACGGGATAAAGAAGTGCTCGGTGCGCCCCGCTGAGGAACGCGCCAGGTCGCCCCGCTCCTCAATGATGGCGTCCAGCATCTGCCGGTAGTGAGCGGTGATGTTTTTCACGTAGCTCATATCTTTGTAGCGCCCCTCAATCTTAAAGGAGCGCACTCCGGCGTCGATCAGCGCCCCAAGATTGGCGGTCTGGTCATTGTCCTTCATCGACAGGAGATGCTTTTCAAACGACACCACCCGGCCCTGATCGTCTTTCAGGGTGTAGGGAAGACGGCAGGCCTGCGAGCAGTCGCCCCGGTTCGCGCTGCGCCCGGTCTGGGCATGAGAGATGTTGCACTGCCCGGAATAGGCTACGCACAGGGCACCGTGGATAAAGAACTCGATGGTGGCGTCGGTGCTCTCGTGGATAGCACGGATCTGCTCCAGGTTCAGCTCACGGGCCAGAACGATCTGCGAGAAGCCAACGTCGGAGAGAAACTTCGCCTTCTCCACGCTGCGGATATCGCACTGGGTGCTGGCGTGCAGCTCGATGGGCGGAATATCCAGCTCCAGCACGCCCATATCCTGCACGATCAGCGCATCGACGCCGGTCTCATAGAGGTCGGTAATCAGGCGTCGGGCTGGCTCCAGCTCATCATCATGCAGAATGGTATTCAGGGTAATAAAGATTTTTGCCCCGTAGCGATGGGCAAAAGGCACCAGCTCGGCGATATCGCGCAGGCTGTTGCTGGCATTATGGCGTGCACCAAAGCCGGGACCGCCGATATAGACCGCATCGGCCCCGTGCAGGATAGCCTCGCGGGCGATGGCGGTGTCGCGGGCCGGGCTTAACAGTTCAAGATGATGAGTGGGCAGGCGCATAGGGTCGTTATTATCCGTGATCAACAAAATGGCCGCTATTGTAGTGAGAAGCTGGCCCGGACGAAAACATTTTCGCTATGCTGACGCCGTCTTGTTAGGGTGCGTCAGGGCTATGGGTCGTTATTTTTCGCGCCACTCGCTCTTTTGGATAGTGGATCAGAGAGTGAAACTGGGTGGTCTGTCCGCTGCTGTTGCGGTAGGCATGGGTTTTATCCCCGGCAAACCTGACCCCGCTCCCCGCCTGTAGCGTCTGCCACTCGCCGTCGATCCGCATCTCCAGCGTGCCGGAAATCACCACCACATGTTCAATGACACCCTGCTCGTGCGGCGTGGACTCGCTGAACGCGCCGGGGGCAAGGGTTACCGAAAAGTGGTCAAAGCGCAGCTCGCTATCCCACGGGAAAATCGGCGTAATGGTCATCGCCTGCTGGTCAGGATCGTAGGCCTGCGGCGCGCTGGCGTCCGCTGCGGTGATAAACGTGGAGAGCGGTACGTTTAGCCCGGTAGCGATTTTCCATAGCGTAGCCACCGTAGGACTGGATTCATTACGCTCGATCTGGCCGAGCATCGCTTTCGAGACGCCGGTTTCCGTGGCGAGGCGCGAAAGGCTCCAGCCCCGGCTCTGGCGCAGCGTTTTCAGTGTCGCAGACAGATACTGTGGCAGATCCATACTCTCCCTCCCTCGTGCGTGAATGGCCTGTTGTACGTTATAACGCACAGTGCTATTTTTATCTACCGTGATAGCGTACATGGAGTCCTTATGCCCCTGCGTCCTTTTCCCTTTTCCACCCTGCTGGCTGGCTTTGTGGCGGTGCTGGTGGGCTACGCCAGCTCGGCGGCCATTATCTGGCAGGCCGCCAGCGTCGCCGGTGCCAGCCCGGTGCAAATCGCCGGCTGGATGACGGCGCTGGGGCTGGCAATGGGCATTAGCACCCTTGTGCTGACCCTGCGCTACCGCGTTCCGGTGCTCACCGCCTGGTCAACCCCCGGCGCGGCGCTGCTCGCTACCAGCCTTGACGGGGCCACCCTCAACGAGGCCGTCGGGGTATTTATCTTTGCTAATGCCCTGATCCTGCTCTGCGGCCTTACCGGCCTGTTTGCCAGGCTGATGAAGATTGTCCCGCACTCGCTGGCAGCGGCGATGCTGGCCGGTATCTTACTGCGTTTTGGATTGCAGGCCTTTACTAATTTACAGAGCGATTTCAGTTTAAGTGTCAGCATGTTGCTGGCATGGCTGATCTGCAAAGCGCTAGCGCCGCGCTACGCCATTATTGCCACTCTGATTACAGGCGCATTCGTGGCCTGGCTACACGGTGACGTTGTCACGTCTGCGCTGCACTTTTCGGTGGTGATGCCCGAGATAATTGCCCCTCGCTTTACTCTGACCACCTTAATCAGCGTGGGCCTGCCCTTTTTCCTGGCGACGATGGCCTCGCAAAACGCGCCCGGTTTCGCCACTATGCAGGCTGCTGGCTATCATGTTCCCGCCTCGCCGCTGATGGTCTTTACCGGCGGACTGGCGCTGCTGGGCAGCGTATTTGGAGTCTACTCCGTCTGTATCGCCGCCATCACCGCCGCCATCTGTCAAAGCCCGGATGCGCACCCGGATGCGGATAAACGCTGGCAGGCTGCCGCTGCCGCAGGCGTCTTCTATCTGCTGGCGGGCCTGTTTGGCGGCTCGATAAGCGGACTAATGGCTGCCCTTCCGCTGGGCTGGATCCAGACCCTGGCAGGGCTGGCGCTGCTGGGTACGATCGGCGGCAGCCTGCATCAGGCGCTGGTAAACGAACGCGAACGCGATGCCGCGGTAGTCACCTTTCTCGTAACCGCCAGCGGCGTGACGCTGCTGGGCATCGGGTCGGCATTCTGGGGTCTACTGGTGGGCGGGATCTGCTTTGCCGTCCTGTCAGGCGTACGCCGCGCGCATTTGTGACGGCGTCACGCCAAACACGCTTTTGAAACGGTTACTGAAGTGGCTGGCCGAACTGAACCCGCACCCGAGGGCGATATCGGTTAGCGGCAGCGCCGTGTGGCATACCCTATCCCGGGCCTGGTGCATCCGCCGTTGCATGACGTACTGGTGTGGCGCAAGCCCGGAGGAGTGACGAAACATGCGGGCAAAATGGTATTCGCTTAAGGACGCCTGGCTAGCGAGATCGGCAAGGGTCAGCGGCTCGGCAAGATGGGCGTCGATATACTCCAGTACGTTACGCAGCACCGACGGGGCCAGCCCGCCGGTGACGTTCGGCATGCGCCACTGCACGCTGCTGTAGCGCTGAATAATATGGGTCAGCAGCAGCGTCGATGCTGTGCTCAGGGTAAGCTGGTTGGCCTGCTGCTGCCAGTCGCAGTCGAGCAAAAACTGGCGATAGAGAGCAGTGATCTGCGCATCCTGACCAAAGGTCTTCTCATCCAGCGTCAGCGTGGCCGGGCTGCGATCCCAGATCTGCTCCCCCACGCTGCGCAGATGCGCATCGGTGCAGTAGAGGTGCACGAAGGAGAGATCGTCGCGAATATCCCAGGTCGATTCACTCTCTTTCGGCAGAAGGCAGAACCGATCCGGCCCGCCGCCGTTTTGCCAGCCGCTGCGGGTTTTATGGTAGCTCTCATAGCCGTCGGCAACGTAGAGGCTCAACGTGTGGTGATCGCAATATTGGGTAATGCGATCGCGCTTGTTGGACCATGCGGCCAGCTGCATGCCATTATTCAGGGCCACTGAATTTTTCAGCACCGCGCTGTGCCTGCGCAGGTTTTCAAAAGCACCGTAGGTTTCTGCCATCGCCACATTAACAAGTGATTAACCAGATCCTTAGTGTATGAAGAGTGCGGCACGGATGAAAGCGTTGCCGTCCTCTGGCCGCCAAAAAACCGCAAGAATTTGCAAGTCTCCCGCAATCCCCTGCAAGCGTCACCGCCCGCCACGCTCAACAATAGGGTTTTTTACGATGGAGAGCAGCGCACGATGAACGCATTAATGTATGGCCTGGTGGTGGTGATTTGGGGAACGACGTGGATTGCTATCCATTTGCAGCAGGGGTCGGTCGCTGCGCCGGTCTCCATTTTCTGGCGCTTCGCGCTGGCCTCGGCCATCATGATGCTGACCCTGCTGGTGCTTAAGCGGCTGCGCGCCCTGACGCTCCGGGATCACCTGATGTGTATGGTGCAGGGCGGCTGCGTGTTCGGCTTCAACTTCTGGTGCTTTTACACCGCTGCGGCGTGGATCAACACCGGCCTGGAGTCGGTCATCTTCTCTATGGCGGTACTGTTCAACGCGATAAACAGCTTTATCTTCTTTGGTCAGCGCCCGCCCGCTCGCTTCTTTCTGGCCGCCGCGCTGGGTCTGACCGGCATCGTCGCCCTCTTCTGGCAGGATCTGCTGGCGAAAGAGCTGAACGTTAACCTGCTGCTGGGCATTGGCCTGTCTGCGCTGGGCACCCTGGGCTTCTCGCTGGGCAATATGATCAGCCTGCGTCACCAGCGTAAAGGGCTCGAGACCATGACCACCAACGGCTGGGCCATGTTCTACGGCACGCTGATTATGGGTTTTATTGCCCTGGTACGGGGCGACAGCTTCACGCCCGAGTGGACGGTGAGCTACCTCGGCGCGCTGGTTTACCTGGCGCTGTTCGGCTCGGTCGTTGGCTTTGGGGTCTATTTTACGCTGGTGGGTCGCATCGGGGCGAGCAAAGCCGCCTACAGCACGCTGCTCTTTCCGCTGGTGGCGTTAACGCTCTCTACCCTGTTTGAAGGGTACCGCTGGGAGAGCAATGCCGTGGTGGGGCTGGCGCTGATCCTGGTGGGTAATCTGGTGATGTTTACCCGGCCAGAGAGTCTGCTGCGCGTCTGGCACGGGCGGCCGCGCTCGGCGTGAGGGAAAAGAGAAGCGCCATCACCGGGATGGCGCTTCGCTGACTACGGTTTTTTAACCTGGAACAGCGCCGCATCGCTGGCCAGATCGTCCACCACCTGTTTGAGGGTATCGACGGTAAGCGGTGTATTCTGGTTATTGAGATCTTTACCCTCGCCTTTACGCACCACTTTGATCACCGGTTTGTTGGTAGCGGCGTCAATCAGCTCGCCCTCAAAATAGAGCGCGGTATCCATGGTACGGTGACCGGTGGCGGCCTGGGTGCCTGCTACCACCATCGCAATTGGGATTACCTCATAGAACTGCAACCCCTCTTTACTGGAGTCGACGCCGGTGATCGCGCCACGGAAAATCAGGCTGCGCGGACCGGGCTTAGCCACCAGCGGCTTGCGTTGGGCAGCGGCAGCTTTCAGCTTGGTATTGGTGTAGGTCAGCAGGCCGTTGAGGGTATCCTGACCAATCTGCGTGGTGGGTTTAGGTTGCGGATAGTAGGTAATGGGGTTGTAGACGATGCTATCGTATTTGCTGTCATCAAACGACGGATCAACCCAGCGCAGGACCGGTTTCCCCGAGGCGGAGGTCGCCTCTTTCAGATTTGAATAATCTTTTAAGAAACCGGAATACTTTTCGGGCTGTGTAACTTTCGACGAGCACCCTGTCAGAGCCAGCAGCCCCGACAGTACTGCGACCTGAATCAATGAGTGAGTACGCATGTATTTATTCCTGGAATTATGACGATGCATACGGAGTTATAGCAAAACTTGATTAGGGTCGTTGTGACTAAAAGAGCGCTGGCTCACCCTTTTACCAAAAATCATGCCTGCGCATGACCGCAGGCATGGGTTGATTATTTTTTTAAATCGACCTGATAAAAAATGTGTTTGCCAAAGGGATCGATCTCATACCCCTGCACCTCTTTGCGCATCGGTTCGAAAATCGTCGAGTGGGCAATCATCACGGCGGGCATCTGGTCATGCATCATCTGCTGGGCCTGCTTGTAGAGGGCAGTACGCTGAGACCGATCGGTGATGCCTTTCGCTTCGGCAATCAGCTTATCAAACGGCTGATAGCACCACTTCGCCGAGTTGGATCCGCCGTCCGCCGACTGGCAGGTAAACAGCGGGCCGAAGAAGTTATCCGGATCGCCAGTGGCCGTGGTCCAGCCCATCAGCGCCGCCTGGTGCTCACCACCCTTCACGCGCTTGAGGTACTCGCCCCACTCAAAGGTGACGATTTTCGCCTGCACGCCAATCTTCGCCCAGTCGGCCTGGATCATCTCCGCCATACGCTTGGCGTTCGGGTTGTAGGGACGCTGAACCGGCATCGCCCACAGGTCAATGCTTAAGCCCTTGCTAAAGCCCGCCTCGGCCAGCAGGGCTTTGGCCTGCTCCGGGTTATAGTCGTAATCCTTAAGGTCGCTGTCGGCGCTCCAGACCCCCGGCGGCAGCAGGTTTTTCGCCGCCGTGCCGGTGCCCTGGAACACCGCATCGATAATCGCCGGCTTGTTGATCGCCATCGCCAGCGCCTGGCGTACCTTGACGTTATCCAGTGGCGCTTTCTGCGTGTTGAGGGCGAGGAAGCCCGTATTTAACCCGGCCTTGCTCATCAGGTTGATATTGGGGTTTTCGCGCATTCGCGGCAGATCCGCCGGGTTCGGGAAGGCCATCACCTGACACTCGTTCTTCTCCAGCTTGGCGTAGCGCACCGAGGCGTCCGGGGTGATGCTGAACACCAGCCGGTCCAGTTTGGCCTTGCCCTGCCAGTACTCCGGGAAAGCGGTAAACAGGATGCGGGAGTCCTTCTGATACTGCGCCAGCCTGAACGGGCCGGTGCCGATGGGGTCCATATCGACGCGCGTCGGGGTGCCCGCCTTCAGCATGGCGTCGGCATACTCGGCCGACAGGATCGAGGCAAAATACCACGCCAGATCCGCCACGAACGGTGCCTCCGGATGCGCAAGCGTAAAGCGCACGGTATGGTCGTCGACTTTATCGATGCTGGTAATCAGCTTGCCAAACTCCAGGCTCTCAAAGTTGGAGTAGTTACCGTTAGAGACGTTGTGATAGGGATGATTCGGATCCTTCTGCCGCATGAACGAGAAGATCACGTCGTCGGCGTTGAAGTCTCGCGTCGGGGTAAAGTATTTATTGCTCTGGAACTTCACTCCTTTGCGCAGATGGAAGGTGTAGGTTTTACCATCTTCGCTGACGTCCCAGCGTTCGGCGAGGCCAGGCTCTAACTCCGTGGTACCGACCTTAAACTCAACCAGCCGGTTGTAGACCGGCACGGCGCTGGCATCGACGCTGGTTCCCGAGGTGTAAAGTTGAGGGTTAAAGTTTTCAGGCGATCCTTCCGAACAGTAAACCAGCGTCTTCGCTGCCACGGTAGAACTGACCGTGAGCGCGGCCAACGCCAGTGCAAGTGTTGTGGGTTTGCTTATCATCTTTATCCTGTCGTTTATCCGGCTATCTTAGCGTGCTATCAATAAGTGCTTGTTGTTTGCCCGTTAATACATAACATTAAAGTCACACCGTAAGCACCTGATAAAACAAATAAAGAAGGATCCACTATGTCATCGCCACTCGCCAGACAATTAACCCAACGCTTTTTTAGCTACCTTGCTATCACCAGCCAGAGCGATGCGTCTGCTACCACCCTGCCTACCACAGCAGGCCAGTATGAGATGGCCCGCGTGCTGGCCGACGAGCTAAAAACGCTGGGATTAGAAGAGATTGTGATCGACGACTACGCCACCGTGACGGCGGTTAAAAAGGGCAATGTGGCAGGCGCGCCGCGCATCGGTTTTATTACCCATATCGATACCGTAGACGTCGGACTGTCGCCGGATATTCATCCACAGATCCTGCAGTTTACCGGCACAGATCTCTGTCTGAATGCCCAGCAGGATATCTGGCTGCGCACCGCCGAGCACCCGGAAATTTTAGCCTACCCAGGGGAAGAGATTATCTTTAGCGACGGCACCAGCGTGCTGGGCGCAGATAACAAGGCGGCGGTAACGGTAGTCATGACCCTGCTGGAGAATCTGACCGCAGAGCATCAGCATGGCGATATCGTAGTGGCTTTTGTGCCTGATGAGGAGGTAGGCCTGCGCGGGGCCAAGGCGCTGGATCTTAAGCGTTTCGACGTCGAGTTTGCCTGGACCATCGACTGCTGCGAGCTGGGGGAGATTGTTTACGAGAACTTTAACGCCGCCCAGGCGAAGATCCGCTTTACCGGCGTCACGGCGCACCCGATGTCAGCCAAGGGGGTACTGGTCAACCCCCTGCTGATGGCCACGGACTACATCAGCTATTTCGATCGCCAGCAGACGCCGGAGCATACCGCAGGCCGCGAGGGCTATACCTGGTTCAACGGTATGGAAGCAGTACAGGGCCACGCCGTGCTCAGCGCCAGCATCCGCGATTTCGATAAAGAACGCTTTGAGGAGCGCAAGCGGCAGATTGGCGAGGTGGCGCAGCGTATTGCCGCGCAGCACCCCACCGCGAAGGTGGAGTATGAGATCGAGGACGTCTACAGCAACATCAGCAACGCCGTGGGCGAGGATCGCCGCGCCATCGATCTGATGTTTGAGGCAATGGAGAGCCTGGGCATTACGCCGAAGCCAACCCCGATGCGCGGCGGAACCGACGGCGCAGCGCTCTCGGCGAAGGGGCTGCTGACCCCGAACTTCTTCACCGGTGCGCACAACTTCCACTCGCGCTTTGAGTTCCTGCCGCTGAAATCCTTTGAGGCGTCCTACAACGTCGCGCTTCAGCTCTGTCTGCTGGCGGCCCGCTAAGCGGGTTTACGGGCCAGCAGCGTGGCAAAGCGCAGCCTGATGCGGTTGCCATTGGCGTCGGTGCGGTGTAGCTCACCGACGTCTTCATTGTATTTCACGACTTCCCAGCCGGTGTAGTACTCCGCCAGCTCTCCGGTTTTAAAGGCAAACGGGAAGCCGACCGTGCAGGGAAAATCGTCCGTGTCCATCGCGGCGACAATCAGGTTATAGCCTCCCGGTACGGTAGTACGCTGCATATTGGCAATCAGGCCAGGGATGGTTTGCGGCTCAAGGAACATCATCACCACGGTGGAGAGAATAAAGTCATACTCTCCCTCAAAGCTCAGCGCGTTGAGGTCGACGGTGGCGATCTCAAGATTAGTTAGCCCCTCCGCCGCCTTAATACGTTCGATATTGGCGATGCTCATGGGATTCTTGTCCCATGCCGTGACACTGTAACCGTTAGCGGCAAGGTAGAGGCTGTTACGACCATTGCCGCAGCCGAGATCGAGCGTTTTGCCCGGTGGAACCCGCCCCGCCGCAGCCAGCACCTCAGAATGGGTGCGGGTTAAACCATATTTTTCAGTGAAGTAATTCTCATCAACCTTAGCCATGATCCATCCTTACGTGGGCGGGAAATTTAAAATGATATTTTAAATACATTTTATTGAAATTCCTTGGCAATAGCCAGAGCGGCAAAGTTTGCTACGTTTATCTAAGGCCATTAGTGGAAAACCAACAATGAATAAGTATCGCCTGAGCGATGCCAGCCGCTCATTTAGCTATCAGGATAACGGTGAAAAGCGGCACGTTACCCTGCGCCAGATCGTCGCCCTGCGGGATTTTCATGATGTCCAGGCCGGCACGCTGGGCGGCTGGGTAGAGGATGAGCAGGTGCTAAGCCAGCAGGACAGCTGCTGGATCTACGATGAGAACAGCATGGTGTTCGGCGGCAGCCGGATACGCGACTGCGCCCGCATTAGCCAGTCCTGCACCATTTACGACGGGGTAGAGATTAGCGGCCATGCCTGGGTTGATGGGTCGGAAATCTGTCGAGGGGCGCGTCTGAGCGGCAACGTGCTGGTGCAGCGGTCGCGGGTGAGCGGCGAGTGTCTGCTCGGCGACGATGCCCGGATCCTCAACGGCAGCGAGATTATTGCCGCCCGTGGTCTCACCCTCGATCACGACGCCACCCTGCGCATCTACGACCGAGCCACGGTGAACCACTCCCGCATCCTGCACCAGGCACAGATTTACGGCGACGCCATCGTCAATTACGCCTTCGTTGAGCATCGCGCAGAGGTCTTCGACTTCGCCCTGCTGGAGGGCAATGAGGAGAACGACGTCTGGGTCTGCGACTGCGCCAGGGTATACGATCGCGCCCGTCTGGTCGCCGGACGCGGGGAAGATGCCATTCCCACCCTACGCTACAGCGCTCAGGTAGCAGAGAATGCGGTGGTAGAGGGCAACTGCGTGCTGAAGCACCACGTGCGCGTCGGGGGTGAAGCGCGGCTCAGCGGCGGACCGCTGGTGCTGGACGACTATGTTCTCGTTCAAGGCCGGGCGCAGCTCAGGGGCAATCTACTGATCGAGGGACATATTGAGATTAGCGGCGATGCGGCGGTGACCGCCCTGGAGGAAGAGTCTATTCACCTGCGCGGTCCGAAGGTGATGAGCGGCGCGGAGCGTATTACCCGCACGCCGCTGCTGGGGGCACTCTAGGCGTCGATAATCCGCGCGTAGAGGTTTTGATCGTCATAGCGGCCGTTGAGGAACTCGGCCTCTTTCAGGCAGCCCTCCAGCACGAAACCCGCGCGCTGGGCCACCCGATTGCTGGCAGCGTTATCCACCCGGCACTTGATCACAAAGCGCCGGATCTCGCCGCTCTGGGCATAGTGTTGAATAAACGCCTCCAGCGACTGGGAGAGAATGCCCTGCCCCTGATGCCCTTCATCCAGCCAGTAACCAATATAAGCGGTTTTGTTCAGCGGCTCGATGGCGTTAAACGACAGCACGCCGACGAGGGTCTCCTGCTGCACAATCAGGAACATTTTGGCGTAGCCGCGCTGGTGCAACATGATGTTACTCTGGGCGTTTTTGAGCGAGTCCTCTTCACTGGCGACGTACTGCGGCCAGTTTAGCGACTGCTGGAGCCACGCCCGGTTCTTCACCACCAGCTGATACAGCTCGCTGACGAAACGCTCATCAATGGCGCACAGCGTCAGGGTGTCGCTAACGGGGATCAGCTCATCCGTACTGGTCTGCATCTTCTCTCCTTAACCTAGCGCATCACGCGGTCATCAACGTAGGTCCGCTTGTCCGGTGCCGGCGGGAAGTACTGATAGAGCCAGGTTTCGCTGACCGCCTCACCCTGGCAGCGCAGGAACATGCGCATCTCAACCGGATCGGTGGCGTCGTTAGTGGGATACCAGTCAAACTGGATGCGATAGCCGTCAAACGGCTCCACGTAGAGGATCTCCACCTGCTTCGCCTCACCGTTAGAGAGGGTGATCACGGGCTCAATGCCCCTCGGGGCGGCCTCTTTGATGTTGCCTCCGGCAAAGTCGATGGCGAAACGGCGGGCCCACACCTGCGGATAGTGCTCGCCTGGTGCCCATCCTTCCGGGAAGCCACCCATGCCGGTGCGGGTGGCCAGCACGCGGGCCAGCGGCGTATGCACTGGCGGCTGCGCGCTCCAGTAGAGGCGGTACTGGAAGGCGAGACTGTCCCCGGCTTTGACCGGTTTTTCCGGCTGCCAGAAGCAGACGATGTTATCCAGCGTCTCACCGGTGGTGGGGATCTCCATCAGGTTAACACTCCCCTTGCCCCAGCTATTACGCGGCTCGACCCACAGGCTTGGGCGCTTGTTGTACCAGCCCATCACGTCCTGATAGTGAGAGAAGTCGCGATCCAACTGCAGCAGCCCGAAGCCTTTCGGGTTGTTATCGTCAAAGGCGTTAAACTGTAACTTCTGCGGGTTATTGAGCGGGCGGCAAATCCACTCTCCGTTACCCCGCCACATCGCCAGACGGTCAGAGTCGTGGATCTGCGGGTGGATGGTGTCGCACATGCGCCGCTCGTTGTTGCCGCAGCTGAACATGCTGGTCATCGGTGAGATCCCCAGCTGTTTGATATCCTTGCGAGCGTAGAGATGGTTATCTACCTCCATGATCACCTGGTTCTGCTCACAGTGGATCACGAATTTATACGCGCCGGTCAGGCTCGGGCTGTCCAGCAGGGCATAGACGGTAAAGGTGGTGTCCGTGGGTTTCGCCGTTTCGAACCAGAACGAGGTGAAGTCCGGAAACTCTTCGGGGGTGTCGGTGAAGGTATCGATCGCCACGCCGCGGGCGGAGAGACCGTACTGGTAGGTACTGTCAACCGCGCGGAAGTAGCTTGCCCCCAGGAAGGAGACGATATCCCGACGGGCCAGCTCCGGGGCCTTGAACACGCGGAAACCGGCGAAGCCGAGATCGCTCTGCCCCTCCAGCTGTTTGGTATCGACGCCTGCGTCGTGGTAGTTAAACAGCTCTGGCCGGAAGTGGATCTCACGGGCCTGGTGGCTGACGGGATCCAACGAGAACATGCGCACCCGGCGGCGGAAGCCCATCCCCACGTGGAAGAACTGCACGTCAAGCTGGCGGCCCTCTACGTTGTTCCACAGCGACTGCTTTGCATCGTACTGAATGCTGTTGTAAGCCTGCGGCGTCAGGGTGGCGAGCGTCTCAGGCAGCGCACGCGGCGCGCCTCCCCACGGCGTTTGGGCCAGATCGTGCGCCGTCGCCTGCAGGCTGGAGAAATCAAAACGATGGCTTTGACCATCGGCAATGCCGGGTTCCGCTGCAAAGGCAGCGCGGGAAAAGAGCGAGGCGAGTCCTGATGTCCCGCTCGCAGCGGCCAGTATCATAGAAGATTTTAAAAAACGTCTGCGGTTCATGCCTGAGAAAACGTCCTTTTGGTCGTGTGAAAGCGCTCCGCCCGCAAGCGAAACAGCGGCAATAAAAGCACGCCCACTCTAGACAACTTTGTCGCAGAATCCAATGAGAGTTTTACACCAGTCCACAACGCCGCAGGCTGCGCACCTCCGCTGCCTGGTAAAGCGCAAACTCATCCAGTACCGAACAGCCCAGCGCCTGCTCAAACGCCTCACGGCTGGCATTACCATGCTGACGCTGCTGAGTTTCATTGCCAAGATTGGACTGGAAAATCCCTGCCGCGCTGACCGGCAGAAAATCTTCGTAGGTGATGGGCTGCGCTACTACCCAGCCGCGCTCGATCAGCGGCTGTGGATCGTCTCCTGGACCAAAGGCGTGACGATGGCCCTCTCCTGTGGGTGTCAGGCGGTAGCGGAAGTAGGCCAGCCCCTGACGGCGTAGCATTAGCTCGCTGTCGGGAAAAGCTTTGAACTTCTCCTGCAGGTGATGCTGGTGGATCAGGTTATCTTTTCCGGTGCCCGCCTCGGCCAGCAGCCTGTCGTAGAGCGCCCGTCCTTTTGGCGTCAGGGCCGCGCCGCGCTGCTCGATCTCACCGAAGCGCGCGCTGTGGGTTCCCCGATGCTCGCCGGCAAACAGCACCGGCTCCTCCAGCGCCTTGAAGCTGGTTTGCCGCAGCAGGAGCGGAACCTCACGCCGGGGCGGCCCTTCGATAAGCACTTTCGGTTCAATACCGTACTCCGGCATCAGGGCCTGGACCCGATCGATATCCAGCGTGCGCGGAGTCAGGTGGTTAATGTGGCAGCCGGGAAAGCAGACAACGTCAGCAATCAGCCGGTGCTCGCTGTGCAGCGCGTGATAGGTGTCGTAGTCAACGGTGGCATGCTGATGCCAGCGAAAGGTCTCCAGCGCCTGCTGAACAAACTCGCTGGCCTGAGCCGCCGTGAATCCCCCCTGCTGCTCAAAGCAATCCAGCAACTCCAGACAGCGCGGGGTGAAAATCGAACGCTTAGCCAGAACCGCTTTCGCGCGCTGGCGCAGCGACTCGCTCTCAATCAGCTCGGGCCGCAGGAGCGAGGTAAAGACGCGAAACGGATTGCGGCACAGCGCCTCGTCATCAACCGGGCGAAACGCGGTGGAGTGCACCGGCACCCCTGCCTCGGAGAGATCGTAGTAGCCTACCGGCTGCATCCCCATGACCGCAAAGAGTCGTCGCAGCGTAGAGAGCTCCAGCGGCGTACCGACGCGAATGGCCCCGTGGCGCTCGACGTTGAGACGCGCCAGCTCATCGGCATTGGCGAGCTGCTCATGCAGCTTAGGGTTGTTCTCAAGTACCGCCAGATTGACATCGGCGACCAGCTCCAGCAGCGTGCCGTACTGGGGAACTTCCTGCTGGTACATGGCCGACATGGCCTGTGAAAATGCTTCCCGGATCTCATCAGCCGTGATCGTATACGCCATAATCTCATTTCTCCCCTTTATCTACCTGGAGTGTAGAGAAGGTCCTCATCCGGCGCGGGAAAAAATTACAAAGTGTGATCGGGGCAAAAAGTGTAAGCGTAAGTTACATAACAAAAAATTATACCACCACGCTGGGCAAACGCCGGGCGGTTGAGCAAAGCGGTTAAATGTTAATAATATTTTGCTAGCAGGTTATCAAATTTAGATAACTTTTCTTGTCAGCGGTTGCGCTCTGTTTTTAACATTGGTTATGGAAAAAAATGGTCTCTTCAGTCAGCGCATCCGCTTGCGCCACTTACATACCTTTGTCGCCGTCGCTCAACAGGGAACGCTGGGGCGCGCGGCAGAAACGCTCAACCTTAGCCAGCCTGCGCTATCGAAAACCCTTAACGAGCTGGAGCAGCTAACCGGCACGCGGCTCTTCGATCGCGGCCGGATGGGGGCGCACCTCACCGTGGTCGGCGAACAGTTCCTGACCCATGCGGTACGGGTGCTGGACGCGCTGAATACCGCCGGACAGGCGCTGTACCACAAAGAGGGCGTGAACCATGACGTGGTGCGCGTTGGCGCGCTGCCCACCGCCGCGCTGGGCATTATGCCGCCGGCGATTGGCGAATTTCATCGCCACCTGCCGCACATCACGCTTCAGGTTGCCACGATGAATAACCCGATGCTGCTGGCCGGTCTGAAAACCGGCGAGCTGGATATCGGTATTGGCCGCATGTCAGATCCAGAGATGATGAGCGGCCTGAACTACGAGCTGCTGTTTTTAGAATCCCTGAAGCTGGTGGTGCATCCCCATCACCCTCTATTAAAAGATACGGTGACGCTCAGCCGGGTGATGGAGTGGCCGGTAGTGGTTGCCCCGCAGGGCACCGCCCCGCGCCAGCATACCGAGGCGCTGCTCGCGGCCCAGGGGTGCACCCTGCCCTCCGGCTGCATCGAAACGCTGTCGGCCTCGCTCTCCCGCCAGCTTACCGTTGAGTATAACTACGTCTGGTTTGTGCCTTCCGGCGCGGTAAAGGACGATCTCAAACAGGGGGCGCTAACGGCGCTGCCGATCCCGGCCCAGGGCGCGGGCGAGCCGATTGGCATTATTACCCGTATCGACGCCCCGCTTTCGGCGGCGGCGCAAACGCTGCTTAGCGCGATCCGAAAATCGATGCCGGTTTAACACAGCGTGCGCTTTAGCGCTCTTCCAGCGGCTGTTGTTACACAAATTGTTGCGCATATCGTTGCGCAAAGGGTAAACATAACGTTAATTGTGTGATAAAACCGCGTTATTGATTATGGGTCCAGCAACCCGCCGTCTGGAAGTATTCATGAAATTTAAATCCGCTATTAAGCCATACCGCGCCGCTGCCGGCGGGCTTGGCTCTCTGGAAGCAACGACCCGCTTCGTCATCGACAGCAAAAACGCCCTCAAGAATATGCGCAATCTGTTGCGCATGAACAAGGCTCGCGGCTTTGACTGCCCCGGCTGCGCCTGGGGCGACGACAATAAAAGCACCTTCAGCTTCTGTGAAAACGGCGCTAAGGCCGTGACCTGGGAGGCCACCCGTCGCCAGGTTGACGCCGACTTCTTTGCCAAACATACCGTGAGCGCCCTTAACCAGCAGTCTGACTACTTCCTTGAGTATCAGGGACGCCTCACCGAGCCGCTGAGCTATAACCCTACCACCGACCGCTATGAGCCTATTAGCTGGGACGCCGTCTGGGCGCTGATTGCGCAACATATCCAGGCGATGGATCACCCGGATCAGATGGAGCTGTACACCTCCGGGCGCGCCAGCAACGAAGCGGCCTATATTTATCAGCTGTTTGGTCGCATGGTCGGGACCAATAATTTCCCCGACTGCTCCAACATGTGTCATGAGGCGAGCGGTGCCGGGCTGAAGCGCAGCATCGGCGTCGGGAAAGGCACGGTACACCTGAAGGATTTTGACCAGGCCGACGCGATCTTTGTCTTTGGCCAGAACCCGGGCACCAACCATCCGCGTATGCTGCACAGCCTGCGCCACGCCGCCGATCGCGGGGCCAGCATCGTCACCTTTAATACCCTGCGCGAGCGCGGGCTGGAGCGATTCGCCGATCCGCAGAAGCCGCTGGAGGTGATCACCCCGAAGGCAGGCACCATCAGCTCCTCCTACTATCAGCCTAACCTTGGCGGCGATATGGCGGCGGTGCGCGGCATGGCGAAGGCGCTGCTGGAGACCCAGCGCCAGCGGCAGGCCGACGGCCAGCCCGGCATCTTTGACGAGACGTTTATCACCCGTTACACCCAGGGCATTGAGGCATGGTTTGCGCAAATTGATGCCACCTCCTGGGCAACGCTGGTGGAGCAGTCCGGCCTGACGGAGCAGCAGCTTCGCGAGGCGGCAGGCATCTGGCAGCGCGCCGAACGGGTGATCTGTACCTGGGCGATGGGCATTACCCAGCACAAACACTCTCTCGACACCGTACGGGAGATCACCAACCTGCAACTGCTCGGCGGCCATCTCGGTAAACCCGGCGCGGGCCTCTGCCCGGTTCGCGGCCACAGTAACGTGCAGGGCAACCGCACGGTGGGCATTGATGAGAAGCCCCCTGCCGTGCTGCTGGACAGCCTCGCCCGTCACTTTAACTTTGAACCACCGCGCAGGCCTGGGCACCACACCGTGGATGCAATCAACGCCATGCTGCGAGATGAAGTTAAGGTGCTGATCGCCCTCGGGGGCAACCTCGCCGCCGCCGCGCCGGATACGCCGCGCACCTGCGACGCCCTGCGCCGCTGCGGGCTGACGGTCTATATCAGCACCAAGCTCAACCGCAGCCACCTGATGCCCGGTAAGGCCTCGCTGATCCTGCCGACGTTGGGGCGCACGGAGGAAGATATCCAGGCCAGCGGCCGACAGTTCATCACTGTGGAGGACTCCTTCAGCATGGTTCACGCTTCTGAAGGGATCGGCAAACCGCTGGCGACAACCCAGCGTTCAGAGACGGCGATTATCGCCAATATCGCCCACGCCACGCTTGGCGATGCCGCCGTGAACTGGCTGGCGCTGGCGGATGATTACAGTCTGATCCGCGACCATATTGCCGCCACCCTCCCCGGCTTCGCCGACTTCAACGCCCGCTGCGATCTACCGGGCGGCTTCTGGCTGGGCAACGCCGCCGCCGGGCTGACATTTAACACGCCGTCGGGCAAGGCCGAATTCAGCGCCGCGCCGCTGCCGTTCTCCGTGCGCGAGGATGCGCCGTTTATTCTGCAAACCCTGCGCTCCCACGATCAGTACAACACCACCATCTACGGGCTGGACGACCGCTACCGTGGCGTTTACGGCCAGCGCGAGGTGCTGTTTATGCATGCGGATGATATCGCAGCGCTGGGCTTACAGGATGGCGATCGGGTGGATATCACTACCGAGACGGATGACGGCATTGTGCGCCAGGTACAGGATTTCAAACTGGTAGCCTACGCCATCCCGCGTGGTAACCTGGCGGCCTACTACCCTGAGACGAACCCGCTGGTTCCTCTCTCCCGCATTGGAGACGGTACCGGCACCCCGACGTCAAAATCGATTCCGGTGCGCGTGACCAAAGCTCAGGCCCAGTCCACCTTGCGTATCGCTTAATCCTTAATATCCCTCTCCTTACGCCCGTCTTTGTGACGGGCGTTTTGTTTGCCGCTCACAAAATGTGCCAAATTATTTTTTAACAATTGCGTAAAACAATTTAACAGATCTATCATGTTGCGGAATTCACCATATGGTTCGTAAAATTACGGCATGGTGGATTTAAAACCCTATTTTACACGGTAAGACCTTTTTAAATTACCTTTTTGGTTCGCTCGCGTAATCAAAAAGGTTTTAGGAGAGTGACATGGCAACTGGCAGCACGCCGCACGGGATCGG
Source organism: Pseudescherichia sp. AS216 (assembly GCF_037152055.1). NCBI lineage: Bacteria > Pseudomonadati > Pseudomonadota > Gammaproteobacteria > Enterobacterales > Enterobacteriaceae > Pseudescherichia > Pseudescherichia sp. AS216. Next base: position 241,071 of record NZ_JBBCMV010000004.1, on the reverse strand, counting down.
CCGGATCCTGAAGTGGCTTCTGGCCGGGCTTCTGATAATTATCGGCCTGGCTATTGGTATTCCCGGTATCAAACTCGTCTCGTTGGGAGGTAGCGCCTACTTCCTGATCATGGGCGTCGCGATGCTGATCTCTGCACTATTGATCGTTAAAAACCGCACCAGCGGCATCGTACTCTATGCCCTGGCGTTTATCGCCTCGGCGATCTGGGCCGTCAGCGACGCGGGCTGGGAGTTCTGGCCGCTGTTCTCACGGCTCTTTACCTTTGGCGTACTGGCCTTCCTCGCCGCCCTGCTCTGGCCTTTCCTGACCGCCTCCGCCAGCAAAAAACCGGCCTTTGGCCTTGCGGGCGTGATTGCCCTGGTGCTGCTGGTTAGCGCGGGTTGGATGTTCAAACCGCAGACGCTGGTCGCGGCCAATGAAGCCGTGCCGGTGAAGCCAGTGGCAGAAGGTAGCCAGCAGACGGACTGGAAGCACTGGGGGAATACCACCCACGGCGACCGCTTTGCCGCGCTGGATCAGATCAACAAGCAGAACGTGAACCAGCTGAAAGTGGCGTGGATAGCCCACACCGGCGATATCCCGCAGAGCAACGGCTCCGGCGCGGAAGATCAGAACACGCCTTTGCAAATTGGTGACACGCTGTTCGTCTGTACGCCGTACAGCAAGGTGCTGGCGCTGGACGTCGACTCCGGGAAAGAGAAGTGGCGCTATGACAGCAAAGCTACCGCGCCAAACTGGCAGCGCTGCCGTGGCCTCGGCTATTACGAAGATGCACAGGCTGCAACCGTTCCCGCGGCACAGCCCGCAGCCTGTGCCCGTCGTCTGTTCCTGCCAACCACCGATGCCCGCCTGATTGCGATCAACGCCGATAACGGCCAGCCGTGCGCGGACTTTGGCAGCAACGGCACGGTCGATCTCAGCGTCGGCATGGGTGACGTGAAGCCGGGCTACTATCAGCAGACCTCCACCCCGCTGGTGGCAGGTAACGTGGTGGTAGTTGGCGGACGCGTAGCCGATAACTACTCCACGGGCGAACCGCCAGGCGTGGTACGTGCTTATGACGTGCACACTGGCAAGCTGGCGTGGGCGTGGGATCCGGGTAACCCGGCAATCACCGGCCTGCCGCCGGAAGGTCAGACCTACACTCGCGGGACACCTAACGTCTGGTCGGCAATGTCCTACGATGCCAAACTGAACCTGGTCTACCTCCCGACCGGCAACGCCACCCCAGACTTCTTCGCCGGGGAGCGTACCGCGCTGGATGACAAGTACAGTTCGTCCATTGTCGCCGTTGACGCCACCACCGGTCAGGTGCGCTGGCACTACCAGACCACTCATCACGATCTGTGGGACTTTGACCTGCCTGCACAGCCGCTGCTCTACGATCTGCCTGACGGCAAAGGCGGCACGACGCCGGTGCTGGTGCAGACCAGCAAGCAGGGCATGATCTTCATGCTCAACCGCGAAACCGGCGAGCCGGTGGCGAAGGTGGAAGAGCGCCCGGTTCCAGCTGGCAACGTCGAGGGCGAGCGTTACTCTCCGACCCAGCCTTACTCCGTTGGGATGCCGATGATTGGCAACCAGACGCTGACTGAATCGGATATGTGGGGTGCCACCCCTATCGATCTGCTGATCTGCCGTATCGAATTTAAAGCGATGCGTCATGAAGGCGTCTTCACCCCGCCGGGCCTCGACCGCTCCCTGCAGTTCCCGGGTTCGCTTGGCGGCATGAACTGGGGCAGTGTCTCTGTCGATCCTAATAACGGCCTGATGTTTGTTAACGACATGCGTCTGGGACTGGCAAACTACATGGTGCCGCGTGCCAACGTAGCGAAAAACGCCAGCGGCATTGAGATGGGGATTGTGCCAATGGAGGGGACGCCGTACGGTGCAATGCGCGAACGCTTCCTCTCTCCGCTGGGCATTCCGTGCCAGAAACCACCGTTTGGCACTATGTCCGCTGTCGATCTGAAGTCTGGCAAGCTGGTGTGGCAGGTTCCGGTTGGTACGGTGCAGGATACCGGCCCGCTGGGGATCCGCATGCATATGCCAATCCCGATCGGTATGCCAACCCTGGGTGCATCCCTCTCTACCCAGTCCGGCCTGCTCTTCTTTGCCGGTACGCAGGATTTCTATCTGCGCGCGTTTGATACCGCGACGGGGAGCGAGATCTGGAAGGCGCGTCTGCCGGTTGGCAGCCAGTCCGGCCCGATGACCTACGTGTCACCGAAAACCGGCAAGCAGTACATTGTGATTAACGCGGGGGGCGCACGTCAGTCTCCGGATCGCGGGGATTACATCATTGCCTACGCGCTGCCTGACAGTAAATAAGCGATAAAAAAAGGGGGCCTCGCGGCCCCCAAAGGTTGGTGAAATCAGAACGTTTCCCAGTTATCGCCGCTGGCCAGCGCCGGACGCGATGGCGTAAAGGGTTTTGTCGCTGCGGGTTTCTCTTCCCGCGCCTGGCTGCCCTGCTGGAGCCGGAAGGTGCCTACCGCCTCGGTCAGGCGCGCCGCCTGCTCTTCCAGCGACGCCGCTGCGGCTGATGCTTCCTCTACCAGCGAGGCGTTCTGCTGGGTAACGTTGTCCATCTCGGTGATAGCCTGGCTAACCTGTTCAATGCCGCGACTCTGCTCGTCGGACGCGGCGGCAATTTCCTGCATGATATCGGTAACGCGTTTTACCGCCGCCACGATATCACCCATCGTATCTCCTGCGGCAACCACCTCGCCGGAACCACGCTCAATCAGGGTCACCGACTCGCTGATCAGCCCCTCAATCTCTTTTGCCGCCTGGGCGCTGCGGCTAGCCAGGGTACGCACCTCGCTGGCTACTACTGCAAAGCCTCGGCCCTGCTCGCCCGCGCGCGCCGCCTCTACCGCCGCGTTCAGCGCCAGAATATTGGTCTGGAAAGCGATGCTGTTGATGACAGCGGTAATTTCCGAGATCTTCTTCGAGCTGGCAGAGATGTTGCCCATGGTCTGCACAACGCCGGAGACAATCTGCCCGCCTTTGGTGGCCTTACCGGACGCGTCCCCGGCCAGCTTGCTGGCGTGGTGGGCGTTATCGGCGTTCTGCTTCACGGTGGCGGTCAGCTGCTCCATGCTGGCCGCGGTCTCTTCGATAGCCGCCGCCTGCTGTTCAGTACGCGATGAGAGATCGGTATTGCCCGCCGAGATTTCGCTGGTACCGCGATAAATCTCTTCTGCCCCCTGGCGCACCGTGCCCACGGTTTTCACCAGCGAGCGCTGCATTTTTTGCAGGTCGCGGCTCAGGATACCAATTTCACTGCGTCCCGTAGCCTCGTCGGCATGGGTCAGATCGCCGGAGGCAATCAGCTCGATGCGATGTGCCGCACGCTGGAGAGGATTGATCACGATGCGGCGCAGAACCACGAAGGTAATAAGGGTCAGCAGCAGCGCCAGCACAAATGCGCCAGCCATAAACATCAGGCCAAGCTGCGCACGCTCATGCGCCAGCTCGCTGAGCTTGTTCGCCCGCTCGGTGCGGATCTGAATCGCTTTCAGCAGCACCTCGTTATAGGCCGTATCCAGCCCACGCGCCTGCTCGTTTTCATGATTGATGATCGCCTCGAACATGCCGTTTTTAGCGTATTTCAGCATCGGCTGTAGCCCGGCGATATAGGCATCGAACCGCGCCTTGAGATCGCCATCCAGCGCCTCATCGGCTGGCGTTTTCACGCCGCGGTTCATGTAGGCATTGAAGCCCTCCTGCGACTGGCCAATACGCTTCTCTGCCTCAGCAATGTTGAGTTTCATATCATCCATCTCCGCGATGCGGCTGGCCGCCCCGGCATGGATCATGTTGATACGCGCAGTACGCAGGTGGTTAGAGCTATTCGACAGCCCCATACGGATCTGAATTTCGGCGGTGACATCCTGCTGGTCGCTATCGGCCTGCATCAGGAAGTAGCCTGCCAGCCCTGAACTCAGGGCGAAAAGCAGAAGAATACCGCCGAGGATGGCGGAGAAAAGGGGTACTAAGCGGATATGATGTAAAAAGCCAACTGTCTGCGGTTTGTGCATCGCTGCTGTTTTATCCATGGCTATCGACTCTCTTATTGTTAGATGCGTAATTACACGCCTGTAAGATAGTCATCGGCAGCCATAAGATTTATCTTATGTCTAAAAGCGCCAACTCGGTCACAGATTCGCACATTAAAGAAGCTGCCAGCGGCTAAACCGCTGGCAGTGGGATCAGTTATCGCCGAAATGGATAACGGTACGGATAGATTTACCTTCGTGCATCAGGTCAAAGGCTTCGTTGATCTGATCCAGCGGCAGACGGTGGGTAATGAACGGGTCGAGGTCGATTTTGCCAACCATCGCATCTTCAACCATGCCCGGCAGCTGGGTACGGCCCTTCACGCCGCCGAAGGCGGAGCCGCGCCAGACGCGCCCGGTAACCAGCTGGAACGGACGGGTACGGATCTCCTGGCCTGCGCCAGCAACGCCGATGATTACGCTCTCGCCCCAGCCCTTGTGGCAGCACTCCAGCGCCGCACGCATGACGTTAACGTTGCCGATACACTCGAAGCTGAACTCCACGCCGCCGTCGGTCAGCTCAACGATCACGTCCTGAACCGGCTTATCGTAGTCGTTGGGGTTGATAAAGTCGGTTGCGCCCATCTCGCCTGCCAGCTTGAACTTCTCTGGGTTGGTATCGACGGCAATGATGCGGCCCGCTTTCGCCTGCACTGCACCCTGGATCACCGCCAGACCGATGCCGCCGAGGCCGAAGACCGCCACGTTATCGCCCTCTTTTACCTTCGCCGTGTTGTGCACCGCGCCGATACCGGTGGTGACGCCGCAGCCCAGCAGACACACTTTATCCAGCGGGGCCTGTGGGTTGACCTTCGCCAGCGAGATCTCCGCGCAAACGGTGTATTCGCTAAAGGTGCTGGTGCCCATGTAGTGATAGATCGGCTCACCGTTGTAGGAGAAACGGGTGGTGCCGTCCGGCATCAGGCCTTTGCCCTGGGTAGCACGTACGGCCTGGCAGAGGTTGGTCTTGCCAGATTTACAGAACTTACACTCGCCGCACTCGGCGGTATAGAGAGGAATAACGTGGTCGCCGGGCTGCAGGCTGGTCACGCCCTCGCCCACTTCCACCACCACGCCGCCGCCTTCATGGCCGAGCACCGCCGGGAAGACACCTTCCGGATCGTCCCCGGAGAGGGTGAACGCATCGGTGTGGCAGACCCCGGTGTGGGTGATCTTGACCAGCACCTCACCTCTCTTCGGTGGTGCTACGTCGATTTCAACAATTTTCAGTGGTTGACCTGGCCCAAAGGCAACAGCCGCACGTGATTTCATAGACTCTCTTCCCTTATGTGAACAGTAGTAATTATTTTAGATAAGAGCGCAGAAGATGGCCGACTTCTGCCATTCTTACCGCGCGCTGGTCAGGCGTCGTCTCGCCGCTGACCAGTTCATCTTTGAGGTGAATTTCGACCATCTCGCCCATCAAGCCGTTAGCAGCCCCGCGCACGGCGGCGATCTGTTGTAGTATTGCGATGCAGGGTTCGCCCGACTCCAGCGCCCGCTCAAGGGCGTCGACCTGGCCACGAATGCGGCGAACACGGGTAAGGATGCGCTTTTTATCTTCGGGTGAGTGTGGCATACGCCCTCCTATACTGTAGGGGGGTATAGTAGCAGGATCGCTATCTTGCTGTAAAATTTATTAAGCAATGATAATCAGTGAGTTATGAAATAGCGCTTAAAAACACATGGAGACATATACAGCTTTTTTGACAAACCATATATGTCCCCACTATGTCGCCAAAATTTGAAGTCGCCAAAATTTGAGGTCGCCAAAATTTCAGCTAATGAGCCCGAACGGTCAGCAGAACTGACCTATATCCGCAGCACAAAGTCCGGAACAAACCAGCTTGTTATTCGGCACCGACAGAATCAAGTGCGCTCCGCAGCCGGTTGGCGATAATGTTCTCCCCTTTCTCCTCAAATACAGGTATGAGCTCAGCGAGCTGAAGCGGCGTTAATCCCACATTCATGCTCATGCTCAGATGCGCTTTCAGCTGCGGCTCTACGCCAGTCATAGCGGCCAGTGCACCTACCGTAGCCAGCTCGCGGCTTTTCCAGTCAAGGTTATCCCGGCTGAAAATATCGCCAAACAGGTGCGTCTTCAGATACTCATCAGCAGCCGTCGCAAACCTAAACAGGGGACCTTCTACGGGCTTTCCAGCGAGCGCGGTCTGATTCTGCGTTCCGGCTGCCAGCATCTCATCAGGATTAGGCAGTGGGCCAGGCAGCTGACCCTGGGCATCCTGAATGCCCTGCGCTTTGCGCGCATCGATAATCTTCATCAGCTCACCCAGTGCGTTCAGGCTGCGGGGAAAACCGGCATAGGCATAAAGCTGAACCAGAATTTCACGGCAGTCGCTCACTGTCAGGCCGGCATCCAGCCCCTGCTGTAAGGCGCTGTTCAGCCCGGGCAAATTGCCCGTTGCAGCATAGGCCGCGATAACGGCCATATATTTTTGCTGCGCGGTAAGGGGATGTTCCTGCTTTGTGAGCATTGTTTCACTCCTTTTCGATGAGAGAGACAGGGCTTCTCCGGCGGAGCTGAAGGGGGAAGCCAGTGCCGCACACAGTAAGAGTGCGCTATTTATGTCTCGTTTCATGACGCTATCCTCATGACTTGTTAGCCGAGGCATACTGCTCGTCGGTTACCTGCTCCATCCAGTCAACAACCTTACCGTCCTGAGCCTCGGCAATAGCGATATGCGACATGGCGGATTCAGGTGCGGCACCGTGCCAGTGCTTGACACCGGCAGGTATGCACACTACATCGCCAGGCCGAATTTCACGCACCGGGCCTTCCCATTCCTGTACCAGACCCAAGCCGGCGGTCACGATCAACGTCTGCCCGAGCGGATGGGTATGCCAGGCGGTGCGGGCAGAGGGTTCAAACGTCACGGTAGCGCCACCTACGCGTGCAGGCTCTGTGCCCTGGAAAGGCGAATCGATGCGGGCCGTTCCAGTAAAATAATCTGACGGGCCCTTCGCCGAGGGTGTAGTTCCACTTTGCATAACGGTAATCATAGGTGAGTTCTCCTTAGAGTAAGCAGTTGAAACTAATAGCGTCAGGGACACAGCAATAATGGCAAGTATCTTCATATCTGCTCCGCTTATCAGTTCAGGGTGCGCCAGGCGCCGATTTCGGCGACCGGAACAGTATCAGTGTAAGCCGGGCACGATTAGTTGATAAGATAGGCAAATATGAACGGGTATGTGCACAGGATGCAACAATGACATCTGAAAATTTGAATGACCTTCGTGCTTTCACGATCGTGGCACGAGAAAAAAACTTTACACGGGCAGCGGCTCAGCTTGCTATGTCACGTTCCGGGCTGAGTCATGCTATTACAGCGCTGGAAGCGCGGTTGGGCGTCAGGCTGTTGACACGCACAACACGCAGCGTTGCGCTCACAGAAGCCGGGATGCGCCTGTACAGTACTCTGCAGCCCATGCTGAACACACTTGATAGCGAGCTGGCTTCTCTGCGAGCCCTGAGCGAGAAGCCAGCAGGCACTGTACGCATTACCGCCCACGATCACGCCATTGAATCCGTACTCTGGCCCCGGCTTCAGGCTTTACTGAAACAATATCCCGACATACAGATTGAGCTGAGCGTTGACTATGCGCTCACCGATATCGTGGCGCAGCAGTTTGATGCCGGCGTCCGGGTTGGTAGCATCGTTGATAAAGACATGATAGCCGTGAGAATCAGCCCTGACTTTCATATGGCTGTGGTGTGTTCACCGGAATATTTGAAAGGAAAAAGCAAGCCCATAACACCTGCAGATTTGACAACGCATCAGTGCATAAACCTGCGGCTTCCGACGCGCGGGGGACTTTACGCCTGGGAATTTGAACATCAAGGGAAAATGTTATCGGTGCGTGTACAAGGACAAACTGTTTTTAATAATACTTATCTTATGTTACATGCCGCGCTGGACGGACTGGGATTTGCTTACATTCCGCTGGAGCTGGCGCAACCGTATATTACTGCGGGAAAGCTAGTCCCGGCACTGGAACAGTGGTGGCCGCGTTTTCCGGGATATCATCTTTATTATGCCAGCCGGCGTCAGTTAGCGCCGGCGCTTGCTGAAGTTATCGCCGCGCTACGTTACCGTGAAAGTTAATAAAACTGCGATATATATGTTTAAGTGGTCAATATCAGCCTTACTCTTACATTCTCAATGTATCAATAACTGCCCGCAGAGCGGGTGACACATTGCGATGCGGATAATAAAGAAAGGAACCTTCCAGACGCTGGCTGTAACGCTGCAGAACCCTAATAAGCTTCCCTCGTTCTAACTCATCGGAAACCAACTCTTCCGGGACATAAGCCAACCCCAGACCCAGACTGGCGGCTTTGGCTTCCATATAGCTGTCAGAAAAAACCCACTGTCCCTGCGGTCGATGGGTTATTTTTTCACCATCCTGATGGAGTTCCCATGCGTAGAGGCTGCCATCGCCAAACTGATAAGCGATGCAGGGATGAACCGCTAAATCGGCGGGGACTTGCGGAAAGCCATAGCGACGAAAGTGTTCTGGCGTACCGACAACGGCCATCTCCATGTCGGGCGAAATGCGAACAGCAATCATGCCACTGCCAACTTCCAGCCCCAGACGTACACCAGCATCGAATCTCTCGGCAATAATATCGACAAACCGGCTTTCGCTGATGAGTTCCAGTCTGATATCGGGGTAGTGTTGCTTGAACACCGCAAGCTTCGGCATGAGAACTTTATCAATAGCGTGCTGACTGGCATTAATGCGTACCGTACCGGATGGGGTTTGGCGATAATGAGCCAGCGTGGCGAGTCCCATATCTAAAGCATCGAATCCTGACTCAACGCTCGCATAGAGCTGCTCGCCGGCATGAGTGAGCGATAATCTGCGCGTGGTGCGTACCAGAAGTTGAACACCCAGTCTTTCTTCCAGTTCGCGTACAGAACGGCTGATTCCTGATTGTGCAAGGCCGAGGCGTTGCGCCGCGGCGGTAAAACTCCCCTCCCGCACAACCAGCATGAAAAGGTAGAGATCGTTATAGTTTTCTCGTTTTGCCATCTTCCCGGCCTAATGACTGCATCGCTATTTAGAACAATATGATATCAATCTTAGCATTTTTTAGCCTCTAATCAGCACTCCTGCTGCTAACTATAATGTGCGCATACCGATAAAGCACAGCAGCGTTGTCCGCATGAAACCTGTCTCTATAACGTTTTCAGGAGGATTTTGATGCCTGTTTTCACCAAAAAACTGACAGCCGCGATACCCGTCATGCTGCTATGCGCATCATTAAGTGGAGTCACAACGATGAGTTATGCTGATACAACCAATCCGAACGCACCCGTTTCGCTGGTCAAAACATGGGATAAAACTTTTGCTGAAAGTACGAAAGTTGATCATCGAAAAGTGACCTTTAAGAACCGTTACGGGATCACCTTAGTCGGGGATCTCTACATTCCGAAGGATCGCGGCGAGCGCAAGTTGGCGGCCATTGCCATAAGCGGCCCTTTCGGTGCGGTCAAAGAACAATCCAGCGGCCTCTATTCGCAAACGCTAGCTGAAAAAGGGTTTATTACCCTGGCGTTCGACCCTTCATACACGGGTGAAAGTGGCGGCTACCCACGTAATGTCGCTTCTCCGGATATCAACACCGAGGATTTCAGCGCGGCGGTTGATTTCTTAGGACTGCAAAAAGAGGTTGATCGGAACCGTATCGGGGTGCTCGGTATCTGCGGCTGGGGCGGCATGGCTTTAAACGATGCCGCAATGGATACCCGCATTAAAGCGGTGGCGACCAGCGTTATGTATGACATGAGTCGGGCTATGGGTCATGGCGTAGGCGATGGCAAAGATCGCTACACTACTGCCGATCGTCGTACCGTGTTGCAGTATCTGAACGCGCAACGCTGGAAGGATGCTGAAAACGGCACGTTCGCACCAGGTGGGCATGATATTTATGTGGATGAGAAGGGAAAAGCCACCACTTCCGAGCGTATTCTACCGGAAACGTTACCTGCCAATCCGAACCCGGTTTTAAAAGAGTTCTTTGATTATTACCGTATGCCACGTGGTTTCCATGCGCGTTCGGTCAATTCAACCGGCGCATGGAATGCGACAATGCCCTTGTCGTTTATGAATATGCCGCTGCTGAGCTATGCAAATGAAGTCACTATCCCTACGCTTATTGTGACCGGCGAAAAAGCCCATTCACGTTATTTTGCTGAAGACGCCTTTAAAGCGATCGGCAGCAAAGAGAAAGAGTTGGTGATTATCCCGGGGGCAAACCATGTGGACCTGTACGACAACGTTGCTGGTAAGATTCCGTTCGCTAAATTTGAACAGTTTTTCAAGACCAACTTAAAATAGCCTCTGAATAAGAGATAATGATCAGGCCACCTGCAATACACGGGTGGCTTGAACCTGCCTGATGTAATGCTGAATATCCCCTACCCCGACTGCACCTGAATTCGGTCGGATCGATATTTTGCTAAGCCTGTGGGGAATGCTCGCGACGGCTGCGCCAACGGGATGGTGGACATGGATAGCGCGGACGCTGCCCGAAAATGCAGAGACAGGTGGTGGCCTCATGGTTGCTGTCATCCAGCTTTCGATTGCGCTAGGTTCAACAACAGGCGGTCTGGTATTCGACAGTCTGGGATGGCAAAGTGCTTTTGGCTTAAGTGGTTTATTACTTTTTGGGGCGGTAGCGATGACGTTTCGCGTATCTCGCCAAAATAGCACTGCAAGCTAGCGCAATTCATCACTTTCACGCTTGCTCTGCCATGGCAGAAAACCGGAAGTACCCTTTTCGCTCATAGCTGCCGTTTAGATAATGCGTATAGCCAACTGTGTGATCAGCAGTTCAACCTGCATTGGACAGAATCACCTCAATGCCCAGCATGAACGAAAATCGACTTTAACCCTACATTTAGTAGTGGTTATTTAAAAGTTTTTTATCTATTCTGCCTTCATTAGCGAGTAGACCGGAGGCACGCTTTGTGGATAATCCCATACTTCAGAAAGTCATCATTATCTTTTTGCTCGTCCTGTGGGTAATAAGTGAATTCAGGACAAAGAAAAAAAAACGTTTAGATCCCGCCATTGAAGAAGCTGATGCCAGAGAACGTCATGAATGGCGCTATCTCAGACGTGGGTTCCGGGTAATACAAGTGCTAGTGACAGGGTATATCTTTATCCAGCTGATTCAGATTTTATTGAGATAGGTGCCCTGGAGATATCAGCGTTAATTGACGTCTAACGTGTGAGGGCTGCAACAGCAGCCCTGTGCCTGAAGCACTCCCTGACGCCTTCATGATTGTCGGGATCGCCCTCAGAAGACTAAGTGCGTTTAAAGACGATTTGGGCGCGTTGCCAGGAAGACCACTGCGGCTCCCATAGCGACGATGAGCGTATCTTCAATTAGGCCACTTCTGGTCTGCCCAATCTCTGCTATGGCCTTTTTGCGTGCCGCAAGCGTTACATAGGCAAGTGGCACAGCGGCAGAGACAGCAATCGCTGCCCCGGCCTTTTCTTTTCCGCTGGGTGCCAACGCGGCCCCCGCAATCCCTGCACTGGCCACGCGAGCTGACAAGCCCAAAAACACAGTGCGGTCTGGTGCTGACTTCATCTTGTCGCCAAAGAGTTCCCCTACTCCCATCGCTAATGCGCCATATTTGAATAGCGGACGGTCCAATAGCAAAAGACGGCCTGATGTATCGCGGCCGGTGATACGTGCTGCTGCGATGGCCGCCATCGGCGTCATGGAACGGCAGCTGGCGACAAGACCTATTAAGGCGGAGTAGACGAAATCGGTTATTTTCATTAGTTATCTCCGGGATAAGTAAAGGTTTTTAACTCTTTAAGCATTATTAAGGTGGAAGGTGATAAACGTTGTGTGGTCTTGTACGCAAATGACCACGGTAAGAGTCAGTATAGATGAAAGGCTTCTGCCAGCGGATTTAGCTGATAGTAACGCTGACTTTATACATATAGGTCGTCGCATCCAGGGTGTTTTCAATAGACCTTGCATAACAGGGAATCGACCCGGCTATCTGCCAGCCTAGTGAAAGATATAATTTGCTGGCTACATCACCGCTACGTGTATCCAGGACGAGTAGAGAGAGTCCTTTTTCCCACGCTCTTTGCTCTGCCTGATTCATTAATTGTCTGGCAATACCCTGACGACGCGCATGTGGGTGAACAAGTAATTTGGAAATTTCAGCACGATGACTGCCATTGGGCATGGCACAATAGTTGATTATCACTGTGCCGACCACGCTGTTGTTATCACGGGCTGTCAATAATTCACAATCCTGGCTGGCAAGGCTGTTGACTTTATCTTCCCAAAAGCGATTGATAGCCAGACGATCGTCTGGCTGAGTAAAACCTACGCTTGCACCGTCTTTTACACACGCCTGCAGTACGTCACCTAATTCCGTTAATTTTTGATGTGCTTCGGTAGCGCTCAGAAATTCATAGTTGATCATGATTTACATACCACTAAGAGATAATGTGCACCCAGGCTCTCATGAGCGCTGAATGATGAGATGCCTGCCAAATGAAAGCGCAAACTGTCGCCTTTTTTTAACGTCCATATTTCAGTATCTACCTTGATAGTTAAACCTCCTGCACATAACCATAGGTATTGCTCAAGCCCCTGCACCGGCGGGTTTAGATATTCGATATAAGCACCTGGACGCAATTTTCCCTCAATAAGCTCACATCTAAACTGATTAGAAGGCGGTAACAGCATTCGCCGTTCAAATCCATTGCGCTCATCCTGCCACAGGGTTTGTTGCTCCACCCTGAAAAGATTATCAGCAGTTTGTTCAACCTCAGCCAGAAGCCGGGACATCGTCATTCGGTATACGATACAGAGTTGATTCAGTACTTCAGCCGTAGGGCTGACCTCACCTCGTTCAATCCGTGATAAGGTGGCTCGGCTAATACCCGATAAAGATGAAAGCTCTTCCAGGGTTCGGTTGTGCTGCACGCGGAGTGCAGCAAGGCGTGCCGCTAATTTTTGTCTGTAATCTTGATTATCCATGTTAGCATCTCTAATTAGAGAAATAATTCTCACAAATGAGATATTAGCCACTGGACTGCTTCTGTCAAACTACCTGATTCTGCTGTGAGGAACTCAACATGGCTCCCTTTTATCAACTTACTGCCACCAGCCTGCATGGCCAGCCTGTATCGATGGCCGATTTCGCAGGCAAGCTGGTGCTGGTGGTGAATACCGCCAGCCAGTGTGGCTTCACGCCGCAGTATGCTGGCCTTGAAGCGCTCTACAAAAAGTATGCTGCCCAGGGTCTGGTGGTGCTGGGTTTTCCCTGCAACCAGTTTGGTTCTCAGGAACCCGGCGGCGTCGATGAAATTACCCAGACCTGCCACATCAACTACGGTGTGAGCTTCCCGATATTCGAGAAAGTAGAGGTCAACGGTGCCGCTACGCACCCGGTGTTTCGTTACTTAAAAGAGGAATTGCCCGGTGTATTGGGTGGACGAATCAAGTGGAACTTCACTAAGTTCCTCATCGGACGCGACGGCAAACCACTCAAGCGGTTTGCGCCATTCACCACGCCGGAGAAACTGGAACCCGTCATTGTTGCTGCGCTTACAGTGTAGAATGCGTCAAACCAGGGCAGTTAAAACAGATCTTCAAAAAATCTGAATGCAGTTATCAAGACTTAAGCTAGCCTTAAATATGAGGTTATCATCAATAAAAGTGGAGGATTTTTATTGTCTATTCAACACGACGAGAAAGGCTACGTCATAATCGGAGAAGCGGCACTCTCTCTCGCCCTCAAAGAGCAGGATATTGAAGTCAAATCGCTTATCAAGGAACTCTCCCGTATGGCTGAGTCCAGCGTAAGCGATGAGCGGATTTATGCTATCTTTGAAGCCAGAAATTGGCTGGTGAATGTTGACCTTACTGGGAAAGATGTTGAGTCCGTGCCGTATATTAAGACCCTTACCGGCCTGAACGACGAGTAGAACGGATACACTTAGACGTAGACCGGCTCCGGCCGGAAAACGATGAAGATAACCTTACGGTTACGCTCAGGCGTTACCGGCTGGAGAAAATGTCAAGGACGACACAACTCCCCTTCATAATGTGCATGTCGCCTGTCATCACCTCTCTCAACTGTATCTATAAATTGTATTTATAAACCCTTCTTTAAGACGTAAAACGAGGCTTTATGACAGAAGTAAAGATACAGTTTCTCTCTTTTTTGTAATTACAGTATCTATTCGCTTGATTTGCTCTATGCTGTGCATGTTCTTTGTAACGATGACCCTTTGGTCACCCTTCTGAAGTATTGGATTTTATTTCAGAAGGGCAATTTTTATACAGCCTTCACCTTCCCACTGACCTTAATAATAAGAAGCTAATAGCTTTTTAACCTGATTAAAATTGAGGTTTTGTGGCGCGTTTTTGGTCCATAAACTTGCTCACCGCATTTTTCCATGCGGGATCAAACAGACTTAAATGTGTGCTTCCCACCTTGAGTGTGGCAGAGTCTGGCTCGCATCCCATGCCTGAGGTCGGCAGGGGTTTGTCACACCACTCCGGGGCCATTCCGCCGGTTGAAATCGGTCCATATTTTGCGATCGCAGCTTCCTTCATGGCCGTTTCATTCTCTTTGGTCCATGGAATTTCGTAGTTGATTAACGATACGGCCATGGGATTATTCTTATCGTATGGCACACGAGGTTCAAAGCTCACCTGCATGCGGGTGCCATCCTTTTCATAGATAAGGTTTGAAACTTCTATATTCCCGGTGACCAGATAAGCTATCTGATCTTTCCGGAACGTAGAGGTTCTTATTGCGTCTGCGGATACGCCAAAGTTTTTCTGCATTGCAGCTCGCGCCTCTTCAACGCTCATGCCGGTCTTCACGCCAGCGACATCAAAGGATTTTACATCAACCGAGCGAACCGCCGGTGCGGCATAGGCAGGAGAGATTAAACATGGCAAAGCCATATACAGTACGGCAGGTAAAGCAAATAGGTACTTCTTCATCTTCTTTCCTCTGAGATTGATCGACCGAATGTCCATTTTAGGGTCTTACAAACAGCGATCCTCCCCTGTAAGGGGGCTAACAATGCTTATAGACGAGGCGATCATAAAGAACTCAGCAAAAGCGTATTCATCAGCAATTCCTTTATAAACTCTCGACATCCTTAAACGACGACAGGGTGCATAGTACCTTTAGATACTTTTTCAATAACCAACCGAAATTGGTAGGGGTTATCCAAAACAAGGCGTGGTCATGAACGTGATGAGCTGGACAGAGCGTTAGCACTTATCCATTAATCTTAGGGGCTGACAGATTTAAGGCGATCGACTAGGATGGTTTATCTTTATTCGACGCGTGACTAAATCAAAAGGAATAGTGATGACTGCGGCCCTGATTATCATCGACATGCAAAAGTTTATTGTAGACAGAATCAATAATGGCATTGGAATGTATCCTGATAATGCCGTGCATAATATGGAAAGCATATTAAAAAAATTCAGGGACGCTGGTGATCCTGTTATTCATATTCGTCATCAGACGCCTGGAGAGGGTTCGCCACTACACCAACATTCCCTGCTCGCTCACGTCATGGAAGAATTTGAGGCGGAGCAAGGTGAAACCGTAATGATAAAAAACACCTCTTCAGCCTTCAGCTCAACCGAGCTCTTTTCTCACCTGAAAACTAACCACATTGACGAGTGCGTTGTTATTGGTGCCGTAGCGGGTTTTTGTGTGAATTCTACCGTCAGGGCTGGCGCAGATTTAGGTTTAAACATAACGGTGGTAAAGGATGCGGTAATCAGTTTTGCACTCCAGGAGTCAAATCTTGAAGCTAAAACCATTCTTGATGTGACGCTTGGTCTACTTGAGGCTGGATTTGCGAAAATAGTTACAACGAAAGAGATAGTTTAACTTATTTGTTACTCCTACTCTGCCTGAGGAGAAAAATGCTATGCAGCCAGTACGGCTTATGGGCGACGGATATGAACCTCATGTCGATCGGTTAGGCGACAGGCTGACCTACTCGCTGCCTGTTGACTCAGGCGTAGTGAGCTTCAGCTTCACGTTTGACATTGACCAGCTCGATCTGGACATCCTACTTTCGGATAATTACAGGCGAGCCGTTCTCTACGTCATTGCCCACACCTTGCTTCAGCGGTCGACGGCGAAAGGTAACGATCGCTTCACCCAGAACGACTTCGATACCCTTATTGCGAATACACTTCACTCTCCGTCAGAGCGTCTGCAAACGTTTATTTCGCAAGTGGGCCGTGAAAACCACATCGTTATTGAACATTATGTGAAACAAGTCATGTCACCAGCGAAGCGCTGTTAACCCAAGGGCCGGCAGCGAATTTATCATTCAGGCATGGAGGTGGAACATGCACATCGATACCAGGCACAGGATTTGGGCACTTATCTATCTTATGGCGGCCTATGCTCTTGCGCTACCCACACTTGCTCTGTTCCTGGATCTGGTGATAAACGGAAGCATTATTGATATATGGAAAGATAAATACTCATTTGCAGATCTTATTCGCTTTCGTAAAACTCTGTTCTTATATTTTGCTGGACTCGGTGCGGCCCTTGGTTTTGTCTACTGGCTCTTTTTCTTCAGGAAATTTAGACACCACGATCCGCTGGACAAATATTTCAAGTAACGACTCATACTGTATGCGCCTGCTCACCACCTCGATAAAGAGCCCTGGATAAGCGCCGCTCACCCAGGGTGCTTCAGGTTAACCGATCTCCCCAGAATTAAACACGAGCTCAGGCGCTGATGTCCTGAATGCCGCCACACCCTGGGCATCAGGCAGCGCGGCTAACGCCCCTTTCGCCGTGGTTGCCAGCGCGCCACAGGCGCTGGCCTGCGTCATCGCCTGTTTGAGCTGGGCCAGATCGTCTAACGTATTGCCCTGTGCCACACTCGCCAGCAGCCCCGCGATAAACGCATCGCCCGCGCCGGTGGTGTCCAGACTTTTAACCTGGAACGCGCTGGCCTGAACCCGCCGATCCTGCCATAACACCATCGCCCCGTCAGACCCGCAGGTCACCACCTTCAGACGTGACGGATAGCTTCGTAGAATGTCTAACGCCTTTTCATGCTGCGTGGTGCCAGCCAACCAGTACAGCTCCTCCTGCGACAGCTTGAGAATATCGGCCTGTTGGGCAAAATGACGCACGGTATCCAACATCTCCTGCGCATCGGGCCACATCTGCGCCCGAAGATTAATATCAAAGCTCAACAGGCCATCACGCTGCTTGATGTAGCTGATAGCCCGCACCAGCGTGTCACGACATGGCGTTGCCACCAGCGCCAGGGAACAAAAATGCAGAATATCGTTTCCAAACGCCGGAAGCGTATCAGCGGTCAAAAACTGGTCGGCAGAAGGATCGACCAGAAAGGTAAAGCTGCGATCGCCCTCATCCCCGAGCGAGACCAGCACCGTGCTGGTACGGTGCTGCGTATCAAACTGCATAGGCTGGGTATCAACGCCCTCCTCTGTCAGCGTGTTACGTAGAAAATGACCAAACGGATCGTCGCCCACTCTGCCGATAAAGCCGCTCTCGCAACCCAAACGCGCGGCTCCGACGACAACGTTAACCGGCGCGCCGCCTGCACAGGCGGTGTACTGCATCTCTCCCTGCGGCAGGAGATCCACTACCGCGTCGCCTAATGCCCAGATTTTCATAAACTCCCCTTACCGAAATTATTATCAGAACAGATACTTAAAGCGAACCCGTGCGCCGTAGCGTTCATCATCGTTACCGGTTGGCGCAGCCGCCGAGTCCAGCCAGGAGGCGTAAGCCCCGAGGTAGATGTTGAAATTTGGCATATCCATAATGTCTGGCAGCTGCCATGAGGTATGGATGGTGTGAATGTCGTAGCGACCCGGAGCAAGGATCGCGCAGTCGCTATCGCAGTCCGCGTTGACGCCTGCCATATTGAACTGGTCAATTTTGTTGTGGGCATAGATGTAGCCCAGCTCGACGCGGTGCCATAGCGCATTGATACCGGCGCTAAAGTCTTTCTCGTCTGCCGCGTCAAGGTAGGCGGTGCTCAGATTCACCACCGCGCCGTTTTCAGGGTCGGTCTTCAGCGTATTCCAGCTCATGGTCATGCCGTAACCGGTACGGCTGGACTGATCCCGGAAGCGGCCATTTTCCTGCTGATAGCCGTAGGCGTTATTGACCAGATTGCTCTCCAGCGCGGCGGCCACCGACCACGGGCCGGACTGCCATGCCGCCACCGGGCGCACATACACGACGTTTTTACGGTTATCCAGCGCGTTGCCATGGTAGTTCTGATCGACAAACAGGGAGCTGCCGTCCTCGACCAGCGTATTGACCTCGAAATACCAGTTATCCAGGTTTTTGCTGAGCAGGAAATTGCCGCCGCTGTTGCTGCGTCCTCGTCCCTCTTTCATCATATAGATATAGCCGTACCCGTCACTGTAGAGATCGTTAGCGGTATTACCGGAGTATTGAATAAAGGTATCCTGATTCAGGGGGAACATATCCCAGGCTTCGAAGCGACCAATTTTAATTTTCCAGTCATCCTGCTGACCGAAGAAAAAAGCCGCATCGTCGAGATTCATTTTACCGTTCATGTCCGCCAACGGTTGGACGGTAAAGCCAGCATATTTGCCGTCAGCCCCTTTTCGCATACCATCAAAACCGAGAAGAATACGCCCGTTAATATCCCAGCGCTCTTTTTCCCCTGGCGTCCAGCTTTTATTAGCGCTGGTTCTGAGCGATGTCAGTCCACCGGTGCGGCTGGCTCCGTCCATATTAAATTCAACGTCGCCATAGAATTTTAAATCATCGGTATCATTTACCTGTAACGTGGGTTTTGCCGGTGCGGTGCGGGCAACCGTTTGGCGAGTTTCCTGCTGCTTTAAGGCACGAATCTCGGCTTCTGCACTGGCGGCGCGCGCCTCGGTAGCTTTCAGTCGATTTTCCATTTGCGCCAGCCGTGCTTCCAGAGAAAGGCTATCCTGCGCACACACCACGCCGCTAAATACAGACGTCAACATACAACCGACCCAGATTATTTTCATCGGGAAACCTTTTTTATTATTGCGATAATCAGTTATTCATTACGTAGAGGTACAGTTTGGCGACAAAGGCAACCCTAACCCGTCCATCGCCAGAGACGGGTTATTCCAGACGCTTATCTTATTTATTCAAGCTGCCAGGCTCCGCCATCGGACAGTGACGCGCTACCGCTCCAGGCGAATAGGCATAAATCCCGTTGGTTGGCATCCGGATATATACGGCTGCTGAGACACGCCTCGCCATCATTGACAAAGACTTCAACGGACGAGCTGTCTATAAACACGCGCAGGTGGAGATCGTGGTCGAGGGTTAACGGCACGCTGCGCGTCCCGCATAGGCCGTGCTGCGGATAGCGACGCTCCAGCACCAGGCGCTGCATCTGCGCATCGACATAGATGCGCAGGCCGTCTCCCAGGCTCAGGCCGTACTGTTCGGCATCACTCTCCGCGCCTTTCCAGTTCAGCACCACTTCCATCGCCCCGGCGTTCTCCGCCACGCTAATTTGCTGATTGTTAAGCGTGCTGACCGGCCACGGATACCAGCCCTGGCGCAGGCTTTTCACCTCTTTTGCCGGACGCATCTGTACCCGGTTGTCAGCGCTAAGGTTCAGCTCGCGCGGCAGGGACAGCATCCCGGCCCAGCCATCCTGCTGCTCCGGCAGCGGCGACTCCCACATATCCAGCCAGCCAATGACAATGCGTCGCCCGTCCGGGGTCAGGAAGCTCTGCGGGGCATAAAAGTCGTGGCCGTGATCCATTTCGACAAACTCACCGGCGCGGACAAACGGCTGCCCAGGCTGCCAGTCACCCAGCAGATAGCCGCTCTGAAAAAGATTGCGGTTTTTGAAGCCGTGGGCGGCTATCCCCTGCGGGGAGAACATCAGCACGCGCTTGTCGCCGAGGGTGAAGAAGTCCGGGCACTCCCACATAAAGCCCATCCCGGCCTCGGCTTCATCAAGAACTCCCTCTTCCTGCCACTGGCGCAGATCCGCTGAACGATACAGCCGCACCTGCCCGGTCTCGCCCGCACGGGCACCGACGATCATGTACCAGCTCTCTCCTTCGCGCCAAACCTTCGGATCGCGGAAGTGATGTACGCCCGGCGGTGTATCGACCACAATGCCCTGTCGCGTAAAGTGTATGCCGTCCTGGCTGGTTGCCAGGCACTGCACCTGGTAAAGGTTATCTTCGTTATCGGCATCACCGTGGAATTTATGCCCGGTGTAGATCAGCGCCAGCGTGTCGCCGTCCACTACCGCCGAGCCGGAAAAGCAGCCGTCTTTGTCCTCCGGCCCTTCCGGGGCGATCGCCACCGGCAGATGTTCCCAGTGAACCAGATCCTGACTGCGCGCATGACCCCAGTGCATCGGTCCCCACTGGGTGGAGTACGGATGATGCTGGTAGAAAGCGTGATACCAGCCGTCAAACCACACCAGGCCGTTGGGATCGTTCATCCACCCCGCCCTGGCGGCCAGATGGTAGCGTGGGTACCAGCGCAGGTTAAGCGCATCGCGCTTTACCAAGAGTTCCTGTTCAGCGTCAGCAATTGAGTAGGTCATAGTCTTCACTCTTGTCAGTCAGATAGCGGAAAGTTGTGGTACCTGCGGATCCGCCGAAGCATTGTTGGATCGCAGTAAAAACATGGAGATAAAAGTGATGCCGAACACCAGCAGTCCCATAAAGAGATAGGATTCGGCGAAGCCATATTTTTCGTAGCTGTAGCCTGCCAGCGGCGACAGCACCGAGGCGATCACCGAGCTGGTGCAGGCGAAGCCCACCAGATAGAGCGTTGATGAGAGGCGCTTATCGAAATTCAGGCTGTTGTATTTGAAGATCGCCACCAGCAGCACCGGCAGCTCGACGGCGTGCAGCAGTTTAGTAATGGAGATCAGCAGCGGCCCCTCTACCAGCCCGGAGGCAATCATGCGCATTGCCATCACCATGCCCGCGAATATCAGGCCATTTTTAGCGCCAACGCGATTCACCAGCCATGGAGCACAAAACATTCCGGCGGCCTCGAGAAACACCTGAAACGAATTGAGATAGCCATACATCGCATTGCCTTCCTGCGGCGTGGCAAACTGGGACGAGAAATAGACTGGAAATTGCTGATCGTACACGCCGTAAACACAGGTGCCGACGACGAAGAACACCAGCGCCCAGAAGCGCGGCAGAGTCAGCAGACGCAGCGCATCCTGCAGCGTGACTTTGCCCCCCGCCACCGCTTCCTGCATGGCATGGGGCGCAGAGGAGACCCGCAGCCGGGCCAGCAGCAGCAGAAACACCAGTCCGGAGCAGCTGGCCACCGCAAAGTTCAACTTTGGATCAATGTTAAACAGCAGCCCGGCGAAAAACGTTGCCACCGCCCAGCCCAGCGAGCCCCACATTCGCGCTTTGCCGAATTCAAACTGGCTCTGACGCGCCACGCGCTCGGTATAGGACTCCAGCACGCCGATCCCGCCGTTAAAGGTCAGACCAATAAAAATGCCGCCAAACACGCTGCCGAGCAGGATGTTGATCTTCAGCAGATGCCCAAACAGCAGATAGGCCGGGCCAGAGAGGATCAGCATCGTGGTGAGATACCACAGCAGATGCTTGCGCAGGCCGAGTTTGTCCTGAATAAAGCCGTAACAGATCTGGGCAAACAGCGCCGAGACCGACAGCACTGCAAAAATAATCCCCGTATCCCCTGCTTTTAGCCCGACTTCCTGATGCAGCCAAATAGAAAGTAACGAGCCTGAGGAGGACCAGGTAACAAAAAAGAAGAACAGCAAGGCACTGAGTAACGGGTAACTGTGAGAATGATGGGTTTTCATCATGGCGATCTCATGTTGGAGTCATGCCTCGATGGTAACGTTAACAAAAGAATATCCTCACGCCATTTTGCTAAGATTCATGATGTTAATCACAAAAGTTAACGTTAACATAATGAAGATGAGATCGCGATCAACATTTCAGTTGTACAACCTGCAACATCAAAGAGAAACAATAGCGTATGATCCTTTTACATCAGCAACTTAGTTATACTGCCTCACGCAACATGGCAATGATGGAGTAAGACACATGGCGTCCCTGAAAGATGTGGCAAAACTGGCAAACGTATCGCTGATGACCGTCTCCCGGGCGCTGAACAGCCCGGAGCGGCTGAAACCTGAAACCCTGGCTCGGGTGCAGCTGGCCATTGCGCAGACCAACTACGTGCCGGATTTGTCAGCCAAAAAGATCCGTGGCGCCCATGCTTCGCCGAGCACCATTGGCGTGCTGGCGCTGGATACCGTGACGACCCCGTTTTCGGTCGAGATCACGCTCTCTATCGAAGAGACCGCCCGCGCCCACGGCTGGAACAGTTTTGTGGTCAACATGTTTTCCGACGATAGCCCGGAGACCATGGTGGATCTGCTGCTCTCTCACCGTCCGGACGGCATTATCTTTACCACCATGGGGCTACGGCAGGTACCGCTGCCCGCCAAGCTGCTCACCCTGCCCTGTGTGTTGGCAAACTGTGAAAGCCTGCACGAGCCGGTGGCGAGCTATATTCCGGATGATGAACAGGGTCAATACACCGCGGTAAAGGCGCTGCTGGCCGCAGGCTATCGTCGCCCGCTCTGCCTGCACCTACCCGAGAGGCATCTGGCGACCATTCGCCGCCGCCAGGGACTGGAGCGCGCCTGCCGCGAAGCCAACGTCGATCCCGATACGCTTGACCATGTCTATATGCAGTTCGGCGATGAGCACTACCGCGATATGCCCGCCCAGCTGCTGGCGCATATTCGTCACGGCAAGCCGCTGTTTGACGCTGTGATCTGCGGTAACGATCGCATTGCGTTTATGGTTTACCAGACGCTGCTTAGCCAGGGGCTACGTATCCCACAGGACGTCGCGGTAATGGGCTACGACAATATGGTGGGCATTGGCGATCTGTTTTTTCCGTCGCTGTCGACGGTACAGCTACCGCACTACGATATTGGCCGCCTGAGCGCGCTGCATATCATCAATCAGGAAACGCACAGCGATACCATTCGCGTCGAAAGCCCGCTGCTGCTGCGCGAATCGCTGTAGCACTACGCTCCCGGAAGCACCGTCCGGGAGCGCGACGGGCAGATTACTCTTTCGCTATCGGCGTAGCGTTCTCTTCGATTTTTGTCTCACCCTGGATAGCGGCAATCTTCTTCTCGACGTCCGCCACCTGCTCGCTGCTATGCAGCAAGGTATAGGTCAAATCAAATTGCGTGCTGGCACCCGGCTGCAGTTGCTTGACGCGTTTCTGCTCGCGTTCAATAGTGACCGGATAGGCATAGCTAGTACCCGGCTCAATCCCGGTGACGTAGCCCTGTTTAACGGTATCGGTATTTTTCCATAGCGTCAGCACCGGCAGCTGGCGAGTGTCGAACTGGATAGAGGCTCCCTTGTCACTCGCCTTATTCACCACTGCCGCCACGGTCTGATGATCCTCTCCGGAGAGCGGCTGGATGTTAAACACCATCTCATCGAAGCCCTTGGTTGGGCCGGCGTAGGTCTGCCATGTCTTCAGGCCCGCTTTGGCATAGTCGTTAAACGGACTGATGCTGGACATCGGTGCAAGGAATCGTGCCCCCTCTTCGAGGATCGGCATCCCAAAGTTACTGTGGTAGATAATCTGGTAATCATGCGGATAGTCAGCGTGGTTAGTCAGCACATCATGCAGGCTAAAGCTGTTGCTGCCGGGTACATAGCGCAGCTCGGTCATGGTCTGCAAATCGGCCTTTTTGAAGGTGCTCTCTTTAACCAGGCCACGAATACGGATCTCATGCGGTGCCGCATCAGCTACCTCGACCTCCACCTGCGAGGCGGGGGTATTGCCTGCTTTTCCGTGCAGGGTATAGATCTGTCCATCCGCAGTGACCGGGTGCCCTGTCCACTCATAGCCGCAGCGCACCATCATTTCATTGAAACCTTCCAGCCAGCCCAGTCCGTTGCGGCTCTCCAGATTGATAAACGCCGGATTGACCACCTCTTTCACCGGTGAATCCCAGCCCATTTTTGCGCCAAAACCTTCTATACGCAGCAGGTTCATACCGCGCGTCGGGCTCAGCGTAATGGTAAGCCCGTTCTGACTGGTGATGACGAGAATTTTACTCCCCTCCTGCTTACCGCCATGCAGCACTTTCTGCTCAATGCTGAACGGCTTCTCTTTAATGTTCAGCTCACTACTTGAAATCTTCCAGTTTCCTTTATCCATGCCCTGTTCAGCGCTGGTCAGCACCCAGGTTTTAGCCGCCGCTTGACCAGAGACCAGCAGAGCAAGCACCGTTAACGCCAGTTTGATTTTCATTGTTTTTCCTTTTTGCTGAATCGATTATTACGTGTCGCGGGAAAATCTACTGATTTGCAGGTTAAAGAAATGTGACGAGGTTCACCTGATGAGAAAGGTCACATTTTCAAGGGAAACTCTGCGGACGAGATCGCATAAAATATGCAAAAAACCCGCATCGTTGCGTGAAAGATGCGGGGTTAAGAAGGTTTAGCTTTATCGTTTCAGCTATTAAAGAGGGTGTACTGGTTCTGGCGTAGCCCTGAACGCATTGAGGCTTTTATCCAGGCTTACCTGCGACTCGCAGCCCGAATCAAGCACAGTATTATGCGTCGCGGCAGGCGCAATCAGCACGGCAGTAATTTCATGTGCCACTCGCCGCTCCGTTGCCAGTAACGCCCCCACCTGCGTGGTAAAGCACGATCCTGCCTCAGTACTCTGCACATTAGTGGGTTCACGGGTTGCAACGATGTGATTACCCGAAATGTAATTCCCCCGGCCCGTAACGATATGAACGATCACCGGCGTTGCGCCGGGCGGTGTGATGTGCAGCGTTTCCAGGGATGCTGAAATATGATTACCGATCACCGAGTTGTTATCGCCATTGATATGCACAATACCAAAGGTGTCATCGAGGCCATTATCATAGCCCTGCATAGGCGGCCATGGCTCCCGGTCGCGCAAGAGATGGTTGG
Source organism: Pseudescherichia sp. AS216 (assembly GCF_037152055.1). Classification (NCBI taxonomy): domain Bacteria; kingdom Pseudomonadati; phylum Pseudomonadota; class Gammaproteobacteria; order Enterobacterales; family Enterobacteriaceae; genus Pseudescherichia; species Pseudescherichia sp. AS216. Next base: position 215,942 of record NZ_JBBCMV010000004.1, on the reverse strand, counting down.
CTGAAATCAGGTTTTCCGTACAGCTACCCTCCAGGATAATCATGCCTGGATAGAAGGAGTGGAAGCGATTGCCGGTGACGCTTGACCGCGCTACCCCTGCAAAGTGCACGCTGCTTTTCCCGCGGGGAAAGATGTTGTTTGCAGCAATCAGCAGTCCGCCAAAATTCTCGGCGGAGATGGTGAAGCCTTTGTAGCCAGCCCCCATCAGGTTATCGGTAATTTTGGAAGCCTGACCCGCGCCGCGTAGCTCTACGCAGTTACCGCATTCAGCAATAAAATTATCGTGCACCGAGAGCGCGTCAGCGTTGTAGATGGTGATGCCGTGCTCAAGGTAAACAAAGCCCATGCCGGTGATACGGAACGAATCCTGGGCGCTGGCGATATAGATACCCGTTTTGCCGTTCACATAGCTATTTTCCGGATCGTTATGCCCCAGTCCGTCATCGACAAAGTGCAGACCATCAATGCAGAAGCCGGAAAACTCCACTGAGCTAACGCGTGGCTCACCGCTGCGTTCAACGTAGAAAGCTGCCCCAGCATGCTCCTCTTCGCCGACGCCTGCGGCGATATCGACCAGGATCCGGCTGCCGCCTGGCCAGATCTCATGCCAGTTTGGCCACTCATTTTCCGGCGCGTTAAAGCGGATGCTGGACGAGGTGAAGCCATGCCCCGCGCCCATGATTTTCAGATAGCTGATATCAATCACTACCTGGGTGGTGAGGTGGTAGTCGCCGGGCGGAATAGAGATCACCGCGCCAGGCTTACCGCCGCCGTTACTGTCATTTTGCGTTTGCCGACGTTTAATATCGCTGATGATGCTGTTAATTACCTCACCAATATCGCTATAGGGATTGCCGGTATGCCACTGGGTTACATCGTAATGGTTGGGACTCGTCATCGGTACATCCTCCTTTAAATAACAGAAAGTTCACGCTTTGCCAGGTCGACTTTGATTTTTTCGAGCAGCTGATTATCGAGTTTGAAATAACGTACCATCCAGGCGCTGATGAAATAGCTCACCATCGGTAGTAACGAGAACATGATAATTATGCCCTGAAGGGTTTGCGGGTTTTGCTGCGGCTGGTTAGCGACATAGCCGGTAAATGAGAGGATCCAGGCGACGATGGCGCCAGCAACGGCCAGGCCCATTTTTAGCATAAACAGATTGCCTGCAAATGAGATGCCGGTCAGCCGCTTGCCGTATTTCCAGTCACCGTAATCATCTACGTCGGACATCATGGCCCACAAAATAGGGCCAGACTGGATCAAATGCAGAATATTAATGACGATAAACAGGGATAACAGCGGCGTCAGCGATTGCGGATCAACAAACCACAGCGCGAACGACAGAACCCCGAGAATAATATTGATAATGCGAAACAGCTTTATTTTATCAAAGCGGTCGGTGAGCGGCTTGGCAATCACGCTGCCGAGCATATTACAGGCAACGCCCAGCGCCATAAAAAAGGTGACAAATCCCACCGAAGCGTGCATCACATAGGTAGCGTAGTAGATGGTCACCGCCCCGCGAATAAATGCCGGAAAAACGTTAAGGAACGTAATGGAGATCATCAGTAACCACTGGTCATTTTTGATGATATCTTTTAAATCCCGCATCAATGAGTCATTGGCTTTAACCGACACCACGCGCTCTTTAATGCTGGCGAAGCAGAACAGGAACATCAAGGTCGCCGCCCCGCCCATAATCATCATGGTCAGCTGAAAACCCGAGGCGCGATCGCCCTTTCCCAGCCATTCCGTCAGCGGCAGAATGGACGAAGAAACAATCAGCGTCGCCAACCCGTTAAGAAAGAATCGCCACGACAGGCAGCCCAGCCGCTCTTTCTGATTGAGGGTGATTACGCCGGCTACGGAGCAGTACGGGATATTTATCGCGGTATAAATAAGCGACATCACCAGATAGGTCACCCAGGCATAAATAATTTTGCCGCTCATGCTGAGATCGGGCGTGGTAAACATCACAACCGCGCCCAATCCAAAGGGCACTGCCATCCATAATAGCCATGGGCGAAATTTACCCCAACGAGAGGCCGTACGATCGCATATGGCCCCCATCACCGGATCGCTAAAAGCATCGAATATACGGATCACCAGAAATAAGGTGCCTACCACCCCGGCATCCAGCCCATAGACATCGGTATAAAACCAGGTCAAATAGAGAGCCAGCACGCTCCAGATCATACAGGAGCCGGCATCTCCCATACCGTATCCCACCTTTTCTTTCACGCTCAGCTTCTCATAAACGCTGTGCTTTTGTGTTGTCGTTACCGATATAGTTGCAGACATAGCGTGGCCTACCTCTTTTTTGCGCAGTCGTAAACGCCGGGCATAGGTCATCAGACCTGTACCGTGCGGGTATAATGTCAGGAATAAATTTTGTCAGGCGAAAGCGAATAACCTCATCACAGCGTAGTGATAGTAAGCCTGACGCTGCTCTCACGAATAATGAGCCGAGAAACAATCTCGACCATATCGATACTTTCCTGTTGGTTTTTATTCTTTACTATCTGAAACGCCAGGTGCGCAATTTCATTTATTGGCTGCGCAACGCTGGTTATTTTTTGAGTTTGCGCCAGAACCGTATTATCAAAGCTGGCGATGGCAATATCATCCGGAACCGTTATGCCCTGCGCTTTCAGGCCGTCAATAATATAGCAGGCGGCAACGTCGTTATAGACCAGCAGGCAGGTACAGCGAGACGGATCGTTTTTCAGCTTATCGATAATCACATCCAGGTTATGGATATGCCCGGAGGTTTTCTCCCCTTCCCCTTTACCGATCCAGAATTGATGCGCCAGCGCCAGCTGCAGTCCATGGCCGGTAATTTTCTTGCTGTAGGCCGAGACTTTACGATTATCTACCCCCTCCTGAGCGATAAACCCAAAGGCGGTATGTCCGGTATGGATAAAATGCGCTGCGATACTCTCTGCCCCTTTGGTCTGGTTAATAGATACCGAATGAAAAAACCGCGACACCTGCGTCACCACGGCGACGGGTATTTTCGTGGCGCTGAGCCATTCAGACAGCTCTGCCTCTGCGTCGGTGGGCACCCACAGCAGGCTATCGATACCCATTCCGATAAGGCTATGAATAGTGTGTTTATCCTGCTGCGGCTGATTCTGATGCGTTTTAACAATCACCGATTTGCCAATATATCTGGCCTCCTCTTCAAAGGTGGCCAGCAATTCGCAGAAATGCGGATTTACCAGATTGGGCAAGACCACGCCGATCAGACCAGAACATTTTCCGTTGAGCTGTACGGCGCTTTTCATTGGCACATAGCAGAGAAAATCCATGGCGTCCCGTACCGCCTGGCGCGTTTCCGGGATCACGCCCGGATGATTGTTTAGCACGCGTGATACGGTAGCGGTAGATACGCCAGCTTTTTTTGCTACGTCTTTCAGGGATGCCATAAGCCGTTACTGTTTCTCAATTTCACGTGCAGTAACTATAGAGTGTGACGGAGGTCAAAAATGTAAGCCAGTTCACATGTCTTCTCGTTACATTAGCACACGGATCCGGCTCTCATTTTTTTGTTAATTTTTACTGCCTATTTGCATTTCATAAACCATCACGCAGGAAGCCCGGCATCTTTCAACCCACATCAAAAAGATAATTCCTCTACTACACTATTTCCATATGTGATTGTTACGTGAGTTATGCGGAAATATTGGCTATATAGGCAAACAACCGCCCAGCTTGCGGAGTTTTTAATCCATTTCTTATCTGCTCTGAAACATCTACCCGTAGCGCGATCGTTCCACACGAACAGACTAAGATGATGCCCGTAGAGAGAAACGCAGCATACATCAACGTTTGCTCCGCCTTATATTTCCAGCATAAATTGTCCTATATCAAAAAGAAATGTGTAACTTTGTAAACCACTATAAATTAAAGATATTTTTTCAAAGAAATTTAAGGTATAACAAAAATCATTGACACCTTAACTCAAACTGCTACATTTTTAGTCACATGCAGTGACTATTGTTTTTGCAGCTGTAAGCGTTTTTATTATTGCGATTCAGTGTTGTCAAAAGGAGAAAACATGGAATGGAAAATCATCGACTCGCTAGCCAGTCCGGGCACTGGGACCTTCTTTGCCGCGGTATCCTCATCCCGGAGCTTAAAATTGATATTGTGGTACAGAAGTGATTTCTTCTTACGATCTGGACACTCTATTTCAACAAGTAATATCGGTTTTGCAATCAATGGTCGGCTCAAAAAAATCAATATTATACATGCGTTCCCTTTTAATACTGAATTGTGGACCAGGTTTATCAAAACGACGCATTGCCCTGGAAATTCACCCGACTTTAATGGCCCCTGCTTAAATAGTTCCTCATGCCAGTTTAAACAATGTCCGTATGAGATCAAAAAACATCTCTCATCGTAATTAAATAGTTATTGAATTACATATAGGACTGATACAATCAACCCACACGAGTGTGGGTTGATTAATCATTTACAATTAATGGGTCGATGGATAGATACCAAAGTCACCGTCTGTCGCATATCCGATACGAAACGTCAGTGTACTGCCTGCATCCACCTCCGCAGACTGCTCGCTCATGCTCCCCGCACAGAAGTCTTTCGGCAAGGTACTGATGACATACTCCCCCGGCGTTGGATAGACAATGACTTCCTGTGAGGTATCTAAATCGGCTACCGGTTTGCCATTAATATAGACACGGCTTAAGCACGAATTACCTGTAAAGCTCCCGTCGCGCTTGATCACCACCGCGCCGCTGTCCCTCTTTTTCACCAGAAGCTGTGGAGCAAGAATTTGTTTCTCCGGCGCGAGCTTCGCCTGTTGATCAGACCCAGATTTGGGCGTACAGCCCACCAGACCAATAATCACTGCCACTACAAGCATTGTTTTCATTTGTTAGCAGTCCCATGTTTACAAGAAATGACCTCAACGTAATGTGCTACTGCGAACGTCGGCATTGATAATAAAAAAGCCGCCTTGAGGCGGCTATCATGCTTTCATGCGAGTTCCGAACCCGGTCATCGCCTGTTTGGTGAAGCAACACTGAACAGTGCCCGCGAATAGATGCGATATACCTTCGACAGCGTTAGAATTTTCTGGTTTCCGCTGCAAAAGTAGACAACTCCGGTACACTTAAGGTCGTTATGCAACCAATAAGAGGAGACGTCTGATGGCCACAGCTAAAGCGTACGATCTTGATCAGGCATACCAGCTACTCAACTCCGGTAAACACCGGGAGGTTGAGCTGGATTTCGACATTGATACCGATGCTTTTTTCCAGATTGCCGACGAGTATGGAAGTAAGGGTGCAGAGATAAAGCGATCTAATAATCACTTTGTTATCAAGTTAGAATCTTTAACTATCCCCTCTTTAAATTAAGCATGTATCTCTACCAGCAGGCGCGGTTCCGGCCTGCTGTTTTTAAACCCATCATCTTACGCGCAGCCTTCAGGTTTAAAAATGCGTGCCGTGGCGGCAGGGTTATTGATGAGCTTCTCTGCCGCCCTGCGCGGTCTCCTCACCAGCTCGCCGCCGCAGTTCGGGCAGCGCATCGCCATCTTTTCTGCGCAGCTTGCGCAAAACGTACACTCAAACGAACAGATCAGCGCCCCGGTAGCGTCCGGAAGCAGATCGCTATTGCAGCACTCGCAGTTGGGTCTTAGCTCCAGCATAAGGCGATCCTCAATGGCTATGGACAAAAGGCGTAGGTATTAATCGCTATTTATATACCAGGCGCTGTCATCTCGCATCCCCCTCTATACTCTCTGTATTGAAACTGGAGGCTTATATGTGCGGACGATTTGCTCAGGCGCAGGCACGCGAAGAGTATTTAACGCTTTTTGCCGATCACGCAGAACGCGATATCCCGTTCGATCCCGAACCCATCGGGCGATATAACGTTGCGCCTGGAACAAAGGTGCTTTTACTGAGCGAGCGTGACGACAAGCTGGGGCTGGATCCGGTTCACTGGGGCTATGCGCCGGGCTGGTGGAACAAACCGGCGCTGATTAACGCTCGCGTCGAGACTGCCGCCACCAGCAGAATGTTCAAGCCGCTATGGCAGCACGGTCGCGCCGTCTGCTTTGCCGATGGCTGGTTTGAGTGGAAAAAAGAGGGCGACAAAAAACAGCCTTACTTTATCCACCGCAGCGACGGGCAGCCGATTCTGATGGCGGCCATCGGCAGCGCGCCGTTTGAACGCGGTGATGAAAACGAAGGCTTTCTGATTGTCACTGCCGCGGCAGATAAAGGTCTGGTTGATATCCACGCTCGGCGGCCGCTGGTGCTGACGCCGGAGGCCGCCCGGGAGTGGATGCGGCAGGAGGTCAGCGGTAAAGAGGCGGAAGACATCGCCAAAGATGGCGCGGTTCCGGCGGAGATGTTCATCTGGCACCCGGTCACCCGGGCGGTGGGAAACATTAAAAATCAGGGGCCGGAGATGATCGAGCCTGTAGAGTAATGACTCACCCCGGCCCCCTTGCTAGCGCCGCTTGCCAGGCATCATGCGCAGCAGCGTATCGTCTTTCCAGACGTAGTGATGCACCAGCGCGGCGGCGGCGTGCAGGCCGATCGCGTAGTAGCCCAGCGTCGCCAGGGTAACGTGCCAGCTTTTCAGGGTATCCACCAGATCGAAGTTTGCTTCGCTGGCGTGGGGCATCGTGATGCCGAAGGCAAACCAGTTATTACCGCGATTCCACATCATCAGCAGGCCGATAATCGGCAGGGCGATAAACAGAAGAGTGATAATCAAATGTCCGAGATGCGCCAGCCCGGTCATCATCGCCTTCGGTTTTGGGGTAATCAGCGGCGCGGGATATTTCAGGCGTACCAGCAGACGCGCCACCATCAGCACCAGAATGGAGATCCCACAGGAGACGTGCACCATATTGATCAGCGGACGGTCGCTACGGGGGAAAAACCCGCGAAACTCCATCGCGCAGTAGGCTACTACCACCAGCAAAAATACCAGCCAGTGAATGGTTATTTGTAACCCGGAATATTTGCTGCGCATCAGATTTTCCTTATCTAAAACAATAAAAAAGCAAACATACCGGGCTTTGATTAAAAGTGCATTAATTTTTCCCTGACCGAGTCATTCAGGATTGCAGATAGACCACCTGCGTTTGCAGATACTCGTTCAGGCCATGCCGTCCGTCGGCACCACCGATACCGGATTTACGCCAGCCAGCATGGAACCCCTGTATCGCCTCAAAGTTCTCGCGGTTAACGTAGGTCTCGCCAAACTTCAGCCCCTTGATCGCTTTCATGGCGGTATTGAGGTTTTGCGTATAGATCGAGGAGGTCAACCCATACTCGCTGTCATTAGCCATCTCCAGCGCCTCTTCCAGGGTATCAAAGACCACCACCGGCAGCACCGGGCCGAAGGTCTCCTCATGCATAATGGTCATATCCTGACGCACGTCCAGCAGCAGCGTCGGCGGATAGAAATAGCCACTGCCCTCTACCGCTTTACCACCGAGCGCAATCTTCGCTCCCTGCTCTACGGCACCGGCTACCTTCTGCTCAACGCGGGCCAGCGCGGCGGCGTTGATCAGCGGCCCCATCGCAATGTCGTTGCGGGTAGCAGGATCGCCATACTCAACGGCATTCATCGCCTCGCCCAGGCGGTTAACGAAGCGATCGTAGATGCCCTTCTGGACGTAGACGCGTTCGGCGCAGTTACAGACCTGCCCGGTATTGATCACCCGTGAGTCAACGATAGCTTTCACCGCCAGCTCCAGATCGGCATCGTCCATCACGATGGCAGGCGCTTTACCACCCAGCTCCAGGCACACCTTGGTGATATTTTTCGCCGCCGCCGCCATGATCTTCTCCCCGGCCCCGACGCTGCCGGTCATGCTGACCATCGCCACTTTCGGGTTACCCGCCAGCTCCTGGCCGACGGTTTCTCCGCGGCCAAGCACCAGGTTAAACACGCCGCGCGGCAGGCCAATGCTGTCGACAATTTTGGCAAAGGCGATGGCGTTGTTAGGCGTAAACTCGCTCGGCTTAATGACGATGGTATTGCCCGTTATCAGGGCCGGAGCCAGCTTGCGGGCAATCAGGAAGAAGGGGAAGTTCCACGGCAGGATGCCGGTGGTGACGCCTAACGCGCGTTTAAAGACCAGAATGTTCTCGCCGGGGCGGTCGCTCTGTAGGATCTCACCTTCGTAACGGCGCGCCCACTCGGCCATATACTCAATATAATCAGCGGTAAAGGCGACCTCGACCTCGGCCAGCTGCTGGATTTTACCACCCTCCTCTACAATCAGGGCGCTGATTTCCCTGGCCTGCTCACGAATGCCCGCCGCGATTTTCCGCAGCCACCCGGCACGCTCAATGGCTGGCAGCGCCTCCCATGCTGGCTGGGCGCGGGCGGCGGCATCGATGGCTTTACGCGCATCGTCCGCCGTACCGTCAGGGATGCGTGAGATGAGCGCTTCGGTCGCCGGGTTGACAACGTCAATCCAGGCCTCGCCCTGCCAGGTGACAAACTGTCCATCGATATACATCGGGTGCTGTACGGGTGCTGTCATGCGCTGCTCCTGTAATGGTATTGTTTTTAACAAGTAAATATGTTGTTAAAATCTACAGGCGTACTGAATAATTCCCATAGCTACAGGCGGAATTTGTGAGTGAACTCATAATAAACAGCACCGTACATCAACCCTTTATATTAGCGAACGCGCTTGCAGGGTGGGAATGAGCGTCTCATCCGCCAGGATCATTTCTCCCGCGTGCGCAATCTCATCAGGTATATCAACGTGAACTATAAAATCGCGTCCGTTCGGGCCATAGCCCTGGCTGTCATCGCGCAGCCGAGCCAGCTCGCCGGGGATCAGCGACAAATAGCGATCGATAGGCCAGAGCCCGTCGCTCTTGGGCTGGAAGCGCAGGCCATGGCTACCGTTCTCGAGTATCGGCGTAAAGCCAGGGTAGCTGACACAGAAGGTGTCGCTGTGGTTGTCCGCCAGCACGCGGGCGAAGGTAGCCATCGTTCGACGCTGCATGGTGGGGTCCTGTACGATCACCAGCGTATTTAGCGGAATACCGCGCTCGCGAAGCAGTGCCAGAGAGAAACGGGCGTTTTCTCCGCAGTTGGTTGACCGCTCCTCCAGGATCAGTTTCTCGGGCGGAATTTTCCAGAACTGACGGGCGATATCACCAATAATGGCCGCCTCAGTACGTCCGGTGGTGCGCACCTTGTTATAGCGCGGGTGGCGGGCAATCGCCGAATAGAGGAAGGACGTGGAGTGGCCGATGCCGCCGCTGATGACCAGCGGTAACTTATGGGCTGCAGCCAGCTCACAGGCAGCGTCAATCGTGGGCATTACCGCATTGCCTGCCAGAATGATGCAGTCGGCCTGAGCAGGGAGCGGTTTACCGTCGAACTCATTTTGCGCCAGCCAGCGCCCCAGGGCGTTCACTGCTGCCAGCGTCTTTTCTGGCAGAGCCGGAAAGCGGGTCATAAACATCGTCACCTCCTGTAGGATATATCGTTACAGGGTAACAAAGCCCGAGGCAAAGAAAAGGCGATCTCTCCTAATCGCTGATTTCCCTTTATTCATTAATCTGCTAAATATTCACTATCATAAGTACACTAACCTAATGCAGACCGCTTGATGTCAACACGCTATGGATGACCAACAGCCAACGAAACGCGATCCCTATGCACCGCGTGAATGGGCTCCGCATGAAAAACCGATGCTGCTGGGGTCCCCCTCAACGCCGCTTCACCCCGTTCCGAAACGTATTGCCTACGGTATTGTAGGACTGCTGGTGTGCCTGACCGGCGCGCTGGGCAATGCGATGGTATCTGCCAACCTGCAAAATTTACAGGGCACCTTTGCCGCCTGGTCCACCGAGATCGCCTGGCTACCGGCGGTTTACGTCATGACCAACGTCTCGATCAACCTGCTGCTGGTCAAATTTCGCCAGCAGTATGGCCTGCGCGCCTTTACCGAAGGGTTCCTGGTGCTCTACGTGCTGGTGACCTTTTTCCACCTTTTCGTCAACGATCTTAGCTCGGCGATCATGGTGCGGGCGGCGCACGGCATGGTGGCGGCGGCCCTCAGCTCGCTGGGGATCTATTATCAGATTCAGGCCTGGCCTGCCCGCCACCGTCTTAAGGCGTTAACCATTGGTATCACCGGCTCATCGCTGGCGATCCCCATGGCAAGGCTCTTCTCTACCGAGCTGCTGCAAACCGACGAGTGGCGCGGGCTGTACCTGTTTGAGCTGGGGCTGGCGCTGGTCTCCCTTGCCTGCGTGATCATGCTTAAGCTGCCGCCGGGCGATCGCAAAAAAGTGTTTGAGAAAAAGGACTTTATCACCTTCATGCTGTTTGCCCCCGGCATGGCCCTGCTCTGTGCGGTGCTGTCGCTGGGGCGGCTGGAGTGGTGGTTCGAAACACCGTGGCTCGGCTGGGCGCTGGCGGGGGCGCTGGTGTTGATCGTTAGCGCCATCGTCTTTGAGCACAACCGCAGCAACCCGCTGCTTAATACGCGCTGGCTCTCCAGCGGCAGCATCGTGCGGCTGGGGCTGATTATGATCTTGATCCGCATCGTGCTGGCGGAGCAGAACAGCGGTGCCATCGGCTGGCTACAGTATATCGGCCTGCAAAACGAGCAGATGACCAACCTGGCCTGGGCGATTTTTGCCGGCATCGTCTGCGGCATCGTCGCCAGCTGCCTGACCATCAAGCCCCAGCGGCTGGCCTGGCCGATTGTGACCTCGCTGGCGGTGATGATCGTCGCCTCCCTGCTCGACAGCCACTCCACCAGCCTGACCCGCGCCAACCAGTTTATGGTGAGCCAGTTCCTGCTGGGCTTTGGCAGCGCGTTCTTCCTTGCCCCGGCGATGCTGGCGGGTATCGGCAGCGTGGTTACCGAGCCGCGTAACCTGGTAAGCTTCTCGGTGCTGTTTGGCATGAGCCAGAACCTCGGCGGCCTGCTTGGCTCGGCGGTGCTGGGCACCTTCCAGGTCTGGCGGGAGAAGTATCACTCCAGCCTGCTGGCGGATCAGCTTACCACGCTCGACCCACTGGTAACCGAGCGCATTCAGCTCTATACCCAGCAGTACCAAAATGTGATTGGCGACAGCACCCTGCTCAGCGCCCAGGCTATCGCCCAGCTACAAAACGTCAGCGCTATCGAAGCAAATATTCTTGCTTATAACGATACGTATATGCTGACCGCTACCGTTGCCGCCGCCACCCTGCTGTGGATCCTATGGCGACTGCTGCGGCTGCGTATTACCGCCCGTTTGGCCCTAAAAAAAGCAGTGAACACCCCAAAATAGAATTGGAAGCGCATTAATGAGAGCAGTGTTACAACAGGAGTGGTTATGAGTCAGCAGGATGCCGCTAAAGAGCAGGCACATACCCGCAGCAATCTGCGGGTGGTTTCGATTTTTGCCGCCGCCGCTATTGGCATCGTGGGCGTACTGGTGATCCTCTACGCCTGGCAGCTACCGCCGTTTACTCGCCATACCCAGTTTACCGATAACGCCTACGTGCGCGGCCAGACCACCTTTATCAGCCCGCAGGTTAACGGCTATATCACCGAGGTGAAGGTGCAGGACTTTGCCATAGTAAAGCGCGGCGATCTGCTGGTGCAGATTGACGATCGCATCTACAAGCAGCGGGTACACCAGGCCGAGGCCCAGCTAGCGATGAAGGTGGCGGCACTTAACAATAACCTCCAGCAGCGCAAAAGCGCCGAGGCGGTGATCAAGCGTAACGAGGCGGCACTGCAAAATGCCCAGGCGCAAAACCAGAAGTCGCAGGCAGATCTACGCCGGGTGAAAAACCTCACGGCAGATGGTTCTCTGTCGATTCGTGAGCGCGATGCGGCGCTGGCCAGCGCAGCGCAGGGCAACGCCGATATTGCGCAGGCCCGGGCCACGCTTGAGACATCCCGCCAGGATCTGCAAACGGTTATCGTCAACCGTGCGGCACTGCAGGCCGACGTGGAAAATGCTCAGGCGGCGCTGGAGCTGGCGCAAATCGATCTGCAAAACACCCGCATCGTCGCCCCGCGCGACGGTCAGCTGGGGCAGATGGCAGTACGGCTCGGTGCCTATGTGACGGCGGGCACGCACCTGACCTCACTGGTTCCCTCCCAGCGCTGGGTTATCGCTAACCTGAAAGAGACGCAGCTCGCTAATGTTCACACCGGCTTGCCCGTACGCTTTACCGTCGATGCGCTGAACAACCAAGCTTTCTCTGGTCGTGTGGAATCTATCTCCCCGGCCACCGGGGTCGAGTTCAGCGCGATCTCACCGGATAACGCCACCGGCAACTTTGTGAAGATTGCCCAACGTATTCCGGTCCGCATTGCGGTCGAGGGGAATGCAGAGCAGATCGCACGCCTGCGTCCCGGCATGTCGGTACAGGTGCATATTGATACCCGGGAGGCGAAATGAGACCGTTTCGCCCCGCGCTGCTGGCGCTCTGCGTTGCGCTGGCAGCCTGTCAGTCGGTTGACGTCCAGCCCGCGAAGCCCAGCCTGAAGATCCCCGCCCAGTGGCGCAGCACCGTAGGGCCAGCCAGCCAGGCCGAGGCGGTCTGGTGGCGAAATTTCCATGACAGCCAGCTCAACCACTATGTAGACCAGGCCCTGCGCTATAACAGCGATATCCTGATCGCCCGCGAGCGGGTCAATGAGTATCAGGCGCGGGTGTATGGCGCTGAGGGTAGCCTGTTCCCGACCCTGGATGCAGGTCTTAGCGGCACGCGCGCACAAACGCAGTCCGCAGCCACCGGGCGTCCAGTTTACAGCACGCTCTATCGGGGCAATCTCTCTGCCAGCTACGATGTGGATCTGTGGGGGGCCAACCGCAGCACCGCCAGAGCCGCCCAGGCCTCACTGGAAGCCCAGCAGGCTGCGGCGGCAGCAGCAAATCTGACCGTGGCGTCGTCGGTAGCAACGGGGTACGTAACGCTGCTTTCGCTCGATGAGCAGCTGCGCGTCACCCAGTCAACGCTGAAGGCGCGAGAAGAGGCGTTTACCCTCGCCCAGCGCCAATACGAGGCGGGCTATAGCTCGCGACTGGAGCTGATGCAGTCGGACTCCGAGCTGCGTGCTACCCGGGCGCAGATCCCGCAGCTCCAGCATCAGATTAACGAGCAGGAGAACGCCCTGAGCGTGCTGATTGGCGACAACCCAGGCGGCATCCGGCGCAGCGACGAGTTTGATAAATTAACCCCGCTGCGCATCCCCGGCCAGCTCCCCTCCTCGCTGCTCAACCGCCGGCCAGATATCGTTCAGGCGCAGCGGGAGCTGATCGCTGCCGACGCCAGCCTGGCGGTCTCGCAGGCGAACCTGCTGCCCTCTCTGAACCTGACGGCGGGCGGTTCGGTGCAGGATGATACTCTGGCGGGGTTACTCGATAATCCGCTGCGGCTGTGGAGCGTCGGCGGGAGCATTCTTGCCCCGCTACTCAACCGTCAAGCGTTGAATGCGCAGGTGGATGTCTCTCAATCCCAGCGCAACCAGGCGCTCTATGGCTATGAGCGCACGGTGCGTAACGCCTTTAAAGAGGTAAACGACAGCCTGGACGCCATTGCTCGCTTACAGGAGCAGCTGGTCGAGCTGCAGGGGCAGGTGGAGGTGGCAGACGAAACGCTGCGCATCGCGCAGAATCGCTACCAGAACGGCTACTCCTCCTATCTGGACGTGCTGGATGCCCAGCGCACGCTCTTCTCGGCCCAGCTCAACGTGGTCCAGGTGAAGAACAGCGTGCTGCTGGCACAGATCGACCTTTATCGGGCATTAGGGGGTGGTTGGGCGGGTCAATCCTAAATCGCAGGCCCGGTTAGCAAAGCGCCACCGGGCCTGCCGTTAGCCGGAGATCTGTTCCATCGCCTGCAGGATACGCTTATCTGAAATCGGATACGGGGTCCCCAGCTGCTGAGCAAAGAAGCTCACCCGCAGCTCCTCGATCATCCAGCGGATCGCCTGTACGTCATCATCGTTGCGGCGGGCGGGCGGCAGCTTGTTCAACCACTGCTGCCACGCCTGCTGCACCTGCTCCACCTTCAGCATCTGCGCGCGATCGCGATGCGGATCTACCGCCAGCTTCTCCAGCCGTTTTTCGATGGCCTGCAGATAACGCAGGGTATCGCCCAGGCGGCTAAAACCGTTGCCGGTGACAAAGCCGCGATAGACCAGCCCCGACATCTGCGCTTTTACGTCCGACAGCCCCAGCGCCATGGTCATATCCACGCGACCTTTCAGACGCTTGTTGATATTGAACACCGCGGTCAGGATCTGCTCAACCTGCTTGGCAATCTCCACTACCGTCTCGTTCAGCTCGGCGCGTACCTTCTCATGCAGCGCCGCGAAGCCCTCTTCTGTCCATACCGGGCCACCTGCCTCGTGAATCAGCTTATCGACGCCACAGGCGATACAGTCGTCGATCAGATCCAGCACTTTGCCGTAGGGGTTAAAGTAGAGCCCCAGCTTGGCTTTGTTAGGCAGCTTCTCGTGCAGATACTTAATCGGCGACGGGATATTAAGCAGCAGCAGCCGACGCAGGCCGCGCCACATGGCCTGCTCCTGCTCAAGCGGGTTATCAAATAATTTGATCGCCACGCTGTCGCGCTCGTCCACCAGCGCTGGCCACGCCTTCACCTTATAATTACCGCGCTTCTGCTCATAGCTCTGGGCGAGGGTGCCGAAGCTCCAGATATGCAGCCCGCTCTGCTCGATGCCGTCATCAGCCACCGCCGACAGCGTCTCCTGCACTTTGCCCTTCAGGCTCTCCTTCAGCGCCGTCAGGTCACGCCCCTCTTGCAGCTTGCGGTTTTTGTCATCCACTACGCGGAAGCTGATCTTCAGATGGTCAGGCACCTGCTCCCACTGCCACGCGTCGCGATCGACGGTAACGCCGGTCATGCGGCGCAGCTCGCGCTCCAGGGCATCCAGCAGCGGCAGCTCAAGCGGCGTGACGCGGCCCAGAAACGCCTCGGCATAGTTAGGCGCGGGTACAAAGTTACGTCGGATCGGTTTCGGCAGCGACTTGATCAGGGCGATAATCAACTCCCGGCGCAGACCGGGGATCTGCCACTCGAAACCGCTCTCCTCCACCTGGTTGAGCAGCGGCAGCGGAATGTGCACCGTCACGCCGTCGGCGTCCGCGCCCGGCTCAAACTGGTAGCTCAGACGCAGCTTCAGGTTGCCCTGATGCCAGAAGTTGGGGTAGTCCAGCTTGCTGACCTGCTCCGCGCCCTCTTTAATCAGCATGCTCTTTTCAAAGTTGAGCAGATCCGGCGTTTCGCGGCTGGCCTTTTTCCACCAGCTGTCAAAGTGGCGGGCAGAAACGGCGTCGACGCTAATGCGCTGGTCGTAAAACTCAAACAGCGTGTCGTCATCCACCAGAATGTCTCGGCGGCGCGACTTATGCTCCAGCTCTTCGATCTCGGTGCGCAGCTTCAGGTTCTCGCGGAAGAAGGCGTGCCGGGTCTGCCAGTCGCCCTCCACTAACGCATGGCGGATAAACAGTTCGCGGCTGAGCGCCGGGTCGATCTGGCTGTAGTTGACCTTGCGCGCGGCGACCACCGGCAGGCCGTAGACGGTGACTTTTTCCGTTGCCATCACCGCGCCCTGGGCCCGCTCCCAGTGCGGCTCGCTGTACGAGCGCTTGAGCAGATGCTGAGCCACCGGCTCGACCCACTCGGGATCGATACGTGCGGCGATACGCCCCCACAGGCGGCTGGTCTCTACCAGCTCGGCAACCATCGTCCACTTTGGCGGCTTCTTAAACAGCCCAGAGCCGGGGAAGATAGAGAACCGGGCGTTGCGCGCGCCGGTAAACTCCTGTTTGTCGGCATCCTTCATGCCGATATGCGACAGCAGGCCGGTAAGCAGCGCGATATGAATTTCGCGGTACTCTGCCGGCTCGCTGTTAACCGCAATACCCAGCTCTTTTACTACCTGGCGCAGCTGGGTATAGATATCCTGCCACTCGCGTACCCGCAGGTAGTTGAGGTAGTCGGTGCGGCACAGACGGCGGAACTGGTTCGACGACAGCGCTTTCTGCTGTTCGCCAAGGTAGTTCCACAGGTTCACAAAGGCGAGGAAGTCAGACTCTTTGTCATGGAAGCGGCGATGTTTTTCATCGGACGCCTGCTGCTTGTCCATTGGCCGCTCGCGCGGATCCTGAATAGAGAGCGCAGAGGTGATGATCATTGCCTCGCGCACGCAGCCCAGCTTCTGCGCCTCCAGCACCATACGGGCCAGACGCGGATCCACCGGAAGCTGTGACAGCTGGCGTCCCTGGGCGGTAAGCTTGTAGGCGGTCTGGCTCTCATCGGTAGTGATGGCCCCCAGCTCCTCCAGCAGGCGCACGCCGTCCTGAATGTTGCGCTTATCCGGTGCTTCAACAAACGGGAAGGCAGCGATGTCGCCCAGCCCGAGGGCGGTCATCTGCAAAATCACCGACGCGAGGTTGGTGCGCAGGATCTCTGGGTCGGTAAACTCCGGCCGCGAGAGGAAGTCGTCCTCGGAGTAGAGACGAATACAGATCCCCTCGGACACGCGGCCGCAGCGCCCTTTACGCTGGTTGGCCGACGCCTGTGAAACCGGCTCAATCGGCAGACGCTGCACCTTGGTACGGTAGCTGTAGCGGCTGATACGCGCCGTACCCGGATCGATCACATACTTAATGCCCGGCACGGTAAGCGAGGTTTCCGCTACGTTGGTAGCCAGCACAATGCGCCGTCCGCCGTGGGGCTGGAAGACGCGGTTTTGCTCGCTGTTCGACAGACGCGCATAGAGCGGCAGCACCTCGGTATGGCGCAGGTTGAGTTTGTTTAACGCGTCGGCAGTGTCGCGGATCTCCCGCTCGCCGCTCATAAAGATCAGGATATCCCCGGGACTTTCGCGTCCCAGCTCGTCAACCGCATCAAAAATAGCCTGGAGCTGATCGCGCTCGGTATCATCCGCCTCTTCGACGATAGGACGATAGCGCACCTCCACCGGGAACGTACGGCCTGAAACTTCGATAATCGGCGCGTTGTTAAAGTGACGCGAGAAGCGTTCCGGATCGATGGTCGCCGAGGTGATGATGATCTTCAGATCCGGGCGCTTGGGCAGCAGCTCTTTAAAGTAGCCCAGCAGAAAATCGATATTCAGGCTGCGCTCGTGGGCCTCATCGATGATGATGGTGTCGTACTGCATCAGCAGGCGATCCTGCTGGATCTCAGCCAGCAGAATACCGTCGGTCATTAGCTTGACCATGGTGTTCTCACTGACGTGATCGCTAAAGCGCACCTTATAGCCAATCGCACCGCCCGGCTCGCTTTTCAGCTCTTCGGCAATACGGTTTGCCACGGTTCGCGCCGCCAGACGTCGCGGCTGAGTATGGCCGATCAGGCCCTTAACGCCTCGCCCCAGCTCCATGCAGATTTTTGGCAGCTGGGTAGTTTTGCCCGACCCGGTCTCACCCGCAACAATCGTCACCTGGTTGTCGCGGATGGCCTCCAGAATGTCCTGCTTCTTCTGGCTGACCGGCAGATTCTCTGGATAGCTAATTTCCGGACGCGATGTCGCGCGCCGCTCAACGACGGCCGCAGCCTGAGCGATCTCCTGGGTCATCTCGCGCAGGATGGCCTGCTGAGCTTCAGGATTTTTAACCTTCTTCACGCCGTGCAGACGACGGGCGAAGCGCTGCCGGTCGCGGAGCATGAGGTTATCGAGGTGAGTGTTGAGGTCGGCGAAGGACAATTTCTGTTGTTCTGTCATAGTGTTATCGGGCAATAGGCTGCCGGAAGAATCTCGCTTTTACGTTGAGTGTAGAGTACCACATCCGTTCTCGCTTTGACTTATTCAAAAAATTCGAATGTAGGCTTCGATATATTGCGCTATTCAAGACGCTGATTTGTGAATAAAGTGACAAGCAATTATTTGGGGGCGAACCTCATCAAATACAACAAAGGAAACACCCATGAGCAAAGTATTAGTTCTTAAATCCAGTATTCTGGCAGGGTACTCGCAGTCTGGTCAGCTGGCTGATTATCTGGTTGATCAGTGGCGCGAGAAGAACAGCGCGGATGAGATCACCGTGCGTGACCTGGCGGCTAACCCGATTCCGGTACTGGACGGTGAGTTGGTTGGCGCGCTGCGCCCAAGCGATGCGCCGCTGACCCCGCGTCAGCAGGAAGCGCTGGCCCTCTCCGATGAGCTGATTGCCGAGCTGAAAGCGCATGACGTGATTGTGCTGGCGGCCCCGATGTATAACTTCAACATCCCGACCCAGCTGAAGAACTACTTTGACCTGGTTGCCCGTGCAGGCGTGACCTTCCGCTACACCGAAAACGGTCCGGAAGGCCTGGTGACCGGCAAACGTGCGGTTGTGCTCTCCAGCCGTGGCGGCATCCATAAAGATACCCCGTCTGACCTGATCGCCCCGTACCTGAAGCTGTTCCTCGGCTTCATCGGTATCACCGACGTGAACTTCGTGTTCGCCGAAGGCATCGCCTACGGCCCGGAAGTGGCGACCAAAGCCCAGGCCGACGCGAAAGCTGCTATCGACAGCATCGTTACCGCCTAAGCATTTTCCCCTTCTGCTACGGCAGAGGGGGTATTTACCCTTCCCGCACTGTTTATTCCGAGCCGCACCGCAAATCCTTTACCCTGTTATATCCACCCCGCCACCCGCCGTTAGAATGCCGTTGGGTGCTTGAGGCTTTTTGCGGCTTCAGGCATGTCGGGAGTCCAGAAAGTTGAAAGCCCCAGGCGATATTTCTATCAACCTGAGGCTAACGACCAAACCCGACAGTTTGGATGTTAGCCCCTTCTTTGCATGGAGGCAATAACATGCCGACGAAATATGCCCTTGTGGCAATCATAGTGCTATGCGGTACGGCACTGGGATTTACGCTGATGGTGCGCGGCTCACTTTGTGAACTGAGTTTTAAGCAGCGTAGTATGGAGTTTAAAGCTGTTCTCGCTTACGAATCGAAGAAGTAGCTTTCATGCGGGGAGCAATCCCCGCAACAGCCATACCGGGTTTGACCTCAATGCACCCTTTTTACTGCCGTTCCTTAAGCAAAGCCTCAACCTCTTTATCCGCCTTGATGTTGATATCATGCTCGATCTTCACGTTCATATTGATGGTGATCGGCTCTTTTGGGGCGGCCACCTCGATACGCGGCGTGCAGCCGGTCAGCGTCAGCAAAAGCAGCAGGCCAAAAGCGGCGTTTAGGGTTCTCATTCTTTGTCCTTACATCCCCGTTCGGGTGAGCAGCCCGGCAGTGCCGCATGCTGTTCAAGCCATGTCTCTACGTTGTCGCCGTAGCGCAGGCTGCGCCACAGGGTGAATACGTTTTCTTCATGATGGTAGTTGAGATTCACGGTGTTGCGTTTCCCCTCGACGTAGCTGGTGCCGTGCAGCGTGGCCTGAAGCGTCAGCGCGCCCTGGTTGTCGAGGTTGAGCGTGGTCCAGGAGCGCGAGATCTCCATGTAACGTAGCCAGTTAATGGCCGCCCCCGCCGCGATATTCTTCTTCGCCAGCGCGTCGGCGGTGTCGTTATCAAGACGCAGCGTCAGCGCGGCGGGACTGTTAAGCCAGCCGTCTTTAATAAGCCATTTATCATGCTCCAGCCACAGGGGCAGCGCGCCGTTGATCGGCCCCGAGAGCGCAATCTGCTTCGGATGCAGGGCGGTAATCAGCTCGCTTGAGGAGATATGTTGCAGGCGCAGCAGGGCTGCATCGTGCTGGGGCATGCGCAGCTGCTGCATGGTCACTTTGCCCCCCAGCAGATCGACGCTGACGTCGCTAAGCAGTAGCGGATTATCCTCGCGCCACGGGTATGCGCCCTGCAGATCGGCGGTGAAGTTGCGGGCGGTAACCTGATTGACGATCTCAGCAATGCGCAGCGATACCGGCCCCCGCGTGCCAAACTGCCACCCCGCCTCACTAAAGCGGAAGGGTAAAATAAAATCGACGCCGTTGAATTTATTATCGGGGAGCCAGACGCTGCCCTGACGGATCGCGCCGTGGCCACCGGCTTCAAACCCCTGGCCCGCCGCCGCCGAGAAGGCAATCTGCGCATACAGCTCGCCTTCGCGCAGATCCATTTTCCAGTCAGGCGGCAGCAAGGGCTGAAAAACGCTTAACGGCTGGCGTGGCCACCAGGCCAGGCCGCGCAGGCGCTCGCCGTCCCAGCGTCCGTTAACCTGCACCGGGCCAATCGCTGCCGCATGGAGGTCACCTTTAAACTGGAACCGAGTCGGATCGCGCCCCTCGACGCTAAACTTAAGCGTGGAGGGAGGCAACGCCCCGCCGCCGTTGAGAGCAGTCTCCTGCGCGTCCAGCGCCAGCGCGCCGCTAAAGTGCGGATGCTGCGGATCCCGTGACCAGCGGATCGGCGCGTCAAGCACCACTCTGGGCTGGCGTACCTGCAGGCTGCCATAGGCCAGTTGGTCAAAACCGGTAGAGAGATCCGTCAGGATGATATCGCTGTCGCGCCACTCGCCGCGGCCCCTGACGTCCCAGCGCGCCTGCATCGGGGTAAAGTTGCCGTCTCCCCAGTAGGCCCACTGCCACAGCCCGTTGTCCGGCAGGAAATTCTGCGCTCGCCCATCGAGATGGAGGACAAAATCCCCCAGCTGCGCCTCATGCGCTCGCAGAATAGCTTGCAGACGCCCGCCCACGCCCTGGCGGGTCAGCGTGACGCCCGCCAGCGGCCAACGAATTTCATCAATATTCAGGGAGTCAATAACGCGTCCCCGGGAGCGCAGCAGCGCGCCGGGGGAGAAACGCAGCTGCGGCTCGGCGAGCGAGCCGGTTAGCTGGGCAGGCAGCACCGCGTAGAAAATGAGATCGCCCTGCTTCGCCTCGCCGGTGAGCTGCAGCGGCATGGCGCTCTCTGTGGTGCTCAATCGCCCTGGCCCGAAGCTCAGCACCGCGTTGCCCTTGCCGGCCTGCCCCTGAGTTAACACATTTAAACGACCGCTGACCTCTGCTTTCTCCAGACCCTGCTGCCACTCCTTCACTTTCAGGGCAACGCGCCCGCTCAGCGGGATGCCGTTCTGATAAGGCCACTGCCAGCGGCCATCGCTGATTGTTAGCTGCTGTTGGGTCACCTGCCACGGCAGATCGAGAAGCGGATCGGTGTTATCGCGGGCCATGACGATCAGCTGTCCGGTGTTGCCCCGCCACTCCAGCTCAGCATCGACACCAGACGGCACCTGCGGCAGGTTGAGCGTCGCGGTGGCGCGCCCGTCCACCGGTGCACCAGCAGGCAGGCGAGGCAGCGTAAACTCACCCGAGAGCGCAATGGGTGGCTGATTATCAAGCAGGGAGAGTGCCAGTTCGTTGACGGTTAACGCCTGCCCGCGCAGGGTGGCATTAAGCGTAAGCCGGTCGCCGTGATAGCGTACCTGCTGAAGCTGAGGCGTTAATGAAAGCGATAGCGACCCCTCCCACGCCTGAAAAGGTGACACTGTCACCCGATCTACCTTTACCCATGCATAGGGCAGCATGGCTTGCCACTCGGCTAAAGTACGCGGTGCGGCGGTGGACGGCGCGGTTTGGGGAAGTTTTTGCAAGCAGGTTTGATTGAGGTCTACCGCGTTAATCTTCAACTGCCAGCGGCTGGGATGGGTGATCTCTGCATTCTGGATCCAGGCGAGAGGGCAATCCCCCACCAGATAACGCAGGTCAGGGATGTACAGCGCATGACGGGTTAGCCGCGGGCTGGCCTCCAGCATAATACGGGTGCCGGCCGGCAGCCAGATACCCGCCAGCCCCGGCAGCCACTGGGCGAGCGTAAGCAGCAGCGTCAGCGGCAGCAGTATCAACAGCAGGAGAAGCGCAATGGCAGCTTTGTATTTACCCCTCATGGGCAGGTCAGCGTCCCGGAAAGTAATCCATACTGACGCCATTGTGCCACGTTAAGCTGTTGATTACATACTACTGCCGCCTCTTACTTTTAGTGATGGAGCATCTCGTCAACCACCTGCTCTTTGCTGAGCTGATACGGATAATAGGTCGGCCAGTTATCCATCTCCTTCAGCAGCGCCTCCTGAGAGGTGTTACCCATAAAGATATGGAAGTGCGCTGACTTGCGCGGGGCGATAGTGTGGTCGCTGAACTGGACGAATTTCGGCGCGTTGCTGGTGGCATCCTTACACTCAAAAAGATAGCGCACGCCTTTTTTACCTGAGGCGTAGGTGAGGATCTTATAGCCCGCTGACTCATACTTACAGCTGCTTACCTTATCGCCGGTATGAAATTCCATCACGCCGTTCTCGATGCCCAATGTGTCAACGTCCGTAAGATATCCCTTGCGGTAGTACTCTTTGATCTGCTCGGCGGTTTTACCCTTCTCTTTCTCAGCCTTCTTTTTGAAAACCGGATCGAGATCGCCGCTGAGCAGATAGGGATAGATAGATTGCCACATACCGTCCCAGTCGCTCAGGTTGCGCCCTTTGACATCGTTGTCATTGAACTCGCCCTCGGCGGCTTTTTGCTCCATTGCCGTCAGCGGTTTACCGTGCGAGTGGTGGCCGTGCGCCAACGCCTGCCCCGCCAGCAATAACGTTCCCAGAGCTACTGCAAATTTACCAAAATGGTTAGCCAAAATGTTACCCTCAATCCATGTTAAGATAAGTAATGTTATATTATAACATAATCAGCATCAATTCTTATGTTAAGACCTCGCGTAACTGGCTATAATTACTCCTAAATCACTGGAGAAAAGCTTATGAAACTCGCGGTATACAGCACCAAGCAGTACGATAAAAAGTACCTGCAGCAGGTTAACGAGAGCTATCAATACAATCTTGAATTCTTTGACTTTCTGTTAACGGAAAAAACGGCGAAAACCGCCCACGACTGCGACGGCGTATGCATTTTTGTTAACGATGACGGTAGCCGTCCGGTACTGGAAGAGTTAAAGAAGCACGGGGTAAAATTTATCGCCCTGCGCTGCGCTGGTTTTAATAACGTTGATCTCGATGCGGCAAAAGAGCTGGGGCTGCGCGTGGTTCGCGTTCCGGCCTACTCGCCTGAAGCGGTGGCCGAGCACACCGTTGGCATGATGATGACCCTTAACCGTCGCATCCATCGCGCCTATCAGCGTACCCGCGACGCTAACTTCTCGCTGGAGGGGCTGACCGGCTTTACCATGCACGGTAAAACCGCCGGGGTGATCGGCACGGGTAAAATCGGTATTGCCACCCTGCGTATTCTAAAAGGCTTTGGCATGCGCCTGCTGGCGTCCGATCCCTACCCGAGCGCGGCCGCGCTGGAGTTAGGGGTCGAGTATGTCGATCTACCGACGCTGTTTGCCAATTCTGACGTTATCACCCTGCACTGTCCGCTGACACCGGAAAACTACCATCTTCTCAACCGCGACTCTTTCGCACAGATGAAGGATGGAGTGATGATCATCAACACCAGCCGTGGCGGTCTGGTTGACTCCCAGTCGGCCATTGAAGCGCTGAAGACGCAGAAAATTGGTGCGCTGGGCATGGACGTGTATGAGAACGAGCGCGATCTCTTCTTTGAAGATAAGTCGAACGACGTGATCCAGGACGATGTCTTCCGTCGCCTCTCTGCCTGTCATAACGTGCTGTTTACCGGCCACCAGGCGTTTTTGACAGCCGAAGCACTGACCAGCATCTCGGAAACCACGCTGGAAAACCTGCGTCAGCTGGAAAACGGCGATTCGTGCCCTAACGCGCTGGTGTAAGCGTTAATAAAACATGCCTCTCTCCCTCCCTTCAGCGGAGGGAGTTTCAGACTATCCCGCAAGACTTCCCTTACCGTACTGATAAAATAGAATTTACCACGGAGGATCTTCAGGGAGTCGTTATGAAAAGAGTCATTGTATTAACTGGGCTGTGTGTTCTGCTGGCCGGCTGTGTGCGGGATGGAAAGGTCTCCGTGACCAGCGAGCAGCTAATCGGCCATCGCTTTGTGCTGGAGAACGTTAACGGCAAGGCCATAACCCCTGGAGAGAATCCACCCGAGCTACGCTTCGGTGAGAAGCTGGCGATCTCCGGCAGCATGTGTAACCGTTTCTCGGGTCAGGGGAAACTCTCCAGCGGCGAGCTGACGGCGAAAGCGCTGGTGATGACCCGCATGGCCTGTGCCGATCCGCAGCGTAACGAGCTGGATAGCGTGATTGCCACCGTGCTTAAAGACGGCGCGCAGGTTGATCTTACCGACAGCCAGCTGACGCTAACCACCGCGGACAAGACGCTGATCTATAAGCTGGCTGACGCAGGACAGTGATCAGTAGCTGCCGCAGGTGCCTGTGGCAAGAGATTGTTCGCTACAGCGTTTACCGTTAGGCAGTGCACACATGCCCGTGGCAGAGCCATCTAGCTGGCGGGCAATTGAGAGCGAACCGCCAATCATCGCGCAGTTGGCTGCACCCGTACTGGACATGGCGGCCTTCAGACCCGGCGCAACGTGCGCCGCCGTGGCCTGCTGTACAGGCTCGCTGCTACATGCCGAAAGTAACCAGACAGCACACCCTACCCATAACGCTGTACGCATTTTTTCTCCCCTCTGAGTTAGCAAAACCTATGCATAATAGGCAGCGTTGCGCCTGACGTCGAGAGGAGGATGCGGGTTTTCTATCCGGCATAGCGTTTTTTGTACTCTACGCTATGCCACAGGCCTGATGGCCTTGTTTACGCTAGGTGCGTAAATCCAGCGCTACGTGGGCAGCGGAGAGCGGGGCTGAAACGTTATTCAGCATAATCATGGAAGACTTACAAAAAATGCACTTTGCGCCGAAGGGATTGGCTTCGCTCACGTCAAAATGTGAAGTTCTGTATTGCGACCCATGACAGTGTGGGCATCGGAAATGAATGTGACTAGAAATAATAATATCCTTTTTTAAATAATTATTTTCAACGAGGGCCGCCGTTCAGGCCTGCCTTAACCCGCTGTTCCCAATAAGAAGTATAGCGGTCGTTGTGGTATTTGCAGGGAAGTTACAGGGAAATTTCGGAAGATACTAACTGTGGGAGAGTTTCGCGGATTTCAAGATAATTTCAGTGCTGCATTATTGGACTATTAACGCATGATTAACCGCACAGTGCAAGGGGAAAATGAAAATAGTTTCCCAGTGCTACGTACGGAAAAATGCCGGGCTAGATTTTGCGATATCTTCACTTTTAGATCAAAAACCGCTCCGGACTGGCTGTCTATACTGGAGTGAGAAGTGAACATTTACGCAATGAGAGCAAACCTATGATCACAGTTGATGGTAATGGCGCGGTCGCCTCGGTGGCGTTCCGAACCAGCGAAGTTATCGCCATATACCCGATTACCCCCAGCTCAACGATGGCCGAGCAGGCAGATGCCTGGGCCGGCAACGGGCTGAAAAACGTGTGGGGCGATACGCCTCGGGTAGTCGAGATGCAGTCCGAAGCCGGGGCGATTGCCGCCGTGCACGGCGCGTTACAGACGGGGGCGCTCTCGACCTCCTTTACCTCGTCGCAGGGTCTGCTGCTGATGATCCCCACCCTCTACAAGCTGGCGGGTCAGCTGACGCCGTTTGTGTTGCACGTTGCGGCCCGCACCGTGGCCACTCATGCGCTCTCAATCTTTGGCGATCACTCCGACGTCATGGCCGTGCGCCAGACCGGCTGCGCCATGCTCTGCGCTGGCAGCGTCCAGGAGGCGCAGGATTTTGCCCTGATCGCCCACATTGCGACCCTGAAAAGCCGGGTGCCCTTTATTCATTTCTTTGACGGTTTTCGCACCTCCCATGAGATCAACAAAATCGTCCCGCTGGCTGATGAGACGATCCGTAGCTTGCTGCCTGTCGATGAGATCGCCGCCCATCGCGCTCGCGCCTTAAACCCGGACCACCCGGTGATCCGCGGTACTTCTGCGAACCCGGATACCTATTTCCAGTCTCGCGAGGCGACCAACCCGTGGTACAACGCGGTGTATGCGCACGTTGAACAGGCAATGGATGACTTCGCCGAGGCCACTGGCCGCCGCTATCAGCCGTTTGAGTACTACGGCCATCCGCAGGCGGAGCGGGTCATTGTGATTATGGGTTCCGCGATCGGCACCTGCGAAGAGGTGGTTGATGAGCTGCTAACCCGCCATGAGAAGGTCGGCGTGCTGAAGGTGCGCCTCTATCGTCCCTTCTCGGCCCAGCATCTGCTGGCGGTGCTGCCTCAGAGCGCTCAGCGCATTGCCGTACTGGATCGCACTAAAGAGCCAGGCGCGCAGGCGGAGCCGCTCTATCTTGATATCATGACCGCGCTGGCAGAAGCCTTTAACCAGGGCGAGCGCGATACCCTGCCGCGCGTCATCGGCGGACGCTACGGCCTCTCTTCAAAAGAGTTTGGCCCGGAGTGCGTGCTGGCTATCTTTAACGCGCTGCAGGCAGAGAAGCCCATGCCGCGCTTTACCGTTGGCATCTACGATGACGTGACCAACCTCTCTCTGCCGCTGCCGGAGAACACCCTGCCCTCAGCTGCGAAGCTGGAGGCGCTCTTCTACGGCCTGGGCAGCGACGGCAGCGTCTCGGCCACTAAAAACAACATCAAAATTATCGGCAACGCCACGCCGTGGTATGCCCAGGGCTACTTCGTCTACGACTCGAAAAAAGCAGGCGGCCTGACGGTGTCCCATCTGCGCGTCAGCGAGCAGCCGATTCGCTCTGCCTATCTGATCTCCCAGGCGGATTTTGTTGGCTGCCACCAGCTGCAGTTTATCGATAAGTACCAGATGGCCGAGCGCCTGAAGCCTGGCGGGATATTCCTGCTCAATACCCCCTACAGCGCCGACGAGGTGTGGGCGCGGCTGCCGCAGGAGGTACAGGCGGTACTGAACCAGAAGCGGGCCCGCTTCTATATTATCAATGCGGCGAAGATTGCGCGCGAGTGCGGTCTGGCCGCGCGCATCAACACCGTTATGCAGATGGCATTTTTCCATCTGACGCAGCTTTTACCTGGCGACAGCGCGCTGGCCGCCCTGCAGGGGGCCATTGCCAAAAGCTACAGCAGCAAAGGCCAGGAGCTGGTTGAGCGCAACTGGCAGGCGCTGGCGCTGGCCCGCGAATCGCTGTTCGAGGTTCCGCTGGAGCAGGTTAACGCTGCCAGCCCGTACCGCCCGCCGGTGGTCAGCGACGCCGCGCCGGACTTTGTGAAAACCGTTACCGCCGCAATGCTGGCCGGGCTGGGCGATGCGCTACCGGTCTCCGCCCTGCCGCCGGACGGCACCTGGCCGCTGGGTACCACCCGCTGGGAAAAACGCAATATTGCCGAAGCGATCCCTATCTGGAAGCCGGAGATCTGCACCCAGTGCAACCACTGCGTGGCCGCCTGCCCGCACTCGGCAATCCGCGCAAAAGTGGTCGCCCCAGAGGCGCTGGAAAATGCCCCTGCCTCTTTACAGTCGCTGGACGTCAAATCCCGCGACATGCGTGGTCAGAAATATGTTCTTCAGGTCGCGCCGGAAGATTGCACCGGCTGTAACCTCTGCGTCGAAGTGTGCCCGGCCAAAGATCGCCAGAACCCGGAGATCAAGGCCATCAATATGATGTCGCGCCTTGAGCACGTGGAGGAGGAAAAAGTTAACTATGACGTCTTCCTTGACCTGCCAGAGATGGACCGCAGCACGCTGGAGCGTATCGACATTCGTACTTCGCAGCTGCTTACCCCACTGTTTGAGTACTCCGGGGCCTGCTCCGGCTGCGGTGAAACGCCATATATCAAGCTGCTGACCCAGCTTTACGGTGACCGGATGCTGATCGCCAACGCCACCGGCTGCTCCTCGATCTACGGCGGCAACCTGCCCTCTACGCCCTACACCACCGATGCCAACGGGCGCGGTCCAGCGTGGGCTAACTCGCTGTTTGAAGACAACGCCGAGTTCGGGTTGGGCTTCCGCCTTACCGTTGATCAGCACCGTCAGCGGGTGATGCGCCTGCTGGAGAGCTTCTCCGAGGCGATCCCGGCGGAGCTTAACGCGGCGCTGCACGCCGAGGCGACGCCGGAAGTCCGT
Source organism: Pseudescherichia sp. AS216 (assembly GCF_037152055.1). NCBI lineage: Bacteria > Pseudomonadati > Pseudomonadota > Gammaproteobacteria > Enterobacterales > Enterobacteriaceae > Pseudescherichia > Pseudescherichia sp. AS216. The sequence goes on along the minus strand of NZ_JBBCMV010000004.1, from coordinate 187,938 downwards.
CGGGAGCAGGTTGCCGCCCTGCGCCAGCACCTGAGCGGCGTGGCGGGAGCCGAAGAGCTGCTGACGGATGCCGACGCGCTGGTGGAGAAATCCATCTGGCTGATTGGCGGCGACGGCTGGGCCTACGACATTGGCTTTGGCGGCCTGGATCACGTCCTGAGCCTGACGGAGAACGTCAACATTCTGGTGCTGGATACCCAGTGTTACTCCAACACTGGCGGTCAGGCCTCAAAAGCAACGCCGCTGGGGGCAGTGACCAAATTTGGCGAGCATGGCAAGCGCAAGGCGCGTAAGGATCTGGGCGTCAGCATGATGATGTACGGCCATGTTTACGTGGCGCAGATTTCGCTTGGCGCGCAGCTTAACCAGACGGTGAAGGCGATTCAGGAGGCGGAGGCCTATCCGGGGCCGTCGTTGATTATTGCCTACAGCCCTTGCGAAGAGCACGGCTACGATCTGGCCCTTAGCCACGATCAGATGCGCCAGCTAACGGCGACCGGCTTCTGGCCGCTCTACCGTTTCGATCCGCGTCGTGCCGACGAAGGCAAGCTGCCGCTGGCGCTGGACTCCCGTCCGCCGTCAGATGCGCTGGCTGATACGCTGCTGAAAGAGCAGCGCTTCCGTCGCCTCAATGCCCAGCAGCCGGAGGTGGTAGAGCAGCTATGGAAGGACGCCACTGCCGATCTGCAAAAACGCTATGACTTCCTGGCGCAGCTGGCAGGAAAAGCAGAGAAAAACGCTGCGGATTAACACCCTGTTTTAGCCCGGCATTGCCGGGCTAAACGTGTAATAATCTCTCCTGTGCCAGCCTGACCAGGAGTTCTGCCATGCGCCATCACCCCGTCGCCTCATCCCGCATCGCCTCCGTAGGCTATGATGAAGCCTCCTGCACGCTGGAGATTTTATTCCATGACCGAAGCTGCTATCAGTATCACGGCGTACCGCTGCGCATATTCACCCTGTTTTTAACCGTAGTGTCGAAAGGCCGCTTTTATGATGGCGTCGTAAAGGGGAAATTTACCGAGCGGAGAGTGATCCGTTAAGCCAGGCCAGCCTTCTGGCCTGGTCACTATTACTCAATCGTTACCGTAACAATGTCGCTTGATGCCACGTTCCAGGCATTATCAATCATGTAGTACGATACCGTGTGCTGACCAATTGCTGTCAGGTCATCTGGAATGAGGAACACCACAGGAAAAGCCTCATTAACATCGGTAATTACGCTTGCCGCTCTACGTATATCTCCCCAGACTGCACAGATAAGATCGCCCAGTTGCGCATCCATATAGCCAGGAACAGATACCGCTACGCCGCCCACTAGCGCAATATCTGCAGATTGAATCACGTTATCCGTTGCCTGAGGTAAGATCAGATCAGGAAGTGCCATAATATTCTTCTCGGTTAAAAAATCACCGACAGAATAAGCGTATGGCGATCTTAAACTGTGCCGTTAAGAGTCAGCACAGCGTTAAAAAAGCGGTGTAAGTAAATTCAATAGCTGAATGTCCGCTTTGTGCCAGAAGCGGACGTTTACAAAACCTCGATAAGATCAAACTCTTCAAAGATAAGTTCCATCTCTTCGGAATAGGTGCCTTCGCGTTCAAAATAACGTTTATGACCCTCTCTCCAGTACGCCAAACTTAAATCACCTTCCCCTTCTTTGCTGGCGAGTTCACTCGGCACGTCGCAAAAGCGGATGAGTTGCATCCTGACAGTTTGGATTACACACATCGGCTGCCCGGTACCGTCAAGAATGATATTGTAGCTTCCAACGCTGGGCGCTTCGCCTCGCTCATATTCTTGCTGAAAAGACGCTCTCGAACAGCATGTTGCTGTTTTAACCCCACTCAGAACCAGTTGAACGAGTTCATCAGCAAGTTCCGGGCTGTCGCCAAAGTGCCATGCAAGTGCACCAGGATAAATGCTTTTTAATTCTTCGAGCTTTGCCATTATCAGTCCTTGTTAATTTAAGCTGTAGGGAGATCGGAACGATCGCCTCGCGTTGTCGGATGAGAGATGACAATAAACTCCACCGGTAATGCACTGTCGTTCCTGGCCTGATGTTTTGCTCCCGGCGGAATTTCAACTCCCTGCCGGGCCTTGATTTCATGTTTAACCCCTTCCAGCTCCATGGTCAGATTCCCCTCAAGAACGTAAAAAAACTGTCTGGACACCGAGTGAAAGTGCCGCTTTTCGTGCGTATCTGGAGGCATTTTTTCATGAATAATAAGCATATCCTGCCGGTTTAACAGATACCACCCGTCGCAATTCTCACCCCAGATATAATGCTCCGCGTTCTCTTTTGAAATCATTGTCCTTCTCCTGTTTACACTCTTCGTTCAAACCTGGCTAAAGCGATTACTTATTGAGCAAAAGTGAAGTTCGTATATCAATTGTTGATATTAGGGAATCTATAGTTTTGTAAACGTATAGAAATTGTCAACACATGATCGTTAGGCATTTCATTTCCCCTAGGGTAAGAGTCAAAAACTATCATGAAGCAAAAGCTTGTATTGACCGATGAAGATTTACTGGCAAAAGGTAACGATCGCTACGTCTTCCAGCATCCACACGATAGTCAGCTGCTGATTAAAGTGGTTATTCCCGGTATTGTGAAATACAAAAGTAAAGTGCGTGAAGTCTATCGGGATGTCAAAGAGTGCAAGCCGAATAACCAAACGGACTCGCTTTATATCCAAAAGATTGAAGGCCTTGTTGAAACAAACAGGGGCGTAGGACAAGTCATTGTGAAGGAGTGCGATGAGCATAGCGATATCGCGCCAACGCTTTATCAGCTTGCGCTGAACAAAGAGCTTGATGCCGGTAAGCTGCAAAAGCTGAACGCGTTTTTAGCATGGTTTGTCACTACCGGCGTCATTATTAACTCCCTGCACTGTAAAAACATCGTCTACGCCTGGGACAGCGTGCGCCAGGAATATCGTTTCAAGGTTATTGATGGGTTCGGTGACAAAACGCTTTTTCAGCTCAGCAAGCTTTCAGGGGTCATACGCGATAAAAACAAGCTCAAATGTCTTAAGCGGATGCTCAGAGACTTGAACAGACTGCAACAGGCGTAAGCAGCCACCCCCTATTTATAGGGGGTGGCGAGCGCCTCTCATACCTTAGCTGCAATGCCTGCGGCCTCCCCCTACTCCCGCTCTTTACAACGTATCCAGAACGATCGTCAGCGCGCCCTGCCATCAATCAGAACGTTCCAATTTTGCATTTTAGGTGCTAGAGTTTAAACAAAATGATGTCAGGGTTTTTATTCCATCATGCTTATCGCATGATATTTATTGAAAAAAGGCTCATATGATCACTGTAAACACGGATACGAAAGAGAGATACAGTAAAACCATCCAAAAGTTTTTAAATGACAACCACAGAGAGAACTGGTTGAATTTATATTACCATTTCTCTGCCCTGGACTATCAAAACCCCGTATTGACCCCAGCGGATCTTTACCAAGAGTTATTCCATACCGTACAACTGGCCAGAGTGTTTCCTGATGGCAAAACATTTGCTGACTGCACGGCTAAAATAGCACCCGAGCTTATTTTAGAGCAATATCGGGCAAGGTCTTCCCTTCCTGATTTCAACCTGGCACTGTTCGTTCATGAGCACTTTTACACTCCCTATGTGAACGAAAGCAATTATGTTTCCGATAGCCCGAAGTCTTTACAAAAACATATTGAAGATCTCTGGCCCATACTGACCAAGGTTTCGGTAAAAAATGAGTACTCCTCGCTGCTGGACCTCCCTTACCCGTATATCGTGCCGGGGGGCCGTTTTGGTGAGACTTTTTACTGGGATTCATACTTCGCCATGCTTGGCTTCGTCGACAGTGGCCGCCCTGATCTATTGAAAGATATGACCGATAACTTTGCATGGTTAATAGATCAGTACGGTCATATCCCCAACGGCAACAGGACCTATTTCCTTAGCCGCTCTCACCCGCCTGTCTTTTCGCTGATGTTAGAGCTGATAGAGGAAAAGGGACTCGCAAATGCGGATGATTATATTGAGCAGTTGCTAAGAGAGTACAGTTTTTGGATGGAAGGCAGTAATAAAATAGAGCCCGGCCAGGCTTTGCGACATGTTGTAGCCCTGGACGATGGGTCGATACTTAATCGCTATTGGGATGAAAGGGATAGCCCACGGGATGAATCATGGGCAGAAGATATTGAAACGGCTAACCTAAGCGGGCGTGAACACAGGGAGGTTTATCGCGAACTGCGCTCGGCCGCAGCCTCAGGCTGGGATTTTTCATCACGCTGGCTGGATGAAACCAACTTGCTCAGTAGCATAAGAACCACCGCCTTTATACCTATAGATTTAAACGCATTTCTGTTTAATCTTGAAAGAAAAATTTCTGAAATTTTATTGAGAACGGGAAAAACCAATCAGTCCAAAGAGTTTAGATCAATCTATCTCAGGCGTAAAAAAGCTATCAATAAGCATCTGTGGGATAGCGCTTCCGGGGTATATCGCGACTATGACTGGGAGAATAAATGTTTTGGCGCGTTCTCGGCCGCGTCTCTGACGCCCTTTTTTGTAAAAATGAGCTCGGATAAAAAAGCACACTCCTCAGCCCAGGCTGTAAGAAACACGCTGCTCACCCCTGGAGGCATTCTTAGCACCGCTTTAGATACCGGGGAGCAGTGGGATAAACCCAATGCCTGGGCTCCTCTACAGTGGATGGCAGTGATTGGCTTTGAAAATTATGGCGAGAAAGAGCTGGCCCAGGAAATAGCGACTAACTGGATACACACGGTTGACCAGTTTTATCAAAAACACCATAAACTGGTTGAAAAATATGACATAACTAATAAAGAAAGCCTTCCCGGCGGAGGGGGTGAATATCCTTTACAGGATGGTTTTGCATGGACCAATGGCGTTACCTATCAGCTCTTAATGAGATACAGCAATTAAATAGTGCAGTTCGTTAGCCTGGGGTTTTTGCCTAAGAGCACTTTAAGGAACAATAAATATAGTGTGATCTCGCTCGACAATTGGAACGTTCCTACTTACGTAAAAAAGGACTCGTCACTAAGATGACCAACACTTAAAACCGTCTTACTAATGTGTTGGACATTGACTATGGCTAAGAAAGCAAATATTCAAGATATTGATAAGCTTATACTTCTGGTTGGCGGCGTTGACAATATTGCAGCGGTAACCCACTGCATTACCCGGCTTCGCTTCGTTCTGAACGATGCATCCAAAGCGCAGCCGAAAGAAATTGAAGAGCTGCCAATGGTTAAGGGCTGCTTCACTAATGCCGGGCAGTTTCAGGTTGTCATTGGTACCGATGTCGATGACTGGTACCAGGTCCTGCTGAAACAAACGCAAATGACCGGCATGGATAAAGAAAGCGCTAAACGCGTTGCCCGTCAAAACATGAAATGGCACGAAAGCCTGATCTCTCATCTGGCTGAAATATTCTTTCCTCTGCTGCCAGCCCTTATCAGTGGTGGTTTGATTTTAGGTTTTCGCAATGTCATCGGCGATCTGCCATTACACAACAATGAACCCCTGATTAACGCGTCAGCGGTGTGGAAAAATATCTACGATTTCCTCTGGTTGATTGGTGAGGCGATATTCTTTTACATCCCGGTAGGTATTTGCTGGTCGGTGATGCGAAAAATGGGGGGTACACCGATACTGGGTATTGTACTCGGCATCACCCTGGTATCGCCGCAGTTGATGAATGCTTACATGCTGGGACAGCAGGTGCCAGAAATATGGGATTTTGGCCTGTTTACCATTGAAAAAGTAGGCTATCAGGCACAGGTGATCCCCTCTGTACTGGCAGCAATGGCCCTGGCGTGGTTGGAAATCAATCTTAAGCGTATTGTGCCCGACTATCTTTCACTGGTGATTGTGCCGGTCGTGTCGCTGATTATTGCTGTTTTTCTGGCCCATACCCTTATCGGTCCCTTTGGCCGAATCATCGGTGATGGCATCGCGTGGGGCGTCAGCCATCTGATGACGGGTCCTTTCGCACCTATCGGTTCAGCGCTGTTTGGTTTCCTGTATGCGCCGCTCGTGATCACCGGTGTACATCAGACCACGCTGGCAATCGACCTTCAGCTTATCCAGAACATGGGTGGCACACCGGTCTGGCCGATCATTGCCCTCTCTAATATGGCGCAGGCCTCCGCCGTCCTCGGCATCATATTAATCAGTAAAAAAACAAACGAGCGTGAAATTTCCGTTCCCGCCGCCGTCTCTGCTTACCTCGGCGTCACCGAGCCCGCAATGTATGGCATCAACATGAAGTATCGCTTTCCGATGCTGTGCGGCATGGTGGGTTCCAGCTGCGCCGGTCTGGTCTGTGGTCTCTTCGGCGTAACCGCCAGTGGCATCGGCGTCGGTGGTTTACCGGCGATCCTCTCAATACAAACGCGTTACTGGTCTGTCTTCGGCGCGGCAATGATGGTTGCCATTGTGATCCCACTGGTGCTGACCATCGCTATCTATAAGAGAAAACAGGCTTCAGGCAAGCTTCTGGTTGTTTAATAGAGGAACAATGGACACATGAAAAATGATATCCACTGGTGGCAAAACGGCGTTATCTACCAGATCTACCCACGCAGTTTTCAGGACAGTACAGGAAACGGCATCGGTGATATCAATGGTATCACCCGTCGCCTGGATTACCTGCAGTGGCTGGGCGTCAGCGCCATCTGGCTGACGCCAATCTACTCTTCGCCCCAGATAGACAATGGCTATGACGTTGCGGACTATTACGATATCGATCCTCTGTTCGGCACCATGGAAGATTTCGACAATCTGATTGCGGCCGCCCATGAACGGCAGATAAAAGTGGTTATGGATATGGTGTTTAACCATACCTCCACGCAGCATGCCTGGTTCAAATCGGCCGCCGGCGATCGCCTGAGCCCATGGCGCGATTTTTATATCTGGCGCGACGGAAAAGGAGCCCTGCCACCTAATAACTGGCACTCAAAATTTGGTGGAAGCGCGTGGCAGTGGCATGAAGAGAGCCAGCAATACTATCTGCACTCTTTTTCCCCTGAGCAGGCCGATCTCAACTGGGAGAATCCGGACGTGCGTAACGCGTTAAAAGCGGTATGTCACTTCTGGGCGGATAAAGGGATCGACGGACTGCGGCTGGATGTCATTAACCTGGTGTCGAAGCATCCCGATCTTCCGGACGATCACGAAGGAGACGGCCGTCGCTTCTACACCGACGGCCCCGCCATTCATGATTTTCTGGAAGAGATGAGCCGGGATGTTTTTCAACCCCGCGGGCTAATGACGGTCGGCGAAATGTCATCCACACAGCTGGCTCACTGCCAGCGTTACGCTCGGCTGGATGGCAAAGAGCTGTCGATGACCTTTAATTTTCACCATCTTAAAATAGATTATGATGAGGGCAAAAAGTGGAACCGCGGTACGCCAGATCGCGTTCATCTGAAAAAGATATTTGCAGAGTGGCAGCGCGGCATGCATGGCCTGGCATGGAATGCGCTCTTCTGGTGTAATCACGATCAGCCACGTATCGTCTCCCGCCTGGGTGACGACGGCCCCCTGCGTGAGGTTTCTGCAAAAATGCTGGCGATGGTATTACATGGTATGCAGGGCACGCCTTATATTTTTCAGGGTGAAGAGATCGGGATGACCGATCCGCATTTTAAGCATATCGATCACTATCGCGATGTAGAAAGCCTTAATATTTATCAAACCCTTATTGCAGGGGGTATCTCTGAGGAGCACGTTCTGGCAATCCTGGAGAAGAAGTCACGTGATAACAGCAGAACGCCCGTGCAATGGGACAATAGCGTTAACGCAGGCTTCACCAGCGGTAAAAGCTGGATTGACGTAGCAGGCAACTATGATGTCATTAACGTTGAGCAGGAACGGTTGAATGAACAATCCGTTCTGAATACCTATCGCCGTTTAATTGCGCTGCGAAAAAGCCTGCCTGTATTGACGCTTGGCGATTATACCGATATGGATCCGCTGAGTGAGCGCATCTGGTGCTATAAACGAGAGGATAAAGATAATAGCTTATTGGTGCTGGCTAATCTCACACCTGATACAGTCGCAATTGATGACTATTTTGGCGAGGAAGAGCGCTGGCGTCTGCTGTACGGTAATTATGATAGCACTCAGAATAGCGTAGATTCACTGCGTCCTTATGAATGCATGTGGTGGATAAAATAACCCGCTTTCACAAAGAGTAATGCCGACGTCTATTTAATGATACACGTCGGTAATCACTACGTTCACTAGACAACAAACTGACAGGGAATGACAATTTTTTTCTTTTCGACATTCCCGTTTAACAGAGCGATCAGCAGCTGTATGGCCTCGCGACCCGCATCCGGATAGCCCAGCCTGACTGACATGACCTCTGGAAATAAAAAGCTCAGCAGCGGAATGCTCCCGATACTGCCTATCTCAAGATTAAAACGCTTTTCACGTATAAATTTGATCGCGCCGAGGGCGATGGTATCCGTCGCGCAGATCAGTGCGCGAGTGTCTGCATTCACGATCTCCGCCGCCAGTTGATAGCCGCTCTGATAGGTTAAATTTCCCAGGGCTGCGCGGGGGGTAAAACCGAACTGTTCACATCCCTGTAGATACGCCTGGTAACGTTCGCTACCTGTGGTTTTATCTTTCTCCGCGACGCCAATAAAACTCATGTTCTCAGCGCCGTTGTGCACCATACGCTGCATCAGCATTCGCACCGCGCCAGCGCCATCATAACGAACTCGGGGAAATCCAGAGAGTTCGCTTTCGATAAGTACCACTCTGCCTTTCCACTGTCTGAGCATGGGGCTCGCGATCCCGGTGAAACCAAAAACAATGACGCCTTCAACCTGCCGGTTTTCCAGTACCTTCAGGTGTTCTTCAAGCCGTTCCGGTTGTAGCAACGTTTCCATAATCAGCGCATCATATCCGTGCTGATAAACGTGAGGCAAAATGGTCTGGACGGCCTGGTTCTCTGAAGCCGAATCGAGGCGTGTCACAATGATACCGATGATTTTTTCACGCTGACCGCGGAGAGACTGCGCGGCTTTTGAAGGCGTGAAACCATACTGTTGGATAACGGACTGGACGTGGTCAAGCGTGGATTTTTTGACTTTAGGGCTGTTATTGATGACAAGTGAAACCGTGGATTTACTTACGCCACTCAGTTTTGCAATATCATTCAGAGTGAGTTTCTTACCTTCCATACCTGCTCCACACCTTAGCTTTTCTATCTTTCGCCAATCTTAACGCATTACCCGGTATTAAAGCTTGCCCATATGCAAAATGTGCCCATATGCGCGCTGTTTCATCGCTAATCCGGATCCTGCTGAAACAGGGGCTATGTCAGGCCACCTTTACGCCTGGTCACTTACCTTTAATAATCGGCAGATCTGACCATCGGGTCGTGTAGCGCGGCGAGAGCATCTCGCGCTTCATCTGCCACGCCTGCTGGATCCCCTGCCCGGCAAAATAGAGCGTCCCCTGCCCGCGTTTTTTGTTCAGCTCGTCCAGCACCGCCATCAGCGCATCGCTGCCCGGACGCGGCGCGTTAGCGTCAAAAAGATCGAGCTGCGCCACGCCCTGGCTGTAGAAATCCCCGAGCATGACGCCCGCCTTCTGATAGCGGTGGCCCTCGCGCCAGATGGTGTCCAGACAGCATGTCGCGGCGTGGATAATATCCCGGCTGTCCTGGGTGGGCGTCAGCAGCTTCACCATCGCGCTGTTGCCGTAGTAAGGCTCCCCAGCGGCAAAAGGAGAGGTTTTCACAAAGGCCGAGATGACGCGGCAGTATTGATGCTGGCCGCGCAGCCTGGCCGCTGCCCGCGAGGCGTAGGTGCAAATGGCCTGCCTGACCGATTCATAGTCCGCTGTACGCTCGCCAAAGCTGCGGCTGCACAGAATCTCCTGCCTGGCAGGGACAAACTCATCGAACGCCAGGCAGGACTCGCCCCGCAGCTCGCGCACCGTACGCTCCATCACCACACTGAACTGCTTGCGGATAAAACGGATATCGCTGTCGGCAAGCTGCAGTACGGTTTTGATCCCGTGCGCATTTAGCGCTTTCGCAAGGCGTCGCCCAATGCCCCATACCTCATCCACCGGCAGCCGCTCCATCAGCCGCCGCTGGCGATCGACGTTAGAGAGATCCACCACGCCGCCCAGCTGCGGCCAGCGCTTGGCGGCATAGTTAGCCAGCTTGGCCAGGGTTTTGGTCTGCGCAATCCCCACTCCGACTCTCAGGTGGGTCTCACGCCACAGCGTGTTGCGGATCTCCTGGCCAAACTCCTCCAGCACCCGGCAGTTACGCACCCCGGAGAGATCGCAGAACGCTTCGTCAATGGAGTAGACGTCCACGCGCGGGCAGAGCCTCTCCAGCGTGCCCATAACCCGGCGGCTCATGTCAGCGTAAAGCTCATAGTTGCTGCTAAAGCAGGTGACACGGTGGGCACGAAACAGATCCCGCTGCTTGAAGAACGGCGCGCCCATGGTGATGCCCAGCTTTTTCGCTTCCGCGCTGAGGGCGATCACGCAGCCGTCGTTATTGCTGAGCACCACCACCGGCTTGCCTTGCAGATCGGGCCGGAAGACCGTTTCACAGCTGGCATAGAATGAGTTCACATCCACCAGGGCGAACATGATTCAGCACGTGAATTTGATTATGTGCGTCACGACGCCGAAGATTTCGAGCGCCTCTTCACTGCCGATGCGGATGGGCATATAGCGGGGGTTGCGGGGGTTAAGCTGGACGGTGGGGCGAAGCTGAAGCTCTTTAACGGTAAATTCACCGTCGACGGCGGCGATAACAATATCGCCATGTGCGGCGGTTCGGGCGCTATCGACGACCAGCAGATCGCCCTCGTTGATGCCGCCGTCGATCATCGAGTCCCCCGCCGCCTTGACGAAATAGGTCGCATTGGGGTGGTGGATCATCAGTTCGTTTAAGTCGAGACTCTGCTCCACATAGTCCTGCGCCGGCGAGGGAAAACCGCACGGCACGACATCGCCAAAGAGAGGAAACGCGAGAACTTCGCGCAGCTCAGCGGGCTTATAAAATGTTAAACTCACGGACGTCACCTTATTATAATATCTACTGTGTATTTATACAGTAGTTTTATATGATGCCGTGATCAAGTGGCTTAAGTAAATGCCTGTCGCCACGTGTCTAATTATTAATAATAAAAATTATTACTTATCAAAAGGTTAAAAGATATGTAAATTTTTGATTTTTGTATTCAATCGCTTGTTTTATATGCGTACTGCATTTAAAACCTCCCCTCTGGCGGTCACGGCGGCGGGTGCTGGCGATGACTGTTGATAGCTAAGTTCCGGGTAAAGCTTACTCATCATACCGAGGCGGCTCCCGTATTCGGCTTGCGCATTAAATGTCCGCTTTTGGCACTACACTGACCACGCCCATGATAAAGACTATCATGGAGCAGTAATCACTCTATAAACTGAGTGTTGTCATTAACAATGGGGCCAGGTCGGTAGTTATCATGCATTTTATTCAGAGTTTGATGAGTTTTATTGAGGGAAACAGGGTGCTGTCGGTCAGCGTCAGTCTGCTGTTGCTGATTATGGCCGGGATGGTCACTCACCTGATCTGCAAATTTTTCATCGTCAAAGTGATCAGAAAGGTCTTTTTCAGCAGCCATAAACAGGACGTTCCTCTGGATAAAGATGTACGCCTCTCTCAGAAGCTGTCGAATTTTGTGCCTGTGATTGTGGTCTACAATTTCCTGCAGTTTATGCCAGGCCTGCCTGAAAATCTGAAAGTTGCAATTCAGACCATTTGCGGCATTCTGTTTTTTGTCTATCTGTCGATCTTCTTCAATGAAGTGCTGGAGATTGTTAACAACTCCTATTCGCGCAAATCTAAGCGCAAGAATCACTCGATAAAAGGCTATATCCAGATTGGTAAAATTTTGGTGCATATTATCGCCGCGATAATGATTCTGGCGATTATGTCCAACAAGTCACCGGCGATTATTATCTCTTCGCTGGGTGCGGTCGCTGCGGTGTTAATGCTGATCTTCCAGCATACCCTGCTGTCGCTGGTGGCTAATATTCAGCTCTCGTCCAACGATGTGCTGCAGCTGGGCGACTGGATTGAGATGCCGGATAGAAATATCAGCGGCGAGGTGATCGATATTGCGTTGCATACCATCACTATCCGCAACTGGGATAACACCATTTCACGTATCCCGACCAAGAATTTCCTCACCGAGACCTACACCAACTGGCAGGCGATGTTCTCTTCGGGCGCGCGTCGTATCATGCGCAGCTTTTATCTTGATCAGAAGTCTATCACCTTTGTGAATCAGGAGATGTTGCAGGCGATAAGCCAGATCCGCATCGCAGGCGAATCTATCACTGAGCTGCTGGATGGACGTGATATCAGCGCGGTCGGCGACCGCTGGTTTATGGAGAACGGCATTACCAACCTTATGGTGTTCCGTAAGTTTCTGACCGCCTGGCTGGCCCAGCGTGAGGATATTAAAAAAGAGATGTATATCGTGGTGCGTCCGCTGAAGCCGTCACCGGATGGCTTGCCGGTGGAGATCTACTGCTTCACCTCATCTATTTTCTGGAGCGATTATGAAAATACCCAGGCGGCGATTTTTGAATATATCTATGCGATGGCCCGCCACTTTGAGCTGCAGATTTACCAGCACCCGGCAGGATCCGACTTTGCCCGGCTGGCACAGCCGCGAGTAGAGAGTGACGATGCCAGGTCTGGTGGTCCGCAGTAATCTGACTCACGGTGGCGCTCCTGGCGCCGCCTGGAGAGCGTCGCGCACCGTATTTAAAAACCTACCGCCTGGCCGTCGCGGCGGCTGTCGCTGGCAATAACATAGCCATCGCTGCCCTCCGTCGTCAGTTTCCAGATAAACTGGCCTGAACCAAAGTCCATATACGGGTCGTTAAGCGAGGTAAAACGATGCCCGCGCTGACCCAGCTGCTCCGCCACGCCCTGATGAAAACCGACCTCCAGGTCGAGCGAGAAATCGCGGTTTACCTTCCAGCGCGGCGCATCGCAGGCGGCCTGCGGCTGCTGCTGGTAGTCCAGCATCCGTACCAGCGTCTGAACGTGCCCCTGCGGCTGCATATCCCCGCCCATGACGCCAAAGCTCATCTGCGGCTGACCGTCTTTAGTGAGAAAGCCAGGAATGATGGTATGGAATGGCCGCCTGCCCGGTGCGACCACGTTGGCGGAGCGTGGATCGCTGGAGAACCCCGCCCCTCGATTTTGCAAACTAATGCCGTACTCCGGCACCACCACGCCCGAGCCAAAGCCCATATAGTTCGACTGAATAAATGACACCATCATGCCGCTTTCGTCGGCAGTGGTGAGATAGACGGTGCCGCCGCTGGCGGGCATACCCGATAGCGGCTGGCTGGCCCGCGCCGGGTCGATCAGCCTGGCGCGTTCGGCCAGATAGCTGTCATCCAGCATCTGCTCAGGAGTGATATCCATAGAGCGCGGATCGCCGACGTATTTATAGATATCGGCAAAGGCCAGCTTCATCGCCTCAACCTGCAGATGCTGCGACGCGACGCTGTCCAGCGGCAGGCTGGCAAGGTCGAAATGCTCAAGGATCCCCAGCGCGATCAGGGCGGCAATGCCCTGACCGTTAGGCGGCAGCTCGTGAACGTCGTAACCGCGATAGCGACGGCTCACCGGCGTGACCCATTCGGGGCGATATCCGGCAAGATCGGCAAGCGTTAGCGGCACGTCGCTTTGGGCAGCAAAGCGGACAATCGCCTCTGCCGCCTCACCTTCATAGAATGCACGCGCGCCCTGGTCGGCGAGCAGACGCAGCGTGCGGGCGGCGGCGGGCATGACAAACTTCTCGCCAATCTCCGGTGCGCGGCCGTTGGGCATAAAGGTGGCGGCAAAGCCCGGCTGATCCTGAAGCAGCGGCACGGCGGCGTGCCACTTACGCGCCACCATCGGCGCAATGGTCACACCTCGCTCGGCAAGATCGATAGCTGTTTCCAACAGCTGGGAAAACGGCAGCTTGCCGAAGCGCTGATGTAGCGCCTCCCATGCGGCGACGGCCCCTGGAATAGTCACGCTGTCCCAGCCGCGCACGGGTCGTTTAGCATGGCCTTGCGCATCCACGCCGTAGCGCCGGGCAAACCAGTTGGTATCCCAGTGCGAGGGCGCGGTGCCGGAGGCGTTCAGGCCGTGTAGCTGCTCACCGTCCCAGACCATGGCGAACGCGTCGCTGCCCAGCCCGTTGGAGACCGGCTCGACGATGGTCAGCGTCGCCGCTGCCGCGATGGCCGCATCTACCGCATTACCGCCGCTTAACAGAGCCTGATTGCCAGCGTGAGCCGCCAACGGGTGCGATGTCGCCACCGCGTTACGCGCGAACAGCGGCGTGCGCGTGGTCAGGTAGGGGTTGTGCCAGTTAAATTTCATGCTCGCATCTCCTTGTCGCTTGCCGTCGCCAGATAGCGCTCCGCCTCTGCGCGCAGCGCCTGTTTATCTACTTTGTTCGTGCCCGCTAACGGAAAGCTGTCGGTAAGCCAGATATGGCGTGGATGCAAATAGGCAGGACCGTGGGTTAGCGTCCAGGCCTTGATCTCCTCCGGCCTGGCGACGCTGTCCTCCCGAGGAATAATCCAGGCTACCGGCTTGCTGCCTTTAATCTCATCGTTTACCGCCACGACGCACGCCTGCTGGACGGCAGGATGCTGCTCCAGCAGCTTTTCCACTTCGCCGGGATAGATATTCTCACCGCCGCAGACGAACATGTCGTCGCGTCGCCCGATAAAGGTGTAGAAGCCATGGTCATCGCGCATGAATACGTCGCCAGAGATGTAATAGCCATCGTCGGTGAACGGCGCGGAGACGTCCGGGCGCTGATGATACCCCTGCATCAGCGCCGGGCTTTTCATCTCCAGTACGCCGTGGTCGCTAAGCTGCCCCTGCTCGTCGCGAAGCCGCAGCGAGACCGCCGGATGGGCATAGCCGTTGGACTGCAATGGCGCGGTGCGTCCCTGCGGGTGGGGACCAAAGACAATCGGGCCGCCTTCCGTGGTGCCGTAGGCGTTGATGACCCGCGCATTGGGCCAGATCTGACGAATTTGATTGAATAACCCTTCGTTAACCGGCGCAGATCCCATACGCACAACCCGCACCGATGAGAGATCGCTCGCAGCAAGCAGCGCCTGCTCTTTCATCATCATCGCGATCATCGGCGGCACGGCGGTGATCCAGGTGCAGCGGTAGCGGGCAATAGCGGCAATGTACTCTCGCACCCGGAACTGCGGCAGCAGGATAGTGGTGACACCGCTGGCAAGCGTCAGCAGCGCCAACGCCAGGGCGTTCATATGGTAAAAGGGGGCGGCGATCAGCACCCGCTGGTCCACCAACTCGTTGGCCGCCAGCCGCGTCTCCACCACCCAGCGGTGGCTGGCATGGGTGAGACGAACCCCTTTCGGCATCCCGGTGGAGCCGGAGGTATAGAGCAGCATCGCCAGCGAGTCTGCCTGCGGCGTAAAAACATCGTAGTCGGTAACCGACGCAAGCGTCACCAGCTCGCTGAAGCCCCACCGGCTGCGCGTGGCGGCGAGGCTGGCCAGCAGCGTATCATCGCCCATCACCAGACGCGCGTCGCAGTCGTCGAGAATGCTCTCCAGCGTCGCTGGCGGAAATTTGATGCTAATCGGCACGGCGACCAGCCCCGCTCGCAGGATGCCTAAAAAAGCGGTAATAAACGCAATGGAGTTACGCCCGAGCAGCGCGATACGTTCGCCCGGCACATAGCCACGGGCCCGCAGCGCCGCGCCTACCGCGTTGGCCTGAGCGTCAAGTTCACCAAAGGTGATGGTGTTCTCCCCTTCCCCCTGCGGCATGATAAAGGCGGGCAGCGGGTTGTGCCGAGCCGCCAGGGGCAGCGCCCCCAGATTAGTGATAGTCATAGCCTGAACTCAAGTAGGGTGTGTATGGCGGGCATGGCGATCAGCAGCCGTCCCGGTCGTTGATGCAGCGGCAGCCCGGCGTTACGCGCCGCCTGAATCAGCATCGACGCATTGCCGCCGCGAAAGTGGATAGCCGTAAACTGGCTGGGGCGGCTCTCGTCCACGCTGACCAGACCGGCGGAATCATCACGCCAGGCGGAGGGCGTCAGCAATTGCAGCTGAAAAGCCGGATCGGGTGCGCCGAGCTGCTGCCACGCCTGCGCCTCCTGCTCGACGTTCTGGCTCACAACGGTTAACGCCTCGATCCCCGCAACGCCATTGGCGTGGGAGAGCCAGGGGGCGCGCCACACCCACTCCGGGGTATGATGCTGGCAAAAATAGACCCTTCCCGCCGCAAAGCTGCCGGCTGCGAGACGTACCGTGCTGAAACGCGCCTCGCCCCGCTCGTCGTCGGCTGCCACCTCGCGGGAAAAGTGCTGGACCGGCTGCACCGTGAATCCCTGCTCGCGCAGCTGCCGCGCGGTTGCGGCGGCATCCGTACTGCGAAACACCACGCCGTCGATACCGCGCGGGCTGTCCAGCAGCTCCTGACGGATCCGCTCCCCGTGACGCGGGAGTCCGATAAGCTCTAAATAGTGGCCGTTGAACATCACCAGCTGGTTCATCGATCCGAGCGAGTGATGGCTCTCCGGCGTCAGGGTGAAGCCCAGCGCGGCAAAAAGATCCCGCGTGGCTTCCAGCGCAAAATGGTTATTAATCACCAGGTGATCGAAGACCAGTGGCATGGGCGGCTCCTCAGGCGGCAGGCATGGCGTACAGGCCACGGCCGCTCGCCACCAGCCGATCTTCGCTGTCATAGACCCATGCCTCCGCGCTGGAGACCTGCTTGCCCACTTTGATGACCTTACCTGTTATTCGCAGGTCGCCGCGCGCTGGACGGTGATAGTCGACTCGAATATCCAGCGTTGGCACGCCTTTCCCGGTATAGGCTACCAGCGCCCAGTCGGCGGTCAGATCGACCAGCGCCGCCAGAATGCCGCCGTGGATATACCCTCCCGCAGGGTTGACCACCCACTCGTCGCGAAAACGCGCCGTCAGGGTGATTTCGCCTTTTGCCACCGCCTGCACCTCAAGCCCCAGCCACTGGTGATAGGGACCCTTCAGCAGTTTTTCCTGCACGTCCTGCGCGCTTAATGCAACAATCTCGCTCATCTGCTTATCCTTATGGTGTCACAATCACTTTGCCTAAGACTTCACGGTCGCGGATCAACCGCAGCCCTTCCGCCGCCTGCTCCAGCGGCAGCTCACGGTCGATGAGCGGTTTAATGTCGCCCTGCGCCACCAGCGTCAGCAGCGCTTCCAGATCCTCGGTGTAGAAGCTGTTGGAGCCTTTGATGTTGAGCTCAAAGCTCCAGACGTAGCGCAGATCTTCCGCTGGGTCGTAGCCCGCCGTCGCACCGCAGACCAGCAGCGTGCCGCCGCGTTTTAAGCATTTGAGCGAGGGACGCCAGGTATCGCCGCCGGTGAAGTTAATCACCACGTCCACGCCGCCCTCATAGTTACGGCGCTGGGGTTTGCCGTAGCGGCCAATTGCCCAGCGGGAGAAATCTTCTTCGCGATAGTTAACGACGTGATCGGCACCCAGCGCGAGCAGCGCCTCGCCCTTCTCCGCGCTGCCGACGCAGGCGATAACTTCCGCGCCGAGCTTTTTCGCCAGCACCACGCAGGCGGTGCCCACACCGCCGCTGGCACCGAGGATCAACACCCGGTCGCCCTGTTTGATAGTGTCATGGGTGACCAGCATGCGGTGCGCCGTGCCGTAGGCCACCGGCAGCGCCGCCGCCTGGGCGAAGGTGACCGCTTCCGGCAGCGCGATAAGCTGCATGGCGTCCACCAGAGCATATTCCGCCATGCCGCCGTCGGTCATTTCGCCCATCAGCCCCACGCCGGGCTTCAGCGGATTGATCAGCACGCGGTCGCCCACCTTCCAGCCCGTCACGTCGTCAGCTATCTCATCGATGACGCCAGCAAGATCGAGGCCCGGCACCACCGGCAGCGGCACCTTAATGCCCGGCATGCCGTTAACGGTAAAGACGTCGTGATAGTTAAACGCGGAGGCTTTCACCCGCACGATGGCGTGGCCTGGCTGCAACGTCGGGCGCGGTTTGTCGGCTACAACGGACAGATTGTCCAGGCTGCCGTGCTGGTTAAGCACCAGCGCTTTCATGGTCTGACTCACGGTTATCTCCTGTTATTTTATTGATGCCGATGCCTTGTACGCCGCGTCGTCGTAGAGACTCTCCGGCACGTCGCCTTTCACGGTGCCGCTGGCGACAAAGACCTGGTGTTGACGCTTAAGGGTCGCGATATCCGCCGGTTCAAAGGTGACGCGGTTCATGCTGTCCCAGCGGCTGAAATAGACTTCAGCCTCACGCTGCGGCAGGTTGGCGTTTTTCTGCAGCAGCGAAACCACCTCCTGCTGATGAGCCTTACCCCACGCCAGGGTGTCACGCAGCGCGGCGATAACCCGCGCTACCGTTTCCGGGTGCTGTTCAATCAACTCACTGCGCACCGCGCCGACGCCGATATAGGGTACGGCGTCGCTATGGGTCAGCTTTTTCCACTCATCGGCAAAGCTACCAAGCGGCGTCACTTTCAGCTCGTCCAGTTGCTCAATAGTCAGCGAACGTAGCGCGGCGGCATCGACCTGCTTTTGCACCAGATACTGGGCAAGGCGCGATTCATTGCCGCCAATCAGCTGGAAATCATTGGGGGCGATCTGGTTGTTACCCTGTAACAGCGTGGCGGCGATCACCGCCACCGACGACCCGGCAGGCGACATGCCGATTTTTTTACCCTTGAGCTGGTTCAGCGAGGTAATAGGTGAGCCCTGCGGCACAACAAACTGCACGTCGGCAGGTTGCGTGGCGGCAAAGATTTTGATCGGTACCCCTTCGGCCGCGCTGCTGAAGACCCCTGCCAGCGGCGCGCCGAACGCTAAATCTATGGATCCTGACGCCAGCGCTTTGATGGGTGCATTGACGTCCGGGAAGTGAACGAACTCAGCATCAATGCCGCGCTTAGCCAAAAAGTCCTTATTTTCCAGTACGGTGCCGTAGCCCAGGCTGACGCCGCTGCTCCAGTAGCCAATGCGGACCTTTTCAGCCGCCGCAGAATTCAGGGCGAAGAGAGCCCCGGCAGCCAGGGTGGCCACCTTTAACCAGTTTTTCATCTGTTATTCCTGTGTGTGTGATTTCCAGCGAAAGAGGTGGCGCTCCAGCGGCTTAAGCAAACCGCCTTCCAGCAACAGCATCAGCGAGACCAGCAGCAGCGTCCAGGCGAAGACCTGATCTGTCTGCACCAGATCGCCCGCCTGGCGCAGTCGGTAGCCAATTCCGTCCGATGCGCCCAGCGTTTCCGCCACCAGCGATACGCGCCAGCCAAAACCAAACGCCAGCCGCGCGCCCGAAAAAAAGTAAGGCAGAATGGTGGGTAAATAGATTTTGAGCAGCGTCTGCACGCGGTTCATACGGAAACTGCGCGCCAGCTCCACGTACTGTCGTTCGACCGTTTGCGCCCCCTGCCAGACGTTGGTCAGGATCAGCGGCATTGAGGTCATAAACACCACGAAGACGGTGGTCGCGTTAGAGATGCCAAACCAGATAATGGCGAATATTGCCCAGATGGCCGACGAGACGGTGTTAAACACCGCCAGCAGCGGCTCGAAAAACTGCGCTAGCCTGCGGCTTGCCCCGAGCGCCAGCCCGGCCAGCGTTCCTACCACCGTAGCCAGTAAAAAGCCGCTGAATACCCGTGAGAAGGTCACGCCAATGTCGTGTAGCAGCGTATCGTTGCGCCACAGCATCAGCAGCGCGTTAAAGGTCTTCTCCGGCCCTGGGAGGACAAAAGCGGGCATATTGCGTGCCGCCAGCAGCCACAGTAAGAAAAAGGCCGCCAGCAGGATCAGGCGCTGGACAATAAGGGAGAGCACTCTCCTGGACTTATGCATCTAGACCTCCATCCGCAGCAGACGGACCTTCTCGGCCACGTCGCGGCTGGTGGGCAAACGGGGACGCGGGAGAGTCACGGTCACAAACTGCTTAATGCGTCCCGGATTGGGCTGCAGAATGACAATGCGGTCGGCGAGGATCACCGCCTCTTCGACGTCATGGGTGACCATCACCACCGTCATATTCTTAAGCTGGCGAATACGCAGCAGCTCGTCATGCATGGCGCTGCGGGTCTGCGGATCAAGTTTGGAGAACGGCTCATCCATCAGCAAAATCTGCGGCTCTGCCACCAGGCTGCGCGCCAGGGCGATGCGGCTGCGCATCCCGCCCGAGAGCTGGTGCGGCCACTTATCCCCTACCTGCGCCATGCCCACCAGTTGCAGAGCGGCCTCCACGCGACGCTGACGCTCTGCGCGCGACAGGGCGCTGTTCTCCAGCGCGAAGTTGACGTTCTGGCGCACCGTGCGCCACGGCAGCAGTCGGTCCTCCTGAAAGAGATAGGCCACCTGCCGCCACTGGCTGAACTGCGCCACCGCCTCACCCTGCAGGACGATGTCGCCGTTGTCAGCCGGCAGCAGGCCGGAGATGATATTCAGCAACGTGCTTTTTCCGCAGCCGGAAGCGCCGAGCAGCGCGACGATCTCCCCTGGATAAACGCTAAGTGAAATCGCTTTCAACACCTCTTGCGTGCCGAAATGTTTGCCGACCTGCCGGAGCGCGATCGCTGGCGCAGCGGCGGCAGGCAGCTCTTCAAGAAGGGCGCTCATGAGAAAACTCTCCTCTCCTGAACGGGCAGCAGCGTACCGTCCGACGTTAACGTGGCGTAGATTTTTTCCAGCGTCATCGCCTGGAAGGTCTCAATATGCCGGCGGGCGATAAACTCCACCCGTTTGCGGTCGCCCTCGATAAAGGCGTCGATCATGGCGTTATGGTCGTGGCGAATTTCCGGCTTGGTACGCTGAACGTTGAACCCCAGCGCCACCAGCCGCGCCATCTCATCCATCAGGGTAGAGAGCGTGCGCAGCAGATGCTGATTGCCCGCCGCCTCGGCAATAGCCAGATGAAAACGCTTGTTGGCATTCATAAACACATCAATGCGCGTAGGGAGCGGCGCGGCGACCTCTACCCGGCAGTCCGCCTCTAGCCGCTTAAGCAGGTCGATATCCACTTTGCCGACGGCAAGACGCGCCGCCAGCGGCTCAAGCTGCACGCGCAGGGTGAAGATCTCCTCTACATCCTGGAGGGTGATGGGCGCGATGCGGTAGCCTTTACGCGGGCGGGATTCGATAAGGTATTCATGGCTGAGCCGCGCCAGCGCCAGTCGGCAGGTGCTTTTACCCAGCTGGTAGCGCTCCATCAGCTCGGATTCAGTCACCAGCGATCCCGGCATCATGCGACAGGTCAGAATGTCGCGGCGGATCGCATGGTAAGCACGTTCGCCTAAAGATAAAGATTCCGTCACAGCACTCCCCTTAGCCGCTTATCTCACCACAGTGAGCTTCTCACAGCGTCGCCTTGACGCTCTTAGTGAGGCCATTCTGGGGCAGGTTTGCGTCGGGTTCTAATAATTAAAACAGCAATGTAAAACTGAAAAAAGCATCAACTGAGCTGCTCAGTGCGCGGATAAGGGCGTATCAGCAGCCAGTGACCTGAACGGCGAGCGCCGCTGCCGCTGGGCTGCCCAGATTAGCTCTCTCTTGCATACCGTTAGCGCAATATGTTCGTTTTGCATGAGGGTGGCCTGCTCTACCTTGAGCGCCTCTGTTTCGTCATCATCAGGAAGCCCTATGCGAGTAAAGTATCTGCTGTTGTCACTCACGTTTGCCGGCGTCGCTCAGGCGCAGGCCCTTGATGAAGTGACCGTGGCTCTGGCCATTCCTCCCGCCGTCCACGACGGGGCCCCCTATGCGGCCGCACAAGAGCTGGGGTTGTTCAAAGAACAAAATCTCGACGTTAAGCTGCTGGTGTTTCAGGGGGCGGGCGCGCTGCTGCCCCAGGTCGCCAGCAAGCGTGTAACCTTCGGCTATCCAGTCTCGGAGCCGGTAATTTCCAGCTATTTCAGCGGCAAAAATCCGCTGCCGCTGCGCTACTTCTATAACGGCACGCCAAACCAGACGCTGGAGTATACGGTGCTGGCGGACTCACCCATTAAAACCCTCGCCGATCTCAAAGATAAAAAGATCGGCGTCGGCGCGCTGACATGGGGCACCCTGCCAAACAGCCGGGCCGCGCTTAGGGTTGCCGGGCTGGAGCCGGGCAAGAACGTTGAGTTCGTGGCGGTCGGCGCGCTGGGCTCCGGCTTCCAGGCGCTGCGCAGCGGTAAGGTGGATGCGCTCAACTACAACAGCAGCTGGGGCGATATTTTTGAGTTTACCGGCACCAAAATCCGCCGTATCGCCTACCCGGCGGTATTTCAGGAGAACCCCGGCAACGGTTTTATCGCTCATCAGGATACCTTCAAAGAGGATCCAGATTTAATCCGCCGCTTTGGCCGCGCCTATACCGAGGCGCAGTACGTCTGTGAAATCAACCCGACTTTCTGCGTACAGGCCTTCTGGCGACAGCATCCGGAGAGCAAGCCCGCGAACGCCGATGGCAAGGTCCTGACCGAGGCGACGACGCTGCTTACCCGCCGCCTGCAGCGCACGCTTTACCGACCGGACGGCACGCGCCGCCAGCCAGGCGAGTATGACCTCGCGGTGATCCAGCAGGCCATTGGCGCGATGGCGAAACAGGGGGAGTTCCCCAGCGCAAACGTGCCGGTGGCAAAGATCTTCTCTAACGAGTTCGTTACGGCGTTTGACGATTTTGATAAAGATGCCCTGCGCAAGCGGGCGGAGGCGGCAAAATGAGTATGACACTGCATATTGATATGGCTGACGGGCCGATCGATCGGCCGCGAAGCATCACTGCCAGCGGACTGGCGCGTGGCGTTGCCCGGCTCACAGCGTCGTTTACCCATCCGGACGGCAGCATCTGGCAAAGCCGTGCCGCGTTTGCCATCGCTGAAGACGGTGCGCTGGACGTTGCCACCGCTGTACCGCTGGAGGGTAGCTGGCAGGACACAGAGCCTATGGCTCCTGTCTGGGCGCTGCGCCAGGTTTCCGCGCCTGTTGACCCTAAGCTGTCCGACAGCACCGAACCGCGACGGATCGCACTGCATCTTGTGGATGCCGCAGGCAAAGAGGCGCAGACCACTATTGTGCAGCATCTTGTTGCCCCCGGCGTTACGCGCCGCGAGGTACGCGAGGGCGATCTTTCCGGCACCCTCTTCACCCCGCCGGGAGAGGGCCCGCATCCGCTGATTGTGCTGCTGAACGGCTCCGGCGGTGGGACGCCTGAGTCGCGTGCCGCCCTGTTTGCCTCCCACGGCTACGCGGCGTTTGCCCTGGCTTATTTCAAAGCGCCTGGCCGCCCGGAGTACATTTCCGCTACCCCGCTGGAGTATTTTGAGCAAGCGCTGGCGTGGGCCGCCCGTGAGCTTCAGCCGCGCGCCGGGTTTATCGCGGTCGCCGGACACTCTCGCGGCGGCGAACTGGCCCTGCTGCTGGCCTCGACCTTCCCCGAACGTATCAGCGCCGTAATTGGCTATGTGCCAAGCGCGGTGATCCACGGCACGCTGCGCGCTGGCCGTCCGGACGAGCCGCGCGACGCCACCGCCTGGATATGGCGCGGCGAGCCGCTGCGCAATATCTGGCACAATAATCCTGATGCGGACTGGCATGCGTTTGACCACCCTTCCGCCCCGGACGTCCCCCTCCGTCAGGCCCCGGCATTTTTAACGGTAGAGCGCAACGCGGAATTCACCGCGGCGGCGCGTATTCCGGTGGAGCGCATTGCCGGGCCCGTGCTGGTGATCTCCGGCTCTGATGATGGCTTCTGGCCGTCGGAAGCGTATTGCGATCGCATTAAGGCCGATCTGGTGGCACGGGAACACCCCTGGCCGGTTGAGCATGTGCATAACGCCGGGGCCGGGCATGCCATCGGCTTTCCGTTTGTCCCGACCACTGACATCGCTAAAGTGCATCCGGTGGCGGGGGTCGCCATCGACGGCGGTGGAACGCCGGTTGCAAACGCCCGGGCCAACCGTAGAAGCTGGGAGCGGGTGCTGGCGTTTCTTGCCGCCGCGCGGGCAGAGCACGAGGCACAAACATGAGCGCTGCGCTGGAGCTGCGCGGGGCGAGCCTGACCTATACCACGCGCCGGGGAGAGATCCAGGCGCTGGGCAGCGTTGACCTGCGGGTGGCAGACGGTGAGTTTGTGGCGCTGCTGGGGCCATCCGGCTGCGGTAAATCGACCATTCTTAAGCTCGCCGCCGGGTTGATGCCGCCCTCATCGGGCCAGGTTCTGCTGGCGTCTGAAGCAGTTAACGGACCGGGCCGCCATGCGGGCGTGGTGTTTCAGAAACCCAACCTGCTGCCGTGGAAAAGCGTTCTCAATAACGTCCTGCTGCCGGCCCGTACGCTGGGGTTGCCCAAAGGCCCGGCCCGGCAGCGCGCTCTCGAACTGCTTGCGCTGGTGGGTCTTGCGCCCTTTGCCAACGACTATCCGTTCGAGCTTTCCGGTGGAATGCAGCAGCGCGTCGGCATCGCCAGGATGCTGCTGCACGATCCGCAGCTGCTGCTGATGGATGAGCCGTTCGCGGCGCTGGACGCGCTGTCGCGGGAGACGCTGATGCTGGAGCTACAGCGCATCTGGGAGCAGCAGCGCAAGTCGGTGCTGTTTATTACCCACTCGATTCAGGAAGCGGTATTTCTGGCCGACCGGGTATTGGTGATGTCGCCGAGGCCGGGCCGAATTGTCGAAGAGCTAGCGATTTCCCTGCCGCGCCCGCGCACGCTGGAGACGCTAGGGGACGAGAGGTTTATGGCCCTGTGCCAGCATTTACGGAGATATTTTACTCATGCGTAGACTTCAACCGCTGATCTACCCGCTGATTAGCCTGGCGGTGCTGGTATTTATCTGGGACATGGCCGTGCGTCTGTTTGCTATTCCCGACTATCTGCTGCCCTCGCCCGGCGCGGTATTCGGCGCGCTGGCCAGCGGCTTTCAGGATAACAGCCTGTGGCCGCATATTGCGGTTACGCTGGGCGAGACGCTCAGCGGCTTTGCCGTCGGCAGCGTGCTGGCGATTACGCTGGGTGTGGCGCTGGCGGAGTCACGCACCTTTGAGCGGTTCGTCTATCCGCTGCTGGTGGCACTGCAGGCCACGCCTAAGGTGGCGCTGGGGCCGATCATTCTGGTGTGGTTTGGTTTTGGCACCCTGTCAAAGGTGGTGCTGGTCACTCTGGTCTGCTTTTTCCCGCTGTTTGTGAATACCGTCAACGGTATTCGCCGCGCCGATCCAGAGCTGCTGGACGCCTGCCGCGCCTTTTCCGCCTCACGCGGGTATTTACTCTTCCATGTCAAACTCCCCTCGGCGGCGAGCGACATTTTCGCCGGATTGCAGATTGGCGTTGCGCTGGCGCTGATTGGCGCGGTGGTAGCGGAGTTTCTCTCGGCGCAGAGCGGGCTTGGCTATCTGATCGCGGCAAGCTCGGTCAGCATGAGTATGGCGACCATGTTCGCAGGCGTGTTTTTGCTGGCCCTGATTGGGCTGTGCGGCGCAGAGCTGGTGCGCTGGCTGCAGCGGCGACTCCTCTTCTGGGAGGCCGAGGCCGTGCATCGCCGCAGACGGTAGATTAGAACAGCGTGTCGAGCTCGTCGACGACGCGGTAGTCGTCATCAATCAGCAGCAGCGTTTTGTATTTATCGAAGGTCAGGCATGGATGTGAGGTGCCAAACACCAGAATGTCACCGACGCGGACGTCGCTTTCCGGGGCCAGCTTCACCATACAGTGCTGATCCATAATTCCAACGCTGACGATGGCCTGCGGCCGGAACGGCAGGGCCTGGCCGTGGCGATAGTGGGCAATCGGCTGCGGCAGCCCGGCGTCAAAGGCGCAGTCGCGCTTGCCGAAGTTCACCACCGCGCGGTCGGCTTCCGGCACCGACTGCACCATCGCTACCAGCTCCAGGGCAGAGGCGAGATCGCCACCCAGATCGCAGGCGACGCGGTCGCGCGCAATCAGCGTCTGCTGCGCATCGGCATAAATCCCCCGGTCGTGGGTGATATAACAGCCCGGACGGATCACAATTCGACACTGCGCCGGTTTGCGGGCGGCAAGCCAGATATCACATACCACGTCATACCAGACCGTACCGGCGCCGGTGAGAATAAACTCGCCGTCCACCAGATGCTCCATGCCACAGGCCAGCTCGGCGGCATCACGCAGCAGGGCTTCGACCTGCGGCTGCGGATCGTCGCCGTGCAGCACACCCTCATACAGCTCCAGCCCGCGCAGCCGCAGACCAGGCAGCGCATGGATTTTCTGTGCCAGCGCCAGCGCGGCGTCGGTGCTGCGACAGCCGCAGCGCCCACCGGGCACGCCCAGCTCTACCAGCACATCCAGCGTCTGGTTTTGCCCGGCAAAGAAGTCTGCAAGCGCAGCGGCATTTTCAACGCTGTCCACACAGCAGGCAAAATCCACCTCACGGTAATGCTGCTTAAGTTGAGCGATCAGCTGCATGTTGGCCTTCCCCACCAGCTGGTTCACCATCAGCACGCGCTTGATACCGCTCGCCATGGCCGCTCCGGCCTGCCAGGCGCTGCCAACGCCAATCGCCCATGCGCCCGCCTGCTGCTGCGCCTGAAAGATCCACGGCGTCATGGTGGTTTTCCCGTGCGGCGCCAGCGAGACGCCGCGGGCGTCAGCATAGCGTTGCATCCAGTCGATGTTATTGCGCAGCGCCGACTTTTTAAGCACCGCCGCGGGCAGGCAAACCTCTTCTGCCAGCACGTTTGCCGGGGTATGCATTATCGCGGACTTATGGGTCACTAACGTATCGGAATGATATTTCATAACATAATCCTTATCGGGATATCGTGTTTTAACATTAAAATAACATATCTATCTATATGAAAATAAAAGAGTAAATATAATATTGTTATTGTTTTTGAATAAAAGTATCACAAAACGATCTGGATTTTGCGTAGTTTTCCACTGTTTTTTTAGCTTGTAAATGATTAACTTGGCTGCAGAACAAAAAGAGAGTGAGGTGTTATGAAGCATGACTGGCTTTTCAAAAACGCCACCGTTATCGACGGCAGCGGCGGACCTGAATACCGCGCCGATGTAGCGGTCAGCGGCGACCGTATCGTGGAGATCGCGCCTGCGATCCACGCTCAGGCCGGGCACGTTATCGATGCCAAGGGCAACGTGCTGTCGCCCGGTTTTATCGACGTGCATACCCATGACGATACCAACGTCATCCGCATGCCCGATTACCTGCCGAAAATCAGCCAGGGGATCACCACTGTGATTGTCGGCAACTGCGGCATCAGCGCCGCTACCGCCACGATCCGCAGCGACGTACCAGACCCGATGAACCTGCTGGGCGAGAAAGAGCACTTTATCTATCCGACGGTAGACGCTTACGCCCACGCGCTGGAAGCCGCGCGGCCCGCCATCAACGTCGGGACGCTGATTGGTCATACGACCCTGCGCAATAACCACATGGACGATCTGTTCCGGGCGGCAACCGCGGACGAAATCGCCGCCATGCGCCAGCAGCTGCGTGCGGCGCTACAGCAGGGGGCGCTGGGCATGAGCTCCGGGCTGGCCTACGCCACGGCGTTTCAGTCATCCACCGACGAAGTGATGGCCCTGGCGGAAGAGCTGGCGGCGGAAAAAAGTATCTACACCACGCACCTGCGCTCTGAGTTTGAACCGATTCTGGAGGCGCTCGACGAAGCGTTCCGGATTGGCCGCCACGGCAAGGTGCCGGTGGTGGTGTCACACCATAAGTGCGCCGGGGCAAAAAACTGGGGACGCACGCGGGAGACGCTGGCATTTTTCGACAAGATGCGCCAACACCAGGAGATCGCCTGCGATTGCTACCCCTACTCCGCCAGCTCCTCGACGCTGGATCTCAAGCAGGTGACCGACGAGTTCGACATCGTCATTACCTGGTCTGAGGCGCACCCGGAGCAGGCGGGTAAAACGCTACAGCAGATAGCGGACGGCTGGCAGGTGAGCCTGCACAGCGCAGCGGAGCAGCTGATGCCCGCCGGGGCCATTTACTACAACATGGACGAGCAGGACGTGCGCCGGGTGCTGCGCTATCCGGTCACGATGATCGGTTCCGACGGGCTGCCAAACGACCCGATGCCGCACCCGCGCCTGTGGGGCGCTTTCCCGCGCGTGCTGGGCCATTACTGCCGCGACGAGAAGCTTTTCCCGCTGACGATGGCGGTGCATAAGATGACGGGCATGTCGGCGGCGCGCTTCCAGCTGCCGCAGAGGGGCCTGATCAAAACCGGCTACTATGCGGACCTGGTCCTTTTTGATCCGCATACGGTGCGCGACGTCGCCAGTTTCTCGGATCCTAAACGGCCCGCGGACGGCATCGACGCCGTGATGGTGAATGGCGTGATGAGCTACGACCACCATAAACACATTACAGGACGCGCAGGACGTTTCCTGCGTCGGCAGACCACAGAATAAGGAGCAACGATGAGCATTAAACGTTATGGCACCGAAGGCGGAACCGGCACTGGCGGACAGCACCTGCCGTTTGCCAGGGCGGTGGAGGCAGGCGGCTGGCTCTATGTCTCCGGCCAGACCCCAATGAAAAATGGCGAAGTGGTGGAAGGCGGCATTGTCGATCAGTCCCGGCTGGCGATCCAGAACTGCGTGGATATCATGACCGAGGCGGGCTATACCCTGGCGGATGTGGTTCACGTGAAGGTGATCCTGACCGATGCCCGCTACTTCCAGTCGTTCAACAAGGTTTTCCGGGAGTTTTTTGGCGATCATCCCCCTGCCCGCATCTGCTGCGTCGCAGACCTGGTCGTGGATTGCAAAGTTGAAGTCGATGTGACCTGCTACAACGCTGCTCGCATCAAATAATCCCCTCTCCCTTGCGCGCAAGGGAGATCGCACATTTATAAAAAAGCTATTGCGGTACCCCGGCAACACTTATTTTGCCTGTACTCTCGGATCCCCTGCGCCTTTTTTCAGGTGACCGGTCCTGTTAACACATCCGTTTCGCGCAGACGAAATAGATTAACGATATCTGGACGTGAGCAATGAATAATATCTCTTTCCTGGTCTGGTTCACCCTGTATGCCTGCGCCATGATTACGCTCGGCTGGTACGTTTCGCGGCATCAAAAAAATGGCGATGATTTTCTGCTGGGCGGCCGCTCGTTGCCGATGATATTAACCCTGGGATCGACGGTGGGCACCATGGTTGGCACCGGCTCAAGCGTGGGCGCAGTGGGCTTTGGCTATACCAACGGCTGGGCCGGGATGCTGTATGGCCTCGGGGGCGCGGTCGGGATCTTACTGGTCGCCTGGCTATTTGCCCCGGTGCGTAAATTACGCTTTATGACCATGAGCGAAGAGATCTCCTATTACACCGGCGGCAGTAAGATTGTTAAAAACGTGGTTGCCGTACTGATATTTATTGCCTCTATTGGCTGGCTGGGCGCGCATATTTTGGGTGGCGGTTTGTATCTCGCCTGGGCCAGTGGAATAGATATTAACGTCGCCAAAATTATTATTGCTCTGGCGTTTGTAGTATATGTCGGTATCGGGGGCTATTCCGCCGTAGTGTGGATCGATACCGTTCAATCTATCATCCTGTTTGTCGGCTTTATTTTAATGGCCGTGCTGGCGGTGAATCACGTCGGCGGCTGGGAGAATATTAAGCATGCCGTCGATCCAGCCGCCCAGAGCCTGTTTGCGGTGGATAAGCTTGGCGTCCTGCCCGCCTTCTCGCTGGCGATGGTGATCGGCGTTGGCGTACTGGCGACCCCCTCTTACCGTCAGCGTATCTATTCGGCAAAAACGGTGTCGTCGGTGCGCCAGTCATTTACCATCACCGGCCTGCTTTACCTGCTCTTCTCCTTCCTGCCGGCGATTATCGGCATGGCGGTCTGGACGATGAACTCGCAGCTGGACAACAGTGGCTTCGCCTTCCTGTTCGCAACCCAGGTTCTGCCGCCGGTGCTGGCGATGGCGGTGCTGATTGCGGGCATGTCTGCCAATATGTCCTCCGGCAGTTCGGATGCTATCGCCGGGGTATCGATCATCCTGCGCGATCTCTACACCCTGGTGACCGGGCATATGCCTGCGCCGGAGAAAGCCATTCGTCTGTCGCGCATCTTCCTGGTGCTGGTGATCGCCCTTGCCCTACTGTTCGCCCTCACCTCTAACGACATCATCAGCTATATCACCAAAATGATCTCGATGATTATGTCCGGCATGTTTATCTGCTCGATTCTGGGCCGCTTCTGGAGCCGCTTTAACTGGCAGGGAGCGCTGGCCGCGCTGGCGGGTGGCGCAGGTGCCTCAGTCGCCGTATTGATGGACAGCGACTGGCTCGCCTTCTGGGGCAACCCCTGCGTGCCGTCGGTGCTGACCAGCCTGGGTTGTGCGGTGGTGGTGACGCTGGTCACGCCTGCCAGCGCACTCAGCCGGGAAGAGGCGCTGGCGCTGATTACCCGTGAACGCGAGAGCCAGCCGGAAGCGCCGCCGCTGCCGATCGGCAAACGTAAACCGACAGAGGGCTAGCGAAGCATGCTGGCGTGGATCAGTCTCCCAGCGGCTGACGGTCCACGCCGCCGCGGTGGCTGTCCAGCGCCAGCTTGATACGGCGCAGCCGATCTTTGGTCTGCGCCTTGTTCGCCATCGCCAGTTCGGTCGCCAGCACGTCCACCATCGCCAGCATGGCGTAGCGGGAGGTGCTGGGCTTAAAGATGTAGTCGTTTTCCCGCACCAGCAGGGGCAGCACCAGATCGGCCTGCTCCGCCAGCGGCGTCTCCAGCGGCGTAATGGCGATCACTTTCGCCCCGTACTGCCTGGCAATCGCTGCACTCTCAATCATCTCCGGGGTATAGCCGCCCAGCGACAGCACCAGCACCACGTCCTGCGGAGCCACGGCGGAACACATCATCCGCACCAGCAGGCCGTCGCTCTGACTGACCACCGGCAGGCCAAGGCGGAAAAAGCGGTATTGCAGCTCCTGAGCGCAGATGGTGGATCCGCCGCCCATGCCAACGGCGAGAATTTGCCGCGCCTGGCTGAGCCAGCTAACCGCCTTGTTCAGCGCCTCACCGTTGAGCGCCCGGCGGTTGGTCTCCAGCACGCTGATAATCGACTCGTAAATCCCCTGCACCCCTTCGAGATCCGGCACGTCGAGGATAAAACGCTGCCCTACCGCCAGGGACTGCGCCAGCTTCATTTTTAATTCGCGTACGTCTTTACAGCCCAACGCGCGCGCAAAACGGGTAACAGAGGCCTGGCTGGTTTCGGTCAGGCGCGCCAGCTCGGCAATCGGCAGGTCCGCCGCCGTAGCGACATCATCAAGAATGAACTGGGCAATGCGCTTTTCAGTGGCGGTCAGCTCCATAAAGCGATCGGTAATGCAGGAGATAATATCAATCGTATAAGCCATGCGTAGCGTCAGGGTTCAGAAGAGTGTTGGTACTTTGTATCATAATTTGCCTGGCCGCTGTCAGCCACTGTAACCTGATAATTACGCCTCTTTTTTTACCAGTGCTCAATTATTATCCTTTACTTGTCAATATCTTACCTAACTCCACCCGATCTTCGTATTTTCAAGATGATAATGAGAATTATTGTGTTACTATCCGGTTATTATTTGGTAAACACGTGGTGTATGTCTCTGTTATATAAGACAACAAAATGGTTATATGCTTTTTTAATAACCGATTCAGACGCATACATACCCGTTGATGGCAAGGACTACTCATGGATCCTATTGTTTATGTAGTAGATGATGATAATTCGGTAAGGCAATCTCTGGTCAGGTTGTTAATGGCAGAGGATTATCGGGTTGCTGACTTTCCTTCAGCGCAGGCCTTTCTCGCTCATGCGTTCAGGCCAGAGCCCGGCTGTCTTATCCTCGATATGAACATGCCGGATGCCGATGGTTTTGACGTAGCCGAATCGCTAACCAAACTCGGCTATCTCATTCCCGTGATCTTTCTCACCGGCTTTGGCACCATCCCGCTGTCGGTTAAGGCGATGAAGGCCGGGGCCTATGAGTTTATGACCAAGCCCGCCGTGCCGGGGCTGCTGCTCAAGGCTGTGGCAGATGCGCTGTCGCTGGCGGAGAAAAATATGGGTGCGTCGCAGGAGATACAGACGCTCACCAGCCGCTACGAGTCGCTGACCCCGCGCGAGAAAGAGGTGTTTCAACTGGCCATCGGCGGCCTGCTGAACAAGCAGATCGCCACCGCCATGGGCGTGAGTGAAATTACCGCCAAGGTGCATAAGAAGCGGGTCATGGAAAAGATGGAAGTGCGTTCGCTGGCGGATCTGGTTCGCTGTGCGGAGCGTCTTAATATAGTGAAATCACAAAGCCGTTAGTGCTCATGCTGCGGCCTGTTGTTAACGTTGAAGCCCCCGGAGAAACCGATGACCAGCCAACCCGCTACTGAGCCCCGCTCGCAGCTTAAGTCCCTTTCATCCACGCTGAGAAAACTGCATAAAACGCTGGTCGATCTCGAAACCACGCGTTTTGGCGATCCCGGCAACGCGTTTGAGCATTTACAGCTGCTGACCAGCCACCCGCAGTTTGCCTGGCTGCGCCAGATCTCTGAGGTGCTGGTAGACATTGACGAGCGACTGGACGACAAAGAGCAGCCGGTAGATAGCGCGGCGGTAGAGAGCGTACGTAAAACGCTCGCCAGCCTGCTGAGCGCGGAGAACAGCGGTGAGTTTCGCCAGAAATACCTCGATGCGCTGCAGGAGTCCACCGAGGTGGCGATGGCGCATGGCGAACTGCGTAACCGTTTAACGCAGATCGCGCCCGCGTCCTAAGCGCTACTCGCCCTGCTCACCCTGCTCGTCATGCACCGGCAGGGTAAACCAGAATCGGCTGCCGTGGCGCTCGCCTGGGGCAGCCTGCAACCGACCCGCATGACGTTCAATGATAGAGTGGCTGATGCTCAGCCCCATCCCCATCCCCTGCTCTTTGGTGGTGTAGAACGAATCAAACAGCCGCTCCTGCACCTCGGGGCTCAGACCAATCCCGGTATCGGTAATGTCCAGACGGATCCTGCCCGGCTCCGGGTTCAGCGAGCTCACGGTGAGGGTGAGCGGACGGTCATGTATGCCCGCCATGGCATCAATTGCATTGACGATAAGGTTCAGCAGCACCTGCTGAATTTGCACGCTGTCGCCGTAGATAAAGGCATCCTGCGCCTTAAGCTGGTACTGGAGCGCAATCTGCTGCCGCTCCAGCTCGCTGCGTGAGAGCGCCACAATGTGGTAGACCAGATGGTGCAGGTTCACCCGCGAGCGGCTTGCCGTCTGGTTGCGCGTCAGCGCCTGTAATCCGCGAATGATATTCCCGGCGCGTTCGCCTTCGCTGATGATCTCCTCCAGGCTGGTGCGCGCATGGCTGAGCATGGCCGGCTCCCGGCTGAGCCAGCGCAGGCTCGCACCCGCGTTAGCCACAATCGACATCAGCGGCTGGTTGATCTCATGGGCGATAGAGGCCGTTAGCTGCCCGACCGTAGTGGCGCGGGCGACGCGGGCGAGATCGGCCTGCGCCACGCGCACGGCGTCCTCCGACTGGCGGCGGGCGGTGATATCGGTGATGACGCCGAAATACTCTGCGACGCTGGGTTCATCCCCCACCGGATTACCTACCCCCAGAATGTAGCGGCACTCTCCGTCCGGACGAAACACCCGAAACTCGGCGCGCATTGAGACGCCGTTGCGCACGCTATCGGTGACCAGCCGGCTGATGCGCTGATAATCCTCCGGATGCACCAGCATCAGGAAATCCGCCATCGAGATCGTGCGCTGCCGGTCCGGCAGGCCAAGGATGCGGGCGTATTCATCGGAGACAAACATCAGATCCTGATCGATATCCCAGCGCCAGGTGCCTGTGTTACTGATGCGCTCCCCGAGCATCAGGGAGGTCTGGCTGGCGCGCAGCTCTTTCTCAACCCGCCGCCGCTGGACGTTCTCCTCCAGCAGCTCGGCGTACAGACGCGCCGTTTCCAGCGATACCGCCGCCTGCGACGCCAGCATCCTGACGATGCGTGAATGCTCGGCGGTAAAGATCTCCGGCATGACGCGGTTTTCCAGATAGAGCACGCCGACCATTTTGGCTTGCTTGTACATCGGGACGCACATCACCGCCGCGCCGGAGGTCACCAGATAGGCATCCTGGCTGAAGGGGCTAAAGCTTCCCGGCTTGCCGGTGCGGATCTCCTGGCCGGTGCGCATCACCGCCGAGAGAATCGACAGCGGCATATCGGTCGCAGAAGGCCGCTCCTTAACCCGCCGCACCTTCACGCCGTCCGAGGAGGTCTCCGCGCAGGCCTGGGTTTCCAGCACGTTGTTATCAAGAATGCGAATAAGCAGGCCGCGCTGAGCACCTGCCCGCTCAAGCAGCAGGGTCATCAGCGTCTGCATCAGCCGGTCGAGGTCGATCTCCTCCGTCATGGCGCGCACCGCTCTGAGCATGCTCTCCAGATCGTGTACAACCTCATTCTGCGCAAAGGCAATGGTGTCGTAGGGCGTGCTCTGTACGGATGGCGAGAGATGCGGATAGTGGCGCTCCAGCTGGCGCAGTTTCGCCATCGCGCCCCACCGCCGCCATGCAGAAAACGCACCGCGGAAATAGGCCTCGGAGGCCACCTGGAAGCCCGCTGCTTTAGCAAAGCCTCCGGCCAGCTCACAGGCCAGGCCGTGGATGTGATGAAACTCCGCATCACCCGAGAGCTTAATCGCCCTCTCATACTGGGCGATGGCGATATCACTCTTCTGCTCCAGGCGCGCCAGCTCTGCGCCGACCAGCGCCTCTTTATCGGCAAAGGTCGCCGGATTATGCCGCGCCCACAGCGCGATCCGATCGTGATGGCCTTTTACCGTCTCCCGCTGCGCGGCGGTTGCGGTCTCCGGCGTCAGGGCAAGGGTCAGGGAAAGCGCGCTGTAAAAATGGTAATCAAGCAGATGGATATACCCCGGCACGCTGTCGACCATCGGCGCGGCGTTCTCCAGGCAATGGGATGCCTCGGCGTACTCCCCCGCCATAAAATGCGCCATACCGCGATAGAGCCAGAACCAGAACAGCGTCAGAGGGATGTGCTGATGGCCGCGCGCTGCCTCATCGGCAATCAGCGACGCGGGGAAAACGTCCGCGCCGGTAAAATTCCCTGAGGCATTACGCAGGTGATTCACATACAGCCGCTGGAGCAGAAGCAGGATCTCCACGTCCGGGAAGCGCAGTTTGCGAATAAAGCCCAGGCCGCGCTCGATAGTGGTCAGCACGCCGTCCAGGTGATCGCCGCGGGTAAGAAAATTCATGGTCTGATGGCGAATGATAAAACAGGCGGCGGTGAGATCGCCGTGGTCAACCGAGGCCGTAAAGCAGACTTTCGCGCTCTCGATGGCCGATCCGATCGGCTTCACCCACGAGGTAGCCAGATCTACCGCCAGCAACGTTCGCCCTTTGAAATTGTTAAAAGCGTGCTGCATCACCAGCTCATGCGCGAGCTGGCTCCAGATAAATCCGGCCTGATATTCGTTGTAGCGGCGGCCAATCAGCACGCCATACCAGGCAAACGCCGCCGTTGAAGCGCCGCATAATCCCCGGTCCAGCGTCATATGAATGATTTTGCAGAGCAGCAAAAAGTGCAGGCGCGGACAGGCAAAGGCAGCGAACATGCTGGCGCTGAGCATCAGGCTCATGATCGCTTCCGCCTCCCCGTCTTGCGTTACGGCCAGGGTCTGGAAAGCCGCAACCGGATCGCCGCTAATTCGGGACTCTACCGATCGCCACGCCTCGTCGCAGTCGTGCGCAGTGGGGTGGCGGCTAAGGTCAACACCAAAGGCGACCAGGCCGGACAGGGCCGTCTCCAGCGCCAGCGGCATATTGGACTGGCGCATATAAATTTCCGCCATCATGCAGGCGGCTACCGCTTTTTGATGCGGGCGCGGCGCATGCATCAGCCGCTGGCACAGCGCCAACGCAGAGGGGAGATTACCTTGCAGAAACTCACACTCCGCCTCGTCAAAATCAAGCTGGAAAGCTTCATCCGGCTCGGCGTGGAGCGCATCCTCATGCAGCAGCTTTGCGGTACGCAGATAGCGCACGGCAGAGGCGTAATCACCGGTACTTTTCGCCCGCTGGGCGGCAAGATGACAGACTGCACGGTAGCTGTCGCGCTCCGGCGAAAAGCGAATGTCGTTAAGCGCTGAAGTGATATGGTGAACCGCCAAAAACAGCCGATCGCTGTCGTCGCTCTGCCGCGCCGCCTCGGTGAACAGGCGTGCGGCAGAGAGATTAAGCTGGCCGATCTCGTCAGCGTTAAGCAGCGCCCGCGCCGCCCTGTGTACGCGATCGTGCGTAAAGGTATATTCATCCCCGGCAAGGCTAATCAGCCGGGCGGAAACCGCCGGTAGCAGCTGCTCGTGAAGCTGCTCGGGCGCGATCGCCTGCATCTGGCTCAGCAGCGCGGGTTTGCCTGTTCCGCCAACGCAGGCGAGGCAGCCAAGCAGCCTGCGCACTTGCAGAGGCATATCCGCCAGCTGCAGCAGCACCAGGCTTGCCACGTTTTCGGTGTAGTTTCGCGCGCGGATAGCGGGCAGATCGTAATACCATTTGCCCTGTTTTTTGTTATGGGTGATCAGCCCGTCTTTGACGATGCGCTGAAAAAACTCATGGGTA
Organism: Pseudescherichia sp. AS216; assembly: GCF_037152055.1. Lineage (NCBI taxonomy): Bacteria > Pseudomonadati > Pseudomonadota > Gammaproteobacteria > Enterobacterales > Enterobacteriaceae > Pseudescherichia > Pseudescherichia sp. AS216. Next base: position 151,232 of record NZ_JBBCMV010000004.1, on the reverse strand, counting down.
AACAGCGGATTGCCGCCGGTTTTTTCATGAATAAGCGTCGCCAACTCGTGTAAGCCAGACGCCCGGGCCTGAAAAATGTCCGCCAGCCAGCGCGACACGGCTTTGACGCTAAGCGGCTCTGGTCGGATATCGACAAGATGATGGGCGTCGGCGCGCAGGTTTTTCAGCAGCGTTTGCGCGCTACCGTCGGGAAACGCGTCGGTATCAGAGTGGGCAACCACCATCAGCAGCGGCAGCGCGCCGCTGGCGTGGGTCAGGTATTCCAGAAGCTGCAGGCTGGCCTGATCTATCCAGTGAATATCATCAATTAATAATACCAGCGGGCAGTCCGGCGTGGCGAAGGCCTCCACCAGCCGGGATGCCATCTGGTTGAAACGCGCCCGGGCGTCGGTGGAGTCGGGATCGCCCGCGGTGAGAGAGCAATTGTCCAGCAGCAGGCCCAGCTCCGGCACCAGCTTGACAGCCAGGACGGCATAGCTGCCGAGCGCCCGGGTAAGCCGCCGCTTCCAGCGCGCGACGTCCTCTGCCCCCAGCCCCAGCAGATAGAGCGTTAACGAGCGAAAGGCCGAGGCGATAACGGTATAGGGCACCACGCCCGAATACTGGTCGGCCTTGCTGACCGCCAGCAGCACACGCCGATGCTGAAGCGTTTTCAGCGCCGACGCGATGAGCGACGACTTGCCGCTGCCGAGCGGGCCGCTAATCACCACCAGCGAATGCGTGCCGCTCTCCATGACCCGGTCAAACGCCGCCAGCAGCTGCTGCTGCTGAGGGTGAGCCAGATAGAGATTGTCCGGCAAAAAGCGGGCGGGCAGACGATCCTGCAAGCCTGGCGTAAACGGCGTGATATCCCCGTTTTCTGCCAGGTTCGCCTGACAGCGGCGCAGGTCGGCGATCAGCCCCTCCACCGTCTGGTATCGGTTCGCCGGGGATTTTTCCAGCAGGCGCAGAACGATCGCTGAGAGCATGCCGGGCACCGAGGGCCGCACCTCGTGCAGCGGCCGGGGAACAGAGGCAATATGGTGATGCGCCCACTCCGCCTGCCCGCCCTCGCTGGGCTCAAAGGGCAGCGTGCCGGTCAGGAGTTCATACAGCACGATGCCCAGGCTGTAGAGATCGCTGCGGCTGTCGACGCTGTCGCGGGTGCGCGCGGTGTGCTCCGGCGACATATAGGCCAGGGTCCCGCCGGGCACCGTCAGGCTTGTCTGGCTGGCGATCTCTGGCGAACCGGTGGTCAAGCCGAATCCGGCCAGCCGGTACGCGCCGCCGGGATCGATAAAAAAGTTGCCGGGTTTGATATCGCTGTGTACCAGCCCCTGAGCATGCATCTGCCGCAGCGGCGTGCAAAGCCCTAGCGCCATCGCCAGAAAGTCGGCGATATTGCCTACCCGCAGGCGGGTGGATTGCGCCAGGGTGCGGAAGGGAAACGGGGCATAGACCAGGGCATAGCGGCCGTGATGGCTGGTGGAGCTGATGGGGCGTACTGCCCAGACGCCAGAAAGCTGCCTACGCAGGGCAAATTCGTTTTTGAGCAGCCGGGTTGCCTGAAACTCTGCCTCATCGCTGGCGGCGCTGGCCAGAATAAAGCTCTCGCCCGAATGGAGCGGATGACACAGGGTCCAGGCGATGCAGCCTTCCTGAGCCAGCGGCGTGAAGATAATGTCGTCGGTTAAGGTAAATACGTCGCCATTCATCAGGTTGCCGGCGGCAGAGAGTTTTTCGCTCATCAGCGCTCCTCGCGTAAAGAGAGTTCACGGCGGATATGTTCCAGCAGCGTATCAATATTGATCGGCTTGCGTAAAAGCGAAACGGCCTCCGCGCCCGTGATCGTCCACTGGCTGTTTTTCTCTTCGTGTCCGGAGATAAAAATAACCGGCGGCGGATTGGGTTGCGATACCACTGAAGTATAGAGTTCCAGGCCGCTCATCCCCTTTAGCTTGACGTCGAGGATCAACAGATCGGCGCTGGCCAACGCCGAGTCGTCACTGAGAAACGCTTCTGCGGATTCGAAGGTGCAGGTATCGTAGCCCTCCGACAGCAGTAAATTGCTTAGCCCGCTGCGAACGGAACGTTCATCGTCAACAATGACAATGCGCGGAGAGAACGCCATGCCGTGATCCTCTGACTGAGCTCACGCGAACGTGAGTGGCGCTCCCTACGGTAGGTTTTTGCCTTCGGGGGGAGGAGTGCCGCTGATTTTGGGCACGCATTCATGACGAAACCATGCCAGGGTGACCGGCTGACGGCGTAGAAGACGCCGACATACCGGAATAAGCTGTTCCCCCACCAGCATACCGAACAGCCCCAGCAGGGCAATGACCGGTGGTGCAGGCGAATGAACCTGTAATGCGCCATAGATAGCCCCTGCCAAAAGGCCGGTCGCCAGCGAAACAACGTATGATTTCAACATATTTAGCCTGCCCAGGTAAAGAGATTGACAAGCTGCTCGCCTGCCAGCATCCCCAGCAAACCCACCAGCGCGATGGCAGGCGGCGCGGGCGAGCGCACCTTCAGCAGGGCGTAAACCAGACCAATCAAGACCCCAGCGCCAAGGGAAATAAGCTCTGCGCTCATGGCAGTCTCCCGTTATTCAATCGTCACTCAGTAAAAAAACGGGCCGGGACAGAGGTCCGGCCCGCATCGACGTTATTTGTTGGCCGGAACCGGAGCCAGGGTACGATGTGCGCCCTTGGCACGCGACGGTGCTTTGTGGACCATGGTGTAAGCATAATCAACGCCCATACCGTAAGCACCGGAGTGCTCTTTCACGATATCCATCACGGCGTTGTAGGTCTCTTTGTGCGCCCAGTCGCGCTGCCACTCCAGCAGAACCTGCTGCCAGGTCACCGGGATCACGCCCGCCTGAATCATGCGCTGCATCGCGAAGTCATGCGCCTCTTTAGAGGTGCCGCCGGAGGCGTCAGCCACCATATAAATTTCGTATCCCCCTTCCAGCATGGCGCAGAGGGCGAAGGTGTTGTTACACACTTCGGTCCACAGACCCGACACCACTACCTTCTTCTTGCCGTTCTTCGCCAGCGCGTCACGCACTTTCTGGTCATCCCAGGAGTTCATGGAGGTACGCTCAAGAATGTCGTGCTCAGGGAAGACGTCCAGCAGCTCCGGGAAGGTGTTACCCGAGAAGCTTTCGGTTTCAACGGTGGTGATAGTGGTGGGAATGTTGAAGACCTTAGCCGCTTTTGCCAGGCCAACCACGTTGTTCTTCAGTACCTGACGGTCGATAGATTGCACGCCGAAGGCCATCTGCGGCTGCTGATCGATAAAGATCATCTGGCAATTTTCTGGGGTCAGTACTTCAAGCTTAGAGTTGGTCATGTGAGTTTCCATTGTCGTGTAAGTTAAAACAGATTGTTATCGACACGGATAGTAAAACCCCTGAACCGGCATAACTATTATCTCTGTGTATAACTATACCTTCGTATAGGTATACCTTCGTATAACTAGACGCCCGATCCCCCTGCTGAAGATAATCCCATCACTTTATAGTCCGGCGCATCAGGCTTCGGACGCTTCAGCAGGAGAACCCAATGGTCTCGCTCGGCAAGGCAGAACTCATTTTACTCAACGGTAAATTTCATACGGTAGACAGGGAAAACCCGGTCGCCGATGCGGTGGCTATTCGCGACGGCAAGTTTCTGGAGGTTGGCACGGCGGCAGAGGTGATGCAGCACCAGGCGGAAGGCACGCGCGTCATCGATCTCAAAGGCAGCACCGCGATCCCAGGCCTCAACGACTCCCACCTGCACCTGATCCGCGGCGGTCTGAACTACAATCTTGAACTGCGCTGGGAAGGCGTGCCGTCGCTGGCAGACGCGCTGCGTATGCTGAAAGAGCAGGCGCTGCGCACCCCTTCTCCGCAGTGGGTGCGCGTGGTCGGCGGCTGGTCAGAGTTTCAGTTTGCCGAGCGCCGGATGCCCACCCTGGATGAGATCAACGAGGCCGCGCCGGATACGCCGGTGTTTATTCTGCATCTCTACGATCGCGCCCTGCTCAACCGCGCCGCGCTGAAGGTGGTGGGCTACACCAAAGATACCCCGAACCCGCCCGGCGGCGAGATCCAGCGCGACGGCAACGGCAACCCCACCGGGATGCTAATTGCCCGCCCGAACGCCATGATCCTCTACGCTACCCTGGCAAAAGGGCCGAAGCTGCCGCTGGAGCAGCAGGTCAACTCTACCCGCCAGTTTATGCGCGAGCTGAACCGCCTGGGCCTGACCAGCGCCATCGACGCCGGCGGCGGCTTCCAGAACTACCCGGAAGATTATGAGGTGATCGCCGAGCTGCATGCCAAAGAGCAGATGACCATCCGCATCGCCTATAACCTGTTTACCCAGCGTCCCGGCCATGAGCTGGAAGATTTTGAGAAGTGGACCGATATGCTGACGCCGGGCCAGGGCAGCGACTTCTTCCGCCACAACGGTGCAGGCGAGATGCTGGTCTTCTCCGCCGCGGACTTCGAAGATTTCCTTGAACCGCGCCCGGATCTCGCGCCGGGTATGGAAGACGAGCTGGAGCGCGTCGTCCGTCATCTGGTAGAGCACCGCTGGCCGTTCCGCCTGCACGCCACCTATAACGAATCCATCAGCCGTATGCTGGATGTGTTCGAGAGAGTGAACCGCGACATTCCCTTCAACGGCCTGCACTGGTTCTTTGACCATGCCGAAACGGTCACCCAACACAACATCGACCGCATCAAAGCGCTGGGCGGCGGCATTGCGGTACAGCACCGGATGGCCTTCCAGGGCGAATATTTCGCCGAGCGCTATGGCATGGAGGCGGTGCGCCACACCCCGCCGGTAGCGAAGATGCTGGAGACCGGCGTCCCGGTGGGATTGGGTACCGACGCTACCCGCGTCGCCAGCTACAACCCGTGGACTGCGCTCTACTGGCTGGTCTCTGGCCGCACCGTGGGCGGCATGCAGATGTATGACGTCAACGCGCGCCTCGACCGCGACACCGCCCTGATGCTCTGGACCCAGGGCAGCGCCTGGTTCTCCAGCGAGCAGGGCAAAAAGGGCCAGATCAAAGTTGGCCAGCTGGCGGATCTCGCCGTGCTGAGCAAAGACTATTTCCGCGTGCCGGAAGAGGAGATCAAAGGTATCGAATCCGTGCTGACCGTGGTGGATGGCAACATCGTCTACGCCGCAGGGGCCTTTACCTCGGAAGCTCCGCCGTCGATTCCTGTGCTGCCAGAGTGGTCGCCGGTGGTCAACGTGCCGGGCCACTACCGCAGCGCCCCACCGCAGCAAAACCGCGTCGGGCTGATGCCTGCCGTGCACCACTGCAGCGGTCCGTGCGGCGTACACAGCCACCAGCACGACGTGGCGCGCCACTCCTCGGTTCCAGTTTCAGACGACAGCGCCTTCTGGGGCGCGCTCGGCTGCAGCTGCTTCGCCTTCTGATAACAATGAAAAGCACATTCGCTTTTGCGCCCCGTATTGATGCGGGGCTGTTCTTCCTGCGCCTCACCGGCTCTCTGCTGCTGCTCTATGTGCACGGTTTGCCGAAGATGATGCACTTTAGTGAAGAGCTGACGCGGATCGAAGATCCGTTTGGACTGGGGCCGTGGGCCAGCCTTTTACCGGCTATCTTCGCCGAGGTAGTTTGCCCGCTCTTCATCATCGTCGGCGTCGGTACACGGCTGGCCTGCCTGCCGATTATCGGCGTGCTGCTGGTGGCGATGCTGGTGGTGCACCCTGGCTGGAGCGTAGCGGAGGGCCAGTTTGGCTGGCTGCTGCTGATTATCTTCACCACGCTGGCTATCACCGGGCCCGGCAGCTGGCGGCCCTTCACGAGTCGGGTACAGGAGTTTCGCTATGGCGCAGGTAAATGATATCCATGCGGTGACGACGCAGCCCGCCGCCGTATCCTCCTGGCAGCCGCTGCGTAACCCCATTTTTCGCATGCTGTGGATAGCGACGGTGGTGTCCAACATTGGTTCATGGATGAACGATGTCGGGGTCAACTGGACCATGCTGACGCTGAGCGCGGATCCGCTCTCCGTCGCGATGGTGCAGGCGGCAAGCAGCCTGCCGATGTTTCTCTTCGCCCTGCCCTCCGGGGTGATGGCGGATATCGTCGACCGGCGGAAGTACCTGCTCTTCTCCCAGGTGTGGGTCTTTATCGCTGCGGCGGGCCTGACCCTGCTGTCGCTGGCCGGTTACGTAACGCCGACGGTGCTGCTTATCGCTGCTTTCCTGTTGAGCACAGGCGCGGCAATGAGCTCGCCGCCTTTTCAGGCTATCGTGCCGGATCTGGTAGAGAAAAATGAGCTGGCCCCGGCTATCGCCCTGAACTCGCTGGGGATCAACATCAGCCGCGCGATTGGCCCGGCGCTGGGCGGGCTGGTGCTGTCGTTTGCCGGTCCGTGGGTGGTGTTCATGCTGAATGCGCTGTCGGTGCTGGGCGTGGCATGGGTGCTCTATCGCTGGAAAGCGGAGCCCTCTATTCAGCGCCTGCCGCCGGAGCACTTCTTCCCCGCCGTTCGGGCAGGATTACGCTATGTGCATGCCGCTCCAGTCTTGCGCAACGTGCTGGTGCGCACGGTGGCGTTTTTCCTCTTCGGCAGCGCCGCCTGGGCTCTACTGCCGCTGGTCGCGCGACGCGAGCTGGGGCTCGGCCCCGGTGGCTACGGCATTATGCTGGCCTGTATTGGTATCGGGGCGATTTTTGGCGCGGTGCTGCTGCCTGGCCTGCGCAAGCGGCTCAACCCGGACCGCCTGATGGTGATGACCAGCCTGTTTTATGCCGCCGCAATGCTGGCCCTGGCCTTTGTTCGCCACTTCTGGCTGCTGAACGCGTTTCTGTTCATCACCGGTTTCGCCTGGATAGCGGTGCTCTCGACGCTCAACATGGGCGCGCAGCGCAGCGCGGCAAAATGGGTTAAAGCGCGGGCGCTGGCGGTCTATCTCACGGTATTTTTCGGTTCAATGACCGTAGGCAGCGCCATCTGGGGCCAGCTGGCATCGCATTTCACCCTCCCCGTCTCGCTCTGCGTGGCAACGGTGGGCATGATGCTGGCCAGCCTGACCGTACTCCGCTGGCGGCTGGATGAGAATCCCGATCTCAACCTGGATCTGCGTGAAGTGGACAACCTCGCCCGGACGCTGGATGTCTCTCACGAGCGCGGCCCGATCATGGTGAGTTATGAGTATCAAATTGACGCCGATGACGTGTATGACTTTGTTGTGAGCATTCAGGAGATGCGCCGGGTGCGCCAGCGCGGCGGCGCGCTAAGCTGGTCGGTGTATGAAGATATTCAACGGCCAGGGATTTTTCTTGAAACCTTTGTTATCGGCACCTGGATCGAGCACCTGCGTCAGCAGGAGCGCCACACGGCCAACGATCTGCTGATCCAAAGCAAAGTCTATGCTTTTCATCGGGGGAGCGAACGCCCAGCGGCTCGCTACCTGATAGCACCCGTTACGTAAGCAGCACAACCCAAAACCCGTTATTACTACTGAGGATCTGACATGAGCACAATCAAGACGCAGGATGGCACGCAGATTTATTACAAAGACTGGGGTTCAGGTAAGCCGGTTCTGTTCAGCCACGGTTGGCCGCTGGATGCCGACATGTGGGACAGCCAGCTGAACTTCCTGGCCGAGCGTGGCTATCGTGTCATCGCCTTCGATCGCCGTGGCTTTGGCCGCTCGGATCAGCCGTGGGAAGGCTACAACTACGATACCTTCGCCTCTGACATCAACGACCTGATTACCAGCCTCGATCTGCGTGACGTTACGCTGGTCGGTTTCTCAATGGGCGGCGGCGACGTGACCCGCTATATCGGCCGTTACGGTAGTGAACGTGTGAAAGCGCTGGTGCTGTTGGGCGCGGTGACGCCTATTTTCGGCAAAGCCGCCGACTACCCGCAGGGCGTCGATCAGAGCGTATTTGAAGGTATCCGCGACGGGCTACGTAAAGACCGGGCGCAGTTTATCAGCGACTTCTCTACCCCGTTCTACGGCACTAACGCCGGGCAGAATGTCTCTGAGGGTGTGCTGACCCAGACGCTGAACATTGCCCTGCTCGCCTCGCTGAAAGGGACTATCGACTGCGTGACCGCCTTTGCCGAAACGGATTTCCGTCCTGACGTGGCGAAAGTAGATGTGCCGACGCTGGTGATCCACGGCAGCAACGATCAGGTGGTGCCGTTTGAAACCACCGGTAAAGTTGCAGCGGAAAGCATCCCCGGCGCGCAGTTGAAGGTGTACGATAACGCACCGCACGGCTTTGCCGTCACGCATCAGGATCAGCTGAACAACGACCTGCTGGCGTTCCTGCAGTCGTTATAAGTAGTGAATCAATGGGAGCGCACTGGCGCTCCCATATTGATAGGTTACAGCAATCGTTCCACACTTCTCACCGAACCGCGATTTTTGAACCATACTTAAGTTAAATATGCATATTTCCTTTTTGCTTTACCCACAATAGAGGAGGAATTCATGCAGGTAGTGAGTCAAAAGTATGCAGTGTCTTCTGGGGATTTTGATTTCCTGGCCTTCAGTTTTGCCCAGATGCGTTCGCAAGGGCGACATCTCTGCACGGAGGCAATAACAGGAAATATGGATAACGATTGTAAAGTGTTGTTCCTGCAACGTTACGATCGTTATCTTGAGCAAATTAAGGAAGACGTAGCGATAGCGTAGTCCCCTGCCGGGTGGGTGATACCACCCGGCACCGATATCTTTTCACCCCCACCATAAAAACCGCACGCTGCCTCTCAAATGAGATATATTGGGTCAATAATCAACCTATTGACGCAACAAGGTTTATGACTGTGGATCCAAGAATTGAACAGGCAATTTCCCTGCGCGCCGCAGGCGAGTATGAACAGAGCCGCGACCTGCTGAGGACGCTGACAATACTTCCCACGCTGAAAGCGGAAGCGCTGCTTAATATCGCATGGTCATACGACAATCAGGGGCTGGAAGAGACTGCCGCTGAATATTATCTTGCGGCACTGAACGAAGGACTGGAAGGCGATAATCTGTTTGAAGCCCGGCTCGGCCTCGCCTGCACCTGGCGCTGTCTGGGGAAGTACGCGCTCGCGAAACAGATTCTCGAGGAGATTATCCGCGACTATCCCGACGCCAGCGAAGCTATCCCCTTCTATGCCCTCTGTCTGCATAACCTCGGTGAACACGATCGCGCGATGACGGTGATGCTTGAACTGGTGTCAAACTATCCGCCAACGTTGAGCATTCAGCGTTATGCCAAAGCGTTGACGTTTTATGCGCAGAATCTCAGTTAGCCTGTGAAGTCAAAGCAGACATTTTGAGATGTGCATCCCCTTTGCTGGCCAACGCCGTTTCTAAAAATGTAATAAATGCCGTGACCTTTGAATTAAGCGCTGACGCTCATTAACGCAGGCATAAATATTCATAGGTGACGATATAAAGTCGTTCCCCTCCCTCCGTTTACAGCGATGTTAGTTATGATATCGATATCGTCGCTAATGAACCTGGGTTGAGTTTCGCGCTTATAGATTGCCCCTTGACGCTAAATTTCCAGGTTTGCATCCTCGTTGTGCGTCCGATTGTTATCCGGCTGGTAGGCTTAACGGTTCACGGTCACTAAGTGATTTCATGCAATCGTTTCTGATAGAGTAGAATTTACCCTGGGATCGACGAGAGATTTTCGTGATGCAAGAAATTGATTTTTATATGGTAGACGCCTTCGCGGCCACCACATTTACCGGTAACGCCGCCGCAGTATGCCCGCTCACGGAATGGTTGCCCGATGAGACATTATTGAAAATGTCTAAGCAGCACAACCAGTCAGAAACGGCATTTTTTATCGCAAATGATAATGGCTTTGAGCTACGCTGGTTTACCACTCAGGGAGAGATTAATCTCTGTGGGCATGCCACCCTTGCTGCGGCACACGTCATTTTCGAACATCTTGATTACCTTGATACGACTATCCGTTTCGATACCCGCTTTGTGGGTCCTCTGACGGTAACGCGGAGTGACGACTGGCTGACGCTGGATTTTCCTGCCTGGGAAACAGAGCCCGTGATGCCGCTGCCTCTACTTCTGGAAACGTTGGGCATCGCCGAGTGCAAAGAGGTACGCGTGGCGCGTGATTACCTTGTTGTCCTGGAAAATCAGCGTCAGGTGGAAGCGGTACGTCCAGACATCAACGCCATGCTTCCTCTCGGGAAAATGGTCTGCATCACCGCGCCGGGCGAAGGAGAGGTCGACTTTGTCAGCCGTTTCTTCTGTCCGGGAGAAGCCGTCGCGGAAGACCCGGTCACAGGCTCTGCGCACAGCATGCTCATCCCTTACTGGGCTGAAAAATTAGATAAGACAGAAATGCTGGCGCACCAGTGCTCAGAGCGTGGAGGAGATTTGCGCTGCCAGCGCGTGGGCGACCGGATCCACATTGGTGGTCAGGCAATAACCTATCTGATTGGTAAAGTACTGTTACGTTAAAACGTGCTGGTACGCCTCTTACAAACAGAAAAAACCTGCTCAATGGCAGGTTTGTTTTTATGTTACGAAAGCAACTGATGTGACCCACACCACCAATTTTTTATCGCATTAAAAATAATTTTCATTATCATTCCTGTTTAAATATCAAGATATATCCCCTCAGGATCAGGATTTAATGAAAAAGGTTATCTGCGCAGCAGCCATACTGTTTTCCACGCTTAGCGCCGCATCGGCAACTACCTACCCACTCACCATTGACAACTGTGGCTATAAAGAGACGTTCAACAAAAGCCCCGAGCACGTGGTCGCCCTTGGACAAAATACCGTGGAGATCCTGCTGCTGTTGGGATTGCAGGATAAAATCACTGCCAGTGCCTTCTGGCCAACGAAAGTGATGCCGCAGCTGGCCGAACAGAATGCGCAGATCAAGCTGCTGACCGTGGAGATCCCGACGCTGGAGTCCGTGCTTTCACAAAACCCTGATTTTGTGCCCGCGCAGCTGCCTCTGCTGCTGGGGCCTGAGAGTAAGGTTGCGAAGCGCGAGGATCTCGCCACCGTTGGCGTTAACAGCTACCTCTCTCCTGGTATGTGCGCGACAAAAAAAGCGGCGGGAGATATGTATGGCAGTCGCCATACGCTGTGGAACATGGCCTATCTGTATAAAGAGATTGAAGATTTTGCCATGATTTTTGACGTACAGCCGCGTGGCGACGCGCTGGTTGCCGACTTTAAAAAACGCGAAAGCGATCTACGCAACGAGTTCAGTAAGAATAAGAGAGATCTCTCCTTTGTCTTCTGGTTTTCCAGCGCGTCTCCGTCGGCTGATGCCTACGTTGGAGGTAAAAACAGCGCGTCCGGATTTATCGCTGACGTGCTGGGCGGTCATAACGCAATCACCTCCGAGGCTGAGTGGCCGACGGTAGGCTGGGAAAGCATCATTGCTGCCAACCCGGATGTCATTGTGGTCTCCAGCCTGGATCGTAACCGCTGGACGCTGGACAACGCGCAGGAGAAGATTAAATTTTTGCAAAGCGATCCAGCGATCAGCCAGCTGGATGCGGTGAAAAAGGGTCATATCGTGGTGATGGATGGCCAGGCCATGAATCCCACGGTTCGTACCCTCTATGGGGCTGAGCAAGTCGGCGAACAACTCAGAAAGCTGGGGCTGAACTGATGGCCTTACCGATGGTGCACGCGCAACAGGGCACGTTTTTAACCGTCTCATGCTTGCTGTCTGTCATTCTGTTATGTATGGCGATTGCCCTGGGCGTCAGCGTGGGAGAGCTGTCAATCCCGCTGCGGGACGTTTTTTACGCCATCAGCAATAAGATGGGGCTGACCGCCGTTCCGCTTAACCGCATCTATGAAAGCGTCATCTGGGATTTTCGCTTGAGCCGTGCGCTGGTCGCGGCTTGCTGCGGGGCAGGACTCGCCATCTGTGGTGCAGTGCTACAAAGCCTGCTGAAAAACGCGCTAGCCGAGCCTTACGTGCTCGGCGTTTCTGCTGGCGCATCTACAGGCGCGGTCATGGTGGTGGTGCTCGGCATCGGCACGGGGGCTTTGTCGCTCTCCGCCGGGGCTTTTATCGGTGCGTTTGCAGCCTTTACATTCGTCGCTTTTCTGACCAACGGTGCACGCGGCGGCAATCAGCAGACCATTCTGGCTGGGGTTGCCGCTTCGCAGCTGTTTAATGCCATTACGGCCTATACCATTAGCACATCGGCCAGTGCCCAGCAGGCGCGTGACGTGCTGTTCTGGTTGCTGGGTAGCTTTAGCGGCGTACGCTGGCCGGAGTTTCAGCTTGCGCTGGTGGTGGTGCTGATCGGGCTTGCGGTCTGTCTTTTCTACGCCAGGGCGCTGGATGCCTTTACCTTCGGTGACGATGCTGCCGCCTCGCTGGGTATCGCCGTTCCTGTGGTGCGGCTGATTCTCTTTACCCTCACCGCGCTCATGACCGCTACTATCGTCAGCATGGCTGGCTCCATCGGCTTTGTGGGCCTCGTGGTTCCTCATATTATGCGGTTTATGTTTGGCCCACTGCATCGAACGCTACTGGTCGCCAGCGCGCTGGCGGGTGCGATCCTGATGGTGCTGGCTGATATCGCCTCACGGGTGCTTATCGCGCCGCAAAGCTTACCGGTCGGCGTCGTCACCGCCATGGTAGGCGTGCCTTTCTTCGCCGTGATTATCTTCCGCTCAAGGAGTACCTGATGAGTATTACCGCTGAAAATATTACCTGGAAGGCGGGTAAAAAGATCATCGTCAACAACGTCTCGCTGCGCATTGATCGGGGGGCAACCGTTGGCCTGTTAGGATCCAACGGCTGCGGTAAATCCTCACTGCTACGCATTCTTGCCGGATTACGCCGTCCGGATGCAGGTCGCGTACTGCTCGACGAGCAGGATATCACCCGCATCGCCAGAAAGACGCTTGCCCGCCGGGTTGCATTTGTTGAGCAGCATGGCATGACCGAGGCCAATATGCGCGTACGCGATGTGGTCAAGCTGGGACGCATTCCGCACCACTCGCCCTTCTCCAGCTGGAGCGCCAAAGATGACGAGATCGTCGATGCCGCCTTACAGCGGGTCGATATGCTGGATCGCAACGATCAGGGATGGTTGAGCCTCTCCGGCGGTGAACGCCAGCGGGTGCATATTGCCCGGGCGCTTGCACAGTCGCCGACTGAAATCCTGCTGGATGAGCCGACCAACCATCTCGATATCCACCATCAAATGCAGCTGATGCATCTCATCAGCACGCTGCCGGTAACCAGCATAGTGGCCATTCACGATCTCAATCATGCCGCAATGTTTTGCGATAGTCTTATTGTCATGCGACAGGGGCAAATTGTCGCCACCGGTACGCCGGAAGCGATCCTCAGTGAGGATCTGCTTCGGGAGGTGTTCAACGTCAAAACCCGTATTGAAATTTCCCCCTTCCATGGCAAAAAGCATATTCATTTCATAATATAAGCGCGTGTAAATGTCACAAAACCCTCTTCGCCCAGCAGGCACACTTTGGCCGCCCATTTTGTTGGGTAGCCAGTTTGTTTTTAATATTGGCTTCTACGCCGTTGTCCCGTTTTTGGCGATTTTTCTGCGCGATGACATGATGCTCTCCGGCGGCCTGATTGGATTGATTCTGGGACTGCGAACCTTCTCGCAGCAAGGGATGTTCATCGTTGGCGGCGCACTCTCTGACCGCTTTGGGGCAAAAATCGTTATTCTGTGTGGCTGCCTTCTACGGATTGCTGGCTATTTGATGCTGGCCTTCAGCCACACCCTGTGGCCCGTTATCCTGGGGGCCTGCCTGACCGGCATCGGCGGCGCGTTTTTCTCGCCCTCTATTGAAGCACTGCTGGCAAAAGCAGGCACGCAAAGCGAGGCCCAGGGTAAGCGCAGCCGCGCAGAGTGGTTTGCCCTGTTCGCCGTATGCGGCGAGCTCGGGGCGGTGCTCGGTCCGGCTGCGGGTGCGCTACTGACCGGGTTCGGCTTTCGCCAAATCGCACTTGCGGGGGCCGGGATTTTTGTTATCGCGCTGATAACGCTATTTTTCTCACTGCCTTCTGCCCCACCCAGCGCTCAAACGCTGAAGATAGTTCCCTGGTGGACGACGTTTCGGCAACCGCGGTTTGTCGCCTTTATCATTGCCTACAGCTCGTGGTTGTTGAGCTATAACCAGCTCTATCTTGCCTTGCCGGTAGAGATCCCCAGCGCGCCGGGGGGAGTGAGAAAGATCTTGGCCCGCTGTTTATACTGGCTTCACTGCTGATTATTCTGTGCCAGCTTCCACTGGCACGCGTGGCGAGGCGGGCCGGCGCGGCGCTAATCTTGCCTATTGGGTTTTTGCTCCTCGCCGCTGCGTTTGCCAGCGTAGCGCTGTTTGCCGCGTCAGCGCCGCCAGACGGTTGGCTGCGTCTGCTGCCGTCAATATGTTTTGTGACGTTGCTGACGCTGGGCCAAATGCTACTGGTGCCTGCCGTGAAGGATCTTATTCCCTGGTTCTCGCATGAGTCCACGCTGGGTGCGCATTACGGGGCGCTAGCCTCAGCGGGTGGATGCGCGGTACTGGTGGGAAATCTGGTTTTTGGTACCCGTCTTGATGCCGCTCTCTCCCCCGGCCCACAGGCCGTTATTCCATGGCTGGAACTGGCGATTTTCCCGCTGTGTAGTGCCGTCGCTATGGTGGTTATCTGTCGGCCGCTACGAAGATGACCGATAAAGCGTCACCTGCCAGCAAGGGGTAAGCACAAACCTTCATGTTTATTATTCAATATCGTGCTGACGCGGCGCCAACTCAATGGAAAAAACCATTAACGTTATGGCGTTATTCTGTGTATGCTTTTCTTTTTTAGTATGATTTTAGGAGGGGTATCTTGCATGAGCGTTAAACAGGATATTTATATGGACATCGATAAATCAGAAAAAATGCATGATATCTATGCAGTAATAGGTTATGCCATTTCGTGTCTGATAGCACTGGGAAAGCCAATAGAAACTGAAAACATCCTGGCCCAGCTCAGGCTGGGAGAGAGAGAATCTATAGATGGCATGAAAAAACTCCATGCCGAAGCCATTCGTATAGTGACAAATGATAAATCCCAAACCCCGTGACTCGCATTGCTCCTGGTATGTTGTTACGTAGAGGGGGCTCATACGATGTATGGATCCACGCGGCAGAACAGTCGCATAAATTACCTGGACGTAATGTCTACTCTGCGTGCTCTGCAGAATGGCGCATTACGTCATTACACATTTCTTGTAACTCATTGGCCAGTCTTGCCACATGGTAACCATCGCACACGGAATGATGTACCTGAACGGCGAAAGGCAACAATACTTTTCCATCCTGGTTGTAGTACTTTCCCAGAGTGAACATGGGGGCAAAAAAATTCTTCATGTTAGCAACATTAACATTAAAACTGGTAAAAGTTACCCACGGAATAGCTGATATGAAAAAGACGTTCTCCCGTGACTCCCCCTTCGGCCAATAAGCAAGGTTATTACCATAGCGTGCAGCGTCTTCTGCATAAACGCTCTGGAAGTGATGAATATTACCATCGTAGTGGCTCCATAATGATGAGAAGGTCTCCGTTTCCTTATGGAAAATTGTATAGCTTGGATGAATTTCATCCCATATAACCAGCTCATTGTTCTTTATGGCCATACGGAACTCCGTATGCCGGTTTACAATCTTGGAAACCAGAAAAATCATAGTAGGGTAAAATTTCCAACCCACCTCTTTGATATTTTTTAGCAGCGCGGTAATGTCTAACAGAACGGTTTGGTTAATTGTAGATTGAGCAAAGCCTTGAAATACCTCAAAATGCTCCTTTCTTGCCCAACGAGATAAATCAACAGCCGTATAGCTTGGCGTTACCTGTTTCATTTTTACTCCTTTAGTAGAATTTCCGCTATTGTCTGGTGGTAGACAGCAAGTGCCAGTTTTCTCCCCTCTCCTGCTAACATCTGGCGTTATGTGTATGATATACCTTAGTGCCAAGGGGGGCTGAATGGCCCTGTCGTTCAGCCAGCGAGTACCAAAACTACCGTTAATGATGGCCTTGCAAACAATCATGCTCTGAGCCTGGATAAACCTTTAAACCTTAACATTCGTGTGAGTTTATTTGCACTAATCAAACACATAGATTATTCTTCGTACAGGCATGATGTTTTTAACGCACCTAAAAGATAATAGCACCGACCTTAGACGATCAACACCCTGGTACAGCACGCAACCTAACCCATTGATTTTTACTTGTTAATTTATAAATCTCCTCAACGGATTGTTATTCGCCAGGCGGCATGTATAAATAGCATAATAACTCAATTATAATTGTTTTATATTCGTTTGATAGGTAGGTTAGAATGAAGTTAATTGTCATGTTGTTAAGCTTTGCGATCTCCATGCAGGCTTTAGCTGGGGAACTCCCCAAACCCGCCGGGAAACCCCTTCTGACACTGTCCGGTAATATAGAAAATACAAACGAAGAGGGTAAAGCCGTTTTCGATATCGCCAGCCTTGAGAAGCTGGGTATGGTTAGTTTCCAGACTGCCTCCCCCTGGTACAATGGGCGCACAACCTTTACGGGTATTCCGATGAAAACGCTTATGGCGTACGTAGGGGCGAAAGGCTCTGTCGTTAAGGTCTCTGCACTCAATGACTACACTACCGTTATCCCTCTTAGTGATTTCCAAAAATATAATGTGATCCTTGCTTTAAAAATCAATGGGCAATACATGCGCGTCCGCGACAAAGGTCCGCTATTCATCGTGTACCCCTATGACAGTGAGCCTGAACTGAATAACCAGGTCTTTTATTCAAGGTCAGCATGGCAGGTCAGCAAAATGAGCATTGAGTAAGGTCTCAGACGAATAACATGAACAGAATATTGGCTGGTATAATATTTGCCCTTTTTATATCTACCGGGTATATATCTTTCCTTGTACATGAAAGACAGCAAGAGTTGCAGAAACTGACGCACTACGCCAGTTCATGGTCTGCTGGACAGCTTGTCTCGGGGTATTACCGTTTCGAATCATGGCTTGGGCTTTATACTATCGATGAGACGATGACGGTGGATGATGTTCGCCTTCATCTTGACATCATGCTCAGCCAAAGTGATTTATTGAAGGAAGGAGATCTGGGGCAATTTATACATAGCAATAAAGCACTTAATGACCTGGCTGTAAAACTCGAAAATATTCTTAATTATCTGGATGCGAACATTGAGAAAATGACTCGCGCAGAAATCCAGGGGTATTTGAAGGTAATGTATTCGATTGACGCCCCTTTGAGCCGCCTTTCATCCGACGCTTTAAACAAAGATATTAACCTTATTAATAGCGCCAACAGTAAAATTCAAATCTTATACTCTATTTATTCCGCAATTTCTGTACTGTTAATAATACTGAGTGCGATACTGGGCGTGCTGATTTTTTATCAAAACAGAAATATTCTAAAGGCACATCTTCAGGTCAAGAGTCTTGCTGGAGAGCTGCAGGAATCTAAAGAAAAACTGCAAATCCAGAATACAAAGCTGGAGTATGACGCTTACCACGATCCTCTTACAGAGCTGAGTAACAGACTGTTTTTCTGGGATAATTTAAATAAAACCATCGAGATAGCTGAAAGAAATAAAAGCTCTGTGACCGTGATGTTGTTTGATTTAGACAGGTTCAAAGAGGTAAATGATACGTATGGTCATGATGCTGGTGATATGTTATTACGCCTAATATCTCAGCGTCTGCTTTCGATGAGTCTTCCAGCGGAGTTGCTGTATCGCTTAGGTGGGGATGAGTTTGCAATCCTCTCGAGCGATCTGACAGAGAATCATGCTGTTACACTCGCCCAAAGAATATGTGATTGCATTAACCAGCCCTACACTATTTATAGCACAATTATCAACATAACCACCTGTGTAGGCATTGTTAACTCAGAAACTGAGCGCCGTTCCGACTATCTCTATAAATTTGCCGACCTGGCCCTTTATGAAGCCAAAAATGAAGGCAAAGGCAAGATTAAAGTTTTCCGTCAGCGAATGTTAGATAAGCTGCAGGAGAGGAGAACCCTTGAGCATGATATGGCATTGGCGTTAGTCAATAAAGAATTCGTAGTGTATTATCAACCGATTGTGGATTCGTACAGTCGGGAAGTTTACAGCTATGAAGCCCTTATTCGTTGGGTACATCCGCTAAAGGGTCTTTTATCGCCAGATAGTTTTATTCCGGTTGCTGAAAAAACAGGAATGATTAACGAGATGGGGAAATCCATACTTGAAATGGCCTGTCGAGAAGCTGCTTGCTGGGCCGTTCCGGTTAAAATCTCAGTAAATGTCTCACCTGTTCAGCTAAGCAGCAAAGCCTTTGCAGGAATAGTGCTGTCTATACTGAAAGAAACAGGGCTGCCCGCTGACCGACTTGAACTGGAGGTTACTGAATCGTCTCTCTTTACTGAGAGCAATATGCCGATGAATACCCTTAATAAGCTTAGAGCTCTCGGCGTAAAAATCTCCATCGACGATTTTGGTACGGGATACTCTTCTCTTTCCCGGCTAAGCCAGCTTGCCTTTGATAAAATTAAAATAGACAAATCCTTTGTGCATTCGATAGCTAAAAAGGAGGATGCTCTTAATATCATAAAACTCATCACCGGCATGGCGAAATCCCTCAATATGAAGACTGTCGCAGAGGGTATTGAAACACAAGAACAACTGGAACACCTTAAGGCACTGGGCTGCGATTTCGCACAAGGATATCTGTTTAGTAAACCTCAGCCTTTTATCGCCAGAGAGATCAAATACGGTTCAATCTCGAAGGATGAGCCTGCCCTGTTACAGGCTCCGCAAGGCTAAATACCGCCTTGAGCCATAAAGCCGCGAGCCTGAGCAACGTCGTGATTTAGTGGGACCCCAGTGTAAAACATGCTGGCATTCGTCGCCGTAATCCGTACCATACGCGACATAGAATGAATGACGACCCGGTCAACCGAGACAGCACACCATGCAAGAGCATCAAGACGTTAACAAGAAAGAGCAGTACAACTTAAACAAATTGCAGAAACGCCTGCGTCGTAACGTGGGCGAAGCCATTGCTGACTTCAATATGATTGAGGAGGGCGATCGCATCATGGTGTGCCTCTCCGGCGGTAAGGACAGCTACACCATGCTGGAGATCCTGCGTAACCTGCAGCAGAGCGCGCCGGTTAACTTCTCGCTGGTGGCGGTAAACCTTGACCAGAAGCAGCCGGGCTTTCCGGAGCATATTCTGCCTGCCTATCTCGAGCAGTTAGGCGTTGAGTATAAGATTGTCGAAGAGAATACCTACGGTATCGTGAAAGAGAAGATCCCCGAGGGGAAAACCACCTGCTCACTCTGCTCACGCCTGCGTCGCGGCATTCTCTACCGCACCGCAACGGAGCTGGGCGCGACCAAAATCGCCCTTGGCCACCATCGTGACGACATCTTGCAGACGCTGTTCCTGAATATGTTCTACGGCGGAAAAATGAAGGGCATGCCGCCGAAGCTGATGAGCGATGACGGCAAGCATATTGTCATCCGTCCCCTGGCCTACTGCCGGGAAAAAGACATCGAGCGTTTTGCCCAGGCTAAAGGCTACCCGATCATCCCTTGCAACCTGTGCGGCTCCCAGCCAAACCTTCAGCGCCAGGTGATTGCCGACATGCTCCGCGACTGGGACAAGCGCTACCCGGGCCGCATCGAAACCATGTTCAGCGCCATGCAGAACGTGGTGCCGTCGCACCTGAACGATATCTCGCTGTTTGACTTTAAAGGCATTACCCACGGTTCGGAAGTGGTAGACGGCGGCGATCTGGCGTTCGATCGTGAACCTATGCCGTTGCAGCCTGCGGGCTGGCAGCCGGAAGAGGACGAGACGCCGCTGGATGCCCTGCGCCTCAACGTAGTGGAAGTGAAATAACGCGCTGGCTCTCCGGTGGACAAACGCCGGAGAGCCCTATTCCTGCCCTTCTCTGCCCTACTTCAGCAGCATTACCCGGCAGCTCTTGCCTTTGATCTTACCGCTCTGTAACTGCTTCCACGCCTGGCGAGCAACGCTCTGCCGCACCGCAACGTAGACATGCGCCGGATGCACGGTGATCTTGCCGATATCCGCCCCGTTTAATCCCATATCACCGGTCATCGCGCCCAGCACGTCACCCGGACGCATCTTGGCTTTTTTACCGCCGTCGATGACCAGCGTGGCCATCTCCGCTTCCAACGGCACGATCTTGACGTTGGCGGGCGCGTTTAGCCAGTTCAGCTTGATCTGGAGCATCTCAGCAAGAATGTTGGCGCGCTGCGCCTCTTCCGGGGCACAGAAGCTGATAGCCAGGCCGCTGTTACCAGCACGGGCGGTACGTCCAATGCGGTGCACGTGCACTTCCGGATCCCATGCCAGCTCGTAGTTCACTACCAGCTCAAGGGCTTTAATGTCCAGGCCACGGGCGGCGACGTCGGTTGCAACCAGCACGCGGGCGCTACCGTTAGCAAAGCGTACCAGGGTCCGGTCGCGATCGCGCTGCTCAAGATCGCCATGCAGGGCCAGCGCCTCCTGGCCTGCGTCGTTCAGCGCGTCACAGACTTCCTGACAGTCCTTTTTGGTATTGCAGAAGACCACGCAGGAGGCAGGCAGGTGCTGGCTGAGCAGCTTCTGCAGCAGGCCGATTTTGCCCTGGCGCGAAACCTCAAAGAACTGCTGCTCAACGGCAGGCAGCGCATCAACGGTGTCGATCTCAATAGTCTGCGGCGAACGCTGTACGCGGCCGCTGATCGCCGCGATGGCTTCAGGCCAGGTAGCAGAGAAGAGTAGCGTCTGGCGTGATGCAGGCGCGAAGCGGATCACCTCGTCAATGGCGTCGCTGAAGCCCATATCCAGCATCCGGTCCGCTTCATCCATCACCAGCGTTTGCAGAGCGTCGAGGTTGACGGTGCCCTTCTGCAGGTGATCCAGCAGGCGACCCGGCGTGGCAACGATAATATGCGGCGCGTGCTGCAACGAGTCGCGCTGCGCGCCAAAGGGTTGGCCGCCGCAGAGGGTCAGAATTTTGATATTTGGCATATAGCGCGCCAGTCGACGCATCTCGTTCGCTACCTGATCGGCCAGCTCACGGGTAGGACAAAGGATCAGAGACTGAGTCTGAAAGCGGCTGGCATCGATGTGCTGCAGCAGGCCCAGGCCAAACGCCGCCGTTTTACCGCTGCCGGTTTTTGCCTGCACGCGCACATCCTGACCGGCAAGGATCGCGGGCAGCGCCGCAGCCTGCACGGGCGTCATGGTGTGGTAACCCAGCTCGTTAAGATTATCGAGCTGGGCTGTGGGCAGGGTGTTCAGTGTTGAAAAAGCGGTCACAATATTTTCTCGCGGTAAAAGGCTACGTCAGCAGGCGCGTATCCTCTCAGATCTGCCTCTTTAACGCGACATTTTAATCGGCTCCTCGTTCGGCGGCGGATCGGGCAACGGCTGTGGCCGGGGAATAGGCTCAGGAACCGGGACCGGATCGGTCGGCACGGGATCGGCGGGCAGAGAGTCAGTGGGATTCAATAAGGTAAGGCTGGACATGTTTTACCTCCGGGTGATGGCATCGCTCTCTTTAAGGGTAGAAGCTGATGCACAAGAGGCAAAAAAAAGCCGACTATTATAAGTCGGCGTCGTACGAATCAATTGTGCTATGCAGTAATTCAAAAAAGGAAGTAAGACAATATGGAGCGCAACGCCCATCGCTTGACGTTGCATTCACCTGCGAGATAGATATTGCCCTGATTGGCCTTTTTGTTTATTGATTTCGCGCAAATAAAACGGCGTTTCCATGTTCATATTTTGTTAAAAATGTGAAATTTTACAGCCATTTACTGCGATGCAGCCACCACGTGACTCCACCGATCAGCACCACCAGCATCAGGCAGAACAGCGGAAAGCCCATATGCCACTCACCGCCGGGGATCCCGCCCAGGTTCACGCCAAACAGGCCAGTTAAGAACGTACTGGGTAAAAAGACCATCGCCATCAGTGACATGGTATAGCTTCTGCGCGTCAGCGACTCCTGCATGACCTGGGTGATCTCATCGGTCATAACAGCGGTACGGGCAATACAGGCATCAATTTCATCAAGGCCGCGACCCAGCCTGTCGGCGATATCCTGCATCCGACGACGCTGATCGTCATTCATCCACGGAAAACGCTCGCTGGCCAGCCGGGCATAGACGTCACGCTGGGGAGCCATATAGCGGCGCATCACAATCAGCTGCTTGCGCAGCAGAGCAAGAAAACCACGGGGCGGGATCTGCTGGTCGAGTAGATTATCTTCCAGGTCAATAATCTTATCGTGCAGCTCTTCGATAAATTCGCTGGCGTGATCGGTTAGCGCATCGCAGACGTCCACCAGCCAGCCACCGCAGTCCACCGGCCCGGTTCCCTCCTCCAGATCCTTGACCACGTCGTCCAGCGCCAGCACTTTCCGCTGGCGGGTAGAGACAATCAGCCGCTCATCCATATAGAGACGCATGGCGACCAGTTGATCGGGACGCTCGTCGGTGCTGCCGTTGATGCAGCGCAGCGTGATTAGCGTTCCCTCGCCCATACGGGTAACGCGCGGGCGCAGGCTTTCGCCAGCCAGTGCATCGCGGATGTTATTAGGCAGCAGCGGCGTAGAGGCCAGCCATTGGGCGCTCTCCGGCTGGGTATAGTTGAGATGCAACCAGCAAGGATGGTCACCGTCAATAACGTCATCATCGCCCAGCGGCTTTACGCCCCCTTTGCCGTCCAGCAGCCATGCATAAACCGCATCCGGCACGTTAACGTCCGATCCCTTAATCGCCTCCACGGCTCCTCCACATTTAGCATGCTAATAGTGACAGTCTAGCTGGGCGGCGTCAGTAAGTAATCTGAAAATTAGCCATTACACTGAATTTGCAGGGGAAAAGGTGAATTTCCCGCAGGCGCAGAACCCGCCAGGCGGAAGTTACGCGTTCTGCCTTGCAGTTCAATAACCTGACGCTTAAGCACGTCGGAGGATCCAGCCAGCTCGTCAACCATCGTGGCGTTGCTTTGCGTGACGCGTTCCAGCTCCGAGAGTGCCTGGGTGATCTGTGCGATACCCTTCTCCTGCTGTAGCGTCGCCACGGAAACCTCATCCATTAGCTTACTCAATAGTCCGGAGCCGGAGACGATCTCAAGCATGTTCTTCTCCGCCTCATCAACGATGGTGACGCCCTGGGAGACGTTCTGCGCAGTAACGTCAATCAGTGATTTGATGCTTTTTGCCGCTTCAGCGCTGCGGTGAGCAAGATGGCGTACCTCACCGGCTACCACCGAGAAGCCTTTACCGTGCTCCCCTGCCCGCGCTGCCTCTACCGCCGCATTGAGCGCCAGAATATTTGTCTGGAAGGCTATGCCATCAATCAGAGAGATAATTTCCGTCATCTGGCGCGCGCAGTCGGTAATGGATTGCATATTGGCCGCCACCTGCGTCATCAGCTCGCCCCCCTGACGTGCGCAGCGGGTCGCCTCATCTGCCTGCTGGCTGGCAAGCTGGGTATTACCCGCGTTATTTTTGGTGCTGGCAGCCATCTGCTCCATGCTGGACGCCGTCTGGATAAGCGCCGCAGACTGCTCCTCGGTTTTCACCGACAGTTCGGTACTGCGAGCAGCGAGCTGTTCGGAGAGATCCATAGCAGATTGGGAGGAGGCACGGATTTCACGCACCAGGGTGGCGATGTTGCTGGCAAGACTGTTAATACCGGGGATGAGGCGCCCCGCACAGTTGTTGCCAAACTCAGGGATCGTCACAGACAGGTTTCCCGCCGTGACCTCATCGATACTTTTTTTCACCGTATTAATAGGCGAGACAAGATAGGTTGTAAGATATAGCCACATAAAAGAAAGGGTTAAAACGGATACCGCGCAAATTAGCAGCATCAGGGTATTATTTTTTGTGAGAGCTATCACTAATATATTCATTAGCCCTAATGAAGCAAACAAGTATATCATTATGAACGTGCGCACACTCATATTTCGGAACATAAAAAGCACCCTAGTACATCAGCAGGAGATAACAGCTTTATATCATCGGAAATACGCTTTTTCATCTCTATTTTTAACCGATAATGTGTTTGCCGTTAAGTGATATCAATTTGTACCAAGGTAGCATTTTACACCGTCCGATACTATAAAATCAGGATCATCTGTTATTTAGATGTTCCAGCTGCTTCATTTTTCAGCAAAATATATCATACAGAGCAACCTTAAGATTTCTTAATAATAAAAAGCAGTCACAAGCCTAAAATAGAGTTTAGCCAAGCTTAAATTAGTAGTCGGAGGGATATATCAACCATGTAAGCGACAAAGAATCAACCCAGGGCAGATTCAATATGACAACCCCTTGAAAAAATAACTTTTTAATATTTTATTTATAGCGTTAATTGTATTCACAGCAGAAAAAATAAAAAAGCAGGGCGTCAATAGCCGCCCTGCTACGTATTACATCTCTTCCCGCAGCTTCATAGTTTTGTTGAGCACGGCGCTGAGCAACAGGACGACGATCATGAGGGCGGCAACAACGATAAAGGCATGGGGTAATGAACTGTGATGGGCAATAAAGCCGATCATCGCCGGGCCAGACAGCACACCGATATAGCCCAGCGTAGTTACGGCGGGAACGGCGACCATCTGCGGCATGCTCGTTTGTTTACCAATCTGGCTAAACATGACCGGGACGATGTTAGCGCATCCGGCACCGATAAGCAGGTAGCCTACCAGCAGCAGCATGAGCGAGCCGGCGGTAAAAATCAGGCAGAAACCCGCGAAGGCCATGATGGCCCCACACACGACTACCCGCAGCTGGCCCACGCGGGCAATGATCGCATCACCGCTGAGACGTCCGATGGTCATCGCCACGGCAAAGCAGGTAAAGCCCAGCCCGCCCAGCGAATCCGCCACGTTTCTCACCTCGACGAGGTAGACCGCGCTCCAGTCGAGGACGGTTCCTTCAGCCAGAAAGACAATAAAGCAGATGATCCCCAGCAGTAGCACCTCACCTTTAGGGATGGCAAAAGCCGGACCTTCGGTCGGGTTAGCATAGGGCAAAAAGTGGCGGAAGCTGACGGCTACCAGTAAAGCCACCAGCAACACAATCACCAGCGTTGCGCTCAGAATGGTCAGGCCTATGCTGAGCAGGCCGGTCATTACTCCTGCCCCGGCAATGCCGCCCACGCTATACATCCCGTGAAAACCGGACATCAGCGGCACGTTCTGGTTTTTCTCCACGAGGATAGCCTGAATATTCATGGCACAGTCCGTCATCCCTATCCCGGTACCAAAGATCAGCAGCAGCAGGCCCAGGCTTAGCGGGCTCTCGGCCAGCGTCAGGAAAGGCATCGACAGAAGGATAATCAGCACGGCGCAGCCAATAATCTTGCGGCAGCCGAAGCGGGATGACAGCGGCCCGGCCAGCGGCATCGAGATAATCGCCCCGCCCCCCAGACAGAGCAGCAGAATGCCGAGCAGGGCATCATTGGCCCCTGTATTGAGTTTGGCGAAGGGGACCATTACCGCCCATGCTGCGGTTGCCAGTCCGGCAACGAAGAAAATAATTCGAGTCGCTAGCTTCTCATTCATGCAGGATCTCTTTTTGGTTAAGGGCAAATTCGTTTGACGAGACAATGGTAATGCACGATTATGCTCCGTATTGCTCGATTCGGGATTTTTAGGAGTTAACATGCTCGATTATGCAGCTTTACCCGAGCAGCGACAAGTGCTCATCAGGCAGATCCTTGAAGAGAATGGTCGCGTGCTCTGTAGCGAACTGGCCGTGCGGCTGGGGGTATCAGAACATACTGTTCGCCGTGACTTACATGAGCTTAGCAATGAGGGTGTCTGTAAAAAGGTTTACGGCGGAGCCATCATGATGCTGCCGGAGTCCGGGGACTACGCCGTGCGAAAAGAGAAAAATCAGGTCAAAAAGAGCAAAATCGCGCAGCGCTGCGCCCGGCTGGTGAAGTCCGGCAGCGCTATTTTTATGGATACAGGAACGACCAACCTGGCAATGGCTGAGGCGCTTCCCGCCGAGCTGGCGCTCACCGTTGTCACCAACTCGCCGGAGATTGCGGTGGCGCTGCTGAAAAAGCCACTGTATGAGGTGATCGTTCTTGGTGGCCAGGTTCAGCGCGCCTCCGGCGGCTGCGTGGGGATGCCAGCCATTGCCCAGATCCAGGGCATGCTCTTTGACCAGGGGTTTATCGGCGGCTGTGCAATGGCCCCGGAGTCGGGCCTGACAGGGTTCGATTACGCCGACTGCGAGTTCAAAAAAGCGGTGATCGCCCAGTGCAATGAGACCATCGTCGCGCTTACCGCCAATAAGATCCCCGCCGTAGCCCGCTACGTGGTCGCCGCCTGTAGCGAGATCGACGTCATGGTCGTTGAAGAGAATATCAGCAAAGCCTACGCCGATGCTTTCCGCGGGCACGATATCCAAATCTATACGGTGTAGCCTGCAACATGGCAGGATGAACAGATAAATGCCCGGTGGCGCTGCGCTTACCTGGCCTACGAGCAAGTTATTGACGGGCCACTATCAGCGGCTTTTTTCATACACCGTCATGGTGAATTCAATCGCGTCGCGGGTGTTATTTTTATAGGCATGGGGCCGGTCGGTGCTGGCCACCGCCGAGCACCCTTCGTTAATAACATAATCACGTCCATCAACCTGAAGCGTGAGCTGGCCCCGGTTGACAAACAGCAGCTCGCAGGTGTCGGCAGGATGGCCCGATGAGGCAAACGCTTCGCCGGGTTGCATCACCCACTGCCACAGCTCCAGCATATCCGGCCCGCGTGTACCCGCCAGCAGCTTCGCGCTTCCGCCCTTATCTCCCTGCCACAGCACGGGAATATCACTCCGGTCGATAAGATGTACCGTCGGTTCACTGGCAACGTTCACAATGTCGGCAACGGAGACGTTCATTGCCGCTGCAATTTTGCACAGCAACGCAATGCTGGGATTAGCCTTACAGCCTTCAATATCCACCAGCATCCCCTTGCTGACGCCAGCCAGGCGCGAAAGCTCGTCGAGCGACAGCTTTTTTTGGCTGCGGTAGAGCTTGATGCGCTGGGAAACCGCTTGATTGATGGTGCTAACGTCGGCACCGCTTGTGGTCGCTATATTGACTTTTTTGGTCATCGGTCGATATCATGGAATAAATCAGTCATTAAAGGATTATGCGATGTCCATACCGTTACCGTCAATCAGCCCGGAGCTGGCACGTATCGCTCCCGGCTTTCGTGCGTTAAGTATCTATGTGAAAGCCGCGCCGCTGGGTGATATTCAGCTTGGGGAGCGAGCGTTGAAAGAGGCCTGTCAGGCCGTGCTTGACGGTCAACCCGCGTGGGCGGAAAGTCATCTGAACGCCTGGAGTGAGGTGTTCAAAGCCTTTGGCGCCAAGCCCAAACGTACACCCTGCTCTGCTGAAGCGCTGCGTAAGCGGGTGCTGCGGGACGGCACCATGGCGGCGCTGGATCCGGTTGTCGATCTCTATAATGCAGTTAGCCTGCGCTATGCTGTGCCGGTGGGCGGAGAAAATTTCGCTGCCTACAGCGGCCTGCCGAGGTTGGTCATTGCCGACGGTACAGAAACGTTCGATACCTTCAAGGAGGGCTTGCCCGCCGCCGAGTCGCCGGAGCCGGGGGAAGTTATCTGGCGTGACGATATCGGCGTAACCTGTCGCCGCTGGAACTGGCGTCAGGGCGTTCGCACCCGTCTGAGCGCAGCCGATCGAGAGATGTGGTTTATTCTGGAAAGCCTGCCGGAGATGCCCCTTGATGCGCTGCACGCTGCAGGCAACATGCTCACCGACGGCCTTACGCAGATGATGCCCGGCCTGGAATTTAACACTACGCTGGTTGAAGGCTGATCGATGCCTGGTGACATACAACGTGTGCTCATCATAGGCAATAGCGGATCGGGGAAAAGCTGGTTGGCTATGCGACTGGCAGAAAAGATCGCACTGCCTGTCACGGATTTAGACACACTTAACTGGGAACCAGGCGGCTACGGTAAGGCTCGAGCAAAAGAAGCTGTTTTGCAGGACGCGCTGGCGATCGCGCGTGAATCGCGCTGGATTATAGAGGGCGTCTATGGCTGGATTGCCGAGAAGTTTGCAAAAGCCAGTCCGGCAAAACGCGTCAGGCTCTCCAGTCGCGATGAGATGAATCAATTTTTGAGCACATTTTGAATCGTTAATGCACCAGCGAAGGAGTCCGCCGTGACCAGACTCCTCAAAATCAGGACTTAGCCGCTACTTAAATTTTCGCCGATCCCTCGTCATTGCGTAAGCCACTTGCCAGTTGCGTAAACACGTCAATAATTTTCGGCAGCGCCCTCTCCGGCTCGTTGCTGGCCGCGATCCAGATCGCCGCGTTCATCGCAGCACTGTTTAACATATGCGCTGCGGCATCGGCATCTACGGCCTTAAGCACGCCGTCCTCAAGCATTTTTTTAACCGTCTGGCGGGTGGCGTCAAGGCAGCTAATCTGCCCAGGCCACTGGGCAGGATCGCCCAGAAACGCCGGGCCATCAAGCAGCACGATGCGCCGCACCTCTGGATCCAGCGCCATCTTGATGTAGGCAACGCCCTCGGCCAACAACCTTTCCCAGTCGTCGCTGGCATGAGAGGCATCAGCCCTGGCACGTTCTGCCATCTCACCATCAATCTGAGCTACCACGGCGGCAAGCAGCCCCTTTTTATCGCCAAAATTGTGATAGAGCGCGCCACGTGTTAGCCCAACGCTGGCGGTTAACTCATCCATTGAAGCAGCGGCAAACCCCTTTTCAGCAAAGGCTTTCCGCGCTGCCGCGATCAGTTTTTCGCGGTTCTCTTCCATCGTTTCGCTGCGTCGCTTGGCAACCATACCCTCTCCATATCTATTTGACATACGCGGCGTATGTGTGCTTAATTTCACATACGCCGCGTATATTAAACCATATATCCGTGCTGCGCTTTACGTTTTTTCACCCTGAACAAAAGTAAAGGATACCCTATGATTCAGCGCGAACCGATTTTCCCCGCCAGCCGCCATGCGCTCTATGAAGAGCACGGCTACTCTGCCGCGATCCGTTCCGGCGATTTGCTGTTTGTCTCTGGCCAGGTGGGAAGCCGCGCCGATGGCACGCCGGAGCCGGATTTTGCTGCTCAGGTGCAGCTGGCATTTGATAACCTGAAGGCCACGCTGGCGGCTGCGGGCTGCACCTTTGACGATCTTATCGATGTCACCACCTTCCATACTGACCCACAAAATCAGTTTCCCACGATCATGCAGGTCAAACAGGCTATTTTCCCACAACCTCCCTATCCAAACTGGACAGCCGTTGGCGTTACCTGGCTCGCAGGATTTGATTTCGAAATCAAGGTAATTGCCCGCATCCCTGGCCGTTCGTAGCTTGTCACGTAAACGAGGAGAAACGCTTATGTCATTCGATCCTATCCTGTTAATGGGCGGTTCCGGCGCTATTGGTCACCAGACCGCTCGGGCAATACAGGCCATTTATCCTGATGTTCCTCTGCTCATAGGGGGACGCGATCTTAGCAAGGCTCAGCGCGCAGCGGCAGAAATGGGTCATGCGCAAGGTGTTGTAATCGACACGGCCTCTGACGATCTGGGCCTGGGTGAGCAAAACGTCAGCGCGGTGGTCGTTCTCTATAAGGATCACACCCTTGCCAGCCTCCGCTTCGCCCAGAAACGCGGCGTACCGCATCTGAGTATCTCGTCGGGAATATTCGAGATAGCCCCGGAAATCGCCAGCTTTATGCATGCCCCAACGGCCTCGGCGATCGTGCTTGGCTACGAGTGGCTGGTAGGCGCAACCACGGTGCCTGCGCTCCATCTGGCGAAATCATTCAGCCAGGTAGAGGAGATCCGCATTGGTGCTTTGGTTGATGAAGAGGATACCGGCGGTCCGGCGGTGGCCGCAGATTTCGAACATCTGAATCACCTTCTGCCTGCGGCACTCACGCTCCGGGAGGGTATCTGGCTCTGGCGCGAGGGCGATGATGCCAAAACCGTTTTCTCCGCGCTGGACGGCACTGAAATTCATGCCGCCGGCTTCTCCTCAATCGACGTGACGGGTCTGGCCGCCGCGACCGGCGCGCGCAGCGTTCAGTTCGACTTGGGTCAGGGGGTCAGCTCAAGCCGACGTAAAGGCGGCGCATTATCAACGGAGATCCTGCTGGATATTTCTGGTTTGGATCACGCTGGGCAGGCCCTTCACACCCGACACGCGGTCGTGCATCCGGGCGGCGCGGCACCGCTGACGGGAATGGGGATAGCCTTGCTCCTTGAGCGGCTTATCGGCCTGGATGGCATGCCGCCAGTCGCGTCTGGCCTCTATTTCCCGTGGCAGATCCTGGATGCATCGCGCTATCTGGCACGCCTGGCGCAGGAAGGCGGAGAAGTTCTGGAACTGCCTTCGTCATAAAAATCCCGTTTGGAACACCCACCGGCGAGCTAACCCTTCGCCCGCCGGTCTCCTCTTCTGCTGGTGTTACTCCTGGTGGTTTTCGTCCAATACCTTTTTAATGGCGTCGGCACCACACTGGTCGTCAGACTCTGCGCCCCCGGTTCCCGCCATGCCAACGGCACCAATGACCTGACCGCGATACTTAACCGGTACGCCGCCGCCCAGCAGCAGTAATTCATTAACGGTATTAAGGTTAACGGAGTCCGGGGAGGATTGCGCCTTAACAGCGAGCTGTTTAGTCGGTGTTTTCGTCGACAATGCCGTGAAAGCCTTTCGCCACGCAGCCTGCGTATTATGCGGCCCCACGTTATCATCCCTCATCAGCGCAACCAGGTTTCCGCCACGATCCACGACGGCCGCTACCCCCTGACGGTTCATACCATGACAGACAGACAGTGCCTCTGTAACCAGCTTGCTGCCAAGCTCCTGCGTCATGTCATAGACCGCCGCTGGCTGGGCTGAGAGCGCCACGCCCGGAGCAGCAAGCAGCATGGCGAGGGACAGGGCAGCGATAGGCTTTTTCATCTTTAATTCTCCTGAGTTAATCACCCTGCTGTTATACCCGTCCGGTTGTCCTGACTACCTGACAGGAGGATGACAATATTGTCATCTGGGGCGCAAACAGATATCGCCCCTACCGATACTTCGCGCAGAAAGAGAGGTATGTCCTAACATGATTAAGTAGGCCATCACACATAACCGAGAGGAAAATATGAAAGTTCATCATCTTAACTGCGGGTGTATGTGTCCGGTAGGCGGCGCACTATTTGATGGTTTTAGTAAAGGCGTGTTTGCCCATTTGGTATGCCACTGTCTGCTTATTGAAACTGACCGGGACGGATTAGTGCTGGTTGATACAGGGTTTGGCCGGGACGATGTCCGTCAGCCGGAAAAACGGCTCTCAGGCTTTTTCCGGGTAATGAATAATATTCAAAGACGGGAAATGTTGACGGCCCGCTCGCGTATAGAAGCGCTGGGGTTCAGAGCAGACGATGTCCGGCATATCATCCTTACGCATCTTGATTTTGACCATGCGGGTGGGCTGACGGATTTTCCTCACGCACGGATACACCTGCTGCAAACAGAGATCGATACCGCACAGCAGCGGCACAGCTGGCTGGCACGCGAGCGCTATCGGCCCGGCCAGTGGAGCGGGATATCTGGCTGGACAGGCTACAAACCGCAGGGGGAAACATGGTACGGCTTCGAGGCGGTTACGGCCCTGCAAGGGTTGCCTCCGGAGATCCTGCTCGTTCCCCTGGCAGGCCATACCACCGGGCATGCGGGCATTGCCGTAAGCCAGCCAAACGGGTGGCTACTGCATGGGGGTGACGCCTGGTTCTACCGCGGCGAAATGGACCTGCAAAAACCGCACTGCACGCCCGGCCTGCGTTTTTATCAGTGGATGATGGCGATGGATAACGGCACGAGACACCGTACGCAACAGCAGTTACGGGAGCTGTTTGGTCGCTATAAGCAAGAGATCACCTTCTTTTGCAGCCATGATGCCAAAGAGTTACAAACATTTGATTTTAATAGTTAAAATGGTTAACGCTGCCTGATTTTTTGCCTGCAGGCAGGCGCTTTTAGGGCCAGATTATGTATAGGGTCGTTCCATGACAAAGCATTTATTGCGCCTGGATCCCATTCAGGAACAGATCGACCAGATGGGCAATGCGCGTTGTTGAGGCATTCTCCTGTTCAGCTGCCAGGGAAACGGCGATGACGATGTAAACAATATCGTCAAAAGTGATATCGCTCCGGAAGGAACCGGCCTCTTGCCCGCGGATCAGCAGTCTGCGCCCCTCCTCAGTTACCGCCATACAGCCGGGCGTACCGCTCTGGAGAACCGTGCCAAGGGATGACGCCAGCCCCCGCCAGATTTGCGTGTTCCGCACCAGTCCTTCCAAAAAAGCGCACATCGTGCTGAACGGATCGCGCGCGTCATCTCCTGCGCGGCTCACTTGTGCAAAATTAAGAAGACGTACATTCCAGGCAGCCGCCAGCAGCACCTCGCGGGACGGAAAGCGCCGATAGAGCGTACCAATGCCAACCCCTGCACGCCGGGCCACCTCTTCCAGCGACGCGCCTGCGCCTTGCTCAAGAAATACCGTTTCGGCGGCAGCAACAATGCGCTCGCGGTTGCGCTGTGCATCGGCACGTAATCCCGTTTCGTTATCCATTTTGTGCCCTCGTGGTTGTACGCTAAGCGGAGGCTACTACCCTTTATTAAGTGGAACAATCCTCCACTTAATGAAAAGGTGATGAAATGAGCCAAAAATTTGCCAATAAAGTCGTGGTAATTACCGGGGGCAGCGACGGGATCGGTCTGGCGACAGCAAAACGCTTTGCCGCAGAGGGTGCGCAGGTGTACGTGACGGCGCGACGTCAGGAGCCGCTGGATATCGCAGTGAAGGAGATTGGTCACGGGGCGGTTGGCATACAGGGAGACGTCGCCGATCCTGCCAGCCTCGATCGACTTTATGAGCGCATTGCACACGAGCGTGGCCGGATCGATGTCGTTTTCGCCAATGCCGGTATCTCTGAATCTGCAGCGCTTGATGAGATAGACGACGCCCACGTTGACCGGGTGTTCAGCGTCAATGTCAAAGGTACGCTCTATACGGTGCAGAAAGCGCTTCCGCTAATGACTACCGGCGGTACGGTGATCCTTGCCGGTTCGGTGGCGGGCAGCAAGGGCATCGGCAGCCTGTCGGTATACAGCGCGACAAAAGCCGCCATCCGCTCATTTGCCCGCACCTGGACCACCGATCTGAAAGCGCGGGGCATCCGGGTGAACGTGGTTTCGCCGGGAATGATCCTTACTCCGGCGATGCAGAGCTACTTGCAAGCCAATGACGGCATGGAAGAGGTTTTCCAAAATATGGCACCGTTCGGCCGGCTGGGTGAGGTAGATGAAGTCGCCAGCGCCGTACTGTTCCTGGCTTCTGACGAGAGCCGATTCGTTGCAGGGGATGAGCTATTCGTGGATGGCGGCGTAATGGCGGTCTGAAGCGCCGCCGTAAGACAAGGATTGTCTTACCTGCTCGTCAACTTTACTACGGCTCTCTTCATTGGCCGGGTTAAAAACCAGCATCGCGAGATCGGGCCGCCCTTCTACCATAAACGTTGAAAACTCCAGCTCTATCGTCCTCGCCTGCGGGTGATTAATTCGCTTCACACCCTCCCCATGGCTGGCGACATCGTTGCTGCGCCACAGCGCATCAAATTCATGGCTCTGACGGGAAAGCTCGCCAATCAGGCTGGCCGTTTCCGCCGATTCACCCGCTCGCGCTACGTCAGAGCGAAACGCCTCCAGCACCCGTTGCAGGCGCGGCGTGATATCCGTAGAGAGCGTGAAATAGGTCTCTGGCGGATGGCCAAACGCCAGAATGAACAGATGTTCGCGTTCAGGCCCCGTCAAGCGTAGCCCGCTGGCGATGCGGTTGAGTACCTCTTGACTAACGCTCAACAACTTCCCAACCCAGGATATTGCATCCTGGCTTGAGGAGTGTATTTAATCGACTCTATCTACAGACAGGAGTCAGCAACGGCTAGTGCGCCACGATATACATCGTCCGGGTGTAGGCTACGTCCTCAGGGTTATTGATTGGATAGCCCTTCAACCACGGCTTGATCAGTCGCCCGTTGGTGTACTGGTAGATTGGCGCAATAGGTGCCTCCCGCGCCAGAATCTTCTCTGCCGCGTTGTAATCCACGTTGCGCGCTTTGGCGGTCGGCTCCATCGCCGCCTGCTTCATCACCTTGTCATAGGCCGGATCGTTGAAACGGGAGATGTTACCGGTGTGGGTGGACGTCAGCAGCGACAGGAAGGTGGACGGCTCGTTGTAGTCCCCTACCCACGAGGCGCGGATCACATCGAAGTTGCCGGTGTTGCGACTGTCGATATAGGTCTTCCACTCCTGGTTTTGCAGCTTCACGTCTATTCCAAGGTTTTTGCGCCACATCGAGGCCACGGCAATAGCGATCTTTTGATGGTTCTCAGAGGTGTTATACAGCAGGGTCAGCTTCAGCGGACGGCTCGGCCCATAGCCCGCCGCCTGTAGCAGCGTTTTAGCCTGCACGTTCAGCTCGGCCTGGCTCAGCTGCTCTAATTCTGAAGGATCGGGCGTAAAGCCTGCGGTCACATCGGGGGTAAAGCGCCAGGCGGGCTTCTCGCCCGTTCCCAGCACCTTCTCTGCCATCAGGCGGCGATCGATAGTCATGCTCAGCGCCAGGCGCACGCGGGCATCGGCCGTCGGGCCCTTCTGGGTGTTAAAGGCATAGTAGTAGGTGCCTAGCTGCGGCGGGGTATAGACCTGACCGGGGATATCCTTGAGCAGCTTCTGATAGAGGTTTTTCGGGAAGGACTCGGTGATATCGATATCCCCTGCCAGATAGCGCTTGGTTGCCGCCGACTCCTGGTTAATGGGAATAAAGGTGACGGATTTGATCACCGTTTTGCCGTTATCCCAGTAGTGAGCGTTAGGCTCCAGCACCAGCTTCTCGTTGACCACCCGATCCTTGAGTACGTAGGCCCCGTTACCCACCAGCTTGCCCGGCTGGGTCCACGCTTTGTCGCTCTCGACATTGGCCTTTTGCACCGGGTAGAAGGCAAAGCTGGCGGCCAGGTTAGCAAACCATGGCAGCGGGTTATCGAGCTGTACGCGCAGGGTATGCGGGTCAACCGCCGTCACCGCCAGCGTGTCCGGCGTAGCTTTGCCATCAATAATATTCTGTGCATTGCCGATACCTGCCAGCGCGGCAAACCAGGCAAAAGGCGATGTGGTTTTAGGATCGACCAGCCGCTGCCAGCTGTAGACAAAGTCCTGGGCGGTAACCGGCGAGCCGTCTGACCAGCGGGCGTCTTTGCGCAGGGTAAAGGTCCAGCTGCGGTTATCGCTGGTGCTCCATTTGGTCGCCACGCCGGGGACAATCTCGCCCTTTTCATTCTGGTTTACCAGCCCCTCATAGAGATCGCGGATCACCTGAATCTCCGGCAGCCCAACGGCTTTAGCAGGATCGAGGGTGGCAGGCTCATCTTTAATATGACGCA
This sequence comes from Pseudescherichia sp. AS216, assembly GCF_037152055.1. NCBI lineage: Bacteria > Pseudomonadati > Pseudomonadota > Gammaproteobacteria > Enterobacterales > Enterobacteriaceae > Pseudescherichia > Pseudescherichia sp. AS216. The sequence goes on along the minus strand of NZ_JBBCMV010000004.1, from coordinate 115,697 downwards.
CCAGCGTCTGCTCCGACGCCAGCCTGGTTCCGGCAGGCACGTCAGCGGCAAAGGAGGTTGAAGAGAGACCGGATAGCCACAGCGCAGCGCAAAGAAGGGAGACGGGATATTTCATGAGATGGCCCTATAGCAAATGCCCAGAGAAAAGATGGGATAATTATTTGTTTTCGCATGGAGAAATGCAAACGGCTTAGCAAGATAAGGTGATATTTACTGCTTCGCTCGCATCCTGAATGAAACAATTTGAAAAGCGCTGCGCTTTGCCTAACACTTTGTTTATCCCCTGTCTGAAAGGATTGCTATGACCGCCTCACGCCCACGCGCCGAACGGGGCGCTTTTGCTACGGTAATGGAGCACTATGGTCGTTCGCGACTCGGCGCGCCGCTTGTCTGGTTCCCCGCCCCCGTTCCCTCCAGAGAGAGCGGGCTGATCCTCGCCGGCACTCACGGGGATGAGAGCGCGGCTGTCGTCACCCTCTCCTGTGCGTTGCGTACGCTTGAACCTGCCCTGCGCCATCATCACGTCGTGCTGGCGGTGAATCCCGACGGCTGCCAGCTTGGCCTGCGGGCCAATGCCCAGGGGGTCGATCTCAACCGCAACTTCCCCTCCGCCAACTGGCGGGCCGGGGAGACCGTCTATCGCTGGAACAGCGCCGCCAGCGCCCGGGACGTGGTGCTGTTGGCGGGTGATGCGCCGGGCTCAGAACCGGAAACCCAAAGCCTGTGCCAGCTTATTCACCGCCTGCACCCGGCCTGGGTAGTGTCGTTTCACGATCCGCTGGCCTGCATTGAGGATCCCACCCAAAGCCCGCTGGGAAACTGGCTCGCCGCGGCGTTTGCCTTGCCGCTGGTGCGCAGCGTCGGCTACGAAACGCCCGGCTCGTTCGGCAGCTGGTGCGCCGATATTGGCCTGCCCTGCATCACCGCCGAGTTGCCGCCGATCTCAAACGATGAGGCCAGCGAGCGCTATTTGCAGGCGATGACGCGCCTGCTGCGCTGGACGGATCAGAGATGAAGCTGGCCGGTGCTGAAGCGCAGCGCCGGTTCAACATCCACCGCCAGCCAGGTTGGTCCGTCAAGATCGGCAAAGCGCACCAGGGAGGCCAGCGGCAACGCCGCCGCAATCGCCCGGGAGGTGCAGAGCATGCAGCCCAGCATCAGCGTAAACCCCTGGGCCTGCGCCTCGCTGGCCAGCGCCAGCGCCTCGGTCAGCCCGCCGGTTTTATCCAGCTTGATGTTGATCATCTCATAGCGTCCGGCAAGGGTTTTCAGACTGCTGCGAGCGTGGCAGCTCTCATCGGCACAGATCGGCAGCGGGTGGATAAAGTTCTCCAGCGCGGCGTCATTGTTTGCAGGAAGCGGCTGCTCGAGCATCGCCACGCCGAGATCCGCCAGCAGCTGACAGCGCGCCGCCAGCCCTTCGCTGTGCCAGGATTCGTTGGCATCCACAATGAGCGTTGCCTCCGGCACGGCGGTACGTATAGCCACCAGCCGCTCGCTGATTAAACGGTCATCGAGCTTGATCTTCAGCAGCCGCGCCCCCTTCTCCCACAGCGCGGCCGCGCTGGCCGCCATCTGCTCCGGCGTGCCAATCACAACCGTCTGCGCCGTGGTCAAATCCGGCGGCAGCGCTACGCCCAGATGCTCCTTGAGGCTGACGCCCAGCCGACGAGACTCAAGATCCCACAGGGCGCTGTCAACGGCGTTGCGCGCGGCTCCCGGCGGCAGCAGGGACTGCAGCTGCTGGCGGCTAAGGCCATTCTCCAGCTGCGGCACGATGGTCATGATCTGGGCAATCACCGACGCATCGCTCTCACCATAGCGTGGATAAGGCGTGCACTCTCCGCTCGCCTTTATCCCCTCTTCTTCCAGCTCAACGACCACAACCCGAGCCTCGCTACGGCTGCCCCGCGAGATCACGAACGGCGAATGCAGCGGCCAGCTCTCTTCATAGACCTTAACTGTTCTCATTCCTTGCTCCTTTAACGGAATGTTAAAAGTATAGTGTTGAAAAGCGGGACAAAAATAGGTTTGCCGTGATTAAGGCCGATCACGTACACTAGCGGCGACGTTAACTATATGTAAACAGGAAGATATTCATGTCACAAACCGTTCATTTCCAGGGCAACCCGGTTGCTGTTGCTGGTGCTATTCCGGCAGTGGGTAGCAAAGCACACCCTTTCACTCTGGTCGCGAAAGATCTGACCGACGTTACGCTGGCGCAGTTCGCAGGTAAGCGTAAAGTTCTCAACGTGTTCCCGAGCATCGACACCGGTGTTTGCGCCGCCTCCGTGCGTAAATTCAACCAGCTCGCCACCGAAATGAAAGACACCGTGGTGCTGTGCATCTCCGCCGATCTGCCGTTCGCCCAGTCCCGCTTCTGCGGCGCGGAAGGCCTGAGCAACGTGATCACCCTGTCGACCCTGCGTAACGCCGACTTCCTCGAAAACTACGGCGTAGGCATTGCCGATGGCGCGCTGAAAGGCCTGGCCGCACGTGCGGTCGTGGTTATCGACGAAAACGACACCGTTGTGTTCAGCGAGCTGGTGAACGAGATCACCAACGAGCCGGACTACGAGGCTGCCCTGCAAGCGCTGGCCCAGTAAGCGTAGCCGCATTAAAAAAGAGCCTTCATCGCTGAAGGCTCTCTTGTTTTACTCCTCGCCCTTCTTCTGGCTTAAACCATATTCCCGCAACTTATTGGCGATAGCAGTGTGTGACACCCCCAACCGTTTCGCCAGCTTGCGCGTGCTGGGGTAGCTGCGATAGAGCTGAATCAAGACCGACCGTTCAAAGCGGCTGGTAATATCGTCCAGCGATCCCTCCATCGCCTCTTCCCCTACCGCCACGGTTCCCGCATCGTAGTCCGGCAGCAGAATGTCCTGCGGGCGCAGCTCGTACCCTTCCAGCTGCGTCAGCGCACGGTAGACCGCGTTTTTCAACTGACGCACGTTGCCCGGCCAGCTGTAGCGGGTCAGGACGTTACTGAGATCGGCAGCGAGCTTGGGACGTGGGACGCCCTGTTCGTCGGCAAAGCGGGCCACGAACAGCTCGGTCAACGGCATGATGTCCTGAGGACGATCGCGCAGCGGAGGCAGATCCAGCGTCAGCACGTTCAGACGGTAGTAGAGATCTTCCCGGAAAATCCCCTTCTGCACCAGCTCCACCAGATTCCGCTGGGTTGCGCAGATCACCCGCACGTCAACGTGAACCTCGTGATCCTCTCCGACGCGGCGGAAAGTACCATCATTCAGGAAGCGCAGCAGCTTCACCTGCATGCGCGGCGACATCTCGCCGATCTCATCCAGCAGCACCGAGCCGCCGTTGGCCTGCTCGAAGAACCCTTTTTTGCCTTCCGGCGCATGGCCAAACAGCTCACTCTCTACCGCATCCTCAGGGATAGAGGCGCAGTTCAGGGCCAGGTAGGGCTTCGCCGCGCGCGGGCTGGCAAGGTGGCAGGCATGGGCCAGCAGATCTTTGCCGGTGCCGGTATCGCCAACGATTAACAGCGGCGCGCTGAGCATGGCCAGCTTGCGAGCCTGGTCGATGACGTGACGCATCTTCGGGCTGGCGGCCACAATCTGATTGAAGGCGCTGGCATCCTGGCTGACCAGATCCTGTAGCTGGCGACCCATGCGGATAGTCGATCGCAGCATCACCACCGCGCCGGTGAGCAGCAGATCGCCGGCCTCGCCTTCGAGATGTACCGGGGTGATCTCCATTAAGAAGTTCTGCCCGTTGATGACCACGTGCTCATGGTGCGACGCCTGCGGATTGCCCTCCAGCCAGCGCTGGAAGTTAAAGCCGTTAATCAGCTGAGGGGCGGTGTGGTTGCGCAGCCGGGCCTGGCTCTGACCAAAAAGCTGACAGCTGGCCTGGTTCGCCAGCTCAACCTTGCTTTTCATATCCACGGAGAGCACCGGCTCGGGCAGCGCCTCCAGCAGAGCACCCATAGCGCGATGCTCGCGCTCGGAGGGCATCCATAAGACGGTGCGCACGTCGGTCACGCCGGAGATGCGGCGAATTTCAGCCATCAGGCTGCTGAAGTCATTAAATTCCAGTTCAGCAAAATTGAGGTAGATCCGGCCGATGGGGTCGATCTCAATGCCGCGTAAATCGATTCCCCTGAGCACCAGCAGATCCAGCAGCTCGCGGGTCAGACCAAGTCGGTCTTCACAAAAGACTTCAAGACGCATGGGAGTTGCCACCCTTAAACAGTCAATATATCTAAGAATGATAAGACACTTATCGGCAGTCAGGAAGCTATCTGTCAACAATTATTGACAGAGCGGTGGAAAACCCACCGCCATGGCGTAAAGATAAGCGTTCAATCACGCTTTTGCGCGCCGCTGCGCTGCATATTGGCCTTAAGCTCACCGATAAGCTGACGGCGGAAATCGGCCAGCCGGGGTTTATCATCCTCCAGCCAGGGCAGCGGACGGCATAGCTCCATCGCCTTGATACCGAGACGGGCGGTGAGCAGCCCGGCACCAATCCCCTGCGCGGCGCGAGCGGAAAGCCGGGCGGCGAGATCCTGCGACAGCCAGTCCATTCCCACCTCGCGCACCACTTCGCTGGCTCCGGCAAAGGCAATGTTGAGCAGCACCAGGCGAAACAGCCGCAATCGGCTGAAGTAGCCCAGCTCGATGCCGTAGAGTCTGGCAATGCGGTTAATCAGCCGCAGGTTGCGCCAGGCAATAAACGCCATGTCAACCAACGCCAGCGGACTGACGGCAATCATCAGCGTTGAACCCGCTGCCGAAAGGCTGATTTCGCGCCGGGCTTGCGCATCCACCACCGGCTGCACCAGCCGCGCATAGAGCGTGACGATCTCCCGGTCGCTTTGCGTCTCGTGAATGGCGGCGTACCAGCGTTGCAGAGCAGGATGCGCCTGGTCGATACCCGCCTGGCGGGCCAGCCTCTCGCAGAAATCGCGTCCTTTGCCCGTGCCATGGCTGTGCAACAGCAGGCTGGCCTCGTCGCGAGCCTCTGCCCGCTGACGCAGCCGCCACAGCCGCCGCCACTCACCGGCCACGGATCCTACCCCCGCGCCGACGATAAGCGCCCCCGCAGCACAGCCACCCAGCGCCACCCAGTCGTGGGTTTGCCAGGCGTCCATCGCCCACTGCACTCCCTGCCCAACCACGCTGATGCCAAACAGCGCCAGCCCGGCCAGCACCATTGTGCGCCAGAGGCTGCGCCGGGGCCGCAGCGCCGCCTCAACGCTCGCTTCCGGCTGTGGCGTATCGGTCAGTATCTCTTCAGCCTGCAGCGGCGTAAACTCTCCCGCCTCGGCATCGCTAAACGCCTGCGCGGCCTTGAACTCTTCACGCACCGGCATTGCAGGCTGTTCGGTAAAATCGACGCGTGGTTTGATGGGCTCGTTCATCGCAGCTTATCTCCCAGTAAAAATTCCAGCGCCGCATCAAGACGAATGTGCGGCATCGGGGTATCCACATCCATCACCCGCGGACGAAAGGCTTCAAACTGAAAGCCCTGCTTCTCCCAGAACGCCTGCCCCGGCAGCCGGGCGGGAACATCGCCTGGATAGACCGTTAGCGGTTTGCCATCGCTGAGGCGATCCCCACGCAGCGCCGGGATTTTGTCACCGTTGACGTCCACCAGGCCGCTCTCCGTGGCCTGTACCGCCGCCAGACCCAGGCAGTCGATATCGATCCCCTCAAAGGCGGCGTTTTGCCAGGCGTCGGTGACGAGCTGCTGGAGCAGAGAGACCATATTGGCATGCTGATCGACAGTAACGTGATCGGCTTTGGTGGCGGCAAACAGCAGTTTGTCGATAACCGGTGAGAACAGGCGACGAAACAGCGTCCGCTGCCCGTAGTGAAAGCTCTGCATCAGCTGGGTGAGCGCGAGACGCATGTCGTTAAACGCCTGCGGCCCGCTGTTGAGCGGTTGCAGACAGTCCACCAGCACAATCTGCCGATCGAAGCGCAGGAAGTAGTTTTTATAGAACCCTTTAACCACGTTTTCACAGTAGTAGTTGAAGCGCTCGCGCAGCATCCCGGCGTTGCTGCTCTTATCCGCCTGGGCCAGCTTCGCCTCGCCCGTATCGTCAACGTCCGGCCAGGGGAAGAACTGAAGCGCAGGCGCACCGGCCATCTCGCCCGGCAATATAAAGCGCCCCGGCTGGATAAAGTGCAGCCCCTCGGCCTTGCACTGGTGCAGGTACGCCGTCCAGGCATCGGCAATCTCTGCCAGTCGGTTTTCATCGGCCGGAGCCAGCGGATCCAGCCCTGCACAAAGCTGACGCCAGCGAGCGGACCACTCCTTTCGGTGACCCTGTAACATACCGGTCATCTGTCGTGACCAGCTGGTGTAGTCCTGCGCCAGCATAGGCAGATCCAGCAGCCACTCGCCGGGATAGTCAACAATCTCTAAGTAAAGGGTGGCGCTGTCGGTGAAATGGCGCAGCAGGGAGTCGTTTGAGCGGTAGCGCAGAGCCAGACGCATCTCGCTGACGCCGCGCGTCGGCGTTGGCCACGTCGGTGGCGTACCATAGAGCTGGGCAATGCCCTCATCCCAGGTAAAGCGCGGAGTACCGAAATCGCGCTGCGGCACCCGCTTTACGCCCAGCAGGCGCTCCTCACGAACCGCGCTGAAAAGCGGCAGGCGCGCGCCGTTATGAATATTCAAAAGCTGGTGGACCATCGCGGTGATAAACGCCGTTTTGCCGCTGCGGCTCAGACCGGTGACGGCCAGGCGCAGATGCCTGTCGACGCCGCGATTAACGAGGGCGTTAAGCTCAGATTTAAATCGCTTCATAGCCATCCTGTTTTGCCCTGAAGTGAATGTATCAATAAGAGAAGGAGTATAAAGCGGCAGGTGCAGTGGATCCACGCCCAACAAAAGCAAGCGGCGCAAAGGTTGCGCCGCCAGGGAATTATTTCATGTTGCGCGATACGCGCGTCGCGAGGCGTTTAAGCATCGGCTCCAGCGCCAGCGCCAGCAGCATTTTCACCGGACGGCGCGCCACGGATTTGATGGCCCAGCCCGCTACGCCCGCCGGGCCGTAGCGCAGCGCGGTCAGCAGCACCAGCTTGCCTGCAATTTTCAGTGCCGGTTTGGCTTTCTTGCCGGTCTGTTGCCATTTGCTATTCATCATTTACCTCGTTAGGTCATTAAATCAGAGCTGACGGAAGCGGCTGCGCAGCGAGAAGGTGTCGGAGGTGACGTAGCGCTCCATCTCGCGTAAACGCTTCTCGCCCGAGGCCAGCTCCGCGTCCACCGCATTCAGCAGTTCGCTGCTGGTGGGTGCCGCTTCGCCATCCATTCCCCCCTCCGGCATCGGATCGAGCACAAAGGTAAGAATGATGTAGGCGAGCACCACAAAGAGGAACAGGCCAAAAAGCATCGCCAGCACCGTAATCAAACGTACCAGCTTCACAGGTACGTCAAGATAATGGGCAATGCCGGCGCAGACGCCTTTCACCATTCCCTGCTGGGGAATTCGCCACAGTTTTTTGTTAAAAAATTCATTCATTAGCGATCCCTCCAGTTCGGGTGCTCTGCATCAAGAATAGCTTCCAGAGAGGCTATCCGCTCGCGCATCCGTTTTGCTTCGTCGTTGAGCTGGGCCAGGCGCTGCTGCTCGCTTTGCGAGAGCGCATCGCGACCGCTGCGGTTGTTGTAGTGCAGCCAGAGCCAGACCGGCAGGACAAACAATACAAACAGGGTCAGGGGAATAGCCAAAAATAGCGCGCTCATGTGTACTCCTTACAGATGAGGGGCGGCATAAATGGACGCCGCCCGGTAGTGTTCATCGTTTGTTATTATTGAATATCTTGTTTCATTTTGGCTTTCAGCTGCGCCAGCTGCTCGCTGATTTCATCGCTCGCTTTCAGCTCGGCAAACTCCTGGTCCAACGACTTCTGCTTGCCAAAACCGTGGCTCTCCGCTTCGGCTTCCATCTGGTCGATACGACGCTCGAAGGATTCAAAACGTGCCATGGCTTCGTCCAGCTTACCGCTGTCCAGCTGACGGCGTACGTCGCGGGAAGAGCTGGCGGCCTGGTGACGCAGGGTCAGTGCCTGCTGACGCGCACGGGTCTCGCTGAGTTTGTTCTCCAGCTCACCAATCTCTTTTTTCATGCGGGCCAACGTTTCATCAACCAGAATCACTTCCTGTTCAAGGGTGGTGATGATGTCGGTCAGCTTCTGTTTTTCAATCAGAGCAGCGCGGGCCAGGTCCTCTTTCTCTTTACGCAGCGCCAGTTCAGCTTTCTCCTGCCATTCCGCCTGCTGGGCGGTGGCCTGCTCAATACGACGCGACAGCTGTTTCTTTTCAGCCAGCGCACGTGCAGAGGTAGAGCGCACTTCAACCAGAGTGTCTTCCATCTCCTGAATCATCAGGCGCACCAGTTTCTGTGGATCTTCCGCCTTCTCCAGCAGAGAGTTGATGTTGGCGTTCACGATGTCGGCAAAACGAGAAAAAATACCCATAATGTAATCCTCATATTTTATGTAATCGGGCTAAGCCCTGCTGATTAGTTAATACAAGACCCGTGCCAACTTTTCATCTTATTGATTGTAAAAGAGTTGATTAATTTTACCGCTGCGGCATTTTGGACTACAGTGGTGAATAACACTAACTAATAGCGAATTTCATCATGGCGGAATACAAGGATAATCTTCTCGGCGAGGCCAACAGCTTTCTGGAAGTGCTGGAGCAGGTTTCACGCCTCGCCCCGCTGGATAAACCGGTGCTGATTATTGGCGAGCGCGGAACGGGCAAGGAGCTGATCGCCAACCGTCTGCACTTTCTCTCCGGACGCTGGGACGGGCCGTTTATCTCGCTGAACTGCGCTGCGCTTAATGAAAACCTGCTGGACACCGAGCTGTTTGGTCATGAAGCCGGGGCCTTTACCGGGGCGCAGCGTCGTCATCCTGGCCGATTCGAGCGCGCCGACGGTGGCACACTGTTTCTCGACGAGCTGGCTACGGCCCCGATGCTGGTCCAGGAGAAGCTGCTGCGGGTGATTGAGTACGGCGAGCTGGAGCGCGTCGGCGGCAGCCAGCCGCTGCAGGTCAACGTTCGGCTGGTATGCGCTACCAATGCCGATCTGCCTGAAATGGTACGCGACGGCACGTTCCGGGCCGATCTGCTTGATCGGTTAGCCTTTGACGTGGTGCAGCTCCCGCCCCTGCGCGAGCGCCAGAGCGATATTATGCTGATGGCAGAGCACTTCGCGATCCAGATGTGCCGCGAGCTGCGGCTGTCGCTGTTTCCCGGCTTTACCGAACGCGCCAGGGAGACGCTGCTGGACTACCGCTGGCCGGGTAATATTCGCGAGCTGAAGAACGTAGTAGAGCGCTCGGTCTACCGCCACGGCACCAGCGAGGTGGCGCTGGATGAGATTATTATCGATCCTTTCCAGCGCACCGCCTCTCCCGAGCCGGTTGCAGAAGCGCTCTCCCCCGCACCAGGGCTGCCGCTTGATCTGCGCCAGTTCCAGACTGAGCAGGAGAAGACCCTGCTGGAGGCAGCGCTACAGCAGGCTAAATTTAACCAGAAGCGCGCCGCAGAGTTGCTTAGTCTGACCTACCACCAGCTGAGAGCGCTGTTGAAAAAGCATGGGCTGTAGCACGCGGGATAGATAGAACAAAAAAGAGACTGCCAGCCTAAGCTGACAGCCTCTTATAAAGGCGCTTGCAATGCCCGGCACCATCAGTGATGAAAAGGCGGGGTTGCCCCCGCCCCAAGTTGCTACTTACCGGATTCGTAAGCCATCGAAGCAGCCACCTCCCTGCTCCCATCTCTGTAGCGAATTTCACACAGTGATTTTCGCGTCAGCCAGGTGAATACCAGCAGCGTTAAGCACACTATTAATACGCACCAGATGAGAGCGTTCCATGGCAGCTTCATAGCCTTCTTCTCCTTGCCTTGCGGCGGGTAAACGGCTACTCTGATGTTGTCTAGACATAGAGTCGGCCTCGTTGGTTAATTGAAAAATGACCTTCGGGGCTTTCTTCTTTCTGCCTCAGCACATCTTTACCGCTTCTACGTTATGAGGCAAAAAGCCTCAAGCGCCACGGCTATTCTACTCTATCTGTTTTCAACCTGTTGCGGCGCACGCCGCATAACGTACTGGTAGATGGCTACTACCCAGTTACTTATCTTCAGACATCTGCTGGGCGGATTTTAGATGCTGCTCAACCACCGGCGTATGCGCGTCGGCCAGCGCCTTCACATCCGGATCCTTGATCATTTTGGCATCACTCTGCAGCTTCGACAGCACCATCTGGTGATCTTTGGTGCCGGCGTTTTCCATATACATTTTGTCAAATGCGTCGCCGCTCTGCTTTTCCAGCTTGGCGGCCATGGCCTTGTGCATGGCGTCCGGCTCAGTCGGCAGCGTCACGCCTTTTTGCTCAGCCACGGTCTGTACCTTAGTCAAGGCAGCACCGTGATCGTCAACCATCTTCTGAGCGAAGGCTTTGACGTCGCTACTTTTGGCCTTGTTTAGTGCGATCTTGGCGGCGGCAATTTCATTGATATTGGCCTGCGCCATGTCCTTCACCGCTTTTTCATCACCGGCGCTGAGTTTAGCATTCGAGCCGGTCTGGCCTGCGGCATCTTTCTGCGCCACGCTGGGCTGCGTCTGGGCTTGCACGCCAGCAGTGCTGAACATAGCGACGACTGCTGATACGGCGAGTAGCCCTTTCAAGGTTGTGCTCTTCTGCATATTGTTCTCCTGATGACCATGGGTAGGGTTATACGAGGTAATTAACCGTGCGCAGTTTCTTATTTAATTACAACTGCAATGGTCAGTTCAGTATAGTGGAACAATGATATAAGGCAGCAGATTAAGCCAAAGTCCTAATCGGAGGAGGTCAGGAGATAGGGAAGTTGAAGACAGCCGCCCCACGGCGATCTGTCTTCATGGCATTACTTCTTGTTAAGCATCGCTTTCAAGTCAGCGAACGGATTATAGGTTGCCGCGCCCACATCCTTCTGTGCGTCTTCTCCCGCAACCACGGTTGTACCGTACTGATCGGCCTCGGTATATTTCGAGTGCTCGTGATCGTGGCAGTAGAGGCACAGCAACTCCCAGTTACTGCCGTCCGGTGGGTTATTGGTGTGATCGTGGTCGATATGATGCACCGTTAGCTCGCGCAGGTTCGAGTAAACGAATTCACGCGAGCAGCGCCCGCATACCCACGGATAAATCTTCAGCGCCCTTTCCCGGTAGTCTGACTCCAGACGGGCGTAGTTTTTAGGAATGATAGCCATGACGGGCAATCCTTACGATAACGAAAGTATGCCACTATAGTATGCCAATGCACGACGCTCGCCAATCACTGATGGGGAGCCGGGGCGTGCTTACGGCAGACTTCCAGCACAAACTGCCGCAGCCAGCGGTGCGCCGGATCGGCCTCAGCGCGCGGATGCCACATCTGGGAGAGCGTAATGCCAGGCACCTTTACCGGCAGTTCAAACATGCTATACGCTGCGGCAGGCTGATGGATAAGAAACGAGGCGGGGATCAGCCCCACCAGTTCGGAGGCCTGAACCACCGCCAGCGCAGCGGGAAAGCCGGGTACAACAGCAGCGATAGTCCGCTCAAGCCCCCGCTCAGCCAGCGCCATATCCACCGGCCCAGCGGTGTGCCCCCTACGGGAGGCGACCACGTGGCCATGTGCAAGATAGTCACTGATGCCCACCTCCGGCAGCATCGCCAGCGGATGTCCGGGGCGCACCACGCCGACAAAACGATCGCGAAACAGCGTCTGAATGCGGATCTCGGGGCCCATCTCACCGAGCACGCCTACCTCGAGATCGACCAGCCCTTCACGCAGCGCCTTTGCGCTCTTTTCGGCGCGGGCAACAAAGCGCAGACGCACGTGCGGTGCGCACGTCGCCGCCGCCACAATCAGCGTTGGACCAAAGGCCTCAATGAAACCCTCGTTAGTGCGCAGCACGAACGTGCGCTCCAGCGTCGACAACGCCAGTTCGGCCGGAGAGGGTCTCAGCAGCGTCAGGGTGTCAAACAGCGTGTGCTGCGTGCGTTCGCGAATGGCTTCTGCATGCGGCGTTAACACCATGTGGCGGCCAGCGCGCACCAGCAACGGATCGCCGGTGGTCGCGCGCAGGCGGCTGAGCGTACGGCTCATCGCCGATGCGCTCAGCCCTAAACGACGCGCAGCCCCCGCTACGCTGGCTTCAGCCAGCAGCGCGTCGAGAGCGATAAGCAGGTTCAGATCGGGTACGTTCATACATGTATCTTACTCTGCTGATTTGGTTTGAGGGAAGGCGTCTGGTGCAGGTTATTAGTGCAAACGCTGCGTCTTCCGCCAGACCTCAACTCTGATTACGCTTTACAGATCGAAGGCAGAAATATAAAAGAGGTGAACAGCGTGGAGCTTTTCTCTACAAGACCCGGGGATGAAGGTTTAGCCGGGCGCGAACGGGCCCTGACGATGGCTGCGGTGATGACCAGCACCACCATGGCCGTGTTTGACGGGGCCATCGTCAACGTTGCGCTGCCGCCCATCGCCCATGCGCTGGCGGTACCTGCTCAGTCCGCTGTGTGGGTCGCCAATGGCTATCTGCTATCGGCCGCGATGACGCTGGCAATTTTTGCCGCGCTTGCCCGCCGCGTTGGCTTTCGCACCCTGTTTGCCTTTGGACTGAGCCTGTTTACGCTGGCCTCGCTGGGCTGCGCCCTCTCCTCTTCGCTCTCGACGCTGACAGGCTGGCGCATCGTGCAGGGGATTGGCGGCGCAGCGACCTTAAGTATTGCTCCAGCGATCCTGCGTTCTGTTTTCCCTACTCGCCTGCTGGGGCGTATTCTGGGTCTGCACGCCCTGCTCATCGCCACCAGCACGGCTATCGCGCCGGTGCTGGGCGGTACGCTGTTGGAAGCGCTGAGCTGGCAGTGGCTGTTTGCCATTAATATCCCGCTGGGAGCAATCGCGCTAACGCTGACGCTGCAGGCGATCCCCAATAACAGCACGCCCGGACGCGGCCCCTTTGATATCGCCGGGGCGGCGCTGTCAGCGCTGATGCTGGGCGGATTCATTATGGCGGCAAACGCCTTCTCCCGGCCCGGCTCGCCGCAAACACAGCTGTGGATCGCAGCAGGCTATGGTGGCGTGGCGATGGCCGCCGGGCTGCTGTTTATCGGGCGTCAGCGTCGTGCGCCACAGCCGCTCATGCCGCTGGAACTCTTTGCCTCGGCGCGCTTTTCACTGGCGGCGCTCACCTCGCTGGCCTCATTCGTGAGCCAGGGGATGACGTTTATTGCTCTGCCCTTCCTGTTTCAAAGCGTGTACGGCTACAGCGTCTTTACCTCGGCGCTGCTGTTCACCCCCTGGCCGCTGGGTATTATGCTGGCCGCGCCCCATGCAGGACGTCTTGCCGATCGCTACCCCGCCGCGCTGATCTCTACGCTTGGTTTAGGGATTTTTACGCTGGGGTTAACGCTGCTGGCGCTGCTTCCTGACCAGGCCCAGGCATGGGATATTGGCATCCGCAGCCTGGTTTGCGGACTCGGCTTCGGCTTTTTTCAAAGTCCCAACAATCGTGAGATGCTGGCAAACGCCTCGCGGGAGAACAGCGGCTATGCCTCAGGCGTACTGGCCATTATGCGTACTTTCGGGCAGTGTCTGGGCGGGGCGTTGGTGGGCGTCATCCTGGCGGTCTTGGCACCCGCTGGCGCTCAGGCGGCAGGCGCGGTTCGCCTGAGCCTGTGGATTGCGGTGCTGGCGACCGTGCTGGCCCTCCTGTTTAGCCTAAGCCGCATACGAAAACAGCCTGATTGACGACTTTTACGCCGCTTACCCGCAGACATTTTTACGTGAGCCTGTTAAGTGCGATACACTTTGTAAATCGGTCTTACAGTTAAAGAAATTATGCGCCTGATTATATCTTCCCTGCTCATGGCAGTCGGCCTATTAAGCGGACACGTCCAGGCTGCGCCTGTGGATCCCGCTGCGGCGGATATTCGTGAAAGCGGTTTTGTCTACTGTGTCAATGGCCAGGTTAATACCTTCAATCCGCAAAAAGCGAGCAGCGGTCTGATTGTGGATACCCTGGCAGCCCAGCTTTACGATCGCCTGCTGGATGTGGATCCTTACACCTATCGTCTGGTACCCGAGCTGGCAGAGAGCTGGGAGGTGCTGGATAACGGCGCGACCTACCGTTTCCGCCTGCGGAGCAACGTTGCTTTTCAAAAAACGCCGTGGTTTACCCCGGGCCGGGCGCTCAACGCCGACGACGTCGTTTTTAGCTTCCAGCGCATTTTCGATCGCCGCCACCCCTGGCATAACGTCAACGGCAGCAGCTTCCCCTATTTTGATAGCTTACAGTTTGCTGACTCGGTAGAAAGCGTACGCAAGCTGGACAGTCGCACGGTGGAGTTTCGCCTGAAAAAGCCGGACGCCTCGTTCCTGTGGCATCTGGCAACGCACTACGCCTCAGTGATGTCGGCTGAGTACGCAGACCAGTTGGCTAAGCGCGATCGTCAGGAGCTACTGGATCGCCAGCCGGTAGGCACCGGTCCGTTCCAGCTTGCCGAGTACCGCACCGGCCAGTATATCCGTCTCCAGCGCCACCCGCAGTTCTGGCGCGGCCAGCCGCTGATGCCGCAGGTGGTGGTCGATCTCGGCTCCGGGGGAACCGGGCGGCTATCAAAGCTGCTGACCGGCGAGTGTGATGTGCTGGCGTGGCCTGCCGCCAGCCAGCTGACGATTTTACGCGACGATCCGCGCCTGCGTCTGACCCTGCGCCCGGGGATGAACATCGCTTATCTGGCGTTTAATACCGACAAAGCGCCGCTGAATAACCCAGCCGTCCGTCACGCGCTGGCGCTGGCGATCAACAACCAGCGTCTGATGCAGTCGATCTATTACGGCACGGCAGAGACCGCCGCCTCGATCCTGCCTCGAGCCTCCTGGGCCTATGACAGCGAGGCGAAGATCACTGAATACAACCCGGAAAAAGCCAAACAGCAGCTGGCCGCGCTGGGGCTGGAGAACATGACCCTGCAGCTATGGGTGCCGACCAGCTCCCAGGCGTGGAACCCCAGCCCGCTGAAAACCGCCGAACTTATCCAGGCCGATATGGCTCAGGTCGGCGTTAAGGTGATGATCGTTCCCGTCGAGGGGCGTTTCCAGGAAGCGAGGCTGATGGATATGAATCATGACCTGACCCTCTCCGGCTGGTCGACGGACAGCAACGATCCGGACAGCTTCTTCCGTCCGCTGCTTAGCTGCGCCGCCATTGAGTCGCAAACGAACTTTGCCCACTGGTGCCACCGGGAGTTTGATACCATATTGCAGAAAGCGCTGACCTCCCAGCAGTTGGCATCGCGCATTGAAGCCTACGATGAGGCGCAGACGATCCTCGCTCGCGAGTTGCCGGTGCTGCCGCTGGCCTCTTCCCTGCGCCTGCAGGCCTACCGCTACGATATTAAAGGTCTTGTTCTGAGCCCGTTTGGCAACGCCTCGTTTGCCGGCGTCTCGCGCGAACCGCAAAAAGAAGAGGTGAAGCAACCATGATCATCTTTACCCTGCGCCGCCTGCTGCTGCTGCTGGTCACGCTCTTTCTGCTGACCTTTGTAGGCTTTAGCCTGAGCTACTTTACCCCTCACGCGCCACTGCAGGGAGCATCCCTGTGGAACGCCTGGTTCTTCTGGTTCAAAGGGGTACTGCACTGGGATTTCGGTGTCTCCAGCATTAACGGCCAGCTGATCTCTGAGCAGCTTAAGGAGGTCTTCCCGGCCACCATGGAGCTCTGTATTCTCGCCTTTGGCTTCGCGCTGGTCGTGGGTATTCCTGTGGGCATGATGGCCGGTATTATGCGCGGCAAATGGCAGGACAAGTTCATCAGCGCCCTGGCCCTGATTGGTTTCTCGATCCCTATATTCTGGCTGGCGCTGCTGCTGACCCTCTTTTTCTCATTGACGCTGGGCTGGCTGCCGGTATCGGGCCGCTTCGATCTGCTGTATGAGGTCAAAACGGTCACCGGCTTTGCGTTGATTGACGCCTGGCTGTCAGAGTCGATATGGCGCGAGGAGATGATCATCAGCGCGCTGCGGCATATGGTGCTGCCGGTGCTGACCCTGGCGGTCGCGCCGACCACCGAGGTGATCCGCCTGATGCGCCTCAGCACCATCGAGGTGTTTGAGCAGAACTACATCAAGGCCGCCGCTACGCGTGGGCTATCGCGTCTGAGCATTCTGCGCCGCCACGTGCTGCACAACGCCTTGCCGCCGGTGATCCCCCGTCTGGGGCTACAGTTTTCCACGATGCTAACACTGGCGATGATCACCGAGATGGTGTTTAGCTGGCCTGGGCTGGGGCGCTGGGTGATCAATGCCATCCGCCAGCAGGACTATGCGGCTATCTCTGCCGGGGTGATGGTGATTGGCGCACTGGTGATTATTGTTAACGTTCTCTCTGACATCCTGGGCGCGCTGGCGAACCCTTTGAAACATAAGGAGTGGTATGCCCTCCGATAACGTCTATAACGAGAAGCAGACCCCCGGCGCGCTGCGCACGGTCTGGCGCAAGTTCTATGGCGATACCACTGCCATGATTGGTCTGTACGGCTGCGCCGGGCTGGTGCTGCTCTGTATTTTTGGCCGCTGGTTTGCGCCCTACGGCATCGATCAGCAGTTCCTCGGCTACCAGCTGCTGCCGCCCTCGTGGTCGCGCTATGGGGATGTCTCTTTCTTCCTCGGCACGGATGACCTTGGCCGGGACGTGCTTAGCCGCCTGCTCAGCGGCGCGGCGCCAACGGTAGGCGGTGCGTTTGTCGTTACCCTGGCGGCAACGATCTGCGGCCTGGTGCTGGGCGTCGTGGCCGGGGCAACGCACGGCCTGCGTTCAGCGGTGCTGAACCATGTGCTCGATACGCTGCTCTCCATTCCCTCTCTGCTGCTGGCCATTATCGTGGTGGCCTTTGCCGGGCCACACCTCTCTCATGCTATGTTCGCCGTCTGGCTGGCGCTGCTGCCGAGGATGGTACGCTCGGTCTATAGCATGGTGCACGACGAGCTGGAGAAAGAGTACGTGGTTGCCGCGCGGCTGGACGGCGCGACGACGCTCAATATTTTGTGGTTTGCGGTACTGCCGAACATGACCGCAGGCCTGGTGACCGAGATCACCCGCGCGCTCTCGATGGCGATCCTCGACATTGCCGCGCTGGGCTTTCTCGATCTCGGCGCGCAGCTGCCCTCTCCGGAGTGGGGAGCGATGCTGGGCGACGCGCTGGAGCTGATCTACGTCGCGCCCTGGACAGTGATGCTGCCGGGGGTGTCGATCATGGTAAGCGTGTTACTGGTTAACCTGCTGGGCGACGGGATCCGCCGTGCGGTCAATGCGGGGGTGGAATAGTGCCGCTACTTGATATTCGTAATCTGACCATTGAGGTCAAGACCAGCGAAGGCTGGGTCAGGGCCGTCGATCGCGTCACGCTGACCCTTGCCGAAGGCGAAATCCGCGGTCTGGTGGGCGAATCCGGCTCGGGCAAAAGCCTGATAGCCAAAGCGATCTGCGGCGTGACCAAAGATAACTGGCGGGTCACCGCAGACCGAATGCGCTTTGACGACGTCGATCTGATGCGCCTCTCGGCGCGCGAGCGGCGGAAAATCCTCGGTCATAACGTATCGATGATTTTTCAGGAGCCGCAGTCCTGTCTCGATCCGTCGGAGCGCATCGGTAAACAGCTGATGCAGAACATTCCGGCCTGGACCTATAAAGGCCGCTGGTGGCAACGCATGGGCTGGCGGAAACGGCGCGCCATTGAGCTCCTGCACCGCGTCGGCATTCGCGATCATAAAGATGCAATGCGCAGCTTCCCTTACGAGCTGACGGACGGCGAGTGTCAGAAGGTGATGATCGCCATTGCGCTGGCGAACCAGCCGCGCCTGCTGATCGCCGATGAGCCGACCAACGCCATGGAGCCCACCACCCAGGCGCAGATTTTCCGTCTGCTGACCCGGCTCAACCAAAACAACAACACCACCATTATCCTGATCAGCCACGATCTGCAGATGCTGAGCCAGTGGGCAGACAAGGTCAACGTGATGTATTGCGGCCAGACCGTAGAGACCGCGCCGAGCGAGGAGCTGATCGCCACGCCGCATCACCCCTATACTCAGGCGCTGATCCGCGCTATTCCTGACTTTGGCAGCGCCATGCCGCATAAAAGCCGCCTGAACACGCTGCCGGGAGCGATCCCGCTGCTGGAGCATCTGCCGATTGGCTGCCGTCTTGGGCCGCGCTGCCCCTACGCCCAGCGTAAATGCATTGAGCGTCCCCTGCTGGCCGGACCCAAAAATCACCTCTTTGCCTGTCATTTCCCGCTGAATATGGAGAAGGAGTGAGATGGTCGACACCCTGCTGGAAGTACGCAACCTGAGTAAAACCTTCCGCTACCGCACCGGCTGGTTCCACCGCCAGACGGTAGAGGCGGTTAAGCCGCTGAGCTTTACCCTGCGAGAGAAGCAGACTCTGGCGATCATTGGTGAGAATGGCTCTGGTAAATCGACGCTGGCGAAGATGCTGGCGGGCATGATCGAGCCGACCACCGGCGAGCTGCTGATTGACGATAGCCCCCTGCACTATGGCGACTACTCGTTTCGCAGCCAGCGCATCCGCATGATTTTTCAGGATCCCTCGACCTCGCTGAACCCGCGCCAGCGCATCTCGCAGATCCTCGACTTCCCGCTGCGCCTGAATACCGATCTGCCGCCTGAGGCACGACGTCAGCGGGTGATTGAGACCCTGCGCATGGTCGGGCTGCTGCCGGATCACGTCAGCTACTACCCCCATATGCTTGCCCCCGGCCAGAAACAGCGTTTGGGGCTGGCCCGCGCCCTGATCCTGCGTCCGAAGGTGATCGTCGCGGATGAAGCCCTGGCGTCGCTGGATATGTCGATGCGTTCGCAATTAATTAACCTGATGCTGGAATTGCAGGAGAAACAGGGTATCTCTTATATCTACGTGACTCAGCATATCGGTATGATGAAACACATCAGCGACCAGGTCATCGTGATGCACCAGGGCGAAGTGGTTGAGCGTGGCAGTACTGCTGACGTGCTGGCCGCCCCGCTGCACGAGCTGACCCGACGCCTGATTGCCGGCCATTTTGGCGAGGCGCTGACGGCGGATGCCTGGCGAAAAGACCGCTAGCGCCACGCTTTAGGGTGGTCGGATTAACACATATGGCGACACGTGCTATTTGCCCATTTCAGATGGGCAATCACGGCGGAACAGGCTTTATTTGGCCCGCACGTTCGGCTGAACTGCCCACCGCATGGTGTACTGCGGCGAAAACATTTCGCGCTTCATTTGCCTGACCTTCTGACTCCCCTGCCCGGTAAAACACAGCGCTTCCTTTCCAGGTCTGTTTAGTTTGCTCGTGAGGGCCATCAGTTTGTCAATGTCCGCTTAGTGCCAGAAGCGGACGTTGCTTAGCGGAGTACAGCATTAGGCCCCCCTAAGCAATAAAAGTGTAAAATCTCTAAAAATGTCACTTGGTGTCATAATGTGCATTTGGTGACTATACGTGCTGTAATGTATGTGCCGAACTACATTACGCTAATGGAGACACGAATATGGGTAAGAGGGTTTTAGTTTTAGGAGCTACCGGCTCTGTGGGTTCAAAGGTAGTGGCAGAATTCGACAAAAACAGCGATGGCGTTGAGGTCATACTGTCATCCAGTCGACCGGAAACAACCAGGAAATGGCAGAACGAAGGGCGGAATGCAATAACACTGGACCTTAACGATCCTGAGACGTTTGCTCCAGCTTTAGCGAACGTCGACAGGGTATTTCTGCTAACAGGATATACGGCGGATATGCTCTATCAGAGCAAAAAACTTGTTGATGCCGCAGTTGATGCGGACGTAAAACACATCGTCCATCTGGGTGTTTTCACATCCCGTCGGGATATTCAGCCACACTTCGTATGGCATGACTTAATCGAAACCTACATTCAGGCAAGCGGCATAGCCTGGACTCACCTTCACCCGAACATTATCACAGATGCGATACTGGCCCGAACTCCATCAGTTAAAGAAACGGGGTCGTTTATGGGCTATCCTGGTGACGTTCCTGTCGGCTGGGTTTGTACTGCCGATATTGCCGCCGTAGCCGCGGCGGTCTTGCGTGAAGGACCGCAAAAGCATGGCGGGCAGGATTACCACCTGAGCGTTGAAGTTCTCCGTGGAACAGAAGTGGCAGATATTTTGTCCAGACATCTTGGAAAGGCAATAAAATACGAGCCAATTGAGCCGGCAGGCCAGCGGTCTTATCTTTCTTCAATTGAGGATACAGGGTCCCGTTACTACATGCAGAGTGCTGCCATTACGATGGAACTGGCCGCCGAAGGACGACTGGCCTATCAGGCTGTGGTCAAAGATGATGTTCAGAAAGTACTGGGGCGGCCGGGCACAAAAATGGATGAATGGGTTCGCCAGAATCTGGGTTAAACGGCTGTAATTTACCTGAGCCTTCTTACCCTGTGATATCCTGAAGTCCACCGGACAGTTCAGGTGGACTCTTTCCTTAACCTGTACCGAACTGAGCTAACCTTAATCCAGATAATTTAAAAATATGAATACACGCGCTTTGGCCCGAAAGGCCATAAAAGAACAGATTGCTGCTTCTGCATTTGAGCTTTTTCAGCAATACGGCTACGAAAAAACCACGGTAGAAATGATTGCTCATGCCGTGGGGATGTCAAAGCGTTCCTACTTTAGATACTTCCCTACTAAAGAAGATGTTCTTTTGGATTCTGTTCATCTTTTTAAAAGCCGCTTTTTGAACCGGTTCAGAGAGCTTTTGGCTTCAGAGGACATCTGGGAAGCCCTCAAATACGCGCTTAATGAATTTGCGGTGAACTGTGCTGAACCCGGAGGCGGAGAGGTACAGGCCTTTATTCGTAAAACCCCCGCGTTACTGGCGCGACAGCTTGAAATCATTGAGATACTGCTTGAAGAAACCACTGAGTTATATCTGGAAGAGTGCAACGTTGACACGACATTCAACAGACAGACTGTTAACGCAATTATCCGCTCGGGTTTCGCCTGCCTGCAGTCCTCCCAAAGCGGCGCTTCAGAGAAAGCCTCAGAGAAGATATTCTCAGAGCTCATGACCGCAATGAAACCTCATATCCTGATAAATCCCATTCCTTCTGTTGAGTGACTTATGTCCGCTCTTCGCTCACAGCGGACCTTAAACGCAGTTAGTATTTCCGCTTTGTTCCAGAAGCAGATATAGCGAATTCGCCATTGCACTGGATTAGTAGGTTTACTTGAACGGCCTGCGATGGCGTTTTGGCAACAGGCAATGCCACTGTCCAGTCGGCATATGCGACCACCTCGTCACCGCATGGATAAACTGATTGAAGCTCCCGCACAAAATCACTTATTCTTTTCCGTTAATAAAATGCAGGAGATGAGTCATGACTGGCGAAAGTCGCGGGCGGGGAAGGCCACGAAAGACAGAGAGTACCTACGCAGATACCCGTAAAGACCTGATCCGTAGCGGACTTGAACTGCTTACGCAGAATGGTTTTCTTTCGACGGGAGTTGATGCCATTGTCAAAAATGCCAGTGTCCCTAAAGGCTCATTTTATTACTATTTCAAAAGCAAAGAAGAGTATGCTCAGACCGTTCTGAATGCTTATGACAGTTTCTTTGTGCATAAACTCAAAAAACATCTGCATGATTCATCCTGTACACCACTGATGCGCCTGGAAAATTTTATCGACGATGCCTGCTACGGCATTAAAAAGTACAATTTCACCCGGGGCTGTCTGGTTGGCAATATGATGCAGGAGAGTCCGGGGCTTCCACTATCCTTTATTAAACAGCTACAGGATATACTTGAGCGCTGGCAGGCACTTGTGGCGACCTGTCTGTCCGACGCGTTATCTTCGGGCGAAATCTGCTCAGATATGAATAATACACAACTGGCGTCCATTTTCTGGAGTGGCTGGGAAGGCGCCGTAATGCGCGCCAAACTTTATTGTTCAACCCAGCCTGTGTACGACTTCTGGAGCTACTTCAAAACTTCAGTACGCTATCAGCCGTCGCAGGAAGTGACGGCTGAAAAGTAAAAAGAGGGGCCGCGGCCCCTTAATAACAAGTATCAAACCCAGACTGAGCCTGGCTTCCATCTCATTAGCTACACTGGATTACTGCCCGGCCGCGAATTCCGCCACTCAGAAGTTTTTCGGCCACATTAATGGCATCACTGAGCGGGTAAACGGTGGTCAGACTATCCAGTCTGGACTCTGGTAAATACTGAACCGCCTGCTGCCAGATCGCTGCTCTTTTTTCTTTCGCAAACATGACACTGTCAATCCCTTTAAGCGTGATGCCACGCAGGATAAACGGAGCCACATTACCCATCAGCTCCATACCCTGTGCCATGCCGCAGGCTGCAACAATACTGCCGTACCGCACCCCGGCACAGGCATTGCAGAGCGTGTGGCTACCGACTGTATCAATGGCGGCAGCCCAGCGTTCTTTCTGTAACGGTTTTCCGGGGCAGGAAAGCTCGGAACGATTAATAATTTCGTCTACACCGACTGTTTTATAGAGCCAGGCGGCTTCATCCGGGCGACCAGTAGAGGCGGTTACGCGGTAACCCATCGACGCAAGGATCATGGCCGCAATACTCCCGACACCTCCGCTGGCACCGGTAACAAGTACCGGTCCATCTTCAGGCTTAACGCCATGATTCAGGAGCGCGTCGACACACAGCATCGCGGTAAAGCCAGCTGTTCCGATTGCCATCACGTGTTTGCTGTTTGCGCCAGTCGGGAGCGGCGTCAGCCAGTCTCCTTTTACCCGTGCTTTTTCGGACAGCCCACCCCAGTGTTTTTCCCCTACACCCCAGCCGGTCAGGAGAACCTTATCTCCGACCTGATATTCTGGATGAGAACTGGCGGTCACCGTACCGGCAAAATCAATTCCAGGCACCATTGGAAAGTGACGGACAATAGGCCCCCGGCCGGTAATAGCCAGTGCGTCTTTGTAATTGACGGATGAATAGTCAACATTGACCTCCACATCCCCCTGCGGCAGCTCACTTTCAGCGATTTCAGCAAGTTGCGCACTGTAGCGTTCATCTGTTTTGTTGATTAGTAAAGATTTAAACACTTTCACCTCATCTGTCTGGTCATTTACCGTTCAGTCATTAAGTCGTTAATAAATAATATTGACCGATCGTCTAATAATCAACACTACTCTCCCAATGTTTTGTCAGCATTCAAGAATTACTATTTTTTTCATTGGCTTAAAACTGTATTTTTTGATCAGTATCAAGCTGGATTCGGGTTTATCTGGTGCAGAGGAGAAAAGTCAACGGTCCTGGAGGGGGCACAGTTAATGCTTCAGGATACGGGTGATGATGCGATGAAACAGGCTGGCTTTGATAAGTTTATCCGCTTTTCGCTCATAGCTGCCGTTGGCTCTGCTTCTACAGAGCCAGCGCCGCAACAGATGCGCGGATTTCAGTGTACCAATGGTTAACGATGGGAATTTCATCCAGGAAGCAAAAACCTAATCCGATCATCATAAGGCTTGCCATCATTTGAGCAATCACGCTGAACCAGTACTCAATAGGTTTAGTTTCCTTGTGAATATACTCCTTGCGATCGCTCCCCTTGAATCTTTTGGTATAGATTCCTCGACGCAAAAAGATGATCGATTGAACAAACGCAAGCGGGCCCGTCAGGAAAATTGAACATACTACGAACCAAAATTGGAAGCCCATCACCTTTCATTCCATCTAATGATTTATGTCCATTATTGCACAGACAGAGCACATCTTTTTGTAGAACAAACTCAGACGGGTGCCATGATGGCGATGCCGTTATGTCTCTGGTTGGATGAGGCGAACATGGTGCAGGGTGATATACTTGACGAAGGCAGGATTCCTTCTGGACTGATCAGGGAAAATGACCCACCGCCCTTTCACGCGTTGCGCACTTTATCGGCACGTTTGCACGCCCGATTGCGCAATAATGAGTCTGCTCAACACCTTCTGGGAAGTGAGTCCAGGGAGACGTCTGAGAAATATCGTGACACAAAGGGCAGTGAGTGGGATATAATTTCGAGCTAATTTCGAATGATTTTGAAATGCCTTCTGCAAAGCTATGATTTGCAAGGCAAAAAACAAGCAATGAATATAAGGATTAGAGCTATGGGTTTTCTTTCCGGTAAGCGCATTCTGGTGACTGGCGTTGCCAGCAAACTCTCCATCGCATACGGCATCGCACAGGCTATGCATCGCGAAGGCGCTGAGCTGGCATTCACCTACCAGAACGACAAGCTGAAAGGCCGTGTTGAAGAGTTTGCCGCGCAGCTGGGTTCAAGCATCGTTCTGGAATGTGACGTTGCTAAAGACGAAAGCATTGATGGCCTGTTCGCTGAGCTGGCAAAAAGCTGGCCGAAGTTTGACGGCTTCGTGCACTCTATCGGTTTTGCACCGGGCGACCAGCTGGACGGCGACTATGTAAACGCCGTAACCCGTGAAGGCTTTAAAATTGCCCACGACATCAGCTCCTACAGCTTCGTTGCGCTGGCCAAAGCGTGCCGCTCTATGCTGAACCCGGACTCTGCTCTGCTGACCCTCTCCTACCTGGGTGCCGAGCGCGCTATTCCGAACTACAACGTGATGGGCCTGGCGAAAGCCTCTCTGGAAGCCAACGTGCGCTATATGGCGAACGCGATGGGTCCGGAAGGCGTGCGCGTGAACGGCATCTCCGCTGGTCCGATCCGTACTCTGGCCGCGTCCGGGATCAAAGACTTCCGTAAAATGCTGGCGCACTGCGAAGCGGTCACCCCGATCCGTCGCACCGTTACCATTGAAGACGTGGGTAACACCGCGGCCTTCCTCTGCTCTAACCTCTCCGGCGGTATCTCCGGTGAAGTCGTTCACGTTGACGGCGGTTTCAGCATCGCTGCAATGAACGAACTGGAACTCAAGTAAGCGTTCCCTTCCCCTCCCGTTTGGGAGGGGTCTCCCCCGCTGTTTATGCTTTTCCGCTATTTATTATCACCTAACAATATTTTTCCCCTCGTTAGCGTTACGCCAGGATATTGATCGCCATTTTGAGATCAAGGAAAGCCCATGGAACAACGCCGTTTTTCCGGTAAAGGCCACTGGTATCATGAGACCCAGTCGAGTACCGGCCAGGCACAAGCGCTACCGTTAGTTCCCGAAGCCGCCACCGTCACCGATCGTTTTCTGCTGGATCTGGTGCTGCCTGACGATGTCATCGCCCCCTGTCAAGGCTGGCTGGAGCCTGCCCGCGCCCTCTACGACCGGCTTTTTCCCCGCAGCGTCACCGTTAGCCGCCAACGCACCTTCAGCGCCTACGATCGCCTGAGCACGGCCCTCACGGTAGCCCAGGTTTACGGCGTTCAGCGTCTGTGCAATCACTACGCCGCCCGCCTCGCGCCGCTGCCCGGCCCCGACTCATCCCGGGAAAGTAACTATCGCCTGGCGCAGATCACCCAGTACGCCAGACAGCTCGCCAGCTCCCCCGAGGTGATCGACGCCCGGGCGCGGGAGCAGCTTGAAGAGGTCGGGTTAACGACATGGGATATCGTGCTGATGGATCAGATTATCGGCTTCATTGGTTTCCAGGCGCGGGTCATTGCGGCGTTTCAGGCCCTGCTCTGCCAGCCCGTACGCTGGCTGCCTGGCATGGATGTGCAGCAGGACGCTGCCGCAGAGCCTTTTAGTCGTTCTGAGAGCCGCTGGACGCCAGGCCTTGCGAGCGTCGAGCCACACTTTGCCAGCCCCGCCCAGCTGAAAGCGCTGGCCCAGTGGCAGCCGCTGCCGGCCCTGAGGGTGCTGGCTCCGGTGCTGGCCCACGAGCCCCCTTTGCTCAATGCGCTGGGGGAGATCGTACAGAGCGAGCTGTGCGCCACGCTCGATGCCGCACTGGTGGATCTGGTGGCCCTGCTGACGGCACGGATTAACGGTAGCCTGGACTGCTTTAACACTCTGGCGACGTCTGCCCTACCCGACGCGCCGCTCGCGGCGTTGCGCAGCGGCGAACGGGCGTTAAACAGCTGGAGCAAGGCCGATCCCCAGGCGCGGGCCGTTATCCAGTCGGTACAACTTTTGACCCGGGCGGCAGACCGATTTAGCGCTGCCCAGTTTACTCCCCTCGTTGAACAGGGGCTTTCCCCGCAGCAGGCGGTGAATCTGCTGGCGTGGAGCGGCCTGTGCGGCTGGTTGAATCGTCTTAAAATCGCGCTGGGCGACACGCATTAGCGCGAAACAGCGCTTGAAGCGCCACCCAGAATCGCGTAAAACTGTCAGCCGCTCTTATGGCCACGAAAATATAAAATTATGTTCCAGGACAACCCGCTGCTAGCGCAGCTTAAACAGCAACTGCATTCCCAAACGCCGCGTGCGGAAGGCGTCGTTAAAGGCACCGAAAAAGGTTTTGGCTTCCTTGAAGTTGACGGCCAGAAAAGCTATTTCATTCCGCCGCCGCAAATGAAAAAGGTAATGCATGGTGACCGCGTGATCGCTGTGATCCACAGTGACAAAGATCGTGAATCCGCCGAGCCGGAAGAGCTTGTCGAGCAGTTCCTGTCGCGCTTTGTCGGTAAAGTACATAGAAAAGACGATCGTCTGTCTATCGTGCCGGATCATCCGTTGCTGAAAGAGGCGATTCCCTGCCGGGCCATGCGCGGCGTGGAGCATGATTTTAAAGAGGGCGACTGGGCGGTAGCCGAGATGCGTCGCCATCCGCTGAAGGGCGATCGCGGCTTTTACGCCGAGCTGACGCAGTTTATTACCTTCGGTGATGACCACTTCGTTCCGTGGTGGGTGACCCTTGCCCGCCATAATCTGGAGAAAGAGGCACCGAACGGTGTGGCGACCGATATGCTGGATGAAGGCCTGGAGCGTGTCGATCTGACAGCCCTGGACTTTGTCACCATCGACAGCGCCAGCACCGAAGATATGGACGATGCCCTGTTTGTTGAAACGCTGGCTGACGATAAGCTGCAGCTGACCGTCGCCATTGCCGATCCCACCGCGTGGATCGCTGAGGGCAGCAAGCTGGACGATATCGCCAAAGTACGCGCCTTCACCAACTACCTGCCGGGCTTCAACATCCCGATGCTGCCGCGCGAGCTGTCAGACGACCTCTGCTCTCTGCGTCCGCAGGAGGTCCGTCCCGTGCTGGCCTGCCGCATGATCATTGCCGCCGACGGCACCATTGAAGAGGATATTACCTTCTTCGCGGCAACTATCGAATCCAAAGCTAAGCTGGTCTATGACGAGGTCTCAGACTGGCTGGAAGGCAACGCGGGCTGGCAGCCGCCGTCAGAGGCGATTGCCAACCAGATCCGCCTCCTGCACCGCGTCTGCCTGAGCCGCAGCGAGTGGCGTACCCAGCACGCGCTGGTGTTTAAGGATCGTCCGGACTACCGCTTTGTGCTGGGTGAAAAAGGCGAGGTGCTGAATATCGTGGCCGAGCCGCGCCGCATTGCTAACCGCATTGTGGAGGAGTCAATGATCTCCGCCAACATCTGTGCGGCACGCGTGCTGCGCGCTAAGCTGGGCTTCGGGATCTACAACATTCACCTCGGGATCGATCCGGCGAATGGCGAAGCGCTGGCCGCGCTGCTGAAAACGCACGGCATGCACGTCGACGCCGAAGAGGTGCTGACCCTCGAAGGCTTCTGCAAGCTTCGCCGGGAGCTTGACGCTCAGCCGTCAGGTTTCCTTGATAGCCGTATCCGCCGCTTCCAGTCCTTTGCTGAAATCAGCACCGAGCCGGGTCCTCACTTCGGTCTGGGTCTGGATGCCTACGCGACCTGGACCTCACCTATCCGTAAGTATGGCGATATGATCAACCATCGCCTGCTGAAGGCGATTATCAAGAACGAAACCATTGCTCGTCCGCAGGATGACGCCACGGTGCAAATGGCTGAACGTCGCCGTCTCAACCGTATGGCGGAGCGTGACGTTGGCGACTGGCTGTATGCGCGCTTCCTGAAAGACAAAGCCGGCACCGATACCCGCTTTGCCGCAGAAATTATCGATATCAGCCGCGGCGGTATGCGCGTGCGTCTGGTGGATAACGGCGCGGTCGCGTTTATTCCAGCTCCGTTCCTGCATGCCGTGCGCGATGAGATGGTGTGTAGTCAGGAGAGCGGCACGGTAACGATTAAAGGCGAAACCGTGTATAAAGTTAGCGATGTGATTGATGTCACTATCGCTGAAGTACGCATGGAGACGCGCAGCGTTATTGCCCGCCCGCTGGCCTAATTATCTCCCTGCCCTGTCGGCCTCGTAATATACGCGGCCGACAGCATTTTACCCTTCCCTGCCTGTAATAAATATTCACTAATTCTGCTTTTTAGCTGACGAAGAAATATTATAATATCGCCTGTAAAAACAGTGTGTTCCGTTATTAAGCTTGCGGCTTTGTCGATCTTAACGTTGTCGATTTTAAAATGGGTGAACGTAGCGCGTCGGGTGGGACAGGAGGAAACATGAAAGAGGATTTGGATCAAAAGGGGCTGTTCCGCTATCTGGGCTTAAATAGCCCCTTTTGGCGACTCTCTGCTGACAGCAATACGCTACATCTTGCCACCAGTGAAAATGCCGAAGCCAGCCAGACAATAACGCTTAACGATGAGCAAGCCGAGCAGATCCGGGCGATGACGGTAATTACCTCCAGCGTAACGACCACCTTGCCGCTGTTAGACCGCGAGGTGACCCTGCATCTGGTTGGCAGAAAAACCGGTAAAACTGAGTGGACAGGTACCGCCTCCTCCTGGAGTGATACCTCTCCCATAGCGCAGGATTTAGTCCAGGGCCTCTCCTTTGCTGAACAGGTGGTGTCGGAAGCCCACTCGGCAATTGTTATTCTCGATCGCCACGGCAATATTCAGCGCTTTAATCGGCTATGTGAGGAATATACCGGGCTGCGCGAAACAGAGGTTATTGGCCAGAACGTTTTTAAATTATTTATGAGCGCCAGAGAAGCCGTCGCGGCGCGGCGTAACATCGCTAATTTTTTTCAGAGCGGTAGTTCGTACGAAGTTGAACGCTGGATTAAAACCCGTAAAGGACAGCGGCTGTTTCTCTTCCGCAATAAATTTGTCCACAGCGGCAGCGGTAAAAACGAAATATATCTTATCTGCTCCGGCACCGATATTACCGAAGAGCGCCGCGCCCAGGAGCGTCTGCGCGTGCTGGCCAATACCGACATTGTCACCGGCCTGCCTAACCGCAATGCCATCAACGAGCTGACGAGCGACGCCATTGCGAAACGGGGCGATAGCCAGGTGGGTATCGTCTATCTCGATCTCGATAATTTTAAAAAGGTCAACGACGCCTACGGCCATATGTTTGGCGACCAGCTGTTGCAGGCGGTGGCGCTGGCTATTTTAAGCTGCCTGGACGAAGGCCAGGTGCTGGCAAGGCTGGGCGGCGACGAGTTTATCGTGCTGGCGACTAAAACCTCGCAGAGCGCACTGGAGGCGATGGCATCCCGCATCTTAAACCGGCTGCGCCAGCCCTTCCGCATCGGGCTTATCGAGGTCTACTCGGGTTGCTCGCTGGGCATTTCGCTGGCCCCCCAGCACGGCAAGGATCGGGAGACTGTCATCCGCAACGCCGATACCGCCATGTATACCGCCAAAGAGAACGGCCGGGGTAAGTTTTGTGTCTTTACACCAGAGATGAACCAGCGCGTCTTTGAGTATCTGTGGCTCGATACTAACCTGCGCAAGGCGCTGGATGATAATCAGCTGGTGATCTACTACCAGCCCAAGGTAACCTGGCGCGGCGAGATCCGCAGCCTGGAGGCGCTGGTACGCTGGCAATCGCCGGAGCGCGGCCTTATCGCCCCGACGGAGTTTATCTCCTATGCCGAGGAGTCGGGCCTGATTGTCCCGCTGGGGCGATGGGTGATGCTGGACGTGCTGCAGCAGATTGCCAAATGGCGCGACAAGGGGCTAAACATACGCGTTGCGGTGAACCTCTCCGCACGCCAGTTAGCTGACCAGACCCTGTTCAGCGATCTCAGACAGGCGCTTAGCGATCTCCATTTTGAATATAGCCCGATTGACGTTGAGCTAACCGAAAGCTGCCTGATTGAAAACGAAGAGGTAGCCCTGTCGGTGATTGAGCAGTTTAGCGCCCTCGGCGCGCAGGTGCATCTCGACGACTTTGGTACCGGCTACTCGTCGCTGTCGCAGCTGGCACGCTTCCCTATAGATGCCATCAAGCTTGACCAGTCGTTTGTGCGCGACGTGCACAAGCAGCCGGTTTCGCAGTCGCTGGTACGGGCGATCGTCGCCGTGGCGCAGGCGCTAAATTTACAGGTCATTGCCGAGGGCGTAGAGAGCGCCAAAGAGGATGCGTTTCTGACGAAAAACGGCGTCAACGAACGACAGGGATTTCTGTTTGCTAAGCCCATGCCTGCCGCCGCCTTTGAGCGTTGGTACAAGCGTTACCAGACGCGAAAAATGCGTTAGCCATTGACGAATATCCTTTGCTTATGCATTTTTGAGATTTATTTTTTTCTCCTTCTCTTTTTACACTATTTTTAGCATCATTAAATTTATTACCTTTTTGATCAGGAGTGACATGATGGCTGACATCGACGCAAAGCAACTGGCAGGACGGATTGATACCGTGCTCGATATTCTGGTTGCAGGTGATTACCACTCTGCCATTCATAATCTTGAAATCCTTAAGGCAGAGCTGCTGGCGCAGAATGATGCCGAGCAGGCTCAAGGACAAAATTTGCCTAAAACGCCGTGGGAAATTTAATCGCAATGAATTCCCGACAACAAATTATTTTGCAGATGGTAATTGATAAAGGCCGGGTCAGCGTGACCGATCTGGCTAAAACAACCGGCGTATCGGAAGTGACCATCCGTCAGGATTTGAATACGCTGGAAAAGCAGAGCTATTTGCGCCGCACCCATGGCTATGCGGTCCCGCTGGAAAGCGACGATGTTGAAACCCGCATGCTCAATAATTTTGCCCTGAAGCGCGAACTGGCAGAATTTGCCGCCTCCACGGTGGAGCCCGGTGAAACGATATTTATTGAAAATGGCAGCAGCAATGCGCTACTGGCACGCACCCTCGCTGAGCAGAAAGATATCACTATAATCACGGTGAGCAGCTATATTGCTCATCTGCTTAAAGAGACCTCCTGCGAAGTGATCCTGCTCGGCGGCATCTATCAGAAGAAAAGCGAGAGTATGGTGGGGCCGCTGACGCGCCAGTATATTGCTCAGGTACACTTCAGCAAGGCGTTTATTGGTATTGATGGCTGGCAGCCTGATACCGGCTTTACCGGCCGGGATATGATGCGCGCTGACGTCGTGAACGCCGTGCTGGAAAAGGGCTGTGAGGCCATTATTCTCACCGACAGCTCAAAATTTGGTGTAGTTCATCCCTACCCGCTTGGACAGCACCACCCTTTTAACAGGGTGATCACCGATGACAAGCTTAACGCAGCCACGCAGCGCGAGCTGGAGCAGGCTGGCGTGCATGTCGATATTGTTAAATCTCCCCGCACGCGCTAACGCTTTTAGCCCATGAAAGTGGGCTATCTCCCTCATCTATGAGACTTTTCTGACGATTCAATTAAGACTTTTTACCTGTCTGTTCAACAGGCAAGAAGTAAAATTATGTTCAGCGATATAACAGGATGTAACTACCGCCTCGCTTCAGTTGAGCGTGGTTATCAGTAACAACTGTGTAACATAATTTACGGAAAAAGACTTTAGAGTGTCATAACCACACTATACTTAAAGAGATTTCTTTCCGTGAATCGAAATTTCAGGAGAAAGTATTATGATGTTATCAAGCAAAAAAGCAGCAACTGTCGTACTGGCTGTTACACTGGCAATGTCTCTGAGCGCCTGTTCCAACTGGTCTAAACGCGACCGTAACACCGCTATCGGTGCCGGCGCAGGTGCGATCGGTGGCTCTGTCCTGACCGACGGCAGCACCTTGGGTACCCTGGGTGGCGCGGCGGTGGGTGGTATTATTGGTCACCAGGTGGACTAATAATATGACGTAGCAGGTCTTTCAAGGATTGAAAACGCGTTCTGATAACGCCGTAATACTTTCTTGCAGATCTGAATAACGTAATAAAAAGCCACAGCAATCGCCGTGGCTTTTTATTTATCTGTTAGCCGCCCGCCAGCTTGACCTTCATGCCTTTGGCTTCCAGCAGCGTTTTAAGCAGATCGCGCTTGTCACCCTGAATTTCAATGACGCCCTCTTTCACCGATCCGCCACAGCCACACTTCTTCTTCAGCTCCGCAGCAAGCTTATTTAGCGCCTCATCGTCGCCCTCTACGCCGGTAATCAGGCAGACACCCTTACCTTTACGCCCGCTGGTTTGCTTTTGAATGCGCACGATGCCATCGCCTTTTGGCCGCTCAGGTGCAGCTTTAGGTTCATCGATACGCCCGGTTTCGGTGGAGTAGACTAAACGGCTGTTACTGTCCTTCATTATGCCTCCAGCTTCAGGGAGGCATTAATTTCGCTGAGGGTCTGGGCTGGATCGGCAGACTGGGTAACCGGACGACCAATTACCATATAATCAACGCCTGCCGCCAGCGCCTGCTGCGGCGTCATAATCCGCCGCTGATCGCCCACTTCGCTGCCTTGAGGACGGATCCCTGGCGTCACCAGCTTAAACGCCTGCCCCAGCTCGCTCTTGAAGCGCACCGCCTCCTGCGCAGAGCAGACAACACCATCCAGGCCGCACTCCCTCGTCAGGCGCGCCAGGCGCTCGGCGTGCTCAGCAGGCGTGCTGCTGATGCCCAGATCGAGCAGATCGCTGGCCTCCATGCTAGTCAAAACCGTTACGGCAATGAGCAGCGGTGCGTCCTTGCCAAACGGCACCAGCGCCTCGCGGGCGGCGTTCATCATACGTGCACCACCGGAGGCGTGAACGTTGACCATCCAGACACCAAGATCGGCCGCCGCGGCCACCGCATGGGCTGCGGTATTGGGAATATCATGAAACTTCAGATCGAGAAACACATCGAAGCCGCGCTGGTGAAGCTCGCGCACGAACTGCGGCCCAAAACGGGTAAACATCTCTTTGCCTACCTTCAGGCGGCAGTCGCTGGGAGCGATGCGATCGACAAACTCAAGAGCGCGATCGCGACTGGCGTAATCGAGAGCAACCACAACGGGAGAGTGGCACAGAGATGTGGAAGAAGATGAAGCAGTAGACGTCATGACCAGACCTTCTTGTTGATGAGCACGCGCGGGCGCAAAAGGATAAACGGGCAGCATTCTAACTGCGTGCGGAGGAAATTGACAGGGTGTATTTTCTGCTGCCTGACTGATTCGGCACGGTGCGAGCTGGAATATGAATCCATTAAAGGATGTTGTAACTAAAGTGGGCTTTTTTTTAAATTACTGGCCGTCGAGACCGCGAATTGGCTTCACCGTTGACCATGCCCGACAGGAAGGACAGTGCCAGTACATAGTGTAGGCCGTAAAACCGCACTTCTGACAGCGGTAGCGCGGCTTGCTGCGGATCTGCTCCCCGACCATGTCACGCAGCGCCATCAGGCTCTCTTTCGCCCGTCCCTCTTCGGCATCGTGCAGGTGGTAATCCATCAGCTTATGGAAAACGCGCATCGTGGGGTGACGCTGGAGCTGACGCGTGACGGTGACCTGCGCCTGATCCTGCCCTTCACGCTGGTCGATAATTTCAGCCAGCATCAGATCGGCGGTCGCACCCACGTTCTCCTCAACGCAGCGGGTAAGAAATTCTGCCCACTCGTCGTTTTTCCCGAGCTGGAGGTAGCAGGTCTGCAACATCTCCAGGGTTTCGCTGACCAGCTCTTTATCCTGATCGATTACCCGCAGCAGGCTCTCCATCGCTTTGGCGTAATCGCCTTTGGCAATCAGCACGCGGCCAATCATGATAGAGACCCGGGGGCTGGTGCGATCGGCGGCAGCGCCTTTTTTCAGCAGCACCATCGCGCGGTCCATGTCATCGTTACCCATCTGCTGCAATGCAAGCTCACAGTAAAAATGGGCAATTTCGCCGCGCTGTTTATCTTTACCCAGCTTAACCAGACGCTCGGCCACGTCGATCGCCTTCTGCCACTCGCTGGTGGCCTGATAGATCTGCAGAAGCTGCTGTAGCGCCCCGATGCGAAAATCGGTTTCGTCCACCAGCTGATTAAACATATCTTCGGCGCGATCGTACATGCCCGCAGCCATATAGTCGCGGCCCAGCTGCTGAACCGCCAGAAGGCGCTGGTCATAGGAGAGAGAGGCGCTCTCCATCAGGGTCTGATGGATGCGGATAGCGCGATCCACCTCGCCCCGGGAGCGAAACAGGTTCCCCAGGGTGAGATGCGCCTCAACGGTGCCGGTATCCTCTTTGAGCATGTCGAGGAACAGATCTACCGCCTTATCCTGTTGGTTACTCAGCAGGAAGTTGACGCCAGCCACGTAGTCACGCGACAGCCGGTTGGCCTCATCCTGCTTTGTTTGTTGCGCACTTCTGCGTCCCATGTACCAGCCGTAGGCGGCTGCCACGGGTAACAGCAGAAACAACAGCTCCAGCATAGCCTGTTATTCCTTGACGACCGGCGTCGTTGCGGTCGTTACCGGAACGCTATGGGTGGCAGGCGCAGTTGTTGCAGGCGCAGCAGGGACAGCCGTTGCAGGAGCAGTCGTTGCAGGGGCGATTTGCTGTTCGAGACGCTTAATCTTCCGCTCTGCCCGCGCCAGAGAGACCCGCACGCACAGCCAGAAGAGACCACAGATCAGCCAGCCGATAGCAAAGCCAGCGGCGAACAGAATCGCCAGCAGCGTAGAGATACGATACTCCCCCTGCGCCAACAGGTAATTGAAGGTCACCTGCTGATCGTTTTGCGCACCCAGAGTGACGGAAACGACAAAGATTGCTAACACCAGTAAGAAAATGAGTAGATATTTCACATTACTTCCCGTTATGTGGCTTAGGGCGAATAAATTCTGTTCAACCTGCTGCATCCAGCCTTATAAACTACCATTTTCGCGCAGCGGACGAAATGGAAAACCGTGACATCCAGATGATGTAAGGCCAAAAAGCAGAAATTCAACGCTAAGCGGCCTTACTCATTTTTCTCTTCACGCTGGGCTATCTCGATGTCTTCTTTCACCGGCGGCGTCAGTGGTCCACAGAGACGCTGCGCAAGCCAGGTGGCCAGGGTGACCAGAATACCGGAGATGAGCGTCGCCACCGCCAGATCCTGCGGCCAGTGCATGCCCAACAGCAGTCGGCTGCCCATCACCAGCACCGCCCAAACCATCAGCACAACGATAGTAACCGTGCGGCGGCGAGGCCACAGCAAGCCCACGGCCAGCAGCGCCCAGCTGGCGGCAAACATCGTGTGACCGGAGGGGAAGGCAAAGCCGGTCTCTTTCTGCCAGTGCTTGCGCAAAAACTCAGGCACGTTGTCCTGCTCGGTAAGCTGCGCCTGCACCAGGGCACCGCGCTCCTTACGTTTTAAAGTGTAGAACTCATCTACCGGAATTTGGTGAGTTTTTTCGAGCCACACGACAAACGGCCGCGGCTCCTGAGCCTGGGTTTTAACCCAGGATTTCACCCCCTGGCCAATCACGATTGCTGCCCCAAGAATGGCAAACAGCATCAGCGCCGCCTTCAGGCGAAAGCGTAAGCACCACAAAAACCAGCCGCATAAGACGACGTGGGTAATGATGCCCCAGGGCTGGGTGACCGTTTCCGTGATCCAGTAGAGCATTTTAAGCCAGCCGCTGTGGCCCCCAGGCTGCCAATGCCAGCCGAAGAGCAATACCAACAGTGGCATGATCAGTAGAAGTCCCGTTCCGGCGGCAATCCGTCTTGCGATTGAGAGCATTTTCTTTCCCTTTCAATTAAGTGACACAATAATAACTGAAAAATAACAAGTTCGGCGGATTTGACGGATTTGTGCGTTTAATCTTTGTAAGCCACGGTGGCGATTAGTGAAGTGGCGCGCCTTGTGGCAAAATAGGGACAGACAGAAAGCCTCAAGGCTACGGGCACAGAAAGTGCCAGCTTAATCTGGAGAATCACATGCAGCTTAAACGTGTGGCAGAAGCCAAACTGCCAACCCCCTGGGGCGACTTCCTGATGGTGGGATTTGAAGAACTGGCAACCGGACAGGATCACGTTGCTCTGGTCTATGGCGATATTTCCGGTCAGACGCCGGTGCTCGCCCGCGTCCACTCAGAGTGTTTGACCGGCGACGCCCTGTTCAGCCTGCGCTGCGACTGCGGTTTTCAACTGGAAGCCGCCCTCTCCCACATCGCTGAAGAGGGACGCGGGATCCTGCTGTATCATCGTCAGGAGGGTCGCAACATTGGCCTGCTGAATAAAATCCGCGCTTACGCACTACAGGACCAGGGCTATGATACCGTAGAAGCTAACCATCAGCTGGGCTTTGCCGCCGACGAGCGTGATTTTACGCTGTGCGCGGACATGTTCAAGCTGCTGGGCGTGGATGAGGTACGGCTGCTAACCAATAACCCGCGCAAGGTAGAGATCCTTACCGAGGCCGGGATTAACATCGTTGAGCGCGTGGCGCTGATCGTTGGGCGTAACCCTAATAATGAGCACTACCTTGATACCAAGGCAGCTAAGATGGGCCATCTGCTGGGTTGATTGAGGCGAGACAACGCCGGGTGGCGGTATCCGCCTTACCCGGCCTACATGGTTCTGTAGGCCGGGCATTGCTGACTTACAGCATATTACGGATCACGTAGTGCAAGATCCCATCGTTCTGGTAATAGGTTAGCTCAGTAGCGGTATCGATACGACAGCGGCAGTCAATAGTCTCCTGACTGCCATCCACCCGCGTCAGCCGCACTGGAATAGTCGCGCCCGGCTTGAGCTGGGTCAGATTATCGACGTCAATCTTCTCTTCCCCCGTCAGCCCCAGCGTTTTACGCGTCACGCCCTGCGGAAACTCCAGCGGCAGGATCCCCATACCAATCAAGTTCGAACGGTGAATACGCTCGAACGACTCGGCAATAACGACGCGAATACCCAGCAGACGTGGCCCCTTAGCGGCCCAGTCACGGCTGGATCCTGACCCGTACTCTTTACCGGCAACGACCGCCAGCGGCGTCCCCTCTTTCTGGTAACGCATGGCCGCGTCATAGATAGAGATGACTTCGCTGCCCGGCAGATGCCGGGTCATCCCGCCCTCGATGCCAGGAACCATTTCGTTACGAATACGGATGTTGGCAAAGGTGCCGCGCATCATCACTTCATGGTTACCCCGACGTGAACCGTAGGAGTTGAAATCCCCGCGTTCCACCCCGTGGCTTTGCAGGTAGCGCCCAGCCGGGCTGTCCGGTTTGATGCTGCCTGCTGGCGAGATATGGTCGGTCGTCACAGAGTCGCCCAGCATCGCCAGGATCCGTGCCCCATGAATATCTTCCACCTGCTTCGGTGTCGCCAGCATCTCATCAAAGAACGGTGACAGGCGGATGTAGGTCGAGTCATTCTGCCAGCTATAGGTGTCGGAGTGCTCTACCTCAATCGACTTCCACTCGTCGGTACCCTCAAACACTTCGGCATACTCTTTGCGGAACATGTCGGTTGAAACATGCTCAACGGCGCGGGCAATTTCATCGCCCGACGGCCAGATATCCTTCAGGTAGACCGGATCGCCTTTTCTGTCGTGGCCAAGCGGATCGGTGGCCAGGTTGATATTCATATTCCCCGCCAGGGCATAGGCCACTACCAGCGGCGGCGACGCCAGCCAGTTGGTCTTCACCAGGGGATGAATTCGACCCTCAAAGTTGCGGTTACCCGAGAGCACCGCCCCAACGGTCAAATCGCCTTTTTTGATTGCCTGCTCGATAGGATCGGGTAGCGGCCCGGAGTTACCGATACAGGTGGTGCAGCCATAACCCACCAGGTTGAAGCCTAGCTCATCCAGCCAGGGAGTCAGTCTGGCCTGAGCGAGATAGTCAGAGACCACCTTCGAGCCAGGTGCCAGCGACGCTTTCACCCACGGCTGGCGCTTCAGCCCTAGCTCTACGGCTTTTTTCGCCAGCAGCCCCGCCGCCATCAGCACGCTCGGGTTTGAGGTGTTGGTGCAGGAGGTGATTGCCGCGATAACTACCGCTCCGTCCGGCAGCTGATATTGATGCCCGTTCAGCGTATACTCCACCGCCTGGCGATCTTTCTGAGAGTGGTTCAGCTCAAGCTCTGAACTGGCGGCAAATGCCTGGGGTACTTCGCTAAGCACAACGCGGTCCTGAGGACGCTTTGGCCCGGCAACGCTGGCCTCTACCTCAGCCATATTGAGTTCGAGAGTGCTGGTAAAGACCGGCTCATCGCCAGTATTACGCCACATCCCCTGCGCTTTCGTGTAGGCCTCCACCAGCGCCACCTGCTCTTCGCTGCGGCCGCTGAGGCGCATATAGTTGAGCGTAACGTCGTCGATAGGGAAAAAGCCGCAGGTTGCGCCATATTCCGGGGCCATGTTAGCGATAGTCGCACGATCCGCCAGCGGGAGATGATCGAGACCGTCGCCGTAAAATTCGACGAATTTACCTACCACACCGTGTTTACGCAGCATCTGGGTCACGGTCAGTACCAGGTCGGTAGCGGTAATGCCTTCGTTAAGCTTGCCGGTCAGCTTGAAGCCAACCACATCGGGGATCAGCATGGATACCGGCTGCCCCAGCATCGCGGCCTCGGCCTCGATACCGCCGACGCCCCAGCCCAGCACCCCCAGGCCGTTGATCATGGTGGTGTGCGAGTCGGTGCCCACCAGCGTGTCCGGATAGGCGACCCACTCTTTATCCTGCAGTTCGCTCCAGACCGCTTTGCCGAGGTATTCGAGGTTTACCTGATGGCAGATCCCGGTTCCCGGCGGCACGACGCTGAAGCGGCTAAAGGCCTGCTGGCCCCAGCGCAGAAACTGGTAGCGCTCATGGTTGCGCTCCATCTCCAGACGGACGTTCTCTTCAAAGGCGTCATCGTCGCCGAAGTGGTCCACGGTAACAGAGTGGTCGATCACCAGATCGACCGGAGAGAGCGGATTGACTTTTGCGGTATCGCCGCCGAGACGTTTAACCGCTTCGCGCATGGCGGCCAGGTCAACCACGGCAGGCACGCCGGTGAAGTCCTGCATCAGCACCCTTGCCGGGCGATAGGCGATCTCCCGGTCAGCGTGGGCAGACTGGAGCCACCCGGCTAACGCACGAATATCCTCTTCGGTGACGGAATCCTCATCCTGCCAGCGCAGGAGGTTTTCCAGCAGTACTTTTAGTGACTTGGGTAAGCGGGAAATATCCCCAAGTGCCTTTGCGGCCAGCGGCAGGCTGTAATAGTGCCAGGTTTTGTTCTCTGCCTGCAATGTATCCTTACTGGCTTCGCGTAGGGTAGACGACATAAGCTCCTCCTAATACAGAGTATCGATACCCTGACTGGTATCAGGGTCTGTATTAAAGATAACACAAACATGCCGTAACGTTTTGATAACAACCCAAATCGCTAAATTGGGTGCTTTTCCGGGGGTCTGAACGTAAAAAACCTCGCCGGGGCGAGGTTTCGGGTAGAGAAGATGACCGCTATTTTTTGGGTTTATCGTCAGCAAAAGAGTCAATAAACGCTTTCTGCGCCGCCGTAAGCTGCCAGCCCGCCGGGATCTGCACCGTCGTCTGGCTCTCGCTTACGTGAGGATGTTTAGGGGACCGGCAGCGGTCCTGAACCGGATTTAACCGCTCGGTAATTGCCATAGGCCTAACCCCAAAATTTCCAGATAACCAGCGCCACAACCGCCCAGAAGAAAGCCGAACCGAGAAATACCGCGAGCCACGCTTTACGCTTAAGCGCGAGATCCCTTTGCGGTTCTTCACTTCCTGCTGGCATTGCTAACCTCACACAATCGACATCGCTTATCATATTGACACCGAACAATAGGTTTAAGTAATCATCACATAGGACAAATCCTAAAGAAACTTTAGCCTAAAATCCAGCGAATTTACGAATCATTTCGAGTGAAATATTCGATGTTATGATCGCGAAGAGAATATTGTAGAAGGTAATTTGCGCTGCGCCGCGTTAGCGTCTACTTTTGTCGCCCTTCTGTTATTTTTCCGGCAGCTTTATATCGTGGAACATGGCTTCAATATCCTCGTTCGAACGTAAGGCGACGGCGGTATCGACAACGTCACGGGTAAGATGCGGAGCGAAGCGCTGGATAAAGTCATACATGTAGCTGCGTAAGAAGGTACTGCGACGGAAACCGATTTTGGTGGTGCTGTGGCTGAACACGCCCTGCGCATCCAGCTTGACCAGATCAGGGTCGGAAATAGGATCGACAGCCATGCTGGCAATCACCCCCACCCCCAGTCCGAGACGGACGTAGGTTTTGATCACGTCAGCGTCGGTAGCGGTAAAGACAATGCGCGGCGTCAGGCCAGCACGGTTAAACGCGGTGTCCAGTTCGGAGCGGCCGGTAAAGCCAAAGGTGTAGGTGACCAGCGGATACTGGGCCAGCTCTTCAATGCTCACCGACTGCTTGCCTGCCAGCGGGTGATCTGGCGTCACCACGATAGAGCGGTTCCAGTGGTAGCACGGGAGCATCACCAGATCGTCGTAGAGATGCAGCGCTTCGGTAGCAATGGCAAAGTCCGCGTTGCCCTTAGATACCGCTTCAGCAATCTGTGTGGGCGA
This sequence comes from Pseudescherichia sp. AS216, assembly GCF_037152055.1. Taxonomy (NCBI): domain Bacteria; kingdom Pseudomonadati; phylum Pseudomonadota; class Gammaproteobacteria; order Enterobacterales; family Enterobacteriaceae; genus Pseudescherichia; species Pseudescherichia sp. AS216. Next base: position 74,993 of record NZ_JBBCMV010000004.1, on the reverse strand, counting down.
TCCCTGATGCATATGCAGGGATACGCGCGGGTAGCGCTCAATAAAGCCTTTGATCACGTTAGGCAGCGCATAGCGGGCCTGGGTATGGGTGGTCGCCACGTACAGCGATCCCTTATCCGGCCAGGTGTGCTCGCCGGCAACCGATTTTATCGCCTCTACCTTGGAGAGCACCTCGCGGGCGATGCGGATGATCTCCTGACCAGCCGGCGTGACCTGAGTAAGATGCTTACCGCTGCGGGCAAAAATCTGGATCCCCAGTTCGTCCTCCAGCATACGAACCTGCTTACTGATCCCGGGCTGCGAGGTATAAAGCCCTTCGGCAGTAGATGAGACGTTAAGGTTATGGTTGACCACCTCAACAATATAGCGAAGCTGCTGTAGTTTCATGACGGACCATCCGATTTTGCGCACACGGCATCGTCTAAGACGATTTAATAATAAGAGAGGAAGTAGCTATAACCACTATATCATTTATATCTACAGTGTATAGATATGAAAAAAAAATAATAATGTCGTTATAAGAAAGGGCCGGATAACCGGCCCTTCAGGAGACAACAGCAGGCTTATTTCTTCGCTTCTACCCACTTGCCATCAATAAAGAAGGCGGACCAGCCGGTGGCTTTCCCCTCTTTCTCTGAGGCAACGTACTGCTGCTTGGTCTTACGGCTAAAACGGACCATGGTCTTGTTGCCTGCAGGATCCTGCTGCGGCGCATCGGCCAGATAGCGCAGCTTCTCCGGCAGGCGATCGCGGAAGCGGTACAGCTCTTCCACCAGCGGCGCACGGGTTTCGCGCGATTTCGGGAAGGTATTGGCCGCCAGGAAGACGCCCGCTGCCCCATCGCGCAGCACGAAGTAGGCATCCGACTTCTCACACTGCAGCTCAGGCAGCGGAACCGGATCTTCCTTCGGCGGTGCAACTTCCCCACTACGCAGGATCTTACGCGTGTTTTTACAGTCGTCGTTGGTGCAGGCCATGTATTTACCGAAGCGCCCCATTTTCAGGTGCATTTCAGAACCACACTTCTCGCACTCTACGATTGGGCCATCGTAACCTTTAATGCGGAACTCGCCCTCTTCGATCTCGTAGCCGTCGCAGGTGGGGTTGTTACCGCACACGTGCAGCTTGCGTTTCGGATCGATCAGGTAGCTGTCCATCGCCGTACCGCACTTCACGCAGCGGCGTTTCGCACGCAGAGCGTTGGTTTCAGCATCGTCACCCTCCAGCACGTTGAGAACTTCGTTCTCCGGTACCAGGTTGATAGTGGTTTTGCAGCGCTCTTTCGGCGGCAGGGCGTAGCCAGAGCAGCCGAGGAAAACCCCAGTGCTCGCCGTGCGGATACCCATTTTCCGTCCGCAGGTCGGGCAGTCAATGCTGGTCAGCACCATCTGATTCGGGCGCATGCCGCCCTCCTCTGGATCCTGCTCGGCCTTCTCTAGCTGCTTGGTAAAGTCGCTGAAGAAGTTATCCAGCACGCCTTTCCATTCGGTCTCGTGGTTCGCCACCTGGTCAAGGCTGTTCTCCATCTGGGCAGTGAAGTCGTAGTTCATCAGCTCGCGGAAGTTCTCTTCCAGACGATCGGTGACGATCTCCCCCATCTTCTCAGCATAGAAGCGACGGTTTTCCACCCGCACGTAGCCGCGATCCTGAATGGTCGAAATGATCGACGCATAGGTAGAGGGGCGACCAATGCCGCGTTTTTCCAGCTCCTTGACCAGCGAGGCTTCGCTGAAGCGCGCAGGCGGCTTGGTAAAGTGCTGGGCCGGAGTCAGCTCGATCAGCGACACCACGTCGCCTTTGTTCACCGGCGGCAGGGTACGATCTTCATCGTTTTTACGCAGCGCGGGCATCACTTTGGTCCAGCCGTCAAAACGCAGCGTGCGACCGCGCGCCTTCAGGCGGAACTCGCTCGCTTCTACGGTCAGCGTCGTGGAGTCATACTGGGCTGGCGTCATCTGGCAGGCAACGAACTGACGCCAGATCAGCTGATAGAGCTTCTGCGCGTCGTTTTCCATATCCTTCAGCGACTCAGCTACAACCGCCACGTCAGAAGGACGAATCGCTTCGTGCGCTTCCTGCGAGTTCTCTTTGTTGGAGTACTGAATCGGGCTCTCCGGCAGGTATTTTTTGCCGAAGTTGTCAGTGATATAGCTGCGAGCCATGCTCACCGCGTCCTGGCTCAGGTTGGTTGAGTCAGTACGCATATAGGTAATGTGTCCCGCTTCGTACAGACGCTGGGCCATCATCATGGTTTTCTTCACGCCGAAGCCGAGACGGGTGCTGGCTGCCTGCTGCAGCGTCGAGGTGATGAACGGCGCACCCGGCTTGCTGCTGGTCGGCTTATCTTCCCGATCGGTTACGGTATAGCGGGCTTTCTCCAGCAGGCTAACTGCCGACATGGTCTGCTCGCGGTTAACCGGACGGAACGGCTTGTCCTGCTGGTGCGTAACCTGCAGCGCCAGCGAGTCACCGGCTGGCGTCGCCACGTTGGCATCCACTTCCCAGTACTCTTCCGGCACGAAGGCTTTGATTTCACGCTCGCGCTCGACCACCAGCCGCACGGCAACGGACTGAACGCGACCCGCAGAGAGACCACGGGCGATCTTTTTCCACAGCAGCGGCGAGACCATGTAGCCTACGACGCGGTCCATAAAGCGACGCGCCTGCTGGGCATTGACACGGTCAATATTCAGCTCGCCCGGCTTTTCGAACGCCTGGCGGATCGCATTTTTGGTAATTTCGTTAAACACGACGCGGCTGTAGCGCGTCTCATCGCCCCCGATCACTTCCCGCAGGTGCCAGGCAATGGCTTCCCCTTCGCGGTCAAGGTCGGTTGCGAGATAGATATGATCGGCTTTTTCGGCCAGCGACTTTAGCTCAGAGACCACTTTCTCTTTGCCGGGGAGCACTTCATAGCGCGCATCCCAGTCGTGCCATGGGTCGACGCCCATACGATTGACCAGCGCGCCACGTTCATCCTTTTTGGGCTTTTTAGCCGTTTTGGTGGAGGCAGAGTCAGCGCTCTTTTTGGCGGCTGAGCCACTGGTCGGCAAATCGCGGATATGACCGACGCTGGATTTCACCACGTAGTCACTACCCAGATACTTATTGATCGTTTTGGCTTTTGCCGGGGACTCAACGATAACGAGAGCTTTACCCATATTCACCTTTACCTAATTTGATTCTTCCAGGAATACGCCGCACGTTGACTCACCATCCCCTGGCGACGTGCCTCAGATATAGCGGCGACGTCACGGGATATCAACCCTTTTTCATAACCAGACGCTGAAATTAAGACTTCCAGGTGACTGAGTTAACAGGTTTTTCCGCGTCTGGTGGGATGAGAACGACGAACTTAAGGTCGAATGTCAAGCAAATCTGTTGCCAGATTGACGAAAGCGCACACTCTACCTGATAAAATTTGTTACGCAACTTTATTAGCATGCAAAAACGGATCGCGCCAACGGCGGAATGGGGTAAAAGCCCTCTTGATAACAGGGAAAATTTGCCCCATTTGTCCCCCTGGACGTAGAATATCGGCAACGTTTAAGGAGGTAACTATGCAAGAGTCAGTTCTACCGATCGATCGTCAGTCACTGCTGGCGAAAGCGAATGAGATCATCCGCGAGCACGAGGATTATGTGCAGGGCATCGAAGCCACCAACGTCACCGAACGTAACGGCATTTTGATTTTCAGCGGCGACTATTTTCTTGATGAGCAGGGCCTGCCTACGGCGAAGAGTACGGCGGTGTTTAACATGTTTAAACATCTTGCCCACGTACTGTCAGAGAAATACACCCTGGCGGAGTAAACAGAGCGAGGCATTGCGCCTCGCTTCTCTATTATCACCGTTTACAGCAGCGGCTTTTCACCGCGCTGCCACCAGCGCAGCAGCAGCCGGTCGGCACTCTCCGCCGCGCTGCTGGTAAAGCGATCCATTAATTTCTTGCGGCGGGTGTAGCGAATCCCGATCACCTCGAACTCGTTGAGCAGGCCAAGCAGCAGCTCGTCGCTGGTGCCCACCTCATCAACCAGCCCCTTCTCCTGGGCCTGCACGCCATACCAGTGTTCACCGGTGGCCACGGACTCAATATCTAATGAAGGACGCATCTGCTTAACAAAGGATTTGAAGAGATCGTGGGTCTCGTTCAGGCTTTCGCGGAACTTCTGCCGCCCCTCTTCGGTATTCTCCCCAAGCAGGGTCAGCGTCCGTTTATATTGACCAGCTGTATGCAATTCAATATCGATATCTTTGCTTTTCAGGAAACGGTTAAGGTTAGGGATCTGCGCCACGACGCCAATCGACCCGACAATGGCAAAGGGTGCGGCAACGATCTTGTCCGCCACGCAGGCCATCATATACCCGCCGCTGGCAGCCACTTTGTCCACGGCAACGGTGAGCGGAATGTTTTTATCGCGCAGACGCTGTAGCTGGGACGATGCGAGACCATAGCCGTGAACCACGCCACCGGGGCTTTCAAGACGCAGCACGACCCGATCCTCAGGCTTAGCCACGGTGAGCACGGCGGTGATCTCTTCCCGCAGGCTGCTGACCTCATGCGCATCCATACTGCCTTTGAAATCCAGCACCCAGGCACGCGCTTTAGTGGCGGCAGCGGGTACGCCCAGCTTCGCAGTAGACTTTGCCTCTTTGGCCTCCTGCTTCAGACGCTTCTTCTGCGCCTTGTGCCACAGCTTCTGCCGGTGCGTATCGAGCAAGGAGACCGAGAGCTCCTCCTGCATCTCTTTATACTGCTCGCTCAGGTTTGTGACGCGAAGCTCCCCGCGCTGGCGTTTGCGCTGCGTCAGGTTAACGATAAGCATCGCCACGACGGCGATGGCAATCACCACCGTCACAATCTTGGCTAAAAACAACCCGTATTCAGATAGTAATTCCACGCGTCCCACCTTGGTTACATCACTCAACGTAAAGGCCAGTGTACATGACCCCGCCCGCATCGTCTTCTGCCGTCGTGCTAAGTTAGACGCCATCTTGCTGATTTTTTTGCTCTGTAAGAAGTTGAAAAGGTTCAAAGCATCAATGCAGGAGCTTGACGATTGAATTACGCGGCGGATTAAGGCATAAAGCCCACAAGACCCGATCCTGTGAAACGACGCCTGGATGAACGAGAGCGCAAAGGAGAAACCGTGCACTACCAGCCAAAACGAGATTTATTAGAGAACCGCATTATTCTGGTGACCGGTGCCAGCGACGGGATTGGCCAGGAGGCCGCCCTGACCTATGCCCGCTACGGCGCAAAAGTGATCCTGCTCGGCAGAAATGAAGAGAAGCTGCGCCACGTGGCCCAGCGCATTGAGCAGCTGGGCGGCAAAACCGCCCGCTGGTATACCCTTGATCTCGCCACCTGCACGCCGGAGCAGTGCCAGCAGCTGGCGGCACAGATTGAGGCCGCCGTTCCCCGCCTCGATGGCGTCCTGCATAACGCGGGCATGCTGGGGGATATCTGCCCTATGGATGAGCAGAAACCTGAAGTTTGGGAACAGGTGATGCAGATTAACGTCAACGCGACCTTCTATTTGACCCAGGCGCTTCTTCCTTTATTACTCAAGTCAGAGGCTGGCTCACTGGTGTTCACCTCCTCAAGCGTAGGCCGCCAGGGCCGCGCCAGCTGGGGGGCCTACGCGGTGTCCAAATTTGCCACCGAAGGCATGATGCAGGTGCTGGCGGAGGAGTATCAGAGCAGGCACCTGCGGGTTAACTGTATCAACCCCGGCGGCACGCGAACAAAAATGCGTGCCAGCGCGTTTCCGTCGGAAGATCCACAAAAATTAAAGACCCCTGCTGATATCATGCCGCTCTACCTATGGCTGATGGGTGATGACAGCCGTCGCAAAACCGGCATGAGCTTTGATGCTCAGCCTGGACGCAAACCGGGGATAGCACTATGAATGAAGAGCGTTACCAACAACGACAGCAGCGGGTGAAGGATCACGTGGATGCACGCGTGGCCGTCGCCCAGGACGAGCGCGGGATTATTATCGTCTTTACCGGCAACGGCAAAGGCAAAACCACCGCCGCCTTTGGCACCGTAACCCGCGCGGTGGGCCATGGCAAAAAAGTGGGCGTGATCCAGTTTATTAAGGGCACCTGGCCTAACGGCGAGCGCAACCTGCTGGAGCCGCACGGCGTGGAGTTTCAGGTGATGGCGACGGGCTTTACCTGGGACACGCAGAACCGCGAGGCCGATACCGCCGCATGTCTGGCGGTGTGGGAGCATGCCCAGCGGATGCTGGCCGACGAGACGCTGGATATGGTGCTTCTGGACGAACTGACCTATATGGTGGCCTATGACTATCTGCCGCTGGAGGCGGTGCTGAGCGCCCTGCAAGCGCGCCCTGCCCAGCAGACGGTGATTATCACCGGCCGCGGCTGCCATCGGGATATTCTGGAGCTGGCGGATACGGTGAGCGAGCTGCGTCCGGTGAAGCACGCCTTCGACGCGGGCGTGAAGGCGCAGATCGGCATTGACTATTAAATAAGAAAGGGGCCGAGGCCCCTTTCTTTATGCTTTGCTGTTACGCGTGCTGGAACGGCGATTGCTACTTGCAGGGCGTCCGCTGGCCGGACGCGCGCTGCCGGTCTGGTTGTGACGCTTGACCGCCCGGCGGATCTGATTCGCTTTCAGGCGACGACGATCTTTCTCTACCGCCACCTTAGATTCGGTTTCCGGCGTTAGCTCTACCAGCTCGCGCAGATAGTTAGTCTGAGCCAGATCCAGTTCGGTATAGCCTCCGCGCGGCAGCCCTTTCGGCAGCAGAATATCACCGTAGCGGACGCGGATAAGACGGCTCACCTGCACGCCAACGGCTTCCCACAGGCGACGAACCTCGCGGTTACGCCCTTCGGTCAGGGTGACGTTATACCACTGGTTGATGCCCTCGCCGCCGCTGAACTTAATGGTTTTAAACGCTGCCGGACCATCTTCCAGCTGCACGCCACGGGAGAGATCGCGGATCTTGTTCTCTTCGACCTGACCAAACACGCGCACGGCGTATTCGCGCTCGACTTCACGGCTTGGATGCATCAGGCGGTTAGCCAGCTCACCGTCGGTAGTAAACAGCAGCAGGCCGCAGGTGTTCACGTCCAGACGGCCAACGGCGATCCAACGTGCGCCGCGCAGTTTCGGCAGGCGGTCAAACACCGTCGGACGCCCTTCCGGATCGTTACGGGTGCAGAGTTCACCTTCTGGTTTATAGTAGGCCAGCACGCGGCAGATCTGCTCAACGGACTCTTTAACTGAGATAAGATGGCCGTCAATACGGATTTTCAGGCCGGGGATAACCTCAACGCGGTCGCCCAGCGTAGCGATTTTTCCGTCAACGCTGACGCGCCCGGCGGCAATGATCGCTTCGATTTCACGGCGGGAGCCGTGGCCAGCGCGGGCCAGCACTTTTTGTAATTTCTCGCTCATGGCGGTTCCTTCAGGTGTCGCCTTCACAGGCGTCTGGATAGGTGCAAAGCACACTCTATTTCTTGGGCGCACATACTACACGAAAATCAAATGAAATACTGTAGCACCCCAGGTTAATTTTTAATCACTGGGGTGTGGTTGTCAGATGCAGCGCCCGGTGGCGCAGCCGTAGGCCATGATAAAGGGAAAGGCGGGGATCATCAGCGGGATCCAGAGCGGGTTTACGCCCCGGGTTTTGTCGTTAATGCTCACCGTGACCGGCGGGTCAAGCTTGATAAACTTATCATCCATGACGTAGTTACGTGACAGGCCATAGCTCCCGCTGGCACGGAACGAGACCACCATCGTCTGCGGATCTGAGGTAGCTTTCGCGCCGTAGTCGCGCACCAGCGCCTCTTTTTGTCCAGGCTGTAACCGATCGGTACGAATAAAGGTGTTGTACTGGGCCTGTACATCACGATTATTGACGTCAAAATTCACCGTCATGCCGCGCACCGCATCACCATAGTCACGCTTTAGCACTAACCAGCGATCATAGAGGCGGCGAGTTTCAGCCCCGCTGAAGTCGTAGGTGTGCTCATCTCCTCGGGCCAGCAGAAAGTTATCCCCGGCCTTGAAGTAGACGATTTTCTCTGTTTCCGGCAGCTGCGGCGAGCTCACGCTACAGCCGATCAGCATAAACAGTGCAAGCAACACTCCTGCGGGCAGGACAAGCCTGCCGGTCCCTTTTAACATCGTGCTGGCTCCTACAGGAATGGCTTCACATCGCCGACGCCTTCGCGGATCACTTCCGGCGCGTCATCGGTGAGATCGACCACCGTGGTAGGCTGCTGTCCGAGATAGCCGCCATGAATGACAAGCTCTACATGTTTCTCAAGGCGATCTTTGATCTCTTCGGGATCGGACTCGGTGAATTCGCTGCCGGGGAGCATCAGCGAGGTAGAGAGCATCGGCTCGCCGAGCGTTTCCAGCAGCGCCAGTGCAATAGGGTTAGACGGCACGCGCAGGCCGATGGTTTTGCGTTTTTCCTGCAGCAGACGGCGCGGGACCTCTTTCGTGCCTTTGAGAATAAAGGTGTAGTTGCCCGGCGTATTGTTCTTGATCAGGCGGAATGCCACGTTATCCACAAAAGCATAGGTCGACAGCTCGGAGAGATCCCGGCACATCAGCGTAAAGTTGTGGCCATCCGGCAGCTGGCGAATGCGCGATATACGCTCCATCGCCCCTTTATCTTCGATTTTACAGCCCAGCGCGTAGCCGGAGTCGGTGGGATAGACGATCACCCCGCCCTTACGCACAATCTCCACTGCCTGGTTAATCAGGCGCGGCTGGGGATTATCCGGATGAATATAAAAAAACTGACTCATACTTCCCTCTCATTATTATGTTGAGGCTGTTCCCAGAGCTGCCATACCGCTTCTACGCCTGCGGGCAGCCACAGTTTGCGACCCAGTTCGATCCACGGGCAGGGCTGGTGAAAATCCGATCCCTGCGACGCCATAAGACCAAACTGTTGCGCATACGCAGCAAGCTGGGTGCGCTCGTTGGGCGCCTGCTGGCATTGCGCGACTTCCATCGCATCACCGCCCTGTTCGGCAAAGTGTGCCAGCAGTCTTTTCAGCCATTTAGCGCTAAGATCGTAGCGCCCAGGATGGGCCACTACCGCTTTGCCGCCAGAATGATGAATCACATCAATAGCTTGTTTTATTGTACACCACTGGGGCGGAACGTATCCGGTTTTACCACGCGCAAGATACTTTTTAAACACGCCCGCCACGTCACTGGCTTTGCCGCTCTCAATGAGGAAACGAGCAAAGTGGCCACGGGTCACCGCCCCGCCGTTAGCCAGGCGCAGCGCCCCCTCCCACGCACCGGGAATATGCGCTTTTTCGAGGCGCTCACCAATCTGCATGGCGCGTGCCTGACGACGAGCTTTCTGCTCTTCAAGCAGCGTCACCATTGCCGGATGCTCAATGTCGATGTTAAGACCGACAATATGGATCTCGTGGTTTTCCCAGAGGGTAGAGATCTCCACGCCGTTAATCAGGCTCAGGTTCAGCCCTGCGCGCGCAATCTCCGCCCGGGCTGCGGGAATAGCCGAGGTCGTATCATGATCGGTGATAGCCAGCGTACCCACACGCATCTCAACTGCGCGATGAACTAATTCTTCCGGGGAGAGCAAACCGTCTGAGGCCTGAGTGTGAGAGTGAAGGTCGTAAATAATGGCGTAATTCGTGTCGCTCAAAGCGGCTCCAGTAGGGTATATCTCATTTAGGACTCTATCATAACGGTTAAGGCGCGAATTCTGAAATCAGGGGTTGACTTTATTCTCCTGAACCAGTTAACTAGTACGCAAGTTCACACAACGAGGTATCTGAAAATGTTCAAACATTCTACGCTTATCCGCTGGTGGCACTCCTCCTGAAAACGGGCGGTGAGCGAGCGTTTGCCTCAAGCAGACAGATACCCCGGCCCGCCAACTGAGCGGGCTTTTTTTTGAACAGAATAACGATCGGATGAGAATGACTATGCCAATGCCAAAACCTGCACTACAGCTTCTCACAGACCACGCCGCGTACCGGGAGAACCCGACCGCGCTGTTTCATCAGCTGTGCGCGGATCGTCCGGCAACGCTGCTGCTGGAATCCGCCGATATCGACAGCAAGGACGATCTCAAGAGCCTGCTGCTGGTCGACAGCGCGCTACGCATTATCGCGTTAGGTGACACTGTCACTATTCAGGCATTGACGACTAACGGCGCATCGCTCCTGCCGCTGCTGGATGCCGCCCTGCCCGCTGGCGTAGAGAACATTGCCCGTCCGGATGGTCGCGTTCTGCACTTTCCGCCGGTAAGCAACCTGCTGGACGAAGACGCCCGCCTCTGCTCTCTGTCCGTTTTTGATGCCTTTCGCCTGCTCCAGGAGCTGGTTACCGTTCCGGCCGAAGAGCGCGAGGCGATGTTCTTTGGCGGCCTCTTCGCCTATGACCTGGTAGCCGGTTTTGAGGATCTCCCTGCGCTTGCACAGGAGAATGGCTGCCCGGACTTCTGCTTCTACCTGGCCGAAACGCTGCTGGTTATCGATCACCAGCAGCAGCAAACCCGCATCCAGGCAAGCCTTTTCACCCCTTCCGACGCCGAACAGCAGCGCCTGACCCAGCGCATTGCCGAACTGCGTCAGCAGCTCAGCCTGCCCCCCGCGCCGCTGCCGGTAGAGACGGTGGCGTCGATGCGCTGCGAATGCAACCAGAGCGACGAGGAGTTTGGGGCGGTAGTACGTGAGATGCAAAAAGCCATCCGCGCCGGAGAGATCTTCCAGGTTGTGCCGTCACGCCGCTTCTCACTGCCCTGCCCGTCACCGCTGGCAGCCTACGACGTGCTGAAGAAGAGCAACCCCAGCCCCTACATGTTCTTTATGCAGGATAACGACTTTACCCTGTTTGGCGCGTCGCCTGAGAGTTCGCTGAAGTATGATGCGCAGTCTCGCCAGATTGAGATCTACCCGATTGCCGGAACGCGTCCGCGCGGCCGCCGGGCCGACGGTTCGCTGGATCGCGATCTCGACAGCCGCATCGAGCTGGAGATGCGTACCGACCATAAAGAGCTCTCCGAACACCTGATGCTGGTTGACCTCGCCCGCAACGATCTGGCCCGCATCTGCACGCCGGGCAGCCGCTACGTTGCCGACCTGACCAAGGTCGATCGCTACTCATTTGTGATGCATCTGGTCTCCCGCGTGGTGGGTGAGCTGCGCAACGATCTCGATGTCCTCCACGCCTACCGGGCGTGCATGAATATGGGCACGCTGAGCGGTGCGCCAAAGGTCCGCGCCATGCAGCTTATCGCTCAGGCGGAAGGCACCCGTCGCGGCAGCTACGGCGGCGCAGTGGGCTACTTCACTGCCCACGGCGATCTGGATACCTGCATTGTGATCCGCTCCGCCTACGTTGAAAACGGTGTCGCCACCGTTCAGGCTGGTGCGGGGGTGGTGCTGGACTCTGTTCCGCAGTCTGAAGCCGATGAAACCCGCAACAAAGCTCGCGCGGTCCTGCGCGCCATTGCCACCGCACACCACGCTCAGGAGACGTTCTGATGGCTGACATTCTGCTGCTCGATAATATCGACTCGTTTACCTATAACCTTGCCGATCAGCTGCGCGCCAGCGGTCACAACGTGGTGATCTACCGCAACCATGTTCCTGCCCAGACGCTGATTGACCGCCTGGCGACCATGGAGAACCCGGTTCTGATGCTCTCTCCAGGCCCTGGCGCCCCCTCCGAGGCGGGCTGTATGCCTGAGCTGTTAACCCGTATGCGCGGCAAGCTGCCGATCGTTGGTATCTGTCTCGGCCATCAGGCGATTGTTGAAGCCTACGGCGGGTACGTTGGCCAGGCCGGAGAGATCCTGCATGGTAAAGCCTCAAACATTGAACACGACGGCCAGGGGATGTTCGCCGGGCTGAGCAACCCGCTGCCGGTGGCGCGCTATCATTCGCTGGTGGGCAGCAACGTGCCCGCCGGGCTGACCATCAATGCGCACTTCAACGGTATGGTGATGGCGGTGCGCCACGATGTCGATCGCGTCTGCGGCTTTCAGTTTCACCCGGAGTCCATTCTGACCACCCAGGGCGCTCGCCTGCTGGAGCAGACCCTGGCCTGGGCACAGCAGAAGCTGGAGCAGAGCAATACCCTGCAACCGATCCTGGAGAAACTCTATCAGGCTCAGACCCTGAGCCAGCAGGAGAGCCACCAGCTCTTCTCGGCGGTGGTGCGCGGCGAGCTGAAGCCAGAGCAGCTGGCGGCGGCGCTGGTAAGTATGAAGATCCGCGGCGAACATCCGAATGAGATCGCCGGGGCGGCCACCGCGCTGCTGGAGAACGCAGCGCCCTTCCCGCGCCCGGACTATGCCTTTGCCGATATCGTTGGCACCGGCGGCGACGGCAGCAACAGCATCAATATCTCCACCGCCAGCGCCTTTGTCGCCGCAGCCTGCGGCCTGAAGGTGGCGAAGCACGGCAACCGCAGCGTTTCAAGCCGCTCCGGCTCGTCGGATCTGCTGGCGGCGTTTGGCATCAACCTCGATATGAACGCGGATAAATCCCGTACCGCGCTGGACGAGCTGGGGGTCTGCTTCCTCTTTGCGCCGAAATACCACACCGGGTTCCGCCATGCGATGCCCGTACGCCAGCAGCTCAAGACTCGCACCCTGTTCAACGTGCTCGGGCCGCTGATTAACCCGGCCCACCCACCGCTGGCGCTGATTGGCGTCTACAGCCCGGAGCTGGTGCTGCCGATTGCCGAAACGCTGCGCGTACTGGGCTACCGGCGGGCGGCGGTGGTGCACAGCGGCGGCATGGACGAAGTCTCTCTGCACGCCCCGACGCTGGTTGCCGAGCTGAACAACGGTGATATCAGCAGCTATCAGCTGGAGGCCGCTGACTTTGGCCTCACGCCGTATCGCCAGGAGGCGCTGGCGGGCGGCACCCCGGAAGAAAACCGTGACATTCTGACGCGCTTACTACAAGGTAAAGGTGAGGCCGCCCACGAGGCCGCCGTCGCGGCAAACGTGGCGATGCTGATGCGCCTGCATGGAGAAGAGAATTTGCAGGCCAACGCGCAAAAGGTTCTGGACGTACTACGCAGCGGTGCTGCCTATGACAAAGTCACCGCGCTTGCGGCAAGAGGATAAGTAATGGAAACCGTTTTAGCGAAAATCGTCGCGGATAAGGCGATTTGGGTCGCCGCCCGAAAACAGCAGCAGCCGCTGGCCAGTTTTCAAGGCGATATTGTGCCCGCCACGCGCAGCTTTTACGACGCTTTGCAGGGCGCGCGCACGGCATTTATTCTCGAATGTAAAAAGGCTTCGCCGTCAAAAGGCGTGATCCGCGACGATTTCGATCCGGTGCGGATTGCCAACATCTATAAGCACCATGCATCGGCCATCTCTGTGCTGACGGATGAGAAATATTTCCAGGGCAGCTTCGATTTTCTACCGCTGGTGAGCGCTGCCGCGCCGCAGCCGATCCTGTGTAAGGATTTTATTATCGAGGCCTACCAGATTTACCTGGCGCGCTACTACCAGGCGGACGCCTGCCTGCTGATGCTCTCGGTGCTCGATGACGAGCAGTACCGCCAGCTCGCCGCCGTGGCCCACAGCCTGAAGATGGGCGTGCTGACCGAAGTGAGTAATGAAGAGGAGCTGGAGCGCGCTATCGCCCTCGGGGCTAAGGTGGTGGGTATCAACAACCGCGACCTGCGCGATCTCTCTATCGATCTCAACCGCACCCGCCAGCTGGCACCTCGCCTTGGCGCGGGCGTTACGGTGATCAGCGAGTCGGGGATTAACACCTATGCCCAAGTGCGCGATCTGAGCCGTTTCGCCAACGGCTTTTTAATCGGATCGGCGCTAATGGAGCAGGACGATCTTGCCGCCGCCATCAAGCGCGTGCTGCTGGGCGAGAATAAAGTCTGCGGGCTGACGCGTCCCGAGGATGCGCAGGCCGCGTTTGAAGCCGGAGCGCTCTTCGGCGGCCTGATCTTCGTTCCTGAATCTCCGCGCTGCGTGAGTGATGCCCAGGCCGATGCGGTGATTGCCGCAGCGCCCCTGCGCTACGTGGGTGTCTTCCGTAACGCAACCGTCGAGACGGTGGTAGAGAAGGCAGAACGGTTTCAGCTTGCTGCCGTCCAGCTGCACGGAGCAGAGGATCAGGCCTATATTGATGCGTTACGCACCGCGCTGCCGGCCAGCGTCGCCATCTGGAAAGCGCTGAGCGTCAGCGATACGCTCCCGGCCCGTAATCTCAACCACGTTGACCGCTATCTGTTTGATAACGGCCAGGGCGGCACCGGCCAGCATTTTGACTGGTCCCTGCTGGCCGGAGAGACGCTGGACAACGTGATGCTGGCCGGAGGCCTCGGCGCAGATAACTGCGTTACGGCGGCGCAGGCGGGCTGTGCCGGACTCGATTTTAATTCAGGTGTGGAATCTGAACCGGGTATTAAAGATGCCAGCAAGCTGGCCTCGGTTTTCCGTACCCTGCGTGCCTATTAAGGAATCTGTAATGACAACTTTGCTCAATCCCTACTTCGGTGAATTCGGCGGCATGTACGTTCCGCAAATTTTAATGCCCGCCCTGCGCCAGCTGGAAGAGGCCTTTGTCAGCGCTCAGAAGGATCCGGCGTTTCAGGCCCAGTTTAGCGATCTGCTGAAAAACTATGCCGGGCGTCCGACCGCGCTCACGAAATGCCAGAACCTGACCGCCGGAACCAAAACCACGCTCTATCTTAAGCGTGAAGATCTGCTTCACGGCGGCGCGCACAAAACTAACCAGGTGCTGGGCCAGGCGCTGCTTGCCAAGCGCATGGGTAAAACCGAGATCATTGCCGAGACCGGCGCGGGTCAGCACGGCGTCGCCTCCGCGCTCGCCAGCGCCCTGCTCGGCCTGAAATGCCGTATCTACATGGGTGCCAAGGACGTGGAGCGTCAGTCGCCGAACGTGTTCCGCATGCGCCTGATGGGTGCAGAGGTGATCCCGGTCTATAGCGGCTCGGCTACCCTGAAGGATGCCTGCAACGAAGCGCTGCGTGACTGGTCTGGCAGCTACGATACTGCCCACTATATGCTCGGTACGGCGGCAGGCCCGCATCCGTTCCCGACTATTGTGCGTGAGTTCCAGCGCATGATTGGCGAAGAGACGAAAGCGCAGATCCTCGAAAAAGAGGGTCGTCTACCGGATGCGGTGATCGCCTGCGTCGGCGGCGGCTCTAACGCCATCGGCATGTTTGCTGATTTTATCGAAGAGAGCAGCGTGGGGCTGATCGGCGTCGAGCCGGCGGGCCACGGGATTGAGACCGGCGAGCATGGCGCGCCGCTGAAGCATGGTCGGGTAGGTATCTACTTCGGCATGAAGTCGCCGATGATGCAAACCGATGACGGTCAGATTGAGGAGTCCTACTCAATCTCTGCCGGGCTCGATTTCCCGTCCGTGGGGCCGCAGCACGCGCATCTGAACAGCATCGGACGTGCAGATTACGTCTCGATTACCGATGATGAAGCCCTGGCGGCGTTCAAACTGCTGTGCCGTAGCGAAGGGATCATTCCGGCGCTGGAGTCCTCGCATGCGCTGGCCCATGCGCTGAAGATGATGCGCGAAAACCCGGAAAAAGAGCAGCTGCTGGTGGTTAACCTCTCTGGCCGCGGCGATAAAGACATCTTTACGGTTCACGATATTTTAAAAGCACGAGGGGAGATGTGATGGAACGTTATGAGCAGCTGTTTACGCGCCTGCAGGAGCGCAAGGAGGGAGCGTTTGTTCCCTTTGTTACCCTGGGCGATCCCTCTCCCGAACAGTCGCTAAAGATTATCGATGCGCTGATTGAGGGCGGTGCCGATGCGCTGGAGTTAGGGATCCCCTTCTCCGATCCGCTGGCCGACGGCCCTACTATCCAGAATGCCACTCTGCGTGCTTTTGCCGCAGGTACTACCCCCGCCCAGTGCTTTGAGATGCTGGCTGCCGTGCGCCAGAAGCACCCGACTATCCCTATCGGCCTGCTGATGTACGCCAACCTGGTATTCAGCCAGGGTATTGATGAGTTCTACGCTAAGTGCGAAAAAGCGGGCGTTGATTCGGTGCTGGTGGCGGACGTGCCGGTGGAAGAGTCAGCCCCGTTCCGTCAGGCGGCGATGCGCCATAACGTTGCGCCGATCTTTATCTGCCCGCCGAACGCCGATGACGATCTGCTGCGTCAGATTGCATCCTATGGACGCGGCTACACCTACCTGCTCTCACGCGCCGGGGTAACTGGCGCAGAGAACAGCGTGGCCCTGCCGCTACAGCATCTGGTTGCGAAGCTGGCTGAGTACAATGCTGCCCCGCCGCTGCAGGGCTTTGGTATCTCGACGCCGGAGCAGGTGAAGACCTCGCTGGAGGCAGGCGCAGCAGGGGCAATTTCCGGCTCCGCCATCGTTAAGATTATTGAGAATAACCTTGATAAGCCCGTTAAGATGCTGACCGAGCTGAGGGAGTTTGTTCAGGGTCTAAAAGCGGCGACGCGAGTAAGCTGATTCGTTAAGGTGAGAAACAGGCTTCATTGGTCAGTTTCTCACCTTAACTTATGGATCAGAAGCGGTAGCCCGCAGAGAACATAAACACCCACGGATCCAGACGCGTATCAACGGTCTGCTGCACCCCACCCGCCTTAAATTTCACGTCGGTATCGATATCCATGTACCACACCGAGGCGTTAATCAGCCAGTCGCGGTTGATCAGGTAGTCCAGCCCCACCACGCCCGCTGCGCCCCAGGAGTCGCTCAGGCTCAGGTCGGAGAGGCCCGCCGCTTTACCGGTATCGTTAAACTTCTCATCAAAGAACGTGGTGTAGTTCACGCCTGCGCCAATATAGGGGCGGACTTTGCTGCTGCTGTCACCGAAATACCACTCGGCAACCAGGGTTGGCGGCAGATGCTCAACGGTGGCAATGTTGCCCGTTGGGCCGGTGCCAACATGATGGCGGAACGGCGTAGCGGCCAACAGCTCAATGCCGACGTTCTCCGTTGCCATATAGGTGAAGGTCAAACCCAGCTGGGTGTTGTTGCTGACGTTAAACCCGCCCAGACTGCCTAACACATTATCAGACCCTTCGGTAGGTCTTACCGTCGCCGAACCGGCACGCACAAAAAACTCGCCCGCGTCATGAGCATATGTCCCAGCTGAAAATGCACTTAACACCAACGCTACCACCGCTAATTTTTTCATTCTTTTCCGCTCCATCGATAGGGTTATTTTTCTGGCGCGGTGAATATACCTACATTGAAGTACAAAGTGATCTAGCGCAGATCACATTTAACCCTATAAAGTAACATTCATTGATCTGGATTAATTTTCCTTAATCATCAGGAAACTATATGTTTGGGTGTAGCTCAATTTTCAGGGTGAGACTGTTTTACAAAGCTATGCTTTTCCATACACGGGAGAGTGCTGCCACTGCGACGCTAACCAGGTTACAATCGTCAGCAAATTAATACCGGTTTACTCAAGGAGAGTGCATGTCTATCACGGCGAAGTCCGTTTACCGTGACACGGGAAATTTTGTTCGCAATCAGTTCGTCACTATTTTGCTGATCGCCCTATTGTGTGCGTTTATCACGGTCATGCTTGGCCACGTTTTTTCACCCACTGATGAGCAGCTCGCCATCCTGCGCGAGAGTGACAACCTGTCCGGCAGCGCCGGGCTGTTTGAGCTGGTGCAAAACATGACGCCTGGACAGCAGCAGGTGCTGCTGCGTGCCTCTGCCGCCTCCACCTTCTCCGGGCTGTTTGGCAACGCCATCCTGGCGGGCGGGATGCTGCTGCTGCTCCAGCTGATTTCTGCGGGCCAGCGCGTAAGCGCGCTGCGGGCCATTGGGGCCAGCGCTCCGGTGCTGCCAAAGCTGTTTATCCTAATCTTTCTGACCACCTTTATGGTGCAGATCGGCATCATGTTTATCGTGGTCCCAGGGGTTATCCTTGCGATCCTGCTGGCCTTTGCGCCCGTAATGATGGTGCAGGATAAAATGGGGGTCTTTCAGTCGATCCGTAACAGCATGCGTCTGGGCTGGAGCAATATGCGCCTGGTGGCTCCGGCGGTGATGGGCTGGCTGCTGGCAAAAACGCTGCTGCTGATGTTCGCCCCTAATTTCGCTGTCCTGACGCCAACGGTGGGTGCAATCCTGTCCAATACGCTCAGCAATTTGATCTCGGCGGCGCTGCTTGTTTATCTTTATCGTCTCTATATGCTGATCCGCCCTTAACATCCCGCAGCGTGCTTAACAGGCAGGCTGCATCTATTACGGAATCGAAGAATGAAGCAGTTTCTTGATTTTTTGCCGCTGATTGTATTTTTTGCCTTTTATAAGCTCTATGACATCTATGCCGGAACGGCGGCGCTGATCGTGGCGACGGCGGTGGTGCTGATCTACAGCTGGGTGCGCTATCGCAAAGTTGAAAAAATGGCGCTGGTGACCTTCGTGCTGGTAGCGGTGTTTGGCGGTCTGACGCTCTTTTTCCATAACGATGAGTTTATCAAGTGGAAAGTGACGGTGATCTACGCCCTGTTTGCCGGTGCGCTGCTGTTTAGCCAGTGGGTGATGAAAAAGCCGCTGATCCAGAGCATGCTGGGTAAAGAGATCGCCCTGCCCGCAACGGTATGGTCAAAGCTCAACCTCGCCTGGGCGCTGTTTTTCATTATCTGTGGACTGGCCAATATCTATATTGCGTTCTGGCTGCCGCAAAATATTTGGGTGAACTTCAAGGTGTTTGGTTTAACTGCCCTGACGCTGATCTTTACGCTGCTGAGCGGCCTCTATATCTATCGTCACCTGCCGCAGGAAGATAAGTCCTGATGAGTAATGTAAACGAAGCAGCACAGGGCGAGCTGGTATTACGCACGCTGGCGATGCCGGCAGATACCAACGCCAACGGCGATATTTTTGGTGGCTGGCTGATGTCGCAGATGGACATGGGCGGCGCGATCATGGCGAAAGAGATCGCCCATGGCCGCGTGGTCACCGTCCGGGTTGACGGCATGACCTTCCTGCGTCCGGTTGCGGTGGGTGACGTGGTGTGCTGCTATGCGCGCTGCGTTAAACGCGGCACGACCTCGGTGACCATCAACGTTGAGGTGTGGGTGAAGAAGGTCTCCTCTGAGCCTATCGGCCAGCGCTATAAAGCCACCGAGGCGCTGTTTATCTATGTGGCGGTAGACAGCGAAGGCAAGCCCCGCGCCCTTCCCCCACAAGCATAAAAAAAGCCTCCGTAAGGAGGCTTTTTTTATGCAATTCAACGTCGGGCTTAATTCACCGATGTCTTGCCATCAAGACGGAATACGATATTCACAATCAATCCGTTGCCCGGTTTACCTGCTTCATAGCGCCATTTACGCATTGCCGTTTTTACTTCACGCTCAAACATATTCGACGGCTGGGCAGAGAGGATCTGCACGTTCTCTACGCGTCCGTCGGCAGTGACGTCAAACTTCACGCGTACACGGCCTTCAATGCGCAGCGCCTGGGCGCGGGTAGGATACTGCGGCTGGCTGCGGGCCACCGCTCGCGGGCCGCTCGGCACGGACTCCACCGGTTTGCTGGCCGCCGGTGCGCTGTTGGTCAGCGGGCGCGACGGTGCGGTATTGGTCAACGGCGCAGAGGGACGCGTCTCTACCGGGCGAACGTCACGCTTCGGCTGCTCGACCTTCTTCTCAACCTTTTTCTCCGGCTTTGGTTTAGGTTTCGGCTTGGGCTTCGGTTTTGGCTTTTCAATCACCACCGGCGCTTCTTTAGGCGGCTCGGGGATCGGTTCCGGTTCCGGCTCTGGTTCAGGCTCTACCACCGGCTCCGGCGGGGGCTGTACCACCTGCGGCGGCTCCAGCTCGGCAGGCGTCACCATAGTGACGGCAATAGGCTGTGCGGGCGCGGGCATTTCAATAACCTGATGTACTGAGGTGTAAAGCAGAGTCGCCACAACAGCACCATGAATACCAACAGACAGCAGCGTCGGCCAGGGAAAGCGGCGAGGTAGATCAAGGGTCATTGCAGTCATAATCGTTTCAGTTGAAAAGCCAGGTCCTGATTTTAAATGCAAATAGCAATCATATTCAATAAGCCATCACATCTATCGCGCATTTTAGCCGTTGCGGACAACTTTTCCGGTCCAGTTTTAGCTTTTTAGGGTGCATAAAATCATGAGGGTAGCGTGCGGCCTGCAAGGTGTGTTAGCGTCCTGGAGTCATTTTATCATTTAAGGAACTCTACTCGTGCTTTATGTGATTTACGCTGAAGATATTGCCAACTCACTTGAAAAACGTCTCTCCGTGCGTCCGGCGCACCTGGCGCGCCTGCAGCTGCTTAGCGACGAGGGGCGCCTGTTGACGGCGGGCCCCATGCCTGCGGTAGACAGTAACGATCCGGGCGCGGCTGGATTTAGCGGCTCAACGGTCATTGCGGAGTTTGAATCGCTGGAAGAGGCAAAAGCCTGGGCAGAGGCCGATCCTTACGTAGCGGCGGGCGTTTACCAGACCGTATCGATTAAGCCGTACAAAAAAGTATTCTAGGCTCTAAGAGTGAGGGCACCAAAACGTGCCCTCAAACGATCTCAGTACGGGGTAATCGCGAACAGCAACGCGTTGCGTTGGTGGTTCAGCACGCACTTTCTGATGGAGTGAATGCGCATATTACGACGCGACTGGCCTTCCAGCCAGCGGGCTTTGCGGCGACTCGCCTGACGAAGCATCCGCCAGCGCCCCACTTCCGTTCTACTACGCTTCATGACAGCAACTCTGCTAATAACGAAGGCTCCATTATAGACCCTTGCCGACGCCGTACCAGCGCTTTCTCGGCCGTTTTTATTTGCCAGATGGATGCTTATGCGTACACTCAGTGTATGGCGTACTGAAAAGGATTTTTTTAACTATGACAACCTTCTACACCGTTGTGAGTTGGCTGGTCATTTTAGGATACTGGCTGCTGATTGCCGGCGTAACGTTACGCATCCTGATGAAGCGCCGCGCCGTTCCCTCAGCTATGGCCTGGCTATTAATTATTTATATTCTGCCGCTGGTGGGGATCATCGCCTACCTCTCGTTCGGTGAGCTGCATCTTGGTAAGCGGCGGGCCGAGCGTGCCCGCGCCATGTGGCCCTCCACCGCCAAATGGCTCCACGATCTTAAAGCCTGCAAACATATCTTTGCCGAAGAGAACAGCCCGGTGGCCACCTCGCTGTTTCAGCTCTGTGAGCGCCGCCAGGGTATCGGCGGCGTAAAAGGTAACCAGCTTCAGCTCCTGACCTCCTCTGATGATGTGATGCAGGCGCTGATCCGCGACATCCAACTTGCCCGCCATAATATCGAGATGGTGTTCTATATCTGGCACCCCGGGGGAATGGCCGACCAGGTCGCCGAGTCGCTGATGGCGGCGGCCCGGCGCGGCGTTCACTGCCGGCTGATGCTCGACTCAGCGGGCAGCGTGACCTACTTCCGCAGTCCGTGGGTCGCCATGATGCGCAATGCGGGCGTAGAGGTAGTGGAAGCGCTGAAGGTGAACCTGATGCGTGTCTTCCTGCGCCGCATGGATCTGCGTCAGCACCGCAAGATGGTGATGATTGATAACTACATCGCCTACACCGGCAGCATGAACCTGGTGGACCCGCGCTTTTTTAAGCAGGACGCGGGCGTTGGCCAGTGGGTTGATCTGATGGCACGTATGGAGGGTCCGATCGCCACCTCGATGGGCGTGGTCTACTCTTGCGACTGGGAGATTGAGACCGGCAAGCGTATTCTTCCGCCGCCGCCGGATAACAACGTCATGCCGTTTGAACAGGCCAGCGGCCATACTATTCACACCATCGCCTCCGGCCCTGGCTTTCCAGAAGATCTGATCCACCAGGCGCTGCTGACCGCCGTCTACGCCTCGCGGGAATATCTGATCATGACAACGCCCTACTTTGTGCCGAGTGACGATCTGCTGCACGCCATTTGTACCGCTGCCCAGCGCGGCGTGGACGTGAGTATTATTCTGCCGCGTAAGAACGACTCCCTGTTAGTGGGTTGGGCCAGCCGGGCCTTTTTCAGCGAGCTGCTGGCGGCCGGGGTGAAAATTTATCAGTTTGAAGGCGGTCTGCTACATACCAAAAGCGTACTGGTGGACGGTGAGCTGAGCCTGGTAGGCACGGTAAACCTCGACATGCGCAGCCTGTGGCTCAACTTTGAAATCACGTTGGTCATTGATGACGTCGGTTTTGGCGGCGATCTGGCGGCGGTTCAGGATGACTATATCTCCCGCTCCCGGCTGCTGGATGCCACGCGCTGGTTGAAACGTCCGCTATGGCAGCGGATTGTCGAGCGACTGTTTTACTTCTTTAGTCCGTTGCTGTAAAACGTGCCCATTAGCGATTAAACCAGGGTGTTACTATGGAAATGGATCTGAACAATCGCCTGACTGAAGATGAAACGCTTGAGCAGGCCTACGATATTTTTCTTGAGCTGGCGATGGATAATCTCGATCCGGCAGACGTGATTCTTTTTAACCTGCAGTTTGAAGAGCGCGGCGGCGCGGAGCTGTTCGATCCGGCTGAAGACTGGCAGGAGCATGTCGATTACGATCTGAACCCCGACTTCTTCTCGGAGGTGGTTATCGGCCTGGCGGATACCGACGGGGGTGAAATCAACGACATCTTCGCCCGCGTGCTGCTGTGCCGCGAGAAAGACCACAAGATTTGCCACATTCTGTGGCGTGAGTAAGCTTTTGGCGCGGTGAATGCCGCGCTATATCTCTTTACTGTTTCTCTTCTGGGTAGGTTTCTTTTAGTTGCGGCAGCTGTTCCCCGCAGCGCATGCAGTAGTGCGCCTCCGGGTTATGATCCTCCAGATGACAGCGCGGACAGCGGCGGGCACGCTTGCTCTGCTGGAGCTCGTTGCTCATTTGCGCCGTCAGGATCCCCGTCGGAATCGCAATCACCGAGTAGCCAATTAAAATCAACACCGAGGCCACAAACCGTCCGGAAACCGAGTGAGGCGTAATATCGCCATAGCCTACCGTGGTGACCGTCACCACCGCCCAGTAAACCGCCACGCCCAAACTGGTAAAACCGCTCGCCTCTCCTTCAATGGCGTACATCAGCGCCCCGGCCGACACCATCACAATACCCACAAATGCATAGAACAGAATGAGCTGATGACGGGCATTAATGACCGCTCGCCACAGGCTGTGCAGCGCAGGCATATAGCGCAGCAGCTTAAGGATGCGCAAAACGCGTATCGCCCGCATCGCCCGCCAGGCGAAGAAGTAGTGAATAGCCAGCTCGGGCCAGAGCCACAGGACGTAAAGCGGCAGCATGGTGGCCAGATCGATAACGCCCCAGAAGCTAAAGACGTAGCGTACGGGCCTGGGCCAGGCGATAACCCTTAAAATGTACTCAAGAGTAAAGATGAGGGTAAAGCCGATCTCTATCCAGATAAAGAGGTGCCACTCCTGCGGCGTAAAGGTCAGCTGGCTGCCCATGCTGGATTCAATAAAGATCGTGATCACGCTTAGTAGCGCCAGCAGGCCGCACAAAGCTTCAAAGCGGCGACCGGAGCGGGTTTGCTGATCGAACAGGCGGTGGAAGAGCGTCTGGCGTAGCGAAAAAGATCGGTTGGACACGGGTTATCCTCGCAACGAAAAAGGGCTGGCGTCATGCCAGCCCTGCGGGATTATAGCGGGTCAACCTTAAGACAGGAAACGGCGTGGCGGAAGCTGCCCTCCAGTACCGGACGCGTCTGGGCGCACTCCGGCCCGGCAATCGGGCAGCGGGTGCGGAACACGCAGCCTGACGGCGGGTTGATAGGCGACGGCAGCTCCCCTTCCAGCAGCTGGATCTGTTTGTTCTTCTCCAGATCCGGATCGGGAACCGGCACGGCCGACATCAGCGCTTTGGTATAGGGGTGCAGCGGATTGTTGTAAACCTCGTCATAGGTTCCCAGCTCTACCGCATGGCCCAGATACATCACCAGCACGCGATCGGAGATGTGCTTCACCACCGCCAGGTCATGAGCGATAAAGATCAGCGACAGGCCCATCTCGCGCTGTAACTTCTGCAGCAGGTTTACCACCTGCGCCTGAATCGACACGTCCAGCGCGGAGACCGGCTCGTCACAGATGATCAGCTTCGGCTCAAGGATCAGCGCCCGGGCGATGCCGATACGCTGGCACTGGCCGCCAGAGAACTCGTGCGGGTAGCGGTTGATCAGGTTAGGCAGCAGGCCAACTTTCATCATCATCGCTTTTACCCGGTCACGTACTTCCTGGCGCGGCATGTTCGGATGGTAGGTGCGCAGCGGCTCGGCAATGATATCGCCGATATTCATTCGCGGGTTCAGCGAAGCCAGCGGATCCTGAAAAATCATCTGGATATCGCTGCGCACGTCGCGCCATTCGTCCGGCTTCATCCCCAGCAGATCTCTGCCCAGCCAGGCGACCTTACCGTCGGTGGCTTTCACGAGGCCGATAATGGCGCGGGCAAAGGTTGATTTGCCGCAGCCAGACTCGCCTACCACGCCCAGTGTCTCCCCTTCGTAGAGGCGCAGGGTGACGCCGTCAACCGCCTTCAGGGTCTTGGCTGGCTGCCAGAACCACTGCTTGCCATCTTTGATATCGAAATGCACTTTCAGGTCGGCAATTTCGAGCAGAACTTTTCTCTCTTCGGTCTGGGTAGTCATACCAGCTCCTCCACCGGCTTAAAGCAGGCGCGCAGGCGGCCTGGGGCAAACTCCTCCAGCGGCGGCGCAGTGTTACAAATTTCCATCGCGTACGGGCAGCGCGGCTGGAACGGGCAGCCTTTCGGCAGCCGCAGCAGGTTCGGCGGGTTCCCCGGGATGGTCAGCAGAGACTCCCCTTCCGCATCCAGACGCGGTACGGCGTTCAGCAGGCCAATCGAGTACGGGTGCGCAGGCTGATAGAAGACGTTGCGCGCGGCACCGTACTCCATAGTACGGCCTGCATACATCACCAGCACCTTATCGCAGATACCCGCCACGACGCCGAGGTCATGGGTGATCATAATGATGGCGGTATTAAACTCACGCTTCAGCTCGTTGAGCAGGGTCATGATCTGTGCCTGCACGGTCACGTCCAGCGCGGTGGTTGGCTCATCGGCGATCAGCAGCTTCGGACGGCACATCAGCGCCATCGCGATCATCACGCGCTGGCGCATCCCGCCGGAGAACTCGTGGGGATACATGCGCATGCGCTTACGCGCTTCCGGCATTTTCACCGCATCAAGCATCTTCACCGACTCTTCAAACGCTTCGGCTTTGCCCATGCCTTTGTGCAGCATCAGCACTTCCATCAGCTGCTCGCCGACGCGCATGTACGGGTTCAGCGAGGTCATCGGATCCTGGAATATCATCGAGATCTGCTCGGCACGCAGCCGGTTCAGCTCGCGCTCCGGCAGGTTGAGGATCTCTCTGCCGTTGAATTTTGCCGACCCGCCGATCACGCCGTTGGTGGCCAGCAGGCCCATCAGCGCAAACGCCGTCTGCGATTTACCCGAGCCGGATTCACCCACGATCCCGAGAGTCTCCCCGGCGCTTAGGCTAAAGTTGAGGTCGTTAACCGCCGTCACGTCCCCATCCGGCGTTTTAAAGGTTACCCGCAGGTCTTTGACATCCAGCAGAACGTTAGATTGCTGCTGTGCCACCGACGGCGATGAGGTTTCAATAATGCTCATTAACAGCACTCCTTAACGATCTTTCGGGTCGAGGGCATCACGCAGGCCATCGCCGATAAAGTTAAAACAAAACAGGGTCACGACCAGGAACACCGCCGGGAAGAGCAGCAGCCACGGGGATACTTCCATCGAGTTTGCGCCATCGCTGAGCAGCGCGCCCCAGCTGCTGAGCGGCTCCTGGGTACCAAGGCCAAGGAAGCTCAGGAAGGACTCAAACAGGATCATGCTCGGCACCAGCAGCGAGGCATACACCACCACCACGCCCAGCACGTTCGGTACGATATGGCGCACTACAATGCTGGCCGTCGATACGCCGCCGACCTGCGCCGCTTCGATAAACTCTTTGCGCTTCAGGCTCAGCGTCTGGCCGCGCACGATACGCGCCATGTCGAGCCAGGAGACCATCCCGATTGCCACAAAGATCAGCAGGATGTTTTGACCAAAGAAGGTCACCAGCAGGATCACAAAGAACATGAACGGGAAGGAGTTGAGGATCTCCAGCAGGCGCATCATGACCGAGTCGACTTTGCCGCCAAGGTAACCGGAGAGCGATCCGTAGAGCGTGCCGACGATGACCGCCACCAGCGCCGCGGCGATGCCGACCATCAGAGAGATACGGCCGCCGATAGCCACGCGCACCAGCAGGTCACGCCCTGAGGAGTCGGTGCCAAAGTAGTGGCCAGACGCCATATCCGGCGCGTTGGACATCATGCCCCAGTCGGTATCGAAATAGGTAAACTGCGACAGCAGCGGGGCAAAGGCGACGAACAGGGCGATCAGCACCAGTACGGCAAGGCTGGTTACCGCAGCGCGGTTGTGCATAAAGCGGCGACGCGCGTCCTGCCACAGGCTACGCCCTTCGACCTCCAGTTTCTCACTGAAGTTTTCCAGCGCCTCGCTGTTTTTCTTACTTAACATCATGGCGTACCCCAGCGTTAGTAACGGATTTTCGGATCGATAACGGCATAGAGCACGTCCACGATCGCGTTAAACAAAATAGTCAGCGTGCCGACCAGAATGGTCAGGCTCAGCACCAGGGAGTAGTCGCGGTTCAGCGCGCCGTTAACAAACAGCTGGCCGATACCCGGCAGACCGTAGATGGTTTCGATAACCATCGAGCCAGTGATGATGCCGACAAACGCAGGGCCCATATAGGAGAGAACCGGCAGCAGCGCGGGCTTCAGGGCGTGGCGCATGATGATCCGGCGCAGGGGCAGGCCTTTGGCGCGGGCGGTACGGATGAAGTTAGAGTGCAGCACTTCAATCATTGACCCACGGGTAATACGCGCAATGCTGGCGATATAGGCCAGAGAGAGCGCCACCATCGGCAGGATCATAAATTTCGGTGCCCCACCGTTCCAGCCGCCGCCTGGCAGCCACTTCAGGGTGATAGCGAAAATAAGCACCAATAGCGGCGCAACCACGAAGCTTGGGATCACTACCCCGGTCATCGCAAACCCCATGACCGTATAGTCCCACTTTGTATTCTGGTTAAGCGCTGCGATAACGCCTGCCGCAACGCCAAGCACCACGGCGAGGAAAAAGGCAGCCGCGCCTAATTTCGCCGACACCGGGAAGCTGGACGCCACCAGATCGTTGACCGAATAGTCTTTATATTTAAATGACGGCCCGAAATCACCGTGCGCCAGCTGTTTCAGATAGCTGAAATACTGGGTCATGATCGGATCGTTTAAGTGATATTTCGCTTCAATGTTCGCCATCACTTCCGGCGGCAGCGCGCGCTCGCTGGTAAAAGGACTACCCGGCGCAAGACGCATCATAAAGAAGGAGATCGTAATAAGAATCAGGAGCGTCGGAATTGCTTCCAGACAGCGACGTAAAATAAATTTCAACATTGCCCGTACCTTCTGGCCTGTGCCTTATACACGTGACGTAAGCACGCCTGTGTATGCAGTGCGATAAAATAAGACACGATGGGGCAGTGCGACGCCGCGTCTTAGCACGGTTACGCCCTGCCCCACATATTGCCATTAATGTTTGATAACGTAGAGATCTTTACCGTAGACGTTATCCATTGGGTCTTTACCGGTATAACCGCCAACCCACGGCTTCACCAGACGCGCGTTCACGTAGTAGTAAACTGGAACGATCGCCGAGTCTTTGCCCAGCTGCTGTTCAGCCTGATCGTACAGCTCGCTGCGTTTCGCATCGTCGCTGGCTTTCACGGCATCGGCCATGATGCGGTCAAACGCCTCGCTCTTATAGTGCGCGGTGTTCATTGAGCTGCCGGAGAGCATGGTGTTCAGGAACGAGGTCGGCTCGTTATAGTCTGCACACCAGCCGGCACGGGCCACGTCGAAGTTACCCTGATGACGGGTATCAAGGAAGGTTTTCCACTCCTGGTTCACCAGCTTGACGTTCACGCCGAGGTTTTTCTGCCAGATTGAAGCGGCAGCGATAGCCAGCTTCTTGTGCAGATCGGAGGTGTTGTACAGCAGGTTAAAGGTCAGCGGCTTGTCTTTAGTATAGCCCGCTTCTGCCAGCAGTTTTTTCGCCTCTTCGTTGCGTTTTTCCTGCGTCCAGCCAAACCACTCTGGCTTGGTCAGCTTCGCACCGTCGGCGTACGGCGGGGTATAGCCATAGGCAGGCAGATCGCCCTGCGCTTTCACTTTGTTAGCAATGATGTCGCGATCCAGGCCCAGCTTCAGCGCGGTACGGATGCGAGCGTCGGTAAACGGTGCTTTCTGGTTGTTGATTTCGTAGTAGTAAGTACACAGATACGGGTCAACGTGAACTTCCTGCGGGATCTCTTTTTTCAGCTTCTGGAAAAGCTCGATCGGCAGGTTGTTATAGGTCATGTCAATCTCGCCGCTGCGGTAGCGGTTTACATCCGTCACTTCGGAGGAGATTGGCAGATAGGTAATTTGATCGAGAACGGTTTTGCCGTTATTCCAGTAGTTGGTGTTACGCACCATCACAATACGTTCGTTCACCACCCAGTCCTGCAGTTTAAACGCACCGTTGGAGACGATATTTGCTGGCTGAGTCCACTTTTCGCCAAATTTTTCGATGGCGGTTTTATTTACCGGGGACATTGCCGGGTTAACCAGCAGCTTATAGAAGTAAGGTACCGGTTCGCTCAGGGTCACTTCCAGCGTATGGTCATCAATTGCCTTAACGCCCAGCTCGCTCGGCTTCATTTTACCGTCGATGATCGCATCAACGTTTACGATATGGCCATATTGCGGATAGCTTGCATAAGGCGAGGCGGTATTTGGATCCACCAGGCGCTGCCAGCTATAGACGAAATCCTGGGCGGTCACAGGTTCACCGTTGGACCACTTAGCGTCTTTACGCAGATGGAAGGTCCAGACTTTGAAATCTTTATTGTCCCAGGATTCAGCAACGCCCGGAACAGGGTGGCCGTCAACCGGAGAGGTAATCAGCAGGCCTTCAAAGAGATCGCGGCTGACGTTGGATTCTGGTACCCCTTCGATCTTATTTGGATCGAGCGACTGCGGCTCGGCACCGTTATTTCGGATCAGGGTTTGCTTCTCTGCCAGTTGAACACCTGCAGGTACATCTGCCGCCATGGCAACGTTACCCGCGATTAGCGCAGTCAAAATCCCTGCCGCTACCAAGCTTTTTTTTGTGATGATGGACATTGTGTTGGTACTCCACTCATTATAATTACTGGCTTTTGTGCCAGCCTGTTTTATACCCCCCCGTAGGGGTTCCTTTACGGCGCAGGAGCTTTTGCATCCGCAAGGTTTTACTGCTTGCTATCACCGACTTTTATTATTACTGGCTGCTCATGGCGGCAGCCTGGCGTCGATTTTTTACCGCCTCCCCTGTTAGAGGCGTCTCTTATATCCGACGAGGATCATATTTGAAAATGATTCTCATCTGCATCTATTCTGCTGCAAATAGTGGCCCGGAAAGTATCAAATGCATTTATCGTCCGCCAATACAATTTGCAAATTTGTTAAGCAATTCTCTTTTACACGATTCGGCAGAGTCTGGTTGAATCTCAGTCTGATTGTTTTTTACACAAAAACGTAACAAGCGAGCATTTTCTAGCACATTCATCTGCGTGGATGATTAATTTACTAATATCATTTCGATAATCCCACAGCAAGCCCCAGCGTATCATGTGAGTAAAATAACAGGTGGAAAGCGGTAAATGTAAGCAAACGTGACAAGGAAAGGAATTTAACCTGCTGATCGCTAACGATTTAATTCTGCCAGCGTGATTTATTATGATTGCGCTGCTTTTCAACATTAGTTATATGTTTTACTAATAATGATGAAAAGAAACGGAGCAGGATGCTCCGTTCAGGATGGCATTTTTCGAGTGAAAGCAATCAGTGCATTAAGCCGGGGAAAATGGCTTTGATTCCGGTAACGATAAATTCAATACCCAGCGCCATCAGCAACAGGCCCATGATACGGGTAATGACGTTAATGCCGGTCTGGCCCAATAAACGAACCAGCCACGGCGCAATACGAAACAGCCCCCAGCAGCAGAGCGCAAACAGGGCAATGGCGATGGAAAAACAGAGCAGATGGGGCCAACTGTGAAAACGTGTTCCCCAGACAATGGTGGAGCTGATGGCCCCCGGCCCCGCCATGAGCGGCAGCGCGAGTGGTACTACCCCAATGCTTTCACGAATCGCCGTCTCTGACTTCTCCTGTTTGTTCTGCTTATCTTCCCCCAGCTTGCCGCTAATCATCGACATCGCAATTGTCACCACCAGGATGCCCCCGGCAATACGGAAGGAGTCAATAGAGAAGCCAAACAGTTGCAGGATGGTGCTGCCCAGAAAGAGCGAGGTGAGCAGAATAATGGCCACCGAGACGCTGGCCGTCAGGTTGGTTTTGTTTCTTGCTGCCGCTGTCTGGTAACTGGTCATGCTGATGAATACAGGGATAATCCCGACCGGGTTAACCAACGCAAAGAGACCAATGAAAAACTTCAGGTAGGTCGGAAAATCAAACAACGACTGGATCACGGTAAACTCCGCAAAGAATCAACGCCGAAGGCAAAATTTTAGCCATAAAAAAAACCATGCTAAAGATACGCCTAATATCAGCATACTTCACCAGAAATATTCACAAAAACGGGTGAGATAACGTATGTTATTTAATTGTAGAAAGTATGATAGCTTATTTCTACTCCATCCCTGAAATTATTAACATTTGATACAAATGAATAAAAAGAGTCTGCTGAAAGGTGTCAGCTTCGCCTATTTTTGATCTGGATCACGTAATCACTACTCAGAAGTGAGTAACCTTGTTTACGCCGCCAGGGAGAAAAAAAGTATCAAACGGTATGATGCTGAGGCGAGGCTCTTTTAGTAAATCATGGGTGCAGGTGTCGTTGATAAGTTCTTGTTTTTGAAACGGTAATGCAGGCTGCCACGGGTCTTACTATACTGTTGTGTTGATCCGTTGAGCAACTGATTTACTAAAAGAGTTTAACATTATCAGGAGATCATTATGGCCGTTACTAACGTCGCTGAACTTAACGCACTCGTTGAACGCGTGAAAAAAGCCCAGCGTGAATATGCCAACTTTTCTCAAGAACAAGTTGATAAAATCTTCCGTGCCGCCGCTCTGGCTGCCGCCGATGCGCGAATCCCTCTCGCTAAGCTGGCCGTTGCAGAATCCGGTATGGGTATTGTGGAAGATAAAGTGATTAAAAACCACTTCGCTTCTGAATATATCTATAACGCATACAAAGATGAGAAGACCTGCGGTGTGCTTTCTACTGACGACACCTTTGGTACCATCACTATCGCTGAACCTATCGGTATTATCTGCGGTATTGTTCCGACCACTAACCCAACCTCTACCGCTATCTTTAAGTCGCTGATTAGCCTCAAGACCCGCAACGCGATTATCTTCTCTCCACACCCGCGTGCAAAAGATGCAACCAACAAAGCCGCCGATATCGTTCTGCAGGCCGCTATCGCAGCGGGCGCACCGAAAGATCTGATTGGCTGGATCGACCAACCTTCCGTAGAGCTGTCTAATGCCCTGATGCACCACCCGGATATCAACCTGATCCTCGCGACCGGTGGTCCTGGCATGGTAAAAGCGGCGTACAGCTCCGGTAAACCGGCTATCGGCGTAGGTGCAGGTAACACCCCGGTGGTGATCGACGAAACCGCCGATATCAAACGTGCAGTCGCCTCTGTACTGATGTCAAAAACCTTTGATAACGGCGTTATCTGTGCTTCCGAGCAGTCTGTCGTAGTCGTTGATTCCGTCTATGACAGCGTGCGTGAACGTTTCGCCAGCCATGGCGGCTACATGCTGCAGGGCCAGGAGCTGAAAGCCGTTCAGGATATCATCCTGAAAAACGGCGCGCTGAACGCGGCCATTGTAGGTCAGCCAGCGGTTAAAATTGCTGAACTGGCGGGCTTCACCGTTCCGTCCAGCACCAAAATCCTGATTGGCGAAGTCACCAACGTCGATGAGAGCGAGCCGTTTGCGCACGAAAAACTCTCTCCGACGCTGGCAATGTACCGCGCGAAAGATTTCGAAGACGCCGTCGTTAAGGCGGAAAAACTGGTTGCCATGGGCGGGATCGGCCACACCTCCTGTCTCTATACTGACCAGGACAACCAGCCGGAGCGCGTGGCTTTCTTCGGCGAGAAGATGAAAACCGCCCGTATTCTGATCAACACCCCGGCCTCTCAGGGTGGTATCGGCGACCTGTACAACTTCAAACTTGCCCCGTCCCTGACCCTGGGCTGCGGCTCATGGGGTGGTAACTCCATCTCTGAAAACGTCGGTCCGAAGCACCTGATCAACAAGAAAACCGTTGCTAAGCGAGCTGAAAACATGCTGTGGCATAAACTTCCGAAATCAATCTACTTCCGCCGTGGCTCCCTGCCCATCGCGCTGGATGAAGTGATTACCGATGGTCACAAACGCGCGCTGATCGTCACCGACCGTTTCCTGTTTAACAACGGCTATGCGGACCAGATCACCTCCGTGCTGAAAGCATCTGGCGTTGAAACAGAAGTGTTCTTTGAAGTTGAAGCGGATCCGACCCTGACCATCGTCCGTAAGGGCGCTGAGCTGGCCAACTCCTTCAAGCCTGACGTGATCATCGCCCTGGGCGGCGGTTCCCCGATGGACGCAGCAAAAATCATGTGGGTTATGTACGAACACCCGGAAACCCACTTCGAAGAGCTGGCGCTGCGCTTTATGGATATCCGTAAACGTATCTACAAGTTCCCGAAAATGGGCGTGAAAGCAAAAATGATTGCTATCACCACCACCTCCGGTACTGGCTCTGAAGTGACGCCGTTTGCGGTCGTAACCGACGATGCCACCGGCCAGAAATACCCGCTGGCTGACTACGCCCTGACCCCGGATATGGCGATTGTCGATGCCAACCTGGTAATGGATATGCCGAAATCCCTGTGCGCCTTTGGCGGCCTGGATGCGGTGACCCACGCGCTGGAAGCCTATGTATCGGTACTGGCCTCTGAATTCTCTGATGGTCAGGCTCTGCAGGCGCTTAAGCTGCTGAAAGAGTACCTGCCTGCCTCTTACCACGAAGGGTCGAAAAACCCGGTTGCCCGCGAACGCGTGCACGGTGCGGCAACCATCGCCGGGATTGCGTTTGCTAACGCCTTCCTCGGGGTCTGTCACTCCATGGCGCACAAGCTTGGCTCACAGTTCCATATTCCACACGGCCTGGCCAACGCCCTGCTGATTGGTAACGTTATCCGCTATAACGCCAACGATAACCCAACCAAACAGACCGCCTTCAGCCAGTACGACCGTCCGCAGGCTCGCCGTCGCTACGCAGAGATTGCCGACCACCTGGGCCTGAGCGCACCGGGCGATCGCACCGCAGCGAAGATTGAGAAACTGCTGGGATGGCTGGACAGCCTGAAAGCCGAACTGGGTATTCCGAAATCTATCCGCGAAGCAGGCGTGCAGGAAGCTGACTTCCTTGCACACGTTGATAAGCTGTCTGAAGACGCTTTCGATGACCAGTGCACCGGCGCTAACCCGCGCTACCCGCTGATCGCCGAGCTGAAACAGATCCTGCTGGATACCTACTACGGTCGTGAATACAAAGAAGGCGACGCTGCACCTGCACAGGTTGAGGTTGCTGTACCGGTAAAAGCCGATAAAAAAGTGAAAAAACCCGCTTAATTTTTCGTGCTAACAAAAACCCGCCTCTCGGCGGGTTTTTTTATGGCCTCAGCGGCGCGCTGGGCCTTTTTGCGGCTTATCGGTACCTACCCACGCACACGGCGCTGAATCGCTGTCAGAGAGCCTTCTACAAGCGCCTCTTTATAATGTTTGCGACACACTGAGACATAGCGCTCGTTGCCGCCAATAACCACCTGCTCTCCCTCATTATAGGGACGCCCATCCTGATCGAGACGTAACACCATACTGGCCTTACGGCCACAGAAACAGATGGTTTTTAACTCGACCAGCTTATCTGACCACGCCAGCAAATAGAGGCTGCCGGTAAATAGCTCGCCGCGGAAATCGGTTCGTAGCCCATAGCACAGCACAGGAATATCAAGCTTATCGACAATTTCAGAGAGCGCATACACCTGCTCACGCGTTAAAAACTGGCTCTCATCCACCAGCACGCAGTGGACTGGCTCCTGCGCATGCTCATCGCGGATCTCATCAAACAGCGAAGTGTTTTGGTTGAATAATTTTGCCGGTGAAGAGAGGCCGATACGTGAGCTGACTTTTCCACTACCGAAACGGTTATCAATTTCAGCTGTGTAGACCAGCGAGCGCATCCCCCTTTCCTGGTAATTGTAGGAAGACTGCAAAAGCGCCGTTGATTTGCCGGCGTTCATTGCCGAATAGTAGAAATATAGCTGTGCCATTGGTCTGGAGACCCCAATCAAGATGTAATTTTAACGGTGCGGATTGTAACATAATTTGCGCAGTTAACATGCGTCAGGACGGCAGTGACTCTGTTAATGGTAATCCTTACATCTTGCCGTGATATACACATTTTATAACATTTATGAACGCCATAACTCTGGATGCCTGACTGAAAGATTGGCGCTTTATCTCTATGCTGCATGGTGCGTAGGCTTTTGGCTTTGTGGATTTCTAACTTAGGTTACAGAAAGTATTAGTAATTTAAGCTCAGCAGGCTTATGTCAGACTAATAAGAAAGGTTGATATTTATCCATCTCAGCTATAGTACCGCGAGGATTAATCGAAAATGCGCGATTACAATTCTTCGTTAATCTAACCCCGAACAGACCAGGGGTAATGCATTGGATAACCATTGCAGGGCCGGTCCACGGCAGAAAAATTTAAGATAGCGGAATTAATAAAACCAAAAAATAATGGGTAATTTTGAATTCCTTACATTGGCGGGTATTGCACAACTCAAATTATCGCTCTATTATTAGCTCAACAAACCACCCATTATAAGTTTGAGATTACTACAATGAGCGAAGCACTTAAAATTCTGAACAACATCCGTACTCTTCGTGCACAGGCAAGAGAATGCACTCTCGAAACGCTCGAAGAAATGCTGGAAAAATTAGAAGTTGTTGTTAACGAGCGTCGTGAAGAAGATAACGCTGCCGCAGCTGAAATTGAAGAACGTACGCGTAAACTGCAGCAGTATCGTGAAATGCTGATTGCTGACGGTATTGACCCGAACGAACTGCTGAACAGCATGGCAGCCGCAAAAGTCGGTACTAAAGCTAAGCGTGCAGCACGCCCGGCTAAATATAGCTACGTTGACGAAAATGGCGAAACTAAAACCTGGACCGGCCAGGGCCGTACACCAGCAGTTATTAAGAAAGCCATGGACGAGCAAGGCAAACAGCTGGAAGACTTCCTGATCAAGGAATAATCCCTCGTCTGATGCAAAAAATCCCGCCACGGCGGGATTTTTTATTGCTGCTAACGCAACGTCTGCATTGACGCTTGTTGCCACTTAGAAACAACCAGCAATAAAAAAGCCGGAGATAGTCCGTACGTAACGGTGATATCTCCGGCCTGAGTCAGACGGCGTTCAGAAAGGCCTTACTTCGTAAGACCCATCTCATTTTCCAGCCAGCTTTTAAATTCTTCACCCAGCGTGTTATGACGAATACCGTATTCGACAAACGCTTGCATATAGCCCAGCTTATTGCCGCAGTCATGGCTTTTACCTTTCATATGGTAAGCCTCAACGGTCTCTTTCTCGATAAGCATATCGATACCGTCGGTCAGCTGGATCTCATCCCCTGCTCCCGGAGGTGTTTTCGCCAGCAGAGGCCAGATTTCAGCGCTCAGGACGTAACGGCCCACGACGGCGAGGTTAGAAGGTGCAACGTCAGCCTTAGGCTTCTCAACCACGCCAACCATTGGCACGCTTTCACCCGGCTTCAAATCCGCGCCTTTACAGTCTACAACGCCGTAAGCGGTAACGTCTTCTACAGGCTCAACCATAATCTGGCTGCAGCCGGTTTCATCGAAGCGTTTGATCATTTCAGCCAGGTTATCCTGGGAGAGATCGGATTCATATTCATCAAGAATAACGTCGGGCAGAATAACGGCAACGGGCTCATCACCTACAACCGGATGCGCGCACAGTACCGCGTGGCCTAAACCTTTAGCCAGACCCTGACGCACCTGCATAATAGTTACGTGCGGCGGGCAAATAGACTGTACCTCTTCCAGCAGCTGGCGCTTAACGCGTTTTTCCAGCATGGCTTCCAGCTCAAAGCTGGTGTCGAAGTGGTTTTCGATGGAGTTTTTAGATGAGTGAGTAACTAAAACGATTTCCGTAATACCCGCCGCAATACATTCATTTACGACGTATTGAATTAAGGGTTTATCAACCAGCGGCAGCATCTCTTTTGGGATAGCCTTCGTGGCGGGCAGCATCCGGGTACCTAATCCTGCGACCGGGATAACTGCTTTTGTTACTTTTGAATTAACGGCAGCCATTTAAAATCTCCTGGACTGTTCAAACTAGAACACGTTCGTCAATGAATAGTGCATTGAGTATATCAGTATCAAACTGTGAGCCTGGTCTGAATTGAACTCATTGACCTGTAATTAAGACAATTACCTATAAGACTATCCTGATGGTAGCACCCGGCTCGTTTTTGCGGTAAAGCAAAATGGTTAGCCCGGTGCGATCGCTCATTCCGCAGACAACATTAAGCGCAAACGTCCGCCCATTCCCCACACCTGACACTGCCAGTCTTCACAGCGCTGGCTTATTTGATTTAAGTAAGCATTCCCCAGCGTGCCTAACGGCACCCCGCTGTTTATCTGCACCTGCTGCTCGCTGGTATTCAGCGTTGCGTTAAGGCCGGCGGAGACTAATATCAAATTTTTGTGTTCGCTGTGGTAATAACCCACCAGCAGAGGAAACTGGCCGGGTAAATTGGCCTGGCGCAGTAATTGATTAACCTGCTTTAAGAGTGCACCCAGTTCAGGTAGGCGTTGACGTTGCTGAGAGAGCTGCTCTTGCAGCAAGCCATTGAAGAGTGCACGTAATAACAGTGCGGCTAAGACACCGTTATCGCCAGCGCGTGTCACATCCAGACAATAAAAGGCGAGGTCGTGATCGGAGAGTGGCGCAATATCTAATACCAGGCCGGGCTGATCGGCGGCAACAAGCTGACGATAATTAACCCGGCACTGGGACATGACCTGCTGAACGGGAGGCTGTAATTCCTGCAGCAGCTTTGCAGCTGCACGCGGATCGCTTACTAACGCATCCCAATCCTGAAAGAGCCGCTCCTCTTCCTCTACCCGGGAATTAAACATGTTGGGATAGAGGCAGGCCAATACGGTTTCCCGCAGGCGAGCAAAATCTTTTACCGGCTTGAGCAACACATCCTGCACGCCGAGACGAAGCGCCTTGGCAATGTCAGCCATATTCTCGGTTGCCGAAATCACGAGGATCGGCGTTTGATCGCCTTCGTTGCGCAGATGCTCCACCAACTTAAGGCCGTTCATCCGCGGCATTGCGATATCACAGATCATCAGATCTGGTTTGACCCTGGCAAACATCTCCAGTGCTTCCACTCCGTCACCCGCGAGGGTGGTGGATGCCCCAAGAGACAAAAGCCAGGAGTCCAGCAGTGAGCGGAAAACGGGTTCGTCTTCAACGATTAACATATGTTTTCCGGCCAATGGCTGCGTCATGTTCTCTCCCCTGCCTTACGATAGTTCAATAGTGGCACGCTATTGCAACTACCGCCTGTCAGATTTTGCTTCAAAAAGCGAAAAACCAAGTACTCAAACATTTTATGTGCACCAAGTGGTTACAATTCGCCCAGTACCCTCTCTCGTCCTGCTGAAAGACAGCAGTACGCGCTGCCGCACACCAGGCCGGCAGAAAAACAGGACAAATAGGTTTCATCAGGATCAAAGGCCCATCTGGCGCGTTATGGCAGTGATATACCATGCGTAAGTGACTGAACCAGAAACGTCGTGATGCCAAAACATTGCGGCGGTTAAACGCCTCTCTCAGCGCTGCCCGCCACTCGCCTATGCCGAAACGTACTAAATTTTTGACCTTATGACCAGCACTGGAGAATATATCCTCTCCTAAACCCTGCTGGCATAGCGTCATCGTCATCGCTCAGTTAACATAGTGCTGTAAAGGCGCATCTGCGCTCTCATTTATTCAGGATACCTATTTTGTCAAACCGTTGTCCCTGCGGTAGCGCACTGGAGTATAGCCTATGTTGCCAGCCTTATCTGTCTGGAAAAGTGATTGCGTCCAATCCTGGCCTTCTGATGCGCTCGCGTTATACGGCGTTTGTGGAAAAGTGTGCTGACTATCTGATCCAAACCTGGCATCCCTCCTGTGAGGCTGCGACGTTCCGCCAGGAGATCGAAGCCGGCTTTGCCGGAACCGAGTGGTTGGGCCTGACGCTCTTTGAAGAGAGTGAAGGCAGCCATAGTGGTGAAGGGTTCGTCAGTTTTGTAGCTCGCTTTCGTGAGAGCGGCAAAACGGGCGCAATTATCGAGCGCTCCAGGTTCTTAAAAGAAAACGGCCAATGGTATTATATTGATGGCACGCGGCCCCAGTTTGGCCGTAACGATCCCTGCCCTTGTGGCTCGGGCAAAAAATTTAAAAAGTGCTGCGGGCAATAAACCCAGCGGTACCTCATAGCAAACACGTCAAGGATTTACCCGGCAATGCATTCACTACAACGAAAAGTTCTGCGTACTATCTGTCCCGATCAAAAAGGGCTGATCGCACGCATCACCAATATTTGCTACAAGCACGAACTGAACATTGTGCAGAACAATGAGTTTGTCGATCACCGTACCGGGCGCTTCTTTATGCGTACTGAGCTGGAAGGCATCTTTAACGATGCGACCCTGCTGGCCGATCTCGACAGCGCCCTGCCTGATGGTTCCGTGCGGGAGCTAACTCCTGCCGGACGTCGCCGCATCGTGATTCTGGTGACCAAAGAGGCCCACTGCCTGGGCGATCTGCTGATGAAGGCCAACTATGGCGGTCTCGACGTAGAGATTGCGGCGGTTATTGGCAACCATGACACGCTGCGCACGCTGGTAGAGCGTTTTGATATTCCTTTCGAGCTGGTAAGTCATGAAGGGCTGACCCGAGAAGATCACGACGAGAAGATGGCTCAGGCGATTGAAGCCTACGATCCAGACTATGTGGTGCTGGCGAAATATATGCGTGTGCTGACGCCCACCTTTGTTGCTCGCTTCCCGAATAAGATCATTAATATTCACCACTCATTCTTACCGGCGTTTATTGGTGCCCGTCCGTATCACCAGGCTTACGAGCGCGGCGTGAAGATCATCGGTGCGACTGCGCATTATGTGAATGATAATCTGGACGAGGGTCCGATTATTATGCAGGACGTTATTCACGTCGATCACACCTACACCGCCGAAGATATGATGCGCGCGGGTCGCGACGTTGAGAAGAACGTGCTCAGCCGGGCGCTGTACGAAGTTCTGGGGCAGCGGGTATTTGTCTACGGCAACCGAACGATTATCCTGTAAGCGGCTGATGAAATGAATTGCTTAGCAATAATGCGTTACGCATAAAAAGCATGCAAACGGTTCATTTCTTTAAAAGGAATGCTTTACAGCGGCGCGTCATTTGATATGATGCGCCCCGCTTCCCAAGGGAAGCAGGCCATTACCAGCATTACCCCGTGGTGGGGTTCCCGAGCGGCCAAAGGGAGCAGACTGTAAATCTGCCGTCATCGACTTCGAAGGTTCGAATCCTTCCCCCACCACCATTATTCACCACAGCAGTGTGGTAAACCTGATGAGTTAAGCTGACGTATGCACTTATCGGGGAAGGGTAAGAACCTTCGACTAAGGTTCGACTCGAGCGACAGCGAGACAACGTTGCCTTCAGGCAACGGCCCGAAGGGTGAGGAGGGAAGCGACGAATAATCCTTCCCCCACCACCATCTCTACAAACAAGATATTACCCCTGGTGGGGTTCCCGAGCGGCCAAAGGGAGCAGACTGTAAATCTGCCGTCATCGACTTCGAAGGTTCGAATCCTTCCCCCACCACCATCTTCTTATAAAGCACCCCAGTTAAATCAAACCTCATAGCCGCATACCATTCCGTACCGGGAAGGATGAGAAGCTTCGACCAAGGTTCGATTCGAGCGATAGCGAGAAAGCGTTGCCGCAGGCAACGACCCGAAGGGCGAGGTGCGAAGCACCGAGTAATCCTTCCCCCACCACCGGTCTCCCTGGTGGCGCTGCGCTTACCAGGGCTACACGATCGGAGCACCCTGTGGATGTAGCAACGTAGGCCGGGTCAGGCGAAGCCGCCACCCGGCGTTGTACTCCGCTGCATGAGAGATCTCCCTGGTGGCGCTGCGCTTACCGGGGCTACACGACCGAGCCACATCACTTCACCAACATCATATCGGCGGCAGACGGCGCTTTACCGGCGAGCTTTTAACAATAGCGGTGTTGCTTTGGGCATACTCTGCCAGCCCGTCCAGCAGCTCATCCAGTTGCTCTATTGAGCGCACGACCAGACGCATTACGAAACAATCCTCCCCCGTCACCTTATCGCACTCAATACATTCGGGAATGGCCTGGATCATTTTATCAACCTTATGCAGCATGCCTGGCATAGGTCGGACACGGACCAGCGCCTGTAGCGTATAGCCCATCGCGGCAAGGTTAACGTGTGCCCCATATCCCTGAATCACGCCACGCTCTTCAAGGCGCTTTACTCTTTCCGCCGTGCTGGGAGAGGTCAACCCAACCCGAGCGCTTAGCATTTTTAGCGACATGCGCGCATCTTCTGCCAGACAGCCTACGATCTGGCGGTCAATATCATCGATCAGGTAATCCATAAACTTCACCTAATTTATAAAAGTTAACTGCGTCAACCACCTTATAAAGGTTATATCAAATCCCTCTTACTTTTCTGATAATAGGGTATCAAAACGAGGAGGTCGATATGCGCGATATTCAAAAAGGCGTCTGGCAGATGAGCCTGGCGATGCTAATTTCTGGCTCTATCGGTGCCTTTGTTTTACTTTCCGGCCTACCGGTAACGGAAGTTGTCTTCTGGCGCTGTGTCATCGGTGCTATTGCGCTCTATATCTTTATCCGCCTCAGCAAGCAGCCTTTCAGCCGTTTAACCCGCGTTACCCTGACCCTCGCCATCCTCGGCGGCGTGGCGCTGGTTATTAACTGGCTGCTGCTGTTCGCTGCCTACGAGCGCGTCTCTATTGGGCTGGCAACCGTGGTCTACAACACACAGCCCTTTATGCTGGTGCTGATGGGCATGCTGTTTGGTGAGCGGGTTAGTCTGGTAAAATGGGGCTGGCTGGTTCTCGCTTTTGTCGGCGTGGTAGTCTTGCTCTCCAGCGAGCTCATGCAGGGCCATGCCGCCGGCTGGCTAGCGGGGATTGCGCTGGCGCTGGGCGCAGCGTTCTTCTATGCACTCACCGCGATGGTTACACGCAAGCTGCGCCCTATTCCGCCACAGCATATTGCTTTTATTCAGGTGCTTACGGGCGTGGTAATACTGCTGCCGCTAGCGCATATGCCGGTTTTCTCCCGCGAGTTCCCCTGGGGAATACTGTTGACCCTTGGCATCGTTCACACCGGCATCATGTATCAGCTGCTTTACAGCGCGATTCAGAAACTGCCTACCCCAATTATTGGATCGCTGTCGTTTATCTATCCGGTGGTGGCGATTGTGGTGGATAATCTGGCCTTTGGCCACACGCTTAGCGTCACGCAGCTGGCAGGCGGGGCGCTGATCCTTCTTGCGGCAGCGGGAAACAATCTTGGCTGGGGCGAAAAAAAACCTCGCCGTAGCGAGGTTGGAATTAAACAGGAAACTCATTAGCGACGGGCGCGTACCACCTGGTATTTGCGCGTCATGTACTCTACCGGCGCGCTCCAGATATGTACCAGCCGCGAGAACGGGAAGAGCAGGAACAGCGTCATCCCCAGCACCAGGTGCACGCGGAAAATGAACGCCACACCGTCGAGATGCTGCGATGCACCGCCATGGAAGGTGACAATTGACTGCGCCCAGCCTACCAGCTTCATCATTTCGCTCCCGTCCATATGCTGAGCTGAGAACGGGATCGTCAGCAGGCCCAGCGTGCACTGCACCATCAACAGAGTCAGGATCAGAATATCTGCTGTGGTGGTAGTGGCGCGCACGCGCGGGCTGAACAGGCGGCGCTTAAGCAGCAGCAGGCCGCCCACCAGCGTCATGATGCCGAATACCCCCCCGGCGATCATGGCCAGCTTCTGTTTGACGTCAATCGGCAGAAAGGATTCATACATCCAGTGCGGCGTGAGCATCCCCACCAGGTGACCGGCAAAGATCCCGATAATCCCGACGTGGAACAGGTTTGAGGCCAGGTTCATCCCTTTGCGATCCAGCATCTGGCTGGAGCCAGCTCGCCAGGTGTACTGCCCGTAGTCATAGCGCAGCCAGCTGCCGACGAGAAATACCGTGCCGGCAATATAGGGATAGATGTCGTAGAAGAACATATTAAGGAACTGCATTATTGCTGTCCTCCGGTTGAGATATTCAAATATTGCGGCGCCACCGCCCCGGCAAACCGGCGCTGATGGGAAGCGATCTCGGACTCACCGCAGCCCTGGTCGGCAAAGAACTTCACCTGCTCCTCTTCCCAGACGGCGTCCAGCGCCTGGGGAGTATCATCCCGGGCTTCACCGGCAATTTTCTCGCCGACCTTCTGCCGATCGACGTCGGTTTTGACTAGCCGCAGCAGCAGCTCAAACAGGCAGGCATAGCGGCTCTCGCGCTGTTGCAGACGGGCGTTAAGCAGGGCCAGAATCGGCGCGATATCCTCCAGGCCCTCCAGCGCGTCGTTCACCGGCAGCTGAGCCAGATATTCCAGATAGAGTGGGAGATGATCCGGCAGCTCACGGCGGTCGATAACCAGACCGTGGCGCTCATACTGCGCCAGCAGATCCACCATCGCCTGACCGCGATCGCGGGATTCACCATGCACATGCTCAAACAGCAGCAGCGAGGTCGCGCGACCGCGATCGAAAAGCTCGCTATAGGCCGCCTGGGCATCAAGCAGATCCTGACTCATCAGGTCACGAATGAAGATGACCAGCTGATGAGCATCCTTAAGCGACAGGTGCTCGCTCTCCGCCAGGGCATCAAACAGCTCCTGCTGATGCTGCCACAGGGCAGCATCCGGATACTCCAGCAGGCGTGAAATCACGACAAGTTCAATCATGGGCGCGGCTCCGTTTTTTTGGTCACATCAACGGCATCAATACGGCGGCTGTTAAACAGGTTGAACTTGGTGTCGCTGCCGTGGCAGCCGTCACCGAAGCTAAAGCCGCAGCCGTTACGTTCCGGGAATGCATCCCGCGCCAGCTCGCGGTGGCTGGAAGGAATAACGAAACGGTCTTCGTAGTTGGCAATCGCCAGATAACGATACATCTCTTGCGCCTGGGCTTCGCTTAAGCCCACCTCTTCCAGAGCGCGAATATCGTTAACGTTATCCACGGTCTCGGCACGCTTGTAGTGACGCATCGCCAGCATGCGTTTCAGCGCCAGCAGCACCGGCTGGGTATCTCCCGCCGTCAGCAGGTTAGCGAGATACTGTACCGGGATGCGCAGGCTTTCGACGTCCGGCAGGATGCCGTTGCTCCCTAGCTCGCCCGCGTCGGCCGCCGACTGGATCGGTGACAGAGGCGGCACGTACCAGACCATCGGCAGAGTGCGATACTCCGGGTGCAGCGGCAGGGCCAGCTTCCAGTCCATCGCCAGTTTCCAGACCGGTGACTTCTGCGCGGCGTCAATCACGCTCTGCGGCACGCCGTCCTTCAGCGCCTGCTCGATAACCGCCGGATCGTTCGGGTCGAGGAAGACGTCCAGCTGACGCTGGTAGAGATCTTTCTCGCTCTCCGTTGCCGCCGCGTTTTCAATGGCGTCCGCGTCATACAGCAGCACGCCCAGGTAGCGGATGCGCCCCACGCAGGTCTCGGAGCAGACGGTCGGCATCCCGGCCTCAATACGCGGATAACAGAAGATGCACTTCTCGGACTTGCCGCTCTTCCAGTTGAAGTAGATCTTTTTGTAGGGGCAGCCGGTAACGCACATCCGCCAGCCGCGGCACTTGTCCTGATCGATCAGCACAATGCCATCCTCTTCACGCTTGTAGATCGCGCCGCTCGGACAGGTCGCGACGCAGGCCGGGTTCAGGCAGTGCTCACACAGGCGCGGCAGGTACATCATGAAGGTGTTTTCAAACTGCCCGTACATCGCCTTCTGCATGTTTTCGAAGTTCTGGTCCTGACTGCGCTTCTCAAATTCGCCGCCGAGGATCTCTTCCCAGTTCGGACCGCTGACGATCTTATCCATCCGCTGACCGCTGATTTTCGACCGCGGACGGGCGATGGGCTGATGCTTGCCCTCCGGCGCGGTGTGCAGATGCTGATAGTCGTAGTCGAACGGCTCATAGTAGTCATCGATGCCCGGCAGATGTGGGTTGGCGAAGATTTTACCCAGCAGCGTGGCACGGTTCCCCATGCGCGGCTGCAGCTTGCCGTTCACTTTGCGGATCCAGCCGCCATTCCACTTCTCCTGATTCTCCCAGTCATCCGGGAAACCTACGCCAGGCTTGCTCTCAACGTTGTTGAACCAGGCATACTCCATCCCTTCCCGGCTGGTCCAGAC
This sequence comes from Pseudescherichia sp. AS216, assembly GCF_037152055.1. Classification (NCBI taxonomy): domain Bacteria; kingdom Pseudomonadati; phylum Pseudomonadota; class Gammaproteobacteria; order Enterobacterales; family Enterobacteriaceae; genus Pseudescherichia; species Pseudescherichia sp. AS216. The sequence continues at coordinate 30,184 of NZ_JBBCMV010000004.1, read as the reverse complement.
GTTTTTACAGGTGACCGAGCAGGTATGACAGCCGATGCACTTGTCAAGGTTCAGCACCATGCCTACCTGTGAACGAATTTTCATTTTGCGCTCTCCTGTACCTGGTCGTTGTTTTCGCCATCTAACCAGTTAATGTTCTTCATCTTACGGACCACCACAAACTCATCGCGGTTGGAACCGACCGTGCCGTAGTAGTTAAAGCCGTACGCCAGCTGGGCGTAGCCGCCAATCATATGGGTCGGTTTTGGGCTGATGCGGGTGACCGAGTTGTGGATCCCGCCGCGCTGGCCGGTGATCTCCGAGCCAGGAATGTTCACGATACGCTCCTGGGCGTGGTACATCATGGTCATCCCAGCCGGCACGCGCTGGCTCACTACCGCCCTGGCGGTGAGCGCGCCGTTGCTGTTGAAGGCTTCGATCCAGTCGTTATCCTCTATGCCCAGCTCTTTGGCATCTACCTCGCTCATCCAGACGATCGGGCCGCCGCGTGACAGGGTTAGCATCAGCAGGTTGTCGCTGTAGGTCGAGTGGATCCCCCACTTCTGGTGCGGGGTAATGAAGTTCAGCGCCTTCTCTGGATTGCCGTTGGACTTCTCGCCCATCACCGCTTTCACCGAACGGGTGTCAATCGGCGGACGATAGACCAGCAGGCTCTCGCCAAAGTCGCGCATCCACGGGTGATCCTGATACAGCTGCTGGCGGCCGGAGAGCGTACGCCACGGGATCAGCTCGTGCACGTTGGTATAGCCGGCGTTGTAGGAGACATGCTCATCTTCAAGGCCGGACCAGGTCGGGCTGGAGATGATTTTGCGCGGCTGGGCCTGAATATCCCGGAAGCGGATCTTCTCCTCTTCTTTATTGGTCGCCAGATGGGTATGGTCGCGGCCGGTAAACTCGCTCAGCGCCGCCCAGGCTTTAACCGCCACGTGACCGTTGGTCTCCGGGGCGAGGGTCAGGATCATTTCCGCCGCATCGATGGCGGTATTGAGCATCGGCTGGCCTTTCGCCGGGCCTTCCGCCTTGGTGTAGTTCAGCTTGCGCAGCAGATCCATCTCGCTTTCGGTGTTCCACGCGATGCCCTTGCCGCCGTTGCCCACTTTATCCAGCAGCGGACCGATGGAGGTAAAGCGCTCAAAGGTCGCCGGGTAGTCGCGCTCAACCGGAATGATATGCGGTGCAGTTTTGCCGGGGATCAGGTCGCACTCGCCCTTTTTCCAATCCTTAACGTCCAGCGGCTGCGCCAGCTCGGCGGCGGAGTCGTGCTGGATAGGCAGAGTCACCACGTCAGTTTCGACGCCCAGATGGCCGATGCACACCTCGGAGAATTTCTTGGCAATGCCTTTATAGATCTCCCAGTCGCTTTTCGACTCCCAGGCGGGATCGACGGCGGCAGAGAGTGGATGAATAAACGGATGCATATCCGAGGTATTCATGTCGTCTTTCTCATACCAGGTCGCCGTCGGCAGGACGATATCGGAGTAGAGGCAGGTGCTCGACAGGCGGAAGTCGAGGGTGACCACCAGATCCAGCTTGCCGTCGAGGCCGTTATCATGCCACTCGACCTCTTCCGGCTTCACGCCGCCCTGCTCGCCCAGATCTTTACCCTGAATGCCGTTCTCGGTACCCAGCAGGTACTTCAGCATATACTCATGGCCTTTCCCGGAGGAGCCAAGCAGGTTAGAGCGCCAAATGAAGAGGTTGCGCGGATGGTTCTTGCCGTTCTCCGGCTGCTCGGCCGCAAAGCGGATTGTGCCCTCTTTCAGCGCCTTAACGGTGTAATCCACCGCCGACATGCCCGCTTTTTCTGCTTCCGCAGCGATGCGCAGCGGGTTGGTGCCCAGCTGCGGCGCGGAAGGCAGCCAGCCCATACGCTCAGCGCGGACGTTAAAGTCGAGCAGATGGCCGCTGTAGCGAGACTTATCCGCCAGCGGTGAAAGCAGCTCCTGCGCGGTCAGGGTTTCATAGCGCCACTGGCCGGAGTGGTTATAGAAGAAGGAGGTGCCGTTCATATGGCGAGGCGGACGCTGCCAGTCGAGGGCAAACGCCAGCGGCTGCCAGCCGGTCTGCGGACGCAGTTTCTCCTGGCCCACGTAGTGCGCCCAGCCGCCGCCGCTCTGACCGACGCAGCCGCAGAACACCAGCATGTTGATCAGGCCCCGGTAGTTCATGTCCATGTGGAACCAGTGGTTCAGACCCGCACCCACGATGATCATCGAACGGCCATGGGTCTTATCGGCGTTATCAGCAAATTCACGGGCAGTACGGATAATGTGCGCCCGCGGTACGCCGGTGATTTTTTCTGCCCACGCCGGGGTATACGCTTTCACTTCGTCATAGCTGGCGGCGGCGTTGACATCGCCCAGACCCCGGTCGAGACCGTAGTTAGCCATGGTCAGATCGTAAACGGTGGTGACCAGCGCGGTGCTGCCATCCGCCAGCTGCAGGCGTTTTACCGGCAGCTTGTGCAGAAGGATATTTTGCAGCTCTACGCGGTTGAAGTGTTCGGATCCTTCGTTGCCAAAGTACGGGAAACCCACCTCGGCGATATCATCGTGACCGCCGAGCAGGCTCAGGCGCAGCTCGGCGTCTGCCCCGCTGGTGCCGTCGCGCTGCTCAAGGTTCCACTTCCCTTTTTCGCCCCAGCGGAAACCGATAGAGCCGTTAGGTGCAATCAGCTCGCCGCTGTCATTGCAGGCCACGGTTTTCCACTCGGGATTGTTCTCCTGACCGAGGGCGTCCACCAGATCGGCGGCACGCAGCATGCGGCCTGCCGCATAGTAGCCGTCGCGCTCTTCGAGCATCACCAGCATCGGCATATCGGTATAGCGACGCACGTAGTCGGTAAAGTACTGGCTCGGCTTGTCGAGATGGAACTCACGCAGCATGACGTGACCCATTGCCATGGCCATTGCGGCGTCGGTGCCCTGCTTCGGCGCCAGCCACAGGTCGCATAGCTTGGCGATCTCGGCATAGTCCGGGGTAACGGCAACGGTTTTAGTGCCTTTATAGCGGACTTCAGTAAAGAAGTGGGCGTCCGGAGTACGGGTCTGCGGAACGTTAGAGCCCCAGGCGATAATGTAGCTGGAGTTGTACCAGTCGGCGGATTCCGGCACGTCGGTCTGCTCACCCCAGGTTTGCGGGGAGGCTGGCGGCAGGTCACAGTACCAATCGTAGAAGCTCAGGCAGGTGCCGCCGATCAGTGACAGGTAGCGCGCGCCGGAGGCATAGGAGACCATCGACATTGCCGGGATCGGCGAGAAGCCCGCCACGCGGTCTGGGCCGTAGGTTTTCACGGTGTAAACGTTAGAGGCAGCGATCAGCTCGTTGACCTCTTGCCACGAGGAGCGGACAAAGCCACCGCGACCGCGTGCCTGCTTGAAGCTTTTCGCCTTGTCGGCGTCTTCAATAATAGAAGCCCATGCCGCAACCGGATCGCTGTGTTGAACTTTCGCTTCACGCCACATTTTCATCAGGCGTTTGCGCATCAGAGGGTATTTCAGGCGGTTTGCGCTGTAGAGATACCAGGAGTAGCTGGCCCCACGCGGGCAGCCGCGCGGTTCATGGTTAGGCATATCTGGACGGGTACGTGGGTAGTCGGTCTGCTGGGTCTCCCAGGTAACCAGCCCGTTTTTGACGTAGATCTTCCAGCTGCAGGAGCCGGTGCAGTTTACGCCATGGGTAGAGCGCACGATTTTATCGTGCGACCAGCGGCTGCGGTATCCATCCTCCCAGTCCCGGTTTGTTTCATGGATCTGGCCATGCCCATCGGCAAAGGTTTCGCCCTTCTGTTTGAAGTAGCGAAACCGGTCCAGGAATTTACTCATCGGGTTTCTCCTGTGTGGAGCCTGCTGGCTCTCTGAAAAAGCGACATTGCTGCGAATGCGGCGACGTTAACGCGCTGAAAGGACGTGAGAATTGATGGCGATCAAGGCAGGCTGGCATAGCAAAAACGCTGCATTTTTCACCTACCCCCAAAGTGGCAGGAAACTCTATTTTTTATCTTATTGATTTTATTTATCTTTATGGCTTAATCCACTTTTTTTACCGTGGTATTTCTGTACCGGAGGTATTAGGGGGTAGATCCTCTGTCTGGCTCTCTCGACGCGGAAGCCAACGTGCTGAATGCCCTCCCTAAAATAAGTATGTTGTAACTATATACAAGGTAAAAAAAGCGCGGCATTGCGCCGCACAAGGATAATCAACAGTGCTTTATTTTGTTTTAGCTTTACGTCCGTACACCGCCCAGGTGATAAACACGCAGGCAATATAGAACACGAGAAAGACTTTCATTGCTCCGGCCGGCGAGCCGGTAAGCGCCAGCGAGGTACCAAAGGCTTTAGGAATAAAGAAGCCGCCAATCGCGCCAATGGCCGAGATAAACCCAAGCGCCGCCGCCGTATCGGTTGCCGCTTCACGCAGCGCCTGCTCCTCGGTGCCACCCTTGGCCTTTACCCGCTCCATCGTCATTTTGCGGAAGATGACCGAGATCATCTGGAAGCTGGAGCCGCTGCCCAGCCCGGCGGTGAGAAACAGCATCAGGAAGACAGCGAAGAAGGCGCTAAAGCTCCCCTCGCTTCCCGCTGATGGCAGGGTCAGGAACAGCAGCGCGCTGAAGATCGCCATGGCCACAAAGTTCACCAGCGTGACGCGAACGCCGCCGAGACGGTCAGAGAGCGCCCCACCCGCGGAACGGGCCAGCGCGCCCACCAGCGGGCCAAAAAAGGCGAAGTGCAGAACGTTGACGTCAGGAAACTGGGTCTTGGAGAGCATGGCGAAGCCTGCCGAAAAACCAATAAACGAGCCAAAGGTTGCCAGATAGAGGAAACCCAGGATCCACAGATGCGCCCGCTTCAGTACCGGCAGCTGCGAGCGCAGCGAGGCTTTCGAGGTCGCCAGCTCGTTCATGCCAAACCAGGCTGCGAGGGTAAAGACAATCAGGAAAGGCACCCAAATCCACGCCGCGTTCTCCAGGTAGAGCATAGAGCCATCTTCCTGCTGCACGCCGGTCGCGCCAAAAAAGGCAAACAGCGAGAAGGTGATCGCCAGCGGGGCCAGCAGCTGCATCACGCTTACGCCGAGGTTACCCAGCCCGCCGTTGATCCCCAAGGCACTACCCTGCTTCTGCTTCGGAAAGAAGAAGCTGATGTTGGCCATGCTGGAGGCGAAGTTTGCCCCGGCAAAGCCGCAGAGCAGAGAGATGATGATAAAGGTGCTAAACGGCGTGCTGGTGTCCTGGACGGCAATGCCCAGCCAGACGCAGGGAACGATCATGATCCCGGTACTGAACGCGGTCCAGCGGCGACCGCCGAAGATAGGCACCATAAACGAGTACGGCACCCGCAGCAGCGCCCCGGAAACCGAGGGCAGCGCGGTCAGCATAAAGAGCTGATCGGTCGTAAAATTAAAGCCAACTTTATTAAGATTAACCGCCACGGCGCTAAACAGCATCCAGACGCAAAACGCCAGCAGCAAGCAGGGCACGGAGATCCACAGATTGCGGCTCGCCACGGCCTGGCCACGCTGCTGCCAGAACGCAGGATCCTCCGGTCGCCAGTCAGTTATGACGGCTCCGGTGGTCCTTTCAGGTATTGAAGAGTGACTCATAGACACCTCTGATAAGGGATTTTAACCCCTGCCACCATAGGGTTTACGCCAGCGCTTAAGTTGATATAAATCAAAGGAAAAGTTGTCATTTAAGCCGCCCATAAACTGGACTACCCCTAAATGAGCAGCTGAAACCGCCAGAAAAACTGTGGTTTTTCACGCCAGTGACGTCTTTGCCGTTTCTTTCACTCCAGCCCGTGCCTGCTGCGACAATAAAGGAGTAACTCTTTTGGGGTATGGGTATACTCCAGGGTATAGCCGAAAATAGCCCTACTCCCGGTGACTTGCCGGGTCAGGAGTCTTGCCGTATATGCTAAAACGCCTCTTTTCACCGCTGACGCTGGTCAACCAACTGGCGCTGATCGTTCTGCTCTCTACCGCCATTGGCGTAACCGGGATGGCTATCTCTGGCTGGCTGGTACAGGGCGTACAGGGCAGCGCGCACGCCATTAACAAAGCGGGCTCGCTGCGTATGCAGAGCTATCGCCTGCTGGCCGCTATGCCGCTCACGGAAACTGACCAGCCGCTAATCGACGAGATGACCCGCACGGCCTTTAGCCCGGAGCTGACCCAGGCCGCGCTGCGCGACGGCCAGCTTCCGCAGCTCCAGGCGCTTCAGCGCTACTGGCAGCGCAATCTTATTCCAGCCCTGGTGCAGGCGCAGGACGCCGCGGCCGTCTCTGGCGAGGTTGCCACCTTTGTTAACCGCATCGATCGTCTGGTGAGCAGTTTCGATCGTCGCACCGAACAGCGGATCGATCGCGTTCTGCTGGTGCAGCGCGGCATGGCAATCTTTATGGCCCTCCTGCTGGTCTTTACCGTGATCTGGCTGCGGGCGCGTCTGCTGCAGCCCTGGCGGCAGCTGCTGAGCATGGCCCACGCCGTTAGCCAGCGCGATTTTTCCCAGCGGGCGCATATCAGCGGGCGTAACGAGATGGCCAAGCTCGGCATGGCGCTGAACAACATGTCCAGCGAGCTGGCCCAGAGCTATGCGGTGCTGGAGCAGCGGGTAAAAGAGAAGACCGCCGGGCTGGAGCAAAAAAACGAGATCCTCTCCTTTCTCTGGCAGGCCAACCGCCGCCTGCACATGCAGGTTCCGCTGTGCGAGCGCCTCTCGCCGGTGCTTAACGGCCTGCAAAATCTTACCCTGCTGCATGACATTGAGCTGCGGGTCTACGATCTGGAAGATGAGGATAACCGCCAGGAGTTTACCTGCCAGCCGGACATGACCTGCGATGATATCGGCTGCCACCTCTGCCCTCGCGGTATCCTGCCTACGGGCAGCGGCGGCACAACCCTGAAGTGGCGGCTGGCGGATAACCATATGCAATACGGCCTGCTGCTGGCGACCCTGCCTGCCGGACGGCATCTGAGCCACGATCAACAGCAGCTGGTTGATACTCTGGTAGAGCAGCTTACCGCTACCCTGGCGCTGGATCGTCATCAGGAGCGCCAGCAGCAGCTGATGGTGATGGAAGAGCGCGCCACTATTGCCCGCGAGCTGCACGACTCGATTGCCCAGTCGCTCTCCTGTATGAAGATGCAGGTCAGCTGCCTGCAGATGCAGGGCGAAAGCCTGCCCGACTCCAGTCAGCAGCTGCTGGGGCAGATCCGTAACGAGTTGAATACCTCCTGGGCCCAGCTTCGCGAGCTGCTGACCACCTTCCGCCTGCAGCTCAACGAGCCGGGTCTGCGTCCGGCGCTGGAGGCGAGCTGCCAGGAGTACAGCGCCCACTTTGGCTTCCCAATCAAGCTGGACTACCAGCTGCCCCCGCGCTTCGTGCCCTCACACCAGGCTATTCATTTGCTACAGATTGCCCGCGAGGCGCTGAGTAACGCCCTGAAGCATTCGGGGGCCAGCGAGGTGACCGTCATGGCAGTTCAGCAGGGGCGGCAGGTGAAGGTCAGCATTACCGATAACGGCTGCGGCGTGCCGGACAACGCCGAACGTACCAACCACTATGGCTTAATTATCATGCGCGATCGCGCCCAGAGCCTGCGCGGAGATTGTCAGGTTCGGCGGCGAGAGTCCGGCGGAACCGAGGTGGTGGTAACATTTATACCCGAAAAGCTTCTCTCATCCGTACAAGGAGATAAACATGAATAATCAGGAACCTGCGACCATTCTGCTGATTGACGATCATCCGATGCTGCGTACCGGCGTTCGGCAGCTTATTAGCATGGCGAGCGACGTCCGCGTCATCGGCGAAGCCAGCAACGGGGAACAGGGAATTGAGCTGGCTGAGACGCTGGATCCCGATCTAATCCTGCTCGATTTGAACATGCCCGGCATGAACGGTCTGGAAACGCTGGACAAGCTGCGGGAGAAGGCCCTCTCCGGGCGCGTGGTAGTCTTCAGCGTCTCTAACCATGAAGAGGACGTGGTCACCGCCCTGAAGCGCGGCGCGGACGGCTACCTGCTGAAGGACATGGAGCCCGAGGATCTGCTGAAGGCGTTGCAGCAGGCTGCGGCGGGTGAAATGGTATTGAGCGAAGCGCTGACGCCGGTGCTGGCCGCCAGCCTGCGCGCCAACCGCGCCACCTCTGACCGGGACGTGACCCAGCTGACGCCGCGCGAGCGCGATATCCTGAAGCTCATTGCCCAGGGGCTGCCTAACAAGATGATCGCCCGCCGTCTGGATATCACCGAAAGCACGGTGAAGGTTCACGTTAAGCATATGCTGAAGAAGATGAAGCTCAAATCCCGCGTGGAAGCGGCAGTCTGGGTGCACCAGGAACGTATTTTCTAATTAGCCTCCGGCAGCTGCGGCCAGCGCGGAGCGGTGTTCTGCGCACTCACCAGCGGCTCAGCCAGCGTGAGCGCGATCTCATTGGAAGAGACGCGCTGCCCCTTCTCATCCTCCACCGTTAGCGACAGATGCCACGTATTATTCGCACCCTCCTGACTGTCCCAGGCGGGCATAATAATGCTCCAGCCTTCGCTGCTGTTGGCATTCACCGGCGGGGTCAGGCTCAGGGCCTGGGTATCCCCCTGCCAGGTAATAGATCGGATGCCGTAGCGACTGCGGACCTGAACCACCATCTGTACCGTTTCGCCCGGTTTAAGATCCCACGGCGGCGTGGCCAGAAATACCGACAGGGTTTTCCGCTGGCGATACTCTACCACCGGCAGATTATTGCGCGTCGGGCTGTCATAGCGGCTGCCCCGCAGGGAGCGGCTATCGGCAACCTCGCTGGCGCTGAGCTGCTTTTTGAGCGGCACGCCGAAGCGATAGTTGAGATTGAGGCCAAGGTTGTTCTGGGTCTCTCCGCTCTCCCCCTGCTTATGCTGGGCGGTGACGGTAACCAGCGGCACCGGGGTATAGTTCACGCCAACGTTAACCGCGACAGGATTGTGGTAGCCCGAGCCAGAGTCAAAGAGATCGACATTGTCGCCAAAGTACTGCTCAAGACTCAGGCTGGTATTGATATGTTCATAGAACGGCAGACGTGCCTGGGCGGTAACATCATAGCCCCGCGCCAGCCGCTGCTGCACCGCTGCACCGGAGTAGTCCCAGCCTGAAAGCGGCTGGTAATAGTTGGCCGAGAAGCGCAGATACTCGCCCCAGGCCTCCGCCCCCAGTCCGGCCCGCTGCAAATTCTCATCCAGCAGATTATCGTAGAAGGTGTTGTAGCCCAGCAGCCAGTGCCCGGCAACCCAGCGCTGACCGATACCGGCGTTGCTCACCAGGCCCTGATCCTGCTGGGTTAACCCCAGCTGGCTCCAGCTCAGATAGCGGTTGTTATCCTGCCACGGAATAAACCAGCTGCCCTGGCTGCCGGTGAAGCGTCCATCATCGTTAACCAGCACGTTAACGCTAGCGTTGCCCCAGGGTGAGAGCCACGACTCTACCTGCTCATTAACGTTCTCGCTGAGGACGTCACGGATCTGACCAAAAGCGAACTGACGGGCCTGCTGCCCGGCGGTAAGACCGTTATCGGTCTGGCTGGCTTCACCAAAGGCTTTCGCCATCTCGGCTACGCTCTTTATGTTGGCGTCACCGGTCGAGGCCAGCCCCAGATCCGGCAGGCTATCGTTGTCAAAGGGATTATGCGGCGTCTGCTGTGAGATGGCGCGGGCATCGGTCACGCCTCCTGCCAGCAGCAAGAGTAGAAGAAGTCGAGTTTTCATCAGCGCGTTTGAGCGTAAATTCAGCGGTTGCGCCTCCGGTCTGGCCAACGGTTAAAGCGTTATTTTATCGATTTTTACGGCGTTTTTCAGCCTTAAGCACAATTTCAGGAAAAACCTTAACGGCTCCCGTCTCGTCAGGTCTACAGTTAATTTATCTCTTAATACGTCTATTTATTGCAAGGTATGTCGAATGGTCACTATCAGCAAAACGCTAAAATGGGCTCTGTGGAGTTCACTGATGTTTTATGGCGCAGCCTCGCAGGCCAGCGAGCTGTTTACCCTGCAGTCGCCGGCGTTTGCCGATAATGGCCCGCTGGATAAAAAATTTGCCGGTAACGCCAAGGATAACCCTAACTGCACCGGTGAAAATCAGTCTCCGGTATTAATTTGGAATAATCCACCGGCAGAGACTAAAAGCTTTGCCCTGATTGTTCACGATCCAGAGGGGGCAAAAGGTCTCGGCGTCACGCATCTGGTAGCGTACAATATCTCTCCGTCCGCCACCGGTTTTCCTGCTAACGCCCTGCGCGACGGCAAAGAGTTTACCGGCGGCAAAAATAGCCCCGGCACCGATCGCTGGTTTGGCCCCTGCCCGCCGCCCGGCAGCGGCGCGCATCACTATACCTTTACGCTTATCGCCACCAGCCAGGCACCGGATCTTCCCGCCGGTCTGACCCGCGAAGCGCTGTTCGAGAAGCTGAAAGGTAAAGCCCTGGCCGCCACCGGCCTGATTGGCCGCTTCGGGCAGTAGTTTTTATAAGGAAGAAAAATGCAAAAGATCGTGATTGTCGCCAACGGCGCGGCCTACGGCAGTGAGTCCCTGTTTAACAGCCTGCGTCTGGCCATTGCCCTGCGCGAGCAGGCCGAGGAGCTGGATCTGCGCCTGTTTCTGATGTCCGATGCGGTCACCGCCGGGCTGCGCGGTCAGAAGCCTGCCGAGGGCTACAATATTCAGCAGATGCTGGAGATCCTGACGGTGCAGAACGTGGCGGTGAAGCTGTGTAAAACCTGCACCGACGGGCGCGGCATCACCGAGCTGCCGCTTATTGACGGCGTTGAAATTGGTACGCTCGTCGAGCTGGCTCAGTGGACGCTGGCGGCGGATAAAGTATTAACTTTTTAATAATAACTCGCCTAAAATATATTTTTCTTATAGTTCCTCGCTGGACATCAAGTTTACCTGCTGTGTTGCCGATAGGCTTTTAAACAACACAGCAGGTATAACAACTATGTTCAAGACGATTCGCGCACGCATTACCGCAGCCACCGCAGGCTGTCTGGCTGTCGCTTTACTGATCAACACCGTGATCAACTACCAGGTAACACGCCAGGATAACCAGCAGTCCCAGCGGGATATCCTTTCCAGCACCAGCATCAGCCACAGCGGCGCGATTGCCGACTGGGTAAACAGCAAGATGACGATGATCGCCTCGCTGCAAAGCGCTGCGCTGACGGCGGATCCGGTTCCCAGCTTCGCCCAGATCGCCCAGGCGGGCGGATTTATCAACGTCTATGCTGGCTATGCCAGCAAAACGGCGAAGTTCTCAGATTCCAACGGCATCCCGGCCGACTACGATCCCACTATTCGACCCTGGTATCAGCAGGCGGCGAAAGCCGATGCGCCGATCGTCACCGCCCCCTATGTTGATGCCGCCTCCGGCAAGCTGGTGGTGACCTTCGCCGTTCCGGTGAAAGAGAACGGCACGCTAACGGCGGTGGTGGCAGGCGACGTGGCCATGGACAGCGTGGTCGCTAACGTGCGCACCATTCAGCCGACGCCGCAGAGCAGCGGCCTGCTGATCAACAGCGACGGAACGGTGATTGCCGCCAGCAATGCCGATTTGACCCTGAAGCCGTTCGGCGAGGCTATCCACAAGGCTGACTTCAATGAACTGCAGGCGGGCAGCCCGGTAGACGGCGAGTTTGACGGGGCGGAGAAGGCGCTGATGGCGAAACCGGTTAAGGGTACCAGCTGGCTGCTGGTCGTTGCCCTTGACACTAACGATGCCACCAGCGGCATGCGTGCCCTGCTGAAGGCGTCGGCCCTGTCGCTGATCGTGCTGGTGCTGATTGGTGTAGCGGTGATGCTGCTGCTGGTAACAACGATGCTGAAACGCCTGGTGGCGATCCGCGATGCGATGCTGGCCATCGGCGACGGCACGGACGATCTCTCCCAGCGCCTGCCGGAGAGCGGTAATGATGAGGTGGCGCAGATTGCCCACGCCTTTAACATCTTCAGCGATAAGCTGGCGGTGGTGATGGTGAAACTGCGCGACTCCAGCACCTCGGTACAGCATGCGGCCCAGGAGATTGCCGCCGGTAACCAGGATCTCTCCGGTCGTACCGAGCAGGCGGCCTCCAGCCTGCGGGAAACCGCCAGCGCCGTAGAGCAGATCACCGCCTCGGTGGCCCAGTCAACTGACTCCGCTGCCCAGGCGAACAGCCAGGCGCATACCGCCTCTGAAGCGGCATCGCGCGGCGGCAGCGTGGTATCGCAGGCGATCTCGACCATGCAGGCCATTGAAGAGGCCTCGGCTAAAATTGGCGATATCACCAGCGTGATTGACGGGATTGCGTTCCAGACCAACATTCTGGCGCTCAACGCCGCCGTAGAGGCCGCCCGTGCCGGTGAGCAGGGTCGTGGCTTTGCGGTAGTCGCGGGCGAGGTTCGCACCCTGGCCAGCCGCAGCGCTCAGGCGGCGAAAGAGATCAAAACCCTGATCGAATCGACGACGGAGAGCGTCGCCACCGGCTCGCGCTATGTCCGCCTGGCGGGTGAGAGCATGACCGATATTGTCTCCAGCATCGACAGCGTGTCGGTTATTATGCGCGAGATCACCGTCGCCACCAGCGAGCAGATGAAAGGTATCCAGGAGATCAACCACGCGGTAATCGACCTCGATCGCATGGTGCAGCAGAACGCCGAACTGGTGGTGCAGTCTGCCGCTGCCGCCGGGGCGCTTCAGTCGCAGGCGGGAGAGCTGGCGGAGACCGCAGGCCATTTCCGCATTTAATCCCCTCCCGGCGCGCTTTTGGAACGGTTTAGCGCGCCGGGAAGCGCCTTCAACGCACAATGTCACTTTTGTTTAATCGTTGCGCTCTTTTTTGATCAAAATCAGCATCGTGGCTCCGTCCGTTTGGTGTGATGCAGGGAGCAAGTGTGAACAAAATCACACGGGGATTATCCAGCAGGGAGTGCTTTAAAGTGATTAACGGGGTAAAGAGAATGGCGCTGGTGAAAGCAAGTTTGACGTTGTTTGGTGGCGATACGGTAGTGGTCCGCTGTTCGGAGAGCTGCCATATCCATTTGATGAGTGCGAAGAGCCATACGGCAAACGCCCAGACCGATATTCTGAGCGTACAGGATCGTAACAGTGCGTACCTGACCGTGCCCTACAGCGGGACCTGGAACGTGTTAATCGACAGCCAGAGCCAGTCGCTGGAGCACTCTATCAGCTACGTGGCTGCCTAATCTCTTCTCAGGCAAAACCGGGCTGCAATGACGGGCCCGGTTCTTCGCCGCCCAGCAGTCCTCTCACCTTCCCAACCAGATCGTTCAGGCAGTCGTCATGCATGCCGAGCTTGATCAGCTCCTGCTCCAGCGAGAAGAGATACTGCGCGTTAGTGCCCAGCGGGCCGCTGGCCGCCGCGATCAGCGGGGCGATCACCTGGGCGCGAGTATCTGACTCGTAGAGCGCGTGGCGCGGATCCATAATAAATACCAGAGCGTTTACCGTGCGGCCATCGTCCAAAGCGAGCTTACACCAGGTCGGCAGATAGCAGCCGGTGATCATCTCCCGTTTCCACAGCAGGGTCAGCTCTTGTTCAAGAGTTTCGTCAGGCAGGCGGTAGGCGACGCCGGTGGTGCGTCCGCCCTCTTTTAGGGCAAGCATTCGCCCAGGCTGGCAGGTCGTGCCGCGACCGGCGGTGAGACGCAGACAGAAGGCGCGATGCCAGCCCACCAGCGTGCCGGTGCAGGATTCGTTAAACTCCAGCGCCGGGTTCCACATCAGCGATCCGTAGCCAAAAATCCATACCGGGCCATCGTCGGGCCGGCAGGCAAGCGTAGCCGCCAGCGACGCCGCGCGCTGTTCAGCGGACCAGAGCAGCGCCGCCTCAATATCACCAAAGGCGGTTTTGCAATCCGCCTGTATTAAAAAGTCGCGTGTTAACACTTTCTACCTCCACCACTGCGTGCTTCCATGCGACCGTTATCTTGTCTTCCGTGCATTTAGCTGCTGAATAAAAGCGCAGCCTGTGGAGACGATATGCAATTCGCGGACCGCTTGCAAGCGTGCAGCGCGCCATGCCGCACGAAAGCGGCAACGCAATAAAAGGGGGTTTAGCGTTAACGACAGCTATTTCAGCGGCTTATTTCTTTTTGTGCCATTTATCGTCGTCGCCCTTCTCATACTCATGCTTCACCGCCGCCCAGGCCACCTTATGCGCGGTCTCTTCCCGGCTGTCATCTCCGCGCCGGTCGTCTTTATCTTTGTACTGATCCCAGGCGCTGTTGAATGCCTCTTTATAGATATCCTGAGCGTGAGCAGGCAGGACGTTTTTGACGTTGTCTGGCAGATCGCCTTTTGCTTTGTAGGGCATGTGACCTCTCCTTTTGGTTATCAAACCTTAAGTGTGGCTGACAACGCCGCGCCTTGCCACCCACGGACTAAATCTGCTAATTCCTGGTTTTAAGTTTCTATTTATTAAACCAATTTTCAACAAAGCATCGTAATCTGTCCGTCATGTGCCAAAAAAATGCCAATGCCGTAAAAAAAGGTAAAAATTGACTTAAATTCGCCCCTGTTCTGCTATTTTAATGTCCTGAAAAAATCTTAACTATACTCATCAGCAACAGCACACTACGGAGAGCCACGATGATAGCGACGCATGAGGCGGTTAAAACCCGCCATAAGGAGACCACGCTCATTTTCCCGGTACTGGCGCTGGCAGTGCTTTTTTTCTGGGGGACGACCCAGTCACTGCCAGCCGTCATCGGTATCAACCTGCTCGCGTTAGTGGGCATTCTTAGCAGCGCCTTTAGCGTTGTCCGCCATGCGGACGTATTAGCACACCGACTCGGGGAGCCCTTCGGCTCGCTGATTTTAAGCCTTTCCGTGGTTATTCTTGAAGTTAGCCTGATTTCAGCCCTGATGGCCACCGGCGACGCTGCGCCGACGCTGATGCGCGACACGCTCTACTCCATCATCATGATTGTTACCGGGGGTCTGGTAGGCTTCTCGCTGCTGCTGGGCGGGCAGAAGTTTGCCACCCAGTACATGAATCTGTTCGGTATCAAACAGTATTTAATCGCCCTCTTCCCGCTGGCGGTGATTGTGCTGGTCTTCCCCATGGCGCTGCCGGGGGCTAACTTCACCACCGGCCAGGCGCTGCTGGTTGCGCTGATCTCAGCGGCCATGTACGGCGTCTTCCTGCTGATCCAGACCAAAACCCACCAGAGCCTGTTTGTCTATGAGCATGAGGATGAAGGTGACGACAGCGATCCGCACCACGGTAAGCCGTCGGCGCACAGCAGCCTCTGGCACGCGGTGTGGCTGATTATCCATCTGGTGGCGGTGATTGCAGTTACGAAGATGAACGCCAATCCGCTGGAGACGCTGCTAACGGAGATGAACGCCCCGGTGGCCTTTACCGGCTTCCTGGTCGCGCTGCTGATCCTCTCTCCAGAAGGTTTGGGGGCGCTGCGGGCAGTGCTGAATAACCAGGTTCAGCGCGCAATGAACCTCTTCTTTGGCTCGGTGCTGGCGACCATCTCTCTGACGGTGCCGGTGGTAACGCTGATTGCCTGGGTCACCGGCAACGACCTGGTGTTTGCCCTTGGTGGGCCAGAGATGATTGTGATGCTGGCCTCGCTGCTGCTGTGCCAGATCTCGTTCTCTACCGGGCGCACCAATGTGTTAAACGGCGCGGCGCACCTGGCGCTATTTGCTGCCTATCTGATGACGATATTTGCCTGATGTGATGGCTATAAAAAAACCCGCCGAGGCGGGTTTTTTTATTACTTCTCGGTGTCGAGCTCGTCGAAGCTCTTCACCAGATCGTCAATGGCTTTGATCTGCTTGAGGAACGGCTCCAGCTTGTCCAGCGGCAGCGCGGACGGGCCGTCGCATTTAGCATGGGCTGGATCCGGATGCGCCTCAATGAAGAGGCCCGCCAGTCCGGTCGCCATACCGGCACGCGCCAGCTCGGTCACCTGACCACGACGGCCACTGGAGGCTTCGCCAAACGGGTCGCGGCACTGCAGGGCGTGGGTGACGTCGAAGATCACCGGCGAGTTACCAGAGACCTTTTTCATCACGCTGAAGCCCAGCATGTCCACAACCAGGTTGTCGTAACCAAAGTTTGCGCCACGGTCGCACAGGATCACCTTCTCGTTGCCGCCTTCGCGGAACTTGTCGACGATGTTGCCCATCTGTCCAGGACTCACGAACTGCGGCTTCTTCACATTAATCACCGCGCCAGTTTTCGCCATCGCTTCTACCAGATCGGTCTGGCGAGCAAGGAACGCGGGAAGCTGGATCACATCAACAACCTCAGATACCGGCTGCGCCTGGTGAGCTTCGTGCACGTCGGTGATCACTTTTACGCCGAAGGTCTGCTTCAGCTCCTGGAAAATTTTCATCCCCTCTTCGAGGCCTGGGCCACGATAGGAGTGAATAGAGGAGCGGTTGGCTTTATCAAAAGAGGCCTTGAACACGTACGGGATGCCCAGCTTCTGGGTCACGGTAACGTAGTGCTCGCAAATACGCATCGCAAGGTCGCGTGACTCCAGCACGTTCATGCCGCCAAAAAGCACGAACGGAAGATCGTTTGCCACGTTAATATCGCCAATGCTAACCACTTTTTGTTTCATAGAATCGCCTTATCAGGTTTGAATCGGAACTCATCGGATTAATGCAGCGTAATCTGCCGATGCGAAATAGTATTTATCTGTGCGCGGATCATTTCGCTGATCGGATCTTCCGGACACTGCTCCACAAAATAGCTTAAATCATGCAGCGCGACGTGATCGCAATCGAGCTGGGCGTAAATCAGCCCGCGATCGCGGATCTCATAGGGATCTTCCGGGTTAAACTGTAGCAGCGCTTCGCTGGCCCGCAGCGCCAGCTCCATCTGCTGCTCTTCCATCAGCGCCGATTTCAGCGTGTCGAGCAGCTTGCGGATCACTTCGGCGTTATCCGCCTCGTCGAGATCCTCGTTAAACAGCTCGGCCATCGGGCTGATATTGCCCTTCAGCCATACTTCCAGCGTGTGCTCATCCAGCGTGTCGCCGTTAAACGGATTGATCAGCCACATTTCACCGTCCATCCACTCGGCGCGCAGGATCAGCTGCGTTGGGAAGATCACCGGCGACAGCGGAATATCCAGCTGCTCGGCTACCCACAGCAGGATCGCACCCAGGGAGACGGCGCTGCCCTGGCGGTTTTTCAGCACGCTATCAAGCCACAGCGCATCCGACAGGCGATAGACGCCCTGCGAATCCTGAAAACCCCAGTCGCCATAAAAGAGGGCAAGCAGCTTCTCTAGCTGCCCTTCCTGCGGCTGCACCTCGCTAATCTCTTCGCGGGCCAGCGCAACCAGCTTCTCCAGCTCCTCACAGACATACTGCGACGGAAAGTCGTCGCGGATAAGTTGTGAAACGAGGATCATCCCGTCGCATAACGGTGCTTTATTAAATTCGAAATCGGCTAACGACCTCATTACTTACCCCAGTCACGGTATTCGACGTTGATGATAACGCCAAACGGCGCTTCAGTCAGCCTTGCTTATGGATGCGATGGTCCTAACCTACCCGCAGTCAGCCGCTCGTTGCCGCCGTAATCCCGCGTGGTTTCAACGTCCTGGTAGTGATATTTAGCAAAAAGTGCCCGCACGGCGTCGCCCTGCTGCCAGCCATGCTCCAGCAGCAGCCAGCCGTCAGGCAGAAGAAACGCGCGCGCCTGCTCGATAATCCACGCCAGGTCTGCCAGCCCGCACTCTGCCGCCACCAGCGCGCTGCGCGGCTCAAAGCGCACGTCGCCCTCGGCAAGATGCGGATCCTGCTCGTCAATATAGGGCGGGTTGCTGACAATAGTGGCAAAGCGCTGGCCGGTAAGCGCGCTGAACCAGTGGCTCTGCCGCAGGGTCACGTTAGCGATGCCTAAGTGCTCCGCGTTACGCTGGGCAAGGGCCACGGCGTCGGGCATAAGATCCACGGCGGTGATATGGCAGTCGGGACGCTCGCTGGCCAGTGCCAGCGCAATCGCGCCGGTGCCGGTACCTAAATCGAGGATATCGCACGGCGTAGCCGGCAGACGGGCGAGGGCCTGTTCAACCAGGCACTCAGTATCCGGGCGGGGGATCAGCGTGGCCGGAGAGACAAACAGCGGCAGCGACCAGAACTCGCGCGTGCCCACCAGGTGGGCCACCGGCTCGCCGCGCTGGCGACGGGCCAGCAGCGCTTCAAGCTGCACCTGCTCGGCGGGCAGCAGCGCGGTTTCGCCGAAGGCCAGGATAAAGGTGCGCGCCCTGCCGGTAACGAAACCCAGCAGGATCTCCGCATCGCGGCGGGGACTTTCGCTCGCCGCAAGCTGGCTTACCGCCTGGCGTAACCAGTGCTGATAATCCATTATTCCTGCTCGGCCAGCGCCGCCAGCTGATCGGCCTGGTACTCCTGCACGATAGGCTCAATCAGCATATCGAGCTTGCCTTCCATCACCTCGTCCAGACGATAGAGCGTCAGGTTGATACGGTGATCGGTAACGCGCCCCTGCGGGAAGTTATAGGTCCGGTTACGGTCGCTGCGATCGCCGCTGCCGAGCAGGTTGCGGCGGGTTGAGGCCTCTGCCTGCTGGCGTTTGGCGATCTCGGCGGCACGAATACGCGAGCCGAGCACCGCCAGCGCTTTGGCTTTGTTCTTGTGCTGGGAACGTTCGTCCTGGCACTCCACCACGATGCCGGTGGGCAGGTGGGTAATACGGATCGCCGAGTCGGTGGTGTTAACGTGCTGGCCGCCCGCACCGGAGGAGCGGAAGGTATCGATACGCAGATCCGCCGGGTTGATGTCCGGCAGTTCCGCCTCCGGCAGCTCCGGCATCAGCGCCACGGTACAGGCGGAGGTGTGAATACGCCCCTGCGACTCAGTAGCCGGGACGCGCTGTACGCGGTGGCCGCCGGATTCAAACTTCAGGCGTCCGTAAACGCCCTCGCCGCTCACCTTGGCAATCACCTCTTTAAAGCCACCATGCTCGCCTTCGTTGGCGCTCATGATCTCCACGCGCCAGCGGCGGGATTCGGCGTAGCGGCTGTACATGCGGAACAGATCCCCGGCAAAGAGCGCGGCTTCATCACCGCCGGTTCCGGCGCGGACCTCAAGGAAGGCGTTGCGTTCGTCGTCGGGATCCTTCGGCAGGAGCAGAACCTGCAGGTGGGCTTCAAGCTCCTCACCCTTCTCTTTCAGCTCGCGCAGCTCTTCCTGCGCCATCTCGCGCATCTCGGGATCGTCGAGCATCATCTGTGCGGTTTCGATATCTTCCTGAATCTGTCGCCAGTCAGTAAAGCAGCGCGAGACATCGCTTAATTGCGCATATTCACGCGACAGCGCACGAAAGCGGTCTTGATCTGCGATGGTTCCCGCGTCGCCGAGTAGCGCCTGAACTTCTTCATGGCGTTCGTGCAGGACTTCCAGTTTGGCAACAATAGAAGGCTTCATAGGCGTAAATGCACCCTGTAATAAGAGGTTGTTGTGCTACTCCAGCCCGAGGCTGTTGCGCAGAATATGCAGGCGTTCATCGTCCCCGTTACGGGCAGCCTGCTGAAGTGATTTGGTTGGAGAGTGGATCAGGCGGTTAGTCAGCTTACGGGCCAGATCCTGCACAATGGCCTGGGCATCGCCACCCTGTTCAAGGGCGGCAAGGGCTTTCGCGGTGAGCTCGTCGCGCACCTGCTCTGCCTGGCCGCGATATTCACGGATCGTCTCGCTGGCGCTCTGGGCGCGCAGCCAGGCCATGAACTCGCTGCTCTCCTGAGCAACGATGGTCTCTGCTTCCACGGCGGCGGCTTTCCGCTGCGCCAGGTTGTGCGAAATAATGCTTTGTAGGTCATCAACGCTGTAGAGATAGGCGTTTGCCAGCTTGCCGACTTCCGGCTCGACGTCGCGGGGAACGGCGATATCCACCAGCAGCATGGGCTGGTTACGCCGGGATTTCAGCGCGCGCTCAACCATGCCTTTACCGATTATCGGCAGCGGGCTGGCGGTAGAGCTAATGATGATATCCGCATCCTGCAGGCGGGTGTCAATATCGCTGAGGGAGATCACCTCTGCGCCCACCTCACCGGCCAGCAGCTCGGCGCGTTCGCGGGTGCGGTTGGCGATGATCATCTTCTGCACCTTATGCTCGCGCAGATGACGGGCCACCAGCTCAATGGTTTCACCCGCGCCCACCAGCAGCACCGTCACGCTGGAGAGCGACTCAAAGATCTGCCGCGCCAGCGTACAGGCGGCAAAGGCCACCGATACGGCACTGGCCCCGATATCCGTTTCGGTACGTACCCGTTTGGCCACGGAGAAGGATTTCTGGAACATACGCTCCAGCGCGCTGGCGTTCAGGTGTCCGCGGCTGGAATCGGCGAAGGCTTTTTTCACTTGGCCCAGGATCTGCGGCTCGCCCAGCACCAGCGAATCGAGGCCGCTGGCAACGCGCATCAGGTGGCTAACGGCATCGTTGTCCTGGTGCCAGTAGAGGCTTTTACGCAGCTCGGCTTCATCCAGGTGATGATAGTCACACAGCCAACGAATAAGCGCTTCCTGCAGGTTGTCCTGCTCTTCTACACTCAGGTATAGCTCGGTGCGGTTACACGTTGACAGGACTACCCCACCCTGCACCATGGGCTGCGCCAGCAGGCTCTCTAAGGCTTGGTCGAGCGTGTCCGGCGTGAACGTAACGCGTTCCCGCAGTGAGACAGGTGCCGTTTTGTGGTTGATGCCGAGCGCTAAAAGAGTCATGTCAGCGGGAGTAGTACCAGCGTTGATAAGGTTAGTCTGTGCGCATCATACAGGATGCGTCGGGTCAATAAAAGAGACAGCCCCCTTTTGGAGTAATTGGTAATTTCATGATTTAAGACAACTTGAACGTAGACGGTATTCCTGCTCAGCGCTAGCATTAAAGATTATAACCGAAACGCACCACAAGGATTTGTCCTCATTATGACTTTACCGGACCGTCGACTGCTTCGCCTGTTACCACTTGCAAGCCTGGTACTTACCGCCTGCTCTATTCATGCTCCGAAAGGCCCGGGTAAAAGTCCGGACTCGCCGCAGTGGCGTCAGCATCAGCAGGAGGTGCGTAACCTGAGCCAGTACCAGACGCGCGGGGCCTTTGCTTACCTCTCCGATAGCCAAAAGGTGTACGCCCGTTTCTTCTGGCAGCAGACCGGCCAGGATAACTACCGCCTGCTGCTGACCAATCCCCTTGGCAGCACCGAGCTGGAGCTGAACGCCAGGCCGGGCAGCGTAGAGCTGGTGGATAACAAAGGCCAGCACTACACCGCCACCGACGCCGAAGAGATGATTGGCAAGCTGACCGGCATGCCGATCCCACTGAACAGCCTGCGCCAGTGGATCCTCGGCCTGCCTGGCGACGCCACCGACTATAAGCTGGATAGCCAGTACCGTCTGAGCGAGCTCAACTATACCCAGAACGGCAAGACCTGGAAGGTCACCTATGGCGGCTACGATGCGAAATCTACTCCTGCAATGCCGTCCAACATGGAGCTCAACCAGGACGGTCAGCGGATCAAACTGAAGATGGATAACTGGATTGTAAAATGATGACCCAGTGGCCTTCGCCGGCAAAACTTAATCTTTTTTTATATATCACCGGCCAGCGGCGCGATGGTTATCACGACCTGCAGACGCTGTTTCAGTTTCTCGACTACGGCGATACCCTGAGCATTGAACCGCGCAGCGACGAGAAGATCCGTCTGCTGACGCCGGTAGAGGGCGTGGCGGAGAGCGATAACCTGATCGTGCGCGCCGCCAGGCTACTTCAGCAGGCGGCCACAGAGCGCGACTCCCTGCCTGCGGGCAGCGGCGCGGACATCCGCATCGATAAACGTCTGCCGATGGGCGGCGGGCTGGGGGGAGGCTCCTCTAACGCGGCGACGGTGCTGGTCGCACTGAACCATCTCTGGGGCTGCGGACTGTCGGTGGAGGCGCTGGCGGCGCTGGGGTTAACCCTTGGCGCGGACGTCCCGGTTTTCGTCCACGGCCATGCGGCCTTTGCTGAGGGCGTTGGCGAGGAGCTGACGCCTGTGGATCCGCCGGAGAAGTGGTATCTGGTGGCACACCCTGGCGTACACATTTCGACCCCGGCCATCTTCAACGATCCTGATTTGCCTCGCAATACGCCAAAGCGGCCAATTAATACGTTACTAAACTGTGAATTCGGCAACGATTGCGAGGTTATCGCAAGAAAACGTTTTCGCGAGGTTGATGCGGCGCTTTCCTGGCTGTTAGAATACGCGCCGTCGCGCCTGACTGGCACAGGAGCCTGCGTCTTTGCTGAATTTGACTCAGAGTCCTCCGCTCGTCAGGTGCTTGAGCAAGCCCCGGAATGGCTGCAGGGTTTTGTCGCGCGCGGCGTAAACGTGTCACCGCTGCATAAAAAACTGGTCAATTCGGAGCTAATTGAGACTCGGTGACAACGTCACCTCTGATCCAGACGTTGCATCGCGCTCTTTAAATACATCGCCTGGATAGCGTAGCCTGGCCCGCACAGTTTTCGGCGACGCTATCCACCACTGGACGCATGCCTGAGGTTCTTCTCGTGCCTGATATGAAGCTTTTTGCTGGTAACGCCACCCCGGAACTAGCACAACGTATTGCCAACCGCCTGTACACTTCTCTCGGCGACGCCGCCGTAGGTCGCTTTAGCGACGGCGAAGTCAGCGTACAAATCAACGAAAATGTACGCGGTGGTGATATTTTCATCATCCAGTCCACTTGTGCTCCAACGAATGACAACCTGATGGAGTTGGTTGTCATGGTTGATGCGCTGCGTCGTGCTTCCGCAGGCCGTATCACTGCTGTTATCCCCTACTTCGGCTATGCCCGTCAGGACCGCCGCGTGCGCTCCGCGCGTGTGCCTATCACCGCAAAAGTAGTTGCCGATTTCCTCTCCAGCGTGGGCGTTGACCGTGTCCTGACCGTTGACCTGCACGCCGAGCAGATCCAGGGCTTCTTCGACGTTCCAGTTGATAACGTGTTCGGCAGCCCAATCCTGCTGGAAGATATGCTGCAGCTGAATCTCGATAACCCTATCGTTGTCTCTCCGGACATCGGCGGCGTGGTGCGTGCGCGTGCTATTGCTAAGCTGCTGAACGATACCGATATGGCGATCATCGACAAGCGCCGCCCGCGTGCAAACGTTTCTCAGGTTATGCATATCATCGGTGACGTTGCTGGTCGCGACTGCGTGCTGGTTGACGACATGATCGATACCGGCGGTACGCTGTGTAAAGCAGCAGAAGCGCTGAAAGAGCGCGGCGCGAAGCGTGTCTTCGCCTACGCTACCCACCCGATCTTCTCCGGCAACGCGGTAAACAACCTGCGTCACTCGGTGATCGATGAAGTGGTTGTCTGCGACACTATCCCGCTCTCCGCTGAGATCAAAGCCCTGCCGAACGTGCGTACCCTGACGCTCTCCGGCATGCTGGCCGAAGCGATTCGTCGTATCAGCAACGAAGAATCCATCTCCGCGATGTTTGAGCATTAATCGCGCTGTATACTAAAAACCCGCTTCGGCGGGTTTTTTTGTATCTGAAAACCATTTGTATGATGTATTCACGCATTATCTAACATTCATATGACGGATAATACGTGTATGAATGACTAGCCTTTATGAAGATGATGAACCTTTCAGAGATTTTACCCTTCCGCGCGCTAATTGATGCATGCTGGAAAGAGAGATATACCTTCCCACGTTTCACCCGCGACCTGGTGGCGGGGATCACCGTCGGCATCATTGCCATTCCACTGGCGATGGCGTTGGCTATCGGTAGCGGCGTCGCGCCGCAGTATGGCCTCTACACCTCGGCGGTGGCCGGGATTGTCATTGCCCTCTGCGGCGGCTCGCGCTTTAGCGTCTCCGGCCCTACGGCGGCATTTGTGGTGATCCTCTATCCGGTCTCCCAGCAGTTTGGTCTCGCGGGGCTGCTGGTGGCCACGCTTCTCTCCGGACTGTTTCTGATCCTCTTCGGCCTCGCCCGCTTTGGTCGCCTGATCGAGTACATTCCGCTCCCCGTCACGCTGGGCTTTACCGCCGGGATTGGCATCACCATCGGCACCATGCAGATAAAAGATTTTCTTGGGCTGCAGATGGCTCAGGTGCCAGAGCACTATTTGCAGAAGGTTGGCGCGCTGGTGATGGCGATGCCTACCCTTAACCTGGGGGATGCCGCCATCGGCGTGGTTACCCTTGGGGTGCTCATTCTCTGGCCGCGCCTCGGGATCCGCCTTCCAGGCCATCTTCCCGCCCTGCTGGCTGGCTGCGCAGTGATGGCGCTGGTTAAGCTGGCTGGCGTTGACGTGGCGACCATCGGATCGCGCTTTCACTATCTGCTGGCCGATGGCACCCAGGGCAGCGGTATTCCGCAGCTTCTGCCCCAGCTGGTGCTGCCGTGGCAGATGCCCGGCTCCTCGTTTACCCTGAGCTGGGCCTCGGTGCAGGCGCTGCTGCCCGCCGCATTTTCCATGGCGATGCTTGGGGCAATTGAGTCTCTGCTTTGCGCGGTGGTGCTCGACGGCATGACCGGCACGCGGCACAAAGCCAATAACGAGCTGATCGGTCAGGGGCTGGGCAACCTGATCGCCCCCTTCTTCGGCGGCATTACCGCGACCGCGGCAATTGCCCGCTCGGCGGCCAACGTGCGCGCGGGCGCAACTTCGCCAGTGGCGGCGATTATCCACGCCCTGCTGGTGATCCTCGCCCTGCTGGCGCTCGCCCCCCTGCTCTCATGGCTGCCGCTGTCGGCAATGGCTGCCCTGCTGCTGATGGTGGCCTGGAACATGAGCGAAGCGCATAAGGTCGTTAACCTGCTGCGACGCGCACCGACGGATGACATCATGGTGATGCTGATGTGCATGTCGCTGACGGTGCTGTTTGATATGGTAATCGCTATCAGCGTCGGCATCGTGCTGGCATCGCTGCTGTTTATGCGCCGCATCGCCCGTATGACCCGCCTCGCGCCGGTTAACGTCGAGGTACCCGATGACGTCACCGTGCTGCGGGTTATTGGGCCGCTCTTCTTCGCCGCGGCCGACGGGCTGTTTACCGATCTGGAGTCACGGATTGCTGGCAAGCGAATCGTGGTGCTGAAGTGCGACGCGGTACCGGTGCTGGACGCAGGCGGACTGGATGCATTCCAGCGCTTTGTTAAACGGCTGCCGGAAGGCTGTGAGCTGCGGGTCAGCAACCTGGAGTTTCAGCCCCTGCGCACGATGGCGCGCGCAGGCGTGAAGCCGATTGCCGGGCGGCTGGCGTTCTACCCTGACCGGCAAGCGGCGCTGGCGGACCTGTAATAATTAGAATGCAGCGTATCGACGCTGCATCATTACCCCAATCGCCTGCTGCAGCCAGGCCAGCACCTCAGGAGTCATCCAGGTCCCCTTCATCAGCAGCGGCTCCTGCTGCATAGCCACGCGGAATTTCTGCTGGGTAGCGGGATGATCCCCGGCGTAGGACTGGAAAAGCACCAGCCAGTTCTGCGCCAGCTGCTGGCCCTGCTCAGACGCAGGATCGCACTCCTCCCGCGTGGCCTGGTGCAGCTTCGCCACCAGCGGTGGCCATTCCATTAGCCGGTCAAAATAGTGCGCACGGGTAAAAGCCATCTCCTGCGGGGTAAGATAACGCTGCCAGATAGCCAGCTTGCTCTCTGCAAAGGCGCGGGTGATGTAGTCGATAATCTGCGGCGTAATGCCCGTCCGCTCGCGCATCTGCGGTTCCACGCTGTGCATCTCATTAAGCCGGGTCAGAAACTCCGGCTTGCCCGCCGTATCCTGCTCCAGTCGATCCATCCAGCGGATCGCCAGATCCATGGCGTTGGCATCGGTCTCGGTAATCTTTTGCGCCATCAGGGTCTGCGCTTCCTTGACCAGCGCCGCCCAGAGGGAGGCCAGTCGTTCGCCTTCGGCAGCGAACGGCAGCTGCTGTAGCTCTTCTTTGGTAAACCAGCGATCGTACATAGTCATTAACTCCAGAGTCTGTAGCCAGGACTCCAGATCCGGTTCGCTCTCATTTTCCAGCCCGGTACGCAGCATGCAAAGCTGGTCGCGTAGCGTATGGATGCTGCGCAGCTGCCTGTCCAGCAGCGCGATTTGTGCATCGAGCAGTTCGGGAAGTGAGAGCGTATCCTGCTCCAGAAAGTCCTTGATTTCGGCAAGCTCCAGCCCTGCTTTTGCCAGCGCCTGGATCATATGCAGGCGCTGTACATCCGCAAGGTTATAGAGCCGGTAGCCTGCCTCGCTTCTGGCGGAAGGCAGCAGCAGCCCGGTTTGTTCGTAGTGATGTAACGTGCGAACGGTGATGCCAGCGCGTTTTGCCAGCTCGCCTACCTGAATTAACATTGCTGCTCCTTGTCCTAACCAGTAGCGCTACTCTGGGGCCTTACGTTACGTGAGGGTCAATGGACTCGCAAAAAAAACGTAAAAAAAACGACTCCCGAGAGTCGTTTAGTGTTGGGTAGGTCGGGTAAGCGCAGCGCCATCCGACAAAATTGCTGGTTATCATCAGCTATGCTTATGTTGATCCCGACGGCAGCGCTTGTCGTAGTGGCGCACCCACCAGTACTTGTCGCACACCTGCTCGTGGCCGCCGATGCGTGCCCCTGCCAGCCAGAGAATAGCCCCCAGGAAGATGCTAAGAATGGCCCCGTGGGCGAAGTACTGCGGCAGGTTAAGCTGCGGAAGCTGATTTAAGATGGAGTAACCGACGCCAACGACCATCACCATTAACCCTAAACCCATAAGCGCATTACCGAGTCTCGATGCGTTTTTGCGTTTCATATGTCACCTCCGGCGTTGTGGGCTGAACGGGAAACATCCCCAATCCTTATGGATAAAGTATAGGCAGGGCCTCTTTGACAGGGTGCGGGCGGGATCACATTTATAAATATCTTATTCACAGAACTTTACATATAAACCGCTGAACTCAATCAACTTCTAATAGTTGTTAAATGCAATTATTCCTGTTTTTATCTTTTAGCGGCAGAATTTTGTCAATGCCGGCGCTACCACGTAAACTACGCGCCAAAGAGTGAACTTTTCAGGAAAAGAGACGTGACGATTAAACTGATTGTCGGCCTTGCCAACCCGGGCGCAGAGTATGCGGCTACCCGTCATAACGCCGGGGCCTGGTATGTCGACCTGCTGGCCGAACGCTACCGCGCCCCGCTGCGGGAAGAGCCTAAATTCTTTGGCTTTACTTCACGTATTAACCTGGCGGGCGAAGATGTTCGCCTGCTGGTGCCGACAACCTTTATGAACCTCAGCGGTAAAGCCGTGGCGGCGATGGCAACCTTCTACCGTATCAACCCGGACGAGGTGCTGGTGGCCCACGACGAGCTGGATCTTCCTCCCGGCGTGGCAAAGTTTAAGCTGGGTGGCGGCCACGGCGGTCATAACGGCTTGAAAGATATCATCAGCAAGTTTGGCAATAACCCCAACTTTCACCGCTTACGCGTGGGAATTGGGCATCCGGGGGATAAAAACAAAGTTGTGGGCTTTGTACTGGGCAAACCGCCCGCCTCTGAGCAGAAGCTAATCGATGATGCCGTTGACGAAGCGGTGCGTTGCACCGAGCTGTGGCTGAAAGAGGATCTGGTCAAAGCGACCAATCGACTGCACGCGTTTAAGGCGCAGTAGCCCTGGGCGACGCCATTTTTGCCGCGCAGCGCGTCTGTAACGTGTATAATAGGCTAAGTTATTAACTTTTCAGCAATCTGTTTCATCTAACAGGTTGATTATCAAGATATTAAGGTGATGTAAACCATGGGATTCAAATGCGGTATCGTCGGCTTGCCGAACGTCGGTAAATCTACCCTGTTCAATGCGCTGACCAAGGCGGGCATCGAAGCTGCCAACTTCCCGTTCTGTACTATTGAACCGAATACCGGCGTGGTGCCGATGCCGGATCCGCGCCTCGATCAGCTGGCGGAGATCGTTAAGCCCCAGCGCATTCTGCCGACCACGATGGAGTTCGTTGACATCGCAGGCCTGGTAAAAGGCGCGTCCAAAGGTGAAGGCCTGGGTAACCAGTTCCTGACCAACATCCGTGAAACCGAAGCTATCGGTCACGTGGTGCGCTGCTTTGAGAACGACAACATCATCCACGTAAATAACAAAGTGGATCCCGCTGACGATATCGAGGTGATCAACACCGAGCTGGCGCTTTCCGACCTCGACACCTGCGAGCGCGCCCTGCATCGCGTGCAGAAGCGAGCCAAAGGCGGCGATAAAGACGCAAAAGCGGAACAGGCCGCGCTGGAAAAATGCCTGCCGCAGCTGGAAAACGCTGGCATGCTGCGCGCGCTGAAAAACCTGACGGAAGAAGACAAGGCTGCCATTAAGTACCTGAGCTTCCTGACGCTGAAACCGACCATGTACATCGCTAACGTCAACGAAGACGGTTTTGAAAACAATCCGTACCTCGACAAAGTGCGTGAAATCGCTGCCGCAGAAGGTTCAGTTGTAGTTGCCGTCTGCGCCGCCGTGGAGTCTGACATTGCCGAGCTGGACGATGCCGACCGTGATGAATTTATGGCCGAGCTGGGTCTGGAAGAGCCGGGCCTGAACCGCGTTATTCGCGCTGGCTATGAACTGCTGAACCTGCAAACCTACTTCACCGCTGGTGTGAAAGAGGTTCGCGCCTGGACTATCCCGGTGGGCGCAACCGCCCCGCAGGCCGCAGGCAAGATCCACACCGATTTCGAGAAGGGCTTCATCCGTGCCCAGACCATCGCTTTTGAAGACTTTATTACCTATAAAGGCGAACAGGGTGCAAAAGAGGCCGGTAAGATGCGTGCCGAAGGCAAAGACTACATCGTGAAAGATGGCGATGTAATGAACTTCCTGTTCAACGTCTAACCTCTCCTGCTGCAAATAAAAATCCACGCTTCGGCGTGGATTTTTTTCATCCGTATTAATAACTCCTCTAATAATCAGCCAGATAGTCTCAAGCTGTCTGAATTTTCAAATTTCAGCAACAACCCTGCCCTAAATCAAATTAACAGCACGTAACTCCATCTTGTCGATTGAAATTTCCTGTTGGAAGTATTTAATGCCAGAGCATTAGAGACCTTCTATTTATCTGCAACATACGTCAGGGACGCGCTACATGTCGGAACTCAATTCATTCGGTCTGCTCAATGAAGGTCAGGTAACGCTTCCTGAAGGCTATCAGGATCGCACCGTCAATATCTTCACGTCCTTTGCTAAGGACGCCCCCTCATTCACTGTTTCCCGCGATAGTCTGGGGCCAAACGAAGCCCTTGCTGCCTACATTGACCGCCAGCTCGCTCAGATGCAGCAGCACCTTAAACAGTGGCAGCAGAACGCGCGCTGCCCTGCCACCCTGGGCGAGAACCTGTCGCACGGTGAGATTGTTCATGGCAGCTACCAGCGCAGCGGGAGGCAGGTCTGGCAGCAGCAGGCGGTGTTTAATCCGCAAGGAGCACACATCCTTGTGTTCACCATGACCGCAACGGTGGTGCTGACAGAGGCGGACAGTGTCCTGTTCCACTCCTTGCTTAAAAGCTTTCGTCTTCACGCCTGACAACAGGGAGAGTTGTTATGTTTGCAGCCGCACGCGTTGGGGATGACATCGGTCACTCCGCCGCCCTGGCCGGGATGATGGCCGGTACCGTTGTGGGTGGATTTATTGCCGCAGCGGGAGGCCTTGCCGCAGGGGCGCTGTTTATTGCCGGAATGGGCGCGTCCTGCCTGGGCGTGGGCGTGCTGCTTGTCGGACTCAGCGTTGCTGTGGGCTGGCTTACCGGTGAGCTGGCAACGGCGGCAAGGGACTCGCTGGCAGAGGGCGGAGCCGGGAGCATGACGCAGCAGGGCGTCATCACTACCGGCTCACCTGATGTCTTCATCAACGGCAGGCCTGCCGCAGTGGCCACCGCCAGTCTGGTCTCCTGTCAGGAGGATGGCGCTCAGCACCTGGCCGAAGGATCGTCACGGGTCTACATCAACGGCCTGCCTGCTGCACGCCTGGGGGACCGGACTACCTGCGGGGCGACCATCATCTCCGGCTCGCCCAATGTGCTGATTGGCGGTGCCTCAGAGCAGACCCTGCCCGTGCAGGCTGAGGTCCCGGACGGATTATACAAAGCCTCGGATCTGACGCTGCTGTTCGCCGGACTGCTCGGGGGAGCCGGTGGCGCTGGCGG
>NZ_JBBCMV010000003.1:0-747282 GCF_037152055.1 Pseudescherichia sp. AS216 | reverse complement strand
TGCTTATGACGCTGAGGGCCAGCTCGTCACCGTGACGGGCCGGGGCGGTAGCGTGCGCAGACGGTTTTGCTGGCAGGATGGCCTGATGACTGCCCATGAGGATGCAAACGGCCTGCTCAGCGAGTACCGCTGGCAGACCCTTGCAGGCCTGCCCCGCGTGGTGACCTTCCGGCACAGCGGCGGCGAACAGCTGACGCTGGATTATGACGTTGAGAGCGGCAGACGCCGGGTCATCCGGGACGATGGTGCACAGGCGCACTGGCTGGTTGATGACGATGACAACGTCGCCAGCTATACGGATTTTGACGGACGCCGTACCGCCTTTGTCTACCGCGACGGGGAGCTCACAGACGTCATTCTTCCCGGCGGAGCCATTCGCCGCAGCGTATGGGACAGGTACGGACGCCTGATGCAGGAGACCGACCCGGAAGGACGGACCACAGCGTACCACTGGTACCGCCAGACCGGCTGCCTGACCCGCATCGTTTATCCTGACCAGACCGCCTCGCAGGCGGCATATGATCTGCGGGGGCGGCTGGAGTCTGAAACCGATCCCGGTGGACACCGCACCACATACCACTACCCGGACGACAGCGATCCTCTGGCGGACAGCGTCACCGATGCCTCCGGCGGCGTGGTTCAGCTGCAGTGGAACCATCAGGGACTGCTGACAGGCCGCACCGACTGCGCCGGCAGCGTCACGCGGTTTGAGTACGATCGTTTCGGGCAGCTTGTCCGCAGCGAGGATGCCGAAGGTCACATCACCCGCCGGGAATGGAACGCGGCCGGGCAGCTCAGCGGCGTTATTCACCCCGACGGCAGCCAGGAAACGCTGATATGGAACAGACGCGGACAGCTCACGGGCTGGCGCGATCCGCTGGAGAGCGAGGTGCGCCAGGCGTATAACGTCCTGGGCCTGCCCGTCAGCTTCACCGACCGTACCGGGCATACCCGCCGCTGGCACTACGATCCGCGTGGCAATCTGTTACGGCTGGAGAACGACAACGGCGCTGAATACCGCTTTACTTATGACGCCACGGGCCACCCACTGAGCGAGATCCGGCCGGATGAGACGTCACGGCTGATGCAGTGGGACGCGCGGGGTTTTCTCACTGCCCTTGAAGAGCGCGGCAGCCCTGCCGCCGACGGCGGGGCTGGCCTCCGGTGGCAGCAGTTCGGCTATGACGACAGCGGCCTGCTTACTGCACGGACCACCCGTGATGCCGGATACCGCTACCGGCGTAACCAGAACGGGCAACTTACCGGCCTGCTGCGCACGCCAACAGCCGACGGCATGGCACGGGGTGTCAGTGAGGATGAGATTCAGTTTACCTATGACGCTGCGGGAAAGCTGCTCGGTGAACAGGGTGTCAACGGTGAGCTGCACTATGTCTGTGACGCGCTGGGTAACCTGACCGCCCTCACCCTTCCCGGCGGGCAGCGGCTGTCATGGCTGCATTACGGCTCCGGCCACGTCAGCGCCGTCCGCTTTAACCAGCAGACCATCAGCGACTTCACCCGCGACCGCCTGCACCGGGAAACCGAACGCAGCCAGGGAGTACGCACCCAGCAGCGGGAGTATGACAGACTCGGCAGACGCAGCCTGCAACGCAGCGCGCTGAGCACAGACGTCACGCTGCCGGAACAGGCGATGCTGGAGCGTCTTTATCGCTATACCGGACGCGGCGAGCTGGCAGGCGTCAGCGACACCCTGCGGGGTGAGATACAGTACGGTTACGACGCCGAAGGCCGCCTGCTGAAACATTATGAAGCCCGTCGGGGGCACAGCACCGCACATTTTCGCTATGACGCCGCCGGTAACCTGCTGCCGGATGATAACCTGCCTGCCCTGCCGGTCACCGGTAACCGCCTGCTGCACTGGCAGCACCGGGTAATGGAATATGATACCTGGGGTAATCTTGTCAGCCGCCGCAGCGGCACGGGCGATCAGCATTATGTCTATGATGCGGAAAACCGGCTGATAAAGGCAGAAGGCACCGGCCCGGAAGGCAGGTTTACAGCACAGTATCACTATGACGCCCTGGGCCGTCGGACCCGAAAAACCGTCACCACGCAGCGCGGCACGTCAGAGACCCGCTTCCTGTGGCAGGGTTATCGCCTGCTGCAGGAGCAGCAAAAAGATCGCTGCCGGACCTATGTTTACGACCCGAACGAAGCCTACAGCCCGCTGGCGCGTATCGACCATCTCAGGGACGACAGCCAGGGCGATATCTGCTGGTTCAGCACCGACCTGAACGGTGCCCCGCTGGACGTCACGGATGAACAGGGCAACCTCTGCTGGAGCGGCCAGTACGGCAGCTTCGGCGAGGTGCGGTATCAGAGCGACGGCTTCTCACGGCTGTTGCAGGCTACCACCCCGGACCCTCAGCCGCTGCGCTACGCCGGACAGTACGCCGACAGCGAAACGGGGCTGCATTACAACCTGTTCAGGTATTACGACCCCCAGGTGGGACGGTTCACGGTGCAGGACCCGGTTGGGCTGGCGGGTGGGCTGAATCTTTATCAGTATGCGCCGAATCCGCTGGGGTGGATTGATCCATGGGGATTGAACGATTCTCCTATTACATTCAAATCTCAATTTCGAGCAGCCAAAAGACAGCTAGCTATACCAAAAAATACTAACATACCTGTTTCTACAAAAGTTTTTGACAATAAGTATGAAAACCGTACTGTTTGGGAATTTGATGACAATGGTGTCAAAAAGTACATAATAATGCATGAAGAGGATAAATTTGGCCGAGGCCCACACTTACATACTGCAGATGATCTTCATGGTAACCCGTTAGAAAAAAATATTAGATACAATCAACACGTCGGGCATATTCCTGAAGAAAAAAGGGGCATTACAGACATGAGAGGCAAAAAGAAATGTCCATAGATCTAAAAAACAAGCTGAAGGAAGCAAAAAGAAATAGTGAGCTAAAAACACTCATAAAGACTATTATACTTGAGACGAATCTGCAAGGAAAAGATATTAACTGCTGTCATATAACCTATCAAGAAGTTGTTGATAAATCTCACGACAAACTTAAGCTTAGAAAAAATCATTTTGACATTGAGTCTGAGAAGGTACTTTTTGAAAGTTTCCTCGCTAAAATTTCGGGCCAAGATTTCGTGACTTTAATGATAAAAACGGATAGTAACATCTTCTTCTTATCTTTGCCTTATAACTCCGTAAAGAATAATTTAGATTTTTTCTGGTATCAAAATAAATTAACAAATCATACAGATGAAAAGATTTTTATTAATAAAGACTTAAGCAAAGGGTTTGTCATATTT
This sequence comes from Pseudescherichia sp. AS216, assembly GCF_037152055.1. Classification (NCBI taxonomy): domain Bacteria; kingdom Pseudomonadati; phylum Pseudomonadota; class Gammaproteobacteria; order Enterobacterales; family Enterobacteriaceae; genus Pseudescherichia; species Pseudescherichia sp. AS216. The sequence goes on along the minus strand of NZ_JBBCMV010000003.1, from coordinate 743,982 downwards.
GCGAGCGAATATGGGATCGAAACAGCATCATGGTAGATCACACATATATAACAAGTGAATAGGCAATACCTTATGGTTTAGTATTGGCCTCAACCGAGTAACGATAAAGTCGCTCAATGATAGAGCCATATCCGCTGGAGCGGCCAGTACGGCAGCTTCGGCGAGGTGCGGTATCAGAGCGCCGGCTTCTCACGACTGTTGCAGGCTATCACCCCGGACCCTCAGCCGCTGCGCTACGCCGGACAGTACGCCGACAGCGAAACGAGGCTGCACTATAATCTGTTCAGGTATTACGACCCGCAGGTGGGACGATTCACGGTACAGGACCCGATTGGGCTGGCGGGTGGGCTGAATCTTTACCAGTATGCGCCGAATCCACTGGGGTGGATTGATCCGTGGGGATGGAGTTTCCTTGAAATTATCGGTGATGCTGCCGACACTACAGGAAAAAAATACCAAGGGGCGGAAATTTACAAAGTATCTAGCAAAGTTAAAATTGAACAAGTAACCTTTAAAAAAGGCGATTATTTTTATTTAGACAATTTACACAAAGATCATTATGAAACCTTTTCATCATTGAATAGGTCCAAAGGTGTGTTTAATCTGGATGGTTCTTACAATGAAAAGAAATCAATCAAAACCGAAAAAAGAAAAGGGCCCGGGTGCTAACATGAATGAAGAAATAAAAAAAGATATACTTAATAATAAAAATGATTTAATTTATGGAACCTTTTGCCATTATTTATTTGAAGAGGGATTCTTTGATGAGCATTTATTAGCCGACCTTATAGATAAATGTGGCATATGCCTTAAAGAGGATGTAGATGAAGATGAGGTTACCAATCTTCTAAAATGGCTTGTTATAAGTACTGAACAATGTTTTTCATCTAACAATGATAGCAATGACTTATATGTAATTAAAAACTATAGTACTGCTATGGAAGAAGGATGGCACATTGACTGGAAACCAAAAATTATGAAATTAATTAATGGCAACCTAAATATTTAAAATACATATCCGCTGGAGCGGCCAGTACGGCAGCTTCGGTGAAGTGCGGTATCAGAGCGACGGCTTCTCACGGCTGTTGCAGAACGGAACCCTGCACCATCAGCCGCTGCGCTATGCCGGACAGTACGCCGACAGCGAGACGGGGCTGCATTATAATCTGTTCAGGTATTACGACCCGCAGGTGGGACGCTTCACGGTGCAGGACCCGGTGGGGCTGGCGGGAGGGCTGAATCTTTATCAGTATGCGCCGAATCCACTGGGATGGATTGATTATACTGGTCTTTCACGATACCCAGGGGTGGATTTTTCAGGCAGTGATGCTTTATATCCACATGGAGAAAGTATCGTTAAAATTAAGATGACTGGCAGCAGATATGGTGATTTCAAGGCAGCTAATGACATTACTGGATATGTAAATGATTCAGGTAATATCACTGAAAAATCACATCCGGAAAATTATACTTGGCACCATTTGAATGATTACGAGCCTATGACGAATACTTCCACAATGCAGCTTGTAGAAACTAGCGCGCATGAAGTTTCCTTTCCGCATTCAGGTTCTGTAAGCCAATTCGAAAAACATCATGGGATTAAGTACGAGTCTGCTGAAGCCAAGAAAACTGCCAAATCATTGAATTGCAATTAAAATAGGAGGCGAAATGTCATTGGAGCTGGATTTTTATGAAGACGATGAAGGTGTTTCAGTCGATTTAGCATTATCGGTATTTGGCCCTTCTTTCATCCAGTGCATAAACCTGGACTCTGATTCGGTCGATGAAAAAATGAAAAAAGACATCGATTTTCTTATTAAGAAACAGAAAGATTTCTTCGAAAAAATCGCAACTGAAACCCAAGTATATAGTAAGCGTGTATATGGTGCAGCTGCAAAAAACTTAATATTGATGAAAGTTTATGTTTCTCCAGATGAGGAGAATGAATTTGGGTTCATGTTCTCGACCGATTTAGATCAGGAACACGGGATTGGTATCAAATTTAAAGGGCTTGATGTGAAGAAAATTGGTAGTGGTGAAACAGCATTTTTATAACATTCAATTACGTCTATCCGATTGGGTAAACCCGCTTCCTGTTGCAGGACGCGGGGCTGTGCATTACTTATATTTACGACACGCATGAAGCCTACAGTCCGCTGGCGCGTATCGACCATCTCAGGAATGACAGCCAGGGCGACATCTGCTGGTTCAGCACCGACCTGAACGGTGCCCCGCTGGACGTCACGGATGAACAGGGCAACCTCTGCTGGAGCGGCCAGTACGGCAGCTTCGGCGAGGTGCGGTATCAGAGCGACGGCTTATCCTGGCCTACCACCCTACACCATCTTTTACTCACCCTGTCCCCTCTTACGACCGCACCACCATCCGCCATCTAAACCACAGCTGGGCCACCAAAATCAGTATTCCGCCGGTGATCTTCTGCATCGGCAGCTTCTCTCCGTACCAGATTGCCGCCGCAATCACCGTTAATAGTGGCTCGAGAACCATGATAATTGCCGCATTGGCGACGGCGGCATGCTTCTGCCCCTGAAGCTGAAGGCCGAAGCGCAGGCTGGTGGCGATCAGGATGCTGGCAAGCAACCACATCGCGGTGGTCGCGGTGAACGGCTGAGTCCACGTCTCTGTCAGCCCTGACAGTACTAAACCCACTACGCCGGTCATCCCCAGCTGCACCGCCGTCAGCGGCAGCAGCGGCACTTCTCTGGCGCAGCGGCTGGTGTAGCAGAAAGAGATCGACTGCACCACGGCAGTCAACAAAAACCACCCCTGGCTGGCGTGAAACGATATCGGGAACTGTAAGCTGAGCAGCCCCAGTCCCACAAAGGCCAGCGGCAGACACTCCCAGTAGGCACGCGCGGGCCGGACCTTCATCATCCCCCATGCCACCAGCGGCACGAACAGCATCGACAGGCTCATGATAAATGCGCCTTCGCCGATCGAGGGAGTGGTTGAAACAGAGTAGATCCACAGGCACATAGTCAGCGCCATCCAGCCCCCGCTGATAAGCACTCTTACGATCTGTTCACGCGCAATGCGCTGGCCTCGGCAGAACGGCAGCAGAACCAGAGCGGCACAGCCAAAACGTAGCCCTAAAAAGGCAAAAACCGGCATTCCAGAGATCCCCTCACGGGAAAAAATCCAGCCGCAGGCGGCGATAAGGGTGACCATAATAAGGAGAAGATCGGCTTGCCGCTGGGGGTTCATTGAGATAGTCATCACTACAGAAAAATATAAAAAAGGGTTGCCCCATGATAGTGCTAATGCCCGCAATTAAATAGATCGTTAGCAGGCGAAATAATATTCCCTGTAGTTTAGGGGGTTTATTTATTGCTACCACACCGTTCAGATTAAGCTGATATCGCCACCATTTCAGAGAAAAGCAGCTTATCCCGCCAAAAAGTTGCACCCGTCGACTATTTTATTTATGGTGTACCCCCGCCGCTAAACGTGGCGAACCATCATTATCTGCATCTTATAGCTTTCATTTCCTTTGAATTGGGTTTTACGGCTGCGAAAGCTATAAGGTTGCGCCATCCACACTCATGGGGAGTTTATGAGCAACGGAACGACGTTAAACCAGCACCAGAATAACGCTTCAACAAGCAACGAGTTAACCGTAGACGATATCACCGTTATCGATAGCGGCCTGCTTAAAAAGGCCGTCGGCGCAGCCGCGCTCGGTAACACCATGGAGTGGTTCGACTTCGGGGTCTACAGCTATCTGGCCGTGATCATCGGCCAGGTCTTCTTCCCGGGTGCCAGCAGTACCGCACAGCTGATCGCCTCTTTCGGCACCTTCGCCGCCGCCTTCCTGGTACGCCCTATCGGTGGGATGGTCTTCGGCCCGCTGGGGGATCGCTTTGGTCGCCAGAAGATCCTGGCCTTAACGATGATCATGATGTCGATCGGTACGTTCAGCATCGGCCTGATCCCCGACTATGACAGCATTGGCATCGCCGCACCGATCCTGCTGCTGGTGGCGCGTCTGGTGCAGGGCTTCTCCACAGGGGGCGAATATGGTGGTGCAGCAACCTTTATCGCAGAGTACTCCACCGATAAACGCCGCGGATTTATGGGCAGCTTCCTGGAGTTCGGTACCCTCGGGGGCTATCTGCTGGGTGCCAGCCTCGTGACGATTATGATCGCGGTTCTGCCTACCGAGGCGATGCACTCCTGGGGATGGCGTATTCCGTTCTTTCTCGCTGCGCCGCTGGGGCTGTTTGGCCTCTACATTCGTCTTAAGCTTGAGGAGACACCGGCATTTAAAGATCACATGGATAAGCAAGAGGCGCTGGAGCACAGCAAGCCACAGCTTAGCCTGATCCAGATGCTGAACAAACATCGCAAGCAGATCCTGAAGTGCATCGGCCTGGTGCTGGTATTCAACGTCTCGAACTACATGCTGACCTCCTACATGCCAAGCTACCTGACCAGCGTGCTGGGCATGAGCGAGCTGACCGGCCTGCTGCTGGTGATGGTGATCATGTTTGTGATGATGCCGTTAACCCTTGCATGGGGCTACTGGACCGATCGCATCGGCCGTCGTCCGGTCATCGCCCTCGGCGCTGCCGGGCTGATCCTGCTGGCGATCCCGAGCTTTATGCTGATCGGCTCCGGCAATATGCTGGCGGTATTTGGCGGGCTGGTTATTCTTGGCGTGCTGCACACCTGCTTTAGCGGCACCATGCCTGCGACGCTCCCGGCCCTGTTCGTTACCGATATCCGCTACAGCGCGCTGGCGATTGGCTTCAACCTGTCGGTCTCGCTGTTCGGTGGTACCACGCCGCTGGTCACCGCCTGGCTGGTGGACACCACTCACAACGTGATGATGCCTGCCTACTACATGATGGGTGCGGGGATTATCGGCCTGATTACGGTCCTGACCCTGCGCGAGACGGCCCAGAAGCCGCTCAGCGGCTCCTCACCGGCGGTGGCGACGCATGCCGAGGCGCACCGCCTGATCGATAAGCTGCGCAAGCAGAAACGCAGCAAGCACCTGCAGGCGCAGGTAGCGAGCGAGTAAGTCGTCCTAAACCCACGTTCGCGTGGGTTTTTACTGCTCCTGCAAATTATCCGACCCTACGCCGCCGATAAACGGCAGTCGTAGACGCAGAGGCGTAAAGTCGAGACCGACGTTAAGCCCGAGAACGTTAAGCTCGAACCCCTCCTCGGCCCCCAGAGTCACTCCCGCCACGCCCAGCAGCGAGATTTGCAGGCCGCGCCCCGACGGCGGCAAGCCGATGGGCCGATAGAGCGGACGATAGTCTTTCCCTACTGCGTTAGCAGGCAGATCGAGCCTCAGGTCAGGCACTTCTCGTCCAATATGAGCAATGAAGGTGTTGCTGTTGGGGCCCGGCCACGCATGATAGGTGGTCGGCCATGGGTAAGAGGCAATTGCCGCTTTAATCTGCGGGATCAGTGCTTCGGCTTCCGGCCCCCGGCGATCCACCAGCAGGCGCGGCCTGGAGCCGTACCAGTAGCCATCCGCGAGGTTGCTGTTACGGCGCACCTTGTCGCCGCTGCCCCAGCTGATGACCTCGTAGCGGCTGTAGTGGGTCTCCCCGGCACGCTTGAAGATGATCCATGGATGCACGGCCACCGCCCCTTTCCAGCCGTAAGTGGGGGCGGCATAGACCTGGACGATTGCCAGTCGGGCAAACTTAACCGGATCGGGCGCGATGCCGGATGAATCGCGGCGGGCAGACCACCACCCCTCACTGGCCTTTGCGTCGCGCTGGCTGACGGCCTGGGCGATGCTGGCAACAAGAGAGAGTAGGATAATACACAGCAAACTCAGACAAACTGTTTTGAGAGCGATCATGGCACCTGTAGGGAAGTAAAAAGCGGCGGGAGTTAGCCTATTCTACCGCCGTTTTTTTGCCCAGCAAGCGCTGTGCTTAAATCATCACCAAACTTTACGCAGGCTTGTATCAATAACAACACTTTGCAATACATCTCAACTAGAACTGTCCTCGTAAAGCCTATAACCTTCACTTAAATACCTAATGAAATCAATCATTTGTAACGTGAATGCATCTGGTTTCATGTATTGATTTTCGATATATCTCACTGGAGTCGTTATGGGTCAGGATAAGGTTTTTGCTGTAGAGAAGAGTGCGGAAGATTTTCGCTTTGATAGCCAGGTGGCGGGCGTGTTTGACAACATGGTCGACCGCTCCGTGCCCTTCTATCAGGAAATTCAGCGCATGGTGGGCGAGCTGGCGGCAGAGTACGCTACCAAAGGGAGTCAGCTTTACGATCTGGGGTGCGCCACCGGCACTACCCTCGCCTTGCTGGACGGCGTGCTGCCGCAGAGTATCGCCTTTACCGGCATCGACAATTCGCCGGATATGCTGGAGAAGTGCCGGGACAAATTCGCCCAGCTAAATTCTGCACGTGAGACGCATTTCCTTTGTCAGGATCTCAAAGAGAGGATGACGTTAGATAACGCCTCGGTGGTGGCGATGATCCTGACGCTGATGTTTGTCCGCCCTCTGCACCGCCGAAAGCTCCTGTCATCTATCTACGAGGGGCTCAACCCCGGCGGCGCGCTGATTCTGGTAGAGAAGGTGGTCTGCGACTCGCCGGATCTCAACAGGCGCTTTATCAACTATTACTACGCTATGAAGCGTCGCCACGGCTACAGCGAGCTGGAGATCGGCCAGAAGCGCGAGGCGCTGGAGAACGTGCTGATCCCCTATAGCGAAGGCGAAAATCGGCAGATGCTCACCGACACCGGCTTTCGCAGCGTAGAGGTCTTCTTCCGCTGGTATAACTTCTGCGCAATGGTGGCAATAAAATGAGGATCACCATTGGCAACTTTCTTTTTCGTACCCGCAACGTGCTCTTTCCGCTGCTCTACCTGACGCTGTTTGTAGGCCAGCAGCAGGTCAGCCAGGCTGCCATTGCCATGCTGATTGCCGGTGCTGCCGTTGCCCTGCTCGGACAGGGCATCCGGGTCCTGACCGTCGGGCTGGACTATATCGTACGCGGTGGACGCCAGCGTAAAGTGTATGCCGACAGCCTGGTGCAGACCGGGCTGTTTGCCCACTGTCGTAATCCCCTCTACCTGGGCAATCTGTTGATGATTATTGGCTTCGGCGTTGCCGCCAATAACTCGTGGTATCTGACGATCGCGATGCCGCTCTTTTTTCTGGGCTACGCCTGCATCATTGCTGCGGAAGAACACTATCTGCTGGGGCGCTTTGGCGACGACTACCGACACTACTGCGCACGTACGCCGCGCCTGCTGCCGCGCCTGAGGGGATTAGGCAAGACGCTGCGAACCTTTGCCTTTAACTGGCGGCGAGTAGTAGTGAAGGAGTACACCACCCTCTGTATGACCCTGCTCATGCTGGTGCTGCTGGCCGCCCGGGCACTTCACGCCGACGCCCGTGGCTGGATAATCTCCGCAGGCCTCATCGTGCTGATTTTACTGGCCTGCGGTGCGGTACGGATCCTGAAAAAATCGGGGCGGCTTCACGCTGGCTTGCCAAGGCAATAATACCTCTCTCTCTGCCTCATTAATGCCCTCGGCTCAGTAGCATATGCAAAAAGCGAGGGTAATCCCCGTTTCACCGCCTACTATTATTTATCGCACGTATAAAAATAACGCTATAGATGTGGAGGCAATTATGAGCAATCAGAGCAACGAAGCGGACAGAGGGCCGTACGATTTCAGCGTAACCCGTAGGGTGCTGATCAAGGCCAGCGCGGCGTCTGCGGCAGCGGCGGCCATTTCACCCTCCGTTGCGATCGGCGCGGGGGAGTCTCCGGTAACGCCACCGCCTGAAACGATGCCGGTCTCGTTCAAGGTCAACGGTGAAGTTCATCAGCTTGAACTGGATACGCGCACCACCCTGCTCGACGCCCTGCGCGAACATCTGCACCTCACCGGCAGTAAAAAAGGGTGCGATCACGGCCAGTGCGGGGCCTGCACCGTTATCGTTGACGGTCGCCGAATCAACGCCTGTCTGACTCTGGCCGTGATGCACCAGGATGCCGAGATCACCACCATTGAAGGACTGGGCACGCCGGATAACCTGCACCCGATGCAGGCCGCCTTTGTGAAACACGATGGCTTTCAATGCGGCTACTGTACGCCAGGGCAGATCTGCTCGTCGGTGGCGGTGCTAAAAGAGATTGAAGCAGGTATTCCCAGCCATGTGACCGTAGATCTGGTCTCCTCTCCACAGGCCACGCCAGATGAGATCCGCGAGCGGATGAGCGGCAATATCTGCCGCTGCGGGGCCTACAGCAATATCCTCGCCGCCATTGATGACGTTGCCGGAGGGCTGAAATCATGAAGGCGTTTACCTATGAGCGCGTCAACACCCCGGCGGAAGCGGCAGCCAGCGCCGGGCGCACCCCCCACGCCAAATTTATCGCGGGCGGGACTAACCTGCTCGATCTCATGAAGCTGGAGATCGAGGCTCCGCTGCACCTTATTGATATTAACAGCCTGGCGCTGGATAAGATTGAACAGACTTCCGAAGGCGGCCTGCGCATCGGTGCTCTGGTGCGTAATACCGATCTGGCAGCCGATGAGCGGGTGCGTCGCGACTACGCCGTGCTCTCCCGGGCCCTGCTGGCCGGTGCGTCTGGGCAGCTGCGTAACCAGGCCACCACGGCGGGTAACCTGCTTCAGCGCACCCGCTGCCCCTACTTCTACGACACTAACCAGCCCTGCAACAAGCGTCTTCCCGGCAGCGGCTGCGCGGCGCTGGAGGGGTTCAGCCGCCAGCATGCGGTAGTGGGCACCAGCAAAGCCTGCATCGCTACTCATCCCAGCGACATGGCCGTCGCCATGCGCCTGCTTGATGCAGTGGTAGAGACGGTGCGCCCGGATGGTCAAACGCGAGCGATCCCTATCGCCCAATTTTACCGTGCGCCGGGTACGACGCCGCATATTGAGACAGACCTCGCAGCTGGGGAGCTGATCACCGCCGTCACCCTGCCAGCGCCGGTGGGCGGGAGCCATATCTACCGCAAAGTGCGGGATCGGGCCTCCTACGCCTTCGCGCTGGTCTCCGTCGCCGCCATCGTGCAGCAGGACGGCAGCGGCCGGATCGCGCTGGGGGGCGTAGCTCATCAGCCCTGGCGTCGGGACGATGCCGATGCGGCGGTGGCTCAGGGTGCGCAGGCGGTCTATGACCGGCTGTTTGCCGAGGCCCAGCCAACCCATGAGAACGCATTTAAATTAACCCTGGCGAAGCGCACTATCGCCTCGGTGCTGGCAGAAGCGAGGGCATAAAGCGATGAAATTTGATAATCCAGCCACGGAAAACCCTATCGATCAAATGAAGGTGGTCGGCCGCCCACACGATCGCATCGATGGCCCGCTAAAAACTACCGGCACCGCGCACTATGCCTACGAGTGGCATGACAAAGTGCCCAACGCGGCCTACGGCTACGTGCTCGGGGCGGGGATCGCCAAAGGGCGAATTAGCAGTATTGATATTCAGGCCGCCCGCAGTGCGCCCGGCGTGCTGGCTGTGGTCACCGCCGACAATGCGGGAAAACTCGGCAAAGGTGAAAAGAATACCGCCATTCTGCTCGGCGGCCCGGAGATCCAGCACTATCACCAGGCCATCGCCGTAGTCGTCGCGGAGTCCTTCGAGCAGGCGCGTGCGGCAGCGTCGCTGATCGAGGTAGATTACCAGCGGGATCGGGGCGAATACGATTTAGCGGAAGTTAAACCCAGCGTCACCGCTCCGCAGAAGGATCAGCCGGACAGCGTGACCGGCGATTTTGCTACCGCCTTTGCCTCGTCTCCGGTCAAGCTCGACGCGACCTATACCACGCCGGATCAGAGCCATATGGCGATGGAGCCGCACGCCTCTATGGCGGTCTGGGAGGGGGATAAGCTTACCGTCTGGACCTCTAACCAGATGATTGACTGGTGCCGCTCCGACCTCGCGCTAACGCTGAATATGCCGAAAGAGAACATCCGCGTGCTGTCGCCCTACATCGGCGGCGGCTTTGGCGGCAAGCTGTTCTTGCGCAGCGATGCCCTGCTGGCCGCGCTGGGCGCTCGGGCAGCGAAGCGCCCGGTAAAGGTGATGCTCTCCCGACCGCTGATCCCTAACAATACCACTCACCGCCCAGCCACCATCCAGCAGGTGCGGATTGGCACCGACGAAGCCGGGCATATTACCGCCATCGCCCATGAGAGCTGGTCCGGCAACCTGCCGGAAGGCGAGCCAGAGACCGCCGTGCAGCAGACAAACTTTCTCTATGCCGGCGCGAACCGCCACACTGGTCTGCGGCTGGCGGAGCTGGATCTGCCCGAGGGGAACGCGATGCGCGCCCCAGGGGAAGCGCCGGGCATGATGGTGCTGGAGATAGCTATCGACGAGATCGCCGAGAAGGCAGGCGTCGATCCGGTGGAGTTCCGCATTCTGAACGATACCCAGGTCGACCCCACCAATCCGGATCGCCCTTTCTCCCGCCGCCAGCTGGTGGAGTGCCTGCGTACCGGCGCTCAACACTTTGGCTGGCAGCGCCGTCACCCGACGCCGGGGCAGATCCGCGACGGCCGCTGGCTGGTGGGCATGGGGGTCGCCGCCGGTTTCCGTAATAACCTGGTGATGACCTCCGGGGCGCGGGTGCATCTTGATGCCGAGGGTACGCTCACCGTTGAGACCGACATGACCGATATCGGCACCGGCAGCTACACCATTATTGCCCAGACGGCAGCTGAAATGCTGGGCCTGCCGCTGGAGAAGGTGTTGGTGCAACTGGGGGATTCAACCTTCCCGGTCTCTGCCGGCTCGGGCGGCCAGTGGGGGGCCAACAGCTCCACGGCAGGCGTCTATGCTGCCTGCGTTAAGCTGCGCGAAGCGGTGGCAAACAAGCTTGGGTTTGATCCGCAAAATGCGGTCTTTGCCGATGGCAACGTCAGCGCGGATGGCCGCAGCGCTCCGCTCACCGATGCCGCCGCAGCCGGGACGCTCAGCGCTGAAGACACTATCGAGTTTGGCGACCTGCAGGAGAAGTACCAGCAGTCCACCTTTGCCGGACACTTTGTCGAGGTCGGCGTGGATATCGCCACCGGAGAGGTGCGGGTGCGCCGAATGCTGGCCGTCTGCGCCGCCGGCCGGATCCTCAACCCGAAAACGGCGCGCAGCCAGGTGATCGGGGCGATGACCATGGGCCTCGGCGCGGCATTAATGGAGGAGCTGGCGGTGGATACCCGGCTGGGCTACTTCGTCAATCACGATCTCGCCGCCTATGAGGTGCCGGTCCATGCCGATATCCCGGTGCAGGAGGTGATCTTCCTTGACGATACCGATCCGGTTTCTTCCCCGATGAAAGCCAAGGGGGTCGGCGAGCTGGGGCTGTGCGGCGTCAGCGCCGCCATTGCCAATGCGATCTACAACGCCACCGGCGTGCGGGTACGCGACTACCCTATTACGCTCGACAAGCTGCTGAACGGCCTGCCGGAAGCGATATAGGAGAGAGACGTGCTGCCACATTTGGCTCCATCACAACCGGTTTTCCCTGTAACCGAGAGCGAACCCGCTGCGACGCCGCAGCGGGCGTTCTTAACCGACGACAACGTGGCGGTGCTGCGCTTCGCGGCGCAGGCGCTGGCCTCCGGCATGGCGGCAGCGCTGATCGTCCTGACGGAAATCCGCGGCGGTGCGGCGCGTCCCCTCGGGGCGCAGATGGCCGTTCGTGAGGACGGTCTCTACTGCGGCTTCGTCTCCGGTGGCTGCGTTGAGGCTGCTGCGGCCTGGGAGGGGCTGGAGGCGATCAAGTCCGGCGCGGATCGCACGGTAATCTACGGAGAGGGATCGCCCTGGTTTGATATTGTCCTGCCCTGCGGGGGCGGGATCACGCTCAGCATTCACCCGCTACGCTCGGCACGTCCTCTGCTGGCGGTGCTGTCGGCGCTGGAGCGACGTCATGCTCCGGCGCTGCGCTACAGGCCCCGCACCCAGACGCTGGACGTTGACGCGCCTGATAAAGAGACCGGCTGGCAAGAGGAGGAGTTTGTTATCCGCTACCGCCCCGCGACGCGGGTGATTATCTTTGGCCGCTCCGTTGAGGCCGAGATGACGGCGAAGCTCGCCGAGACGGCAGGATACGATGTTCACATCGACGACGGCTCCCGGCTGCGGACCCTGTCTGGCCTGATCGATGCCTATACGGCAGTGATCTTTCTCTGGCACGATCTCGATCGGGAGCTGCCTCTGCTAAGCACCGCCCTCGCCGCCGCGCCCTTTTACATCGGCGCGCTGGGCAGTCGACGCACGCATGAAAAACGGATCCGCGCCTTGACCGAGCGCGGGTTCCATCCCGACGAGATTGCGCGGATCAAAGCACCAATCGGTATCTTTCCCCAGGCACGGGATGCCAGCTCGCTGGCGCTATCGGTACTGGCAGACGTGGCGGCAGCCCGTGGCCAGAGGTCGTCGTAATGTCTGCGCTACCCGTGGTGCCCACTCTGCCCGTAGTGATTGTGCTCGCGGCTGGCCGGGGCGAGCGGTTTCTCGCGTCGGGTGGCGCAGCCCACAAGCTTGATACGCTGCTCGACGGCAAAGCGGTGCTCTCTCACACCCTTGAGGCGGTGCACGCTTCTGGTCTGGCGTGGCACCTTGTCCGGCCCGAGGGCGGCACCGCCGGCATGGGGGAGTCTATCGCGATGGGCGTGCGGGCCACGGCTGAGGCCGCAGGCTGGCTGATCCTGCCCGGCGATCTGCCCCTTGTTCAGGCCACAACTCTCCGGCGTGTTGCAGAGGCGCTGGCAGAGCAGGCCATTGTTGTGCCCCGCTTTCACCAGCAGCAGGGCCACCCGGTGGGATTCGGGCGCAACTACGTTAATGCCTTGGCTTCGCTGCGGGGCGACGTGGGTGCCGCAGCCATTGTGCGAAAGGCAAGAGCCTGCGGTAACGTTCAGGATCTGCCCGTTGCAGACGACGGTATTGTGCGCGATGTGGATACGCGTGCCGATCTTGATCTGGTACAAGACCTGCTGCGTGCGCGGCGGTTACTAATACATCCCTCTACCCCATGAGGCGAGCAAAAATCATTTTAATAAGAATATATGCATCTAAACATCATATTTAACAATCTCTCCCCATCAGAAGGCGATTGAATTGTTATAAACTCAATGTAGAATCATCAGACTATGCTTAAGCTGAATTAATCTTTAATAGTCAGCGGCGGTCGGGTTTAATCATTTTTTCAGGGAAAGGTATAATGAAATTGCGAGGCCTGTTACTTCTTCTTATGGTCACTGTGGTTGTCGGCTGTAAAGCGCCACCGCCGAAGATGACGGACGATACGCTGGTGACCAGTCAGGTCAATGGCGTTACGCTTACGCACCGCTATGCGGTCTCGCCACCCTCTACCTTTACGCCCGTCAACGAGGCCTACCGGGCGCTCTACCCCGGCTCAATTCTCAGCACCCCTACCTACGGCGGTAAAGTTCTCGGCCAGCTGAAAAACGGTGAAACCTATACCGTCCTCGGCGAGGTGGATAACGCCTGGCTGGCCATCGCCGAGCAGGATAACGAGCAGCTGATTGGCTACGTGCCGCCGCGTGCGATGGTAAAAAGCGCCCTCTACGAGCAGACGCTGAAAAACGATCGCCGCCGTCCTAAGCGCGCCGCGAAAAAAGCGACCTGCGTGGCGGTGGATGACGGCAGCAAGGCATGCCAAAAAGGCGATAGCGGCACCTGGATTATTGATTAATTACTCTGGCTAACAAGGAATTTTATGAAAGTCTGGCTTTCGGGTTTGGCATTGCTTTTAGCATCCACAACCGTGTCGGCAGGGAATTATCGTATTGCCCAATCCCCCTCTCAGAAGCTGGATGTCTGGATAGACAACGTTAACGATAAATCGCCGCAAAGCTGGTGTTCCGCAAAATTACCGCTGCGCATTGTTGCCAGCGGTGACAAAGCGCCCTCGATTCTTACCAGCTTTATGCCGCGCCTCGGCGCGCTGCTGGAGAACCAGTGCAGCACCATCGGCCAGGTCAACTGGCGGATGGTCGATCCTGAAGGTGAACTGCTCGCCGAAGGCATCGCCACCAAAGAGAGCGAATGGGCGGTTGTCATTACGCCGCGTGCGGCACAGTCTGCTGCCAACGCAGCGGTGGCGCAGCAGCCCTCCCCGACGGCCGACCGCACACCGTGGCTTGAATTTACCTTGCAGGATGGCTGCCATCTGCGCACCTTCTGGCAGGGTGACGCCAACGCCTCGGCGCTGTTTATCCCCGCGAAAGCCAACGGCAAGTGCGAGCGCGGCGGCTGGCTTAACGGCCGCAGCGAGGTGATCCAGCAGGGTAAGAAGGGTGAAAAGCGCTCGGTGATGACCTTTGTGCACGGTTTCCCGGTCAGCGGCCTGAGCGATAAAGCCAACGCCGACAGCCTGCTGATCACCAGCGTCAATAATGAACGCATGGTGGTGAGCAACAGCCAGGCTCCCCAAAGCTGGCTGATTATGCCCTACGATCCGCAGCTCAACGGCTGGAAAAACAGCGGCACGGTGGCGGTAGAGGTATCGCGGGATCAGGCGCTGGACGACGCGCGTCTGCAAACCCGGCTTACCGAGGTGCGTAAAGTGTGGTCCGCCTTTCTGACGCCGGGCACCAGCCTGACGCTGCTGCTGATCGATAATCTGCATCCGCAGCTGCGGGATCCGGCAGCCGGAGCCTGGCGCACGCAAAAGTGATCCTGAAATACCTATTCTGAATAGCCGTCAGTTTTGAACAGAGATCCGCAAATAATGACAGACAGCGAGAACAATCCGAGCACACCCGACGCGTTGCCGCCGGGTTTTCGTTTCGATGAGCTAGAGATCCAGGACGTTATTCAAACCAGCCACACCCATATTCTCTATCACGCCCTTGACCGCGAACTTGAGCGTCCGGTCATCGTCAGGGAGTATATGCCCCGCGCGCTGAGCCTGCGCGGCGAAGAGATGCGTCTGGTGCTGCGGAGTAAACAGGACAGCGCTGCCTTTGCCGCTGGCCTGAACGCGTTTGTCCAGCAGGCCCGCCAGCTGGCACGCTTTACCCATCCTAACCTGATGCTGGTCCTGCGCTTTTGGCAGCATAACGATACCGCCTATATCCTGACGCCGCGCTATGACGGCATCACCCTGGCGGAGCTGTATCAGCAGCAGCCGGACGTCATCAACGAAGCCTGGATTTTACAGCGGCTGCCCATGCTGTGCAGCGCGCTTGCCACTCTGCACCACGCGGGCGAGCTGCACCGCAATATTTCTCTCAAGAGTATTCAGATTGAGGAGAGCGGCCAGCCGCTGCTCCTTGACGTTGCCGCCGCGCCTGCCACCACGGGCGAGCTTAGCGACACCAGCAAGCGGCTACTTAACCCTGGCTTTACGCCTCTTGAGCAGTATGCAGACGCCAGTGAGAACCTTCTCGGGCCGTGGACGGACATCTATGCGCTGGGGGCGGTGCTCTATACGTTGATTACCGGCTCTCCGCCGCCCGCCAGCGTCGCGCGCAGCATTCAGGAGAGCTGCGCCCCGCTGGCAGAGAACCCACCGCCGGGCTATTCCCCTGCGCTGCTGCAGGCGGTGGATCGCGCCCTGGCGCTGAAGCCAGAGGATCGTCCCCAGAGCATCGCGGAGTTTGCCGCCCTGGCCGGGATTACCGTAGGCGACACCGGGCAGCTCCCGGCGGTGAAAAAAACCGGCACCATGCTGGTTCCCGTGGAGGAGCCACCCTCCGCCGCCGCGTCCCTGTGGCAGCGTGTTAAAACCCCGGCACAGATTGCGGCTGGCGTGCTAGTCGGCATTATTGCGGGCGCGCTGATCTTTGGTTCGACGCATAGCGATACGGAGACGGCGGCGGCTGCCTCCTCTACTCAGTCCGTAGCGGCCCCGGAGGCGAAGGTAGTCAGCGCGCCCGCCAGCGGCCCCATCGCCCGGATCTACATTCGCATGAGCGATGCCGACAGGCTGCAGGTGAACGGCAAGCCGCAGGAGATCGCGCCCGCACCCAGCGGTTTTGCTTATCTCCAGCTGCCTGCGGGCAAGTATGAGTTTACCCTACAGAACGGCAGCCAGCGCCGCAGCGAAACGCTGACGGTGGTTACACCTGGCACCTGGCTCATCAACCCCCAGGGTTAAAGGCGTGGTGGTGCCCTGCTCACGCGGGGCTTTTTTTAGCAAAAAATGTTTGTAAGGACGCAAATTTTTACTTCTGGTACTCCGGGCGTCGGATATTCGTCTACTGTTTTCAAAGGTTGATTACAGCGGGACGCTGTTCATTGCTAAGGAGAATAATAGATGAGAATAAATTTATCGCGCCGACCCCAGACGCTGTTTTTTGCCATGCAGCTGGCGCTAGGGGGCGCGTTTCTCGCGTTGACTTCCGCACAGGCGCTGGCCGCCGAGACTGAGAGCCAAACCCCGATCCAGTCCCCGGACATCCTGCTTGGCCCGCTGTTTGCCGATGTACAGACCGCTAAACTCTTTCCCGATCAGAAAACCTTCGCCGACGCCGTGCCGAAAAGCGATCCCTACATGATCCTGGCCGACTACCGAATGCAGCGTAACCAGTCCGGCTTCGACCTGCGCCACTTTGTTGAGATGAACTTTACCCTGCCAGCGAAGAACGAGAAGTACGTTCCGCCTGCCGGACAGACGCTGCGCCAGCACATTGACGGCCTGTGGACGGTGCTGACCCGCACCACCGATCGCACTGACAAGTGGGATTCACTTCTGCCGCTGCCTGAGCCCTACGTAGTGCCAGGCGGCCGCTTCCGCGAGATCTACTACTGGGACAGCTACTTCACCATGCTCGGCCTGGCCGAGAGCGGCCACTGGGATAAAGTGGAAGATATGGTGGCAAACTTCGCCCACGAAATCGATGCCTGGGGCCATATCCCTAACGGCAACCGCACCTACTACCTCAGCCGCTCCCAGCCACCGTTCTTTGCCTTTATGGTGGAACTGCTGGCAAGCCACAACGGCGACGAGGCGCTGAAAACCTACCGCCCGCAGCTGGAGAAAGAGTATAGCTACTGGATGGAGGGAGCAGACACGTTGCAGCCGGGCCAGGCCAACAAGCGCGTGGTGAAGCTGGAGGATGGCTCTGTTCTCAACCGCTACTGGGACGATCGCGATACGCCGCGTCCGGAATCCTGGCTTGATGACGTCACTACCGCGAAGAATAATCCAAACCGTCCGGCGACGGAGATCTATCGCGATCTGCGCTCTGCCGCCGCATCTGGCTGGGACTTCAGCTCGCGCTGGATGGACGATCCTAACCAGCTCGGCAGCATCCGCACCACCAGCATCGTGCCGGTGGACCTTAACGCCCTGATGTTCAAGATGGAAAAAGTGCTGGCCCGCGCCAGCCAGGCCGCCGGGGACAGCGCCAAATCAAGTCAGTATGACGCCATGGCCAGCGCCCGACAGAAAGGGATGGAGGCCAACCTGTGGAACGACAAAGAGGGCTGGTATGCGGATTACGATCTGAAGACCAAAAAAGTACGTAGCCCGCTGACGGCGGCGGCACTCTTCCCGCTGTACGTCAACGCGGCGGCGAAGGATCGCGCTGCCAGGGTTGCGGCCGCTACCCAGGCTCACCTGCTGAAGCCCGGCGGCATCGCCATCACCACGGTCAACAGCGGCCAGCAGTGGGACGCGCCCAATGGCTGGGCACCGTTGCAGTGGGTCGCCACCACCGGTCTACAAAACTACGATCAGGATAAGCTGGCGATGGATGTCACCTGGCGTTTTCTTTCCAACGTCCAGCACACCTACGATCGCGAACAAAAGCTGGTTGAGAAGTATGACGTCAGCAGCACCGGCACCGGCGGTGGCGGCGGCGAATATCCGCTACAGGATGGCTTCGGCTGGACTAACGGCGTTACGCTGATGATGCTGGATCTGGTCTGTCCGAAGGCTCAGCCGTGCGACAGCGTGCCGAAAGCACAGCCTGCGGCGACAGCCTCTTCTACGCCATCAAACTCTGCTCCATCTACCACTGCTCCATCTACTACGCAGCAGCCTGCTCCGCAGAGCGCGCCTGAAGCACAGAAAGTGGCGCAGTAAACCTCTCCCCGCCCCGCTACCAAATCTGGTAGCGGGGCGGACTCCTCCCCCGTAAAAAGCTTGTATACGCAAATATAAACAATAATAATTCGCGTTCCGCTTATGAGAGTATGGATTGCGAATGAAAACAACATTAAAACGCTCTGTCTGGTTTTGCGCGTTGGGCATTGCCCTTCCTCATGCCGTTCTGGCTGAAGATACCGTCGTCGTTAGCGCTACCGCACCGCAGTCAGCCACGGCGCCGACCGAGGGTTACACGGTGCAGAGCACCCGCGGTGCAACCAAAACCGATCAGCCGCTGATTGTTACCGGCCAGTCGGTATCGGTGGTCACCCGTCAGCAGATGGAAGATCAGGGCGTGATGAACGTCAACCAGGCGCTGAGCTATACCCCGGGCGTCAATTCCAACTTTGGCGGAGGCGCAACGCGCTTTGACACCGTCTCGCTACGCGGCTTCCACGGCGGCGACGTGGATAACATCTTCCTCGACGGCATGCGCCTGATGAGTGATGGCGGGAGCCACAGCGTATTGCAGATCGACCCGTGGTTTATCGAACGCATCGACGTGGTGAAGGGTCCCTCTTCGGCGCTGTATGGCCAGAGCGTCCCCGGTGGGCTGGTCAACCTCACCTCGAAGCGCCCGCAGTTTAAGTCCGAAGGCCACTTCCGACTCTCCGGCGGCACGCAGAATACCAAGGGCGGCGCGTTTGATTACACCGACGCCATTAACGACCAGTGGGCGTTTCGTCTGACCGGGATGACCCGCAGCAGCGACACTCAGTATGACAATACCCGCGAAGAGCGCTACGCCATTTCGCCGTCCCTGCTCTGGCAGCCGGACTCGGATACCAGCCTGCTGCTCCGCGCCTACCTGCAAAAAGATCCTTCCGGCGGCTACCACGGCTCGCTGCCCATGGACGGCGCGCGCTTTGACCACAACGGCAAGCGGCTGGCGAACAGCACCAACGAGGGCGAGAGCGGGGATGGCTATCGCCGTCGCGAGCAACTCTATAGCGTAGAGTTTGACCACCAGTTTAACGACGTCTGGTCAGTACACTCCAGCGGCAGCTATACCCACGCCAACGTTGCCCTCGATCAGGTCTACCAGACCGGCTGGATTGCTAACTCAGACGATCTGGCACGAGGCTACAGCGGCTCGCGCGGCTCTCTTGACGCCTGGTCAACCGATAACCGCCTGCAGGCCGACTTTACTACCGGCGAGATAACGCATACCGTAATCCTCGGCGGGGAGTATCACCGCTACCGCAACGATCTCTGGACCGGCGCAGGCTCTGCCGCCCCGCTTAACCCGTTCACCGGCTATACGCCGCAGCACGGTTACACTGTCACCTATAGCGATGACAATAATCGCCGCTATTATCAGGCGGGTGCCTATCTGCAGGACGAGATGGAGTGGAACCGCTGGCATCTGGATCTCTCTGGACGCTACGACCGTATCGTCTCCGAGCAGGCCAGCGACACCTTTGGCACCGACAGCCGCCGCTCTGATGACCACGTCAGCAGCCGCGCCTCACTGCTTTACGCGTTCGAAAACGGCCTCTCGCCCTACCTGAGCTACAGCCAGGCGATCACGCCGGCCTCACTGCCGGGTGCAGACGGTAAGCTGCTGAAGCCGACCACCGCCGAGCAGTATGAGGCTGGCCTCAAGTTTCAGCCGCCGGGCACGTCGGATATCTACAGCATTGCTCTCTACGACCTGACGCAGAAAGATGTGGCAACCCGCGATATCAATATCGCTACCGCCACCTACCTGCCCGCCGGGAAGGTGCACTCCCAGGGCGTGGAGATTGAAGCGCGCAACCAGCTGACGTCGCGCCTGAGCACCATTGCTGGCTATACGTGGAATCATCTACGCTTCGAGGATTCGCTGGACGGCAACGAGTCTAATACGCCGCAGCTCACTCCGGACCAGATGGCCTCGCTGTGGGCGCACTATCAGTTTGATTACGGGTTAAGCGTGGGCGCAGGTGTGCGCTACATTGGCAAACAGTATGCCGATGATGCGAATACGGCACGGCTGCCGTCGGTCACGCTGCTTGATGCCTCGGTCAGGGCCGATCTTGGCGCATGGTCGCCGCAGTTGAAAGGCGCATTTGTGCAGGTTAACGCCAGCAATCTGGGCGATCGGGACTATATCTCGGGCTGCTATGGGACAAACAACTGCTACTTTGGTGCGGAGCGCAGCGTTCTTGCCACGGTGGGATATGATTTTTGATAGAGTAAGATGAGTGAGATGCCAGCCGGCAAGGTCGCCGGCTGGCATAGAACGTTAGTTCCGACGTACCATCCGGTAGATAGCCAGAACCACAATCGCACCCACTACTGCGACGAGGAAACTTGGTAAATTGAAGCCTGTAACGTCACCGCCAACGCCAAACATCGTCGCCAGCCAGCCACCGACTACGGCACCAACGATACCCAGAATAACGGTAATGATGAAACCACCCCCGTCGCGCCCTGGCATGATGAACTTAGCGATAATACCGGCAATAAGGCCAAAAATAATCCACGCAATAATACCCATTTTGCGTTGTCTCCTTTTACATGGTTGCTTACTTTGCAGGCCCAAACGCCTGCACCGTGAATTGAGTATAGGCAATAGATCCAAAAAAGGTTAAATGTCACAGACTTATTAATTTTTTTGTTGCTAAAAAAATTTACATTACGGCTGAAGTTCCCGCCCCGCGTGCCGATAAATCAACGGTGGGCTATTAGTCAGCAAGGAGCCATCCGGCGTGAGCAACTACAGTGAGCAGTTCCTGAAACAAACCCCTCTGGCCGTTTTGGGCATACTGCGCGATCTGCACAAAGAGCAGGTGCCGATCTGTATTTCCTGGGGCAGCGGGCAATTCATCAGCAAGATCCTCGATGCGGATCTCGACAGGCTGGTGGTGGACCTCGGCAGCCAGGAGTATGAGAACAAAGCGGTGCAGCGTGTCGACACTCTGTCCATCACCGCAGAGACCCGAGGGGCGAAGGTTGAATTTACCGTCTCCGGCTTGCAGATGAGTGATTATCAGGCGCTGCCGGCGTTTGTTACGCCGCTCCCCTCCTCCGTATGGTTTATTCAGCGCCGGGAATACTTCCGTATTAGCGCCCCGCTGCATCCGGCCTATTTTGGCAAGGCTACGCTGCCGGACAAACGCCCGATGCGTTTTCGTCTGTATGACCTGTCGGTAGGCGGCATGGGCGCGCTGCTGGAAGGGGCCACGCCGGAAGGCGTGAAAGAGGGGCAGCGTTTCTCGCAGATTGAGCTGGATATGGGGGGCTGGGGACAGTTCTATTTTGATGCCCAGCTGATCTCTATCAGCGAGCGTAAGGTGGTAGACGGCAAGAACGATACCGTTACCACCCCGCGTTTGAGCTTTCGCTTTCTGAATACTAACCCAGCGGTGGAGCGCGAGCTCCAGCGGATCATCTTCTCACTGGAGCGTGAGGCGCGCGAGCGGGCCAATAAGGTGCGATGATCTACATCGCATCCATGGCTTTCTGCACCTTCCAGATATAGCGTGGTGCCTGCGGCGCAGGATGATTTTCGGCAACGTGCTCGACAAACTCATCCGCGTCCAGGTCGTTGATCTCGCTAATGGCCCTCTTGCGATCCGATGAGAAGGTGCGCAGCAGCGCCCCTGCGCCGTTGACGTAGGAGACCACCAGCGCGTATTGCATCACCTCCGGATCTTTAATCCCCGCAAGCACGCCGTGTTCAAGAATACTCAGGTAGGCCGTCCCCATAGAGATATTGCGCTCCGGGTTTTTCAGCTCGCTGGTCGAGGGTTGCCCGCTCCAGCCCATGTGTCGGTAAACCTCTTTTCCGGCGGTGGAGGCTTTAAGCTGCATCAGGCCCACGGCGTTGGATTTACTCACCAGCGTCGGGTTTCCGCCAGACTCTACGGCGATAATGGCCGTTATCAGCCGCGGGCTGACGCCCCACGCCTCACCCGCCTTCTCGCTGATCGGCATCCACTGCATTGCCCGTTTCACCGGGACCTCCGGGTTCCACGGCGGGTTTTTATAATCCTGTTTTGAACTACACCCTGCCAGCAGCACCACCAAAAAAGCAAACCATCTCAGTTTCACACCAACAATCCTTTTACCGGGAGTTTAGATGACAATGACAATCCTACGCGGCATGATAACCGTTTCATCTACTATTTCATTAAGAATGTCAGCAAGGATTTGCCATGTCCCGGATTCATCTGATCGCTCCCTCCGGCTACTGCATTAATCAGTCTGCCGCCCTCAGAGGCATCCAGCGTCTTACGGACGCTGGCCACCGCGTAGAGAATCAGCAGGTGATTACCCGCCGCGATCGGCGCTTCGCCGGTGACGACGCCGAGCGGCTGGCGGATCTCAACGCCCTGGTGACGCTGGATACGCCGAACACGATTGTGATGCCGGTTCGCGGCGGCTACGGTGCCAGCCGTCTGCTGGAGGGGATCGACTGGCAGGGACTGGCCGAGCGCCAGCGCCACGCGCCGCTGCTCATCTGCGGCCACAGCGACTTCACCGCCGTGCAGCTTGGCCTGCTGGCGACGGATAACGTCATCACCTTTAGTGGGCCGATGCTGGCAGCTAACTTTGGCGCGGAGGCGCTGGATGACTTTACGCAGGAACACTTCTGGCGCGCGCTGCGCAATGAGACCTTTAGCGTGACCTGGGAAGGCACGGGGCCGGCATGCGACGTTGAAGGGACGCTCTGGGGGGGAAACCTGGCGCTGCTGGTCTCGCTCATTGGCACGCCGTGGCTGCCAACCATAGAAAACGGCATTCTGGTGGTCGAGGATATTAATGAGCACCCGTTCCGCGTGGAGCGAATGCTGCTCCAGCTGCAGCATGCGGGCATCCTGTCGCGGCAGAAAGCGCTGATCCTCGGCAGCTTCAGCCGCAGCGCGCCTAACGACTACGATGCCGGGTTCGATCTCGATGCGATGATAGCCTACCTGCGCACGCGCCTGGCGATCCCGGTGGTGAGCGGCCTCGCCTTTGGCCATGAGCCGCAGACGGTGACCCTGCCGCTGGGGGCGCAGGCGCGCTTGCAGCACCAGGATTTTCATACGCAGCTTACCCTTAGCGGCCATCCTGTTTTAAGTGAATAAAAATATCGTTTTTAGCCTCTATTAAAGCGCTGTTACCGCCGTGGATATGGTAATGTTTTAGAGGGTCGTGCCGCGCCATCTCTGGCGCGAGCGCCCTCGGCCCCGTTTGGGTGGTAAATGCATTTAGAGGAGAAAAGCGACATTGGAAGCTGAGGCGATTATCGGTCTTTTCATTTTGGGTTCAGTGCTTGTAACCTGCAGTATCTTATTAAGTTCTTTTTCATCACGCCTTGGTATTCCCATCCTGGTTATCTTTCTCGCCATCGGCATGCTGGCCGGTGTCGACGGCGTCGGCGGCATCCCTTTCGATAACTATCCGCTCGCCTATATGATCAGTAACCTCGCGCTGGCGATCATTCTGCTGGATGGCGGCATGCGCACCCAGGCCAGTTCGTTTCGCGTCGCCCTTGGCCCTGCGCTATCGCTGGCCACGGTCGGGGTCCTGATCACCTCCGGTCTCACCGGTATGATGGCCGCCTGGCTGTTCAAGCTAGACATGATAGAGGGCCTGCTGATTGGCGCCATTGTCGGCTCGACGGATGCGGCGGCAGTCTTCTCCCTGCTGGGCGGCAAGGGGCTTAACGAGCGTGTCGGCTCGACGCTGGAGATTGAGTCCGGCAGTAACGATCCGATGGCCGTGTTTCTGACTATCACCCTGATAGATATGATCCAGCATCATCAGCTTGGGCTGGACTGGAAGTTTGCCCTGCATATCGTTCAGGAGTTTGGCCTCGGGATTATCGTCGGCCTGGCGGGTGGCTACCTGCTGCAGCAGATGATTAATCGGATCGCGCTGCCCGCCGGGCTCTACCCGCTGCTGGCCCTGAGCGGCGGTATTCTGATCTTCGCGGTCACTACGGCAATCCATGGCAGCGGCATCCTGGCAGTCTACCTGTGCGGTTTTGTGCTCGGCAATCGCCCCATTCGTAACCGCTATAACATTCAACAGAACTTTGACGGCCTGGCCTGGCTGGCGCAGATCGGTATGTTCCTCGTGCTGGGGCTGTTGGTTACCCCTTCCGACCTGTTGATGATTGCCGTTCCGGCCCTGCTGCTCTCGGCGTGGATGATTTTTGTGGCCCGCCCACTGTCGGTGTTTGCTGGCCTGCTGCCGTTTCGCGGCTTCAACCTGCGCGAGCGGATCTTTATTAGCTGGGTGGGGCTACGCGGCGCGGTTCCCATCATCCTCGCGGTATTCCCGATGATGGCCGGTCTCGAAAACGCCCGGCTGTTCTTCAACGTCGCCTTCTTCGTGGTGCTGGTCTCCCTGCTGTTCCAGGGCACCTCCCTGAGCTGGGCGGCAAAAAAAGCCAGGGTAGTGGTTCCCCCGGTGGGCTGGCCCGAGTCGCGGGTCGGGCTGGACATCAGCCCGGAGAACGCCTGGGAGCAGTTTATCTACCAGCTGAGTGCCGATAAGTGGTGCGTCGGTGCGGCGCTGCGCGATCTGCATATGCCGCCAGAGACGCGTATTGCCGCCCTGTTCCGTGGCAACGCGCTGCTGCACCCGACCGGCAGTACCCACCTGCGCGAAGGCGATGTGCTGTGCGTGATTGGCCGCGAGCGCGACCTGCCTGCGCTGGGCAAACTGTTTAGCCACTCGCCGCCGGTGGCGCTGGATCAGCGCTTCTTTGGGGACTTTATTCTGGAGGCCAGTGCTAAGTTTGCTGACGTGGCGCTGATCTACGGCCTCGATCAGGGAACGGAGTATCCCGATAAACAGCAGACGCTGGGGGATATTGTGCAGAAGCTGATTGGTGCTGCGCCGGTGGTCGGTGACCAGGTGGAGTTTGCTGGCATGATCTGGACGGTGGCCGAAAAAGAGGATAACGCCGTGCGTAAGGTGGGTGTCCGGGTAGCCGAACACGAAACGGAGTGAGGTATCGCCGGGTGGCGGCTACGCCTGACCCGGCCTGGATGCCTTGCGGTTACACTGTCACAATCATTGCGTAACAACCGGCACGCGGGGAGCAAGCGCGCACATCAGCTCATACCCCACCGTGCCCGCCGCAGCGGCGACGTCATCAATCTTGATTTCGCTGCCCCACAGCTCAACCGGTGTACCGATCCCCGCCTGCGGGCACGGGGTCAGATCTACCGCCAGCATATCCATTGAGACCGTTCCGACAATCCCCGTGCGTACGCCGTCTACCAGCACCGGCGTGCCGTCCGGAGCGTGGCGCGGATAGCCATCGGCATAGCCTGCCGCAACGATGCCGATCCGCTGCTCGCCCGTGGCCTGATAGCGCCCGCCGTAGCCCACCCGATCGCCCCGCTTCAGGGTCTGCACGCCGATAATCTCGCTGTGCAGAGCCATCACCGGCTTGAGGCCGCTGTTCGCCACGTCGTGCCACTGCCCGGAGGGCGACGCGCCGTAGAGAATAATACCTGGCCTGACCCAGTCAAAATGGGCCTGAGGATGCCAGAGCGTGGCGGCCGAGTTGGCGAGGGAGCGGGGACAGTTGAGTCCTTCCGCCGCCTGCTCTACTCGCACCATCGCCTCGACAATGCCATCGGGCTTCTCCCCCGAGGCAAAATGCGACATCAGCGTCATCTGACCCACGTTTTTCATCGCCCGCAGCTGCTGCCATACCGAACTGACCCGCTCCGGCATAAACCCCAGCCGGTTCATGCCGGTGTTGACCTTCAGGTAGATATCCAGCGGGGCGCTAAGCCGGGCATTTTGCAGCGCCTTTAGCTGCCAGTTGCTGTGAATGCTGGTGGTCAGACGCAGGCTATCCAGCAGCGGCAACTCGTCGGCATTAAAGAACCCCTCCAGCAGCAGGATCGGCCCCTTCCAGCCGCGCTCGCGCAGCAGCACCGCCTCCTCCAGATTGAGCAGGGCAAAACCGTCCGTGGTGCCCAGCGCGCGCCAGATGCGGTCGATTCCGTGCCCGTAGGCGTTGGCCTTTACTACCGACCACACCCGCGCCCCAGGCGCAGCGCGGCGAACAACCTGTAAATTATGCTGTAAGGCCGATAAATTTAGCGTGGCCTGAACAGGACGCGTCATGACTGCCCCTTATGTATTGTGTACGCCATGCAGATGGCTGGCCCGCGCGGGAGTAAAATCGGCACCGTAGCGGGCTACGCCTAAATCTTCGTGTGGAATAGCCGGTGAGCGGCCAGAGATCAGATCGCTCAGCAGCTGGCCGGAACCGCAGGCCATGGTCCAGCCAAGGGTGCCATGCCCGGTGTTGAGCCAGAGATTTTTAAACGGCGTACGTCCCACCACCGGCGTGCCGTCCGGCGTCATCGGACGCAGGCCGGTCCAGAAGGTGGCTTCTTCAACGTGGCCTCCGCGTGGAAAGAGATCGCGCACTACCATCTCCAGCGTCTCCCGACGCGGCTGCAGCAGCTCGGTATTGAAGCCCACAATCTCTGCCATCCCGCCAACGCGGATGCGGTTATCGAAGCGGGTAATGGCAATCTTGTAGCTCTCATCAAGGATAGTCGACACGGGCGCACCGCTCTCCTCCGCCACGGGAATGGTAAGCGAGTAGCCTTTCAGGGGATAGACCGGAATATCGACGATGCCTTTCAGCATAGCGGTGGAGTATGAGCCAAAGGCCATCACGTAGGCATCGGCCTTGATCACCTCATCACCACACTTCACGCCGTAGATCTTCTCGCCCTCATAAAGCAGGCGATCGACCGGCGTATTGTAGCGAAACACCACACCCGCCTGCTCGGCCATCTGCGCCAGACGCTGGGTAAAGAGCTGACAGTCGCCGGTTTCGTCATTGGGCAGGCGCAGGCCGCCGGTGAGCTTGTGCGCCACTTCGGCGAGGGCAGGTTCAACCTCTGCCAGCCGGGCAGACTCCAGCAGCTGATAGGGAACCCCGGCATCTTCCAGCACGGCGATGTCGCGGGTCGCGTTCTCATACTGCTGTTCTGTGCGGAAGAGCTGCAGCGTGCCGCCCTGTCGCCCCTCATACTCAATGCCGGTGCTGTCGCGCAGGGCCTTCAGGCAGTCGCGGCTGTACTCGGCCAGACGCACCATCCGTCCCTTGTTCTCCATGTAGTGGCGGGTGTCACAGTTGCGCAGCATCTGCCACATCCACTTGAGCTGGAACGACGTCCCGTCAAGGCCGATGGCCAGCGGGGCATGGCGTTCAAACATCCATTTGATCGCCTTCAGAGGGACACCCGGTGCGGCCCAGGGGGCAGCATAGCCTGGTGAGATCTGTCCGGCGTTAGCCGCGCTGGTTTGCAGCGCCGATCCCGGCTCCCGTTCAATTACCGTTACCTCATGCCCCGCCTGACTCAGATACCAGGCGCTGGTCACGCCCACGACGCCACTTCCCAGAACCACAACGCGCATAGCCACTCCCTATGAGTAAAACTGACGAGTTAAGAACGATCATCGGTTAAGAACAATCATCTGATTACAAATTGATAACTCAGATGAAAATGTTATTCAACATACGGCTTTTTTATGGTGACTTAACTCACATCTCTGCCTATGACGGCGGATGGGGGCTATTTGGTATCTCCTGCTGAGCCTCCATGTAACGCAGCATAAAATAGCGCAAATGCCTGGCCTACCCCCCTTTTTACACGGCGAAATGGCGAAGAAAAAATTTCCTCGCCAGCCCGGTTTTTGATGCGGTGATCTATGCTTGAAAGGAGACTCTCCTGCAAGAGAGAGTCGCCAACAATGAGGGTGCGCTAATGGCTACGATTGACTCCATGAATAAGGACACCTCCCGTCTCAGCGATGGACCCGACTGGACATTCGAACTGCTTGATACCTACCTGGCCGAGATCGATCGGGTAGCTAAACTCTACCGGCTTGATACCTATCCCCACCAGATCGAAGTCATCACCTCCGAACAGATGATGGACGCCTACTCCAGCGTCGGAATGCCGATTAACTATACCCACTGGTCGTTTGGTAAAAAGTTTATCGAGACCGAGCGGCTCTATAAGCACGGGCAGCAGGGGTTGGCCTACGAGATTGTGATCAACTCCAACCCCTGTATCGCTTACCTGATGGAGGAGAACACCATTACCATGCAGGCGCTGGTGATGGCCCATGCCTGCTACGGGCACAACTCCTTCTTCAAAAATAACTACCTGTTCCGCAGCTGGACCGATGCCAGCTCCATTGTTGACTACCTGATTTTTGCCCGTAACTACATCACCGATTGCGAAGAGCGCTATGGCGTGGTCGAGGTTGAGAAGCTGCTCGACTCCTGCCATGCCCTGATGAACTACGGCGTCGATCGCTACAAACGGCCGCAGAAGATCTCTCTTCAGGAGGAGAAAGCGCGGCAGAAGAGCCGGGAAGAGTATCTGCAGAGTCAGGTGAACACCCTGTGGCGTACCCTGCCGAAGCGCGAGGAGGAGAAAACGGTTGCTGAAGTCCGACGCTACCCTTCAGAGCCGCAGGAGAATCTGCTCTATTTTATGGAGAAGAATGCCCCGCTGCTTGAGCCGTGGCAGCGTGAGATTTTACGCATCGTGCGTAAGGTGAGCCAGTACTTCTATCCGCAGAAGCAGACCCAGGTCATGAACGAGGGCTGGGCGACCTTCTGGCACTACACCATCCTCAACCATCTCTACGATGAGGGGAAAGTGACCGATCGCTTTATGCTGGAGTTTCTCCATAGCCACACCAACGTGGTGTTCCAGCCGCCCTACAACAGCCCGTGGTACAGTGGGATCAACCCCTACGCGCTGGGCTTCGCCATGTTCCAGGATATCAAACGGATCTGTCAGTCCCCTACCGAGGAGGACAGGTACTGGTTCCCGGATATTGCCGGATCGGACTGGCTGGAGACGCTCCACTTCGCCATGCGCGACTTTAAAGACGAGAGTTTTATTAGCCAGTTCCTGTCGCCTAAGGTAATGCGTGACTTCCGTTTCTTCACGGTGCTGGATGACGATCGCAATAACTATCTGGAGATTGCGGCTATTCATAACGAAGACGGCTACCGTGAGATCCGCGCTAAGCTTTCGGCGCAGTACAACCTCAGCAACCTTGAGCCGAATATCCAGGTATGGAACGTCGACCTGCGTGGGGACCGCTCGTTAACCCTGCGCTATGTGCCGCACAACCGTGCGCCGCTGGATAAGGGCCGCCGGGAGGTGCTCAAGCACGTGCACCGCCTGTGGGGATTTGATGTGATGCTGGAGCAGCAGAACGAAGATGGCAGCGTAGAGCTACTGGATCGCTGCCCGCCGCGTCAGAACAGCCTGTAATGCCTGTCCCTCTCCTGGCGGAGAGGGCTTTTGCTGTTTATCTCTGAGCTCAACGACTCTGAATGGCGAGATCGCCCGGCAGGTTTTTCTGCATCCGGTGCCAGATCTCTCCGCTGTCGCGTCCATAGTGGCGCACAATATCATACACCTTGTCATGATCGCCGCGCTCGCACACCTCGCCCAGGCGGTGGTAGAAGCCCAGCGCCAGGCTGCGCGCCTCGGGGTTGGCAAAGTAGTGCCGCCCGATACGGGTGTAGAGCCCCTTCATGCCGTTGAGGATCAGCCCATAGATAGGGTTACCTGACGCAAACGCGAGGCCGCGGAAAATGTTGTAGTCGAGCTCGGCGAAGGCATCGGCGTGATCTTCTACCTCACGCGCGCGGGCCAGGACGTCCAGCGCATCTTGCGGATGCTGGCGAAACGCGGTGCGGATGAAAATGGTGGCGATGTTGGTACGCACCGACAGCAGGTTGTCGATCAGCTGGGGAACGCTCTCGTGATCGAGCCGGGCCAGCGTCTCCAGAATATTAAGGCCGGACGTCTCCCAGAAGTTATTCACTTTGGTCGGCTTACCGTGCTGGATGGTCAGCCAGCCGTCACGTGCCAGACGCTGTAGCACCTCGCGCAGCGTAGTGCGGGTGACGCCAATCAGTTCGGAAAGTTCTCTTTCAGCTGGCAGGATCGTTCCCGGTGGAAAGCGATTATTCCAGATACTTTCAATGATGTACTCTTCCGCGAACCCCGCCGGGCTCTGCGCCTTAATGACCATAGAGAAATTTCCATTACACAGCGAAACAAAGAGACTCATCATACCAGAGCGAGGGGGCAGCAGATAGCACGAAACGGGAAGAAAAAGGGATCGCCGTTCTGTTTTTACGCTTTTCTTAAACGGCCATTTTCAGCGCATTGTGCTGGCCGTTTACCCTTTGCCACGCTTTTGCACTCCCAGCATAAACAACGCTTATTTCCCCTACTTTCCCCCGCTTCTGAACCCTTTGTCATCTCAGGGTGAATTCGTTTACACTGCGCTGTCTAGCATCTCCCAGGGAAATGATTATGTTACAATTTTTAAACAAGTGCTCTCACGGGCGCGGTGCCTGGTTACTTATGGCACTGACGGCGTTGGCGCTTGAGCTGGTGGCTTTATGGTTCCAGCATGTGATGCTGCTTAAACCGTGCGTTTTATGTATTTATGAGCGTTGCGCCCTGTTTGGCGTAATGGGCGCCGGGCTGGTGGGTGCAATCGCGCCAAAAACGCCGCTGCGCTATGTGGCGATTGCTATCTGGCTCTACAGCGCATGGCGCGGTATTCAGCTGGCGTGGGAGCATACGATGATCCAGCTGCACCCTAACCCGTTTATGACCTGCGATTTCGCCGCCCGTTTCCCGAGCTGGCTGCCGCTGGATAAGTGGCTGCCGCAGGTCTTTGTTGCCTCCGGCGACTGCGCCGAACGCCAGTGGTCCTTCCTGACCCTGGAGATGCCGCAGTGGCTGGTAGGGATCTTTATCGCCTACTTCGCCGTGGCCATCCTTGTGCTGATTGCCCAGGCGTTCAAACCGAAAAAACGCGATCTCTTTGGCCGTTAAGCGCCGGGCTTGTTGAGGATGTGATCCTCCCAGTTACGCACCTCGGACTCCGTTACCGCAATGTGGCGGACCGAGATGCGCTCGGCGTGCATCGCCGCTTTTGATCCGCTACGCAGCGGATGCCAGAGCGGCAGTGCTTTCCCCTCCGCCAGCAGGCGATAGGCACAGGTCGGCGGCAGCCACTCAAAGGTCGGCAGATTCTCCCGCGTTAGCTTGATGCAGTCCGGCTCATACTCGAAGCGCCGCGCGTAGTTGCGGCACTGGCAGGTTTTGATATTAAGCTGACGGCAGGCGACGTTAGTGAAGTAGATCTCGTCGGTATCTTCATCCTGAAGCTTGTGCAGGCAGCACTGGCCGCAGCCGTCGCACAGCGACTCCCACTCGGCATCGGTCATCTGCTCAAGGGTTTTGCTCTGCCAGAAAGGTGTATCGCTCATAAGGAAGTCCGCCGTGAAATTTCAGCTGCACCTTATAACCACTCTGGCACAGGGATGCAAGTTTTGCCGCCCTTTCGACGGCAAAACATTACACAGACGGTTTACAGCACGCGGGTGGTAAGGGACTGGCCGTTAAAGCTCACTTCCAGCTCGTCGCCGCTGTGCAGCGGGCCGACGCCTTCCGGCGTACCGGTCAGAATGACGTCCCCGGCGCGCAGGGTGAAGTAGCGGCTCATGTAGGCAATCAGCGGCACGATTTTGTGGATCATATCCGCCGTGGTGCCCTGCTGGCGCACCTCGCCGTTGATCTTCAGCCCCAGCGGCGTGTTCTGCGGATCGCTTGCGAACTCCGCTGCCGGAATAAACCCGGAGAGCGGACAAGAGTTGTCAAAGCCCTTGGCCTTCTCCCACGGCTGCCCGGCCTTCTTCATTTTGCCCTGAACATCGCGCAGCGTCAGATCCAGCGCCACGCCGTAGCCGGCAATCGCCTGCTGAACGTGCTCTTCCGAGGCCTGACGCAGCGTAGCGCCAATCAGCACCGCCAGCTCAACTTCGTGGTGCACCGATCCTAGCCCCTGCGGCAAGGCCAGCGGCTGGCGGAGATCGCAGAGCGCGGTTTCAGGCTTGATAAACAGTACCGGCTCGTCCGGCGTGGCGCTGCCCATCTCCTGAATATGTTTCGCATAGTTACTGCCAACGCAAACAACCTTACTGACGGGAAAATCTAACAGTGCACCCTGCCAGTTATGATGCTGATACATATTACCCCCTGAGTAACCCTTTGAACGCGTGTGGAATTTGACTATCACCGCCGTCTCAGGATTTGTCAATCTTCCCGCTGCTTTGCAGATGCTGCTTAAGGAGATCCTCCTGCGGCGGCGGCATTTGCAGATAGTATCCCTGCTCCTTGAGCGCCGCTTTAACCTTGTCCAGTTCAGCATTGGCTAAGTTTTTGCGCCCGTCGAGGGGCAGCAGCATCGTCATGACCGGCTGGCCAAAACTTTTCATTAATGCCTCAGGAACCCGAGAAAAATCATCTTTTTTCTCGATATACAAATAGGTCTGTTCACGCTTAGCACTTCGGTAGATCACACAAAACATACTTTTACTCATTATTAATGGGAGGTGTCTTGCCTCAATATAGCAGGGACTATAACATGCCTGAGAGTCTTCGGAATATCACCCGCTATGCGGGGGATAATAGCTAAATGAGTAAGGTCAGGATGTCAAACACGCCCATCGAGCTTAAAGGCAGTAGTTTTACCTTATCAGTGGTTCATTTGCATGATGCGAAACCCGAGGTTATTCGTCAGGCCTTAGAAGACAAAATCGCTCAGGCTCCCGCTTTTTTACAGCATGCTCCCGTTGTTATTAACATTTCCGCGCTGGACGAAGCGGTTAACTGGGCTGCCTTGCATAAAGCGATTGCCAGCACCGGTTTACGTGTTATTGGCGTCAGCGGCTGTAAACAGGCCGAGCTGAAGGCTGAGATTGATCGCGCCGGGCTCCCACTGCTGACGGAAGGCAAAGAAAAACTGCGCCAGCCGCCTGCTACTGAGGCGCCTGTCGTTGAAGCGCCAATTGTTGAAGAGCCCGTTGTCGCGCCGATCACAAAAACACGCTTAATTGATGTTCCGGTCCGGTCCGGACAGAGAATATATGCCCCGGGCTGCGATCTGATCGTTACCAGCCACGTCAGCGCGGGCGCAGAGCTGATCGCCGATGGCAATATCCATATCTATGGCATGATGCGTGGACGGGCGCTGGCGGGGGCCAACGGCGACAGAGAAGCACAAATTTTTTGCACACATCTCACCGCGGAGCTGGTCTCCATCGCGGGAGAATACTGGCTGAGCGATCAAATCCCGGCCGAATATTATGGCAAAGCGGCTCGCCTGCTCCTCGCGGATAACGCTTTGACTGTTCAACCATTGAATTAAGCCCTTATAACAAGGAACACCTATGGCACGCATTATTGTTGTTACTTCGGGTAAAGGGGGCGTCGGTAAAACGACATCCAGCGCGGCCATCGCGACTGGTTTGGCCCAGAAGGGAAAGAAGACCGTCGTTATCGACTTCGATATCGGCCTGCGTAACCTCGACCTGATCATGGGTTGTGAACGCCGTGTAGTCTATGATTTCGTTAACGTTATTCAGGGCGATGCCACCTTAAACCAGGCGCTGATCAGAGATAAGCGCACGGAAAGCCTCTACATTCTTCCTGCCTCACAGACGCGTGACAAAGACGCGCTGACCCGTGACGGCGTCGAGAAAGTGCTCGACGATCTGAAGAAGATGGATTTCGATTTCATCGTCTGCGACTCCCCTGCCGGGATCGAAACCGGCGCGCTGATGGCGCTCTACTTCGCAGATGAAGCCGTTATTACCACTAACCCAGAGGTCTCCTCAGTACGCGACTCGGACCGCATTCTGGGCATTCTCTCCTCAAAATCGCGGCGTGCCGAGAACGGTCAAGAGCCGATCAAAGAGCATCTGCTGCTGACGCGCTACAACCCGGGCCGCGTCAGCAAAGGCGACATGCTGAGCATGGAAGATGTGCTGGAGATCCTGCGCATCAAGCTGGTCGGGGTTATCCCGGAAGATCAGTCCGTGCTGCGCGCCTCTAACCAGGGCGAACCTGTGATCCTGGACGCGACATCAGATGCCGGTAAAGCGTATGCTGATACCGTGGAACGTCTGCTGGGAGAAGAACGCCCTTTCCGCTTCATCGAAGAAGAGAAGAAAGGTTTCCTCAAACGCCTGTTCGGAGGATAAATTATGGCATTACTAGACTTTTTTCTCTCACGAAAGAAGAGTACCGCTAACATAGCGAAAGAGCGCCTGCAGATCATCGTGGCCGAGCGTCGCCGCAGCGATGCCGAGCCACACTATTTGCCGCAGCTGCGCAAAGATATTCTGGAAGTCATTTGTAAGTATGTGCAGATCGATCCAGAAATGGTGACGGTACAGCTGGAACAAAAAGACGGCGATATTTCTATTCTTGAGCTGAACGTTACCCTACCGGAAGCCGAAGAGACGAAATAAGGTTTTACCGTTATCTCCTTCATTAAAAAGGCAGCCCAATAAGCGCTGCCTTTTTTATTTATGCGTATTCACTGTGTTTATTTACAGTGGCGCATTCGCTAGCGAGGAAATTCCAGCAGCAGTGCCTGAAGGCTCGACGCCATTAATTCACCGCGCCAGCCGGAGATAAGTTCCGGCAGGGTGGCGAACGCTTTAATATTCCAGTGCCAGTTAAGCAGCTGATTTATTTGTCGACGCGAGGCCAGCAGCTCGGCGCTCACCCCTTTTGCCACGCTCACCTCCTGCACCAGTGCCTTAATCGCCTTGAAGGCCCGGCGATAACCTGGCATATCAAGCAGGTTCAGCAGCGGCTCCGGGAGCGACGCTTCCGGCAACGCCTGGGCCTGAGCGACCATCGCCAGCAGCGTTTTACCGTGGAAGCGGATCTCGCTCCCCGAGAGCCCAATGCTGTCCAGTTCGCCGAGGCTGCCCGGCATATAGCGCGCGACCGCCCACAGGTTCTCTTCCCGCACGACAAAGTTTACCGCCAGATCGCGCTCGCGCGCCTTACGCAGACGCCACGCCGCCAGCAGCTGCAGGCAGGCCAGCTGACGGGTACGCAGCTGCCAGGCGTTGCTAATATCGCGCCACGCCTCTTCCGGGGCCAGCACTTCCTGACGGCGCTCCTGCATCAAGCGACACTCGTCCAGCGCAGCGGGCAACCAGCCCGCCGCCTCGGTCTCCGCCATCAGCTTGTGGGCGATAGGCAGCAGATACCAGACGTCGGCGGCGGCGTAGTCGCACTGGCGCTCGGTCAGCGGACGCGCCAGCCAGTCGGTGCGGGATTCGCTTTTATCCAGCGCCAAACCGGTATACTCCTCAACCATAGAGGCGAAGCCCCACGACAGCGGGCGGCCGCTGAAGGCGGCAAGGATCTGGGTATCGATCAGCGGTTGCGGCAGCTCGCCAAACACGTTGAGAAAAACTTCCAGATCTTCACTGCCGGCGTGGAGAAACTTAGTGACCGCGCGATCCATCATCAGCTCGCGGAACGGCGTCCAGTCGGTGATCTCCAGCGGATCGATCAGCGAAACCTGCTGACCGTCGTAGACCTGGATCAGGCCCAGCTGCGGATAGTAGGTGCGGGTGCGGACAAATTCGGTATCGATGGCTAGAGCCGGAAACGCGCGCGCCGCCTCGCTCATGGTCGCCAGCGCGTCGTTGGTGGTGATCATCTGGTAGTTCAAATCATACTCTCTTTGGTTTGCGCCCATAAAAAACGCCGGGCTAACCGGCGTTGGGCGACTCACTCGAAGCTTAGACCTTATTGTCTACTTTGCCGCGCGCTTCGTCACGTAATTCTCGCCGTAAAATTTTGCCGACGTTGGATTTCGGCAGCTCCTCACGAAACTCCACCAGCTTCGGTACCTTATAGCCGGTAAGCTGACGGCGGCAGAAGGTAATGAGCGCCTCTTCGCTGAGGTCGGGATCCTTCTTCACCACGAAAATTTTTACCTTTTCACCGCTGCTGGTTGACGGCACGCCGACGGCGGCCACCTCCTGCACGCCTGGGTGCTGCATCACGACGTCTTCAATCTCGTTAGGGTAGACGTTGAAGCCGGAGACCAGAATCATATCTTTTTTACGATCGACAATGCGCAGGAAGCCTTCGTCGTCCATTACCGCAATATCGCCGGTCATCAGCCAGCCGTCTTTGATGATCTCGTCAGTGGCGTCAGGGCGCTGCCAGTAGCCCAGCATTACCTGTGGCCCCTTGACGCACAGCTCGCCCGGTTCGCCGTGCGGCACCTCCCTGCCCTCGTCGTCAATCAGCTTCACCTCCGTAGAGGGCACAGGCAGGCCGATGCTGCCGCTGTGGTAGTCGATATCGTGCGGGTTCACGCTCACCAGCGGAGAGCACTCCGTCAGGCCATAGCCCTCCAGCAGATACTGCCCGGTAAGCTTCACCCAGCGCTCGGCGACCGCCTGCTGGACAGGCATCCCGCCACCTGCGGAGAGGTGCAGCGTAGAGAAGTCGAGCTGCTGAAACTCTTTGTTGTTCAACAGCGCATTGAACAGGGTATTCACCCCGGTCATGGCGGTAAAGGGATACTTTGACAGCTCTTTCACCAGCCCTGGAATATCGCGCGGGTTGGTGATCAGCAGGTTCTGCCCGCCCAGCTCGATAAACAGCAGGCAGTTCATGGTCAGGGCAAAGATGTGATACAGCGGCAGAGCAGTAACCACCAGCTCTTTTCCCCGGTGCAGCAGCGGCCCGTAGGTGGCGTTCACCTGTTCGAGATTGGCCAGCATGTTGCGGTGGGTCAGCATCGCCCCTTTAGCCACGCCGGTGGTGCCGCCAGTGTATTGCAGGAAAGCGAGATCGTCCGGGACCACCTCCGGCTTGACGTACTGCAGGCGGTAGCCGTTGTGCAGCGCCTGGCGAAACGAAATGGCGTCCGGCAGGTGATATTTCGGTACCAGTCGCTTAACGTACTTGACCACGAAGTTGACCAGCGTCCCCTTCGCCGCAGAGAGCTGATCCCCCATGCGGGTCAAAATCACGTGCTGCACCTGGGTCTTATCTACCACTTTTTCAAGGGTGTGGGCAAAGTTAGAGACAATGACGATAGCCGCCGCGCCGCTGTCGTTGAGCTGATGCTCCAGCTCGCGAGGGGTATAGAGAGGGTTAACGTTCACTACCACCATACCGGCACGCAAAATACCAAACAGCGCCACCGGATACTGCAGCAGGTTAGGCATCATCAGCGCCACGCGATCGCCCTTCTTTAACCCCAACCCCTGCTGTAGCCAGGCGGCAAAGGCGCGGCTGCGCTCTTCCAGCTTGCGGAAGGTCATGGTCTCGCCCATGTTGATAAACGCCGGCTGGTCCGCATAGCGGATGGCGGCATTTTCGAAGAGTTCCACAAGGGATTGATAGCGATCGGGGTTGATGTCCGCTGGCACGTCGGCGGGATAACGGTTAAGCCAAACCTTCTTCAATGCGTCACCTCTGAAATGAAAATTCGTCGTCATCGCAACTCCGCTTAATAAACATGCCGTTAACATTATATTAACTCATTGTACCAGTTTATTAATTGGCCGATTCACAGGTTGCGAAGCGCGTCACTCTTTTATTCTTGTTATGGTCATAAAAAAGGAGAAACAGCGGATAGTCCGCTGTCTCTTCTCTTATTTAACAGGGAGTTACTCTGTTACGACGGTATGCACCGGGGCCGGACCGGTGTTGTACCAGCCGTAACCGCCGTAGCCGCCGTAACGCCAGGGATTCGGACCCGGTCCCCAGTACCAGGGGTCGATTGGCTGCGGCGGCAGCATAACCTGCTGCTGGAGATGCCAGCGTTTATAGCCACTCACCTTCATGACCATAAACTTATAGGGCGTCTCGCCCACTTTGCCCTGCTCAACGCCGCTAATGGTGCCGACCACGGTCACGTACTGGTTACGGAAATCCACCGGATCGAGGAAGCCGTTCACGTCAGCGTAAATACGCCCGCGGGAAGGTTCACCCAGAACGGGACGCGCGCCGCTGTCCAGCGGTACCGAGGCAATCTCCAGCCGGGTTTGCCCCTGCTTGTTCTGCAAGCCGATAACTTTACCGCCGAAGCGCGCCTCCTGGCCGACGTATAGCTCAGGCGCATTCATCACCCGAACCAGATCCTGCTGCGGCGTTGGGCTGCTGCCTTTAATGGCG
The DNA here is from genome assembly GCF_037152055.1 of Pseudescherichia sp. AS216. Taxonomy (NCBI): domain Bacteria; kingdom Pseudomonadati; phylum Pseudomonadota; class Gammaproteobacteria; order Enterobacterales; family Enterobacteriaceae; genus Pseudescherichia; species Pseudescherichia sp. AS216. Next base: position 705,832 of record NZ_JBBCMV010000003.1, on the reverse strand, counting down.
TCAGGCACCGAGACGCAACCGCTCAGCGCTAAGGCGGCTAAGCCTGCCAGCAGCCAGCGCCTGGACCTGCTTTGCCCCACCTGTTGGGATACCTTCACTTACCACCTTCCTGCTATTTACACTGTTACGTTATGTATATAGCTGAGATTCATTTTCTGCCCGGAAGTTTCTTCCAGGCCACCTCGTTGCGCAAATAAACCGGCTCCGCATGCTCCACGGCAACGGTGCGCTGCTGGGCAAAAAGCTGGCAGGCGAGCGGGAGCATATCTTCAGCTGCAGGCAGCAGGATGCCGCCGTCGGTGAGGGTTAGCCCGCTCTCTTTGCCAAGATCCGGCCATGCCGGCCAGCCGGTGCCCACCGTAGCCCAGGATCCGCTGAGCTGGGCCAGGCGTTCGCTGACCGCTTCCGGCTTCAGCACCGCCTCACTCTCTTCGCCGTGCCAGACGCCCTGCTCATCCCGCTGGTACTCGGCCCAGTAGACTTCGCCCATGCGGGCATCGATGGCGGCCAGCACGCGCGTCGCGCCGGTTTTACGCCACGCGCCCTGCGCCATGGTGGCCAGCGTTGAGACGCCGATCATCGGCAGCTCGGCACCCAGTGCCAGGCCCTGAGCAATACCAATGCCAATCCGCACGCCGGTAAAGCTGCCCGGCCCACGGCCAAAGGCCAGCGCGTCGAGTTTGGCAAGGGTGACGCCGCTGTCGTTCAGCGTCTGCTGAACCAGGGGTAAAATACGTTGGGTATGTTCTCTTGGGCAGAGTTCAAAGTGGGCAGAGGTCGTACCGTTATTCCACAGGGCAACGGAACAGGCCTCTGTGGCGGTATCAATAGCCAGAATTCGCATCGGTCTTCGCGCTCTCGGGGTGTTGATTCAATAAAATGGCGCGCATCTTAGCACACTCTGCGGCAAATTACTGCGTCGAGACCCCGGCCAGGAATCTCACCGCGCGGGCGATGTCCCGGGTGCGCGGGGTCGGCGGCAGGCTGGCAAGGAAGGTTGCACCATAGGGACGCATCACCAGCCGGTTGTCGCAGATCACCAGCACGCCACGGTCGTCGATGTCGCGGATCAGGCGGCCTACCCCCTGCTTGAGGGTGATCACCGCGTCCGGCAGCTGAACATCATCAAAAGGATCGCCCCCGCGCAGGCGGCAATCCTCCATCCGCGCCTTCAGCAGCGGATCGTCCGGTGAGGTAAAGGGCAGCTTGTCGATGATCACCAGCGACAGCGTATCGCCGCGCACGTCCACCCCTTCCCAGAAGCTGCTGGTTGCCACCAGCAGCGCGTTTCCGGCGGTGACAAACTGCTGGAGCAGCTGGCCCTTACTGGTTTCGCCCTGCAACAGCACCGGCAGCGACAGGGTCGCGCGGAACTGCTCTGCCAGGTCGCGCATCATGGCGTGGGAGGTGCAGAGCATAAAGCAGCGGCCGTTGTTGGCCTCGATCATTGGCCTGAGCATCGCTGCCAGCTGGCGCGCCGCGCCGGGCTGGTTGGTCTGCGGCAGATTGCGCGGCACGCAGAGCAGTGCCTGACGGGCGAAATCAAACGGACTGGGCAGCAGCATTGACTCTGCCGTTTCAATCCCGAGGCGGGAGGTAAAGTGGTGCAGGTCGTCGTTCACCGAGAGCGTGGCCGAGGTAAAGATCCAGCTTCCCGGCTTCTGGGCCATCACCTCTTTGAACTTCTCTGCCACGGTGAGCGGCGTCAGGGCGAGGGTAAAGTGGCGAGAGGTACACTCGTACCAGTAGCTGAAGCCCGGCTGGTTGATCTCTTTCAGCCGCTTGAGGCGCGTGCGATAAAGCGTTGCCCGTTCAAAGGCCGCGTCGAGCAGCGCCGAGCGACCAAGAGAGAGCTTGGCTACGTCGTAGCATAGCTCTAAGGCATCATCGAGCAGCAGCAGCGCGCGCTGGACGTGGCTGTCCGCCAGCAGCTCGCGCAGGTTGCCGCGATAGCCCGGCTCGCCCAGCTGTAAACGGAAGTCCTGCGCACTCTGCGCCAGGCGATCCGCGCACTTCTGCAGCTGCTGGGTATCTTTCAGTTCGGTGCGGTAGGCAATGGTGAAATCTTTCGCCAGATCCAGCAGCTGGCGGCTGGAGAGCGACTGGCCGAAGTACTGGCTGGCGATATCCGGCAGCTGGTGCGCTTCGTCAAAGATCATTACGTCGGCCTCGGGGATCAGCTCGCCAAAGCCGCTGTCTTTCACCACCATGTCAGCGAGAAAGAGGTGGTGGTTAACCACGACCACGTCGGCGTCCATCGCCTTCTTACGCGCCTTGACCACGAAGCAATCTTTATACATCGGGCAGTCGCTGCCGAGGCAGTTATCGTTGGTGCTGGTGACCAGCGGCCAGGCCTGGGAGTCCTCCGCCACGCTGGCGCAGGTGCTGATGTCGCCATCAAGGGTCTGGCTCGACCATGACCGCAGCAGGATAACGTCGCTGAGGATCTGCACCGGCAGATCGCCGCCGGCAAGCGCCTGCTGCTCAAGACGTTCGATGCAGAGGTAGTTGGAGCGCCCCTTCAGCAGCGCCAGGCGGCCGGTATACTCCAGCGCCCGGGAGACGGTGGGCAGATCGCGGCTGTAGAGCTGATCCTGCAGCGCCTTCGAGCCGGTGGAGATAATGACCTTTTTCCCGGCGCGCAGGGCCGGGGCCAGATAGGCGTAGGTTTTCCCCGTCCCGGTTCCGGCCTCAACCACCAGCGGCTGGGTATTAGCAATGGCAGCGCTGACCGCCTGGGCCATCTGCCGCTGTGGCTCACGCGGTTTAAACCCCGGTATCGCTTTCGCTAACTGCCCGTCTGGTGCAAAATCGTCCGTTACACTGTTCTCTGCCACGCCGCCCCCTGGTTATATCGCCAGTGATTATGTCGGGCGCGGGAATTTTTAGCTAGCCGAAGTGGTGACAGGATCGCTACCCGTGTGGCACTCTTGGCCCTGCCAAAAAGCAATAAGGGAGTGAAAAGTGACGATTAAACGTATTGATGCCGAGGCCCGCTGGTCCGATGCCGTGATCCATAACCAGACGCTGTACTATACCGGCGTACCGGAGAACCTTGAGGCCGACGCCGAGGCGCAGACCGCCAACACCCTGGCGCAGATTGACGCCGTGCTGGCAAAACAGGGTAGCGATAAAACGCGTATTCTTGATGCCACGATTTTTCTGGCTAACAGCGATGACTTTGCGGCAATGAACCGCGCCTGGGATGCATGGGTGGTAGCAGGCCATGCGCCGGTACGCTGCACCGTACAGGCGACGCTGATGAACCCGCAGTACCGGGTCGAAATTAAAATTATCGCCGCGGTATAGAACTACTCGTCTTCATCCTCATCTTCAAAGCGTGCCACGATCCGCTCCCCGGTGTGGTTGGCACGCAGCTCTTCGGCGACCACTGCGATCGCCTGCCCGCTGCTCATGCCTTCGGACATAAGCTGCTGAATACGCTCTACCGCCTGCTGCTGTTGCTCATGACTGAGCGAAGGTAAACCTGCAAACATCGTTAACTCCTGCTAGATTATCAGCGCTAATTATTTCACGCTGCCTGGTTGTTTGCCATAGATGAACACGCTTCCCCCTACCGTTATCACCCTACCGTGGCGTCACGACGCCGCCGAGTTCTGGTTTGCGCGTCTCAGCCACCTGCCGTGGGCGATGCTGCTGCACTCCGGCCATGCCGATCACGCCTACAGCCGCTTCGATATCCTGGTCGCCGATCCGCGTGGCACGCTGGTGACCACCGGTGAGCGCACGCGCATGACGCTGGACGGCACGGAGGTTTCCACGGCCGATCCGCTGGCGCTGCTTCAGCAGGCGCTGACGTCGCTGGCGCTGCCTGCCGAGGTCAATCCCGATCTTCCTTTCCAGGGCGGTGCACTGGGACTATTTGGTTACGATTTGGGTCGACGCTTTGAAAACCTGCCCACGCAGGCGAAGGCCGACATCGCCCTGCCGGATATGGCGGTGGGGCTCTATGACTGGGCGATGATTGTCGACCACCATAAGAAACGTGTTTCGCTGCTGAGCCACGGCGACGTCAATGCCCGTCTTGCCTGGCTGGAGGTGCAGCAGCCCCCCGTTAGCGAGGATTTTTGCCTCACCTCCCGCTGGCACGCCAATATGACGCCAGCGCAGTATGCCGATAAATTTGCCCGGGTGCAGGCTTATTTGCAGAGCGGCGACTGCTATCAGGTCAATCTGGCCCAGCGCTTTCAGGCTACCTATAAAGGCGATGAGTGGCAGGCGTTCACCCGCCTCAACGCCAGCAACCGCGCGCCGTTCAGCGCCTTCGTGCGTCTTGAGGAAGGGGCGATCCTGAGCCTGTCGCCGGAGCGGTTTATCCATCTGGAACGGGATCGCATTCAGACCCGGCCTATCAAAGGAACCTTGCCCCGGCTGGCGGATCCGCTGGCCGATCGCCAGCAGGCGGAAAAGCTGGCGGCCTCGCCGAAGGATCGCGCTGAAAACCTGATGATCGTTGACCTGATGCGCAACGACATTGGCCGCGTTGCGGTGCCCGGATCGGTGCGTGTCCCGGAGCTGTTTGTGGTGGAGCCCTTTCCTGCGGTGCACCATCTGGTCAGCACCGTTACCGCTCGCCTGCCCGCCTCGCAGCACGCCTGCGATCTGCTGCGGGCTGCCTTTCCCGGCGGCTCAATCACCGGTGCGCCGAAGGTGCGGGCGATGCAGATCATTGACGAGCTGGAGCCGCAGCGGCGTAGCGCCTGGTGCGGCAGCATTGGCTATATCAGCTTCTGCGGCACTATGGACACCAGCATCACTATCCGCACCCTGAGCGCCTGCAACGGTCAGCTTTACTGCTCCGCCGGGGGCGGCATCGTTGCCGATAGTCAGCAAGAGGCGGAATATCAGGAAACCTTTGATAAAGTTAATCGTATTCTGCAACAGCTGGAGAGATAACGGGTGGAGAGCACAAACCTGACCCTGGACGATTTTTTATCACGCTTCCAACTTTTACGCCCGCAGGCCAGCGGTGCGAGCCTGAACAATCGCCAGGCGGCGGTGCTGATCCCCGTGGTGCGCCGCGAGCAGCCCGGGCTGCTGCTGACCCAGCGCTCGGCGCGCCTACGTAAGCACGCGGGCCAGGTGGCCTTCCCCGGTGGCGCCGTAGACAGCAGCGATGCGTCTATTATTGCCGCCGCCCTGCGCGAGGCCGAGGAGGAGGTCGCCATTCCGCCCGAGTCGGTTGAGGTGATTGGCGTTCTGCCGCCGGTAGACAGCGTGACCGGCTTTCAGGTTACCCCGGTGGTGGGCATTATCCCGCCGGATCTGCACTATCACGCCAGCGAGGATGAGGTGGCAGCGGTATTTGAGATGCCGCTGGCCGAAGCACTGCGCCTGGGTCGTTATCACCCGCTGGATATTCACCGACGCGGCAATGCGCACCGGGTGTGGCTCTCCTGGTATCAGCATTACTTTGTCTGGGGCATGACGGCGGGCATTATTCGTGAGCTGGCATTACAAATCGGCCTCAAACCCTGACTATACTTTACACAGCGCCCGTTTTTCACCGGGCGTGACTTGCCTCTCAGCATTAGTAAAATAGAGGTTGGCTATTAGTTTAATTCATGTGAATAGTTAAACCGTTCCCCCGGTTCCCTCTTACACTATGCCCAATTATTACATCGTTGCCGGAGGGTCCGGCAACCCTGTCAGGAGTGTTAGCGTGATTAGTATATTCGACATGTTTAAAGTGGGAATTGGTCCTTCCTCTTCTCATACTGTTGGGCCAATGAAGGCCGGGAAACAGTTCGTCGATGATCTGGTCGAAAAGGGTTTGCTGGAGAGCGTCACCCGCGTGGCGGTGGATGTTTATGGTTCGCTGTCGCTGACCGGCCGCGGTCACCATACCGATATCGCCATTATCATGGGCCTCGCCGGTAACGAGCCAGCGACCGTCGATATCGATGCGATTCCGGCGTTCATCCGCGACGTAGAGACCCGTGGCCGCCTGCTGCTGGCCCATGGACGTCATGAGGTGGACTTCCCTGCTGATAACGGGATGCGTTTCCAGAGCGACAACCTGCCGCTGCATGAGAACGGCATGTGCATCCATGCATATCAGGGCGAGAAAGAGATCTACAGCAAAACCTACTACTCCATCGGCGGCGGGTTTATCGTTGATGAAGAGCACTTCGGTAAAGAGAGCGCTCAGGCCGTCAGCGTGCCCTACCCGTATAACTCTGCCCAGGCGATACTGAACTGGTGCAAAGAGACCGGCCTGTCCCTCTCCGGCATGGTGATGCAGAACGAGCTGGCCCTGCACAGCAAAGAAGAGATTGCCGACTATTTCGCGCACGTCTGGCAGACCATGCAGGCCTGTATCGATCGCGGCATGAACACCGAAGGCGTGCTGCCGGGTCCGCTGCGGGTACCGCGCCGTGCCTCAGCTCTGCGCCGCCTGCTGGTCGCCAGTGACAAGCACTCCAGCGATCCGATGGTAGTAGTTGACTGGGTCAATATGTTCGCCCTGGCAGTGAACGAAGAGAACGCTGCCGGTGGCCGAGTCGTTACCGCCCCAACCAACGGCGCATGCGGGATCGTGCCCGCGGTGCTGGCCTACTATGACCACTTTATCGAGCCGGTTACCCCGGATATCTACACCCGTTACTTCCTGGCCGCAGGCGCAATCGGTACGCTTTACAAGATGAACGCCTCAATCTCTGGCGCAGAGGTGGGCTGTCAGGGTGAAGTTGGCGTTGCCTGCTCTATGGCGGCAGCGGGCCTTGCGGAGCTGATGGGTGCCAGCCCGGAGCAGGTCTGCGTGGCGGCAGAGATCGGCATGGAGCATAACCTGGGACTGACCTGCGATCCGGTCGCCGGCCAGGTACAGGTGCCGTGCATTGAGCGTAATGCTATTGCCTCGGTGAAGGCCATCAACGCCTCCCGCATGGCGATGCGTCGTACCAGCGCCCCGCGCGTGTCGCTGGATAAGGTGATCGAAACCATGTATGAAACCGGCAAAGACATGAACGCGAAGTACCGCGAAACCTCTCGCGGCGGGCTGGCGATCAAGGTGCAGTGCGACTAATACGTTACCCAGCCCTTTCACCCGAAAGGGCTAATTATTTCCCTTTTTGATGCCGATTAATTTTTCCCCACTACACTTGCTGTGTTGCCGTTTGCTTTTTCGCCAACGGCCCTCCTGGGAACCGTCGGGACATGCAAACAGCACAGCAAATTATAAGAAGCTACCGTCGAAAACGCGCCATCGTCTGCGTGATTGTCGCGATCTTCACGCTCTTGCTGACGCTTGGCTCGCGCTACATTTCCGAGCGCAACGCTAATCAGCAGCGGATCCTCTCTTTTACCAATCACGCGGTCTCATCGCTGGATCGGATCCTTATCCCACTTGCCCAGGGCCGGGGGGTGCTTCTGCCGCTGGTGGGCCAGCCCTGCGACGAAGCGCACCTGGCGCTACGAAAGCAGGCCGCTACGATGCAAACCGTACGCTCTATCGGCCTCATCAAAAACGGCATCCTCTACTGCTCCAGCATTTTCGGTTATCGCAACGTCCCCCTTCACCAGCTTCAACCCGCACTCCCTACCGCTCAGCCACTGCTCTTGCTCACTACCGATAACTCTCTGCTGCACGGCAGCCCGATACTGATCCAGTGGTTTCCCCTGACCCAGAATGGACAGGATGGGGTAATGGAGGTGATCAATATCGATCTGCTCACCCGCATGATGCTGGAGCCGCAGAAACCGCTGATTACCGGGGCGAGCGTAACGGTAGGTAATCGGCATTTGATCTACGGTGCCGGGGTCGTGGATAGCCTGCCACCGCTGGTCAGCGAGACGCGGTTTCAGCAGAGCTCGGACCAGTTCCCCTTTACCATTAGCGTGCGGGGCCCAGGCGCAGGCGAGCTGGCGCTGCGTCACCTCCCTTCTCAACTGCCGCTGGCAGTGATCATCAGCCTGCTGATGGGCTATATCGCCTGGATTGTCACCGCTAACCGGATGAGCTTCTCATGGGAGATCAATCTCGGTATGGCGGCGCATGAGTTTGAGCTTTTCTGCCAGCCGCTGCTGAACGCCCGTACCCATCAGTGTGAGGGGGTGGAGATCCTGCTGCGTTGGAATAACCCGCGGCAGGGTTGGATCTCGCCGGATATCTTTATCCCCATTGCCGAGGAGCAGAACCTGATTGCTCCTCTGACGCGCTACGTGCTGGCAGAGACCCACCGCCAGATAGGCCTGTTCCCGGCCAGCAGCCAGTTCCATATCGGGATCAACGTCTCCGCCAGCCATTTCCGTGACGGTGCGCTGCTGAAGGATCTTAACCGCCTCTGGTTCCATGCTCATCCGGTTCAGCAGCTCACCATTGAGCTGACCGAGCGGGAAGCGATCACCGACATCGATTACCGGCTCGTGCGGGCCCTGCACCGACGCGGGGTAAAGCTGGCGATTGATGACTTTGGTACCGGCAACACTTCACTCTCATGGCTGGAGAAGCTGCGTCCGGACGTGCTGAAGATCGATAAGTCCTATACCTCGGCGGTGGGCACCGATGCGGTGAACTCGACGGTGACAGATATTATTATCGCGCTGGGTAGGCGGCTTAAAATTGAGCTGATTGCGGAGGGAGTGGAAACCCCGCTGCAGGCGCAGCGTTTGCGCCAGCGCGGGGTAACGATTTTTCAGGGATTTCTCTACGCGAAGCCTATGCCGCTAAAAGATTTCCCTACGTGGCTGGCAGGCAGTACGCCGCCCCCAGCCACTTATAGTGGGCATGTGATGCCCATGACGCCGCTACGCTGAGCGAGGCTACTCCTCTTCGTCGTCCTGTACCGGCTGCTCTTTAACAACGCGTACCAGATCGACCCGATAGTCGTTCGCCTCAACGACAGTAATGGTTAATGGCGCAAGCTGCAGCACCTCGCCCGGCTTGGGAATTTGACCATTGATCGCAATGACCAACCCTGCAACGGTGGCGATATCCTCTTCATCGTTCACCAGGTTGTCCATCTGTAGCGCATGCTGCAGCGCGTGAAGATCGGTAGCGCCTTTTACCAGCCAGCCGTCGCCGTCGGTGACAATTTCTGGCGTCTCATCGGCGTCCGGGAACTCACCGGCAATGGCTTCCAGCACGTCAAGCGGAGTCACCAGCCCCTGCACCACGCCAAACTCGTTGGTTACCATCACGAAGCTCCCCCGCGCGCGGCGGAGAACCGCCAGCAGCTTGATGGGATCCAGCGTTTCCGGTACTACGATGGCCGGTGACGCCGAGGCGATAGCCGCCACGTCAACGTCCTCTTCCAGCGCCACCAGCAGCTCCTTCGCACGCACAATGCCGATGACCTCATCCAGCTCGCCCCGACACACCGGGAAGAGGCTGTGCGGTGAGGAGAGCAGCTGCTGGCGAATGGCGTCCACGTCAAGGTTGGCATCAACCCAGCTGATCTCGCCTCGCGGCGTCATGATGCTACGCAGAGAGCGTGACGCCAGGGTCAGCACGCCGTTGATCATGTAGCGCTCTTCATCCGCAAACGCCCCTTCCGGCACCGAAACCGGTGACTGGCTGTCCGGCTCGTGCTGAACAGCAGCCTGACGGCGGCCGCCCATCAGACGGAGGATCGCATCGGCGGTACGCGCCCGCAGCGGCAGCGTGGACTGATGGCGAATAAAGTTGCGACGCGCCACCTGGTTAAAGAACTCAATGATGATCGAGAAGCCAATTGCCGCGTAGAGGTAGCCTTTTGGAATGTGGAAGCCAAAGCCTTCCGCCACCAGGCTCAGACCGATCATCAGCAGGAAGCTCAGGCAGAGCACCACCACCGTAGGGTGTTGGTTAACAAAGCGCGTCAGCGGCTTCGAGGCCAGCAGCATCACCGCCATGGCGATCACCACTGCCGCCATCATTACCGGCAGATGGTTCACCATCCCTACCGCAGTGATCACCGCATCAAGAGAGAAGACCGCATCGAGGATAACGATCTGTACCACCACCACCCAGAAGCTGGCGTACCCTTTCCCCTGGCCACTATCGTGCTCGCGGTTCTCCAGGCGCTCATGTAATTCTGTTGTCGCTTTAAAGAGTAAGAATATCCCCCCGAGCAGCATGATGAGATCGCGGCCAGAGAAGGTGAAATCCATTACCGAAAAGAGCGGCTGGGTCAGCGTCACCATCCACGAGATAACGGAGAGCAGCGCCAGGCGCATCACCAGCGCAAGGGAGAGGCCAATCAGTCGGGCCTTGTCTCGCTGCTTCGGCGGCAGTTTGTCAGCCAGAATGGCGATAAACACCAGGTTATCGATACCGAGAACGATTTCAAGTACGACAAGCGTCAACAATCCCACCCAGATGGAGGGGTCCATTAAGAATTCCATGACAGGCTCCTGCTAAGGGAGTGACAAAACAAGGGGGCCTTACAACATGCAGGCGTGATGACAACAGAAAGGGGGTTAACACAGGCGCTACGCGGCCTGAAGGTAAACTGACGTCGGTGACGGTCCATACGGTGGGCAGCTGCCCTCTACTCCAGTGATTATAAACAGAAAGTAAACATAACAGAGGGAATTAAGATTTTGCAAAGATTTACCAGAATTTGCATTTTCGGAGATATTTTGCGCAACAAAATTTCTTTTCTCATTAAAGCTAAATTACGGATCTGAATCACATAAATTATTTTTTCACTATCTAAAATAATTCGCGAAGACTGAATTTTCTATGTCATCCCTCTCTGAATCGATTCGCTATGACGTAACGATTCACAATGCATCTGCTACGGATGTGTTCACGATAATAAAGGAGGTAGCAAGTGACCATTGCTATTGTGATAGGCACACATGGCTGGGCTGCAGAGCAGCTGCTTAAAACAGCTGAAATGCTATTGGGCGAACAAGAGAACGTAGGCTGGATCGATTTCGTACCAGGTGAAAACGCCGAAACGCTGATCGAAAAATACACCGCGCAGCTGGCGAAGCTCGACACCGGTCAGGGCGTGCTGTTTCTCGTCGATACATGGGGCGGCAGCCCGTTTAACGCTGCCAGCCGTATTGTCGTCGATAAAGAGCACTATGAGGTCGTGGCCGGGGTCAATATTCCTATGCTGGTTGAGACCTTGATGGGCCGCGATGACAACCCGACGTTTGACGATCTGGTGGCCGTCGCCGTTGAGGCAGGCCGCGAAGGCGTGAAGGCGCTGAAGGCGCAGCCGGTGGAGAAGGCGCAGCCTGCTGCTCCCGCCCCTGCCGCCGCTCCCCGCGCCGCCGTGCCGCAAAAACCGATGGGGCCAGCGGACTATATGACCATTGGCCTGGCGCGAATCGACGATCGTCTGATTCATGGTCAGGTGGCCACGCGCTGGACCAAAGAGACCAACGTGCAACGTATTATTGTCGTCAGTGACGAAGTCGCCGCCGACACTGTACGCAAGACGCTGCTCACCCAAGTGGCACCGCCCGGCGTTACCGCGCACGTGGTGGATGTCGCCAAGATGGTCCGCGTTTACAATAACCCGAAATATGCTGGTGAGCGCGTAATGCTGCTGTTTACCAATCCTACCGACGTGGTACGCCTCGTTGATGAGGGGGTAAAGATTACCTCTGTCAACATTGGCGGCATGGCCTTCCGCCAGGGTAAAACCCAGGTGAATAATGCCGTGTCGGTGGATGAGCAGGATATCGCCGCGTTTAAAAAGCTCAACGCCCAGGGCATTGAACTGGAGGTGCGGAAAGTGTCCAGCGATCAACGCCTGAAAATGATGGATTTAATCAGCAAAGTGGCGAAGTAACCAGCATCCGCTGAGCGACGCTGTTTTTACACTTTATTCTGTATTGTTATAGGAGAAGTACAATGGAGATTACCACTCTTCAGATTGTGCTGGTGTTTGTCGTGGCCTGTATTGCCGGTATGGAGTCGGTGCTGGATGAATTTCAGTTTCACCGTCCGCTGGTGGCCTGTACGTTAATCGGTATCGTGCTGGGTGATATGCAAAAAGGCATTATCATCGGCGGTACCCTGGAGATGATCGCCCTCGGCTGGATGAACATCGGTGCGGCGGTCGCACCAGATGCCGCGCTGGCATCCATCATCTCAACCGTGCTGGTTATCGCCGGTGGTCAGAGCATTGGGGCCGGTATCGCGCTGGCTATTCCGCTGGCAGCGGCAGGCCAGGTGCTGACCATTATCGTTCGTACCATTACCGTGGCTTTCCAGCACGCAGCGGATAAGGCGGCCGAAAACGGCAACCTGACGGCGCTCTCCTGGATCCACGTCTCTTCCCTGTTCCTGCAGGCAATGCGTATCGCTATCCCGGCGGTGATCGTGGCCTACTCCGTGGGTACCAGTGAAGTACAGAGCATGCTCAACGCCATTCCGGAAGTGGTGACCAGCGGCCTGAACATTGCCGGTGGGATGATCGTGGTAGTGGGTTATGCGATGGTCATCAACATGATGCGCGCTGGCTACCTGATGCCGTTCTTCTATCTGGGCTTCGTTACCGCCGCCTTCACCAACTTTAACCTGGTGGCATTGGGGGTAATCGGTGCCGTGATGGCCATTCTCTACATTCAGCTTAGCCCGAAATATAACCGCTCGGCGGGCGCGCCTGTTCAGGCTGCCGGTGCTAACGATCTCGATAACGAACTGGATTAACAGGTGAGCGACATGGTTGATATGACAAAAACGACGTCCGAGAAAAAACTCACGCCTGGCGATATCCGCGGCGTGTTCCTCCGCTCTAACCTCTTCCAGGGGTCATGGAACTTCGAGCGTATGCAGGCGCTGGGCTTCTGCTTCTCTATGGTACCGGCTATCAAACGCCTCTATCCGGAGAATAACGAGGCACGCCGTCAGGCGATCAAACGCCATCTGGAGTTCTTTAACACCCACCCCTACGTTGCCGCGCCGGTGCTCGGCGTTACCCTGGCGATGGAGGAGCAGCGTGCCAACGGGGCAGAGATTGACGATGGGGCCATCAACGGCATCAAAGTTGGCCTGATGGGGCCGCTGGCAGGCGTCGGCGACCCGATCTTCTGGGGTACGGTGCGTCCGGTGTTTGCCGCGCTCGGGGCGGGGATCGCCATGAGCGGCAGCCTGCTCGGCCCGCTGCTGTTCTTTATCCTCTTTAACGTGGTACGTCTGGCAACCCGCTACTACGGGGTTGCCTACGGCTACCGTAAAGGGGTAGACATCGTTAAAGATATGGGCGGCGGCTTCCTGCAGAAGCTGACCGAGGGGGCGTCAATCCTCGGCCTGTTTGTCATGGGGGCGCTGGTAAACAAGTGGACGCATGTTAATATCCCGCTGGTGGTATCGGAGATCACCGACCAGACCGGGAAGACGAACGTTACCACCGTGCAGACTATCCTGGACCAGCTGATGCCGGGCCTGGTGCCGCTGCTGTTGACCTTCGCCTGCATGTGGCTGCTGCGTAGGAAAGTGAACCCGCTGTGGATTATCGTTGGCTTCTTCGTCATCGGTATTGCGGGCTACGCCGTTGGCCTGCTCGGCCTGTAAGCGGTAGATATCACGCCGGGGGCACTGCCCCCGGTTTTTATTTCTGGAGGATGAATGTCGTTAACGGACTACGTGCTGGTGCTGTGCGTGGCTGGGCTGTTGGCTTACGCTATCTATGACGAGTTTATTATGCCGCGCCGCCACGGCGCAACGCTGCTCACCGCTCCCCTGCTGCGCCGCAGCCGCGCCGATAGCGTGATCTTCACCGGCCTGCTGGCTATTGTTATCTATAATAACGTCACGCATCATGGTGCTATTTTAACCACGTGGCTATTATCTATGCTAGCGCTGGTGGTTATATATCTCTTCTGGATCCGCGCCCCAAAAATCATCTTCAAAGAAAACGGCTTTTTCTTCGCGAATATCTGGATTGAATATGGGCGTATTAAAGCGATGCAGCTATCAGAAGATGGCGTGCTGGTGGTGCAATTAGAGCAGCGCCGCCTGCTGATTCGTGTACGAAATATCGACGATCTGGAAAAAATCTACAAGATTATGGTTAAAACTCAATAATTTAAAATATAGCCACGTCTATGTTTATGATATACAGACCTCCTGAAACATAGCCGTGGCTATATTATTACCCGCGCAATTCACCCTCTTTTTTAACGTTATTTTTACTCTTGCGGTCAAATGAAAATCGTTATCACTAGCACAGTGAAATAATGAACTTCGGTTATTGTTTTAGTTTATCAAAATATGTTAAGGTTGCGCCCGTCGTTGGGGAGTAGCCAATTTCCTGTTCCCGGAAATGTGCGTGTCAACATACTCGTTGCAAAACGTGGCACGTACGGATCGAATAGCTGAGGCGTTTCGGTCAGGCGAGACCATAGACGCATCAACTGCTGATTACTGGGGGCAGTGATGTGTCATATGGATCTCCCGGTCAGGACGCTTGTATGAACCTATCCGCTACCCTACTGCTCGCTTTTGGCATGTCGATGGATGCCTTTGCCGCCTCTATTGGTAAAGGTGCAACGCTGCACAAACCCAAATTTTCTGACGCCCTGCGCACCGGCCTGATCTTCGGCTTCATTGAGACACTGACCCCGCTGCTGGGTTGGGGCTTAGGCATGCTTGCCAGCCAGTTTGTGTTGGAGTGGAACCACTGGATTGCCTTCTTGCTGCTGGTTTTTTTAGGTGGCCGAATGGTGCTGGAGGGCTTCCGCTGCCAGCCTGATGAAGATCCTACTCCGCTGCGCCGCCACAGCTTCTGGCTGCTGGTTACGACCGCCATCGCCACTAGCCTGGACGCCATGGCCGTCGGCGTCGGTCTGGCCTTTTTGCAGGTCAATATTGTGACCACCGCGCTCGCCATCGGCTGTGCCACCCTGATCATGTCTACCCTCGGTATGATGATCGGCAAGTTCATCGGCCCGCTGCTGGGCAAACGGGCCGAGATCCTCGGTGGCGTGGTGCTGATCGGCATCGGCATCCAGATCCTCTGGAGCCACTTTGCCCCTTAAGCGTCGCGCTGCCAGCACTGAATGCTGAAATCCGCCTCGCAGCTGAACTGGGCCATCTCCTGCAACGCCTGCCAAACCTGCGGTTTTGCCCGCCAGGCAAAAGGCGTCATCTGCAACAGCGCCACAGCTTCGGTGCCGCTTAGCATCATTCCGTAGCCTAACGATTGCTGCTCCCGCAGCGTAAACCCAGCCAGCTGTTCGCTCTGTGGAGCATGCAGCTGCACCTCGTCATAGATCAGCCCCTTTAGCTCTACCAGATGCCGTGGCCCCGGCGCGGCGGTAATTACCCACCCTTCCGGCTTCACGACCCGCGCCAGCTCTTCAGCTTTACAGGGCGCATAGATGCGCACCACGGCGTCCAGCGTCTGCGCCTCAAACGGCAGACGGTGGCTGGAGGCCACGCAGAACATCGCCTGCGAATAGCGCTTCGCCGCCGCGCGAACCGCCGCCCGGGAGACGTCAAGACCAAAGGTCTGGGCCCCGTGCTGGCGGGCGATATCGGCGAAGGCATGGGTGTAGTACCCCTCTCCACAGCCGATATCCAGCAGCGCCTCGGCTTTTTCCGGCAGGCGCACATCCAGCAGATCGCTTAGCGTCTGACGCAGCGGCAGGTAGTGCCCGGCGTCAAGAAAAGCGCGCCGGGCCTGCATCATCTCCGCACTATCGCCCGGATCGCGCGAACGCTTGTGCTGCACCGGCAGCAGGTTGACGTATCCCTCTTTCGCTATATCAAACTGGTGCCGCTGCGGGCAGACATAGGTTTTATCGGTACGCAGCAGCGGCGCGTGGCATAGCGGACAGGTGAAGGACATAACAACTCCGGGCAAAGAGAAAGGGCGAAAGTGTAACGCCAATTGCCTCTGCGGGAAATGTCTTAACGCAGCGGATCCGCGCCGCTATGGGAATTCAGCACCACTAAATGACTTGAGTCGGGAGCCATACCGTCAGGCGTGACGTTTTCTGCCCGCAGTACGTTACCCATAATTTCGCTAAATACCGGTGCCGATACCGCCCCACCATAGTACGCACCGTTCTTTGGATCGTTAATCACCACCGCGAGAGCATATTTTGGCGCGCTGGCCGGGGCAACGCCAGCGGTATAGGCCACGTACTTATTGACGTATTTACCGTTCTCGTCGATCTTTTTGGCGGTGCCGGTTTTCACCGCCACGCGGTAGTCGCGTACGGCAGCTTTGATCCCACCTCCGCCCGGCAGGGCCACGCTCTCCATCATGTGTTCGACCTCATGCACTATTTCCTGTGGCATCACCTGGGTTCCAACGATCGGCGGATCGACGCGGGTAATAGAGAGCGGACGCGCCAGGCCATAGCTGCCGATGGTGGCATAGACGTGGGCCAGCTGTAGCGGGGTGACCATTAAGCCATAGCCAAACGAGAAGGTGGCGCGATCGAGCTGGCCCCAGTATTTGCGCACCGGCAAGACGCCGCTGCTCTCCCCGGTCAGCCCCAGACCCGTTGATGTACCAAAGCCAAAGGCTTTATAGGTATCCAGCAGGCGCTGGATCGGCATCGCCAGCGACAGATGTGACACGCCGGTATCGCTCGATTTTTGCAGGATGCCGGTGAGGGTGAGCTCTGGATAGTATCCTACGTCGCGAATGCGGTGGCCGTCGAGGGTATAGGGGTGGGTGTCCACCACGCTGTCAGGCTGAACGATCCCCTCTTTCAGCGCGGCCATCAGCACCATCGGCTTCACCGTTGAGCCAGGTTCAAACGTATCGCTGATGGCACGGTTGCGGAAATCATCGAGGGTCGCGCCGCTGCGGTTGTTGGGGTTGAAATCAGGGTAGCTGGCCATCGCCATGATTTCGCCGGTCTGGATACGCACCAGCACCGCCGCGCCGGATTCGGCTTTATTCCAGCTGACGGCGTTATCCAGCGCGTCTTCGGTCAGGGTTTGCAGGCGCTTATCGATACTCAACATCAGCGTTTGCGCCGGGACGGCAGGCGTTTCGGTCATATTTTCGATAACGTGTCCGTGGCGATCTTTGCGCACCCGACGCAGACCGGGCTTGCCGGTTAGCTGGGCATTGAAACTCTTCTCAATGCCCTCGATCCCCTGCCCGTCCACGTTGGTGAAGCCAATCAGGTTAGCCGCAACGTGTCCGCTGGGGTAAAAGCGGCGCGACTCCTCCTGCAAATTGATGCCCGGCAAATTAAGGTTATCGATCCATTTTGCCTGCTGCGGGTCGAGCTGGCGGGCAAGGTAGATAAAACGGGATGTCGTGTTACGTCGGACGCGTTCGGCTATCTCGTTCAGCGGCATATTCAGGGCGCTGGCCAGCGCCTGCCAGCGCGGGTTCACTCTCACCCCACCGCTGCTGTTGATGGCTTTAGGATCGGCCCAGATCGCACTCACCGGCACACTCACCGCCAGCGGCAGCCCATTGCGATCGACGATCATCCCCCGAGGCGGCACAATCTTCTCTTCCCGAATCGAGCGCATATCCTCCTCTTTGACCAACTTTTCCGGCGAGACGACCTGGAGCCAGGCCGTTCGCCCCAGCAGCAGGCCCAGCGCACAGATAATGGCCACGCAGAGCAAGGCAAAACGCAGAGGGGTATAGTTGCTGGAAAGAGATTTGTTTTTCACCTTGGCTCCTGAAACGGATTAACCCGCTGATTTGACAGGAAACAACAAGAGAAAGGGAAAAAAGTGTGCTAATAACGGTATGGCTTTGCAACAAAAGAAGAATGGAGAGGCTTACAGTAACATTTTGAAAAACAAGCATTAAAAAGCCCCGCACGCGGCGAGGCTTTTACGCTGACATTGATGCGCTAATCGCGCTCAAGCAGTGGAGGAAAATCAGATAGCAGTAACGTTAACCGCTGCTGGGCCTTTCTGGCCGTCCTGAATTTCGAACTCAACGTTCTGGCCTTCAGCCAGAGTCTTGAAGCCGTTACCCTGGATTGCAGAGAAGTGTACGAACACGTCTTTGCTGCCGTCAGCAGGAGTAATGAAACCAAAGCCTTTAGACTCGTTGAACCACTTAACTTGACCTTTAATCTTTGCCATTTGCAAAATTCCTTAGAGTGTTTTCTTAGCCCGCAGGCATTGACCGAGATGAAACTGAGACATTACTGCATGAGGCACTAAATAAGGTTCGGCAGAGAAGCAGTATTCAACGACAACGTGTTTACTCAGAACTTCTTTACTGATAATGCCACACATAAACAGAACTGTACCTCGTTTAACCTACACCGTGTTATCACATACAACGTTAATTATGGCAAGCCATTTTTAATGATGTCTGGATCTGTCGCACAAATTCAGCGGCAAGCAGAACAACAGATGTGCAGCTAAGCTGACACAGCGATGTCGTATCGTCCAGCCTGAGCTTTACAATGGCTAAATAGAGCATGTCGTTAGCAATTTTTGTGCAATAGCCTACTGAAAAATCATGAAAACGGGTGAGTGAAAACGTTTTTGCCCGGCAATCAGAAATGGATAAGTTGACCACCGAATAATTGTTGCTCAATTAGTGCACCCCCTGCACCAAAATAATGAAAGTTTAATGACACTGCATCAATTCAAAGCAATAAAAACGTTTCGCTAAAAATAATATCGTTTATATAACCTCTCCAGGCTACTCTGCTGTCTGTTTAATAGTCTGGGCATCGAGAGATAAATACTCACCTATTTTCAGGATCCTAAAGTTATCCGTTTGGGTCACCGTCTCGTTTAATACCGCGGCCAGCTCCCGGGCTGGCTCGTCCACCGCTTCATCCGCCAGCTCAAAGACGCCCCAGTGGATAGGAAAAGCCAGCGGCTCACCGATCTGCTGCCAGAGTGACACCGCATGCTGCGGATCCATATGATGCATGGACATGAACCAGCGTGGTGCATAGGCACCGACCGGCAACGCAGCGGAATCGAGTTTGCCCAGGCGCTCGGGGATCGCCAGCAGGTCCGGCGTGTAGCCGGTGTCGCCGGCAAACCAGAAGCGATGCGCCCGGGATTCCACGACCCAACCGCACCAGAGTGAACGATCTCTGTCCCACGGCGTACGCATGCTCCAGTGCTGGGCGGGTACGGCGCTTAGGGTCATTCCCTGGAAGGTGAAGCTCTGCCACCAGTCAAGCTCGACCACGTGGCGCACGCCGTGGCGGCGACACCAGCGGCCCAGCCCAAGGGGAACAAACAGCGTGACGTCTGGAAAGCGTTTTAACAGGGCGCGGATGGTGCGGGTATCGAGATGATCGTAATGGTTATGCGAAATGAGGATGGCATCCAGCGCCGGTAGATCGTTAACGTTCAGCGGCGCGGGACTTTTGCGCTGCGGCCCGGTAAAGCGTACCGGGGAGGCACGGTTAAAGAAGAGCGGATCCGCCAGCAGATAACAGCCGTCCAGACGGAGCAGCATGCTGGCATGGCCCAACCACCAGACCCCGTCCCCGCTGCCGCCTATTTCGGCACGCTGCCACCGCTGCTGAAGAAAAGTGTCGTAGCCGCCCTCGGGAGGATGCGGCAGCCCGGCGGCGCGGCGCTCTTTTTGCCAGCGCTCAACGTCACCGGGCTGATGCCCACCGGGGGTCAGATTACGAAACCCCTGGGGCGTATGGTGAGTCAGGGCTGGATTATACCAGGGATTTTTCCATGCCATCACTCACCACCCTTTCCAGCTTATTTAGCGTTCAGCCACCAGACGGATAAAATCGTCGCCGTCGGTTTGCACTGTTGCCGCCGTTTTTGCTTCCGGCTCGGCTTTTTCCGGCGCGCTGGCCTCGCAGAGGCGACGCAGCAGCACGTTCTGTCGTTTTTGTTGATCCAGTAGCGCCTCAAGCAGTTCAATCTGCTCATTAGCGCGGGAGCTGGCCCGGTTTACAAAGAACCACAGTATTAGCCCAACGACCAACACCACCAAAGAAATTACCAGGGACGCAAGATTGAACGCGCCCGAATTCAGTACTTCGTTCATTACACCACCTCAATGTTGACGCGCTATCTTACCACTGACATTAAGGAAGGGAATGATTCGAAGCAAAAATGCCGCTACCAGGGGATAAATTTATTGATAACGCAAATACCGCTGAAAAACTGTACGTCCTGATCGCACATCACATTGAGCATCTGAGTCCAGAGCATCAGGCAAATTACCAGGATGGCAATCACGAGCAGCCACCGAAACTTTCTCACTCTTCTCTCCGAATCAACGTCTTATGCAAACAGGTTACTACTGGCATATTAAACCGGAGCTAACTGTAGCGCTATTTGACTATTCAGGAAACCGCGGCAAAGAGGGAGCAGAGATGAAAACGCCGCGTCTGGCGCGGCGTCTGGTATCAGAACGGATAGTCGTTATAGCCCATCTGCTCGGAGATTTTACGCGCTGCGGTATGCAGCATCTCAACATATTCATGCAGACGCTCTTCAGAGAAGCGCAGCGTTGGGAAGGAGATACTCAGGCCTGCGATGACCACGCCAAAGCGGTCAAAGACCGGCACACCAATGCAGCGCAGCCCCTCTTCCTGCTCTTCGTTGTCTTCGCCATAGCCCTGCTCGCGAACGGTATCAAGCACGGGTAGCAGATCGTCGGTAGTGGTAATAGTGCGATCGGTGCTGCGCTTATACTCAACGCCTTCAAGGATCTGTTTCACTTCCTCGCGATCGCGCCAGGCCAGCAGCACTTTACCGATGGCGGTGCTATAGAGCGGGTTGCGGCGGCCGATACGGGAGTACATGCGCAGATTGTACATAGAGTCAATTTTATGGATGTAGACAATGCTGTCTTCATCCAGCGCGCCAAGGTGCACCGTCTCTTTGGTCAGGCGCGAAAGCTCACGCATCTGGATATCGGCGCTGCGAATTAAATCGACGTTTTGCAGCGCGCGTGCGCCGAGTTCAAAGAGCTTAAGCGTCAGGGAGTACTTCTCTGACTCCCCCTCCTGGGCCACGTAGCCAAGGGATTTCATCGTCTGCAAAAAGCGGTAAACGGTGCTTTTCGACATCATCACACGCTGAGACAGTTCAGTAATGCCAATTTCCCGCTCTTCCCCGAGCGCCTGCAGAATGCCAAAGACCTTCAGTACTGAAGAGACAGAATCTGGCTGTTTGTCCAAATCTGCGATTGCCATTAATCACCTCATCGCGAGTGTTTTATAAAATTTAGAATAGGTTTTTATTATAATTTCGTCGCGGGTCGCCCGCAATGGCAGTTTGTTAACTTCGTTACAAATCTGCGATATAAAAACAGCGCACAGCGGGTAAAATCGTTCTCACGATAATAATTTCAGCTTAATCATATAAACTCTATGGATAAATCTTTTACAGAAGGCCTGCCGATACCGCAGCGTTACGGAGCGATACTGACCATCATCATCGGTATTGCCATGGCGGTGCTTGACGGCGTCATCACTAACGTGGCGCTGCCGACTATCGCCAGCGATCTGCACGTCTCCCCGGCAAGCTCGATCTGGGTGGTTAACGCTTACCAGATTGCTATCGTGATCTCGCTGCTCTCCTTTGCATTTCTGGGGGATATGTTTGGCTACCGACGGGTTTACCAGTGCGGACTGGCGTTCTTTACCGTCACCTCGTTTCTCTGTGCCCTCTCCGATTCGCTCACCATGCTAACCCTTGCTCGTATCGCCCAGGGCTTCGGCGGCGCGGCGCTAATGAGCGTTAACACGGCGCTGATTCGGCTCATTTACCCTCAGCGCAGCCTGGGCCGGGGGATGGGTATTAACTCGTTTGTCGTCGCGGTCTCGTCGGCGGCGGGCCCGACCATTGCCGCAGCGATCCTCGCCGTTGGTTCGTGGCAGTGGCTATTTTTGATCAACGTGCCGCTGGGGATCGTCTCTTTGCTGCTGGCGATGCGCTATCTGCCCGCCAACCCGCCGCGCCGCAGCACGACGCGCTTCGATCTGCCCAGTGCGGTGATGAACGCCCTCACCTTTGGCCTGTTGATCCTGGCTCTCGGGGGCTTTGCCCAGGGGCAGTCTCTGACGCTGATCGCTGGAGAAGTAGCGGTCATGCTGGTCATCGGGTATTTCTTTATTCGCCGCCAGCTTGGGCTTCCCGTGCCGCTGTTGCCGGTAGATCTGCTGCGCATTCCGCTTTTTTCGCTCTCTATCTGCACCTCAATCTGCTCATTCTGCGCCCAGATGCTCGCCCTGGTCTCACTGCCCTTCTTTATGCAGAGCGTGCTTGGACGCAGTGAGGTGGAGACCGGGCTACTGCTGACCCCGTGGCCGCTGGCAACCATGGTGATGGCCCCATTGGCGGGGTATCTGATTGAACGAGTTCACGCGGGTCTGCTGGGTGCGGTGGGTTTGGCGGTCATGGCTGCGGGGCTGCTGGCACTGGCGCTTCTCCCTACGGCACCGTCGGATATGGATATCATCTGGCGGATGATGCTCTGCGGCGCGGGCTTTGGGCTATTCCAGTCGCCCAATAACCACACCATTATCACAGCCGCGCCGCGTCAGCGCAGCGGCGGAGCCAGCGGTATGCTTGGCACGGCGCGCCTGCTCGGGCAGAGCATCGGGGCCGCGCTGGTCGCGTTGATGTTTAATCTTTTTACCGATCACGCCACGCACGTTGCGCTGCTGTTTGCTGCGGTATTAGCCGCCGTTGCCGCCGCTTTCAGTAGCCTGCGGATGACGCAGAAATCCCAGGCATAAAAAAAGCGCGTCCTTAGACGCGCTTTTTATTACAACGGCTTGTGTTACTTCAAGTACTCGCCGCTGCGCAGGGCTTCAATACGCTTATCCAACGGCGGGTGGCTCATAAACAGCTCGCTCAGGGATTTGGATTTCCCGTTGATGCAGAAGGCCATCATTGTGCTGGCTTCCTGCGGCTCGTAGCTGGTTTTCAGACGCTGCAGAGCAGCTATCATCTTCTCACGGCCTACCAGCTTCGCCGATCCGGCATCGGCATGGAATTCACGGTGACGTGAGAACCACATGGTGATAATGCTCGCCAGAATACCAAACACCAGCTCCAGCACCATCGACACTGCAAAGTAGATCAGCGGATTGCCGTTGCTCTCTTCGCCTTCGTCGCGGTTGCCACCCATAAAGCCTGCGGCGATCTGCGCCAGGATACGCGAGATAAAGATAACAAAGGTGTTCACCACGCCCTGGATCAGGGTCATGGTCACCATGTCACCGTTGGCGATGTGGCTGATCTCGTGAGCGATAACCGCTTCGGCCTCATCACGGCTCATGTTCTGTAGCAGGCCGGTGCTTACCGCAACCAGCGACGCATCACGGCGCGCGCCGGTGGCGAAGGCGTTAATGTCCGGGGCGTGATAGATGGCAACCTGCGGCATCGCGATGCCTGCCTGCTGCGACTGCTGCGCCACGGTGTTCATCAGCCAGCGCTCCATATCGTTGCGCGGCTGCTCAATGACTTCTCCTCCGACCGACTTCAGGGCCATCCATTTCGACATTAATAGCGAAACGAACGAGCCGCCAAAACCAAACAGCAGCGCCATGATCAACAAGCCCTGAACGCTACTCGACTGAATACCCGTCAGGCTCAGCACCAGCCCGAAGACCAGCATCACCGCCAGGTTCGTTAACAGGAAGAGCGCGATCCGCATCATAATTTTCTTTTAACCTCAACTTAACAAAACGCACTATGCGACTACCCACATCGTATGGGTATATTGGCTATTTTCAAGCATAACCCGCGCGTAAGTTACCAGAAAGACACAACTTTACATTTAGACGCGGCAGCCTTACGCCGCGATACGCTTGTTAAAAAAAACAGGCACAATTTCTTGTGCCTGTTGCGGTTTACTGTGCTTTAGCGGGCTGCGCTGGCGGGCTATCTTTCTCGATATGTGCCAGGTCGAGGGCGATATGCACCGTCTCATCAAGGTAGGGATCCGGCTCCTGATAATCCTTCGGCAGATCGTCCAGCTTCTTCAGCACCGGCTTGCCTTCACGCTTAAAGCGGTCGTTGAGGCGGGCCAGGCGAATCGCGTCATCTTCCGCGTTCTCTTTCTCACGCTGGGCAAGGTTGAGAGATATCTGATTCCGCTTATCTTTCAGGGCATTGAAGCGAGCAATGTCCTTCAGGATGTACTGGAACTCCGGATCTTTGGCAATACGATCGTCATGCTCCTTGAGCAGCTGCGGCCCAAGCGGCGTCAAATCGCCAGATTTCACAAAGGTCGCAGCGTTGATGCTATCCCACGGCAGCGCGTTATCTTCAAACTTCTCACCGGTTTCGGTCTCTTCATTGCCGGTCGGCATGATGATATCCGGCGTCACGCCCTTACGCTGCGTGCTGCCGCCGTTAACGCGGTAGAATTTCTGAATGGTGTACTGCACCGAACCCAGCGCCGGCCACTCCGGACGCAGCATCTGATCGTAGATGCGGTTAAGAGAGCGATACTGCTGCACCGTGCCTTTACCGAAGGTCGGCTCACCAACGATCAGCGCCCGGCCATAGTCCTGCATCGCGGCAGCAAAGATCTCTGACGCCGAGGCGCTAAAGCGGTCAACCAGCACCACCAGCGGGCCTTTGTAGTAGACGACGCCGTCGGTATCGCTGTCTTCTCGCACTTTGCCGTTGTTATCTCGCACCTGCACCACTGGACCAGACGGAATAAACAGGCCGGAGAGTGAAACCGCTTCGGTCAGCGCCCCGCCGCCGTTGGTGCGCAGATCGATGATCACGCTGCTGACGTTCTGTTTCTCCAGCTTCTGCAGCTGCACCTTGACGTCATCGGTCAGGCCAACGTAGAAACCAGGAATATCCAGCACGCCCACCTTCTCTTTGCCGACGGTTTTCACCGACATCTTCACGGCGCGATCTTCAAGGCGGATACGCTCCCGGGTCAGGGTGACGATACGGGTCTTGGTCCCTTTACCGGCAGGCAGGATCTCAAGGCGTACCTTGCTTCCCTTCGGACCTTTGATCAGGGCAACCACGTCATCAAGACGCCAGCCAATCACGTCCACCATGTTCTGGCCCGGCTGGCCGACGCCAACGATACGATCGCCAACGGTGATGGCTTTGCTCTTCGCTGCCGGACCGCCTGCTACCATGGAGTTAATCACGGTGTAGTCGTCGTCCATCTGCAGCACCGCCCCGATCCCTTCAAGAGAGAGGCTCATTTCGGTATTGAACTGCTCGGTATTACGCGGCGACAGATAGTTAGTGTGCGGGTCGATCTCGTGGGCAAAGGCGGTCATCGCCAGAGAGAAGACATCTTCACTGTTGGTTTGCGCCAGACGGCGAATCGCGAACTTATAGCGACGGGTCAGCGTCTCGCGGATCTCTTTCTCGTCCTTACCGGTCAGCTTCAGGCTCAGCTCATCGAACTTCACCTTGGCATCCCACTGGGCGTTCATCTCCGCGTCGTCTTTCGGCCACGGCGCTTTGCTGCGATCTACGTTGAAGGTGTCGTTGCCGGTGAAATCCATCGGCCGTTCAAGCACCTTCAGCGCATATTGATAGCGTTCAAACCGGCGCTTCTGCGCCAGGTTATAGAGCGCATAAAACACGTCGAGTTTGCCGGTACGCAGCTCCTCGCCGAGCACGCTCCGCTTCGGCATGAACTTCTCAACGTCGCTTGCCAGCAGCACGTTATGGCTGTAGTCCAGCAAGTTTAAATAGCGATCGAAAATCTTGCCCGAGAATGCCTCATCGAGATCGAATTGACGGTAATGGGAACGGGTGAAGCGCGATGTCACGCGCTCACTGACCGTTGCATGCTGGGTCTCTTCCTTTAATACCGGAATCTGATCGGCACGCGTAATATCTTCAACGGCAAAAGCCTGTCCTGCAATCAGGAACAGGCCAGCCAACGCGGTGCGCTTAAACAAAGTGTTCATGCCGGGCCTGGCCTCCGTTTCAGAACAACAGGTGTTCTGCGCGTACAATCATCGACATGCCTGAGGTCAGCTGTACACGAACACCGTCTTTGGTGATCTCCAGTACAGTGGCGTCCATTGCGTTGTTGCCCGCTTTCACCTTGAGGTTCTGACCCACGTTCAGCGCAGTAATATCGGATACTGGCGTATGCTGTGGCTCTTCACGCGGTGCGCGCTGAGGTTTCGCGGCAGGTTTGTCGGCGCGTGGTTTACGCTGCTCATTGCCCTCTTTACGGCGCGGTGCAGGACGCGGTTTACGCTCGCGGCGTGGCGCATCTTCCTGCTCACCGGCAGCAGCAGCGGCTTCGCGCTTTTTGGCCTGCTGTTCAGCACGCTGGGCCTGGACACGGGCTTTCGCCTCTTCCAGCTGCTTACGCGCATGCTCAACATGCTGTTCGTCCAGTACACCGCTTGGATTGCCGTCGAGATCGACGCGCGTCGCGCCTGCTTTGATCCCATACAGGTAGCGCCAGCTTGAGGTGTAAAGACGCAGCGCAGAACGAAGCTGAGTTTTGCTGAGGCTCATCTCTCCTTCAACGCGCTCTACCAGATCCTGAAAAATACCAATTTTCAGGGGGCGCGCTTCACCTTCTGCACTGAAACAGTGAGGAAAACGTTCGGCCAGAAAGGCGATAACTTCTTTACTGCTATTCAACTTAGGTTGATTTTCCATGAAATTTCCTGATTACAACGGACGTTGCCAACAAGCCGCAGGCATGAACAGGCGTCATTATAATGACCCCATCAGTAAATGCTACGTTATCCGTTGATTATACTGCGTCGCCCGCAAAGAATTTTTGATAATCGGTCGCTTCCAACAGGCGTTCGAGGTGCGAAACCAGCTCGCGCAGCCCCTGCTCATCCTCGGCCGTGAAGCGAGAAAATACCGTGCTGTCGATGTCAAGCACGCCAATAATCTTATCCTGAACCACCAGCGGCAGAACAATTTCCGCGTTGCTGGCAGAATCGCAGGCGATATGCCCGTCAAACGCATGGACGTCTTCCACGCGCTGGACGCTGTTTTGCGCCACTGCCGTACCGCAAACGCCGCGGCCTACCGGAATGCGCACGCAGGCAATCTTGCCCTGGAACGGGCCCAGCACCAGCGTATCGCCCTCCAGCAGATAAAAACCTGCCCAGTTAACGCCCTCAAGGCGTTCAAACAGCAGCGCGCTGGTATTCGCGAGCGTGGCTAAAAAACTGGTTTCACCTGCCATCAATGCCTGAAAATCGCGGTTCAACTCCGCGTAAAATTCACTTTTGTTCATTATTCAATCACTTGTTGTCATACAAAAAAAGGTAGCCTAGCCTATTAAAATAAACATTAAATGCCTTCATGCTCAAGATAATCCATTCATGAGTTAAGATAGATTAATTCGAACATAGTCCAAAATATGTCATGGCGCTGAAAACTCAAAAGTTAGTCACCGGTAAGAAAATGGCGATTCGTGCTATTGGCGATCCTCTGCCACGAGCACATTATCAGCGCTGCCCGCAGTGCGATACGCTTTTTGCGCTGCCTGCAATGAAATCACACGAAAGTGCGTATTGCCCGCGCTGTGATGCGAAGGTCCGCGATGGCCGGGACTGGTCACTTACCCGACTTGGGGCGATGGCCATCACCATGCTGATGCTGATGCCCTTTGCGTGGGGCGAGCCGCTGCTGCACCTCTACCTGCTGGGGACGCGTATTGATGCCAACCTGCTGATGGGGATCTGGCTGATGACCTCCCAGGGCGATCCGCTCACCGCCGCTATGGTACTGTTTTGTACCGTCGGAGCCCCGCTGGTGCTGGTGGCCGCTATCGCCTATCTCTGGTTTGGTAACCGACTGGGGATGAACCTGCGCCCGGTGCTGCTGATGCTGGAGAGGCTGAAAGAGTGGGTAATGCTGGATATCTACCTGATCGGCATCGGCGTCGCCTCAATAAAGGTTCAGGACTATGCGTATCTGCAGCCGGGGGTGGGACTGATCGCCTTTATCGCGCTGGTGATTTTAAGCATCCTGACCCTTATCCATCTCAATATTGAGCAGCTGTGGGAGCGTTTCTACCCTCAGCGCCCCGCTACGCGCCCGCACGAGAATCTGCGCGTCTGTCTGGGGTGCCACTTCACCGGCCTGCCGGATCCGCGGGGACGCTGTCCTCGCTGCCATATTCCGCTGCGCTACCGCAGACGGCATAGCATTCAGAAGTGTTGGGCCGCGCTTATTGCCTCAATGGTGTTTCTGCTGCCGGCCAACCTGCTGCCTATTTCAGTTGTCTATGTCAACGGCTCGCGGCAGGCGGATACCATCATGTCCGGGATTATGTCGCTGGCGAGCAGCAACGTCGCCGTCGCGGGCATTGTTTTTATCGCCAGTATCCTGGTGCCGTTTACCAAAGTCATCGTCCTGTTTACACTGCTGGTGAGTATCCATTTTAAATGCGAGCAAGGGCTGCGCACGCGCCTGCTGCTGTTGCGTTTCGTGACATGGATTGGCCGCTGGTCGATGCTCGATCTGTTTGTGATTTCAATAACGATGTCACTCATTAACCGCGATCAGCTTCTCGCGTTTACCATGGGTCCCGCTGCGTTTTATTTCGGCGCAGCGGTAATTTTGACTATTCTTGCTGTGGAATGGCTGGACAGCCGCTTACTTTGGGATGCACATGAGTCAGGAAACCCCCGCTTCGCCGACTGAAGCGCGCATTAAAACAAAACGTCGAATTTCGCCTTTCTGGCTGCTACCTGTTATCGCACTAATGATTGCTGGCTGGCTCTTGTGGAGCAGCTATGAGGATCGCGGTAACACCATCACCATTGATTTCGTCTCGGCTGACGGCATCGTGGCCGGGCGTACGCCGGTGCGCTACCAGGGCGTTGAGGTGGGTACCGTGCAGGACATCCGCCTGAGCGAAAATCTCAATAAAATTGAGGTGAAGGCCAGTATCAAAGCGGATATGAAGGATGCCCTGCGTAACGATACTCAGTTCTGGCTGGTAACGCCAAAAGCGTCGCTGGCGGGGATCTCCGGGCTGGATGCGCTGGTCGGCGGGAACTATATCGGCATGATGCCCGGCAAGGGCGAGCCGCAGGATCACTTTACGGCCCTTGATACCCAGCCGAAGTATCGTCTCAGCAACGGCGAGCTGATGATCCATCTCCACGCCCCCGACCTCGGTTCGTTGAGCAGCGGCTCGCTGGTCTATTTCCGCAAAATTCCCGTTGGGCGCGTCTACGACTACTCGATCAATGCCAACAAGCAGGGCGTCACCATTGACGTGCTGATTGAGCGCCGCTTCACCAGCCTGGTAAAAAAAGGCAGCCGCTTCTGGAACGTCTCTGGCGTGAAGGCGGACGTCGGCCTGAGCGGGGCGAAGGTAGAGCTGGAGAGCCTTGCCTCACTGGTCAACGGTGCCATTGCTTTTGACTCCCCGGAAGCATCAAAACCGGCAGAGAGCGATGACGAGTTCGGCTTGTATAAAGATCTGGCCCACAGCCAGCGCGGGGTGATCGTCAAGCTCGCCCTGCCCGGTGGCGAGGGGCTGAAAGCTGGCTCTACCCCGCTGATGTACCAGGGGCTGGAAGTGGGTGAGCTGACCAAGCTCGATCTTAACCCCGGCGGCGCAGTGAGCGGAGAGATGACCGTTGACCCGAGCGTAGTTAATCTGCTGCGCGCCAATACGCGCATTGAGATGCGCAGCCCCAAGCTCTCTTTAGACAATGCCAGCGTCAGCTCGCTGCTTACCGGCACCACCCTTGAACTGGTCCCTGGTGAAGGCGAGCCGCGAGACAACTTCGTTGTGCTGCCCGCAGACAAAACCCTGCTTCAGGAGCCGGGCGTGGTGACGCTAACCCTGACCGCACCGGAGAGCTACGGCATTGACGCAGGTCAGCCCATCGTGCTGCACGGGGTACGAATAGGCCAGGTACTGGAGCGCAATCTGTCCGCGAAAGGCGTCTCTTTTGCTGTGGCTATCGATCCCCAGTACCGTGAACTGGTGCAGGGCGACAGCAAGTTTGTGGTTAACAGCCGGGTTGATGTCAAAGTAGGCCTGGACGGCATAGAGTTCCTTGCCGCCAGCGCCAACGAGTGGATCAGCGGCGGGATCCGCATCCTACCGGGAACCAAAGGCGAGATAAAATCTACCTATCCGCTGTTCGCAAACATCGATAAAGCGATAGAAAACAGCCTCAGCGACCTGCCGACTACAACCCTGACGCTGACCGCCGAGAAGCTGCCGGACGTGCAGGCCGGTTCGGTGGTGCTCTATCGTAAGTTTGAGGTGGGCGAGGTCATCAACGTTCGTCCACGCGCTAATGCGTTTGATATTCAGCTGCACGTTAAGCCGGAGTATCAGTCCCTGCTGACGCCTAACAGCGTCTTCTGGGCTGAAGGTGGCGCAAAAGTGCAGCTTAACGGCAGCGGGCTAACGGTGCAGGCTTCCCCGCTTGCCAGAGCCATCAAGGGTGCGGTGAGCTTTGATAACCTTAACGGTGCCAACGCCTCTACTCGCAAAGGCGACAAGCGGATCCTCTTCCCGTCAGAAACCGCGGCGCGTGCCGTGGGCGGCCAGATTAAGCTTCACGCCTTTGATGCAGGTAAGCTTGCCCCTGGCATGCCGATCAAATACCTCGGCATTGATATAGGCCAGGTGCAGGATCTGGAGCTGATTACCGAGCGTAACGAAGTACAGGCCACCGCCGTGCTCTATCCAGAGTATGTGAACACCTTTGCCCGCAGCGGTACGCGATTCTCGGTGATTACGCCGCAGATCTCAGCGGCCGGGGTTGAGCACCTTGATACTATTCTGCAGCCCTATATCAACGTTGAGCCGGGCCGGGGCGGTACTGCCCGCCGGGAGTTTGAACTGCAGGAAGCCACCATCGCTGACTCACGCTATGTCGACGGCCTGAGCATTGTGGTTGAGGCCCCTGAAGCGGGCGGGCTGAATATCGGTACGCCGGTGCTGTTCCGCGGTATTGAGGTGGGCACGGTGACCGGCCTGACCCTGGGCACGCTCTCGGACCGCGTCATGGTTGGCCTGCGCATCAGCAAGCGCTTCGAGCACCTGGTGCGCAACAACTCGGTGTTCTGGCTGGCATCAGGCTACTCGCTGGACTTCGGTCTGGTGGGGGGCGTGGTGAAAACCGGCACCTTTAACCAGTTCATCCGCGGCGGCATTGCGTTCGCAACGCCGCCGGGGACCCCACTGGCACCGAAGGCGCAAACCGGCAAACACTTCCTGCTGCAGGATAGCGAGCCGAAAGAGTGGCGCACCTGGGGCACTGCCCTGCCGCGCTAACCCCCTGCTCCGGCGCGCCTGCTGCGCCGGAGCGTTTTATGCTACACTGCGCCCCCTCATTTGTTGCTGGTGGTGTAATTCGTGGCTCATAACGCTGTCTATCTTCCTGAAGAATTTCTTGCGCAGATGCGTCTGGCTATGCCGACGCATCTCTCCATCGATGACTTTATTGCCGCCTGCCAGCGTCCGCTGCGCCGCAGCATTCGGGTCAACACGCTTAAAATTTCCGTGGCAGCGTTTCTGGATTTGGTCGCCCCCTATGGCTGGCAGCTGACGCCGGTGCCGTGGTGCGAAGAGGGATTCTGGATCGAGCGCGAAGATGAAGAGGCGCTGCCGCTTGGCAGCACCGCCGAGCACCTCAGCGGACTGTTTTACATTCAGGAAGCCAGCTCAATGCTGCCGGTTAGCGCCCTCTTCGCCGACGGCAACCAGCCTCAGCGGGTAATGGACGTTGCCGCCGCGCCCGGGTCGAAAACCACCCAGATTGCCGCGCGGATGGATAACACCGGGGCGATCCTCGCCAATGAATTCTCCGCCAGCCGAGTGAAGGTATTGCATGCCAATATCAGCCGCTGCGGGATCCGCAACGTGGCCCTGACCCACTTCGATGGCCGGGTATTCGGCGCGGCGCTGCCTGAAACCTTTGATGCCATCCTGCTGGACGCGCCCTGCTCTGGTGAAGGCGTGGTGCGCAAAGATCCCGATGCCTTGAAAAACTGGTCCGTTGCCAGCAATCTGGAGATCGCCGACACCCAGCGCGAGCTGATCGACAGTGCCTTTCACGCTCTGCGCCCCGGCGGGACGCTGGTCTACTCAACCTGCACCTTAAACCAGGATGAGAACGAAGCGATTTGCCACTGGCTCAAAGCCCGCTACCCCGATGCGGTTGAGTTCCTGCCGCTGGGGGCTCTGTTTGCCGATGCCACGCAGGCATTGACCCCCGACGGCTTCCTGCACGTCTTCCCGCAAATTTTCGATTGTGAGGGATTCTTTGTGGCCCGGCTGCGTAAAACGGCCTCGGTCGAGCCGCTGCCTGCGCCCGGCTATAAGATGGGTAAGTTC
This sequence comes from Pseudescherichia sp. AS216, assembly GCF_037152055.1. Classification (NCBI taxonomy): domain Bacteria; kingdom Pseudomonadati; phylum Pseudomonadota; class Gammaproteobacteria; order Enterobacterales; family Enterobacteriaceae; genus Pseudescherichia; species Pseudescherichia sp. AS216. The sequence goes on along the minus strand of NZ_JBBCMV010000003.1, from coordinate 673,685 downwards.
CCCTTCTCGCCCGTCAAAGGCCGGGAGAGCGCTCAGATAATCCAGGCCGCAGCGGCCTCCGGGCTGTATTGGGACGACACATTACGCCTTTGGCAGCGTGATAAAGAGCTCTGGCTCTTCCCGGAGCAGATCGAGGCGTTGACCGGAAAAGTCCGCTTTTCGCGCATCGGTATCAAGCTCGCCGAGACGCATAACAAAGGCTACCGCTGGCAGCATGAGGCGGTGATTGCCCTTGCCGGCACCGATAATCCGCTGGCCTTTGAGCTTGATCCCGCTGAAGCAGAAGAGTGGTATCGCGGCCGGGATATCTACCCGCAGGCAGCAATCGCGCATGACGAGGTGATTGTAACGTTCCAGGGGCAGCCCCTTGGTCTGGCAAAAAAAGTCGGCTCGCGCCTTAAGAACAGTTACCCTCGGGAGCTGGTTCGCGACGGTCGTCTGTTTGCCAACAAAGCGTAAGTCCGGAAAAAAAGCGCACTTTTTGACTGGCGGGATAGGCCATGTTGTACCAGGCTGAAAAATAGGGTGACTGTACTGGTCGTACCACATTCCGCAGATCAATGGAGAGCATTATGACGAAAACTACCGTGCGCATTGGCCAATTTGAGATAGATGATGCTGAGCTGCAAGGCAATGAGCCAGGAGAGCGGACGTTACGCATTCCATGCAGCTCCGATCCCGATTTATGTATGCAGCTTGATGCCTGGGACGCTGATACCAGTATTCCGGCGCTGCTTAACGGTGAACAGTCTGTGCTTTACCGTGAGCACTACGATCAACAAACCGATACCTGGATTATGCGCCTCGGCTGATATCCGTTGAACCCGCCGCCCGGCGGGTTATTTATCCATACCCTCCCTTGCCCAGTTATTTACGCCTGGAATTTCCTCTCTTTACCTTCATCCCCTACACTTAATCTAAGCGGTACGGAAGTGAGGATGGAATGGTCGCGCTGGTTCTTTTTATTTGCTACCTGGATGGTGGCTGCGATGACATCGTTATCGATGTATACAATACCGAACAGCAGTGCCTGGTCTCTATGGAGGAGCAGCGCATCCGTCACGGCGGCTGCTATCCGGTAGAGGACTTTGTCGACGGCTTCTGGCGACCGGCTCAGGAGTTTAGCGATTTTTAATAGGCATAGAAGAGTTTAAACAGTAATTGATATAGCCACATTACCCTTTCCCTGATAGAGCAACGCCCACTTATCGTTAGTAACAAACTGATATCGCACTGTGCATTCATGATCTGCCGCTTCAGCGGTGGCAGCTTTGAGGGCAGAAAAAATGATTAATAGCCTAAAAAATCCCTGGACGCCCGTAGGGCCGAGTATGTTATGGTTTAACCTGAATACAGAGAATTCATGAAATTTTCGCGGCGTTTAGTTGGGAGACTAAAAAAGCTGAGTATTCAAAAAGATAAAAAAAGACCGAATACGATTCCTGTATTCGGTCCAGGGAAATGGCTCTTGGGAGAGAGCCGTGCGCTAAAAGTTGGCATTAATGCAGGCTAAATACGCCTGGCACTTTAAGAATAGATGACAGCGCCAGCTTTTCCAGTCTCCAGACTCGGTGGCAGGAAAAAAGAGTGATTGTCACGGCCGTAAACAAAAAAACCGCAACGCTTCGTTAATGAAGCCTGCGGTTTTTTGTTATGAATCACGCCGACATTAGCAGAGCGTTTCGGCACGCTCGATAAACGGGGCAAGACTCATCTTTTCCCCAGGCTTCGCGGGATCGTCAACCTGAATAGTGGAGATGGGCTGACCGCTGTTCTCGCCTTTGGCGACCTGCTGCTCCGCGGCATCGTTGAGCGGATACTGCACCAGCGTGCTGGGGTTGATAGCAAACAGCGCATGGCCTGGACGGCAGGTGAGCATCACCTCTTCACGGTTAAACGCCCATTTCTCTTTACCCACATCTAAACGGCTTACGGTGATCACCTGCGGTGCGGCCAGCGCACTAACCGAACAGGTGAGTAACAGAAGAGTGAGAATACTTTTTTTCATTTTTTCGCCAGTTATTTAAAAAGGTTCAAGTGTCGCAAACACGCTGACCGTTGCCAGCACCACAATGCCGAGAACCACTTCAGCTTGCGTCATCCGGATAAACGCCGCGCGCGCCTGAGCTTCCTGCACACGAAAACGCGGCACCAGCACATAGCGGTTTACCAGGGCAATCATCACCATCAGCAGTACCAGCGCGCATTTGACCAGCAGCAACTGACCATATGTACTGTGCCATGGCAGCACCACGCCCTGAATAAGAAGCGCATTGATGATGCCGGAGAGTAACACCCCTGCAACCGCCAGATGTCCGTAACGGGAGAAACGCATCAGGCTATTTATTGCCGCCAGGCGACTGGGCGTTTTTACCCGCTGCATACAATACAGCACCGGCAGCAGACCGCCAAACCAGGCGGCGGCACACAGAAGATGAACAGCATAATTAAGCCGGGTAAACACCCCGGTCGCCCCATCATGCATCGCCGCATGGCCGGTATTTGCCAGCAGCAGCAGTTGGGCGGTCACCAGCAGCAGCACCCGCCCCTGCTGATACATAAAGCCCAGCAGCAATGCTGCCAGCGCGAGAATAATCTGCCACAGCCAGACGCTACCAAATTGCGTTTCGCTTACCGCCAGCCAGATATCTGGCTGCCAAACGTCGTGCCAACCGCTGCCCATCATACCGCCCTGCACGGCAAACATCAGCAGCGCACTGAAAAACGCCAGCGCCAGCGCGCCGCGTTGCATAGGCATAAAACGACGCTGGAGCGCGGGGCGGATCGTCGGGTCGGCAAGCCAGTGTGCAAACGCGGCGCTGCCAAATACCAGCATCAGGGTCAGAAAGTGGATAAACCGCAGGCCAACGTAGCAAAGCGCGAGCATATTACTTCACGCTAAACCGGTAGCTGCCCTGGGTTTTATGCCCGTCAACGGAGACAACGTGCCACTCTACGGTATACTCACCGGGTGTGAGCGCCTGCTCAATGGGCGCAATCAGCTCTGTTTTATCGTTGTCGTTACGCTTTACCGCACCGATTTTTACCGCCTGCTGCTGCGAGCCAGTTACCTTTACGCCGCTGAACTTGGGTTCAATGCCTTCGGAAAAATTGAGGGTCAGCGCCTGGGGAGCCGCAGTGACGTTCGCATCGGCGGCTGGATACTGATGTTTCAGGTGAGCATGCGCGAAAACCGCAGGCGAGGCAGCGAGAGAGGCCAACAGCAGTAGCGTGCGGCAGGAAGACTTAGCGGTAAAACCCATCGTTCTATTCCCTTTTGTTATGTCTATAGGACAAAGAATAACTCTGTATAATGGTGCAGTCGAGTCTGTACCGATGCGGGCTTGCCTTTCTGCAGCAGGCTTAGTACTTTTGCGCCGTTAAACCGGGAGGACCTATGAAAACCAATCTTGCACTTCTGCCTCAGGATGAGATGGACAAAGTTAACGTTGACCTGGCGGCCGCTGGCGTGGCCTTTAAAGAGCGCTACAATATGCCGGTTATCGCAGAGGTGGTGGAGCGCGAACAGCCCGCTCACCTGCGCGACTGGTTTCGCGAGCGGTTAATTGCTCATCGCCTGGCATCCGTGTCGCTTTCACGCCTGCCCTACGAACCTAAAATCAAATAATCGCCCCGGTTGCTGGAGAAGAGGATGTTACGCGTAATCGATACTGAAACCTGTGGCCTGCAGGGCGGCATCGTTGAAATTGCTTCGGTGGATGTCATCGACGGTCAGATTGTGAACCCGATGAGCCACCTTGTGCGTCCGGATCGCCCTATCAGCCATCAGGCGATGGCCATCCACCGCATCACCGAAGAGATGGTCGCCGATCAGCCGTGGATCGAAGAGATACTGCCCCACTACCTGGGCAGCAGCTGGTACGTGGCGCACAACGCCAGCTTCGACCGCCGCGTACTGCCCGAGATGCCCGGCGAGTGGATTTGCACCATGAAGCTGGCCCGTCGCCTGTGGCCGGGGATCCAGTACAGCAACATGGCGCTCTACAAGTCGCGTAAGCTGAACGTACAGACGCCGCCGGGGCTGCATCATCACCGGGCGCTGTATGATTGCTACATCACCGCCGCGCTGCTGATTGACATCATGGAAACGTCGGGCTGGACGCCGGACCAAATGGCGACGATTACCGGTCGCCCTGCCCTGATGACGACTTTTACCTTTGGCAAATATCGCGGCAAAGCGGTATCCGAGATCGCCGACCGCGATCCGGGCTACCTGCGCTGGCTATATAACAACCTGGAGCGCATGAGCCCCGAACTGCGGCTGACGTTAAAGCACTATCTCGACGAAAACTAGCTTTTCTTGCCGGGCAGCGTGCCCTGTGCCAGTGCCACCAGGAAAGCGAACTCCAGCGCGACGCCTTCATAGGATTTAAAGCGGCCTGATTTCCCACCGTGGCCTGCGTCCATATCCGTACACAGCAGCAGCAGGTTATCGTCAGTTTTCGTTGCCCGCAGCTTCGCGACCCACTTGGCTGGCTCCCAGTACTGCACCTGGGAGTCATGCAGGCCGGTTGTTACCAGCAGATGCGGATAGGCCTGGGCGCTCACGTTATCGTACGGGCTATAGCTTTTCATGTAGTGATAATAGATCTCGTCCTGCGGATTGCCCCACTCCTCAAACTCACCGGTGGTTAACGGAATCGACTCATCCAGCATGGTGGTCACCACGTCCACAAAGGGCACCTGAGCGATCGCCCCATGGAACAGGCCTGGGCGCTCGTTAATCACCGTGCCGATCAGCATCCCGCCGGCGCTGCCGCCCATGCCGTAGCAGTAGCGTGTAGAGCCGTAGCCCTGCGCCAGCAGGGCGTCACAGACGTCTATATAGTCGTTGAAGGTATTTCTCTTTTTAAGGAACTTACCGTCCTCATACCAATGCTGACCCAACTCGCCGCCGCCGCGAATATGGGCGATGGCATAGACAAAGCCACGATCAAGCAGGCTCAGGCGGCTGCTGCTAAAATCGGCATCGATGCTGGTGCCGTAGGAGCCATAGCCGTAGACCAGCAGCGGATTCTGTCCCTTACGGAAGTGTTTTTGGTTATAAACCAGCGAGACGGGAACTTCTACGCCGTCGCGCGCCTTGATCCACAGATGTTCGCTGCGGTACTGGCTGGAATCAAAGCCGTGGACCTCGGCCTGCTTGAGTACCCGCCGTTCACCGGTATCCATATCCAGCTCAAACAGCGTATCTGGCGTTGTCATAGAGGAGTAGCCGTAGCGCAGCCGGGAGGTTTCCGGCTCTGGATTATAGGCCAGCCAGGTCACATAGGCCGGATCGTCAAAGGCGATGCCGGTGACCTCGCGGGTTTTACGGTTGATCTGTCGCAGACTGGTTAAGCCACGCTGGCGCTCTTCCACCACCAGCCAGTCGGTAAACAGCGTAAAGCCCTCCAGCATGATGTGATCCCGGGGCGGGATCAGCACCTCCCACTGCTTATCGTTACGCACCTTGGTGCGATAGAGGCCGAAGTTTTTCCCCTCGCGATTTGAGCGCAGATAGAACGTGTGCTGGTAGTGGTCGAGATTGTACTCATGATCTTTGCGGCGGGGCAGAAACATAATGGGCTGGGCATCCGGCAGTTCAGCATCCAGCAGCAGACATTCGCTGGTCGTGGCGCTGGCCAGGTAGATAATTACATAGTGCTGGGAGGTCGTCTTATGCAGGCTAACGTAGAAAGTCTCATCCTTCTCCTCGTAGACCAGCTCGTCCTGACAGGCAGGCGTACCGATGGTGTGCCGCCATACCTGATAAGGCAGCAGGGTTTTGGCATGCTTACGCACATAGTAGAGCGTTTCAGAGTCGTTGATCCAGACGAAGTCGGGCGTGACGTTATCCAGCATCTCTGGATACCAGTTCCCAGTATCCAGATTACGAAAACGCAGGCCGTACTGCCGCCGGGAGAGGTAGTCCTCCGCCAGCGCCATAATCTTATTGTCCGGCGACACGGCCAGCCCGCCAAGGGTATAGAACTCACTGTGCGCGGCCCGCTTGTTGGCATCCAGCAGCACCTGCCACTCATCCCACTCGCTGCTGAGCACTGACTGGCGCTGATAGATAGCGTACTCGCACCCCGGCTCATAGACGTGCCGGTAGCGGTAGCCGTTGCGGGTATAGGGGGCGGAAACTTCGCGCTGGGGGAGACGGTCGACTATCTCTTTGAGCAGGCGATCCTGTAACGCCTGCTGCGAGGCCATGACGTCGCGCCCGTAGTCATTCTCCTGGTGCAGATAATCCAGGACATCCTGATCCGAACGCGTATCGTCGCGCAGCCAGTAGTAGTCGTCTGTTCGCGTGTCGCCATGCTGAGTCATGACGTGCGGTACTTTTTTTGCTTTTGGTGGCATAGCGTTATCTTTTCAGTTTACACCCTATAAGGGTGGCAAAACCCACGCATGTTGCAAGCGAAACGCGCCACCAACGCGTGTAAGCTAGCCTGGCAGCGCGCTTTTTTGTGCTTTAAGGTCCTGTTCAATGCCGTCACGCACGTCCTGAGGGATCTTCAAAGCGTCACCGAGGGCGTTAAGATAGCTGCGCTCCATAAAGTGATCGATATCGATCGCCGCACAGCTGAGGAAGTACAGCTCCAGCGCCTCCTCCTCGTTACGCACGTCACGAGCCAGCCGTTGCGGATCGAGAGGCTGCTCGATAGCCTGCGCCACCAGCGCTCTGCCCTGCTCCTCAACCCCCGCCTCGCGCATTTGCAGATCGATGGCTTCGCGCTCGCGCGCATCAATGTGGCCGTCGCTTTTCGCGGCAAAGACCAATGCCAGGATGAGACGTTCGGTGCGCACATCCAGCGGCGAGCTCTGCTGACCAAACTGCGGCTCATCCTGATGCGTACTACGCACGCGATCTTTGTATTTGTTCCACAACACCGTGCCAGCAACGGCCCCGCCGCCCATCAGCAGCGCGCTGGTACCGTATTTCGTGAGCAGCTTACGGGAAGAGGAGTTCGAGACCAGCAGGCCCGCCAGGCCACCCAGTGCGCCGGGCACCAGCAGCTTGCTAAGTCCCTGTCCGTCACCCGATGAGGCGGACGCCCCTTTCTGGCCCAGCAGCGACTGTAATTGATTCATCCAGTTAGTCATAATTCCCTCGCTTATTCTGTGTCAAACCACAGAGTAAGCGAGGGGTTGTCAGGAAATGTCTAAGCTGACTAAAGAAGCGAAAAGGCGGGGAGGGTTAACGATGGGTATAGACGGCCTTGCCACCTTTGCAGTCAACCGCTACCTGATAGTGGATATCGGTGTTTTTGCCGCGAACGGTCAGCGGAACGGTCCACTTATCCTGTTTACCAGTAATCTCTTTGACGTTGATCCAGGCAACAGGATCGGCCTGCCCCAGCGTCTCCTGGTCATCGGCCCAGCGCGCAATGCGATTTTGCTGGTAGTCGCGCTTGACGCTGGCGGCGATACCGGCGGCATCCAGCCCTTCACAGCTGGGAAACTTCACTGATTTACTATTGGCAGCCTGTACGCTAACGCTGCCGGCCAGCAAGGCAAGGCCGAGCAGTAATCCTGATTTGTTCATGCTTATCTCCTGTGCGCATAACCCACACAAAGCATGGTACAAATTACCGGCAGCGCAAGCTGCGGTTAGGCTACTTTGCTACGCTTCGCCGTCGGCATATCCGTTACGGTATCGCTTTTCATTGGCGCGGCATCAGGATCCGGCAGCTTACCCGAGCGGAATACCGCACTGAGGGTCTCTTTCTGCTCCGCCAGCCACAGCGCCATCTGCTCACGCTGCGCGTCATCAAACGCAACGGGGGCATTTACCAGCACGCCTTCCAGTACTTCCGCCAGATCGAGCATTTTGTCGTACGCATCGGCTTCCTTTTTGCTGGCAAAAGACATTTTTTCCTCACCTTCGCGGATTACCACGTATTTGACTTCAACCGCCATAATGCAGCCTCATTTACCTGTTTATTTATACAGTATAATAGTAAGCATTTCCCCGCTGAAATGCAAGCCGAAAAAAGACACGCAAACGTTTTCGTGTATAATAGTCCGAAATTTTTAAGGGGTTGAGAGTATGACTTTTTTAGGTACGGCGCTGCGTCCGGCAGCCACGCGTGTAATGCTGTTAGGCTCTGGTGAGCTGGGTAAAGAGGTGGCGATTGAGTGCCAGCGCCTGGGTATTGAAGTGATTGCGGTGGACCGCTATGCGGATGCCCCGGCAATGCACGTCGCCCATCGTTCATACGTGATCAACATGCTGGACGGTGAGGCGTTAAAAGCGCTGGTGGCGCAGGAGAAACCGGATTTTATCGTGCCGGAGATCGAAGCTATCGCCACGGATACGCTGCTTGAGCTTGAGGCCCAGGGCCAACAGGTTGTGCCCTGCGCCCGTGCCGCGAAGCTGACCATGAACCGGGAGGGGATCCGCCGCCTGGCCGCTGAAGAGCTGAGCCTGCCTACCTCAACCTACCGCTTCGCCGACAGCGAAGTCGCGTTCACAGAAGCGGTTGCGGCGCTCGGCCTGCCGTGCATTATCAAGCCGGTGATGAGTTCGTCCGGCAAGGGCCAGAGCTTTATTCGCAGCGCCGATGAGCTGCACGATGCCTGGCAGTACGCCCAGCTTGGCGGGCGCGCCGGAGCGGGACGCGTCATTGTCGAAGGCGTGGTGAAGTTTGACTTTGAAATTACGCTCCTGACCGTGAGCGCCGTTGACGGGGTGCACTTCTGTGACCCTATCGGCCATCGTCAGGAGGATGGCGACTACCGTGAATCCTGGCAGCCGCAGCAGATGAGCGAGCTGGCTCTCTCCCGCGCCCAGGCTATTGCCGAGGAAGTGGTGCTGGCGCTGGGCGGCTATGGTCTGTTCGGCGTGGAGCTGTTTGTCTGCGGCGACGAGGTGATCTTCAGCGAGGTGTCACCGCGTCCACACGATACCGGCATGGTCACGCTGATCTCCCAGGATCTTTCAGAGTTTGCTCTGCACGTCCGCGCCTTCCTCGGTCTGCCGGTAGGCGGCGTACGTCAGTATGGCCCCTCCGCCTCGGCGGTGATCCTGCCCGCGTTGAAGAGCGATAACGTGTGCTTCGATAACGTACAGGCGGCGGTGGGCGCGGGTCTTCAGCTGCGCCTGTTCGGCAAGCCGGAGATCGACGGCACGCGGCGATTAGGCGTGGCGTTAGCCACCGGTGAAAGCGTAGAGGATGCGGTAGAACGGGCGAAAAGCGCCGCCGCGAGCGTGAGGGTGAAGGGATAAAAAAACGGGCCTAAGGGCCCGTTTTTTCACGCTATCACCACGATTACTGCTGCGCGCCTTCTACCGCTTCGCGAGCCAGTTTGGTAATGCGATCGTAGTCACCCGCTTCCAGCGCGTCAGCCGGTACCAGCCATGAGCCACCGATGCACAGCACGCTTTTCAGTGCCAGATAGTCACGGTAGTTCGCCGGAGAGATGCCGCCGGTCGGGCAGAAACGGACCTGCGAGAACGGGCCAGCAATCGCCTGCAGCGCTTTGGTGCCGCCGTTGGCTTCCGCCGGGAAGAATTTAAACTCTTTCAGACCGTAGTCGAGGCCGAGCATCAGTTCAGACACGGTGCTGATGCCAGGGATCAGCGGAATGGTGCCTTCGGTTGCTGCCTTCAGCAGCGGCTCGGTCAGGCCCGGGCTGATAGCAAACTGCGCGCCTGCTTCGGTCACTTCCGCCAGCTGCTGCGGGTTCAGTACCGTACCGGCACCAATGATTGCTTCCGGGACCTCTTTCGCAATGGCGCGGATCGCATCCATGGCGCAGGCGGTACGCAGAGTGACTTCCAGCACGCGAACGCCGCCGGCCACCAGGGCTTTCGCCATCGGTACTGCATGTTCCAGTTTGTTCACCACGATAACCGGTACAACAGGACCCGTTTTCAGGATTGCTTCAGCACTCGTTTTCCAGTTTTTCATCAGAGTTTTTCTCTCGCCCGATCTAAAAAAATTAATCAGTTTAAAAAGTGATACAGGTTGCGCCCTGCTCCGCACCGGAGAGTTTTTCACGCAGTGCGCTAAACATTTCGCGGCCAGTACCGACACGCGCGCTACTCAGGTCAGGAATGTGCGGCTGACGTGCAGCAAGCTCGGTTTCATCCACCAGCAGAGTAAGCTCCCCTGTCTGTCCATTTACGCGGATGATATCGCCCTCGCGTACTTTTGCCAGCAACCCGCCGTCATACGCTTCTGGTGTCACATGGATCGCCGACGGTACTTTACCTGATGCGCCGGAGAGCCGTCCATCGGTGACTAATGCGATTTTGAAACGGCGGTCCAATAATACACCAAGTGGCGGCATCAGTTTATGTAATTCTGGCATGCCGTTCGCTTTTGGCCCTTGATGTCGGACAACAACCACGCAGTCACGGTCAAGCAGACCGGCTTCAAAAGCCGGCAACACGTCGTGCTGGCTCTCAAAAATCACCGCCGGGGCCTCGACGACCTGGTTCTCTACCGGAACGGCGGAGGTTTTCATCACTGCGCGTCCCAGGTTGCCACTGAGCACTTTCGTGCCGCCATGGTGCGAGAAGGGCTTATCGATAGAGGCAATGATATCGCTGTCCAGCGACGCGCTGGCCCCCTCGCGCCAGTCCAGTTCGCCCTCGTTCAACCAGGGCTCAAGGGTGTAGCGTGACAGGCCGTGGCCGACCACGGTATTCACATCCTCGTGCAGCAGGCCGCCCTTCAGCAGTTCGCGCATCAGCACCGGAACACCGCCTGCCGCCTGGAAATGGTTGATATCCGCCGGGCCGTTCGGGTACAGGCGTGCCATCAGAGGCACCACCTCGGAGAGTTCAGAGAAGTCATCCCAGTTGACGATAATGCCCGCCGCCCGCGCCATCGCCACCAGGTGCATGGTGTGGTTAGTGGAGCCGCCGGTCGCCAACAGGGCGACGATACCGTTAACCACCACCTTCTCATCAATCATCTTGCCGAGCGGCATCCACTCGTTACCGTTGCCGGTCAGACGCGTCACCTGGCGTGCGGCCGCCACGGTCAGGGCTTCACGCAGCGGCGCGTCAGGATGCACAAATGACGAGCCAGGCAGCTGCATGCCCATAAATTCAATGACCATCTGGTTCGTATTGGCCGTACCGTAGAAGGTACAGGTGCCGGGTGCATGGTAGGAAGCCGCCTCGGACTCCAGCAGGGCCATGCGGTCGACTTTGCCTTCCGCATAAAGCTGGCGGATCCGCACCTTCTCTTTATTGGGCAGGCCGCTGGCCATCGGGCCTGACGGCACAAACAGGGCCGGCAGATGACCAAACGACAGCGCGGCCATCGCCAGGCCCGGGACGATTTTATCGCAGACGCCCAGGTAGAGCGCGCCGTCAAACATATTATGCGACAGGCCGACCGCGGCAGACATAGCGATCACTTCCCGGCTAAGGAGAGAGAGCTCCATCCCGTCCTGACCCTGGGTCACGCCATCGCACATGGCGGGTACGCCGCCCGCGACCTGGCCTACGGCGTTAACCGAATGCAGCGCTTTACGAATAATGTCAGGGTAGCGTTCATAGGGCTGATGCGCGGAGAGCATATCGTTGTAGGAGGTAATAATGGCGACATTGTTACGCAGCATGCTTTTCAGCGAGGCCTTATCCTCCGGCTGGCAGGCGGCAAAACCGTGGGCCAGGTTACCGCAGGCCAGCGACGAACGATGAACGGTACTGCTTTTCGCTTGTTCGATGCGGGCAAGGTAAGCGCTGCGGGTGGCATGAGAACGATCGATAATACGTTTTGTTACCCGTAACAATGTCGAGTTCATAAAGGCTCCTGAAAATAAGGTGTCCCGGACGGCAGCGTGGTCATAAAACAGAGGGGGCATAAACCACTCATCCACCGCAGGCCGGAGGCAAAATCGCTTCAGCCAGTGTAATAAAAAAAGCGTTACGGGTGAATCCAGGGGCGATGCAAAAGAGCGAAAATTGTGCGGGAATCTGTGTTAGATCATGTTACCGGTAAAATAGAGGGGCAATAAACAAAAAAAACGGCCCCGTAGGGCCGTCTTAACAGAACGCGTTGGTTACTCGAATTCGTTCCAGGAGCGACCGTCGCGGGTGATCATCGCCACCGACGCCACTGGACCCCAGGTACCGGCCTGGTAAGGCTTCGGTGATTCGTTATCCATCGCCCAGGCTTCGGTAATGGAGTCGACCCATTTCCACGCCTCTTCTACCTCGTCGCGACGCACGAACAGCGCCTGGATGCCGCGCATCGTCTCCAGCAGCAGACGCTCGTAAGCATCCGCAAGATGGCTTTCGTTAAAGGTTTCGGAGTAGCTCAGATCCAGCTTAGTGGTTTGCAGGTTATGCTTGTGATCGAGACCCGGAACCTTGTTGAGGATCTGGATGTCCACGCCCTCGTCCGGCTGCAGGCGGATGGTGAGCTTATTCTGGGGCAGATCCTGCCAGGACTCTTTGAACAGGTTCAGCGGCGGGGTTTTAAAGTAGACCACCACTTCAGAGCACTTGGTCGGCAGGCGTTTGCCGGTACGCAGGTAGAACGGCACGTCGGCCCAGCGCCAGTCATCGATATCTACGCGGATCGCCACGAAGGTTTCGGTGTTGCTGGTTTTGTTTGCGCCCTCTTCTTCCAGGTAGCCCGGCACCTTCTTGCCCTGGGCAAAACCGGCGGTGTACTGACCGCGTACGGTTTTTTCACGCACGTTGGAACGGTCAATACGGCGCAAAGATTTCAGCACCTTCACTTTCGCATCACGAATGCTGTCCGCAGAGAGATCCGACGGCGGCGACATGGCGATCATGCAGAGAACCTGGAGCAGGTGGTTCTGGATCATGTCGCGCATCTGCCCGGCCTGGTCGAAATAGCCCCAGCGGCCTTCAATGCCCACCTCTTCCGCCACGGTGATCTCCACGTGGTCGATGGTGCGGTTGTCCCAGTTGTTGACGAACAGCGAGTTGGCAAAGCGCAGCGCCAGCAGGTTCAGCACCGTCTCTTTACCAAGGTAGTGGTCGATACGGTAAACCTGGCACTCTTCAAAGTATTCGCCCACCTGATCGTTGATTTCACGAGAGGTGTCGAGGGAGGTGCCCAGCGGTTTTTCCATTACCACGCGCGCTGGCTTGGCGTTGAGTTTTGCTTCACCCAGGCCTTTGCAGATAGCGCCAAAGGTGCTCGGCGGCATGGCAAAGTAGTTGATGGTAACGCGGTTCTTCTGATCGAGCATGTCACCGAGACGGGTAAATGCGGTGGTATCGTTTACGTCAAGGTTACAGAAATCGAGGCGTCCGCTGAGCGTATCCCAGAGGCTTTCATCGATTTTCTCTTTCATGAAGGTCTCGAGCGCTTCACGCACGATTTCGGTGTACTTCTCTTTGTCCCAGTCCGCACGCCCTACCCCAAGGATACGCGTCTCCGGGTGGATCTGGCCTGCTTTTTCAAGCTGATACAGGGAAGGCAGCAATTTCCGGCGTGCAAGATCGCCTTTCGCGCCGAAAATGACCAGGTCACATGCCTGGGCTGTTTGCGTTACCGCCATGTCATTCTCCTCAGTTGGCTGCCCCGGTACTTTCGCCAGGGCATAGCTGTAATTTTATTACACTGCACTGTACTGCTTTTACGTAAAACCCGAAACCGTTACCGCTTATCCTCCCGTGCGCTTTCGCTCAGGCGGCTAAAAATTGGGTAAATCGCCCTGAAAAATCAGGGATTTTGTCTGGAATCGAGTAGCTAAAATCCGACTCTGATCATGTAATGAAAAAAAACAACAAATTTTCCCGCTGTTCTTTACCTTTCCTGGCCCCACAAGGGTAATATCGACTGAACCGCAGCACAATTTCATCCGTTGTTGAAGTTGATTTTAGCCATGGGCACCCCGTTAATAATGAACATGCTGGAAAAAATTCAGTCTCAGCTGGAACACCTTAGCAAATCCGAACGAAAAGTGGCGGAAGTCATACTCACCTCGCCGGATCAGGCCATTCACTCCAGCATCGCTGCGCTGGCACACGAGGCCGGAGTCAGCGAGCCCACGGTAAACCGTTTCTGCCGCAGCATGGAAACCCGTGGCTTCCCGGATTTCAAGCTGCATCTCGCCCAGAGTCTGGCTAACGGCACGCCCTATGTTAATCGCAATGTCGATGAAGATGACAGCGTTGAGGCCTATACGGGTAAAATATTTGAGTCGGCAATGGCCAGCCTGGACCATGTCCGCCAGTCGCTGGATATGCCCGCCGTCAACCGCGCCGTCGACCTGCTCACCCAGGCGAAGAAGATCGCCTTCTTTGGCCTTGGCTCTTCGGCGGCGGTTGCGCACGACGCCATGAACAAATTCTTCCGCTTCAACGTGCCGGTGGTCTACACCGATGACATTGTGCTGCAGCGCATGAGCTGTATGAACTGCAACGAAGATGATGTCGTGGTGCTGATCTCCCACACCGGCCGGACCAAAAGCCTGGTGGAGCTGGCGCAGCTGGCCCGCGAGAGCGATGCCATGGTCATTGCCATCACCTCTGCGGGAACGCCGTTGGCCCGGGAAGCGACGCTGGCGATCACTCTGGACGTGCCAGAAGATACCGACATCTATATGCCGATGGTGTCGCGTCTGGCGCAGCTCACGGTCATCGACGTGCTGGCAACAGGCTTTACTCTGCGTCGGGGAGCAAAATTCAGAGATAACTTGAAGCGAGTCAAGGAAGCGCTTAAAGAATCGCGTTTTGATAAGGAGCTCCTGACCGGGAGCGATAAACATTAAACTTTTATAACAGCGTTGTAATTCATTACGGCATTCGGTTAAGTTTTTGATTTGCCAAATCGGCGCGCAGAACTGCCGAATTCATATTCACGCAACACCTGGTTGTTTCAGTCAACGGAGTAATACATGTCCAGAAGGCTTCGCAGAACTAAAATCGTTACCACCCTGGGTCCAGCTACCGACCGCGATAATAACCTCGAAAAGATCATCGCTGCTGGCGCTAACGTGGTACGTATGAACTTCTCCCACGGCACGCCAGAAGATCACAAGCTGCGTGCAGATAAAGTGCGCGAGATTGCGGCAAAACTGGGACGTCATGTTGCTATTCTTGGTGACCTGCAGGGTCCAAAAATTCGTGTATCGACCTTTAAAGAGGGGAAGGTATTCCTCAACATTGGCGACAAGTTCCTGCTTGATGCCAATCTCGGTAAAGGCGAAGGTGATAAAGAGCGCGTCGGCATTGACTATAAAGGCCTGCCTGCGGACGTGGTTCCCGGCGACATTCTTCTGCTCGACGACGGTCGCGTACAGCTGAAGGTCATTGAAGTTCAGGGCATGAAGGTCTTTACCGAAGTGACCGTTGGCGGTCCACTGTCGAATAACAAAGGCATCAACAAGCTGGGCGGCGGTCTCTCCGCCGAGGCGCTGACCGACAAAGACAAAGCCGATATCGTCACCGCTGCGCAGATTGGCGTTGATTATCTGGCCGTCTCCTTCCCGCGCTGCGGAGAAGACCTGAACTACGCGCGCCGCCTGGCGCGTGATGCAGGCTGCGATGCCAAAATCGTTGCCAAGGTTGAGCGTGCGGAAGCCGTCTGTGACCAGGACGCTATGGACGACGTGATCCTCGCCTCTGACGTGGTGATGGTGGCCCGTGGCGACCTCGGCGTTGAGATTGGCGACCCGGAGCTGGTGGGCATTCAGAAGGCGCTGATCCGCCGCGCACGCCAGCTTAACCGCTCGGTGATCACCGCGACCCAGATGATGGAGTCGATGATCACCAACCCGATGCCAACCCGTGCCGAAGTGATGGACGTCGCCAACGCCGTGCTGGATGGTACCGATGCCGTGATGCTCTCTGCCGAGACCGCTGCTGGCCAGTATCCTGCGGAAACCGTGGCCGCGATGGCCCGCGTCTGCCTGGGTGCCGAGAAGATCCCCAGCATCAACGTCTCTAAACACCGCCTCGATATCCAGTTCGAGAACGTGGAAGAGGCCATTGCGATGTCAGCGATGTATGCCGCAAACCACCTGAAGGGTGTGACCGCCATTATCACCATGACCGAGTCGGGCCGTACCGCGCTGATGACCTCGCGCATCAGCTCCGGTCTGCCGATCTTCGCCATGTCACGCCATGAGCGCACCCTGAACCTGACGGCACTCTACCGTGGTGTCACCCCGGTGTACTTCGACAGCAACAACGACGGCGTGGCCGCTGCCCACGATGCGGTCAATCTGCTGCGCGACAAGGGCTATCTGATCTCCGGCGATCTGGTTATCGTGACCCAGGGCGATGTGATGGGCACCATCGGTACCACCAACACCACCCGCATCCTGACCGTGGAATAAAATCCACCCGGGTTAATAAAAAACCTCTCACAGGTGAGAGGTTTTTTTTCGTCTGCTATTTCCTCGGAAACAGCTCTTTACGCTTGTAGGGCTCCTGTTCGCCCGGCCTGCGTGTCTTAAGCAGTTTTAGGATCCAGGTGTACTGCTCCGGATTCGGACTGACGAGATGCTCTACCTCTTCATTCATCCGTCTGGCGATGGTGTTATCGTCAGCGTCCAGCAGATCGTCCATGGGCGGCCTGACCACGATCGTCAGGCTATGCGTCTTGCTGTCATAAACCGGGAACAGCGGCACAACGCGGGCGCGGCAGACTTTCATCAGGCGGCCAACGGCAGGCAGCGTCGCTTTATAGGTCGCAAAGAAGTCGACGAACTCGCTCTGCTCCGCGCCATGATCCTGATCGGGCAGGTAGTAACCCCAGTAGCCCTGGCGTATGGATTGAATAAAGGGTTTGATCCCGCTGTTGCGCGGGTGCAGACGCCCGCCAAAGCGGAGGCGCACTTTATTCCAGACGTAATCGAGCACCTTATTACCCTGGTTATGGAACATGGCAGCGATTGGCCGCCCCTGGGAGGCCATCAGCATCGCCGGAATATCCACGCCCCAGCCGTGCGGTACCAGCAGGATCACGTTCTCACCGTTGCGCTGCATCTCGTCGATAATCTCTTTGCCCTGCCAGTGAATACGACCGGCAACCTTCTTCGGGCCGCGTATCGCCAGCTCAGCCATCAGCACCATTGACTGGGGAGCCGTAGCAAACATCTTATCAACAATCGCTTCCCGCTCGGCTACGCTCTTCTCAGGAAAGCAGTAGAGCAGGTTAATTTGCGCCCGGCGGCGAGCGCTTTTACCCAGTCGTCCACCTAAATGCCCCAGCTTGCCCAGCAGCGGATCGCGTACCGAGGCCGGTATAAGCGATACGCCTGCCAGCGCGAGAACCCCCAGCCATGCGCCCCAGTAGCGCGGCTGCAGGAACTCCTTTTCAAACTGAGGAATGTATTCGCTGTTATTTTTTTTCGTTTCCATGCATCTTCCGGGAGCCGACAGACTCGGGTCAGAGAAATAACCAGGTATCAATTGAGGTGATAGTTTAGCGACACCTCTGGCTTCGCACAAAAGAAAAAGCCGGTGCCCATGGGCGACCGGCTTTCATAGCGCTTCTTTAGGGCACGCTAGTCGAAGCGCAGCTGAGGCATAACCTCTTTCACCTGCGCCAGGTAGTCGCGGCGATCGCTGCCGGTCAACCCTTCGGTACGCGGCAGCTTAGCCGTTAATGGGTTGACCGCCTGCTGGTTGATCCACACCTCATAGTGCAGGTGCGGGCCGGTTGAGCGGCCGGTATTACCCGAGAGCGCGATACGATCGCCCCGCTTCACCTTCTGGCCATCTTTCACCAGCAGCTTGCGCAGGTGCATATAGCGCGTGGTGTAGGTCCGCCCGTGACGAATCGCCACGTAGTAGCCTGCCGCACCGCTGCGCTTGGCCGTGACGACTTCGCCATCACCCACCGCCAGCACCGGCGTGCCCTGCGGCATGGCAAAATCTACCCCTTTATGCGGGGCAACGCGGCCGGTCACCGGGTTCAGACGACGCGGGTTAAAGTTTGACGATACGCGGAACTGTTTAGAGGTGGGGAAACGCATAAAGCCTTTCGCCAGCCCGGTGCCGTTCCGATCGTAGAATTTGCCATCTTCAGCGCGGATAGCGTAGTAGTCTTTACCGTCCGAGCGCAGTCGTACGCCAAGCAGCTGGCTCTGCTCGCGCTTGCCGTCGAGCATTTCACGCGACATCAACACCGAGAACTCATCACCCTTTTTCAGCTTGCGCAGATCTACCTGCCACTGCATGGCTTTGATCACCGAGCTGATTTCACCGCTGTTCAGGCCCGCTTCTTTGGCGCTGGCAACGAAGCTGCTGCCAACCGCGCCTTTCAGCGTGGTGTTAACCCAATCGCCCTGCTGAACTTCACTGCTCATTTTAAATGCGCCGCTCTCCGTGCGGTCGTAGGTGCGGGTTTCACGGCGCGACATCTCCCAGGTCAGGCGCTGCAGATCGCCATCGGCGGTGAGCGTCCAGGAGATTTGCTGGCCGATCTTCAAATTACGCAGCTCTTTATCGGCGCTGGCGAGCTGGGTGACATCGCCCATATCCATACCGTACTGGGTCAGAATGCTGCTGAGCGTATCGCCGGTAGAGACAACGTACTCATGCACGCCCGCCTCGTTGCCGGTTTTATCATCCAGCTCATCCTGGGGGATCTCTTCGACTTCATCAGGCATCGACTGATCGATAGGCTCACTGGCTTCCGGCAGCAGCGAACGGATCTCGCTCTTCTCCAGCTCAATGGCTTTGACAATCGGGGCAGAGTCGGGGTGGTAGACATAGGGCCGCCAGACGGCGACCGCTAATGTGAGAACAGTAAGCGACCCCAGCATAACGCGATGGGGTCGGGGCAAATTGTTAAATGCCAGGGCGACAGAGCGGGCTATCTGTTGCACGTATTCACTTCCTCGTTAATCTCCTTTCAGGCAGCTCGCATACTGGTTTGAGAGTTGTTTCAAAAATTGCGCGTAGCTGGTTTTACTCAGCGCAATATTGGTGCCCAGAGGATCTAAAGTCCCCATACGCACAGACGTTCCTCTCGCAACAGATTCAACGACCGCTGGCCTGAACTGTGGCTCAGCAAAAACGCAGGTTGCTTTTTGCTCAACTAACTGTGTTCTGATTTCATGTAAACGCTGCGCACCGGGCTGAATTTCAGGGTTAACGGTGAAATGGCCGAGCGGCGTCAGACCATAGTGTTTTTCGTAGTAGCCATAGGCATCATGAAAAACGAAATACCCTTTCCCCTTCACGGGTGCGAGCTCAGTGCCGACCTGCTTATCGGTTTCGGCTAATTGTGCCTCAAAATCGCGCAGGTTGGCGTCAAGCTTGGCTCGACTTTGCGGCATAACTTCCACTAATTTTTGATGGATTGCAACCGCAGCCAGGCGGGCTACCTCCGGGGACATCCAAATGTGCATGTTATACTCGCCATGATGGTGATGTTCGTCACCATTTTCCCCGTGGTGGTCATGACCTTCATGCTCATCTTCGTCATGCTCGCTGCCTTTCATCAGCAGCGGCTTCACGCCTGGCAGCTCGCCAATGGCCAGCTGCTTCTGCGCCGGCAGCTGCTGGGTCGGCTTCTGCATGAAGGCTTCCATGTCCGGCCCGACCCAAACCACTAAGTCCGCGCTTTGTAAGCGTTTTACATCCGAAGGACGCAATGAGTAATCATGCTCAGAGGCACCGTCCGGCAGTAATACTTCTGTCTGAGTGACGCCGTCAGTAATAGCAGCGGCAATAAAGCCGACAGGCTTAAGCGAAGCGACAACGGCGGCGTTGGCGGGAGAGAGTGTCAGGCTCATTAGAGCGGTGGAGATTGCAGCGCAAAGAAGCGTATTTTTATGTAACATAATGCGACTAATCATCGTAACAAGTGGGTGGAATGTGATATTATAACATTCTATGACTTGTGCAAGCCCTTAAACACTATGACAAATCTTGTTTCACTGGAAAATGTATCCGTCTCCTTCGGCCAACGCCGCGTCCTGTCTGACATTTCGCTGGCGCTGCAGCCTGGAAAAATTTTAACCCTGCTGGGCCCAAACGGTGCAGGAAAATCTACCCTGGTACGGGTCGTACTGGGCCTGGTAGCAGCCGATTCCGGGACAATCAAGCGCGATAAGGCGCTGCGCATTGGTTATGTTCCGCAGAAGCTGCATCTGGATGCCACCCTGCCCTTGACCGTCAGCCGCTTTTTGCGCCTGCGTCCGGGTACACGCAAAGACGATATTCTTCCGGCTCTCAAGCGCGTGCAGGCCGGACACCTGATTGACGCCCCGATGCAAAAGCTTTCCGGCGGCGAGACCCAGCGCGTGCTGTTGGCCCGCGCCCTGCTTAACGCGCCGCAGCTGCTGGTGCTGGATGAGCCCACCCAGGGCGTAGACGTGAACGGCCAGGTGGCGCTGTACGATCTGATTGACCAGCTGCGCCGGGAGCTGAACTGCGCCGTGCTGATGGTTTCTCACGATCTGCATCTGGTGATGGCGAAAACCGACGAGGTGCTGTGCCTCAACCACCATATCTGCTGCTCCGGCACGCCAGAGGTGGTGGCGATGCATCCGCAGTTTATCTCAATGTTCGGGCCGCGCGGTGCTGAACAGCTGGGTATCTATCGCCATAACCATAACCATCGCCATGATTTACAGGGCCGTATTGTACTGCGCCGGGGAAATGGAAACTCATGATTGAACTACTTCTGCCCGGCTGGCTGGCCGGGATAATGCTGGCCTGTGCCGCAGGCCCGCTGGGCTCCTTTGTGGTCTGGCGTCGCATGTCCTATTTCGGCGACACCCTCGCCCACGCGTCGCTGCTCGGCGTCGCCTTTGGTCTGCTGCTGGACGTCAACCCGTTTTACGCAGTGATTGCAGTGACGCTGCTGCTTGCCGGCGGGCTGGTTTGGCTGGAGAAGCGTCCGCACCTGGCGATTGATACCCTGCTGGGCATTATGGCGCACAGCGCCCTGTCGCTGGGTCTGGTGGTGGTAAGCCTGATGTCGAACATTCGCGTCGATCTGATGGCCTATCTGTTTGGCGATCTGCTGGCGGTCACGCCGGACGATCTGATCATCCTCGGGGTGGGCGTCGCGATTGTGCTTGGCATCCTGCTCTGGCAGTGGCGCAGCCTGCTGTCGATGACCATCAGCCCGGATCTGGCCTTTGTTGACGGGGTGAAACTGCAGCGGGTGAAGCTGCTGCTGATGCTGGTGACCGCCCTGACGATTGGCGTAGCGATGAAGTTTGTTGGCGCGCTGATCATCACTTCCCTGCTGATTATTCCCGCCGCGACCGCCCGCCGTTTCGCCCGTACGCCGGAGCAGATGGCCGGACTGGCGGTGGTGGTAGGAATGGTTGCCGTCACCGGGGGGCTGACTTTCTCGGCGTTCTATGACACGCCCGCTGGTCCCTCGGTGGTGCTCTGCGCGGCAGCGCTGTTTATTTTCAGCATGATGAAGAAACCGGCGCAGTAGAATGCAGCATCCACGTGCCCGGTAGCGAGTAGCTTACCGGGCCTACAAAACCTGCGGCATGCCTTATGGCATTGCCGGCGGCGTAATACCGAAGTGGTTCCAGGCTCTTACCGTCGCCATCCGCCCGCGCGGGGTGCGCTGTAAAAAGCCTTGCTGGATCAGGTACGGCTCCAGCACATCCTCAATCGTTTCCCGCTCTTCACCGATGGCCGCCGCAAGGTTATCTAACCCCACCGGGCCGCCAAAGAACTTATCGATCACAGCCAGCAGCAGCTTGCGGTCCATGTAGTCAAAGCCCTCAGCGTCAACGTTGAGCATATCCAGCGCCTGGGCGGCCACGTCTGCGGAGATCGTTCCGTCATGCTTCACTTCAGAGAAGTCACGCACGCGACGCAGCAGGCGGTTGGCGATACGTGGCGTACCCCGGGAGCGGCGAGCCACCTCCAGCGCACCCTCTTCGCTCATCTCCAGCCCCATAAAGCGTGCGCTGCGCCCGACGATATGCTGCAGATCGGCGACCTGGTAGAACTCCAGACGCTGCACGATGCCAAAGCGATCGCGCAGCGGCGAGGTCAGAGAGCCCGCACGGGTGGTAGCACCGATCAGCGTAAAGGGCGGCAGGTCGATTTTAATCGAGCGCGCCGCCGGGCCTTCGCCAATCATGATATCCAGCTGGTAATCTTCCATAGCCGGATAGAGCACCTCTTCCACGACCGGCGACAGACGATGGATCTCATCGATAAACAGCACGTCGTGCGGCTCAAGGTTGGTCAGCATCGCGGCGAGATCCCCGGCCTTCTCCAGCACCGGGCCAGAGGTGGTGCGCAGATTAACGCCCATCTCGTTGGCGACAATGTTGGCCAGCGTCGTTTTACCCAGGCCCGGCGGGCCGAAGATCAGCAGATGATCGAGCGCATCACCACGCAGCTTTGCCGCCTGGATAAAAATCTCCATCTGCGAGCGCACCTGCGGCTGGCCAATGTATTCGTCGAGCAGCTTAGGACGGATCGCGCGATCGACGATCTCTTCCTGGGTAACGCTGCCTGCTGATACCAGGCGGTCTGCTTCTATCATCCTTTACCTCACATCGCGGCGCGAAGCGCTTCACGAATAAGTGTTTCACTGCTGGCATCCGGGCGTGCCAGTTTACTGACCATGCGGCTGGCTTCCTGAGGCTTGTAGCCCAGCGCCACCAGCGCGGCAACCGCTTCCTGCTCGGCATCGTCCGCCGACGGGCCCGCGGGCGAGGTCAGCACCAGATCCGCCGCTGGCGTAAAGAGATCGCCATGCAGGCCTTTGAAGCGGTCCTTCATCTCTACAATCAGGCGCTCGGCGGTCTTTTTACCGATGCCGGGCAGCTTCACCAGCGCATTGGGATCTTCGCGTTCGACGGCGTTGACAAACTGCTGCGCCGACATGCCGGAGAGGATCGCCAGCGCCAGCTTTGGCCCGACGCCGTTAGTTTTGATCAGCTCTTTAAACAGGGTACGTTCCTGTTTGTTGTTAAAGCCGTACAGCAGCTGGGCATCTTCACGCACCACAAAGTGGGTGAAGATAATCGCTTCCTGCCCAGCATCCGGTAGCTCATAGAAGCAGGTCATCGGCATATGCACTTCATAGCCTACGCCGCTGGTCTCCAGCAGCACCAGCGGGGGTTGTTTCTCGACAATAATGCCTCTGAGTCTGCCTATCACGTTTCGCTCCTGCGCTATCGGCTAAATTTTTCTCTATGATATAAAAAAGGCTGGATACATATCCAGCCTCTTTTTCGATTAACGTAACCGCCCTCGCGCAAGATTGAGCCGTTTTTCACTCATTTGCATGGCGTTTTGGCTGACATGACAGTGGGTTATGGCAATCGCCAGCGCATCGGCGGCATCCGCCTGGGGGTTAGCGGGCAGCTTGAGCAGGGTGCGCACCATATGCTGCACCTGGCTCTTCTCCGCGCTACCGATGCCGACCACCGTCTGCTTGACCTGGCGAGCGGCATACTCAAAAACCGGCAGGTCCTGGTTTACCGCCGCAACAATCGCCACCCCGCGCGCCTGCCCGAGCTTTAGCGCCGAGTCGGCGTTTTTCGCCATAAACACCTGCTCAATGGCGAAAAAATCGGGCTGGAACTGGGTGATGATCTCCGACACGCCCGCATAAATCAGCTTCAGGCGTGAAGGGAGATCGTCAACCTTGGTGCGGATACAGCCGCTGCCAAGGTAGGTAAGCTGTCTGCCGACCTGGCGGATCACGCCGTAGCCGGTGATGCGTGAGCCGGGATCAATACCGAGAATGATTGACACCACGCACCTCCTGTTTTACGGATCCAGACGGCCTCATTCGAGGGTCGCTGCGACCTCATCAGAGATCTCACCGTTGTGGTAAACCTCCTGCACGTCATCGCAATCTTCCAGCATGTCGATCAGGCGCAGCAGCTTCGGCGCGGTCTCGGCATCCATGTCCGCCTTGGTGGACGGGATCATCGACACTTCAGCGCTGTCAGCTTTCAGGCCAGCGGCTTCCAGCGCATCGCGCACGGCGCCCATCTCTTCCCATGCGGTGTAGACGTCAATCGCGCCGTCATCATAGGTCACCACGTCTTCCGCACCGGCTTCCAGCGCAGCTTCCATGATCGCATCTTCGTCGCCCTGCTCGAAGGAGATCACCCCTTTCTTGCTGAACAGATAGGCAACGGAGCCGTCGGTGCCGAGGTTACCGCCGGTTTTAGTGAACGCATGGCGAACTTCGGCAACGGTACGGTTACGGTTGTCAGAGAGACACTCTACCATTACCGCCGTGCCGCCAGGACCATAACCTTCATAAATGATGGTCTCCATGTTCGCGTCTTCATCACCGCCTACGCCACGCGCGATGGCGCGGTTCAGGGTATCGCGAGTCATGTTGTTGGAGAGCGCTTTATCGATTGCCGCACGCAGACGCGGGTTGGAGCCGGCATCGCCGCCGCCCAGACGCGCCGCCGTTACCAGCTCACGAATAATTTTGGTAAAGATCTTACCGCGTTTGGCATCCTGTGCCGCTTTGCGGTGTTTGGTGTTGGCCCATTTACTGTGACCTGCCATAAAAAATTCTCCAAAAGCGCCTTCTCAGGCGGCGTTAATTACAAACTCTTCAATCGCCTGCCGGTTGCTCCACGACTTAGTCAGGGCGGCGGCATCCACCGCGTCGACCCAGCGGTAGGTCAGGTGCTCAGTGAACACAATCTCCCGCTCGTGAGGCAGCGCAAGACAGAACCACGATTCCGTGTTGCGCTTAACACCCGGCGCATAGCGATGACGTAAATGCATAAAAATTTCAAATTCCACCGTGCGCTGACAGTCGATCAAGGTCAGCTGCTCTGCCGCAACGTCGATGGCGACCTCTTCCTTTACTTCACGCACGGCGGCCTGCAGCGCGGTTTCACCCTCTTCCAGGCTGCCGGTAACCGACTGCCAGAAATTGGGATCGTCGCGTCGTTGTAGCATCAGCACCCGTTTCGTGTCCTGGGCGTAGATCACGACAAGAACAGAGACAGGACACTTAAATGCCATCAGCTATTCTCAGCCTTTTTGATCACTTCAATACCTAACTCGGTCAGCGCGGTCTGGTTGGCGAAGCTTGGTGCTTCGGTCATCAGGCAGGCAGCGGCGGTAGTTTTCGGGAAGGCGATCACGTCACGGATGTTATCGGTGCCGGTCAGCAGCATGGTCAGGCGATCGAGGCCGAAGGCCAGGCCCGCGTGCGGCGGCGTACCGTACTTCAGGGCGTCGAGTAGGAAGCCGAACTTCTCGCGCTGCTCCTGTTCGGTAATACCGAGGATGCCAAACACCGTCTGCTGCATTTCGCCGCGGTGAATACGCACTGAACCCCCACCCACTTCATAGCCGTTGATGACCATATCGTAGGCGTTAGCGATAGCCGTTTCCGGCGCGGCCTTCAGCTCTTCCGGGGTCATGTTGCTTGGCGCGGTGAACGGGTGGTGCATCGCGGTCAGACCGCCTTCGCCGTCCTCTTCAAACATCGGGAAATCGATGACCCACAGCGGTGCCCACTTGCTTTCGTCGGTGATGCTCAGGTCTTTACCCAGCTTGAGGCGCAGCGCGCCCATCGCGTCGGCAACTACTTTACGGTTGTCTGCGCCGAAGAAGATCATATCGCCATCTTGCGCACCGGTACGCTCCAGAATCGCTTCGATGATCTCAGCGTTCAGGAACTTCGCCACCGGGCTGGTGATGCCTTCGAGACCTTTCGCACGCTCGGTGACCTTGATGTAGGCCAGCCCTTTCGCGCCGTAAATCTTAATGAAGTTGCCGTAGTCGTCAATCTGCTTACGGCTCAGGGCAGCGCCGCCCGGCACGCGCAGGGCAGCCACGCGGCCTTTGGCATCGTTGGCCGGGCCAGCAAACACGGCGAATTCAACGTTTTTCAGCAGGTCAGCAACGTCCACCAGCTCCATCGGGTTACGCAGGTCTGGCTTGTCAGAGCCGTAGCGGCGCTCGGCCTCGGCAAAGGTCATCACCGGGAAGTCGCCCAGGTCCATGTTAATGGTGGCCTGCCACAGCTGACGCACCAGCGCCTCCATTACCTCACGCACCTGCGGCGCGGTCATGAAGGAGGTTTCAACGTCGATCTGGGTAAATTCAGGCTGGCGATCCGCACGCAGGTCTTCATCACGGAAGCATTTGACGATCTGGTAGTAGCGGTCAAAGCCGGACATCATCAGCAGCTGTTTGAACAGCTGTGGAGACTGCGGCAGCGCGTAGAATTTGCCTTTGTGCACACGGCTCGGAACCAGGTAGTCACGCGCCCCTTCCGGCGTGGCCTTAGTCAGCATCGGGGTTTCGATATCGAGGAAACCGTGATCGTCCATGAAACGGCGCACGAAGCTGGTGATCTTCGCGCGGGTCTTCAGGCGGTTGGCCATCTCCGGGCGACGCAGATCCAGATAGCGGTACTTGAGACGCGCCTCTTCGGTGTTGACGTGGTTGGAGTCGAGCGGCAGCGATTCTGAACGGTTGATGATGGTCAGATCGGAGGCCAGCACTTCAATTTCGCCGGTGGCCATATCGCTGTTGATGTTTTTATCGTCACGGCGGCGCACGGTGCCGGTGACCTGGATGCAGAACTCATTACGCAGTTCAGAGGCCAGCTTTAACGCATCTGCGCGATCCGGATCGAAGAACACCTGCACGATACCTTCACGGTCGCGCATATCGATAAAGATCAGGCTGCCGAGATCGCGGCGGCGGTTGACCCAACCACACAGAGTCACCTGCTGCCCCTCGTGGGACAGTCGAAGCTGTCCGCAATATTCTGTACGCATGAGATATCCCTTAACTTAGCCGCAGGCCGTTTGTCGCCTGCCTTGCAGCCACGACGACCCAGCGCGAGCTGAATGTCACAACTGGATGAAAAAAGGGGGCTATTATACTGGATATCAGCAGGACACTCAAAGCCAAGATGAGCCGCTACGTCGGCACAAAGATACGTTTTTAGACAGCCTCTGCCCAGTTCTCCTGCTCGTTTTACGTGCAATCCCCCAATTGAGGTTTCTTTCTCCTGCGTCTGCTTGCACAATGCATGGAACTGAATATGCACTTATTAATTTTTTACAGGAACAACGCCGCCGTTATTGTCTATAGTAAACGTATAGTAATAAACTTTATTATTTAGAGTATAACTTGCCGCATAATCGGCACCTGATTTTAACTTCGGATTAAAGCAGGTGTCAGGGTAAGAGAGGTGAGCAAAATCGCCAATAAGTAACTGTTGATATCCATTTTCATGAGAGGTGAGCACATAGCGACTTAAAACATCTTTAGAATTAACGCTAAAGCATATGCTGTTCGTACCTATGCTGATTGGTCTCCATTCACCTAACTCTTTTCCTTCTCTGCTTCCCCCAGGACAACCTGCTAACAGCAAACACAACGGAACCAAAGCTATTATTCTTTTCATAAAGGGAACCTCTTAAGCACATTTTTATATTTTGCTAATAAATTTATCACTGGCTCATCTGGATTATAATTTCTCAGCGTGTAAAGGTTACTGTGTCCCTGAAAACCATAATTTTTTAATAACCAATAATCACTAACTATACTAGCCTGTTGTTCCAACCCATATTCAAGCAAACTGCTTTTATCTAAATCATAAGTATAATCTGCAGCCCAGGAAAACGCACCTCTTATTCTTACCCACATTCCTTTTTGATGCTGCCAGACATGCATCATCTCGTGAAGAAATAGATGTTGAACATCTATAAATGAATTATTTCTTGGGTTAGAGAAATCATTTTCATATCGTGGCTTTCTGAACCACATTTCTCCATTCGGACTCATAGCTTGAGCTGGGTTTTGTAAGTTGAAGGGAAGATAACTTGCAAAATGAACCCATACTTTGTTGTAACGAACACTATATCCATAGAGAGACAAAGCTAATTTTATTTCGCCTGGAGTTAATAGCCTCACCCCCCCTTCCCTTATGCTATTTTTCATTATTCACTCTCCATAAAGAAAAGCTTATGATAACACTTTAGTTCCACAAAGAAATTATTTAGTTACTGAATGTTTATTGCTTTTAATATATACTCTCATTAATAACTTTTCTAAAAATAGCTAAGTGATAGTCTTCACCTGCAGCCTGACTGCATACTTTTTCATCTACGCTCACAAAAATTAACAAAATTTGTGCCCCGGATTAACGTCATTTACGCTTACTGTATGGGCAAAACGACGTAGATAACAGGAGCTAACATGCCAGAACTTAACGCGAAAACAACTGCCCTTGTGGTTATCGATCTTCAGGAGGGTATTCTGCCGTTTGCCGGTGGCCCGCATACGGCGGATGAGGTTGTTGCTCGCGCCGCGCGGCTGGCGGAGAAGTTTCGCGCCAACGGTGCGCCGGTGGTGATGGTACGCGTGGGCTGGTCAGCTGATTTCGCCGAGGCGCTCAAGCAGCCCGTCGACGCCCCCATCGGTGGCCACGCCCTGCCGCCGGAGTGGTGGCACTATCCGGTGGCGCTCGGCAAGCGCGACAGCGATATCGAGGTGACTAAACGCCAGTGGGGCGCCTTCTACGGCACCGATCTGGAGCTACACCTGCGCCGCCGGGGTATCGACACCATCGTGCTGTGCGGTATCTCCACCAACATCGGCGTTGAATCCACCGCCCGCAACGCGTGGGAGCTGGGCTTTAACCTGATCGTAGTAGAAGACGCCTGCAGCGCCGCCAGCAGCGAACAGCATCAAGGCAGCTTTACGCATATCTTCCCGCGCATTGGCCGGGTGCGTAGCACCGAGGAGATCCTTACCGCGCTATGATCTACATTGGCCTGCCGCAGTGGTCGCACCCGAAGTGGGTGCGCCTTGGCATCACCGACCTCGAAGCGTACGCCCGCCACTTTAACTGTGTGGAGGGTAACACCACGCTCTATGCCCTGCCAAAGGCCGATATCGTGGCGCGCTGGCACGCCCAGACCACCGACGCCTTTCGCTTCTGCTTTAAGTTCCCGGCCACCATTTCGCATCAGGCGCGGCTGCGCCACTGCGGCGATCTCACCGAGGAGTTTTTTAGTCGCATGGCCCCGCTGGCGGAGCGGATAGGCCAGTACTGGCTCCAGCTGCCCGCCTCGTTTGCGCCGCAGGATCTGCCCGCCCTGTGGGCTTTCCTCGACGGCCTGCCTGAGGATTTTCACTATGGGGTAGAGGTGCGCCATCAGGAATTTTTCGCCAAGGGCGATGCGGAAACAGAGCTTAACCGCGGCCTGCATGCGCGGGGCGTCAACCGGGTGATCCTCGACAGTCGTCCGGTGCACAGCGCCCTTCCCCGCAGCGAAGCGGTCATTGAAGCCCAGCGCAAGAAGCCCGTGGTGCCGGTGCATGCGGTGGTCACGGCTCAGCATCCGATGGTGCGCTTTATCGGCAGCGATGACATGGCGCAGAACAGCGCCCTGTTTGCCGTCTGGCTGGAGAAACTGGCCCTCTGGGAGAAAAGCACCACGCCCTATCTCTTTCTGCATACGCCCGATATTGCCGAAGCCCCGGTCCTGGTCGATACCCTGTGGGCCGCGCTACGGCGCGCCGTCCCCTCCGTGGGTTCCGCACCGTCAATTCCGCAACAATCCTCTCTTTTCTGAACCAGTCGCGCTATCATAGAGACGTACCCTTTCCGGGCTTAAATGGAGTTTCTATGGTAAGCGCGCTGTATGCCGTGCTGGGTGTTCTGCTGCTGATTAAGTTCTCTTTTGACGTTGTGCGCCTGCGTATGCAGTACCGGGTGTCATATGGCGATGGCGGGTTTAGCGAGCTACAGACCGCGATCCGCATTCACGGCAATGCGGTAGAGTATCTTCCCGGCGGCCTGATCCTGCTGCTGTTTATGGAGATGAACGGCGCAGAGACGTGGATGGTACACGTCTGCGGACTGCTGCTGATTGCCGGTCGCCTGATGCACTACTACGGTTTGCATCACCAGCTGATGCGCTGGCGGCGTTCTGGCATGAGCGCCACCTGGTGTTCGCTGGTGCTGATGGTGCTGGCAAACCTCTGGTTCATGCCCTGGGAGTTGGTTTTCTCTGTGCATTAGCGCACAATACGCCACTTTTGTTTTCTCGGATTTTTACGTTATGTCTCACCGCGACACGCTTTTTTCTGCGCCAATCGCCAGCCTGGGTGACTGGACATTCGATGAACGGGTAGCCGAAGTCTTCCCGGACATGATCCAGCGCTCCGTTCCCGGCTACTCAAATATTATCTCGATGATCGGCATGCTGGCGGAGCGTTTCGTACAGCCCGCTACCCAGGTCTACGATCTGGGCTGCTCGCTTGGCGCGGCTACGCTCTCCGTGCGTCGTAATATCGCCCATCCGGGCTGTAAAATTATTGCCGTGGATAACTCTCCGGCCATGGTTGAACGCTGCCGCCGCCATATTGACGCCTATAAAGCGCCGACGCCGGTTGAGGTGATTGAGGGCGATATTCGCCATATCCGCATTGAAAACGCGTCGCTGGTGGTACTGAACTTTACCCTGCAATTCCTTGAACCTGCTGAACGGCAGGCGCTGCTGGACAACATCTATCAGGGCTTGAATCCTGGCGGCGCGCTAGTGCTGTCGGAAAAATTCAGCTTTGAAGATGCTACCACCGGCGAGCTGCTGTTTAACATGCACCACGATTTTAAGCGTGCCAACGGCTACAGCGAGCTGGAGATCAGCCAGAAGCGCAGCATGCTGGAGAACGTGATGCTTACCGACTCCGTGGAGACGCACAAAGCTCGCCTGCGCCAGGCCGGGTTCGAGCACAGCGAGCTCTGGTTCCAGTGCTTTAATTTTGGTTCGCTGGTGGCGTTGAAAGCAGGAGCGTCGGCATGATCGAGTTCGGTGACTTCTATCAGCAGATTGCCAAAAGCCCCCTCGCCCACTGGCTGGAGACGCTGCCCGCGCAAATTGCGACCTGGCAGCGCGGTGCTCTGCATGGTCAGTTTAAGCAGTGGACCAATGCGGTAGAGTTTCTGCCAGAGATGCAGCCTTATCGGCTTGATCTGCTGCACAGCGTGACGGCGGAGAGCGAAACCCCGCTCAGCCCAGGCCAGATCAAACGCATCGATACGCTGCTGCGTAACCTGATGCCGTGGCGCAAGGGGCCGTTCTCGCTCTATGGCGTGGACATTGATACCGAGTGGCGCTCGGACTGGAAATGGGAGCGCGTTCTTCCGCACCTCTCTGATTTAGCCGGACGTACCATTCTCGACGTTGGCTGCGGCAGCGGCTATCACCTGTGGCGAATGGTGGGCGCAGGCGCACACCTGGCGGTAGGTATCGATCCGACTCAGCTGTTCCTCTGCCAGTTCGAGGCTGTGCGCAAGCTGCTGGGCGGCGACCAGCGGGCGCACCTGCTGCCGCTGGGCATTGAGCAGCTTCCGGCCCTGAACGCATTTGACACGGTCTTCTCGATGGGGGTGCTCTATCATCGTCGCTCCCCGCTGGAGCACCTGTGGCAGCTTAAGGATCAGCTGGTGAGCGAGGGCGAGCTGGTGCTGGAGACGCTGGTGGTCGAGGGCGATGAGCGCACGGTGCTGCTCCCCGGCGATCGCTATGCGCAGATGCGCAACGTCTACTTTATCCCCTCCGCGCTGGCGCTGAAAAACTGGCTGGAGAAGTGTGGCTTTGTGGATGTGCGTATCGTTGACGTCTGCCAGACCACTACCGAGGAGCAGCGCCGCACCGAGTGGATGATCACCGAGTCGCTGGCGGAGTTCCTCGATCCCAACGATCCCAGCAAGACCGTTGAGGGCTACCCGGCCCCGCTGCGTGCGGTGTTAGTCGCGAAAAAACCTTAACGCGGCAGTCAACACAGCTGCAGTTTAAAATATGAAGGAAAAAAAATGGCCCCTGTTGAAATGGCAGGGGCCTGGTACAAAGCAAGCATCATATTGGGCGACATGATGTGCGGTAAAAACTGGTCAGAACGCACGATGACGGGTAATCATCGCTTTCATTTCCGCTACAATTTCACCGTCCACGCAATAGCGCAGATACTCATCCGACTGCGCGTCAGATGACATCGACAATCCCTGTTGACGGTAACGCATGGGCGACGGGATCCACATTCCTGCGGAGCTGTGTACCTCCTCCACCCCTGCGTCGAGAAACATGTGCAGGTTGCTGGCTCGAACGCCAGCACCAGCCATAATGATTGGAACACCGGATCGGTGTTTTAGTTCCGTAATTAATGAAAGTCCTTTTTCTGCCGACGCTTTTTGCCCCGAGGTAAGGACGCGTGAAACACCTAAATCCCCTAATCTATCAACGGCTTCATGCGGGTTTCTGCACATATCAAAAGCGCGATGAAAAGTGACGGCCATCCCCTGTGCGGCATGCATTATTTGCCCCATGCGGGGCATATCGACATTGCCCTCTTCATCCAGCACGCCAATAACCACTCCTGCAAAGCCCAGCGTCTTGATCAGCCTGACGTCATCCAGCATGGCGCTGAACTCATCATCGGTGTAGCAAAAGTCGCCGCCCCGCGGGCGGACGATGGGATGCACGGGAATGGTTACCGTCTCGCGCACCAGCCGCAGAACGCCATAGGAGGGCGTGAGCCCACCCTCTTTCGGCGCCGCACAAAGCTCAATGCGATCCGCTCCGTTGAGCTGTGCGGTCTCGGCGCTTGCCTGGCTGTAACAGCAGATCTCCAGCAGAGCCATGTTCTCTCTCCTCTGTTCTACGCGCCGTTTTCGCTCGCCACGATCGCTTCGATGGACCAGGGGTGAAACTTCACCGTTACCGTGCCATCGGTCACCGCAAGCGTAGGGTTGGGCAGGCGCTCGTGCTCCCCTTTTGGCGAGCTGGTTTTAACGACAATACCCGGCTGGCTTAGCCCCTCATCGGCCAGCAGCGCCAGCGCTCGGGCATTCAGGGTTTCCGGCTCGCCGGGCAGTACGATCTCGATATGCTCCCAGCCTTCGTGGGGGTAACGCTTTTCGCCCGGCCACGGCAGCTCAACCACCGTAAAGGACCAGTGCGCCACCGTCACAGGCTGGTGCAGCTTAAACAGGCAGATCGGCCGACCGTTAATGATGTTCTCTGACAGCAGCGTACCGCACTGCTCAAAGCCCCGCCGCCAGCGCTCGGCGGTGGTATTCTGATGGCAGCGCAGCGAAATGTGATCGGCCTCCAGAGGTGCAATATCCAGCCCCAGCCGGGTGGCAAGTTCGGTTAACGCTTTTGTAAAGCGCGGGAGATCCGCAGAAATATCATGCAATTCGTCAATGGTCTGCCAGTCAGCCATGGTTAACGCCCTCGTTTATCGCAAAGCCGCTAATTTACCCTGTTGTCGGACGCGCACCAAACGGCGATTGCCCCCGTTGGCAAATGAATGATTATTCACAATTAGCTTGCCGTTTATTTGCGCAAAACCCGCGTCCCGACAGGGCTGACGGCAGCAGGCAATTGCAGTATACTCCCGGCTTTACTTATCAACACCCGGACGCAGGCGGCTTTTTGCGCGCTGCGTCGTTAACGTAAGGTATCCCGGTGAATATTCAGGCACTTCTCTCAGAAAAAGTCAGTCAGGCACTGATTGCCGCAGGCGCGCCTGCGGATTGCGAGCCGCAGGTTCGTCAGTCAGCAAAAGTACAGTTTGGTGACTACCAGGCCAATGGCGTCATGGCGGTTGCGAAAAAACTGGGCATGCCCCCGCGACAGGTTGCTGAGCAGGTCCTGACTCACCTTGACCTCAACGGCATTGCCAGCAAGGTCGAGATCGCCGGGCCGGGCTTTATCAATATCTTCCTCGATCCGGCGTTTCTGGCCGAGCACGTCAACCAGGCGCTGGCCTCCGATCGACTGGGTCTCTCCCGCCCGGAGCCGCAGACCATTGTGGTTGACTACTCTGCCCCGAACGTAGCCAAAGAGATGCACGTCGGCCATCTGCGCTCGACCATCATCGGCGACGCCTCCGTGCGTACCCTGGAGCTGCTGGGTCACAAGGTGATCCGCGCCAACCACGTCGGCGACTGGGGCACCCAGTTTGGTATGCTGATTGCGTTCCTGGAGCTTAAGCAGCAGGAGAACGCAGGCGAGATGGCGCTGGCAGACCTCGAAGCGTTCTATCGTGAAGCAAAAAAACACTACGACGAAGATGCCGCCTTTGCCGAGCGCGCCCGTGGCTACGTGGTGAAATTACAGGGCGGGGACGAGTACTGCCGTCAGATGTGGCGCAAGCTGGTGGATATCACCATGGCGCAGAACCAGACCAACTACGATCGTCTGAACGTGACCCTGACCAGCAAGGACGTGATGGGCGAAAGCCTCTACAACCCGATGCTGCCGGGCATCGTGGCCGACCTGAAAGCCAAAGGGCTGGCGGTAGAGAGCGAAGGCGCGACCGTGGTCTTCCTCGACGAGTACAAAAACAAAGAGGGTGAGCCGATGGGCGTCATCATCCAGAAAAAGGATGGCGGCTACCTCTATACCACGACGGATATCGCCTGCGCCAAGTACCGCTTTGAGACCCTGCACGCCGATCGCGTGCTCTACTACATCGACTCCCGTCAGCACCAGCACCTGATGCAGGCGTGGACCATCGTGCGTAAAGCGGGCTACGTGCCAGAGAGCGTGCCGCTGGAGCACCACATGTTCGGCATGATGCTGGGCAAAGACGGCAAGCCGTTCAAAACCCGCGCCGGCGGTACCGTGAAGCTCGCCGATCTGCTGGACGAGGCGCTGGAGCGCGCCCGCCGTCTGGTGGCGGAGAAGAACCCGGATATGCCTGCCGACGAGCTGGAAAAGCTGGCTAACGCGGTGGGCATCGGTGCGGTGAAGTATGCGGATCTCTCTAAAAACCGCACCACCGACTACATCTTCGACTGGGATAACATGCTGGCCTTTGAGGGCAATACTGCGCCGTACATGCAGTATGCTTACACCCGCGTGCTCTCTGTATTCCGTAAAGCAGAGATCGACGAGAGCGTGCTGGCAAGTGCTCACGTGGTGATTACTGAAGATCGCGAAGCCCAGCTGGCGGCGCGCCTGCTGCAGTTTGAAGAGACGCTGAACGTAGTCGCTCGTGAAGGCACGCCGCACGTGATGTGCAGCTACCTCTACGATCTGGCTGGCCTGTTCTCTGGTTTCTACGAGCACTGCCCGATCCTGACCGCCGAAAGCGACGAGACGCGCCTGAGCCGCCTGAAGCTCGCGCAGCTGACCGCGAAAACGCTGAAGACGGGTCTGGATACCCTTGGGATCCAGACCGTCGAACGGATGTAACAAATGATGTAAAAAAACCCGGCCAACGCCGGGTTTTTTATTATCAGAAGTATTTCCGCAGATACTCGGTCAGACAGAGTATCGCCATCGCCTGGCCATAGGGCATGGAGGTGAGCGGAATATTGCGGTAGAAATCCAGGTTCGATCCCATTCCGGTACCGAAGGAGGTTTGCAGCAGCTCCCCTTCCGGCGAGATGTTATTCACAATTCCCTTAATCGCTTTATCCGCGACCTCAGCATACTCTGGCCCGACGTAGCGCTTGCGCACCGCTTTCAAAATACCGTAGGCAAACCCGGCGGTGGCCGACGCCTCAAGGTAGGAGTGCGGATCGTCCAGCAGGGTATGCCACAGGCCGCTGTCGTCCTGGCACGTCGCCAGGGCGGCGATCTGCGCATTCAGCACCTGCACCAGGTAGCGGCGTACGGCGTTGTTTTCCGGCAGATCCACCAGCTCGAGAAAGTCCGGGATCACAATGGTCAGCCAGCTGTTGCCCCGTGCCCAGCGCGCCTGAGCGAAGTTGTGGTTACCCTCGTAGCTCCAGCCGTGGAACCAGAGACCGGTCTGGCGATCCATCAGGTTCTGCACGTGCAGCAGGAACTGATACACCGCCTCTTCAACATACTCCGGGCGGTTAAGCAGCTTGCCGATCTTCGCCAGCGGCAGCACGGTCATCATCAGCGTATCGTCCCACATCTGCTGGTGGTTCTCTTCCGCCAGCGTGATGTGCTGCATTCCGCCATGCTCGGTGCGTGGCATCTCGTTCATCGCCCACTCGGCCCAGCTCTCAAGCCACGGCAGGTAAGACGGATTGCGGGTCTCCTCATAGCGATAGGCCAGGGTCAAAAACGGTGCCATAGTGTTGACGTTTTTAGTGGTAGCCCCTTCAGCAAAGCGATCTGCGAACCAGCTATCAATGATCTCCCGCATCGTCTCATCGCCGGTCTGGCGATAGTATTGATACATGCCGTACAGTCCCACGCCGTGCGTCCACTCCCAGCCCGCCCAGCCTTTGGTATCAATGACACGCCCGTCGTCTAGTCGCAGTAAAAACTCACCGGATGCATCCTGAATATTGACCAGATTATGGGTCACCTTCTGGATCAGTGCCTTCAGCTCGTCCCGGGCAATAAAGCGCGTCGGCTGACAGAGTAAAGGGCTATGTTTGACAGGGTAAACAATCATTTACTTAACCTCTTGCGTATTGAATTCATGGCCGGGGCGATCTTTCAGCGACGGCGCGGCAGGCTTGTTACGATTCAGATAGCCAATATTGTTATTGCCCCACAGCGACTCGTAAGGCATACCCGCCAGCATCTCAACGGTGGCCCGCGCTTGCGGCGTCACGGTCTCCGGCATAGCGCGACCAGACTGGCGCATTTTGGCCGTCTCTTCCCGCAGCACGCTGTGGGTTTTCAGGTTCAGCTTAAAGCGCAGCGACACCAGGAAGCCGCAGATCAGCACCGCTACGGTACCGAAGCAGAGGATCATCAGAATGGTGTGGCTGACCGACTCCGGCTGCGTTTTCTGACCGGAGACGAAGCCAGAGGCCTGCATGACGATCCCCACCAGCATCACCGCCCCGGCCTGGGAGGCTTTACGGGTCAGGGTCATGATGCCAGCGAAGATCCCTTCCCGGCGCTGGCCGGTGATCACCTCATCCACGTCGGAGATGTAGGTGTAGGTATTCCACGGCACGTAGTTGATGCCCCCGCGTCCGAGACCGGCGACGGCAGAAACCAGCAGCAGCAGGGAGTAGATATCGCTCAGCCCCGCGTAGTAGAGCACGGCGTAGGAGATGGAGCTGAGTCCGAATAGCGTCACCACCATCCGATAGGACGGCGCGGGTCCAAAGCGGATGCAGAGCGGGATCATGGCGATGACCGCAATGAACTGGAAGATAGCCATGGTGCCGAGCAGGTTAGAGGCCAGCGACGCCTCCTGCATCAGGACGAATACAACGTAGTAGGTAAAGACGGCGTTGAAGACGTCCTGGGCAATATAGCCCCCGAGGTACATGCCCAGATGCTGACGAAAAATCTTGATGCGCAGGGTTGAGCTAAGCTCGGTAAACAGGCGGGTCATGCTCTGACGGAACGTCAGGTGTTTCTTCTCCTCTTCGGCACGCAGGGCAGCTTCGGTCCACTCTTCACGCGGACGCTCCCAGGTGAAGAACCAGACAAAGGTCAGCATCAGGGCACAGAGCACCGAGAAGACCAGGCTGGCATAGAAGAAGGAGACCGGGTTGTCTTTACCAAAGTGGGTCAGCAGGATCCCCGGCAGGAACGAGGCGAGGATCGCCGACATCTGCGCCATGCCGATACGTGCCCCAGAGAACTTGGTCTTCTGTTTGAAGTCGTCGGTCATCTCCGGTACCAGAGTCTCATACGGGACGAGGATCATGGTGTAGACGATATCGAACAGCAGATAGGTGAGCAGGTAGTACCAGAAGCCCATGTCGCCAACCCACATGATGGAGTAGCTAAAGACACACGGGATACCGAGCATGATAAAGAATTTACGTCGGCCAAAGCGTTTGCCCAGCCACGTCGAACCGAAGTTATCGGTTAAAAAGCCCATCAGCGGGCTGACGACCGCATCCAGCACCCTTGCGGTGGCAAAGATGAAGGTGGCCTCGATAGGCGTTAAACCACAAAACGTTGTGTAGAAATAGAGGAGCCACGCAGCGGTCAACGCTGTCGTCCCGGCCCCCAAAAAGTCACCGGATCCGTAGGCGAGATAGTTCGCCAGTCCAATTTTACGTGTTTTCATTGCCGCCAACCCTTTTTGTTTTGGGAGTACTTACACGGCTAAAGTAAGAGGATGCGTTCAGATAAACCTTTCTGTTTCTGCCACAACGCTGACGCGGTTGGCAAAAATACAAAGAGTCTCACTACGTGTGTCACTGATTTATAAAACAGTGTTTCTTCTGCATCAAAAGGCGGGGTCAAAAATTGAGAGCCAGCCATCATAATCCCGTTGAAAACGGTGATGACTGGCGAAGAATGAAGCGCTTACCGGTAGTTTACGATGACCTCGTTGCGGCTAACCTTCAGGGCTGGCAGCAGACGTCCGCCGCCGGGCACTTCCCAAATAAAGCGCAGCGGCTCAGCGGCCGGAATGCCGTTGAAGGCGTGGGTCGTGCCGCTCTCTCCGTCCAGCTCTGTGCAGCGGATCTGCGAGCAGAGACGCACCCGCAGCCCGGCCGGGGTTGGGCCATTAAGCGCGTAGCGCCACGCCACCAGCGTCATCAGCCCGGAGACGGGCTGAGAGGAGGCCAGCGGTCGAGACGACATTGACTCTCCCCGGTGGTTAAGGGTGATGCCGATGCTGCTCGCCTGCCATGCCCCCTCACCTGCCGCGTGGGCCAGCAGCGGCAGCGCCAGCAGAAGACCTAATACTCTACGCACTATTTACCTCCAATGGTGGCGGTCATGCGGATATTGCGGTTATCCGACAGCTCCATATTGGAGAGCACTACCAGCTGGGTCAGGCTGCGACGCAGGAAGCGCGACAGCAGCGGACGCAGGGCGTGATTCACCAGCAACACCGGCGGCGCACCAAGCATCTCCTGACGGGCCAGCGCCTCCTGAGTCTGGGCCAGCAGGCGATCCGCCAGGCCCGGCTCCAGGCCACCACCACCCTGCAACGCCTGCAGCAGCAGACGCTCAAGCGGCGTATCCAGACCGATTACCTGTACTTCACCGGTGCCCGGGAACCACTGCTGGGTGATTGCCCGGCCCAGCGCCACGCGAACTACCGCGGTCAGCTCGTGCGGATCGCTCTGGATCGGCGCATGTTCGGCCAGGGTCTCCAGAATGGTACGCATATCGCGAATCGGTACTTTCTCATCCAGCAGGTTCTGCAACACCTTATGCAGAGTGGTGAGCGTGACCACGCCCGGAACCAGATCTTCGGTGAGCTTCGGCATCTCCTGGCTCACGCGATCCAGCAGCTGCTGCGCCTCCTGGCGGCCAAACAGCTCGGCAGAGAACTGACCGATCAGGTGGTTAAGATGGGTCGCCACCACGGTGCTGGCCTCTACCACGGTATAGCCCTGGATCTGCGCCTGCTCTTTCAGGGCGCTCTCGATCCAGATCGCCGCCAGACCAAAGGCCGGATCCACCGTCTGCTCGCCGGGCAGCGTTCCCGCCGCCGTGCCGGGGTTGATCGCCAGCCAGCGACCCGGATAGGCCTCACCGCTGCCGATCTCCACGCCCTTCATCAGAATACGGTAGCGCGCCGGAGGCAGATCCATATTGTCACGGATGTGCACCACCGGCGGCAGGAAGCCCATATCCTGGGCAAATTTCTTACGGATGCTGCGGATACGTCCGAGCAGCTCGCCGTCCTGCTGGAAATCCACCATTGGGATCAGGCGGTAACCCACCTCCATGCCAAGGGAGTCCTCCAGCTGCACATCGTTCCAGGTCGCTTCAACCGCCTGGTTGTTCTCCGGCATCTTGATCGGTGCGGCCTCTACCGGGGCTTTCTGTTCACGTCCGCGCAGCCACCAGGCAAGGCCCAGCAGTCCGGCGGTAAAGAGCAGAAAGACAAAGTTTGGCATGCCCGGCACCAGGCCCAGCAGGCCCAGTACGGCGGCGCTCAGCAGCATCACGCGCGGGTTGCTAAACAGCTGACCCACCATCTGCTGGCCCACGTCCTGATCGGTTGCCACGCGGGTCACGATCACGCCCGCTGCGGTGGAGATCACCAGGGCCGGGATCTGGGCGACCAGCCCGTCACCGATGGTCAGCAGGGTATAGCTCTCCGCCGCGTGGCCCATGTCCATGCCGTGCTGCAGAACGCCCACCAGCAGGCCGCCGATAACGTTAATCACCATGATCAGGATGCCCGCGATGGCATCGCCGCGCACGAACTTACTCGCACCGTCCATGGAGCCGTAGAAGTCGGCCTCCTGGGTCACTTCCGAGCGGCGTTTTTTCGCCTCCTCTTCACCGATAATTCCAGCGTTGAGGTCAGCATCGATCGCCATCTGCTTGCCCGGCATCCCGTCGAGGACAAAGCGCGCGCCTACTTCTGCGATACGCCCCGCACCCTTGGTAATAACCATAAAGTTGATGATGACGAGGATAACGAACACCACGATACCGATGGCAAAGTTACCGCCCACGAGGAAGTGGCCGAAAGCTTCAACCACCTTCCCCGCCGCCGCGCCGCCGGTGTGCCCTTCCATCAGGATAATACGCGTGGAGGCGACGTTCAGCGCCAGCCGCAGCAGGGTGGTAAACAGCAGAATGGTCGGGAACGCGGCGAACTCCAGCGTGCGCTGGGTAAACATCGCCACCAGCAGCACCATAATGGAGAGCGCAATGTTAAAGGTAAACAGCAGGTCAAGGATGAACGCCGGAAGCGGCAGCACCATCATTGACAGGATAAGCAGAATCAGTATCGGTCCAGCAAGAATCTGCCATTGACCTGATTTCATGTTGCTGGGCAGACGCAACATCGTCACCAGATTATTCATCAGTGTCCTTCTCGTCGTTCATAAAATCCAGTGCTTCAGGCACCGGAAGATTGGCGGGTTTCACCGGCGCTTGCCCACCAGCGAGCTTCCAGCGTTTGAGCTGCCATACCCAGGCCAAAACTTCGGCTACCGCCGCGTAGAGCTGGCCGGGGATCTGCTGGCCGACATCGGCATGGCGGTAGAGCGCACGCGCCAGCGGCGGCGCTTCCAGCAGTGGAATACGGTTTTCAGCGGCAATCTCTCGAATGCGCAACGCCACCAGCCCG
The DNA here is from genome assembly GCF_037152055.1 of Pseudescherichia sp. AS216. Lineage (NCBI taxonomy): Bacteria > Pseudomonadati > Pseudomonadota > Gammaproteobacteria > Enterobacterales > Enterobacteriaceae > Pseudescherichia > Pseudescherichia sp. AS216. The sequence continues at coordinate 632,809 of NZ_JBBCMV010000003.1, read as the reverse complement.
GCCCCTTTGGCCAGCACCTTCGGCGCACTCATCTTGTTCTCGTCGTACAGCAGCGCCACGGCGTAGTGCGTCGGGTTGGTTACCACCACGTTAGCCTTGGGCACGTCCGCCATCATGCGGCGACGTGCGGCGGCGCGCTGCATCTGGCGGATACGCCCTTTCACGTGCGGATCGCCTTCGCTCTGCTTGTGTTCATCGCGGATATCCTGGCGGGACATGCGCAGCTTTTTGATGTGGCTGTAGATCTGCCAAATCACGTCAAAGCCCACCATTGGAATGATGCCCAGCACCACCAGCAGTACGCAGAGGCCCACCAGGTTGAGGGCGTTGCTCATGGCCGTCAGCGGCGATTCGCTCATCAGGCGCATCATCTCTGGCCACTTATGGGTCAGGTAGAGGCCTGCCACGCCGCCCATCAGCACGGCTTTCAGTACCGCTTTGACCAGCTCTGCGCCAACCTGGGCGGAGAAGAGGCGCTTCAGGCCGCTGAGCGGGTTGAGCTTGGAGAACTGGAACTGCAGCGACTTGCCGCTAAACACCAGCCCGCCCAGCAAAATCGGGGCGATCAGCGCCACCAGCACCACGCCGGTAATAAGCGGCAGCAACGCAATCATGGCCTCTTTGATCAGCAAAACGGTTTGACCGAGGATCAGATGGGGATCGTTGACGATACCGTGGTCGAAGCGGAGGCCAGATGAGAGCAGTCCCGCCAGCCTGCGGGCGAGCGACTCCCCCCCAATCCAGATTACACAGATGCCGACCACCAGGATCAGCAGCGATGTAAGCTCTTTGGAGCGGGGAACCTGACCCTCCTCACGCGCCTTCTCTAGTCGGTGGGGTGTGGGGGCCTCTGTTTTGTCCTCGTTATCTTCTTCAGCCACGGGATAAATTCCGCTGATACAATTTTGTATCATGATGCCTGAGACAATCCCGAACAATGGGCGAATAAACGAGGCTAAAAGGCGGGCTTTTCGGCGTTAAGTGCAATTTTGAATGTAACCGTACTCTCGCGCTTTGCGGGGCTGGTCGAAATCTGTAGAAAAGCGCAGCGGCAAGGTAGCCGAGCTGAGACGCATTTGCTAGCCTAAACCCCTTACTAATAAGAGGGTTTTTTATGCAGTGGTCACGGTTACTCAACAGCGAGCGCAGGAAAAATAAACGCAAGCAAAACGAGGCAGTAACACATTTGCAGGCTCCGCCGTCTCAGGAGTGGCGACAGGAGATTGAACGTGATTTTGATCGTCTCTTATTCGCTGCACCAACGCGTCGTCTGGCTGATAAAACGCAGGTTTATCCGCTCGATCGTAACGATAGCGTGCGTACGCGGTTGACGCATTCACATGAAGTCGCCAACTTCGCTCGCGGTATCGGTATGCGGCTGGCCTTTGATCTGAAAGAGGAGGTTTTTGGTCCTTTACCTATGGACCTTTGCGTTGAACGTGACGTCCCTGCTCTGCTGGCTGCCATTGGGCTAGCACACGATCTTGGCAATCCGCCCTTTGGTCATCAGGGTGAGGCGGCTATGCGTGCCTGGTACAAACGCCATTTGAAAAAGGCAGTAGAAGAGTCTGAGGAGATTGACAACCCCTCTATTTTTAATGACTTTTTTAAATTCGACGGCAACTCTCAGACGTTCAGATTAGTCACCAAGCTACAGATCCTTAACGATACCTATGGTTTAAATTTGACCTATGCCACACTTGCGGCCCTGATCAAATATCCCAGCTCCTCTTACACTCTTTCGCCCGGCGTCTGGAGTAAGCATGGATACTTTTATTCTGAAGAGAAGGTTGTCGAAGAGGTCTGGAAAGAGACCGGGCTGGCTGAAGGCGTGCGTCATCCTTTTACCTGGCTGATGGAGGCCTGTGATGACATTGCTTATTCCGTTCTCGATGCCGAAGATACGGTCAAAAAAGGTCTCGCCTCCTATCACGACCTTATCGATCATCTCGAATGCTGGAACGAGGGTAAAGACGCCATTATCAATGAGGTGGTTGAGCAAACAAAGAAAAAGAACAGCGAATATAGAGAGCAGCAGCGCGATCTCACCCCTGCTGAAATCAACGATATGAACATGCAAATGTTCCGCGTCAAATCAACAATTGCGCTTGTGAACAGCGTTGTAGATGCTTTCATTCGTCATATAGACAAACTCATGAGCCATAGCTGTACAATGACGGATCTTATTGGTGTAAGTTCGGCAAAAGCCTTGTGCGAGGCACTGAAAGATTTTGATAAAACACGTGGCTATCGTCACCCTTCCGTACTCAAACTGGAGCTACAGGGTTCAAACTACATTCAAAGCCTGATGGACATGCTGTGGGTTGGCATTCATGGGCATAAAACGAAGCGCGAGCAAGAAAAAGAGCAAAAAGGCGACCAGAAATTCCGCGATGTCTACCTCTCTAATACACCTTTTGGCCGCTACGCCTACGGCCGTATTTCAGAAAACTATCGACGTATCTTTGAAGATGAAAATAACACGCTGCCGGTGCTCTACAAAGAAGCGCAGCTGCTTTCTGATGCTATCTCAGGTATGACCGATAACTATTTGATACGGTTTCACGATGAGCTAAAATCCCTTTATGAGTATGAACGTAGCCAAAACGCATCATGCCCTAAAGCAGCGCATTGATAATTTCTTTGCATCCGGAGAGGAACAGCGGGCAGCCCGGGCGTTGATTGACGCAGTTGCTGCCCAACATCGAGCCTGGATTTTCGGTGGTATGCTTCGGGACATTGGACTCTTTGGGCGCGAAGGGTTTACATCTGATATCGATATCGTGTTCGCTGGCGAACGTGAGGATTTGCTATACCTGCTATCCCACTTTCATATGGAGCATTTCGTCACCAATAAACTTGGCGGCATACGTTTTCGCTACTGCTCGTTGGATTTTGATATCTGGTGTCTCAACGACACCTGGGCGTTTAAAGAGAACATTATCCCTTTAGAAGATGCAAGGAGTCTGCTTCATACCACGCTAATGTCATGGGATGCGGTACTGTACGATGTCCATCGCGATGAAATCCTTACACCAGAAAATTATCTGCAAAACCTGAAGCGGGGCTATCTTGAGCTGGTGCTGGATGCTACGCCGAACGAAACCGGTTCGGTCGTAAAAATCTTACGTACTATCTATAACAAGCAGGTAAAGACGTTGGGGCCTTTTTTGAGTGATTTCTTACATAATGCCCTACTTCGTTACAGCTATTCGACATTACAGCATTATGAGCTTACGCATTATGACACCAGCAGCTTTGACGATGTTGAGTACAATTTGCTTCTAAATCGGTTATGTGAAACCGAGACAGGCCATAGCGTCGACGTGACGCAGTTGCGTACCAATTAACCCGCCTCTCTTTACCAGCAGAGGCGGGGTTTTTAATCAGAAGCCGAGGCTGTCCAGCAGGTCGTCGACCTGGTCCTGGCTGGCCACGACGCCCGCTTTGGTGGTGTCGAGCTGCGGCCCGTTGAGCAGGCTTTCGTTCTCGCGCTTTGGCCGCGAGGAGGGCTCTGGCATGTTATCCAGCAGCACCATCAGCAGCTGACGCTCAATCTCCTGGATCACATCCATCATGCGTTTGATCACCTGACCGGTCAGGTCCTGGAAATCCTGCGCCATCATGATGTCCAGCAGCTGGGCGTTGGTGAAGCTGGTGTGGCCCGGCACGTCGCCAAGATACTGACGAGTGTCTTTCACCAGCTCTTTAGCGTCGGTCAGCTCAATCGGGTTCTCAAACCACGCGTCCCAACGTTTGGTCAGCGATTTCGCGCCGCTCTCCATCGCATCCTGATGCGGCTGCGAAGCTTCTACGCTGTTTAACGCACGCTCGGCGGCCTGGGCCGTCATCTGCACAACATAGTCCAGACGATCGCGGGCATCGGGGATCGCTTCCGCCGCTTCGGCAATCGCCTGGTCAAGGCCCAGCTCGCGCAGGCTGTCGCGCAGCATGCGCGTCAGGCTGCCGATACGGGCGATAATGTCTCCGGGCGTGTGCTCATCCGAAGGTTTAATTTGCGGTTGCATCATCATCATCCGGTCCTCACATGCCGAGTTTCTCGAAGATTTTACCGAGTTTCTCTTCCAGGGTTGCTGCCGTGAACGGCTTCACCACGTAACCACTTGCACCCGCCTGGGCGGCCGCAATGATGTTCTCTTTCTTCGCCTCTGCGGTCACCATCAGTACCGGCAGGGAAGCCATGGCGCTGTTGCCGCGAATGGTTTTCAGCAGCTCCAGGCCATCCATGTTGGGCATGTTCCAGTCGGAGATAACGAAGCCAAACCCGCCCGCCTGGAGCTTGTTCAGCGCATCAACGCCGTCCTCTGCCTCTTCTACGTTATTGAAACCCAGCTCTTTCAGCAGGTTGCGCACGATGCGACGCATGGTGGAAAAGTCATCCACAACCAGAAACTTGAGCTCTTTGTCCGCCATAAAACTACACTCCTCGTTAAATACGTATTGCCTGTCCGGCACTGATTTTTGCCAGCATCTGCTGGCTTACCTGGCTAAGATCGACCACTTCGCTTACGCCACCCATATTGATAGCTTCGCGCGGCATGCCGAACACCACACAACTTGCTTCATTTTGCGCAATCGTCCAGGCGCCCGCCTGGTGCATTGCTAACATACCGGCCGCGCCGTCGTTACCCATGCCGGTGAGGATCACCCCCACGGCGTTGCGCCCCGCGTGTTTCGCGACCGAATGAAACAGCACGTCTACCGCCGGACGATGCCGGTTAACCGGCGGTCCGTCGTGAATCTTGATCTGATAGTTTGCGCCGCTGCGCGCCAGCTCCATGTGCTTATCGCCAGGGGCAATATAGGCATGACCCGGCAGCACGCGCTCGCCGTCCTCCGCCTCTTTTACGCTGATCTGGCAGAGCTTGTTCAGACGCTCAGCGAACGAACGGGTAAAGCCCGGCGGCATGTGCTGGGTAATAAGAATACCGGGACTGGAGAGCGGCAATGGCTGGAGTACATGGCGAATTGCCTCTGTTCCGCCGGTTGATGCGCCGATCGCCAGCAGCTTTTCCGAGCTTAATAGCGGTCCGGCTTTCAGGGTGGCCGGGGCGGAGACCGGATTGTGCGCGGCCAGCTTGGCCCGCGAGGCGGTACGCACCTTCTCGGCAATCATCTCGCTATAGGCGAGCATGCCCTCACGGATCCCCAGCTGTGGCTTGGTGACGAAGTCAATTGCGCCCAGCTCCAGCGCGCGCAGGGTTACTTCAGAGCCCTTCCCGGTCAGGGAGGAGACCATCACCACCGGCATCGGCCGCAGGCGCATCAGCTTCTCAAGAAAGTCGAGGCCATCCATGCGCGGCATTTCAACGTCCAGGGTCAGAACATCCGGATTGTATTTCTTGATTAAATCCCGCGCGACCAGCGGATCCGGCGCGGTAGCCACCATCTCCATATCACTGTGGTTGTTGATAATCTCCGTCATGATCTGGCGCATCAGCGCGGAGTCATCAACAGACAGAACCCTGATTTTACTCATGCTTTATCCTTACTCAGCGCATAAACCGTCTGCCCACGCAGGGTAAACTCGCGCACAAGGTTGCTGAAATTCTCCGAATGCCCAGCGAACATCAGTCCGTCAGGCTTAAGCATTGGGGCGAAGCGGCGCAAAATGTCCTGCTGCGTCGTTTTATCAAAATAGATCATCACGTTACGACAAAAAATAGCGTCGAACGGGCCCGGCACGTTGTACTGCTTATCCAGCAGGTTGATCGGCTGGAAGTCGACGAAGTTCGCCAGCTCCTGACGCACCCGCACCAGCCCGGCATGGGGCCCGGTGCCGCGCATAAAGTAGCGCTGCAGCTGCTGGGGGGAGAGCGTTTTCAGCTCGTCCAGGCGGTAGATGCCGCTGCGGGCTTTCTCCAGCACCTCGGTGTCGATATCGCTGGCGATCACTTTCCAGCGCCCCTGCACCATGCCCAACGCATCTGCCAGGGTAATGGCGAGCGAGTAAGGCTCTTCGCCGGTCGACGCGGCGGCGCTCCAGACGCGGTACTCACCGCTGTGCTTGCGGGCGTGATCGGCCAGCACCGGGAAGTGATGAGCTTCACGGAAGAAGGCGGTCAGGTTAGTGGTCAGCGAGTTGATAAATGCCTGCCACTCGGCGCTGCTCTGGTTCGCCTCCAGCATGCTCAGGTAGCGGCCAAAATCATCCAGCCCCAGCGTGCGCAGGCGGCGTACCAGCCGGTTGTAGACCATGTCTCGCTTATGGTCAGCCAGCACGATCCCCGCACGCTGGTAAATCAATTGACATATCCGACGAAAATGCGCGTCGGACAGCGCAAGGCGCTGAGGGAACTGCATAGTTAATGACGTTTGCCCGTTGGGCAGTGGTGATGTCATAGCGCCTTCTCAATTACTTTCAGGATAATGCCGGCACAGCCCTGGGGGGTGCCACGTCGGGTTGACCGATTTGTTCATCTAACTTAAATACCGCAACCTGGGACGTAAGACGGTCCGCCTGGTGCGCTAACTGTTCGGTTGCCGCAGCAGCCTCCTCGACCAGAGAGGCGTTCTGCTGCGTAACCTGATCCATCTGGCTGACCGCCAGCGCGACCTGCTCGATACCCCGGCGCTGCTCATCGGAGGCGGAAGCAATTTCGCCCATGATGTCATTCACCTGGGTGACAGAGCGGACGATGTCCGTCATGGTCTGCGCCGCCGTATCCACCAGGGCGGAACCCTGCTGCACGCGGGCAACGGAATCTTCAATTAACCCTTTGATCTCTTTCGCCGCCTCGGCGCTGCGGCTGGCCAGGTTGCGTACTTCGCCGGCTACGACGGCAAAACCACGCCCCTGCTCCCCCGCCCGTGCCGCCTCAACGGCGGCGTTCAGTGCCAGGATATTGGTCTGGAAGGCAATGCCGTCGATCACGCTAATGATGTCGCCAATCTTCTGTGAGCTGGTGGCGATATCATGCATAGTGTCAGCGACCCGTGAGGTCTGCTCCCCGCCTTTTCTCGCGGTTTCCGCCGCGCCGTGAGAGAGTACTGACGCCTGACGGGCGTTGTCCGCGTTCTGGGACACCGTGGCGGTGAGCTGCTCCATGCTGGCAGCGGTTTCGGCCAGCGACGCTGCCTGCTGCTCGGTGCGCGCCGAGAGATCGTTATTGCCTGCAGCAATTTCTGAGATGCCGGTGTGCATCGACACGCTGCCTTCGCGCACGTTGGCCACCGTGGTGCGCAGCGCGGTCTGCATCTTTTTCAAACTGGCAAAAATGGCTGAGATTTCGTTGCGGCCATAGACTGAGATCGGCCGCGCCAGGTCGCCCCCGGCGATGCTGTCAAAGTGGCTGCTGATGATCGCCAGCGGCTGCACAATCATTCTGCGTGACCAGAGCAGACCGGCGGAGATTAACGCCGCCGCCAGAATCAATACGGTAATAAAGGTTGCCGCCGACATGTGGTAGTTGGTACGGCTGGCTGCCGTTGCGGTCACGACAAAGCGATCGATATAGTGCTGCCAGGCCGTAAAGGTTGTCTCAAAGGCATCCTGGGACTGCTGTACCGGTGCGGTCATAAAATCAGAGAGCTGGTTATTCTCAAGCCAGGTCGCCTGATGCTCTAAGTCGCTCATCCACGTGCCGTAGGTGGTCTTCGCCTGCGCCTTGAGCTTCTCCCCTTCCGGTGAGATCACCTCGATCGCATCAAACTCTTTAAGCTGGGCGGCGGCTAACTGCAGGTTGCTGCGGGCCGCACTCATCAACCCTTTGATATCATCCGGCGGATAGCTTAAGGCGGTCAGCGTGCCCGCCTTGTTCAACGAGGTGCTGGTCTGCAGTAACACGGCGCGCATCTGGGCCAGCGTGTTGCGCTGGTGGTTGCTCTTTTCAACCTGCTCAAGATGCTGGAAACCATCGCGGAAGGCCCAGAAAGAGAGGCCGTTGCTTCCCACCAGCAACAGACCGCAAACAATCAGTAAGATAAACAGTGTGGTCGAGATACGAATACGATTAAACATCTACGCTCCCATCAGGCGGCTAATGCCGCAATATCAATACGATCAAAAAGTTTCCCAGTTATCATCCTGCCCGGTACTGAGCTGACGTCTGCTGGCGGGGGCGGAGGTGAACTCCCCTCCCTGCGAGCGGCGCTGCGCCGGATTTTCAGGGACGGCAGCAAGGCGGAAAGCAGAGACCGCCTGCGTGAGTCGACTGGCCTGTTCTTCTAATGCTGCTGCGGCGGCCGCAGACTCTTCTACCAGCGACGCGTTCTGCTGTGTCACTCTGTCCATCTCCGATACCGCCAGCGCCACCTGGTCGATGCCTTTGCTCTGCTCATCGGAGGCAGAGGCAATCTCGCCCATAATGTCAGTCACCCGGGTGACCGCATTGACGATATCGTTCATGGTCTCCCCGGCGCTCTCTACCAGCACCGAGCCGGTATCCACGCGCGAGACGGAATCTTCAATTAACGCTTTGATCTCTTTAGCTGCGTTGGCGCTGCGGCTGGCGAGGTTACGTACCTCACCGGCGACGACGGCAAAGCCGCGCCCCTGCTCGCCCGCACGAGCGGCCTCTACGGCAGCGTTAAGCGCCAGAATATTGGTCTGGAAGGCAATGCCGTCGATCACGCTGGTGATATCGGCGATTTTCTTTGAGCTGGCGGCGATGTCGTGCATGGTTTTCACCACGCCGTCCACCACCTTGCCCCCGCGTCCGGCGGTTTCGGAGGCGCTGAGCGCCAGCTGCGAAGCCTGACGTGCGTTATCGGCGTTCTGCTTCACGGTGGCGGTGAGCTGCTCCATGCTGGCGGCGGTCTGCTCCAGCGCAGAGGCCTGCTGCTCGGTACGGGAAGAGAGATCGTTGTTACCGGCGGCGATTTCGCTGGTTCCGCTGTGGATCGCATCCGAGCCCCGGCGCACGTTGGTCACGGTATCGATCAGCGAACGCTGCATATGCTCAACGCTCCCCGCCAGCTCGGTAATTTCGTTTTTCCCGTTAATGACCAGAGTTTGGGTCAGATCGCCGCTGGCGATCTCACGGATGTGACGGATCACGTTAGCCAGCGGATTAAGCAGGATATGGCGAATGCCATACCACACCGCGGCCAGAATAATCACCAGCGCCAGGGCGAGGATCGCCATCTGCCACTGGGCGAAGCGGTAGTCGTGGGTGCTCTGGGTAAAGGCGTTGTGGTAGAGCTCGCTGCTGAGCTGGGCATACTGCCCCAGCGCATCACCCATGGCATTCTGCATTCCCTGGGTTGGCTGGGCGAAGAAGGCGTCCATATTGCCGCTCTCCAGGAACTGGATCAGGTCCGTGAGCGCGGCGCTGTAGGTGCGATACTTATCATCAAGCTGCTGGCTGACCTGGGCCATAGCCGGCACGGTGGGCAGCGCTTTGTAGGCGTCATAGTGTTTTGCCGCATCGGCCAGTGAAGCATGGGCGCTCTTCAGCAGATCGGTTTTGGCGCTGCTCTGTTGATTGGCTGGATCCATCATCATTCGCGCTGACGAACGGCTGAGGTTGATGCGCGTTTGCAGCATCAGCTCCCAGGTTTTGGTCAGCTCGGTCTGCTGCAGACGAAGATCGTTAGCATCAGCAAAGCTCTGCTGGTTCTGCTTCAGTGACGAGAACAACAGACCACCCGATACCAGCTGCAGAAGTGCAAAAACCACCAGCACCATCATGAGCATTGTGACAACGCGGATACGGTTCAACATGCAACACCTTATTGATGACTTATTAACGGTGTTATCGGCATGTGGGACGGGAACTTTACATTTGCGAAAGGGAAATAATCCGCTACGCACCTAATTGATTAAAAGGCGATATCCACCACCACCGTATCGCTATAGGTTCCGGCGGGCGGCGTTGCCTGGTTAGTTAACACCCGGGCCGTATAGTTATAGGTACGCACCAGGCCGTTGGCGCTGAGCAGTGACGAGGCGCTGCTGGCCCAGCGTTCGGTGCCGCTGCTGCCCCAGCGGTCGCTGGTGCTGCCTTTGTAGATTTCGTAGCTTAAGCGGTTATTGCCCGAGGCCATATTGCGCACGTTGCCGCTGGCGTTGCTGCCGTTGTTGATCCCTACGCTATAGACGCTGCCTTTGGTGCAGGTCACCGCGACGCCCTGCGCCACCGCCGGGAAGTTTTTGACCAGCGGCGCGCTGCCGAAGTTGACGTTTGGCGCGGTGATGGTAATGCAGTCGTTGGTAATGCTGATGGTCGCCGTCACGGCGAGGGGCACGGTGCCGGTCTGCCACGAGCCGCAGCCGCCGAGCAGGCCCAGCGAGCAGATGTTATAGGTGACGTTGAGGTTGAAGGTGGCCTGGTACTGGCCCGCCGCCACGGTCTGCCCGGAGAGCGTGCGAAAATAGATCGGCAGCACAATGCGCCGGGTATTCAGCAGATCGAGCAGCGCGTTTCCGCTCCAGGTATAGCTGCCGCCAATCAGCGTCTCGCTGTTGTTATTGCACCCTGCGGCCCCGCACAGCCGCACCGGGATGGTATCGGTGCTGGCCGGGTTATCCACCCGGCGCAGGATCGCCCGGTTGCTGACCGCGGCGCTGGCGCTGCTCAGCTGCATGGTGATCGCGTTCCCGGTCAACAGATTCAGCAACACCGCATCGCACTGAACCGTCAGGCTGCCGCTGATCTCCTGCTCGGTGCTGTTAAGCGCAAACGAGGTGACGGTACCAAAAACGCCGTTGGTAGGCGTTACCGTACAGGCCGACCACGCCAGCGGGCTGCATCCCATCAGCAGCAGAAAAAGCAGAATAGCGCGGCGCATCAGCGTCTCTCCTCACAGGTAAGCGGCCCGTAGGTCTGTAATTTATGATCGGGATTTGCGCCGATCGTGAGGCGGGCATAGCAGGTGCGGTTATCCGGCGTGCTCACGCGCAGGGCGTTCACGTCGCTGAGGTTTTCCAGAAAAGCGATGCCGTCATAGCCCACCGGCGTCGGCGCGCGGCCTTCGCGGTAGACCTGGCTGCCTACCGGCAGGGCATGCCCCTGGGCATCGTGCAGGATCACGCTGGCGACCCGCTCCTGCTCCATCGGAAACTCTACCAGGTAGCCGCTCTGGCGTCGCAGGGCGATCCGCCGCTCGGTCTCTTTCAGGCGCGTATCGGCTGGCAGATTAAGGGTATTGATACTGTAGCTGGCGGGATAGTACGCCGAGACACCGCTCACCAGCAGATAGCCTTTATCATTGGTCTTACCTACCGGCTGGTTCTCATAGCTTACCGGCACGTTGGCATTGCCTCCGGTGCTGACCACCACAAAGGCGTCGTTGATCTTGTTAGCCGCAAAGAGCTGGCCGTCCATCAGCACCAGCGAACCCAGCGCCTCGCCCCACCAGGTCATCATCCCTCGCTCGCCGTAGCCGCCTCCCTGTAATTCCACGCTGTTGTTGCGCCAGTTGAGCGTGGCCTGCTGATAGTTATCCGACTGCGGCTGGCGGGCGAACGCCATATTCCAGCCGAAGCCGCCGTCGGTAGGCATTGCGTGGTTGTAGTTGATGCGTTGGCTGGTGCCTGCATCTGGGGTTTTCTCTACGCTGATGGCCGCGCTATCTCGCTCGCCGATAGGAATTTGCAGCGACATAGCAAAGCTCCAGTCGTCCCGCTGCTTATCGTGGCTGGCCGCCAGGTAGAGGCTGCTGCTGCCCCACAGGTTACGGCTCCAGGAGAGGTTCAGCAGCTCGGTCTTCTGGTTATCGAAGCTGCGGACGCCAATCCAGGCCGCGCCAACGTTGCCATAGTCGCCCATGTTAAAGGTCAGCGAATATTGATCGCTATTACGGCTCAAGGTCGCCAGCGGCTGGCGATCGTCATCGTAAACGATAGTCTGATCATAGAGGGCCAGGTTGCCAAAACCGCGCTCGCGGCGGGTATGCTGGGTGGCGATGCTGAAGACGCTGGTGCTGTACTGGTAGCCCCAGTTAAACTGGCTGCCGCTGCTGCCGCGCATCCGGCTCTCCGTCCACGACGAGTTCACCACGCCGTACTGGCCCAGCTTCACTACCCCGCCCGCGCCGCCGAGGGTCAGATCTTCTGCGGCTTCGCCGTGGCCTTCAAAGGTGAAATAGTCCGTTACCCCGTAGCGCAGGGAGCCGCTGCCCGCCGCCGGACCATAGTTGAAGTCGTCAATGCCGTAGTTACGCCGCAGACTGCCGAGGGTGACGGCCCCATCGGTAATGCCACTCTTCAGCACGTCGCTGGAGACGTAGAACGGCAGCGTGGTGCTAACCTGGCGTCCCAGCGCGTCAGTGGTGACCAGCACCGCATCTCCCGCCCCGTTAATATAGGGCAGATTGGTCAGGGTAAAGGGGCCGGGCTGCAGCTGGGTGGATCCGGCCCGGTAGCCGTTGATAAAGACGTCTACCGCCGTCGGCACCGCCGCCTCGCCGGTAAAGGCTGGCAGCGGCCAGGTGACCAGGTCCGGACGCAGCGAGAAGTCGCGTCCGTAGCGGATCCCGCCCATGCGCACGCTGCTGCTCCAGTTCAGCGAGTCGGAGATAACGTCCCCTAGCTGCCACTCGGTAGCGTCCTCCTCATTGGTAAACAGCAGCGTGGTATCGTAGCGGGTATAACCCTGGTTTTGCCCGGCGGTGCCGGAGAGATATTCCCGCAGCGTGCCGGTAGAGGAGAACACCGCGTTGCTGTCGAAGTAGCGAAACTCATGCCACAGGGAGGCCTGGCTGCCAGCATGTTCGGTGCTGCTGGTATAGATGTCATAGTTGAGCAGCGCGCCCCGCCCGTAGTGCGGTTTGGCACGCGCGGTTTCGCCGCTAAAGGAGGTGGCGCGATCCCCAACCCACGCGCGAGGCACAAACAGCAGCAGCCGCTGGCGATTGCTGTCATATTCGGTGCGAACGTCGGCCAGCGTCGAGAGATCAACGTCTCCCGGCGGGAGATGCTCCGCGGGGATCCCGGCCCGCTGCAGATCGCCGTTGGCTACAATATAGCTCCCCTGACGCCGCGTAACGGGCACCACGAGTTCGGTATCGTAATAGTTGACCACCAGCGAAAGGTGGAAGACCGCCTGAGCGTTAATGGCCTGCGCGTCCGGCGGCGGCGGCAGGGCGTCATCCCCCTCCTCTGCCAGCGCATCCGTCACTCCCCCCAGCAGCATCATCAGCGGCAGGATCAGTTTGCGGGAGACGACTGCCATTTGGTATCCCTGGCATTAATCGTCGCCGTCATGGTCGTCGGATTGCTCAGCCCAGAGGGGAGCGGCCAACTGCGCGCTGCGCCAGGCAGCACGTATCCCAGCAGGCCGTCGGCCAGCTCGCGCCGCTGGCTGCCCTGCTGCACGCTAACCTGACTCAAGCGCACGTGCACATCGCTGCGGTTGCGTACCTCCAGAGCGGGTCTCCCCCCCTCGCGGATCACCCGCCAGCTCAGGTCACGGGTATTAACCAGGGCATGGTTTGCCCCCTCGGTCGTGGTCTCCACCCCCGGACCATAGACAAATAGCGGAATGGAGTAACGCATCTGAATTTTCAAGCCAATCTGCGGTGAATCTCCGCTTGCGGGCTGGGGGATCTCATCCACGATAATCCGGTAGCCTTGCTCAATGCCGGCGGGAACCTGACTCTGCTTGATCAGGCGAATCAGCTGCTTGCTGCCTTTATCGATTCGCACAATGGGCGGGCTGGCGACCACATCCTGCTGGGCCTGATAGCGTTCATGGCCGCCCTCCTGGGTCCAGCGCATGATGCGCACCTGCATCGTCGTCGGCGTATTCCCTTGGTTCTGGATCCACAGCTCGGTCGCTTTCGCATCGGCGGCCAGCCAGGGATCGATCGGCCAGAGTAGAATGGTGGCTGCCGCCTGCGCCTGCTGCGCCACCCCTACGAGCGCTGTCGCGAGCAGCGCACCCGCCAGTTGGCTTCGGCCCATAATGGTTTTCATGATCCTTCTCCCTGTATAACATTACCAAGACAACGTTACGGTCAGCTGATCGGTATAATTTCCTGCAGGGCTAAACCCCGTGAGCTGCGCCGCGCCAAATAGCGTCAGCGCGATATTGTTGCTATCGCTGTAGGTGATTGAGAACGCCTGGTTAACGCCAATTTCCGTGTTGGCCGCCAGCGTGCTGCTGCGATAGAGCCGGTAAGGCACGCGATCCGTGCCCCCGCTGCGCTGCATGTTGCGCACGGTGCCGTAGTGCAGACCACCGTTGATGCTCATGCTTAATGCCACCCCAGGGGTGCAGGCGAGAGAGAGCGCGCTGTTAGGTACAAAGCTGGTGGTGACCTGCCCGCTCGCCACGCCGCTGCGACTCCCAAAGTCCAGGGAGCCGAGCAGACCTCCGCTGCCGCTGACTACCGAGCATCCTGCCGCAATGGTTGCCCCAACCTGAAATGACTGAGTGCTAACCGTCAGCGCGGTGGCGCTCCCTGCCCACCCCAGCAGCCCCAAACCAAAGACAATGCGTAGCATGCTTCGGCCAGGCGCCGGGAGCGTGTCAACTCCCTCAGGCTTCATTGCGCTGGCGTCAGTAGATCACGCTCACGTTTATCGTATCGGAGTAGGTGCCAGGGACGACGGTCACGCTGTTGCCACCCCCCTGGATGCGGCCAAAGAGGGTGTAGTTATTCACGCCTCCGGCAGTGGAGGCCACCGGCAGCGGAGCGTTATTGGCGATGACGTTACTGAAGCCGCTGTCGCTGTAGAGGCTGTAGGCTACGCCCTGGGTTGCATTAGCGGTGTTAACCAAATAGCGCGCTGGCGTGCCGGGTGTTCCCACTACCGTGGCAGGCGCAACGGTATTGGTGGTGCCGGTGATCTGCACGGTATAGGTGTCGGTGGTGCACTGGATAGCAAAGCTGTTGCCGCCGTTAGCTCCGGTGAGCTGAGTGGTGAGCTCGGAGAAGGTCGCGGGATGGGTACCGAAGTCCAGAGAGCCGAAGTTAATACCGCTCTGGTTCGGCGAGCCATTGATCAGGCAGCCGTTGGTTAAGGTCAGCGTTGCGTTGATGGTCCCACTGCTGGTTACCGCATTGGCAGTATGCCCGGCCAGCGCCAGCGCACCGCTTGCCAAAACGAGGAGGATTTTTCTGTTCATGTTGTCGCCTCAGTGAAAAAGCAGGATTAACAGAAATTTAGCTTACGGGGTTGCAAAGAACCACCCTGTAAAGGCCTGCTCAAACCATCGGCGTATTGACACAAAATTGCATTATCTTTCAATCAATTAAGCTTGTTAACAGCTCGTAACAAAGTGCAACGGGAATGATATATTCATTATCGCGTGATCTGCTTCACAATATATTGTCTGGTGTTGCATTGTGGGTTTAAGCAAAACTTAAAGTTTATTAATGAGTAATGAAGAAGCGGCATGAAAAGCGGTTAAAAAACGCTCCCGGGGCCGGGAGCGTTGAAGGGCATATCAGGCAACGTGCGCCGTTGCGCTATCCAGCAGGGCCATCTCGTCGCTGTTAAGCAGCTTCTCGATGTTGACCAGGATCAGCATGCGGTCACCCAGCGCGCCGAGGCCGGTGAGATACTCCGTTGAGAGGGTAACGGCAAACTCCGGCGCAGGACGGATCTGATCGGAAGCCAGCGACAGCACGTCAGAGACGCCATCGACCACAATTCCGACCACGCGCTGGCCGAGATTGAGCACGATCACCACGGTGTTATCGTTATACTCAACGTCCTGCTGGCTGAATTTAACCCGCAGATCGACGATGGGCACAATCACACCGCGCAGGTTAGTCACCCCTTTAATAAAATCCGGAGTGTTGGCAATACGGGTTACCTGATCGTAACCGCGGATCTCCTGCACTTTCAGGATATCGATGCCGTACTCTTCATCGCCTAACGTGAATACCAGAAATTCCTGACCCGATGGCTCACCAGCCAGTTTCGTTACATTACTCATACCGGTCATATTTTTACCTTTTTAACTAAATCAGGCGGCTGTGTGCGCCACACGTTGCTCACGGTTTAATCCCTGTAACGCCGAAACATCGACGATCAGCGCCACGCTGCCATCGCCGAGAATAGTTGCAGCGGAGATGCCTGGCACCTTACGGTAGTTGCTCTCAAGGTTCTTCACGACAACCTGGTGCTGACCAATAAGCTGATCCACCAGCAGCGCGTAGCGGCGGCCTGCGCTTTGCAGGATCACCACGATGCCTTTCGTCGCTTCTGTTTTAGCGCCGTCGACGTCAAAGACTTTCCACAGCTCAACCAGCGGCAGATATTCGCCGCGTACTTCCAGCACGCGCTCGCCGCCCGCCAGCGGATGCAGATCCTCTTCACGCGGCTGCAGGGACTCCATCACCGCGTTCAGCGGCAGGATAAAGACCTCGTCGCTCACCTTCACCGACATGCCGTCGAGGATCGCCAGCGTCAGCGGCAGCAGAATGCGGATGGTGGTGCCTGCGCCCTGCTTCGACTGGATCTCAACGTGGCCGCCCATCTCCTGGATGTTACGTTTCACCACGTCCATGCCCACGCCGCGGCCGGAGACGTCGGTCACCTGCTCTGCCGTGGAGAAGCCAGGGGCGAAGATCAGCATGCCAACCTCTTCGTCGGTCATGTTTTCATGCACCGCCATGCCCTGCGATACCGCTTTCGCCAGAATGCGCTCGCGGTTGAGGCCTGCGCCGTCGTCGATCACTTCGATGCAGATATTGCCGCCCTGATGCTCGGCGGAAAGGGTCAGGTTACCGACCGGGGATTTTCCAGCGGCAACGCGGGTGTCCGGCAGTTCAATGCCGTGGTCGAGGCTGTTACGCACCAGGTGCGTTAACGGGTCGATAATGCGCTCGATCAGGCTCTTATCCAGCTCGGTCGAGCTGCCCAGCAGCGTCAGTTCGATCTGTTTGTTAAGCTTGCTCGCCAGGTCGCGCACCAGGCGCGGGAAGCGGCTAAAGACGTACTCCATCGGCATCATACGGATGGACATCACCGACTCTTGCAGATCGCGGGCGTTACGCTGCAGCTGACCCATGCTGGTGATCAGATCGCCATGATTGACCGGATCCAGCTCGTTAGAGCGCTGGGCCAGCATCGACTGGGTGATCACCAGTTCGCCGACGAGGTTGATTAGCTGATCCACTTTTTCAACGGCAACGCGGATGCTGGTAGATTCGCTGACGCGGGCCGGTTTTTCTGCGCGCTCCTGACGGGCGGCAGGCTGCTCGCGCGGTGCGCTTTGCGCGACAGGGGCAGCCGCTACAGGCTGGGCGACCAGCGTCGGGGCTGCAGGTGCAGCCTCGCTAGCGGGGGCCGCAGCTGGCGCATCGGTAAAGCTTATTTGATCCGGCTCGATCACGAAGCACAGCACGGCAACCAGGTCATCCTCGCTAACGCCGCCTTCCAGCGTCGCGCTCAGAGAATCCGCGCCTTTGACGACGTCGCTGAGGGTGGCCAGGTTTTTCAGCTCGTCCTCCAGCAGGTTGACTTCGCCCTCTTTCAGACGCGACAGGACAATGCGCAGTTTGCCATCGTTAGCAGCCGCAGGCGCGGCGACGGACGCGGTATCAGCGACGGCCTGGGCATTATCGACAACGGTCAGCTTAGCGCCACCGGCCGCAGCGGCAGGTACTTCGCCTTTCGCTTCCAGCGCCAGCTGGCGCAGCGCATTGCAGATATACTCAAAGCTGGCAGCATCTGGCTCTTGCGAGCTTTTATAGGCGTCGAGCTGTTCCTGCATAATATCTTTGGTTTCCAAAAACAGGTTAATAATGTCGGTATTGAGCTGCATCTCTCCGCGCCGGGCCTCATCCAGCAGGTTTTCCATCAGGTGCGTGGTCTCCTGCAAAATGGTAAAGCCAAACGTGCCTGCTCCTCCCTTTATGGAGTGGGCCGCACGAAAAATGGCGTTGAGCTGCTCTGAATCGGGCGCTTCCGGCACCAGATCCAGCAGGTGTTGCTCCATGTCAGCCAACAACTCGTCAGCTTCATCAAAAAATGTCTGATAAAAATCGCTAATATCCATGCTCACGCTATCACCTCGGATCGGGTTGTGGCGATGTGGGAACGGTCGCCTGAGGCTGTGCCCCCGGCTGTTGTAATACACTTACCGGCTCGTTTTGGCTTTCGGCGTTTTCGTGCAGAATTGCCTGTTCTGCTTGTTTGTTAAGTACTAAAAGACTGATACGACGGTTAATGGCGTCATTGGAGCCTTTGTCGCTCAGGCGCATGGTGGCGGCCATGCCAACCACGCGCAGCACTTTTCCATCGTCCAGCCCGCCTGCAACCAGCTCGCGCCGCGAGGCGTTAGCACGGTCGGCAGAGAGCTCCCAGTTGCTGTAGCCGCGCTCGCCGTTGGCATACGGGAAGTCATCTGTGTGGCCAGAGAGGCTGACACGGTTAGGAATATTGTTTAACACCGGCGCAATCGCACGCAGAATATCGCGCATATACGGCTCTACCTCGGCGCTGCCGGTTTTAAACATCGGCCGGTTCTGGCTATCGATAATCTGAATACGCAGCCCCTCCTGCACCAGGTCAATTTTCAGGTGCGGACGCAGCGCGCGCAGCTTTGGATCGGCCTCGATCAGCTGATCGAGATCGCCGCGCAGCTTGCTCAGACGAGACTGCTCCATCTTCTGGCGCAGCTCTTCGACGTTAGGCTGGCGCTGCACCTCCCCCTTCTGCTGGGTGACGTCATCGCCGCCGCCAGGGATTGGGCTGTCGCTGTTGGAGATCCGTGGGCCGCCGGCAATGGAGGTCGCCAGCGGAGTGCGGAAATACTCTGCAATCTGGATCAGCTCTTTCGGGCTGGAGATTGAGATCAGCCACATCACCAGGAAGAACGCCATCATTGCCGTCATAAAATCGGCGTAGGCGATCTTCCAGGATCCGTGCGAGCCGCCTCCGTGCCCCTTATGCTTGCGCCGTTTTACAACGACAATAGGATGGGCCTGGTTTTTCATGCGTCCTCAGTCGTGGTCTGCTGGTTTGGGTTACGGACCGCGCGGACGTGCTCATCCAGTTCGATAAAGGACGGTCGCTCGCTGGAGTAGAGCGTTTTACGGCCAAATTCAACGGCAATCGGTGGCGCATAGCCATTCAGGTTGGAGAGCAGCGTGATCTTAACGCACTGCATCATCTTGGTCGTTTCCGCGCTCTTCTGGCGCAGCACGGTTGCCAGCGGCGAAATAAAGCCGTAGGCCAGCAGAATACCGAGGAAGGTTCCTACCATCGCATGGGCGATCAGCGCGCCCAGCTCAGCCGCCGGGCGATCCGCCGAGGCCAGGGCGTGAACCACACCCATTACCGCGGCCACGATACCGAACGCCGGCAGCGAGTCACCGACCATGGCCAGGCTATTTGCCGGCACTTCGGCTTCGCTCTCGTGAGTCTCGATCTCTTCGTCCATCAGCGCTTCGATTTCGAAGGTATTCATATTGCCGCTGATGATCAGACGCAGATAGTCGACGATAAATTCCAGCATCACCGGATCGGCAAGGATCCGTGGATAGTTGGCAAAAATTTCGCTCTCTTTTGGATTCTCAATGTCACGCTCAAGGGAGAACATCCCCTGCTGGCGCGACTTGGCCATCAGGCGATAGAGCAGCGCCAGAAGATCCATGTAGACAGCTTTTGTGTATTTGGAGCGACGAAACAGCAACGGAAGCGCCTTAAGCGTTCCTTTGATGGCTTTGCCGTTGTTGCCCACAATAAACGCACCCACGCCCGCACCGCCGATAATAATCAGCTCAGCCGGTTGATAAAGTGCCCCAAGGTGTCCGCCGGTCATCATGTAACCGCCGAAGACTGTACCGAGAACAACAAGGTAACCTAATAAGATCAGCACGACATCATCCTTCCGCTGTTGACTAAGGCAAGGAAAAACAGTTTTTAGGGTTTAACCCAACGGGGAGGCAAAAAAAAGCAGCGGTAATTGCTTACCGCTGCTGGAGTGTTACCCACGCCGTTAGTTAAACAGCCTGTTTGATCTGTTCATCCAGCAGTTGTGGAATAATATCGGCAGCTTCCGGGGAAAGTTTACGTCTTTTTACGGCCCTGGACGGCGGCTGGCATAAACTGCAGGCAAAACTCCCTACGGGCTGGTGAGCATGGGTAATAAAATTACCGCCACAGCAGTTGCAGCTTGAAAGTTGCAGCATACCGCTCTCAACAAAACGGACTAATGTCCAGGCACGGGTCAGGGCTAACAACGGCCCCTCTTCCGGCTGCGGGCACTGTTCCAGATAGAGTCGATAGGCTTTGATAACTGCATCAACGCCGCTGCACAGGCCTGTTTTAAGCAAGAATTGCCAGGCGTTGCAGAACATTGAGGCATGAATATTCTGTTCCCACGTCATAAACCAGTCGGTTGAAAAAGGGAGCATCCCTTTCGGCGGCGGGCTACCACGAAGTTCTTTGTAGAGTTTGATGAGGCGGCCACGGCTGAGCTGCGTTTCGCTTTCCAGCATTTGCAAACGCGCGCCCAGCGTAATCAGTTCCATTGCGAGTTGAATATCACGCGCTTCCTGGACAATGCTCTTTTCAGTCATTATTAAGCCCTTTTCTTCCGGGACGCTGCGTCAGTACCCTGGTTGCTCTCATTGAGCAAACGCGTCGAGAGCAAAATACCGGTATGGACCTGCTGCAGGTCATCTACGCGAGACTCCTGCGTCAGACGAGTAATGGTCTGATGGCTGTCAAAACGGAATTGACAGATTAGCTGATTGGTTTCAGCTAATTTCACCATTTGTGGGAGTGATAACTCACCCATGGTAGACGCCATCTCCTCACTCATGCCCAGACGGAACATAGCGGAGGCTTTATCTTGACTAATCAAACGCTGTGCGAGCAGTAAATATGACAGGTTGATGTCATAGATATGTTTCAGCAACTCGGATGTATGCATTTTTCCCATCCAGAATAACCAACTAGTGTCTTATGCGGTCAAGCCGCACCCCGTGATGTCGCCGGGAAAAAAACCCGGTATTAAAAAAGATAAGGCGAAATGCATCGTTTGAACTTAGTTGTTTAACGTGACGGCGGTCGCATTGTTTGCCACCTCTCTCCATTACGCTTTCAATCAATTCTTACAATTTACTAAGATTTTTCTTAAAGCGACGCAACTGTACTCGTGACCCGTAGGACATACAATTGGCTGCGGTGAATATTTTGAAAATAATGTGATCTACGTCACATAATTTACGTGAATATTTTAAAGAAATCCATACTTTTGACTTAGTGATTGTTTGTTTTTTGTACGATGAAGTGCCTTTTCTATTCCTTTTCGGCGAATAGTCATTCAGTTTTATGTGTTAACCGGTGACCAGTCATCAGACCTCGGACTTTATGAGAGCCCAAAGAGGAATATGGGCTTTCAAAGCGTGGGGTTATTTATAAAAATCATTATTTATCATAGAATTAAAGCGCTGCTAAACTTATCTCTAGAACTTGTAAAATGATTGCAATTTTGTTAACCATTAGTGAATAACAGGGAGCAGTGCATAATATAATGTGCCAAATTTCTCTTAAGTCGTTAACTTTCGTTAACATATGCACCAATGGCGCTATTCCATGTGCTGGAATAATTAGTGAATATTTATGATAATGTTCACAGGTTTGTCACACTTTTTCGCTTGCACGCTTTGTAAAAAGAAGGTAAAGATACGTCAAGGGTTCATATTCCATTAAGGAGCGAAATATGAGCTATTCCCACCTGCTAGTTGCGGTTGCCGTTAACTCAGAAAGTCATTTACTGCTTAAAAAAGCTGTTTCCATTGCCCGTCCCTATCAGGCACGCATTAGTCTGCTTACCCTTGCTAACGATCCCGAAATGTATAATCAGTTTGCTGCGCCCATGATGGAAAACCTGCGCGAGCTAATGCAGGAAGAGACGCAGCAGTTTATGAATGAACTCATTAAGCAGGTAGATTATCCCATTGCTGAAACGATTATTGCGTCGGGCGCGCTCGGTGAAAACATTGTTCATCTTTGCGAGCGAGACGGAATCGATCTGGTTATTTACGGTAACCATAATCAGCGCTATTTTTCGCGGGCGGCCTGTTCGGCTAAGGGTGTGGTGGGAGTCAGTAGGGTTGACGTGCTGCTGGTACCGCTAGAAGAGGAGTAGCGCCCCCGCAGCAGCGGGAGCGCAGGCGTGTTTACGCTAGCTTGGGGAAGGTCGCCACGTTATTCTGCAAAAGAGTCTCTGCATTACGAGGCGCTATGCGCTTTAAATCGGCAATAAACCTCTCCTGCCAGTGCTGAATATCATTCTTCTTGATGATATCCATCATGTCGGCGTGGCGAGAAATACGCTCTGCCAGCGGCATGGTTAGCGCCCGGTTCATGGCATTAGCCACATCGTCACGGTCATAGGGGTTGACGAGCAGAGCGGAGGTCAGCTCGTTCGCCGCACCGGCAAATTTAGAGAGCACCAGCACGCCTGGGTTGGCCGGATCCTGCGCCGCCACATACTCCTTGGCAACGAGGTTCATCCCGTCACGTAGCGGCGTAACCAGCCCCACGTCAGCGTAGCGGAAGACCTTCATCAGCAGCTTACGATCGAAGTGCTGGTTAAGGTAGTAGAGCGGCGTCCAACCCAGCTGACCATATTTACCGTTGATACGTCCGGCTTCGGTCTCCAGCTGATGGCGAATATCCTGGTAGGCCTGAACCTCGCCGCGCGAGGTGGGTGCAATCTGCGTATAGCGGATTTTACCGTGGTGCTGCGGGAACTTCTCCAGCAGGGTTTCATAGGCATGGAAACGTTCCGGCAGGCCCTTAGAGTAGTCTAACCGCTCTACGGAGAAGATGTTCTTCACATTTCCTAGCTCGGATTTGAGCTGCGCCAGCTTCGGCGGCAGCGGGCCAGAAGCCTGCTGGGCGATCTCATCCGGCTCAATCCCAATCGGATAGACCTCGGTACGGAAGGTTTTGCCCCATGCGGTATGGGTTTTATCACCTCGGGCAGTTAAGCGCGTCTGGCTGGAGAGGCTGTCAAGGAACGACACGCGGTCGCTCTCGGTCTGGAAGCCCAGCAGATCGTAGTCGCACAGCTGCTCGAGCAGTTCAGCATGCGGCGGCAGGGCGTTAAAGATTTCCGGAGTCGGGAAGGGAATATGCAGGAAGAAGCCAATCTGGTTATTCACGCCGCGCTGACGCAGCTCGTTGGCAAAGGGCAGCAGATGATAATCGTGGATCCAGAGGATATCGTCTTCTTCAAGCAGCGGTACCAGCTTGTCCGCCAGCAGAGCGTTCACGCGCTGATAGCCCTCCCAGGCCTCGCGCTGGAACTTCACTAGATCAAGACGGTAGTGAAACGCTGGCCACAGCACGGCATTGGAAAACTGGCTGTAGTACTCATCATAATCCTGCTCGCTGAGGTTAAATGAGGCCCAGGTGATATTGCCATGGGTAACCTTCTTTAGCGGCTGATCTTCATTGCCAATGTCACCGCTCCAGCCAAACCAGAGTCCGCCGGTTCCTTTCAGTGCACCCATAATACCGACGGCCAGGCCACCGGCGCTTGATTTTTTATCATCCGGCGGTGCGATACGATTAGATACTACGACTAAGCGACTCATAGCCATCTCTCCTGTTAGTTAACGCCATTTCTTCTTGTTGTTGATGGTCAGTAATATTTTCGAGCCATTGATGAACGTCCGCGACACTTTCCAACCGGTACTGCGCCTGCGTTGCGCCAATACCGACCTTAACGGATACGCCATCAAGGCGATTCACAACCTTGAAGCCTGCCTCGTCAGTGAGGTCGTCTCCCAGGAAAACAGGTTTGCGCCCGCAAAAAGGCGGCTCCTGCATGAATGCTTCTACTGCAGCTCCTTTATTGATACCACGTGGTTTTAGCTCTACCACGCATTTGCCCGGCTGCAGGGCTAAATTCGGATATTTCTCTTCCATCGCCTTTGCCAGCGCAAAGATAGCCTCTTCATGGTGTACGGCCTGGCGATAGTGCAGCGCAAACGCCATCCCCTTCGCCTCCAGCTCTGTCCCCTTCAGGGGATCGAGCGCCGCAATCAGCTCCAGCTCCATCTGCTTAACCTGATCGGCAGGCAGAGCAATCTCGTGCGTTTTACCCTGGAAGTCGCGTCGCTGTGCGCCATGTACCCCGGCAAGCGGGAAATGCAGCGGGGATGCAATGGCATCCAGCTCTTTCATCGAGCGACCCGATACCAGCGCCACCGCGCCCTGATTCATTTCGGCCAGACGTTTGAGCAGGGTTAGGACCCCGGTGGGAATAAAGACCTGATCGGGACGAGGTTTGATTTCGGCGAGGGTTCCGTCGAGGTCAAAGAAGTAAGCATAGTTTGCGGAAAGTACAGGCGGTACAGCTAACTGGTCAGCCACCCTGGTCTCCTCCTTTCTGGTTTCGATGCCGCGTTCACGACCATCTCTCGTTATCATTAGCCATGTAAGTATAGCCAGTGTCACGCTCCTCGCCATTTTAAAGCAAAGAAACCAGCCGCAATTGCGGCTGGCTGAGAGGTAAAAACGATTAAAAAAGAGCCCGTTCGGCGAGGTGCCAGGCGTCAGACGGTACGTTTGGCCTTCTGTTTGTAACGGTCGAAGATAACCGCCGCCAGCAGGATCAGGCCGCGTACAACGTACTGTGAGAAGGGAGAGATATTCAGCAGGTTCATGGCATTCTCAACGGTGCCGAGGATCAGGATCCCCGCCACAACATACGAGATTTTTCCGATACCGCCTTTGAGGGAGACGCCGCCGAGCACGCAGGCTGAGATCACGATCAGCTCGTAACCAATGGAGGTCATCGGCTGGCCGCTGGTCATGCGCGACGCCAGAATGATCCCGGCGGCGGCCGATACCAGGCCAGAGAGCACAAAGATAATGATTTTTGTGCGTACCACCGGTACCCCCGCCAGACGAGCGGCCTCTTCATTGCCGCCAATAGCCAGCGTATTGCGGCCAAAGGTGGTTCTGTTGAGCAGGAAACCGAAGATGATGAGGCAGGCCACGGTTAGCCAGATAGGCGCAGGCAGCCCCAACCAGTTGGTATAGCCGAGGGTAAAGAAACGCTCGTCTTCAATCCCCACCGCTTTACCATCAGAGATGATATAGGCCAGGCCGCGGACGATCTGCATCGTCGCAAGAGTGGTAATCAGGGCGTTGATCTTCAGTTTGGCAATAACGAAGCCGTTAACCAGACCGCTCAGCACGCCCAGCATCAGGCCCGCAAAGACGCCGATCCACAGGCTCTCCGTCATGTTGATCACCACCGCCGCGGTGACGCCCGCGCAGGCGATGACTGACGCCACCGACAGGTCAAAGTCGCCGGAGGCCAGGCAGAAGAGCATTCCGCAGGCCACCATGCCCGACATCGAGATGGCGAGCCCCAGCCCCTTCATATTGACGAAGCTGGCAAAGTTAGGCACAAACAGGGCGCAACCGATAAACAGTACGGCAAAGACCACCAGCATGCCGTAGTGATCCCAGATACGCCCGAGACTGAACGGCGACTTTCCTGCGCCGGAGCTTGTTACTGATGACATCATACTCTCCTTACTCAGGCAACGGCCTGACTCACTTTAGGCATGGCGAGGCTTAGCGCCTGTTTTTCGTCTGCTTCGCCGTGCAGCAGTTCGCCGGCGATCTCCCCTTCCCGCATCACCAGAATGCGGTCGGCGACGCCGAGCACTTCCGGCAGGTCGCTGGAGGCAAACAGTACCGCTACGCCGCGTGATGCCAGGGCGTAGATAACGTTGTAGATCTCATGCTTCGCGCCCACGTCTATCCCACGCGTCGGCTCATCGAGCAAAATGACCTTCATCTCTTCCGAGAGCCAGCGGCCAAGAATGGCTTTCTGCTGGTTCCCTCCGGAGAGATTCATAATCAGCTGTTCAGCGCCGGGGGTTTTGATATTAAGCGAGCGAATATGGTGGTCGGCGTTTTCCACCTCCCAGCCGTCGTTAATCAGACATCCGGCACGGACGGACTTGCGTCGGGCGCTGATGTTGATGTTGTCACGCACGGAGTGAACGGGAATGATGCCTTCTGCTTTGCGATCCTCGGGACAGAGCATCATCCCGGCGCGAATGGCATGGGCCGGCTTTTGAATACTCAGCGGCTTGCCGTCAATGATCAGCTGGCCTGCGGTGATGCGCGTGCCGCCAAACAGCCCTTTCATCAGCTCGCTGCGCCCGGCCCCCACCAGCCCAAACAGGCCGACGATTTCGCCGCGCTTCACCGAGAAGCTAACGGGATGACGCACGCCGGGGGCTTTAACCCCCTCCAGGCGCAGCATCTCCGCGCCGTACTCACGCGGCTGCCAGCCGTAGATGTCGCCGAGATCGCGCCCAACCATTGCCTGCACCAGCGAGTCATGGTTGACCTGCTGCATATCGTCAAAGGTGCGCACGTAGCGCCCGTCCTTAAAGACGGTGATGGCGTCGCTGAGGGCAAAAATCTCCTCCATACGGTGGGAAACGTAGATGATCACCCGCCCCTCGTTGCGCAGCTCGCGGATCACGCGAAACAGGTTGTCGATCTCCCGCGCTGAGAGCGAGCTGGTGGGTTCATCAAAAGCGATCACCTTTGCATTGCGCGCCAGCGCTTTGGCAATCTCGACCATCTGCCACTGGCCGATAGAGAGATATTTCAGCGGCGTCTGTGGATCGATATCCAGCCCGAGATGCTCCAGCTGGAGTCGGGCTTCGTAGTTCAGCAGGGAACGATTCACCAGCCCGCCCTTCTGCGGCAGCTGGCCAAGATAGATATTTTCCGCGACGGTCATCTCGGGGATCAGATGCAGCTCCTGATAGATGATTGCCACTCCGGCATTCAGCGCGGCGGTGGTATCGGTAAAGCTGACCTCTTTTCCCTGCAGCACCAGCGTCCCACCGGAGGGGGCATAGTTGCCGCTAAGAATTTTTAACAGCGTCGATTTACCCGCGCCGTTCTCCCCCATCAGGGCATGCACCTGACCGGCATAGCAGTCGAAGCTGATGTCGCTCAGGGCTTTTACACCGGGGAAGGTTTTGCTAATACCACGGAAAGAGAGATATGGAGTTGACTGTTGCATAACGTCTCCGTGACGCATTTATGGTACGACTGGCCCCTCACCCGGCGTTAAAAACCTGCGGTGAAGGGCGCAACCAACGACGCGAATTACTTCACGCCTAGCCCTTTCTTCGCTAACTCTTCTTTAAAGTTGTCGCGGGTGATCAGCACCACGTCGGTCACCGCGGTGAACTTAGGCGGCTCGACGCCTTTTTCCACCCAGTTATAGAGCATTTCGCTGGTCTTATAGCCGTGGACGTCCGGGCTTGGCAGCAGTGAGCCGTAGAAGCCGGTACCCTGAGCCTTGGAGAGCTCACTTACGGCGTCAACGCCATTGATGCCGATGCCGATCACATCGGCAGCTTTGAAGCCCTGCCCTTCGGTGGCACGCACGCCGCCCAGCACGGTGTTATCGTTCATGCCGACCACCAGCCAGTGTTTCACTTCAGGATGCTGAACCAGCAGAGAGTTGCCGGCATCGAACGCGCCGGGAATATCGTTTGATTTGGTCGGGACTTTATAGATCTGTTTCTCCGGGAAGCCGGCAGCTTTCAGGGCATCCATTGAGCCGGAGGTGCGGCGACGGGCGGTATCCAGCTCGTCAGCGGTGATCGCCATTACACCGGTATCTTTCACATCCCAGCCCCGTTTTTGCATCTCTTTATACAGCTCCTGCCCCTGGCGAGCGCCAATCTCACTGGCGGCCATCATCACCAGCGGTACGGTCTCCATCGGCTTGCCTTTGGCGTTGACGAACTGATCGTCCACGGCAATCACCTTCATGTCATAGCCGCGCGCTTTGGCGACAATCGCTGAACCCAGCTTGGGATCCGGGGTACAGATAACGAACCCTTTCGCACCGCTAGCGGCGAGGCTATCGATGGCGTTCAGCGTTTTCTCACCGTCCGGTACGGCGATTTTAATTACCTCGAAACCTAAATCTTTGCCTGCCTTATCAGCGAATTTCCACTCGGTCTGGAACCACGGCTCTTCGGGCTGCTTAACCAAAAAACCGAGCTTCATGGTTTCGGCGATAGCGGATTGTGACATAACGGCAGCTAAACCAATGGCCGCCAGCGCTTTAGTGAATTTGTGCATGGTTTACTCCAGCTTTAACGCTTTTTTATGTAGGGAATGAGAGTTTATGAGCTGTCTAATCAGCCTTAAAACAAGGCATTAGCACACGTCTATCAGGAGATGCTATTGCTGAAGAGTAGTTTTAGCGGGAAATTGATCCTCCATAGGAGAGCGCCATCACACCGCAGAATTACAGTAAAAGCGTGCATAAATTCAGCGAATATCTTCATAAGAAATGGCGTATTTGTCAGACAAATAAAGAGGGGTGTAGCAGAAATATCCATCAGGCCAGCCAGCTTATCCTTGTGGCCTGACGGGTTAGCTCAGTTGAAGAGTCAGAGGGGGTAGTAGATGTGATCCGCGTGGTCACGCACCGGGGCCACATCACCCAAAAGGCGCGTCGAGACGGCAAAGGCAAAATCAAATACTCGCCCTAACCCTTTGCCGCTGATCAGATTGCCATCCTCTACGACGGCGGCATCGACGTAGTGACCGTCGGTCACGGTTTCATACAGGTCGCCCGAGCAGACGTAGCGCCGCCCCTTCAACAGGCCGTTGCCTCCCAGCACCCGCGCGGCTGCCGAGCAGATTGGACAGATGAGCTTCTCTGCCTCGTCATGACGAGTGACAAAAGCGATAACCTCGGCGCTAGCCGCAAGGTTGACGCTTCCTTCCGGCCCGCCGGGCAGAACAACGGCGTCGTAAAGCGTACCCATGCGTTCACTCAGAATGGCGTCAGCCACCATAGGAATAGCGTGATAGCTTACTACCGCGCGGGACGCGGTACAGGCCAGGGTTTCAACCTCAATATGCAACCGGCGCAGTATATCGATGGTCACTATGGCTTCCGCCTCTTCAAAACCGGGGGCCAGCAGCACCGCAACTCTTTTCATCTCCAACTCCTTCATATTTAACGAAACCGTCCATGACATACATTCACTTATGAATGTAAGCCACTATTTTTATTAAGATTATTCTTTTACATGGCTGAAAAGTGTTTGCTGGATCACATTTGTAAAATGAATAAATCCTTACGATCGTTTGGTCGACGCAGCATGGGTGATATTCATCGCAGCCCATCCAGGACAGAAGGAGGTCATTATGGCGACGAGCGGCATGGCACAAAAACTCAACTCACAGGTTAACCTTGAGTTCCAGGCATCTAATCTCTGCCTTTCGTTGAGTGAATGGTGTGCAAAGCACAATCTACCGGGTTCGGCAACGTTTCTACGCGCGCAGGCACAGGAGAAGGTAAACCTGATGATGCGCATATTCGACTTTATGAAGCGCGCCGGTGCCTATCCCAGTGTAAAAGCCCGAGAGAATCCGCACGACAGCTTTAATTCGTTAGAAGAGCTGTTTCAGAAAGCGTTTGAAGAGTACAACGTGCGGTGTGAAATGCTGGCCCAGCTGAGTGAAGAAGCTAAAGCGGTAAAGGATGAAAAAACGTTTAACTTCTTGCGCGAGGTGGAAAAAGCAGAGCAGCAGGATGGTCTGCTGCTGCAGCTGTTAATTAGCGAAATTCATCGCTCTGAGCGAGACGGGAAAAATATCGCCCAGACCGATCGGGCGCTGCTTAACGTGGTGAACTGCCGCAGGCACTAACCCTTTCCGCTAACCTCTCTGGCGGGAGCCTCTCCCGCCAGCCCCCTGCTGCCGGTTTAAACCTTAACGCAGGTGTCCCACCGTTTACTCTCGCCAGCAATAAAAAAACATCCGTTTGAAAATAACAAAACAAAGGTTTATTTTATTTGCTTATAGCCACACTTTAGTGCGTCTCTTCCTGCGGTGTAAATTTAAGCTCAATTAAGGCAATAGCTTTCTGAATAGCACGTCGGGTCACCGGATCGGCCGCCGCCGGATGCGTAGTAAAGTCGATGGTTTTGAGCTGGTTAGCCATCTTCTCACGCACCTCAACCGGAGCGATAACGTCAATGACGTCGAGGATCTGTTTGATCACCAGCTGGCACGCCACAACGTCGGACACCAGCTCCTGATCGGCGCTAAGATTTTGAGACATAGTTACTCCTGAGTTACAGAAACAAAAAAACCTGCCGCAGCAGGTTTTTTATCACAGCAACTTTATTAGAACATAGCGCCCGGCGGTACGTCTTTAAAAGTCTTGCAGTAGGTTTCAAAAATGCTTTTCAGGATTTTGCGCAGTTTCATGTTTTGCTCCGGCTATTTTGTTATGCAGGTGTTACTTATCTATGGGCGTATAATATGACTTGCATCACAAAAATCAACCACTTTGTGATGAATATCACATCAATTTCGCTGCAATCTTTCTCGTTTTGTTAAAAAATTATTGAATAATCCGTAAGTTACGGTAGTTTCATTTTTTTTAATTATTAAAATTTTTTTTGAAATGGCAGACCAAAAATGAGTGAAAATACCCTCCCGGAGAAGACGCGGGGCGTCTCGCCCGCCGCGCTGCTGGTCGCCGGGGCCTTTTTTATGGAGTTTCTCGACGGGACGGTGATAGCAACGGCCCTGCCGGATATGGCGCGGAGTTTTGGCGTCGAGGCGGTAGCGCTGAACATCGGCATCAGCGCCTACCTGATCACCCTTGCGGTATTGATCCCAGCCAGCGGCTGGATAGCCGACCGCTTCGGTGCGCGTAAGGTCTTCACCGCCGCGCTGGCGATCTTTACCCTTGCATCAGTATTCTGCGGCCTCTCCACCAGCGTTGAGATGTTTGTGGCGATGCGCGTGCTGCAGGGAATGGGCGGCGCGCTGATGGTCCCTGTCGGCAGGCTTGCCGTGCTGCGTACCACGCCTAAGCATCTGCTGATCACCGCCATCGCTACCCTCACCTGGCCCGCACTGGTCGCGCCTATTATCGGCCCACCGCTGGGCGGGTTTATTACCCACTATGCCGACTGGCGCTGGATCTTCTTTATCAACGTGCCGATTGGCCTGCTGGCCATTGTTCTGGCGCTGCGCATCATTCCCGATATTCGCGACGACGAGCGCCGCCCGTTCGATCTGGCTGGCTTTCTCTCGACCTCGGTGGCGATGGTGAGCTTGGTGTGTGCCATGGAGATGCTGGGAGGTGAACAGCAGCAGGGAGCGTGGACGCTCGGCCTGCTGGCGCTAGGCACGGCTACTCTGGTCTACGCGCTGCGCCACTTTCAGCGCGTCCGTTGGCCGATGATCCGCCTCGATGCCATGCAGGTGCATACCTTTCGCGTCACCATGTACGGTGGCTCGCTGTTTCGCGCCTCGATTAGCGCAGTACCCTTTCTGCTGCCGCTGATGTTCCAGGTGGGTTTTGGACTGGATCCGTTTCATGCCGGGCTGCTGGTGCTGGCGGTCTTTGTAGGTAACCTGACGATTAAGCCAGCCACCACGCCGCTGATCCGCTGGCTCGGCTTTAAAAAGCTGCTGCTGATTAACGGCGCGCTGAACGTGCTGGCCCTGCTGGCCTGTGCCTTTATTACGCCGACAACGCCGGTGTGGGTGATTTTTGTCGTGCTCTACCTGGGCGGGGTCTTTCGCTCGGTACAGTTTACCGGCGTCAGTACGCTGGCGTTCGCCGATGTCCCCTCTGCGCAGATGAGCTATGCCAATACCCTGTTCAGCACGGCGACGCAGCTGGCGGTTGGGCTGGGTATCACGCTCGGCGCGATCGGCATTCGTCTTGGGGAGAAAGCCAGCGACTGGCTAGCGCTTGGCGATGTGCCGGGCATAAGCTTCCGGCTGGCGTTTGTGTTTATCGCCCTGATCTGTCTGGTGGGTATGGTCGATACGTTTAGGCTGGCTAAAGATGCGGGCAGCGCGGTGTCATCTAAGAAAGGTTAACGGTGTGCCGGGCCAGCGTAGCGCTGCCCGGCGCAAGAGGTGTTATGCAAGCATTTCGCGAACGAACGCTTCGATCTCTTTATCCTGGCAGTGTTCAAAGAAGCACTCCTGGAAACGCTGGCCGGAGACGGCGGTTTTCACCAGCTCAGGATCGATGGCGCGCAGAGTATCAAGATAGTTATCTTTTACCACTGCCGCTTTCACCTGGTTGAGGATCCCGGCGTTACGCACCTGCGGCTCTTTACGCTCTGGCGGATAGCCTTCACCTTTACGGCCGGTAAAGGCTTTCTCGAAGATAAAGCGTACGTTCAGCTCTGCACCCCAGCCGAAGCCTTTGGCAAACGGCAGCGCCAGGGCATTACCGTTGTTGATCTGGGCAAAAAGGAAGGCGTCGGCCGGATCGATACAGTAGCCGCAGTTCACGCCTGGGTGGATGTTCAGCGACATCAACGCGCCCTGGCCGGTGCCGCAGCCGGCAATCACAAAATCAACCGCCTTTGAGTTCAGCAGGATGCTGGCCATAATGCCCAGGTGGATATAGGTCAGATGATGGTCATTCTCATCGCTCATCCCAACGTTGAAAACCGGGAAGCCTTTATCATCAGCGACGGTTTTCAGCTCTTTAAGAATGATGGCGTTTTTGGCAGCCTGGCTGTTTTCCATCATCAGTGCAATTTTCATTATCTCTTCTCCTGAATGCGTTGCGGGGGATCCCGTCATAAAGGGCTAATCAGCTTAAACCTTACTACCTGGCAAACATACTTTCAAATTTAATGAAAAATGGTTTTAAAAATTAGAGATGCGGTCACAGTTTTGCTTAAGCCAGCCCCTCTCCCACACCGTTGCAATTAGAGCGGTGAGAATCTTTAGCTATTCCTGGCATTGGCTAAGTATGCTGGCTGTAGGATGAGATCATCGAAACTGAAACAGAGCGTTTGCATGAAAAGAGTTCTCCTCACCGCTTCGCTGATGCTGCTTGCTGGATGCACCATCACGAAAGAACCTGAAGTCACCGACGTTAACCCGGCAACGGGCCTGGTGCGCCTGCATTTTAATGAGACGATGCTGCAGAAGGCCCGCTATGACGACTATACCACGCAGGGAACGGCTAATCGTCAGTGCCAGCAGATGGGCTACGCCACGGCGATAGCCTTTGGTCAGCCAGTGAAGACCTGCAGCGTCATCAGCGGCTCCCTGTGCCTGAATGAAACCGTCACGCTTCAGTACCAGTGTCAGGGCCATGCGGTGAACTACTCCCCCGCCGGCGTCTACTACTGATAGAGACCGTCTTAACCCCAGGCTGTGATTCGTATTGTTATCTTTACAGCAGTTGTAACGGTGGTTTGACGTAAACACGGTTTTGCCTTACTCTGCGCCGCACAATTTTGGTGCGTAGTTCAGGTGTAAGAGAAGCGTGAAGAACAGGACTTTTGGCAGTATGTTTATCGTTGCCGGGACCACCATCGGTGCCGGTATGCTGGCGATGCCGCTGGCCGCCGCAGGCGTTGGTTTTGGCGTAACGCTGGCGTTACTATTTTGCCTGTGGGGGCTGATGTGTTACACCGCCCTGCTGCTGCTGGAGGTATATCAGCATGTTCCGGCGGATACCGGCTTAGGTACGCTGGCCCGCCGCTATCTCGGGCGCTACGGACAGTGGGCCACCGGTTTTAGCATGCTGTTCCTTATGTATGCCCTGACGGCGGCCTACATGAGCGGCGCAGGCGAGCTGCTGGCCTCAAGCCTGAGCGAGTGGCTTAGCCTCTCCGTTTCACCCGCGACCGGCGTTCTGCTGTTTACCCTTGTCGCTGGCGGCGTTGTCTGCATTGGCACTTCGCTGGTGGATCTCTTCAACCGTTTTCTGTTCAGCGCTAAGCTACTGTTCCTGATTGTGATGCTGGCGCTGCTGATGCCTCATGTGCATAAGGTGAATCTCCTGACGCTGCCGCTGGAGAAGGGGCTAGCGCTCTCTGCCATTCCTGTAATCTTTACCTCCTTTGGTTTTCACGGCAGCGTCCCGAGCATCGTTAGCTATATGAACGGCAACGTACAGAAGCTGCGCTGGGTCTTTATAACCGGCAGCGCCATTCCGCTGGTGGCCTATATCTTCTGGCAGCTGGCAACGCTGGGCAGCATCGACTCCACGACCTTTTTTGGCCTGATGGCTAACAGCGCCGGACTTAACGGCCTGCTGCAGGCCCTGCGCGACGTAGTCGCCTCGCCGCACGTAGAGCTGGCGGTACACCTGTTTGCCGATCTGGCGCTGGCGACGTCGTTTTTGGGCGTGACCCTGGGGCTATTTGATTACCTGGCCGATCTCTTTAACCGTCACAACACCGCGATGGGCAGGCTACAGACCGGGGCGATTACCTTCCTGCCGCCGCTGGCCTTTGCTCTCTTCTATCCACGCGGCTTTGTGATGGCATTAGGCTATGCGGGCGTGGCGCTGGCCGTGCTGGCGCTGCTGATCCCTTCCCTGCTGGCGTGGCAGAGCCGTAAGCATTATCCGCAGTCGAACTACCGCGTACGGGGCGGTAAGCCCGCTCTGCTGCTGGTGCTCTTCTGCGGCGTGGCGGTAATTGCGATTCAATGCGGTATAGCAGCGGGACTGCTGCCAGAGGTGGGTTAGAGAAGTGAGCTCAACGTAGGCCGGGCAAACGCAGTGCCGCCCGGCGTTACAGTGTCAGCCTGATTACGCCCGGTGGCGCTATGCTTACCGGGCCTACAATAAGGGTATCAGTGCAAACAACACTGCTTATATTTTTTGCCGCTGCCACACGGACAAGGATCGTTGCGCCCGACCTTATCACCGTTCACTATCGGCTGTTTTACCGGACGTTCCTGCTGATTGTCAGCCCAGTAGTCAAACAGCGCCAGCGCAGCGGGTTTCAATGCCTCAACGCTCGCCTCGAATGCCTCCGGGGTCATCTCCTCTACGCGGGTAAAGTTCTCCTCTTTACCGTGCAGCGCAATGGCCTCCAGCGCAGGCTGTAACGACTCGGGCAGCGTGGACCAGTCACTTAGCGCGACACCGCGCATGTAGCCGAAGCACCACTCCTCCACGATGCTGAGATCCTGGCCTTCAATGGTGCGCGTCCCAAATAGCGGCTCAAACTGCTCCGGGTAATCGGCAAGGCGCTCGGCGATATCGTTCATATGCTGGAATGCGAGCGTCATAAAGCGCTCCATCTCCTTTTCGGATGACCAGCGTGGAACATGATTCGCCCCGCCCCAGATAGCCACCAGCCACTCGCTCGGCTCAATCTCCGTTGGCGCGCTCAGCACTGCGATCAGCAGGCCGTCCAGCTCCGCCACGTCGACAATGGATGCCTCATTGCTGTACTTCGCCAGCACGTCATCCAGCCACTCCAGCTCTTTCTCATCCAGCGGTCCGGTTTTCATAAAATTACTACCTCAGTTTGGGGCGGGCGTCTATATAATAGACGATTGCAAACCACAGGCACAAAAAAACCACCCGTAGGTGGTTTGACGACACTGCTTATTGCTTTGATTATTCTGCTAATTTCCCATGGTACCCGGAGCGGGACTTGAACCCGCACAGCCTTACAGCCGAGGGATTTTAAATCCCTTGTGTCTACCGATTTCACCATCCGGGCTCGGGAGGAAATTGGAGGCGCGTTCCGGAGTCGAACCGGACTAGACGGATTTGCAATCCGCTACATAACCGCTTTGCTAACGCGCCTTAAATCTTAGTCTTGCGACCTGCACCCGCACTCTTCAACATCATACAGTGCCGATACCTTAATTTGGAGCGGGAAACGAGACTCGAACTCGCGACCCCGACCTTGGCAAGGTCGTGCTCTACCAACTGAGCTATTCCCGCTTATCAGGTGATGATGCTAATCACTTGATTTTACTCTCATCTGGCAAGCTGCGCCGCCGTCTGATGCGATGCATTCTACTTACCTGACGCACTGAGTCAACGATATTTTTTAAAACCCGGATCGTTTGCTGAAAATTAAGCCGAAACGATCACTGTTCCAGCAGATCGCCCCGGGCAGCGTTTAAATACTGGAACATGGACCACAGGGTCAGCACCGCAGCCACCCACAGCAGGCCAATGCCCGCCCACTCTACCCAGGCGTTTGGCCGCCACAGCATCCACACCAGCGAGGCCATCTGCGCGGTGGTTTTGACTTTGCCAATCCACGACACCGCCACGCTGCTGCGCTTGCCCAGCTCTGCCATCCACTCGCGCAGGGCAGAGATGATGATCTCGCGGCCAATCATGGTGGCGGCGGGCAGGGTCACCCACCAGGTGTGGTAGTGCTCGGCCACCAGCACCATAGCAATGGCCACCATGACCTTATCCGCCACCGGATCGAGGAACGCCCCGAAACGGGTGCTCTGGTTCCAGCGCCGGGCCAGATAGCCATCAAACCAGTCCGTCACCGCAGCGACGAGAAAGATCAGCGCACATGCGAAGGGAGCCCAGACCACTGGTAGATAAAACGCCACCACGAAGAACGGGATCAGGATGACACGAAAAAGCGTGAGCAACGTTGGGATATTGTATCGCATAGTGGCAGGTAACTATCTGTTGTCAGTAAAAATTAGCCCTATGTTGCTACAGAGCCCTCAATGTTTCAACGAGTAGAAGATCTTTTCTGCCAGCCCCTGCGAAATACCCGGCACTTTTGCGATGTCCTCAACGCTGGCGTTGAGCAACCCCTGCAATCCACCCATGTATTTCAGCAGCATCTGGCGACGCTTCGGCCCGACCCCTTCAATGGTCTCCAGGGTACTGGTATTTTTCACCTTCGCGCGTTTTTTACGGTGCCCGGTGATGGCGTGATTGTGCGACTCATCGCGAATATGTTGGATCACGTGCAGCGCCGGTGAGTCTGGCGGCAGGTTAAAGCCCTCTCCCTCTGGTTCGAAGAAGAGCGTCTCCAACCCCGCCTTACGGTCGGTGCCTTTTGCCACGCCCAGCAGCAGCGGATGGTGCTTATCCCAGGGAACGTCCAGCTCGGCAAAAACCGTCTTCGCCTGCCCCAGCTGCCCCTTGCCGCCGTCGATTAAGATCACGTCCGGCACTTTACTCTCTTCAATATCCTTGCCGTAGCGCCGACGCAGCACCTGGTTCATGGCTGCATAGTCATCCCCTGGGGTAATACCGGTAATGTTGTACCGGCGGTACTCCGCGCGCAGTGGCCCGTTGGCATCAAACACCACGCAGGAGGCCACGGTCTGCTCGCCCATGGTATGGCTAATATCAAAACACTCCATGCGCCGCACCGCCGGCAGCTTCAACAGCGTAGCGAGCGCCACCAGCCGTTGGCTAACCGTTGACTGCTGGGAGAGCTTGGTGCTGAGCGCCGTAGCGGCGTTGGTACGGGCCAGCTTGAGGTAGCGCGCCCGGTCGCCGCGCGGTTTAGTCTGCACGTTGACGCGGCGGCCCGCCAGCTCAGAGAGCGAATCGGCCAGCAGCGTTTTATCACTCAGATCGAAGTCGAGCAGGATTTCGCCCGGCAGGGTGCGCATCTGGCTGCCCTGCAGGTAGAACTGCCCCACAAAGGTCTCTACCACTTCGCCAAGCTCGGTGCCGCCCGGCACTTTCGGGAAGTAGCTGCGGCTGCCCAGGACCTTGCCCTGGCGAATAAAGAGCACGTGCACGCAGGCCATACCGGCATCGAACGATACGCCAATGACGTCGAGATCGTCGCCGTTGTTAGAGACGAACTGCTTCTCCGTCACGCGGCGTACGGCCTGGATCTGATCGCGAATGCGCGCCGCCTCTTCAAAGTCGAGATCGCGGCTGGCCTTCTCCATGCGCTCAATCAGCAGGTTCAGGACCTGATCGTCCTTGCCCGCCAGGAAGAGGCGCACATAGTTAACCTGCTGGGCATACTCCTCCTCGCTGACCAGTCCCTCGACGCACGGCCCAAGGCAGCGGCCGATCTGATACTGCAGGCATGGTCGGGAGCGGTTGCGGTAGACGCTGTTTTCACACTGGCGGATGGGGAAGATCTTTTGCAGCAGCGCTAAGGTCTCGCGCACTGCGTAACCGTTCGGGAACGGTCCGAAGTACTCCCCTTTCGCGTGCTTAGCCCCCCGGTGCGTCGCCAGACGCGGGTGGGTATCACCGCTGAGGAAAATGAACGGGTAGGATTTATCGTCGCGCAGCAGCACGTTGTACCGTGGCTGATACAGCTTGATATAGTTGTGCTCAAGCAGCAGCGCCTCCGTTTCCGTATGGGTGACCGTCACGTCGATCTGCTGGATCTGGGCGACCAGCGCTTCGGTTTTTCGTGAGGCAAGATTGCTACGGAAGTAGCTGGACAGGCGCTTCTTGAGATCTTTGGCTTTACCGACGTAGATAACAGTACCACCGGCGTCATACATGCGGTAGACACCGGGTTTACTGGTAACCGTACTCAGAAAGGCTTTTGAATCAAAAACATCACTCACTGACTTGTTAACGTCTCCGCATTACACAGACCATGACGAATGGCCAGATGGGTCAGCTCCACGTCGCCATGAATGTTCAATTTACTGAACATACGATAGCGGTAGCTGTTTACCGTCTTCGGGCTGAGATTCAACTGTTCGGAAATCTCATTCACCTTTTGGCCTTTGGTTATCATCAGCATAATCTGCAATTCGCGTTCAGACAAACTGGCAAAGGGAGATTCAGTTTTCTCGGGCGCAATCTGGCTGAGCGCCATCTGTTGGGCAATATCGGATGCAATATAGCGCTGTCCCGAGTAAACGGCGCGAATGGCGCTAACCATCTCTTTCGGGGCGGCCCCTTTGCTAAGATAACCTGACGCCCCCGCCTGCATCACTTTGGCAGGCAGCGGACTCTCAGTGTGAACGGTAAGCATAATGACTTTGGTATCGGGCACGGATCGCGCAATTTTACGCGTTGCCTCCAGGCCGCCGATACCAGGCATGTTCATATCCATCAGCACCACATCCACAGGATGGGCACGGCACCATTTTACGGCATCTTCGCCGCAGCTGACCTCGCCGGAAACTTTTATGCCTTTAATATCTTCCAGAATGCGTCGTATCCCTGCGCGCACCAGCTCGTGGTCATCAACAAGAAGAACGTTGATCAAAGCAAATCTCCAAAAAGGGATAACGCGACTGACAGTACAGTCGCTCTATATTAGCGTTAATTTGGCGAAAACTAAAAGATTAAATGCGATGGGTACGATTTCGTTCGCAGTTTTGGAAATAAAGCTGTACAAAACGTGGAAAGAGGCCGTCTCGCTTAGGCTTTAAACAGGTGTGTTAAATACTACTTTTCAGGGAGTTAAGTGCGATACTATTATTCATGACCTGTAAAACTCCCTTTTTTCTTTGTAACATTAATTAACGCCTTTTATACCTCTTTTTAAACATATTTCCCACGTTATAAATTAGAGCAAATTGTAATAACAGACTATTTACGCGCTGACGTGTATGGCGATCAAAAAACAACCACTGCTATTTTCTTAAAAGCTTGTGTTATACTCCGCCGCCTTTACATTCACGGGCGCGTACAGGCGCTATCACATATCGAGGAAAATAGATGAGCACTCCTGACTTCTCTACTGCGGAGAATAATCAACAGCTGGCGCAGGAAGTCGCCTGCATGAAAGCACTGGTCACCCTGATGCTGCAGGCGCTGGGTCAGGCGGACGCCGGTCGTATCATCCTGAAAATGGAAAAACAGATCGCGCAGATGGAAAACGACGCGCAGGCTGACGTCTTTGCCAATACGGTTAAGCAGATTAAACAAGCTTATCGTCAGTGAGAGTGACCGGCTGGCAGGCTGTCAGCCGGTAGTACGTTCGGCACGCGAAACGCAGGTGGAATTCAAATGAATCCAGTAGCCGCCGCATAGCAGGCAATCTGCGTTTTATTCGGTGCGTTAAACTTCTTCTGCATGTTTTTCTGGTGAAAATTCACCGTGTTCTCTGAAATCGACAGGATCATAGCGATCTCCGCCGAGGTCTTCCCCTCTGCCGTCCACTTGAGAATTTCACACTCGCGCTTGCTGAATTTCATCTCTGGCGACATCACCATCTCCTCTTCCAGGCGTGAGAGCGTCACCAGGCTTAGCTGCACCAGCAGCTGAAGAGAGAGCTCAATCTCATCCGCGCTGAGACTTTTACCCCGGACGGAGGTTTTGGAGACCGAAAGGAAGCCGATAGCCCGGTTGGGCAGCATCAGACACTGGGTGTAACCTTTGCGCAGCCCGTGGTCACGCGCAGCATCCCACATGGTCTGTGCGTCCTGAAACAGGCGGTCGTTCCAGGGGAGATGGCCCTGAATAAAGTTATCCGGCTTCAGCACAGGATCGACGGAAAAATAGTTCTCCGCACAGTAGTGTGCTCTCCAGACATCAGGGTAGGAGGTCTCAAGGAAGGTTTTTGGCCGTGTGAACGGCACCGGATGACGCACGCATAACGAGTAGTAGTCAAATTCCAGCTGCTGCGTCTGACGCTCTAACTCTTTATAGACCTCATCCGCTGCTGTCATCTCACTAAACCGCCGCAGCATTTCCCTTCGCCATGTAAAAAAATCAATATCCTGCATACTGAGCGCGAAAACCCCGTTCGTTATATATTTATTATGAATGTATAAAACTATCACATAAATCTTATTTCTAGATCCAAATTATCCGACTGGCGGGAAATTAACTGAGTTTATATACCAACCGAAGCGAGATTAACGGGACAAATGGCGGGATGGTAATCGATTGCTAAAGCGGGCCGATGTTTCACGCCCACCGCCTAACCAGCCGATGGGCGCGTATCAGCGCACTACTGCATGAGGAATTTTTCCAGGAACTGGCGAGTTCGCGGCTGCTGTGGGTCGGCAAACAGCGTTTTGGCTGGCCCCTGCTCTACTATCCGGCCCTGGTCCATGAAGATAGCGCGATCGGCCACGTCCCGGGCGAAGCTCATCTCATGGGTGACAATCACCATGGTCCGTTTCTCCTGCGCCAGCTGACGAATAGTGCTTAGGACCTCTCCCACCAGCTCAGGATCCAGCGCTGAGGTGGGCTCATCAAAGAGGATCACGTCCGGGCGCATCGCCAGCGCGCGGGCAATGGCGACGCGCTGCTGCTGTCCCCCCGAGAGACGTTTCGGGTAGCTGGTCTCCTTGCCGCTCAATCCCACTTTCGCCAGCAGCTCCCGGGCGCGTGCTACAGCCTCGGCTTTCGCTTCGCCCTTAACGATCACCGGTCCCTCAATGATATTTTCCAGTACCGTGCGGTGGGGAAAGAGGTTAAAGCTCTGAAACACAAAGCCAACGTGCTGACGCAGCTGGCGGATCTCTCCTTTCTGCTGGCTCAATGCCCGCGCCGTATCGATGGTAATGGTACCGACGCGGATGCTGCCGCTCTCCGGGTGCTCAAGCAGGTTGATGCAGCGCAGCAGCGTCGTTTTTCCAGAGCCGCTGGGGCCGACGATCGCGACCACCTCCCCCTCGTTGACCTCTAAATCAATGCCGTGCAGCACCGTCTGACCGTGAAACTTCTTCACCAGGTTTTTCACTTCAATCGCACTCATTTCGGATCGCGCTCCTGACGGTTAAGCTGGTTTTCAAAATAGTTCTGCAACGCCGAAAGTACCGTGGCCATCACCCAGTAGATCAGGGAGGCGGCGAGATACATGGTAAAGACCTCCAGCGTCCGGGAGGTGATCAGCTGCGCCTGGCGGAACAGCTCCGGCACCTGAATGGTCGCCGCCAGCGAGGTATCTTTTACCAGGCTGATAAAACTGTTGCTGAGCGGCGGCAGCGCCACCCTGGCCGCCTGAGGTAAAATGGCGCGACGCAGGGTTTGCCACGGGGTCATACCGATACTGGCCGCGGCCTCCCACTGCCCCTTATCGATAGAGGAGATAGCGGCGCGCAGCGTTTCAGAGGTGTAGGCTGCCGTATTGAGCGACAGGCCAATCATCGCCGCCGGAAGCGGATCCAGTTCGATGCCGAACTGCGGCAGACCGTAGTAAATCATAAATAGCTGGGCAATCAGCGGCGTACCGCGAAACACGGAGATATAAAAGCGTGCCAGCCAGCGTACCGGCGCAATGGCCGACATCCGCATCAGCGCCAGCACAAAGCCGAGCAGCAGGCCAAAGAACATCCCGCCAATACTGAGCTGTAACGTAAATACCGCCCCACGCAGCAGGTACGGCAATGACTCTATCACCAGTTGAATACTTTCTTGCATTATGGTTTTTCTGCCTGAATGTTAAACATGGGGGTGGTAGGCAAAGAGCGCAGGCGCGCCGCCGGTATGAATAAACAGAATCGGCCCCTGATCCTTGAAACGGTTCTGGTTAATGCCATCGATCAGCCCGGCCATCGCTTTTCCGGTATAGACCGGATCCAGCAGAATACCCTCCAGGCGGGCCAGCAGCTTGATCGCCTCCACGCCCTCTTCGTTCGGCGTGCCGTAGCCGGGCGCGAAGTACTCATCCCACAGTATGATGTCCGCTCTGGCCTCAACCTCAAGCTCGCGGGCGATGGCCTGCTGAAGCGCAACCACTTTCGGTCGCTGCTCGTCACGCTTGCGGGAGACGGTCACGCCAATCAGCTCCGCCTCGGGCATCAGCTGCTCAAGGCCAACCGCCAGACCGGCATGCGTCCCGGCACTGCCGGATGCCACCACGATGGAAGAGAGCGCTACCGCCCCTTCACACTGCTGGGCAATCTCCAGGGCACTCTCTACGTAGCCCAATGCGCCCAGCGCGTTCGAGCCGCCAACCGGAATAACATAGGGACGAAAACCCTGAGCTTCAATACGCGTCGCCAGCTCGGCCAGCTGCGCTACCGGATCGGTGAGGGCATCGCACATCTCAATCTGCGCGTTGAAAAGATCCAGCAGCAGCCGGTTGCCGTTAGTGAGGTAGTTTTCTGCCCGCGTGCCGATGGGATTTTCCAGCAGCGCCACGCAGTGCAGGCCAAGCTTAGCCGCCACGGCGGCGGTTTGGCGTACGTGATTTGACTGGATCGCCCCGGCGGTGATCAGCGTGTCCGCGCCCTCCCGCAGCGCGTCGGCGGCGAGGAACTCCAGCTTGCGCAGCTTGTTGCCGCCCAGCGCCATCGGCGTCACGTCGTCGCGTTTGATATAGATTTCACGACCCAGATAGTCAGAGAAGCGCGGCAGGTACTCCAGCGGCGTCGGTGCGCCAATAAATTCGAGGCGCGGAAAGCGGGTCAGGTTTTGCAAAGACATAGGGCCTCCGGTGGCCGATTTAAGACGTGCGTAGTGTTAATTATGTACCTTTAGCGGCAGAAATAAAAAAGGCGCTTCAATAAGCGCCTTTTTACCGCCGGTGAACGTTACTTAGTTACGTCAGCACCGAACCATTTTTCTGACAGCGCCTTCAGGCTACCGTCTTTCTGCATAGCGGCAATCGCATCGTCAACCGCCTTCAGCAGGTCCTGATTGTCTTTACGCAGCGCCACGCCTGCTTCCTGACGGGAGAACGGCTCGCCCGCTACCGCCAGCGTATCTTTGGTCTTTTTCACCAGATCCAGCGCCGCCAGACGATCCACCAGAATGGCATCGATACGGCCTACGCGCAGATCCTGGTATTTGGTCGGGTCATCATCATAGGTACGAATATCCACGCCCTGGACGTTCTTGCGCAGCCACTCTTCATAGTTGGTTCCCAGACCGACACCGACCTTTTTATCTTTCAGATCGGCTGCGGTTTTGATCCCGCTCTCATTGCCTTTCTTCACCAGCGCCTGAATACCGGAGACGGTGTAAGGGGTAGAGAAGTCATATTTTTTCTTACGCTCGTCGGAGATCGTGACCTGGTTGATCACCACGTCGATGCGCTTAGAGTCCAGCGAGGCCAGCATACCGTCCCACTTGGTGGGCTTCAGCGAGGCTTTTACGCCGAGGTGTTTTGCCAGCTCTTCCGCAAACTCGACTTCAAAGCCGGTGAGCTTGCCGTCATCGCCCTGATAGCTGAACGGCGGGTAGGTGCCCTCCAGCCCGACCAGCAGCGTGCCGCGATCTTTAACTTTCTTCAACAGGCCTTCGTCAGCGAAGGATTTCGCGCTCACGCCGGCCATCAGCGCAACAGCCATTACACCCATCAGCGCCTGACGACCCAAAAGTGCTAATTTCATAGTTACCCCGAAGATAAAAATTGGTTGATAGGCAGTGTAAGGTGCTGACCCACAAGGTACAAACACCCGTACGCTACATATTATTCACTTTTAATATATATCAGAAGTTGCGCCGGAAGCGATTTTCTGACTGGCCATAAAGTGCGCCTGGGCTTTGAATTGCGCATATTTGCGCAGGGCGATCCGGTAATTATTGGTA
The DNA here is from genome assembly GCF_037152055.1 of Pseudescherichia sp. AS216. Classification (NCBI taxonomy): domain Bacteria; kingdom Pseudomonadati; phylum Pseudomonadota; class Gammaproteobacteria; order Enterobacterales; family Enterobacteriaceae; genus Pseudescherichia; species Pseudescherichia sp. AS216. Next base: position 588,692 of record NZ_JBBCMV010000003.1, on the reverse strand, counting down.
CTGGTCGTGGGTAGCCACGGCTCCAGAACTTCATCCAGAAAACCGTCTTCAAGCTGGTCGGGGGTAATACGGTGGGCGGTAAGGTGATTGCCAAGGCGGCGCAGGCGTACGACATACTCACGTACCGTGCCGTGGCTCATTTCAGTTTGCTCAAACAGATACTGTTTAAAGCCGATGATATCAAAAAAGTCGCTCTGCTCTTTGCAATGCAGATCGCCGCAGAAGCGGCACAGGGCAACCCACTCTTTCTGCTCCAGCTCCCAGCCCGCTTCGTCCAGCAGCGTGTCGAGGCGCGAGATAGCAATTTTGTTGACGATTTCGCCCCGACGCACCAGCGTGATGCGGTCGAGCAGTTTATGGCAATGGGCGCAATGCGTCTGGCTGTGTTTAAAGTCTTTAAGGTAGCGGCTTAATGGCCGTCTTTTTACTTGTAGCACCGTCATGATAACTCCTGGCTGTCAATACGTTGTGCGACATCGTTCAGGCAGCAGTCGTGGCTGCCTATAACTTACCCAGTTTGGTACGTAAGCGCTTAATAGCCTGACTATGGAGCTGGCTGACCCGCGACTCTCCCACATCCAGCACCGCGCCGATCTCTTTGAGATTCAGCTCTTCCTGGTAGTAGAGCGTCAATACCAGCTGCTCACGTTCCGGCAAGGCTTCGATCGCCTCCATCACGCGATGGCGGAGATTGCTCTCCAGTAGCTGATGTAACGGGTTCTCCTGCTGGTTATCGTCAGTCACCAGCTCAATGCTATCGCCATGCTCTTCACGCCACTCGTCATAGGAGAAGAGCTGGCTATTGTTGGTGTCGAGCAACATCTGACGATACTCTTCGACAGAAATATTGAGCCGCTGCGCAACTTCGGTTTCCGTTGCGTTACGGCCTAACTCCTGCTCCAGCTGCCCCATCGCCTGCGCCACTTCGCGGGCGTTCCGCCGGACGCTACGTGGCACCCAATCGCGGCTGCGCAACTCGTCCAGCATTGCGCCACGAATACGCTGCACTGCGTAAGTGGTAAATGCCGTTCCTTGCAGAGCGTCGTATCGGTCAACTGCATTTAATAACCCGATACCGCCCGCCTGTAGCAGATCGTCCAGTTCCACACTCGCCGGCAAGCGCACCTGCAGGCGCAATGCTTCGTGACGCACTAGCGGTACATAACGTTGCCACAGCGAGTGTTTATCCATTACACCATCAGCGGTATAGAGTGTATTCACGATAAACAGCCCTGCGTTAAATGAGTTATCGGCATGATTATCCGATTCTGGAGGGGTTTTAATCGGATGAATAGTGGGTGAAATGGGGGGTTATTTGCAGAGTTAGACGCATGTCAGGTATACATACTGTTCTCATCGAATAAGCCTATCTGTCTAAGTGTATGATAAAAGTTTTGATAACCCCTGCAGGGACCGAAATTGGAAGGGAAATTTTCAGTTCGCTGCGTCATGAAAAATCAGTGGAATTAGTTCTTGCTGGGGCGGATTACGACAATCATGCCAGGTACATTGGTCATGAATACTTTCTCCTGCGTGGAGTAAATGAACCGGGATGGCTTGAGGATCTGCAAGCGTTTGTACGCCTGCATGCTATTGATTTCATATTTCCTGCTCATGATGACGTTTTATTAGCTTATGCGATGCATCAGGATGAAATCGCAGCGAAAATCATAGCGCCTCCTCGTGAAGCCTGCCTCATTACACGTTCAAAACAACGCACATATCATAAAGTAAGCGATCTGATACCAGTGCCTAAATGTTATCAATCTATTGAAGATATTGATATATGGCCTGTTTTTGTTAAGCCAGACTGCGGACAAGGTTCCCAGGGCGCGTTAAAAATCGCTGACAAAGTCACGCTGGAAAAGCACCTTGCGTCTAATCCAGGCCTGCTTATCTGCGAGTACCTTCCTGGTGAAGAGTATACGGTTGACTGTTTTACCCAAACGGGGAAAGGTGTCCTTTTTTGCCAGGCCAGAACGCGTGAACGTGTCCGGGCGGGGATATCCATGGCATCACGCACTATTGAGATACCCGGAATCGCTGAACTCGCTGAGTCTCTTTCGCAGCGTCTCAATTTATTAGGGAGTTGGTTTTTCCAGATCAAGCGTGCTAAGAATGGTACATTGAGCCTGCTGGAAATAGCCCCGCGCATAGCAGGAACCATGGCTCTAAATAGAGTCCGGGGTGTTAATTTCCCTTTGCTTTCTTTATATGAGCATCGAGACATTCCTGTTTCAATCAATGCCCTTAATGGTGAGTTTAAGATTAGCAGAGCGCTAGTCAACCGATTTAAAACCGATATTAACTATAATTCCGTTTATATCGACTTTGATGATACACTGGTTGTACATAATCAACTTTGCCTCCCGTTAATATCCTTTATATTTCAATGCATTAATAAAAAAATTCCGTGTATACTTATCACTCGTCACGCTGGCGACATTCATCGAAGTTTAAAACAATGGCGCATTAATACACTATTCGATGAAGTTATTCACCTTCGCCAGAATGAAAAGAAATCAGATTATATAGTTGATCGGGATGCTATTTTTATTGACGATAGCTTTCGTGAGCGCCGGGATGTGAGTGAAATACGAGGGATCCCTGTTTTTGATTTAAGTATGATCGATCTTCTGCTTGAAGAGTAATGCCTACCCATATTGCGAGTTGCGTCGTGAGCACACCAGGCAAGTGTGCTCAAAAGGAAAATAACGTCTACCGTTTATGATGCATTAGCATCAATACTATCCAGATAGTGTCTTAAAGGCGTATCGCTACGCTTCGTTTTGGCATGGTAATAAATAACCTGTAAAATTTTATCCTGCTCTTCATCCGTTAAGTCAGGATAAATAGGCAGACAAAGAATTTTATCTGCCAACGCGTTGGCATGAGGAAGATGCAGCGGATCGGCGGATGGCAGGTGCCGGTACATGGCAAAAGAACTGATCAGTGGATAGAAGTAGCGGCGAGTGTAAATACCCGCTTCTTTCATCGCCTCATGCAGTTCATCTCGGCTTATCGAATAATCATCCTCTACCAGGATCGGGTAGTAAGCATGGTTCCATTCAAAGCCATCCTGCTCATCAAACCATTTAATACCCGGAACGTCCTTAAGTCCCGTGCAATAGTAATCATATATTTCCTTGCGCCTTGTTAGCGCCTTATCGATATGCTGCAATTGTAAAAGCCCAAACGCCGCCTCAACTTCATTCATTTTTGCATTGATACCAGGAGCTACCACACGCGTTTCACTCGCAAATCCAAAATTCTTCAAATAATCAATGCGTTGCTTAGTGCGCTCGTCGTGACAAATGATTGCCCCACCTTCAAAAGTATTAAAAACTTTTGTCGCATGGAAACTTAATACTGATAGATCGCCATGATTGAGGATACTTGTTCCGCCCTGCCTGACACCAAACGCATGTGCGGCATCATAAACTACCTTCAAACCATAAATGTCGGCAATTTGCTGCAGCTTCGCTACATCGCAAGGGATACCATAACAATGGACAGGCATAATTGCCGTAGTATTTGGAGTGATTAACTCTTCAACCCGATCAGGGTTGATATTAAATGTTTTCGGGTCAACGTCAGCAAAAACCGGCGTTAACCCATTCCATAGCAGAGTATGTGATGTGGCGACAAAAGAGTATGGGGTAGTAATCACTTCCCCAGTGATTCTAAGTGCCTGTAATGCCGTGAGTAAGGCAAGAGTGCCATTTGCAAAGAGACAGACATATTTTACGCCCAAGTATTTCGCAAGCTCTGACTCCAGTTGCTGATGGAAGCCTCCGCCATTAGTCAGGATACGGCTTTCCCAAATCTGCTCGAGATAAGGAATGAACTCCTCTAGCGGCGGTAAAAGAGGATTAGTGACAAATATATTTTTGCTCATCGTGTTGCGGTTCCCAAAGGCGTTCATCAACGTATGATAGTCTCGTAGGGTTCATCTCTATCGTGCAAATAACACGATATTCATGTGCTTTTTCTTATAAAATGTCCTTAAACGCCTAAACACAGTACGCAAAAAAGCTAAAGTCTGGATGACTTAAAGCAACAAGTCATGCCATAATAGCTTATATTTTAGTAAGCAAGCTGTGATTTGAGGTAGTAATGAAAAAAAACCCATGCATTATTTGTGGTGGCGGCATGCAACCTTATATAAAAAAAGAAAAATTTGCTTCAAACCTCAAAAAAGTTAATACAAAAGATCTGCTCCCTATCACCTACTCTTGCTGTGATGAGTGTGGCTTTCTATTATCTGATACACATACTGCAATGGATGAGAATGCATGGGTCACACTAAATAATGAATTTCATCATGCTAATGAAAATGATGAAAGAAACGAACTCGGTTTCAACCAACCGCCTTACCTTGAACAAGCGCTGATGTTCGAACTTCTTGCATGTAATGGTATTATTGACGATAAGCATGTGCTCGATTATGCCGCTGGATATGGAACATTGAGTCGTCTACTAGAGAAATATTTTCAGCGTAAAATAGATAACTATGATAAATATATCACAACTGTCCAGCAAAATTATTTATCTAATCCTTCACCAAAAAGCTGGTCTGTTGTTATAAACTCCGCCATGTTTGAACATGTGTTAAGTCGAAAGGACCTTGATTCGGTAAACGATTTTGTAGCGCCTGAAGGTGCATTAATTATTCACACGGTTGTAGTCGAAAAAGTGCCGAAGGATCCGAACTGGTTCTACATTGATATTCCTGTTCATACAGCAGTTCACACCAATCGCAGTATGAGCATTTTAATGCAGCAATGGGGCTATCAATCTTCTATCTACAGTCCTAAAAGCAAGTCCTGGGCTTTACTAAAAAAACCTTATACAGAGATCAAGCCTATTGTTGATAAAATAAATGGTGAACTGCAAACCCCCTTTTTAATTGCCAAAGAGGGTTTCGTTGATTACTGGAAATAAAACAAGAATCTCTCAATTCTAGAGGCAGATTTAAAATAAATCCGCCTCGATTAACATCTCACTACAGGCGGATAAACAGCGTATCGCTGGCAGTAAAATGTTCTGTCACTCGCGGATCATTGAGAAGTTCATCACCCGCCCGTTTAGGGCCATCGCCGAATGACCACTCATAATCGTCAACAAGTATCCAGCCACCCGGTTTAATATGGGGAAGCCAAAGTAAGATATCTTTTTTAACCTGCTCATACTGATGGTTACCATCAATATGCAGGAGTGCAATTTCGCCGGCAATGGGTACAGTGCCCAGCTCGGCAGTGGTCAACTGGCCTTCTTTACCCACAGCCTGATAAACACTGATAGCCTCTTCTGCGGGCTTGCGAATATAGTTAACGTTGTTAAGCCCGGAAACCGACACGATAAAACCACTATGAACAGCATCCCAGTCGATCATTACCGCTGTCTTATTAACAAGTTCGGTCCCTTCGCCTTGGGACGATATTGATACCACATCCCAAGGATCAACGCTGATCATACTTCCAATACAGTGTTGCTGGGCAAGGAATCCTAGGGCATATGCAGAACGCCCCCAATAACTGCCGATCTCCACAACATCACCAGAGGGAACTCGATTAAATAGCGAAACCAGCGATTTTAGCTTTTCGTTATCGCTCATTCCGGGGATCATATTGAACTGTATAAACAGGGAAGCGTATTTTTCTTGGGTAAGCAGGCCTGGAAAAGAGGGATTATCAGCTAAAACCTGAGCGCCAAAATCCAGCGCTTCAGCGTATTTTGCCTGATAAACGCGATATGGAAATTCATTACAAATGGTAAACTTTTGCTCGAGGCCGGGATTTGCTTTGAGCGAATGCAAGTATTCAAGCACGACGTCATGCTCAGAGTAGACGTAGCCAATATCCTCAGAATCGAGGAGGGCCAGGAACGCGTCGGTAAACTCCTCAGTATTAACATAGGGGAGTGCATGAACTCTTTTCCCTGTCTGCGCTGTCGCAACAGAGCTTGCATAAATCACATTAGCACCGAGTGCTTGCGCATGGGCAATAAAAGAAGTACCAGACTCAATATTGCAAGGAAACACTAATACATTAATATTATTCATTTTACCCTACTAAACGACTCTTATAAATGGCTAAGGGCAGACGCTTTTGCATCAACCGCTAAAAATATCTCCAGGCGCTTAACCTGGTAACCAGGCTTTCGCCCATAATGCCGCATTATCGCTATTTAGCATCCAGTCGCGATGAACGTAACGCTGAAGCTCACGCCCCATCTGTTCACTTTGCGAGGGATTATCAAGGTGGTAGCGAATCGCCTCATGCCACTCTTTATAACGGTTACGCACCCGGGTAACATGTTTAAATCCTTGATAACACGCAACATCGCTACAGATGACGGGTATACCGCACGCACCATATTCAAGCAGTCGCAAGTTACTTTTGCAGGTGTTGAAGAAATTATCTTCCACGGGCGCAAGCGCAAGATCCAGGTTAAGCGAGGCTAATTTTTGCGGGTAAAGCTCAATATCAACGCCGTAGTGCATCTCAGTCACATACGGCCTGATTTTTTCTGGGCACATGCCAAAAAACACCCATTCGACTTCATCTGCAAAGGCTTGAATCACGCCGGCAATCATCTCAAGATCGCCAGTATGACTTGACCCCCCTGCCCAGCCTACGCGAGGCTTATGCCCTTGCTCGCGCAGGCTGACGACATTACCCCACCAGTCATGGGACAGGCGGTTTGGCATGACGACAATATCTCGGTGCATATCTGAAAAGGCGTCAGCCAGCGGCTGCGTTGACACCACAAAACGATCCATGTAGCTGAGGCTTTTACGCAACATCTTCATGATGTCTTTACCAAAATCAGACCGGTGATGGTTTTTGATCGGGATATTGGGAAGATAGTCATCCAGTTCAAATACCTTAAATATATTGGTCAGTTCGCCAACACGGCTAGCCCACTCGTGAAATTCGGCCGTTATCTGCCTTTGTAGAATAATACTGTCAGGTTTATACCGTTCCAGATAGGGCACGCTGAGGAACGTTTCTGATAATTTGCCATCAACAATTGCCGCATCGCGCATGGCTTCAAAAGGTTTGATAATGCGATAGTAGCCACAGCCAGCGTAGTCGCCCATATGCGGTAAAACGATCGGAAGAGGACTCCAGTCCAGCGGTCGCCAGCTCAGTAAGCTGTCGGGACACACCATAGCGTGTTCACTGCTCAATGACAGATTCACATTTGACGCCGGATCGTTAACCAATATGGGCATCCAGCGCGAGTAGAGAACGCTTTCATCCTGCTGTTGCTTCTCGTTGCGGGCTGTGACTTCTGCAGGCGTCTCGCTCACTTTACTGCTTACAGAGCGTAAAACCTCAACCGATGGTGTCCAGACGGTTAACCACCCTTTTTCTCTTACGCGTAAGCAGAAATCAACATCCCAGAAAGCGTCAAGAGATTCATCAAACCCCTGCACCGCATCGAAGACCTCTTTATTGACCAGCAGCAGATCGCCCGAAACGGCACTGTAGTTTTGGTCCACGTGCAGTCGGCCCATATAACTTTTGTGGCTGTTATTCACCCCAAAAAACGCTTCTCCCGCAACGCCGTTAACGCCAAGCAGATAGCCCGCATGGCGTACGGTACCATCACCATAGAGCTGTTTACCGCCAACAACGCCGACCTCGGGTCGTTGGCCGTGATTAAGTAACGCATGGATCCAGTTTGGTTGAGTAATAGCGATATCAGGATGCAGGAAGAGCAGATGCTGACCCGACGCTACTGACGCAGCAAGATTATTTCGCGCGGCTGTCGCGTGAACGCCTGCCGCAGAGAGCACCTTGATACGCTGAGGATCAATTTCAGCAAGGCCCTGTAACCAGTGAGTAATATCCTGTGGGGTCCCCTCATCCGCGATGACTAAAAGCTCATACGGCTGCCACTGGGTTTTTTCAATGACTGTGGTAACGCAGGTCACTAAGGGGGCTAACGCCTTCCCTGCTGAAATAATCACTGACACCATCGGCGTAAAGGCGTGACCGTACTGAATATGGAAGTGACCATAAATATCGCGGGTGATTTCTGCGTTATGATACCCCCGGTTTGCAAGGTGCCGTAATACAATACGTTCCTCTTCGTCACCGGCAATCACTGCGTCACCGGTGATAAACAGCGGCTCAGCAAGATGGCCTATCGGGGCAAAACCTTGTGTTTCGATCAGCTTAACCAGAAGATCGAACTCAAACGCAGCGCCCGCCTGGTTATCGAGACCCAGCGTCACCACCGCCTCACCACGCCACAGCCAGTTGCGTGCCATAATACCCGGCTGGCTTAAAAAGAGATCAAGGCTAAAGTCGGGTCGGAACCGGGCACCAATTAGTTTTCCATTGATGGTATAAACTTCATCACCGTAGATTGCGAGGAGATGAGAAGCAGAAAGCAACGTTGAGGCGAGCGATATCAACCCTGACGGCAGAAGCGTCATGCCCGCAGCTAAACAGAGAAACCATCCCTGAGGATCGTCCTGCGCCAGTCTGGTTAGCGCCTCGCAAGGGGTTAATGAAACAGGCAGCGTTTTTACGTCATCACGCGTTTCATCTGTTATCACCACCGGATTCAGGCTCATACCAGGTAATGTATGCGCAGCCAAAGATGCTAACGTCTTTTCTGTGTCGCTTTTATTGGCTTTACGCGCGTCAATCAGGATCGTCAGTGTGACAGGCTGGTGGCGACTGAGGTGCTGCTCTAAAAGGTGTTGCTGTATGGGCAGCAGGCGACGTTTGCCGATCCACTGCGCAAACTGACTCTCTTTTACCTGCTCCTCTAAGCTGTCGTCGACAAAGCGTACAGTAAACTGCTCGGGTGAAGAGAGCGGCGCAATGCGCAGATGCCGTGCCGGAACCGTCTGGTCATCGCCCATATCCAGTTCGCGAATAAGCTCAGGAAAACGTTCATGGGTTTTCTTTACGCGTTTATCGCTGTCACGCCCCTGCTGACTGACCTGCTGGCGAGAGATGCGTAAGCTGGAGAGCGTCTCTGTCAAATAGGCCAGATTCCCCTTGGCAAGGATCTTAGCGTACATCGTCAGATCACCGAGGAAATACATGACCTCACCGTTAAGACTAAACATGCCATCCGGTTGAGCAAGCATTGCCAATAGATCTTCACGATACATAAGAACCGTACTAGGTTCACCAATAAAGTTATTGATCTCAAAAAGCTGATAGCTATTAATATCTCGACCCACAATGACGGAGTCCTGCTCGACAGGTGAGGTCGTTGCAAACACATCCGTAAGTTCTTCCCCATGGATCCCGATCCGGTTCCGTCTTGAAGTTGCCATGCGAATTGAGTTATGGCTTTGCATAGCGTTAACCAGGGCAGAAATACAATTAGGTGCCATCAGGTCATCATCACATAAAAACTTAATCAGGCTACCCTGGGCTAGCTTGACGGAGGCTTCAAAGTTTTTGACATCACCCAGGCCTGGCACATTATGTACATACCGTAAGGGAAAGGGGGATTGGTCTTTACATTGCTCAACGATTTTTTTAATTTCATCCGTTGGGCAATCGTCACTAACGATAATTTCTACGTTCGGATAATCCTGAGCGAACGCACTTTGTAACGTCTCTTTAAACCATGATGACTTATATGCGGGAATAAGAAGGCTGACCAGAGCGGGCTGTGACATGTATAAGTTCCTGAATGCGGTCCCCGATGCCCGTACGCGCTGGCATCGCAATAATAGCAGAAACATTACTGCACTCTACGGGCTGCAATCGCACTAATACAAGGGTAAAACTAGTGGTTTCCTGAGGTTTAAGGCGGGGCAAAAAAAAACCCGGCAGCGCCGGGTTTTTTATCTCTGCGTTGAAAATTAACGCAGCAGGGACAGCATGGTCTGCGGAACCTGGTTGGCCTGAGCCAGTACAGAAGAGCCAGCCTGCTGCAGGATCTGCGCGCGGGACATGTTGGACACTTCGGTCGCGTAGTCGGAGTCCTGAATACGGCTGCGAGCGGACGTCAGGTTGCTCACGGTGTTGTTCAGGTTGGTGATGGTGGACTCGAAACGGTTCTGGGAAGCACCCAGCAGGCTGCGCTGAGAGTCAACGGACTTGATCGCCGCGTCGATGTCTGCCAGCGGGGTGGAGCCAGCCGCTGCGCCAGTTGCGCCGCCGGTCACTTTGCCTTTCAGTACGTCGAAACCAACGGCTTCGGTGGTACGGGCGTTGCCGTTCACGGTATCGGTACCGGACGCCATGGCTTTGGTGTTCAGGGTGGTGCCGGAAGAGCCTGCAGCCGCCAGGTTGAAGCTGTCGCTGGAGCTGATTTTGATACCGATGGTTTCAGCGTCTTTAGAGCCAACCTGGAAGTTGTAGGTGCTGGAGCTTGCGCCGGTGTTCAGCACTTTGATGCCGTTGAAATCGGTCTGCTTGGTTACACGATCCACTTCTTTCATACGTTCGTTAACTTCAGCCTGGATGGAGTCAACGTCGGATGCGGAGTTGGAGCTGTTTTGCGCCTGAACGGTCAGGTCACGGATACGCTGCAGGTTGTTGTTGATTTCGCCCAGCGCGCCTTCAGCGGTCTGTGCCAGGGAGATACCGTCGTTGGCGTTACGTGCCGCTACGGTCAGACCGTTGATGTTGGAGGTGAAGCGGTTAGCAATCGCCTGGCCAGCAGCATCGTCTTTTGCGCTGTTGATACGCAGACCGGAGGACAGACGCTCGATAGAGGTGCCCAGGGAAGACTGAGACTTGGTCAGGTTGTTCTGAGTCGTCAGCGACAGGGTGTTAGTGTTGATCACTGCCATGGTAAATATCCTTCTTTAAATAGTGGTAATGCTATTTCGGCATGTGCCCAACGGCCTCATCGCCTTCAATAATGTTATCGACACGAGGTTGCGAAGCTTTAGTGTTTCTGAAGAATTTTTTTGTCGGCGAGAAAATAAAAAAAGCGCCGACAGGCGGCGCTTTGAATTGATCTGAGTGCGAATTAACGCAGCAGGGACAGCATGGTCTGCGGAACCTGGTTGGCCTGAGCCAGTACGGAAGAGCCAGCCTGCTGCAGGATCTGCGCGCGGGACATGTTGGACACTTCGGTCGCGTAGTCGGAGTCCTGAATACGGCTGCGAGCGGACGTCAGGTTGCTCACGGTGTTGTTCAGGTTAGTGATGGTGGACTCGAAACGGTTCTGGGAAGCACCCAGCAGGCTGCGCTGAGAGTCAACCGCTTTGATTGCCGCGTCAACGTCTGCCAGCGGGGTGGAGCCAGAAGCTGCACCGGACGCGCCGCCAGTCACTTTGCCTTTCAGTACGTCGAAACCAACGGCTTCGGTAGTACGAACGTTGCTGTTGACGGTGTCGCCGGACGCCATGGTTTTGGTGTTCAGGGTGGTGCCGGAAGAGCCTGCAGCCGCCAGGTTGAAGCTGTCGCTGGAGCTGATTTTGATACCGATGGTTTCAGCGTCTTTAGAGCCAACCTGGAAGTTGTAGGTGCTGGTGCCGGAACCGGTGTTCAGCACTTTGATGCCGTTGAAATCGGTCTGCTTGGTTACGCGGTCGATCTCTTTCATACGCTCGTTAACTTCCGCCTGGATGGAGTCAACGTCGGATGCGGAGTTGGAGCTGTTCTGCGCCTGAACGGTCAGGTCACGGATACGCTGCAGGTTGTTGTTGATTTCGCCCAGCGCGCCTTCAGCGGTCTGTGCCAGGGAGATACCGTCGTTGGCGTTACGTGCCGCTACGGTCAGACCGTTGATGTTGGAGGTGAAGCGGTTAGCAATCGCCTGGCCAGCAGCATCGTCTTTTGCGCTGTTGATACGCAGACCGGAGGACAGACGCTCGATAGAGGTGCCCAGGGAAGACTGAGACTTGGTCAGGTTGTTCTGAGTCGTCAGCGACAGGGTGTTAGTATTAATAACAGCCATGATAGTATTCCTTTGAAAAAGTTATCAGATTCAGGCATCTGCCTACGGCTTTCTCACCGTCAATGTGATTATCGACCGCCGTCGAATAACCTTTAGAAAAAATGATCGCTTTTTTAAAGGCGCAAACTGCCTGGTTTTTCTCCGCTTTATTCCGCCATTGTTTTTTGTAAAAGACACTAATCTTTTCGCTGTCGCTGCCGATAGAGCATCCAGTGATTGTCTCAAATGAAAGGATGTTATTATGGCAACAGTAAGTTCGCTCGGTGCCGGCACCAGCATGAGTTCGTCGTTAAGCACATTATATGATGGGCTGGAGGCTTCAGAACAAACCAGGCTGACGCCGATTACTCAGCAACAGACCTCTTATAAGGCAAAACTGACTGCCTGGGGCGTGGTGCAGACTGCGCTGACTAAGCTGCAGACGGCTGCTGACGCGCTGAAAAACACCTCTGCTATTGCCTCAGCTAAGGTTTCCAGCACCAATACCGCGTTCAGCGCCAAGCTTGCCAACAGCGCTACCGCCGGAACCTACTCCGTTGAGGTCAGCCAGCTGGCCGCTTCGCAGTCGCTGTTAAGCCCGAAGGCGAGCAGCAAGGATACCGATCTGGGCGACAGCAGCCTGAGTTCGCGGACAATCACTATCACTCAGCCGGGTCAAAAAGATCCGATGACGGTGACGCTGGCCAGCGATAAAACCAGCCTTGCGGACGTGCGTGATGCGATCAACGCCAAACAGGGCAGCGTCACCGCCAGCATCATTAAAGCGGATGACAATAGCTACTACCTGTCGCTGACCTCTCGCGACAGTGGTACCACGAATGCAATGACCATCAGCACTGACGACAGCGAGCTGGCGAAGTACATCAGCTATGACGCCACCGACAGTTCTAAGAGTGCGATGACTCAGCAGGTGGAGGCAAAAGATGCGATTGTTAAAATCAATAACATCACCATCACCCGCAGCAGCAACACCATTACCGATGCGCCAGAGGGTGTAACCCTGTCGCTGACCAAAACCAACGTCGGCACTCCAGAGACGCTGTCCGTTGTCAAAGACAACGAGCCGATGACGGCGGCAATTCAGGCCTACGTTGACGCCTATAACTCGCTGCAGACCACCATCAATAACCAGACGAAATATACGGCGGTGGATCAGGGCAGCAACAGCCAGAGCACCTCGAACGGCGATCTGCTCGGTGACGGCACGCTGCGTAATATTCAGACGCGCCTGCGCTCGCAGCTCTCTACCAACCAGGGGACCGGGGCAATTTCTACTCTGTCGCAGATGGGGATTACCCAGGATCTGACCGGCAAGCTGACGGTCGACAGCACCAAGCTGACCAAAGCGCTGAACGAATCCCCTACCGACGTGCTGAATTTCCTCTCTGGCGATGGCAAAACCACTGGCTTTGCGACGCAGTCCAGCAGCCTGCTAAAGGATATCCTCGGTAACGACGGATCGCTGAAGAACGCCACCGATGGGATCAATAAAAGTCTTAAGCAGCTGTCAGAGAAGTACGATCAGGTGAATACCCAGATCACCGCGACGATGGCGCGTTACAAGGCGCAGTTTACCAGCCTGAGTACGCTTATTTCGTCGCTGGACTCCACCGGGAGTTACCTGACCCAGCAGTTTAATGCCATGAATAGTTAATGAACCAAGAGTTGAGGTTTGACATGTATACAAAATCGGGAATTCAGGCTTATGCCCAGGTGGGTGTGGAAAGCGCCGTTCTAAGCGCTAGCCCACATCAACTGGTGGTGCTGCTATTTGATGGTGCGTTAAGCGCCATGAAAAAAGCGGCCATCCTGATCGATCAGGGAGATATCCCCGGTAAAGGACAGGCGTTGTCAAAAGCCATCAACATTATCACCAACGGCTTACGCGCCGGGTTAAACCACGACGTCGGTGGTGACCTTGCGTCAAACCTCGACAGTCTTTATGACTATATGACACGGCGTCTTCTCCAGGCCAATCTGCACAATGATCTTGCTGCCATTGATGAGGTCACGAACCTGCTGACCAATATTGCAGATGCCTGGAAGGAGATAGGCCCTAATAATCAAAATGCGCGGGACACCTACTAATGGATGCCGATTTCGGGTTGCTCCAACACTATCAGCAGCTGCTGCTGACCAGCAACATGATGCTTAACCTCGCTAAAGAGGGGCGCTGGGATGAGCTTATCCAGCATGAGCTGAGCTATATCACCGCAGTGGAGAAGCTGACCCAGCTTCAGGATACCGCAGATACCGCCCCTACCGTCCAGGGGCGGCTCCGCCCGCTGTTAAAACAGATCCTCGATAACGAAGTTGAGCTTAAAACGCTGCTGCACCATCGCATGGAAGAACTACGCACCTTAGTTGGGCAAACATCCCGCCAACAGAACCTGAACTCAACCTATGGACGTCTCTCTGGTAATATCCTTTTCCCAAGCGAGTTGTGAACGCTGCTGCCTCCAGGCGGGTGATATTTTTTAACGCCCTCACCCGCTTCGTTTGCTGATTTTCATCCATACTTCAAGTTCCTAACTCTGGAGCATGGTCGATGAAAAACCCCACCCTATTGCAATGCTTTCACTGGTACTATCCGGATGGCGGTAAACTCTGGCCGGAAGTGGCTGAGCGTGCAGCTGGTTTTAATGATATTGGCATTAACATGGTCTGGCTGCCCCCCGCTTATAAAGCGGCGACGGGAGGATACTCGGTCGGGTATGACACCTACGATCTCTTCGATCTGGGCGAGTTTGATCAAAAAGGTACCGTTGCCACCAAATACGGCGATAAAGCCCAGCTGCTGGCGGCCATCGGCGCGCTGAAAGAGAACGGCATCGCCGTCCTGCTCGACGTCGTGGTTAACCATAAGATGGGGGCCGATGAAAAAGAGGCAATCTGTGTTAATCGGGTAAACGAACACGACCGCAACCAGATCGATGACGAAGAGATCGCGTGCGAGGCCTGGACGCGCTACACCTTCCCCGCCCGTGAGGGAAAATATTCGAAGTTTGTCTGGGACCACAAGTGCTTTAGCGGCGTCGACCATATCGAAAATCCCGATGAAGATGGCATATTCAAAATTGTTAACGATTACACCGGCGACGGCTGGACCGATCAGGTTGACGAAGAGCTGGGTAACTTTGACTATTTGATGGGCTCCAATATCGATTACCGCAACCGGGCGGTCACGGAAGAGATCAAATACTGGGCGCGCTGGGTGATGGAGCAGACCCAGTGCGATGGCTTCCGCCTCGATGCCGTGAAGCATATCCCGGCCTGGTTCTATAAAGAGTGGATCAACCACGTGCAGGAGGTGGCCCCGAAGCCGCTGTTCATCGTCGCCGAATACTGGTCCCATGAAGTCGGTCGGTTGCAGCAGTATATCGATCAGGTGGATGGCAATACGATGCTGTTCGACGCCCCACTGCAGATGAACTTCCATCAGGCATCGTTGCAGGGACGCGACTACGACATGAGCCAGATTTTCACCGGCACGCTGGTAGAGGCCGACCCCTTCCATGCCGTCACCCTTGTCACCAACCACGATACTCAGCCGCTACAGGCACTGGAAGCCCCCGTTGAAGCCTGGTTCAAACCGCTGGCCTACGCCCTGATCCTGCTGCGGGAAAACGGTGTGCCGTCGGTGTTCTATCCGGATCTGTATGGTGCAAGCTATGACGATACCGGCGGCGACGGCGAAACCTACCATATCGATATGCCGATCGTTGAACATCTCGACCAGCTGATCCTGGCCCGTCAGCGCTTTGCTCACGGCGTACAGACGCTGTGGTTCGATCACCCAAACTGCATCGCCTTTAGCCGGAGCGGAACCGAAGAGGATCCCGGCTGCGTCGTGGTGCTCTCCAACGGCGACGACGGGGAAAAGACGCTGGAGCTAGGGGAGAATTACGGCAATAAGATATGGCGCGACTACCTTGGCAACCGCGAGGAGAGCGTGAGCACTGACGAAAACGGTACGGGTACCTTTACCTGCAACGGCGGCAGCGTCAGCGTGTGGGTTCTGGAGGAAGTGCTGTAACCGAATACGCTGAGTGAGAGGCCTCACTCAGCGTTATTACTTTACGGCAGCGGCGTAGGCAGCGGGCTTTTCGCCAATACCTCAGCACACTCGGCGGTTGGGCGATCAACCCGTTTTAACGTCATGCCCGCATACTCCAGCAGGGCACCATCTCGTTCTACCGAGTACACTTCGACCTTCTGCGTCACGTTATAGAAATCGTCCCCGCGCAGCGTCAGCTTGCCAGGCAGCGCTATCACACGCTGCCACTGGCGACAGTCCAGCGTATCTCCTGCGGGGGTCACCACCAGGCTGGCTATCACCTCCGGACTGACCAGCTTGCTCTGCGGCCCGGCGGATTGCCAGTACCCGACCAGATCCGCAGGTGCCGGATGTTTGACTACCTCGTTATAGTTATCAATCTGTGCACAGCCGGTCAACGCCAGCAATGCGCTAAAAATCACTACTTTTTTCATCTAATGTCCTGCGCGCGAAGAAAAAAATTATTCTGGCACTAAAGCGCCACGCCTGCCAGCAATTACCTTAAACACTTTACTTGATCTGCACCGTATAAATGCCATTTAGCGCTGGGAAAATGCGTCGGTCCGTGTAGGATCGCGGTTCCGCTTTACCACATAAACCTTCTGAGTTCAGAGGCTATTATCATGTCCTGGCAACACTTCAAACAGCGCTGGCTGATTACTTTTTGGGCCCCCCTGCCCGCCGTTATCGCCGCCGGCATTCTCTCAACCTACTATTTTGGTATCACCGGCACCTTCTGGGCCGTTACCGGGGAATTTACCCGCTGGGGCGGTCAGCTTTTGCAGCTGATGGGCGTCCATGCGGAAACCTGGGGTTACTACAAGCTAATCCATCTGGAAGGCACGCCGCTGACCCGCATCGACGGTATGATGATCATCGGCATGTTTGGCGGCTGTTTCGCTGCCGCGCTGTGGGCCAATAACGTTAAGCTGCGCATGCCCCGCAGCCGTATCCGTATTTTTCAAGCCATTGTCGGCGGCATCATTGCCGGATTCGGCGCACGTCTGGCGATGGGCTGTAACCTGGCCGCGTTTTTCACCGGCATTCCGCAGTTTTCGCTCCACGCCTGGTTCTTTGCGCTGGCCACGGCGGTCGGCAGCTGGTTTGGCGCGCGCGTTACCCTGCTGCCGCTTTTCCGCATCCCGGTAAAAATGCAGAAGGTCTCTGCCGCCTCGCCGCTGACGCAGCAGCCTGACCGGGCGCGCCGTCGCTTTCGCCTTGGCATGCTGGTGTTTATAGGCATGCTGGGGTGGGCGCTGCTCACGGCGATGAACCAACCCAAACTCGGCCTCGCCATGCTGTTCGGCGTCGGCTTTGGTCTGCTGATTGAGCGGGCGCAGATCTGCTTCACCTCTGCCTTCCGTGATATGTGGATCACGGGCCGCACCCATATGGCAAAGGCTATCATCCTCGGGATGGCGGTCAGTGCCATCGGGATTTTCAGCTACGTTCAGCTGGGTGTCGAAGCCAAAATTATGTGGGCTGGTCCCAACGCCGTCATTGGCGGCCTGCTGTTCGGCTTTGGCATTGTGCTGGCGGGTGGGTGCGAAACGGGCTGGATGTATCGTGCCGTAGAGGGCCAGGTGCACTACTGGTGGGTGGGACTCGGGAATGTGATCGGCTCGACGCTGCTGGCTTACTTCTGGGACGATCTGGCCCCGTCGCTGGCCACCCGCTGGGATAAGGTTAATTTGCTGACCACCTTCGGGCCTCTCGGAGGGTTACTGGTCACCTACGGCCTGCTGTTAGCCGCCCTGCTACTCGTCGTGGCCTGGGAGAAACATTTCTTTAAGCGCGCCGCCACGCTGGCGGTTAAGGAAGCGGTATGAATACGCGTAAAACGCCAGTCCCGGATTACCGTCTGGATATGGTGGGCGAGCCCTGCCCCTACCCTGCCGTCGCCACGCTGGAGGCGATGCCGCAGTTAAATAAGGGTGAGATTCTGGAGGTGGTGAGCGACTGTCCGCAATCCATTAATAACATTCCGCTGGACGCGCGCAATCACGGCTATACCGTGCTGGATATTCAGCAGGATGGGCCAACGATTCGTTACTTGATCCAGAAGTAGAGGTACACGCCGGGCAGCGATGGCCCGGCGTATCGCTTGATTACTGCGGAATACGCAGCACCTGGCCCGGATAGATTTTTTCCGGGCTTTTCAGCATCGGTTTGTTGGCTTCGAAGATTTTGTTGTACTGGTTAGCGTCGCCGTACACCTGTTTAGAGATGGCGCTCAGCGTGTCACCGGATTTCACCGTGTAGAACTGGCTCTCTTTTACAGTAGTGTCTGCAGCGGGCGCAGCCTTCACGTTGTCAGCAACGCTGGCGATGCCAGAGATGTTACCGACCGCCACCAGAATCTTCTCTTTCGCTTCCTGGCTCAGGCCTTCGCCCGTGACGGTAGCCTGACCGTCGGCGACCTGCACGTTCACCTTATCCGCATCAGGAATACCGGTTTTGCTCAGATGCTCCTGCACCTTCTTCGCCTGCTCTTCCTTATCGTCATGCCCGGAAACGGCATCCCACAGTTTCTCACCTGCTTCTTTTACAAAATTGAAAAGACCCATCTTCAGCTCCTTACCGTTAAGTTAAGACTCTGAAAGTGTAGCAGAGGCCAGCGGAAGCGGCTGACGTAAGGGTGATTTAAGGAAGTTCTGACTACACCTGCATCGCCATGACATCCTGATAGGCGGACACCAGCTTGTTACGCACCTGGATCCCCATCTGTAACGACACGGATGATTTCTGCAGATCGGTCATCACGTCGTTCAGGGCAACGCCCGGCTCACCCAGCGTAAATTTCTCAGCCTGCGTACGCGCGGCGTTCTGCGTATCGCTGATGCGATCCAGCGCGGCGTGCAGCTGGCCCGCAAAGCTAACGGTGGACTCAGCGCCAACGCTCTGGTTTTTTGCCACGCCGGCCGTGGCCTGCAGCTGGCTGATGACGCCTTCAATCCCCTGGATAGACATGATTTAACCCCTACATGATTTGACTGGCGACGAGGTTACCAGTTTGTCAATAAGATGAAGGCGGTAAATAGCGACAAAAAACCAGGTTATTTGACCCATAGAAAATCGCGAATCATCAAATAATGGCAGGGCCATCAACATGGAACTTTTGTCGTGTTTGCCGACCCGGGAGTCCGTTTTGCTTCATTACACGAATAATGCCGTCCACCCTGAGTTACGAGGTGTGCAATGAGTGCGACAGCAACCGCATCACAGAA
This sequence comes from Pseudescherichia sp. AS216, assembly GCF_037152055.1. Taxonomy (NCBI): domain Bacteria; kingdom Pseudomonadati; phylum Pseudomonadota; class Gammaproteobacteria; order Enterobacterales; family Enterobacteriaceae; genus Pseudescherichia; species Pseudescherichia sp. AS216. The sequence goes on along the minus strand of NZ_JBBCMV010000003.1, from coordinate 569,510 downwards.
TAAATCTCTCGAATGGATGAACCGCCTGCGCGCGAACCCCAGAATTCCACTGCTTGTCGCCGGTGCAGCTGCCATCGCCATCATCGTTGCTATGGTGCTGTGGGCGAAACAGCCGGACTACCGCGTCCTTTATAGCAACGTCTCCGATCAGGACGGCGGCGCGATAGTGACCCAGCTGACGCAGATGAACATCCCCTATCGCTTCACCGAAACCGGTGGCGCGATTGAAGTGCCTGCGGACAAAGTGCACGAGCTGCGCCTGCGCCTGGCCCAGCTGGGGCTGCCGAAAGGCGGCGCGGTGGGCTTTGAGCTGCTGGATCAGGAGAAGTTTGGTATCAGCCAGTTCAGCGAGCAGGTCAACTACCAGCGTGCGCTGGAGGGCGAACTGGCCCGTACCATCGAAACCCTCGGGCCGGTGAAATCAGCTCGTGTCCACCTGGCGATGCCTAAACCGTCGCTGTTCGTGCGCGAACAAAAATCTCCCTCGGCCTCCGTCACCGTGAACCTTGCACCGGGTCGCGCCATGGACGAAGGCCAGATCAGCGCCGTGGTCCATCTGGTCTCCAGCGCCGTCGCTGGCCTGCCGCCGGGGAATGTTACCCTGGTCGACCAGAGCGGTCGCCTGCTGACCCAGTCCAACACCAGCGGCCGCGATCTTAACGACGCCCAGCTGAAGTATGCCGCTGACGTTGAAGGCCGCGTGCAGCGCCGCATCGAGGCGATCCTCTCCCCTATCGTCGGCAATGGCAACGTCCATGCCCAGGTTAACGCCCAGATCGACTTTGATAATAAAGAGCAGACCGAAGAGCAGTATCACCCGAACGGCAACCCGTCCGAAGCAGTGATGCGCTCCCGTCAGCTGAACGAAAGTGAGCAGGTGGGCGGCCCCTATCCGGGCGGCGTACCGGGTGCACTCTCTAACCAGCCTGCGCCAGCGAATAACGCGCCGATTACCGCGAATGCGCCGCAGAACGGCCAGCAGAACCAGAATGCGCAGCAGACCTCGACCAGCACAACGGCAAACAGCGCCGGTCCGCGTAATACGCAGCGCAACGAAACCACCAACTACGAAGTCGACCGCACCATTCGCCACACCAAAATGAACGTCGGCGACGTGCAGCGCCTCTCCGTTGCCGTGGTGGTGAACTATCGCACCCTCACCGAGGGTAAACCGCTGCCGTTGACCGCCGACCAGCTGAAGCAGATTGAAGACCTGACCCGCGAAGCAATGGGCTTCTCCCAGCAGCGCGGCGATACCCTCAACGTGGTGAACTCCCAGTTCAATGCCACCGATGAGAGCGTAGGCGAGCTGCCGTTCTGGCAACAGCAGGCCTTTATCGATCAGCTGATGACCGCCGGTCGCTGGCTGCTGGTGCTGATTGTTGCCTGGCTCCTGTGGCGCAAAGCCGTTCGTCCGCAGCTGGTACGCCGCGAAGAGGAGCGCAAAGCGCTGCTTGAGAATGCGCACACTCGCCAGATGCCGGAAGAGGAAGCCGTGGAGGTTCGCCTCAGCAAAGATGAGCAGACCCAGCAGCGTCGGGCTAACCAGCGCCTGAGCGCCGAGGTGATGAGCCAGCGTATTCGCGAAATGTCAGATAACGATCCGCGCGTTGTTGCGCTGGTCATCCGCCAGTGGATGAGTGGTGAAGAGCATGAGTAACCTTACCGGAACCGAAAAGAGCGTCATCCTGCTGATGACCATTGGCGAAGACCGCGCGGCGGAGGTGTTCAAGCACCTCTCCCAGCGTGAGGTTCAGCACCTGAGTACCGCCATGGCCGGCGTGCGCCAGATCTCCAACAAGCAGCTGACCGACGTTCTGCAAGAGTTCGAGCAGGAAGCCGAGCAGTTCGCCGCGCTCAATATCAACGCCAACGACTACCTGCGTTCGGTGCTGGTGAAAGCGCTGGGCGAAGAGCGCGCCGCCAGCCTGCTGGAAGATATTCTTGAGACGCGCGATACCTCCAGCGGTATCGAGACCCTCAACTTTATGGAGCCGCAGACCGCAGCCGATCTTATCCGCGACGAGCATCCGCAGATTATCGCCACCATCCTTGTGCACCTTAAGCGCGGCCAGGCGGCGGATATTCTCGCCCTCTTCGATGAGCGTCTGCGTCATGACGTTATGCTGCGTATCGCCACCTTCGGCGGCGTTCAGCCAGCGGCGCTGGCGGAGCTGACCGAGGTGCTGAACAGCCTGCTCGACGGCCAGAACCTCAAGCGCAGCAAAATGGGCGGCGTAAGAACGGCGGCAGAGATCATCAACCTGATGAAGACCCAGCAGGAAGAGGCGGTTATTACCGCGGTGCGCGAATTCGACGGCGAGCTGGCACAGAAAATTATCGACGAGATGTTCCTGTTCGAAAACCTCTCCGAGGTGGACGATCGCAGCATCCAGCGCCTGCTGCAGGAAGTGGATTCCGAATCCCTGCTTATCGCGCTCAAAGGCTCCGAACAGCCGCTGCGCGAGAAGTTCCTGCGCAACATGTCCCAGCGTGCGGCAGACATTCTGCGCGACGACCTTGCCAACCGCGGTCCGGTGCGTCTCTCCCAGGTGGAGAACGAGCAGAAAGCGATCCTGCTTATCGTTCGTCGTCTGGCAGAGACCGGCGAGATGGTAATTGGCAGCGGCGAGGATACCTATGTCTAACGAGCTGCCGTGGAAAATCTGGACGCCGGAAGATCTGGCGATGCCGGTAAGCGAATTCGTTCCGGCGGTGGCGTACGACAGCGACAGCGACGACGCCCCGCAGGAGAGCGAAGAGGTCGTTTTAACCGACGAGCAGAAGCAACAGCAGCAGCTGGCGCAGCTGCAGATCCAGGCCCACGAGCAGGGATACAGCGCCGGTCTCGCCGAAGGTCGGCAGGACGGGCATAGCAAAGGCTACCAGGAGGGTCTGGCCCAGGGCCTTGAGCAGGGTCTGGCCCAGGCCCAACAGCAGCAGGCGCCGATCCATGCCCGGATGCAGCAGCTGGTTAGCGAGTTCCAGTACACGCTTGATGCGCTGGACAGCGTAATCGCCTCCCGCCTGATGCAGATGGCGCTGGAGGCGGCGCGCCAGGTGATCGGCCAGACGCCGAGCGTGGATAACACCGCGCTGATCAAACAGATCCAGCAGCTGCTTCAGCAGGAGCCGCTGTTTAACGGCAAGCCGCAGCTGCGCGTCCACCCGGACGATCTGCAGCGCGTGGAAGAGATGCTGGGGGCGACGCTGAGCCTGCACGGCTGGCGTCTGCGCGGCGATCCGACCCTCCATCCGGGAGGCTGTAAAGTCTCTGCCGACGAGGGCGATCTGGATGCCAGCGTCGCCACCCGCTGGCAGGAACTGTGCCGCCTGGCGGCGCCGGGAGCGATCTGATGACTGCACGCCTGACGCGCTGGCTGACCACGCTGGACAACTTTGAAAGCAAAATGGCGCAGCTGCCAGCGGTACGCCGCTACGGGCGGCTGACCCGCGCCACCGGTCTGGTGCTGGAGGCGACCGGCCTGCAGCTGCCGCTGGGGGCCACCTGCGTTATTGAACGTCAGGAGAACGGCGACATCCGGGAAGTAGAGAGTGAAGTCGTGGGTTTTAACGGCCAGCGCCTCTTTCTGATGCCGCTGGAAGAGGTGGAGGGCATTCTGCCCGGCGCGCGCGTCTACGCCCGCAGCGCCAGCAGCGACGGCTTGCACAGTGGCAAACAGCTGCCGTTAGGCCCGGCATTGCTGGGCCGGGTGCTGGACGGCGCGGGTAAACCGCTGGACGGTCTCCCCTCGCCCGACACCACCGAAACCGGGGCGCTGATCACCCAGCCCTTCAACCCCCTGCAGCGTACCCCCATCGAGCACGTGCTGGATACCGGCGTGCGGCCGATTAACGCCCTGTTAACAGTGGGTCGCGGCCAGCGTATGGGCCTGTTCGCCGGTTCCGGCGTCGGTAAGAGCGTGCTGCTGGGCATGATGGCGCGCTACACCCAGGCTGACGTGATCGTGGTCGGACTGATTGGCGAACGTGGCCGTGAAGTAAAAGATTTTATCGAAAACATTCTTGGCGCTGAGGGTCGCGCCCGGTCGGTGGTGATCGCCGCCCCGGCGGACGTCTCGCCGCTGCTGCGTATGCAGGGTGCGGCCTACGCCACGCGCATCGCAGAAGACTTCCGCGATCGCGGCCAGCACGTGCTGCTGATTATGGACTCCCTGACCCGCTACGCGATGGCGCAGCGTGAGATCGCTCTGGCCATCGGCGAGCCTCCGGCGACGAAAGGCTACCCGCCTTCGGTGTTTGCCAAACTGCCCGCGCTGGTGGAACGCGCCGGTAACGGCATCCACGGCGGCGGCTCCGTTACCGCCTTCTATACCGTGCTGACCGAAGGGGATGACCAGCAGGATCCCATCGCCGACTCCGCCCGCGCCATTCTTGACGGCCACATCGTGCTGTCGCGGCGACTGGCCGAGGCGGGTCACTATCCGGCGATCGATATTGAAGCCTCTATCAGCCGAGCCATGACCGCGTTAATCAGCGAACAGCACTACGCAAGGGTCAGACATTTTAAACAGCTGCTCTCCAGCTTCCAGCGCAACCGCGATCTGGTGAGCGTGGGAGCCTATGCCCGGGGCAGCGATCCGATGCTGGATAAAGCCATTGCCCTGTGGCCGCAGCTGGAAGCCTATCTCCAGCAAGGTATTTTTGAACGCGCCGGATGGGAAGAGTCCATCCAGGGCTTAGAGCTTATTTTCCCGACGGTGTAACAGAAGAGTGGGAGGGCGACGATCGTGACGCAGACTAGCGCATTAACGACGCTAAAGGATCTGGCTGAAAAAGCGGTGGATGACGCAGCAATACGCCTCGGCGAGATGCGCCGGGGATGTCAGCAGGCGGAAGAGCAGCTCAAGATGCTGATGGATTATCAGAACGAGTACCGCAATAACCTCAACACGGATATGACCCAGGGCATTGGCAGCCAGCGCTGGCAGAACTACCAGCAGTTTATCTCCACGCTGGAGAAAGCTATCGAGCAGCACCGCCAGCAGCTAATGCAGTGGACCACGAAAGTCGAACAGGCGTTGAACGCCTGGCGAGAGAAGAAACAACGCTTGCAGGCGTGGCAAACCCTACAGGATCGGCAGACCAGCGCCGCCCTGCTGGCAGAGAACCGCCTCGATCAGAAAAAAATGGATGAGTTCGCCCAGCGCGCTTCAATGAGGAAACCAGAGTGATCACTTTGCCAAAACTGCTTGTTACCGATGCCGATACCGCCAGCGGCCTGCAAACAGGTAAAACGGCGACGGGCGCAGAAGACTTTCTTGCCCTGCTGTCGGGCGCGCTTTCCGGCACCCAGGCGTCCGGTGAGGACGCCCCCCTGACCCTTAACGATCTGCGCACCGCAGGCGCGACGCTACAGCAGAGCCTGCTGAAAGGCGGCGCGGATGAGACCGACACCCGATCTCCGGCGGTACAGCTGGCCGCCCTGCTCGCCCGGACGCCAGCAGGCGCTGCGGCTGCGGCTGCAACGGCAACTGCCGCGAAAGCTGATGCTCCCGAAGAGGTAGCTCAGGCCACGACGCCGCTGCAGAGCGAAGCGCAGATTATTTTAGCCACCCTGACCGGCGGCCTGAAAGGGGTAACATCGACAGCGGCTGCCTCCCAGGCGCAGCCAGCCGCGACGACCGCTGCCGCTGATGACGACACCCGCAGCGATTTGAGCGACGAGGAGCTGGCCGGGCTGAGCGCCCTGCTGGCAATGCTGCCGCATCAGCAAACGGCGACGGCTGCCGTGGCGAAAGGCGACACCGCGGCCTCTGCCACGTCCACCCCGGTGACCGCCGCCGCTGGCCGTGGTCATGATCTTGCCTCTCTCACCCGTGAGCCAGCGTTAGCCCCGGCCGCGCAGGACGCCACCGACGGCGAGCGTTTTGCCGCGGCCGTTGACACCAACGCGCAAACCAGCCAGCTGACCGCTGCCGCGCCGCTGAAAAACGCCCCGGAAACCGCCGTGCAGGCAGTCAACACCAGCGTTAGCGTCGCCCCTGCGGTGACCACCGCCGCCCCGGCGCAGGCCAGCGCCCCGGTTGCCGCGCCGGTGATCAGCGCCCCGTTGGGCAGCAGCGAATGGCAGCAGACCATTAGCCAGAATATCACCCTGTTTACCCGGCAGGGCCAGCAGAGCGCCGAGCTGCGCCTGCATCCGGAAGATTTAGGTCAGGTGCAGATTAGCCTGAAGATTGACGACAACCAGGCCCAGCTGCAGATGGTGTCCCAGCACAGCCACGTGCGCGCCGCGCTGGAAGCTGCGCTGCCGGTGCTGCGTACCCAGCTGGCGGAAAACGGCATTCAGCTTGGTCAGAGCAGCATCAGCAGCGAAAGCTCCGCTGGACAGCAGCAGTCGTCTTCCCAGCAGCAGCAGGCCTCCCGCTCAGGCCACGGCGGCACGTTTGCCGCTGACGAAGAGGATGCATTGACCGTTCCGGCGAGCCTGCAATCGCGTGCTCTCGGCAACGGCGCGGTAGACATCTTTGCCTAAACGCAAAAGGTAGCATGATTATCCCCGTCTTTTCCGCCCTTTGACGGACGCAGGACACGGGATAATCAGTCTATAAGCAGTACCGAAACAGGAAGCACGTAACAGATGACTGACGCCGCAATTAGCAAGAAGAAGAAACGCTCAATCTGGATCCCGCTGTTGGTGTTGATCACGCTCGCCGCGTGCGCCACCGCTGGCTATAGCTACTGGCGCATGCACCAGCAGCCAGGTGAAGAGGTGAAAGCCGAAGCGCCGCCACCGCCTGCACCGGTCTTTTTCGCGCTGGATACCTTTACCGTTAACCTGGGCGAAGCCGATCGCGTCTTCTACATTGGCATTACCCTGCGCCTGAAAGACGAAGGCACGCGCGCACGCCTGAGCGAGTATCTGCCGGAGGTGCGTAGCCGCCTGCTGCTGCTCTTCTCCCGTCAGGATGCCACGCAGCTGGCAACCGACGAAGGCAAGCGCCAGCTGGTCGCCGCCATTAAAGAGACGCTCTCTCCGCCGTTAGTCCCTGGCCAGCCAAAGCAGGAAGTGACTGACGTTCTCTATACAGCTTTCATTTTGCGGTAAAGACATGGGCGATAGCATTCTTTCACAGGCCGAAATTGATGCGCTGCTGAACGGCGACAGCGAACAGAGCGATGCTCCGCAGCCCGGCAAAGGCGGCGAGAGTGATATTCGTCCTTACGATCCCAATACCCAGCGCCGCGTGGTGCGTGAACGCCTGCAGGCGCTGGAGATCATTAATGAACGTTTCGCGCGCCAGTTCCGTATGGGGCTGTTTAACCTGCTGCGCCGCAGCCCGGATATTACCGTGGGGGCGATCCGCATTCAGCCCTACCATGAGTTTGCGCGTAACCTGCCGGTGCCGACCAACCTTAACCTGATCCATCTGAAGCCGCTGCGCGGCACTGGGCTGTTTGTCTTCTCGCCAAGCCTGGTGTTCATTGCCGTGGATAACCTGTTCGGCGGCGATGGCCGTTTCCCGACCAAGGTTGAGGGACGTGAGTTTACCCATACCGAGCAGCGGGTGATCAACCGCATGCTGAAGCTGGCGCTGGAAGGCTACAGCGACGCATGGAAGGCGATTCACCCCCTGGACGTTGAGTATGTTCGTTCGGAGATGCAGGTGAAGTTTACCAACATCACGACCTCGCCGAACGATATCGTCGTCAATACCCCTTTCCACGTGGAGATCGGTAACCTGACCGGCGAGTTTAATATCTGTCTGCCCTTCAGCATGATTGAGCCGCTGCGCGAGACGCTGGTTAACCCGCCGCTGGAGAACTCCCGCAACGAGGATCAGAACTGGCGTGATAACCTGGTTCGTCAGGTGCAGCACTCCGAGCTGGAGCTGATTGCCAATTTCGGCGATGTCCCGCTGCGCCTGTCGCAGATCCTGAAGCTGCAACCCGGCGATGTACTGCCGATCGAGAAACCCGATCGCATCATCGCCCACGTAGACGGTGTCCCGGTGCTTACCAGCCAGTACGGCACCATCAACGGCCAGTATGCCCTGCGCGTTGAACATTTGATCAACCCGATTTTGAATTCGCTGAATGAGGAACAGCCCAAATGAGTGATATGAACAATCCGTCCGATGAGAACAGTATGGCAATGGACGATCTGTGGGCTGACGCGTTGAACGAACAAAAAACCACTCCCAGCAGCAAAAGCACCACCGACTCGGTGTTTCAGCAGTTTGGCGGCGGTGACGTGAGCGGCACCCTGCAGGATATCGATCTGATTATGGATATCCCGGTCAAGCTGACCGTGGAGCTTGGCCGTACCCGCATGACCATTAAAGAGCTGCTGCGCCTGACCCAGGGGTCGGTGGTGGCGCTGGACGGCCTCGCCGGTGAGCCGCTGGATATCCTGATCAATGGCTATCTGATTGCCCAGGGTGAAGTGGTGGTCGTCGCCGACAAATACGGCGTGCGTATTACCGATATCATCACGCCGTCCGAGCGTATGCGTCGTCTGAGCCGCTAAGCATGAAAACCCAGGCTACCGTTGCGCAGCCCTCTGCCGTTCACGGTTCACCGCTGGTGCAGGTGAGCGGCGCGCTGCTGGGTATTATTGCCCTGATCCTCGCGGCAGCCTGGCTGGCGAAGCGGATGGGTTTTGGCGGTAAAACCGCCAGCGCTCGTGGCCTGAAGGTCAGCGCCAGTACAACCGTTGGCCCGCGTGAGCGGGTGATTATCGTTGACGTCGACGATGCCCGACTGGTGCTGGGCGTGACGCCGTCACAAATCAGCCTGCTGCACACGCTTCCTCCGGCACCGCCTGCGAGCGAAGCCCCGAAAGAGAACACCCCGGATTTTCAGGCCGTGTTAAAGAATTTGATCAAGCGTTCCGGGAGATCCTGATGCGCCGTTTGTTACCCCTTGCGCTGGCTGGCCTGGTGCTGGTTGCGCCCAGCGCCTTTGCGCAACTTCCCGGATTAGTCAGCCAACCGCTGGCCAACGGCGGCCAGAGCTGGTCCCTGCCGGTGCAGACCCTGGTGTTTATCACCTCGCTGACCTTCCTGCCCGCTATTCTACTGATGATGACCAGCTTTACCCGCATCATCATCGTTTTTGGCCTGCTGCGTAACGCCCTGGGCACGCCCTCCGCGCCGCCTAACCAGGTGCTGCTCGGCCTCGCGCTATTCCTGACCTTTTTTATTATGTCGCCGGTGATCGATAAGATTTATACCGAGGCCTATCAGCCGTTCAGTGAAAGCAAGATCTCTATCGATGTGGCGCTAGAGAAAGGCGCGCAGCCGCTGAGAGAGTTTATGATGCGCCAGACGCGGGAAGCCGATTTAGCGCTGTTTGCCCGCCTGGCCAACAGCGGCCCGCTGCCTGGCCCGGAAGCGGTGCCGATGCGCATTCTGCTCCCGGCCTATGTGACCAGCGAGCTCAAGACCGCGTTTCAGATTGGCTTTACCATTTTTATTCCGTTCCTCATCATCGACCTTGTTATCGCCAGCGTGCTGATGGCGCTGGGGATGATGATGGTTCCGCCCGCCACCATCGCCCTGCCGTTTAAGCTGATGCTGTTCGTGCTGGTAGACGGTTGGCAGCTGCTGGTCGGCTCCCTGGCGCAGAGCTTTTACAGTTAAGGAGTGCGGAAATGACGCCAGAATCGGTGATGATGATGGGCACGGACGCGATGAAAATCGCGTTGATGGTCGCCGCGCCCCTGCTGCTGGTGGCGCTGGTCACCGGCCTGGTGATCAGTATTCTTCAGGCCGCCACGCAGATTAACGAGATGACGCTGTCGTTTATCCCGAAAATTATCGCCGTTTTCGTTGCTATTATCGTTGCCGGCCCGTGGATGCTTAACCTGCTGCTGGACTATATGCGCACCCTGTTCAGCAACATTCCCTATATTATTGGATAAGTAACCCTTATGGTGTCGGTAACCAGCGATCAGTGGCTCCACTGGCTGAGTCTCTACTTTTGGCCGCTGCTGCGCGTGCTGGCACTGATCTCGACCGCGCCGATCCTCAGCGAGCGTAGCGTGCCGAAACGCGTGAAGCTGGGGCTGGGATTTGTCATTACCATCATCATTGCGCCTTCCCTGCCCGCCACCAACGTGCCAATCTTTTCCGGGGACTCGCTGTGGCTGGCGTTGCAGCAGATCCTGATTGGCATTGCGCTGGGCTTTACCATGCAGTTCGCTTTTGCCGCTATACGCACCGCTGGCGAGCTGATTGGGCTACAGATGGGGCTCTCCTTTGCTACCTTCTTCGATCCCGGCAGCAACCTGAATATGCCCGTGCTGGCGCGCTTCATGGATATGCTGGCCCTGCTGCTATTTCTGACCTTTAACGGTCACCTGTGGCTGATCTCGATGCTGGTGGATACGTTCCATACCCTGCCCATCGGTGGCGAGCCGGTGAACAGCAATGCGTTCCTCGCCTTAACCCGTGCGGGCGGACTGATTTTTATCAACGGCCTGATGCTGGCGCTGCCGGTCATTACCCTGCTGCTAACCCTGAACCTCTCCCTGGGGCTGTTGAACCGTATGGCTCCCCAGCTCTCGATCTTCTCAATAGGTTTTCCCGTCACCCTGGGCGTCGGTATTGTGCTGATGGCGGCCCTGATGCCGCTCATTGCCCCCTTCTGCGAGCATCTGTTCAGCGAAATTTTTAATCTGCTGGCGGATATCATCAGCGAATTACCGCAGGCCTCCAATCCTTAGGTTTTGAATGGTCTTTATTGAGGATATTCCTAAAAAGGAATTTCGCTAATACCCGCCAGGATATACGGGACGCGGTTTATTTGTTTTTATGATTATCACAGTTCCGAAAGTTTACTTTACTTTAAGATGTTTCCTGGCAAATTATACCTAACTTTACGGGATAGTGTGTTCGCCTGAAAGTCCTGTCCTGCTCATAGGTTTTCAGAATATTTTCATCCTTTTACTGTTATGAGTAGCTCAGGCAGGTGGTGAATTATCGTTACGCATTGAGTGAGGGTATGCCATGTCAACGATTATTATGGATTTATGCAGCTATACCCGGTTGGGATTAACCGGTTATCTGGCAAGTCGCGGAGTAAAAAAACGAGATATCAAAGACGTATCCAGCGTCAGCGAGCTCGGCTCAGCCTGCGAGGCCTGGCGGCCCGCGGTGGTGTTTATTAATGAAGACTGCTTCATCCACGATCTCGAACAGAGTCAGCATATCAAGCAAATCATTAATCAGCATCCCAAGACGTTGTTTATTGTGTTTATGGCGATAGCAAATATCCATTTTGATGAATACCTGCTGGTGCGCAAAAACTTATTAATTAGTTCTAAATCGATTAAACCCGAGTCGCTGGATGAGTTTCTCGCCGATTATCTAAATAAAGAAGCGAAGGGGCAAAAAGGGATTAATCTCCCTACACTATCGTTAAGCCGTACTGAATCCAGTATGCTGCGAATGTGGATGTCCGGTCAGGGAACGATTCAAATCTCCGACCAGATGAATATTAAAGCCAAAACGGTATCATCACATAAGGGTAATATTAAAAGAAAAATAAAAACGCATAATAAGCAGGTTATCTACCACGTGGTACGCCTGACGGATTATGTCACCAGCGGCATCTTCGTCAATATGCGTTGAGAGGGCAAGCAGGCACTTACCCTCCAGGGCATGAGGGCAGTGATAGCGTTACGCCTGCATCTCTACGAATACCCCGTCCGGATGCCCTTTTTCATTAAAGAACCAGATGCCGAGCGGGTAATCTTCAAGCGAAACCAGATACATTGTGCCTTCATTAAACTCTTCAATAGCGAGTACGACACCCGGACGTCGCGGTCCCCCGTCCGTTTTAACTGTAACCCGATCGTTTACCTTCATTATTTTCCTCCTGTCACATTTTTGCCAGTGTAGAACAAAATGCGCGGTCTGACAGCCCTACCGTCGTGATTGCTGCTTTTCTCCACCGACTATACTTAGGGAAACGGTCTGTGGAGTCACGATGATGAATACCAGCCATGAAAAAATGTTGAACGATGCTGAAGTTGATGCGCTGCTCGCCGCTATCGATCCCAGCAGTCCGGAGAAACACCCTGTTGATCGGGTGCAAAATAGCGAAGAGTATGGGGTAGCCAATGCCTGGGAGATGGACATTCACGATGGTAGCGCGGCGGAACTGGATCGCTAAAAGAAAAAATCCCGGTCTGGGGAGACCGGGATAAAGCTTGCGTTTGCAAGAAGCACTTGAAAATTCGTTACACCAGGAAATCTGATGCGGTTATGAATGTATATGCAAATTATTTGCGGTACAAGATAATATTCATCAACCTAATTATTATTTCGTACAACTGTTTTACGACTAAAGTATGAGAAGCCAGAAGGCATCGCCTTTAGCGGGTTATTTAAATCAGGTATCTATAGTGCATGTTTATTAAATTAAGATTTTTCTTACTATCCCGTTGCGCTAGCAAAGGAGCAGACCATGCCCGACCTTAACGATACGCTGCTGGTATTTACCGATATCGACGGTACGTTACTTGATAGTCATACCCACGAATGGCAGCCGGCCGAGCCCTGGTTGACGCGTCTGCGTCAGCATGAAATACCCGTTATCCTGTGTAGCAGCATGACGGCGGCGGAAATTGTGGCGATCCAGAAGATGGTCGGGTTACAAGGGCAACCGTTTATTGCTGAGAACGGCGCGGTGATCCAGATCGATGCGCACTGGGAAGGGCATATAAACGCGCCACGCCTGCTTAACGGCGCGACCCACGATCAGATTATGACCGTTCTGACGCCGCTGCGGGAAAATGAGGGGTATAAATTCACACCCTTTAGCGATCTTGAGGTCGCTGCCCTGGTTGAGCTAACCGGTTATACGCCCGCTCAGGCGAGCCTGGCCCGGCTGCATGAAGCCTCCGAGACGCTGATCTGGCGCGATAGCGATGAGCGAATGGCAAAATTTGACGCTGACCTGACCCGCTTTGGCCTGCGTCTTGTCCAGGGCGCACGCTACTGGCATGTTATCGACCAGCGCGATGGTAAGGATCAGGCCGTAAACTGGCTGACGCGCCAGTACTGCCAGCATGAGGGCAAGCAGTACACGACCCTTGGCCTTGGCGATGGCCCTAATGATGCCCCTATGTTGGACAATGTCGATTTTGCCATTGTGGTGAAAGGGTTTAACCGCGACGGCGTTATGCTCTGCGACGATGATCCCTCCCGGGTCTATCGCACCACCCAGACCGGCCCCGCAGGCTGGCATGAAGGGCTGGATCACGTGTTCGGCGCATCCTGAATGGGGTCAACAGCACAGACGCGGTTGCGCCCGCCCCATTTGGCCAGATAGAGCCGCTTGTCTGCCACCATCTGCAAATATTCAAAGACGTAGCTCTCGCTCGGCTCAGCGCTGCTGACGCCCAGCGAGGCGCTGATGCGGATGGTCTGGCTATTGTGGACCAGGATCTCTTTGCGGCTGATACGCTCACGTACCCGCTCTGCAACGCGCTGCGCCTGGAGCAGGGTGCTCCCCGGAAGAACGATGCAGAACTCCTCCCCACCGACGCGCCCGGCAAGGTCTTCTCCCTGTATACAGCCTCCAATCAGCCGTGCGGCCTGGGTCAGGACTAAATCTCCTGCCTGGTGACCATAGTGGTCGTTAACGTTTTTGAAGTGATCGAGATCGAGCTGGATCACCGAGAACGGTCTGTGCTGCTGCTGACACAGCTCCGCCAGCGCCTTTGCCCGTTCAAAAAGCGCGCCGCGGTTGAGCAGCCGCGTCAGCGGATCGTGCCACGCCTGCCACTGCAGCGAGTGTTGCATGGCGTACATATTGCTGACCATACGGCGAATGACTACCCAGGAGGATAATACCATCGCGGTAAACAGCAGCCACAGCAGCGCCAGCACAATGCTGATGGTACCAAAATCCCCCTGCAAGCCTTCCCGTAGGGTCTGGATGCGCAGCAGCATCCCGTCAAAGTGGTCAAGTTTCTGCCAGACAACGAAGTTTGGCCCAAGACGCAGGCTGCCGCTATTGCTCAGCGTTATTGCCTGGGTCAGCATCTCGCGCTGCGCCTGGGTAAAGTTACGCGGCTGCACACCAGCAGGCAAAGAGGTGACCACACGTTCAAGGTTATTATTATAAAGCTGGTACTCTCCCTGCTCTTCATCCCTGAGCGCCTCCGCCAGCAGCTGTTTTACCGACGAATAGGCGTAGTCAATCGCCAGCACACCGTACCAGTACTGGGCATAGTCCAGCGGTACGCTAACCGTGACTATTGGCTCCTGCAGACCAGCAGGGTGCTGAGAGGTAAACCAGCGAATGCCGCGAAAACGGTTGTCATGGATGGATTGCCCGGTAAACCAGGGCTGCGCCAGTAGACTTTCATAGCGCGTAATGCTCTCTGCCGACACGGCTGTCGGCCGGGAAGAGAGATAGAAACCAGCGCGTGAAACATACCAGGCGTGCTTAGGCATCGCGGGTATTGCCGTGGCGAGACGCATGATGTAACCAACCTCCAGGGCGGCGGTCATCTCATTATGCATCTGGGGATCGTCGCGGCTAAGCAGCGGATGCCGGGCAACAAAGGCGTCGGAGACGCCGGTAATCGGCAGCGTGCGTCGCTGATCGACGCTGATACGCCAGACAGGCAGCTGACGCTGCTGGGCAAACTCAGCCTGCACATTCTTCAACACATCTGAGGCCAGCGGTGTCTGCACCGCTGCCCTCATGGCATTGCGAAAGAAGAGCAGCGCGTTAACCCCGATCTCCATCTGCCGGTCCAGCGTGCTGGAGACCTTATCGAGGGTATTGCGCTGGCTGGCAACATACGCATCCTCCAGTACCGCAACCTCGCGCCAGGTCAGCAGCGTTGAGCTGACCAACACAATCAAAAAACAGAGATTAACGACGCGAGCAGGCACCAGATACGTGCGAATGCGATTTAGCCGTGACGAGCCTGTGGCAGCGGTAGAGGGTGGCACGACGTCTCCATAGTTTTTGCTGAAGTTATCCAGTCACTACAATCCCTATTATCGGCACGCCGCTGCCAGACTTCATATCGGGTCAGGCAGATCGCTAGTGGGCGGCTCCGCGTAGACGCGAGATGCCCTTTACCAGTCCGACAACAATCAGGCCAATAATAAACCCGAGCACCAGGTTTGCCAGCGTTGGCAACGTCGCGGCCAGTACCGCGCCCTGCTCTGCGGCAAAATGCTCAATGGCATGATGCAGAGGTGCAATGCCATGAACCACGATGCCGCCCCCCACCAGAAACATCGCCAGTGTGCCAACGATCGACAGCACTTTCATCAGCCAGGGCGCAACCACCAGCAATCCTTTACCCACGGTTTTTGCCAGTGCGCCTGGGCGCTCAACCAGCCAGTAGCCCATGTCGTCCAGCTTAACGATGATCCCCACCAGACCATAAACACCAAGCGTAACCAGCACGGCGATACCTGACAGCACCAGCACCTGATTAAGCAGAGGCGCATCGGCCACGATCCCCAGCGTAATCGCGACAATCTCTGCCGACAGGATAAAGTCGGTACGAATCGCCCCTTTTACCTTATCTCGCTCGTACTGCTTTGGATCCTGCTTAGCAATGGCGTTTAGCCGCTCCTGCGCCTGCTGAGGGTCCTCTTTATGCTTGCGGGCGTGCAGGCTATGCAGCACCTTCTCTACCCCCTCAAAACAGAGAAACGCCCCGCCGACCATCAGCAGCGGCGTGATGGCCCAGGGAATAAAGGCGCTGATCAGCAGCGCCAGCGGCACCAGGATCACCTTGTTTAACAGGGAGCCTTTGGCCACGCTCCAGACCACCGGCAGTTCGCGGTTGGCCCGCACGCCAGAAACCTGCTGGGCGTTGAGAGAGAGATCGTCACCCAATACCCCTGCGGTCTTTTTAGCCGCCAGCTTGCCCATCAGTGAAATGTCGTCGAGCAACGTGGCAATATCGTCCAGTAAGGTTAATAAACTACTTCCTGCCAAAATAAACATCCTTCTCTAACTACTGATAATAGGAAGATTATGGAGCATAAAAGCCCATTGCGTAAATTAATCCTTAACGTCAACAAATCTTTAACATTACAAGCACGATTAATTGCTCGCCAGTCTGATTGTTTTGGCGTTTACTCTATGCGTCATTTCAATTTTGTCGTGAGGGAGTATGCGTTTCAGGCAGCTTTTACCGCTTATTGGTGCGCTTTTTGCGCTCTACATTATTTGGGGTTCCACCTACTTTGCGATTCGTATCGGCGTCGAGAGCTGGCCGCCGTTGATGATGGCCGGGGTACGCTTTTTCTCTGCCGGTCTTCTGCTGATCGCCTTTTTGCTCATTACCGGCCACCGTTTACCCTCCCTGCGCCCGCTGCTTAACGCGGCGCTGATTGGGGTTCTGCTGCTGGCGGTGGGCAACGGCATGGTGACGCTGGCCGAACATCAAAATGTCCCATCCGGGATTGCCGCCGTAGTCGTGGCGACCGTTCCGCTCTTTACCCTCTGCTTTAGCCACTTTTTCGGCATCGCTACGCGCAAGCTAGAGTGGTTCGGCATTGCTATCGGCCTGTCGGGCATTGTTCTGCTTAACAGCGGCGGCAACCTGAGCGGTAATCCATGGGGAGCAGGCATGATCCTCATCGGATCCCTGAGCTGGGCTTTTGGCTCTGTTCTGGGTTCGCGCATCGAGCTGCCCACTGGCATGATGGCCGGCGCGATTGAGATGCTCGCCGCAGGCGTTGTACTGCTGGCCGCCTCGGGGCTAACCGGTGAACGGCTGACGGCGATGCCAACGGTGTCTGGACTGCTGGCCGTGAGCTACCTGGCGATTTTTGGTTCGATTATTGCCATCAACGCCTATATGTTCCTGATCCGCACGACTTCCCCTGCGGTAGCGACCAGCTATGCCTACGTTAATCCGGTCGTCGCTGTGCTGCTGGGGACAGGGTTTGCCGGTGAAAGCCTCTCGCCCGTCGAGTGGCTGGCGTTGGGAATTATCATTCTGGCGGTAGTGCTGGTGACGCTGGGTAAGTACCTGCTGCCTGCCCGTCCGACGGTTACGCCGTGTGGGGTGGAGAAGTAACCAGGTCGCAGGCCTGAATGCCCCGGGTGTCGATCTGCGCGGCCGCCCCGCCGCCGCAGATCCACTCTTCAAGCCGCTCGCTAAGGGCTACATCGCTCAGCTTTGCCCGCCCTCGGATCGCACACTCCCAGACAATCAGAACCCGCCACCCCTCTGCCAGCAGCTGGGCACAGTCGCGCCGGTCGCGTTCGACGTTTTTACCAATCTTCTCCAGCCAGAATTCAGTGCGCGTGGCCGGGACCTTAAACAGATAGCAGTCATGATGGTGCCAGAAGCAGCCGTGGGTAAAAATAACGCAGCGGTAGTCATCGACAACAAAATCCGGCCTGCCGGGCAGCGCCGCATCCTGAACACGAAACGCCAGCCCGCAATCGGTAAGCAGCGCGGCAAGCCGTTTCTCAATGGCCGTATCCCGCGTACCGATAGCACGCATATTTTTGCTCCGCGTGGCTTTATCATGAACGTCTGCCATGCTCTCCTCTTTATGCGGTTATTCTGACCAGTAATAGCGTAATAATCTTAGCATCAGGGGCAGATATGGACTGATTTTTTTAATGGGTTATGTAATTATTCTCGTCGTTATTAATCCCAATACCTTTAGATTTCACCCTCGCTCTTCTTGACAGTGCTTGGCTCAGCGTTATTACGCTGAGCTTTTTTTTGCGCCATATCTGGACATTTAAAAAACAAATACAACAACACAAAACGATACAGTAAAAATATGATAGTTATTTCTCAAATTAATATATAAACAACAAAACATTCACCACAAAAATAACAAACCAAAATGAAACATCCAGAAATAAATAATACTATTTACTTACACGTTTCCTTTAAAAATAAATGAACTTAATCGCTAGTATCAGAATTGCAGTTCGGGTAGTTCAATAATCATTTACATTATCAATGATTCAAGGAAATGAATAATGAAAAGAAAAGTATTGGCAATTATTGTCCCGGCACTATTAGCCGCAGGCACAGCACATGCAGCAGAAGTCTATAACCAGAACGGCAATAAGCTCGACCTCTACGGTAAAGTGGACGGCCTGCACTACTTCTCTGATAACAGCAGCGCTGATGGCGATCAGACCTATATCCGTATGGGATTCAAAGGCGAAACCCAAATCTCTGACCAGCTGGTGGGTTATGGCCAGTGGGAGTATAACGTTCAGGCCAATAATACTGAAGACAGCGGCAACCAGAGCTGGACCCGTCTGGCCTTCGCTGGCCTGAAGGCAGGCGACTACGGTTCATTTGACTATGGGCGTAACTACGGCGTGCTGTATGACGTAGAAGCCTGGACCGATATGCTACCGGAGTTCGGCGGCGACAGCTATTCTAAAGCCGATAACTTTATGACTAACCGCGCCAACGGGGTGGCAACCTACCGCAACAACAATATGTTCGGCCTGGTCGACGGCCTCAGCTTTGCCGTGCAGTATCAGGGCAACAACGAGAACACCGGTAACGGTAATGAAGGCACAGCCAGCCGTAATGGAGATGCCGACGCACGTTACGAGAACGGCGACGGCTGGGGCCTCTCCTCTACCTATGACTTTGGCAGCGGCTTTAGCGTGGGTGCGGCGTACGCCTCATCTGACCGAACCGCAGATCAGACCAATCGCGGCAATGCTGCAGACAGCACCTATGCTGGCGGCGATAAAGCGGACGCCTGGACTACCGGCCTGAAGTATGACGCGAATAATGTCTACCTGGCGGCGATGTATTCCGAAACCCGAAATATGACCCCGTACGGCAGCACTGATAACGCCGATATTGGCGGTATTGCCAATAAAACGCAGAACTTCGAAGTTACCGCACAGTACCAGTTCGACTTTGGCCTGCGCCCGGCGGTCTCTTTCCTGATGTCTAAAGGTAAGGATCTTAACTACAACGGCGTTAACACCGATGAAGATCTGGTTAAATACGCTGACGTAGGCGCGACCTACTACTTCAATAAAAACATGTCGACCTATGTCGACTATAAAATTAACCTGCTGGATGAGGACGAGCAGTTCTACAAAGACGCCGGCATCGCCACCGACGATATTGTCGCGCTGGGTCTGGTTTATCAGTTCTAAACGCGTTTTAAAAACAAAGCCCGCTCGCTGCGGGCTTTTTATTATCTGGCGGTGGCTAACTGCATATCGCCCACTTTATCACGCTGCATCATGCCAAAGGCAATAATAAATAGCCCCAGCATAAAGGGAATTTCGTACAGCTCCTCCAGCAGATCCTGATCGCGCGCGTCATGCAACACCAGCGAGCCCAGCAGACGATGGTGCTCTACCGCATCGGAAAACAAAAAGGTTATTACCACTAGCGCCACGGTCCACAGCGGGAAGGTTTCATGACGAAAACGCAGCGCTATCTCCTTACGCAGCGTAGCGGAAAGGATCACCGGTAGCGCCAACGCAGCGATCAGAATCACGGAAATAATACGAAATATCAGCCTTGGCTCATCCGGAAAGTAGACCCGGCCCCAGCTGGTACTGCGCCCTAACAGCACCACCCACCAGGCAACGGACCAGAGCCAGAAGGCTTTCTGACCGGGCGTCAGCGTCCAGGATTTGATCCAGAAGAGAGTAAACAACGCGCCGAAAAGCAGCCATAAGGCCTGCCCGTTCTCAATCCAGTTGACCACTCTCGCTTCGCTAACGGGCAACGGGATCTCAGGAAAGATGGGAAAAAGAATAGATAAAATAAAAAGCAGTGCCGTAACAAATGGCAGCTGTGCGTCCAGTTTCATGATTGTTATTACCTGGATGAATATTAGCTCCCTAGCTTATCTGGGTATGTTGCTGGCTGCTTGGCGATGTGTGCCAAATAGTTCATCTAAATTAGGATAATGATGATTCACGGTATGAATGGAAGAGAACTACCTTTGAGATACATCTAAGCAGTGAGTTGTGATGAACGTCGTTGAAAGCGATACGGGTAAGTGCTTGAATAGTGGCGGAGAGAGGGGGATTTGAACCCCCGGTAGAGTTGCCCCTACTCCGGTTTTCGAGACCGGTCCGTTCAGCCGCTCCGGCATCTCTCCGTTTTGATGACTGATATCATGCCAGGATATTGTGCATTTTAACAGTCCTCATCCAGTCAATTGAGTTCAAGTGACGAGTTTGCGAGCAAAGCGATGATAAAATGGCCCTGGAAAGCGAATGAAGCATCACGGATGATCCATTATCCCTGGCAAGAGGCGCTTGCCATTCCGGTTCTGGCAAATCTGACACAGGAAGAGCAGCAGCGTCTTGTCCAGCTTGCCGAACGTTTTTTACAGCAGAAGCGCCTGGCCCCGCTACAGGGGTTCGATCTTGACGCCCTCAAGAGCTGCCGTATCGCCCTGCTCTTTTGCCTGCCGGTGCTCGAGCTGGGCCTTGAGTGGCTAGATGGGTTTCATGAAGTGCTCATCTATCCCGCCCCCTTTGTTGTCGATGACGAGTGGGAAGACGATATTGGCCTGGTGCATAACCAGCGGGTGGTGCACGCCGGGCAGAGCTGGCAGCAGGGGCCAATCGTCCTTAACTGGCTGGACATTCAGGACTCGTTTGATGCCTCAGGTTATAACCTGATTATTCATGAAGTCGCGCATAAGCTGGATACCCGCAACGGCGACCGGGCCAGCGGCGTACCGATGATCACCCTGCGAGAGGTGGCTGGCTGGGAGCACGATCTCCACGCCGCCATGAACAATATTCAGGATGAGATCGATCTGGTAGGCGAAAGTACGGCCAGCATTGATGCCTATGCCGCCACCGATCCCGCCGAGTGCTTCGCCGTCCTCTCCGAATACTTTTTTAGCGCGCCGGAACTGTTTGCCCCACGCTTCCCTTCGCTGTGGCAGCGTTTCTGCCAGTTTTATCGTCAGGATCCGCTTGTCCGTTTACGCGCCAATACTCCGGCTTCAGCCGCCGGGCGCTATCGCGTTCAGTAAAAGCACAGTTTGTACTTTAATTAGGCATTCAAATCAGGATGTTAATTTTCGTATTGACACTAAAAAACGGGGCCAGTAATATGCGCCCCGTTCACACGATTCCTCTGTAGTTCAGTCGGTAGAACGGCGGACTGTTAATCCGTATGTCACTGGTTCGAGTCCAGTCAGAGGAGCCACTCTTTCAGCAATCGCTGCCCTATTTTGTCTTCGCCTGTGCCTCACTTTTCTTCGTCTCTGCATCGCTGCCCGTTTTGTTATCAGCCGACGCTTGAACGCTATTGCCGGCGGGAACAATGGTGCCCGTAAAGGTTAGCGTGGCGTCAGCCGCCTGAACAGACCAGGCTGATGCGATCATGAGTAAAACGGTACCTGACAGTAAAACCTGAACTAATTTATGTGACTTATTCATTGCGGTTTCCTCTTATTGATAGGAGAGCGTTACGGTGGCTGATGCATTGGCATGGCCTGGCAGAATGGCTTTATGCGTCTGGTAGTAACGTGCCTCAAACTGCAGGGTTTGCGCACCGCCAGCGGAATAGTAGATAAACTGGTCTTTACCAAAGGTTACCGGCACATCAGCTTTACCACCGGCACTGACCCAGTAGAGCTGAACGCCGACGCCTGAGGCACTCTCATTGCCAGGCGCAAGCTGAATGACCGATTCGGCACCGGACGGATCCGCGACAGCATCAACGCGAGCGGTTATTTGCGCACCACGTTCACAAATTAAGGGAATATTGAGTCTACTAAACGACGTAGTCGATCCCGGACCGCTGAACTCGTCGGGAGAGTGCGTCCCCAGGAAAGCCGATCCTGATGCGGTATCCACCTTACAGCTCGGAACATGTGGCGGTGTCGCATTGATGGTGCCGGCGAGGTTGACGGTGTAGGTTGTTGACTTGGCCGACCCTGAAACGACAAGATGGTTAGCCTTGCCTGAAAGTGTACCGCTCTCTATATCATCGGAAATTTTCACTAGCTTAAACATCGGACCAAAGTTTACGTTAATAATTGGCGACGTGAAGAAACGCAGCTGCTGCGAGAAGAACTGCTGCTGTGTGTTACCGTTGGCGATCCATCCTGAATAATCTTTCGTCGCGCCAGTCCACAGATGAAATTTCCCCCCCATCTGGATCCCTACTCCCGGCACGTTGGTTTTAAAGGTGCTGCGACCGCCATAGACCGCATCCGCTGGCAGGTCAGAGTAGAGCGTGGTATAAAAATTCCCGCTCCCTTCACACTGGGCCATATGATTTTGAGGATAGGAGAGTTCGCCGGTAATATCGCCGCCGACGGGAAGATCCGTGGGTACCGTAATATTACCTAAATCAATTGTAATTGACGTTGCGTTACGAGCATTACAATATACCCCAGAGGCCTCTGATAAACTGGCCCAGCAGAGAGTGAGTATTAAAAGAGCATAGGAGATCACACTCTTTCTTTTAGAAGTGCGTTTCAAGGATTGCATATTTTTATCTCCAGCCGAGGAATAAAATAGCTATTCAACGGCTCGTTAGGGTTTTATAAGGTTATTTTGATAACGTTCTATATCTACGCAGATTCAGATGAAAAATAAGATACCGCGCCCTGTAGCTCAGTCGGGATCGCTCCCGTACTTCCCCCGTCTGCGCTATTGCCCCACGCGACAAGGGTGCTGTCGTCTTTAATCGCTATAAATACCGATCCGCCTGAGTAGACGCCTTTAACGCCGGAAGCCAGGGCGGAGATCGCCGCAGCGCTATCGCCTCCCGCCGCACTGTCGCCCCAGCTATTAACCGCACCGTTTTTTCTCAGGACAGCGAACGCTGTTGCCGTGGCGCTTAACGCGACAACGTCCGTTAGCTGGGCAATCTCTGCCGGTAATGCTCCCCCGGCCGCGCTATCTCCCCACGCATACACAGAGCCGCTGCTCTGCAGGGCGCAGAAGGCATACTCGGTACCCTGAACGTGTACGACGTTACTGAGCGCTGGCGCAGGGGCGATAGCTGGCGAGCCCCATGACACCACCGTCCCGGAGGTTTGCAATGCGCAGAAGCCGCTATAGCACCCGTAAACGCTGGCGATATTGGTAAGCGAAGCGATATGGGCGGGCACGTTGCCTCCATAGCTCCCCTGCCCCCAGGCAACAACCGCACCGTTGCGTCTGCGTGCACAAAATGCGGAGGCGCTGGCGCTGATTTCAACGATGTCCGTAAGCTGCGCAATGTGTGAGGGTACGTTTCCGCCGTAGTTTTCGCTTCCCCAGCCGTAGACCTGGCCGCGGGCATTGAGCACTGCGCAGGCGTAATCATTGCACTGGATCTGGACAACGTCGCCCAGGGTGCTCACCGCTAAGGGAACATTGAGTTGACCATAGGTATTGTCTCCCCATGCGGCGATATAGGGCGAATTGACGTTACGCGCCACGAACATGCCACCTGAAGCCGCCAGCATATTCCAGCCGCTACGGTTGGCTAGCATAGACGGCAGGCTGCCCCCCTTGCTGGGCTCGCCCCAGGCAAAGAGTTCACCGCTCTGGTTGCAGGCAGCAAATGCATGAAGGGTGGCGCTGATTGCCGTTACGCGAGTATTGAAGGTAGAGGCCGGTGATGAACCGCCCGACGCGCTTTGGCCCCATGCGCTTACCGTGCCGCTATCACTCCTGGCGACAACGGCCCCGGTATTCCCCAGAACGTTGCTTTCGTTCAGCACGGTCGACGCGCCAGCGAGTGAAACAGTCAGCTTTTTCTGCGGCTCGGTATCAATAAAATAGCGCGTGCTCTGGAAGGTACTCTCCCCTTCATACTGCCACTCTGCGGTAACCACACTCTGCCCGTTACTCTCTAAAGCCACCAGGCAGCGTTTTTCTGAGTAGAGCCAGTCGGCCCCACGGCTGGAGCGCGCGCCCATCACCGAGAGAGAGGCCTCGGCGGCATCCGTTAGCGTGACCAGCCAGCGGCCATCGCTCTGTTTTTCCGCCAGGCTAAAGTTCCAGCTAGCGGGGAGATCCCCCCCTGGCGTCACGACGGGTATGGCACCGTTATAGCGGGCCGTCAGCGTACCAGCGCCAGCGGCAACAAACTGCCCGCTGCCGTTAAGCGCCCCGTAGCTTACCTGTACCGTTTGCAACGCGCCGCTCGACGGCACAATCGCCAGCACGCCTTCATGAGCAGTATCAGCAAAGGTACTGAAACCGAGCGGATAGCGTTGGGTCATCACCAGCGCGCTGTCGCTGCTGCCGGTCGTCCGTAGCTGAACGTCTATCTGTACATCACCGTTATCCAGCGACAGCAGCTGGGCAGGCAGCGCGCCTGTGCCAAACGCACTGCTAAAATCCGAGGTATTGTCGATCAAGCGCAGCATTTGATAGTGGGTAAAACGATAGGCGCTGTCGATGGGGTTAAAGGCGGACAGGAGCAGCACGGGCATGGCATTGAGCTTAACGGATTGCCAGATCCAGCCGGTTCCGCTATTAACAGAGATAAGCTGATGGGGATAGAGGGCCTCAGCGCTGCCCCCATAGTTAGGCTGGCTATATAAAATGCCGCTGTCTATCGCCGGGCCATTACCCAACTGGACGAGCCAGCTGCCGTCTGGTTGCATCACCGGCGCGCTGAAGCTCCAGCCAGAGGGGAATCCTGTGATATCGGTTAAAGAGACAAGCGAGCCATCCCAGGCGATCGTCAGCGAGCCGCTGCCCGTCCACTGTACCTCACCCGTAGCAGCATCGAAAATGCCATACAGCGCGCTGACTTGAGTGTGACTCCCGGGCACGGTCCCGACAAAGCCCAGCGCACCGGGGAGATTAGGCAGCGAGAGCGTAGTCTGCTGCGACATACTTTCCGGCAGTAACCAGGTAGCGGCCAGCGTATCAGGCTGGTCGCTGGTTGCAGAATAATCCAGCTCCAGCCTGACCAGCGTAGCCAGATCGCTATCAACGCCAATAAACCCCAGCGTATATTGGGGTAAGGGGAAGGCCTGTTGTAGAGAGCTGATGCTGGCGGTTACCATCTTTTCGACATGGTTAAAATAACTTTTCGCCATCATGCCGGTTTCAACGCTGCTGCTAATATAAGCGTGTAAATTGTCGGTTCCTAAAATAGAGACCGATTTTTCTCGCCAGCTATTGGCTGAGGTGGCAATCATTCCCAGTGAACCATGTTTCACCTGAATAGGCACGCCCGCCATATTAGGTTCAGAATAGAACACCAGGGTACTGGTATCGGCCATAACGTTTTCATTCATAATAAACTCCTGGGTATCGCACGCGATGGTTTAGCGTAAATTTTCTAGCGGAGGGAAGGTTACAAAGACACAGCTGTCGATTACCGTTGAGCCAGAGGCCTGAGGTAAACTTATTGTTAGGGTGACGCTTTCAGCGACAGAATTAATCAGATCAATGCTGGCGGTGCCGTCGTCGTACAGCAGAACGTTCGCGGTTTGCGGAAGCTGGGTCCCAACGAAACGCGCCGTAGTGGAGTTGGTGATCTGAAAACGGGCATAGTCCACCCCGGGGGTGATATCCGTAGTGATATAGACGCTGTTACGCATAGTGCCATCGGCTGCGGCGCTGGTAACAATGGCATAATGCGTTAATACATTAGCCCCCGCCGTATAATTGTTGAACGTCATGCTGCCGCTAGCGCTTATGGCTGGGTTATTGGTGACATAGGCGCTTAGCGAAACAAGCCCTGTTTGCAGGCTGAATACCTGAAGTTCAAGCGCGCCGCTTCGATCAAGATTGCCGCTCCAGGTTTTATAACCGTTAATGTTAAAAACACCGCTGCCATCCAGCGAAACCGTTACTGGCGCGCCGGGCGTACCCGCAAGCTTAACCGTATTAAAGGGTTTCATCGCCGCACTGGTATTCGCCCATGCAGGCGCTCCCGTAGAGCAGTCAATATAGAGCGCGTCAGCTGCAGCCATTACTAATGAGGAGAGAGTGGGATAAGAAATATGATTCATCGTTTTTCGCCTTGTTGATTTTATAAGGCGAATAGTAAGAAATTAATGCAGAAGAAGTGGGTCAATAAGAGGAGTTTGAACTGCAATATTTAGTCATTTAAAATAGCAAGCCCGTAATTAACCGGGCTTAACATATAATTAAATCTGATAATCCAACGCTATTTCGTCCGGCTCCATGACCTGACGCTTAATATCCTCGACGGAGAGTCCCGCGTTGCACAGCTCAATAAAACGCCAGACATAGTTACGCTGCAGCTGTCCGCGCTTAAGCCCCAGCCAGACGGTATTGGCGTCAAAGAGATGGCGGGTATCGAGACGGATCAGCGTTCCGGTCTCCTGCTCGCTGCTCGACTGTTCAGCAACGATGCCGACCCCCAGCCCCAGCTCAACGTAGGTTTTGATCACGTCCGAATCCTGGGCGCTCAGCACCACGTCCGGGATCAGCTCCTTGCGGCCAAAGGCCTCATCAATGCGTGAGCGGCCGGTAATACCCTGTCGGTAGGTAATCAGCGGCCAGCGGCTAATCTCCTCCAGGGTGAGCGGCGAGGCGTGAGCGAGCGGATGATCCTCTGGAATGAGCAGGCTGTGATGCCAGCGGAACCACGGGAAGGCCACCAGGGCAGGATCGTTACTCAGGCGCTCGCTGGCAATACCGATATCCGCCCCGCCGTTGTGCAGCAGAGACTCAATCTCCTGCGGCGTGCCCTGAATAAGTTCGAGTCGAACCTCGGGAAAGAGCGCGCGAAAGGCTTTGATCACCGGTGGCAGGCTGTAACGTGCCTGGGTATGTGTTGTGGCAACGGTTAAGACGCCCGAGGTATCGTTGGTAAAGAGATCGGCAAGGCGACGGACGTTGCTTGCTTCGTTGAGGATCCGTTCGGCGATCGCCAGCAGTGCTTTGCCCGGTTCGGTCATACCCAGCAGGCGTTTTCCTCGGCGGATGAAGATCTCAATTCCCAGCTCCTCTTCCAGCTCGCGAATATGGCGGCTAACGCCGGACTGCGACGTGTAGAGCATATTGGCGACTTCCGTCAGGTTGAAGTCCCGACGCGCCGCTTCACGGATAATTTTTAGTTGCTGGAAATTCATCCTGCCCTCCAGAGCCATCAGACATGTCGCTATTGTTAAAGTCTGAGGCCTGGCAGGACAAATAATAAAAACCCGTATCTTATTCTTTTATAGAATAAAGCTAGCTTACCAGCAGCAGCTCGCGGTTCTCCAGAGTAGGCCGACTGACCAGGGACATCAGAATGTCTTTTACCGCCTGCGCCTGGGGTGAGAGTGGCCCGTGCGCAGAGGTGTTGAGCGACAGCGGCAGGCTCATCGAGGGGGCCGTAATCCGTGCCATCCAGCCGTTTGCAGCACTGCACAACGAGCGAGCAGCAGATTCCGGCAGGACCGTTACCCCCATGCCGCTGGCAATCGCTGCGGTTAAGGTGGTAATCGACTCAATTTCGCCAATGATTTTAGCGGTCAGGCGACGCAGGGAGAACGCCTCGTCCACCCGCAGGCGCACCGCGCTGTAGTCGCGCGGCAGGAAGAGGTTCATCTCTGCCACGGCGGTGAGATCGACGCTCTGCCCCGGGCAATCTCGGGTTCCAACCAGGTAGAGATCCTCTTTTAGCAGCGCCTGGCTGGCTATCCCCTCCGCTGGTGCACGCTCATAGAGCACCGCCATATCGAGCTGGCCGCCGATCAGCTTGTCGTTAAGATCGGTACCGCTGTTTTCATGCAGATAAACGATAACATCCGGCAGCGCGTTGCGTACCGCCTGTAACAAAGGCATGGTAATGGACGATGCCGCAGTGCCGGGTGCAAGGCCAATAGCCACCTGCCCGCGCAGGGTCTGGCCGACGTTGTTCACTGCCAGCTGGGCTTGTTCGCACTGACGCAGGATGGTGCGCGCGTGAGTATAGAGAATTTTTCCGGCTTCGGTTGGCGTTACGCCACGCTTGGTACGGATTAACAGCTGCTGATCCATCTCTCCCTCAAGCGTTGCCACCTGCTGACTCAGTGCGGGCTGGGCGATATGTAACACCTCAGCGGCCTGGGTCAGGCTACCGATATCAACGATTTTCACGAAATACTTGAGTCGTCTGAAGTTCATTTTGCCTCCGGTACAAAAAGCGTAAGTTGATGCATACACATGTCTTATCGGAGGATTTGCAAGATGCTTGCCAATTTTTAAAAAGTCGTTTTGATTCTGTCTAACAGGCTGGATAATAAGAGTTTCTGATTACCTGCACGTTAGCATTAGTAAGAACAGGCTGGCTACACTGCCCCATAAGGGGTAGATTTGCACCGCGCTGGTGCACAGCCATCGTTTTTGCTGATGAATACGCCAGATTGCTGTAATTCTCAGCAAACGAATACCGAATTGCAATCCACCCTTTGACAAGCCGATCCGCCGCCGCTAGTATTCACCCCGTTCACACGATTCCTCTGTAGTTCAGTCGGTAGAACGGCGGACTGTTAATCCGTATGTCACTGGTTCGAGTCCAGTCAGAGGAGCCAAATTCGTGTTTCTATGCCACTCATCCTGTCTTATTTAGAGTCACTGCAGTTCAATTGCAGAGCGACTGCTCTATATCCTTCATCAGTTCCCCATCCGTAATATAAAAAATTCCTTCATTACAGCCATAAACATAGTTAACATCATTACTACCCATCATTTCTACCGCCTGTAAAAACATCCCCCTCCGTTAATAAATACCTGCTTTATATCAATATCATAACGATGCCTGCCAAAAAACATTCCCCAGAGGAGTACTCGACCTGTGCTCTTTGCACGCATTACTGCTCATTTTTTTGCACAACGCTTACCTCATTTCTTTTTTTATACTTTCCCAAAAATCACTTCACATAAACGCATGAAAATCAGCATTAGGGCGACGATATTGCCAATATCCATTTTGGCATGACGCTGTCTGTTTCACGCACCCGCAACTGCGGTCTATGAACCATTTAAATCAACCCAGTCTGTTAATTAACAGGAGCAGTCATGACAAATCAGACAGCCAGCCCTGCGCTTCAGCAGATAGAAGCCGCTCTTCAGGTCGCCTCCGGCACGTTTGAAAAAAAAATTACCGCTCTGTTTTTGACATCACCCGCCTCTCCCGCAAACAGTTTATTACCGACAATATCGACTGGCTGGGCTCCCGCGGCGGCAGAGCCGGTGAGTCGCTGGTGGCCACCCTGTCCGGAAAGTAACAGTAGCTCTACCCCGTGTTATGCGGCACAGCACGCCGTGCCGCGACAATTTATTTCACAATAAGGTGAGACACTATGAGTATTGATATTGCAGCTTCCCTGAACGAACGCCAGCGCGACGCGCTGCTCTCCTACTATCTGGGACAGTATGTTCCGGCCAGTGGTAATAGCGACCTGACCAACCTGGTACAGACCCCGGAAGACGTCTACGAGTACCTGCTGATTGACCCACTGGTCAGCAACGCCGTCCCCACCGCCCGGGTGGCGCAGGCGATGTCCAGCATCCAGCAGTATATCAACGGCATCACCATGAACATGGAGCCAGGCTACCATACCCAGAACCTGGACCAGACCAGCATCAGTAACTGGAAGGGGGGACTGAGTCAGTACGACGTCTGGGCCGGTGAAGTCGAGCTGGATACCTATCCGGAGAACTATATTGATCCGACCCTGCGCCAGAGCCAGACCGCCTACTTTAAGGATCTGATCACCGATCTGAACCAGAACACCATCAACAGCGATACGGCGCAGCAGGCGGTGATGAACTACCTGAATAAGTTTGAGCAGGTAGCAAACCTGACGATTGTGAGTGGCTATCTGGACAGTGCCGATCAGACGAACGGTATCTATTATCTCCTTGGCAAGTCCACTACTTCACCGGTGCAGTACTACTGGCGTTCGTTTGATATGAG
Organism: Pseudescherichia sp. AS216; assembly: GCF_037152055.1. Classification (NCBI taxonomy): domain Bacteria; kingdom Pseudomonadati; phylum Pseudomonadota; class Gammaproteobacteria; order Enterobacterales; family Enterobacteriaceae; genus Pseudescherichia; species Pseudescherichia sp. AS216. The sequence goes on along the minus strand of NZ_JBBCMV010000003.1, from coordinate 539,692 downwards.
CCAAAACGTGGATAACGTAGTATCGACCAGCGCCTGGTCGGAGTGGTATCCGATGAATACCGCGATTGATGAGGAGGCATTACAAGGTATACCCAGGTTAACCTATTTTAACAATCGACTCTATCTTTTCTGGTTTGAACGGGCAAAAGCCGGGAATGTAGGTAATAGTGCCGAAGGTGAGACTTACGACGCGATTTCCGCCTACTCCTCCTATAGCGACTTTAGTAATAACTGGTCTTCGCCTTATAAATTACAATCGGTAGATAATAATAGTTCTGGCAATCATGATGCTTACTGTGATTCTCTGTTTAACACCTCAACTCTCTGCACGGCCAGTTTGTACAATCAGACAGATAATATTTTGACAGTCTCCCTGTATGATGGTATCAACGGGAGTCTTATCGCGGGCTACAATGACTTTTCAATCAGTATTGATTATTGGTTCAATATTGAAAAAATTGAATCTAAAAGCACGGAAAAAGATAGTGAAGGAAATGATATTCCAACGTTGCTTGCGACCTACTTACAATACTACTCTCCTGTCAGCGGTGATAGCGATGCACAACAATATGTACAGGCGAAATTTACTAGCTTATTTTCTGTAGAAAATGTTATCCTGGAAACTGAGGAGAGTATTAGTGATTTCGCCGGATACATAACCCTGCCTGCGCTGACGAAAGATAATTTCAACGTGAGTTACAATAGTAAAAATACATTTACCCTTGAAGGGAAAATCCCCCAGTCTGTGAATACAGCCACTGCCGATATTTATTCTACCACTCTTGATCTATTAACGGGTAACGGTAGTTCAACCATCTGTGGAAGCGTTAATTTTAAAGTTGCCCCTGCGAAAGGGGAATTTTATGATATGATCCTTTACACTACGTTAACTGAAAAAATAGATATCCTTGCCTTATACAATCCTGATGACAGGTCTGTAGGTTGGCATACAGCCCCCCTATCTAAAATTTACTATGCGGATCACGGCACTTATGATCTTTCTAACGAAAAAATTAATTTCAACGTAGACATTGAAAATAAAGAGTGGCAAATCACTTATGGAATCGGTGACAACCAGAGTATTACCCCCAGCTATTACTCCGCACCATTCACTGGTTTAATGACAACTCCCTGGCGTTTTCAAACGTTCAGCAACACCTCAACTGATGCATGGGGTGCTAGCAGTAGCTTGTTACTATTAAATATATCGCAAAATGATTTTCCAGCTTCACAAGACAGCTGGACTTATAATATTTCAGACTTTACAGATGCAGAGCTAAATAATACAAAAATTGTGCGCTATATTGCTTTTGGGTATACCAATAATTTGGGGAAGACCGTCCATCAAGAATATGAGATTACCTTAAGCAAGCCAGAGGATATTGTAGTTACGCCTCATGTTTCATCCAGAACCGATCCTAATTTAGGGATGGTCCTATTTCTGGATTTTAAGGGTAATTTTGATAGCGGGAAGGCGATTAATCCGATTCGCCTCAACACCCTCTTTGCCAAAGAGTTAATCAATAAAGCCAGCGCCAGCATCAAGGCATTACTTAACTGGGATACCCAACTCACCCTGGAACCCGGTATGACTAACTCGACGGCCGTACCCATGGACTTCAGCGGCGCCAACGGCATCTACTTCTGGGAGCTGTTCTTCTATATGCCGTACCTGGTTGCCTGGCGACTCAATCAGGAGCAACAGTACGGGGATTCGCTGAGCTGGTACAGCTATATCTTCGATCCGTCGGCCCGCGGCCGTGACAACAGCAGCGATATCCGTAAACAGTATCCGGAACCGGATTACTGGAGCGTGCGCCCGCTGGTAGAAACCGCATCGTCCGCCGCCCAGGCCACCGCGGTCTGGCTGACCACCGACCCGGATGCGCTGGCCTCTGCCAGCCCGGTACACTACCAGAAATCGGTGTTTATGGCCTACGTCAGTAGCCTGATGGCCGCTGCGGATGCCAGCTATCGCCTGCTGACTAATGATGGCCTGAGCCTGGCCCGCCTGCAGTATGGTCAGGTGAAGGTTCTGCTCGGCCTCCGTCCGGATACGGTCATTGTTAATAACTGGGAGCCAGAGACACTGACTGAACTCGCCGACAACAACGCCAATAGCGCAGCCCTGGCTGGCTACGAACAGCAAGTAACGGCGCTGCCTGCTTTCGTCGGGCAGTACAGCGTTGCTGCAGATGTTGCCACCGGCGACAGCTTTATGGCGCCGGTCAACTCCCAGCTGCTGGGCTACTGGAACACGCTGGATTCTCGTCTGTATAACCTGCGTCATCAGCTGACCATCGACGGCCTGCCGATGACCGTGCCGCTGTATGCCCCGCCGGTAAACCCGACGATCCTGATGGAACAAAGCGTACAGGGCGGATCGCTGATCGCCGCCTCATCCGGCCTGGCGGTCGCCATTCCACCGTACCGTTTTACCACTATGCTGCAAAGCACCCGCGCGGCCGTCTCAACCCTGAGCCAGTTCGGTCAGACCCTGCTCAGCTACTATGAGCGTCAGGATGCCACCGGCCTGCAGGAGCTGGACACCCAGTTGGCGCTGAACCTCTCCGCCTACACCCTGGACCTGCAGCAAAACGCCATTGATGCCCTGGACCAGGACAAAACGGCGCTGGAAGCCAGCCGGACCACGGCGCAGCAGCGGTACGACCACTATTTTGCGCTCTACAGCAATGGCGTTTCCGCCGGGGAAGCCAGCGCCATGGCCCTGCGCGACAGCGCCAGCGCCTCGATAACCGCCGCCTCGCCGCTGCTCACCGCCGGTATGGCATTGAAGACCATTCCAAATATCTTTGGTTTCTCAGTCGGTGGGGCGGACGTTGGCGCGCCAACCCTTGCCGCAGGTATTGTGCTGCAGATGACCGGGGATATTATCAACCTCGCCGCCCAGCAGACGGAGATGTCGGAGAACTACCGCCGCCGCAGCGAGGAGTGGCAAATCCAGTATCAGCAGGCGCAGTGCGAAGTGGATACCATCAACGCCCAGCTGGATGCGCTGGCGGTACGTCGCCAGGGTGCGGTGACGGCGCTCCAGCTGGCCCAGGCCCAGCAGGATAACCTGAAGTCTACCCTGAGCTTCCTGACCACCCGCTTCACCCAGTCGTCACTGTATAACTGGTTAACCGGGCAGCTTTCCGCCCTCTATTACCAGGCCTATGATGCGGTGCTCTCTCTGTGCCTGAGCACCCAGGCCTGCTGGCAGTATGAAATGGGGGATATCACCAGCACCTTTATCCAGACCAGCGCCTGGAACGACAGCTACCACGGCCTGCTGGTGGGCGAAACGCTGACCCTGAACCTGCAGCAGATGGAGTCCGCCTGGCTGTCGCGCAACCAGCGTCGCCTGGAGTTGACCAAAACCCTCTCCCTGAAGCAACTGCTCGGTGACGACGGTTTCGCGCCGCTCCTTACCGATGGCACGGTCAGCTTCAGCCTCGCCGAGTCCCTGTTTGATAACGACTATCCGGGTCACTATCTGCGGCAGATCAAATGCGTCACGGTATCCCTGCCCACGCTGGTCGGCCCGTATCAGGACGTGCGCGCCACCCTCACCCAGACCGGCAGCCGCACCCTGCTGAAAGCGGATATCAACGGCGTGAACTATCTCAATGACAGCACCAAGGGCAGCGCCGCTAACGTGGTCACCAACCTGCGTGCCAGTCAGCAGATTGCGGTATCGGCCGGGCTCAATGACAGCGGGCTGTTCCAGCTCAACTTCGGCGATGAGCGCTACCTGCCGTTTGAAGGCACCGGTGCCGTCTCCAACTGGCAGTTTAGCTTCCCGCGCTACCAGAGCGATGAGCAGCAGGTCATCCTGCAGAATCTGAGCGACGTCATTGTACAGGTGCACTATACCGCGGTGTACGGCGGCAGCACCTTTGAACAGGCCGTAGAGCAGACGCTGTAGGCGCCCCCCCCTGGCCACCTGACGACGGCCAGGGGGCCACATGAAAAAGCCCGCTTTTTAGCGGGCTTTTGCTTTCCAGACATTGACGGTTTACGCTAACCCCGCCGTATCGTTCTCATCCTCTGCGACCGTAAACCACGAATACCATGTATTACGCCGCAGATAGCCTTTCGCAGTGACCGTGCGGATATTACGGCCCAGCGCGTCGTAGTAGAGGGTGTCGCTATACCCCTGGGTTCGCATTGAATCATCGGTGACATAGAGCCAGCTATCAAGGAACCAGGGTTGATAGCTACGTACTACCTGGCCCTTATTATCATACTCGGCTCGGCCAGAGATTGCCCAACGCGGCGCGGCATCAACCTCGGTCGTATCGACTTCGCCATCCTCTTGCCGATGCCAGGCCTGGCCATCCGGCACCAGAGCGCACTGCTGCAGAGCACGGCCAAAGCCGTCGCTATAGCTCACGACGATAGCCGTCTGCTGGAGCAGCTGGGTAGCGTCGTCAGGATCGACAGTATCAGGATAGTTATCCGCAGTCAGTATCGCACTGTGTACGGGTACCCGGTCACTCTCTGCCAGCAGCTTCGCCAGCGGAGCGTCAGGATTTTTTGCGGCCCATTGATGCCCCGCGCAGCGGATATGCCCGTCAGAGGCGATAAAGCGATTTTCCAGAAGAGAGACCCAGCCGCCATCCGCTGCCGCGTTTGCCTCGCTCTCCGTCACGCTCCCCATCCAGCTGAACATATCGCTGACGCTGACCGAAGCCAGCTGCTGTACATAGCCTTCCGCAGTGGCGTCGTCGATGGCATCCTGAACGCTCATAGAGGCATCAACCGGATAGTCAGAAACCAGACCAAACCCGACTTTTTGTCCACCATTTTCAGTCCCGTAGACGCTACCGCCCATAGCCTGCCCCAGCGCATTCAGCTGTACTTCCTGCGTATTGGCGTTGATATCCATCGTCCGCCACGGGGTCAGGAACCGGTAGTCCCAGACGGTGGTCGTACTGTTGCGACTGTCGCTCTGCCCGGTGATGCAGAGCATGTAGCTATCATACTGTAAGGTAATAGCAGAGATGAGTTTCGTTGCCTGGGTGCTGCGCACGGCATAAAAAGGCAGATATTCGCCCTGGTCATCAGCGTAATAGGCAAAATCGTGCTCCGTTCCCCAGAGCGGGCTATCGGCATCGTCGGACATCGAGACGTAGCCGAGCTTATCCCAGGCATACTCTGATGGAATATCAACCCCGTCATAGGCCTGCAGCGCAGTACTGTCCAGCACGGCGGTTCGCTGATGATCCACCAGCGCTCGCAGATCCGGCGGCGTAGTCAGGTAGATAACCTCACTCTGAGCGGCAAGATAGCGCGTTTGCGTATCGGCCAGTAATCCGTTCGGATCGCTCAGCGTTTCATAGCTGATACCCCCTGCGGGCACGCTGCTGTATACCAGCTGATTGCTACAGCGCGTATCCGGCAGCCCCAACCGCCAGCCTTGCGGATCCGTAAGATGAATAACCGACCCAAGTTCCTCCGTCAGACGCAGCATCTGCTGCTGTTCGTCATAGGTATTGTCCCAGGCATCGGCAGGCAGGTTGGCCGGGTACGGCGATAGCGGATGAGATGCCCGGCGAGGGTAGGCCACGCTAACCTGCTGCAGCGGCACGCCATAGCCGTCATACACCAGGGTTACCTTCTGGACAACCACAGGATCGTCTGCCTTCTGTTCATAGCCGCTGGCGACCTGCTCCAGCCCCAGAGCAAGGGCAACAGGCATATCGCCCGCCTGAACCAGCCGGACCTGCATACGCTGGTGGGAGCAGAGGTACGGCGCTTCACTATCTCCCTGCGCCCATGTTTCACTCCGCAGCGTTGCACCTTTCAGTGCCCGGTAGAGCCACCAGCGGGTCGTCTCATCCGGCGCATTCAGCACCTTGTCCTGGCCATCCTGGTAGGTTGTGAACAGGGTGGGATTGAGGATTATCGCCTCGCTGTCTCCCTGCCAGGGACTACCGTAGAGGCGGGTTTCATCCTCCTCTCGTCCGCAGTGGTACCAGGTTTTAATCAGCTGCGTGGCGGCAAGGGGGGTGTCATCTCCTACCGGCAGCGCATCGTCACTGGTATCTTCAGTCTCAACATAGCCAAACCCGCGAAACTCCCGTTCGCGCCCGTCATAGACACCCTGGTAGTAGCGGCACACCTGACTAAGCTGGTTACCGGTGATCTCGTCCAGCGTCAGGGTCTTCACCAGCAGCTGCATAGCGAAAGGCAGCGCGGGCACCGCCTGCGGGTTGGCCTGTTTTTCATCCAGCCATGACTGGGCAGAGCTACGATAGCAGAGGGTATGAGCGGCACCCAGGTTGTTATTGATGCCGTTGAGCAGGTAAGGCTTGGCGCTGTTAAACGGGAAGCGCCAGTGGGTCGGGGTCATGTAAGGCACAGAGAGCACCAGCTCTGCCATGCCGGTTCCCTGCACGTCGGCTGCGGTCACCTGGCACAGGCGATCGAAAAACACGCCCTCAGGCAGCAGGATCGGCTCGCCGAGGATAAAGCTATTTCCGCCCTGGTTAAGCCACACCTGCACCCGGTCATGCTGCATATAGATGATGTCAGGTGCCCCTGAGCCGTCGGTATCCGCAAGCAGCACGTTCTCCGGGTTAAACGTGCTCTCATCAAGACCCTCAATCGCTGGCAGCGGCAGGCTTATCGGCTGACCAAAATGACCACGGCCCAGGTTGGGCCAGCAGGTCAGCTCATTGTAGCGGATGCGGCACAGATGGGACTGGCCAGAGCCGAGCATATCGGCAAACACCACCAGCTCACGCGCGTTGCGCCAGGGGATCGGCAGCTGAATGCTCTCTTCCTGTTCGACGTCGAGGCCTACGCTAAAGCTCTCGCCCTGGTTGGCATAGAGGCGCACCGACGACGGCCCGATCAGCACCAGATCGGCCAGGCCGCTGCCTACCAGCTCAGCAAACTGCGCCTGCGGATGGAAGAACTCCGTGGGCAGGGCGCTGAAGGGAGTAAAGCCGCTCCAGCTCTTATCAGGTCTCTGGGTAAAGAAGCCCGCCATGCCCGGCTGGGCCACGACCCAATCCAGCTGGCCATCACCGTTGATATCCATCAGCCGTGCGGTATCGCGCTGCATCGCCGGCATGGTGGGTAACAGCTGCCAGTCAGCATAGTCGACGCTGTCGCCGCCCTCCTCTCCCCGCTGCGGCGCACGGTAGCGCCATGCGTTGCCGGTGCGGCAGAGCACGCCAGGCAGCCCCTCGCCATAGAGATCCACCAGCGCGTAAGGCCAGCTATCCAGGCCCGGCATGGCGGGCATCTGCTGCCAGCTGGCACCGCCGTTAGCGGCGGGCTGGCTGTACTGCAACTCCAGCGGTGGGAGCGACTGCACGTAGCCATCGGACTCATACGCCAGTGACTGGGCAGCGGTGAGCTGAGTCAGCACTGGGCTCTCGTCATACTCCAGCAGCAGGCGCGAGACCAGCGTATTTGCCTCCCCCAGCTCGTCGGAAAAGTGGTGAAACATCAGGATCTGACGGCACAGGCGATAGACGCGGATCTCAAACCCGTAGTCGTAACGGGAGAAAGGATCCTGCCGGGCAGGCCACGCCGCCTCCGTGGAAAAGAGGGGTGGCGTCTGGGGGTTCACACCGCGTTCACCGTAGTCAAATACCAGCGTAAACAGCCAGTCGGCGGTGGGGGTATCGCTACGCCAGAGATAGAGATCCGCTGCCGGCGCTTTATTACCATACTGCACCTGGCTCAGATAGCGCATGGCGCTCTCATCGCGGCCGTGGTCGCTCACGCCACTGCTATTTTCCGCGAGATAAGTGTAGTAAATGTGCTCTCCCCGCGGATTAAGCGACTCTTCCAGCAGCCACTGTGCCGTGTGCGTGGCGGCCTGCGGGTCGCTGATACGCGCCAGGGCGGTTTTACCAAACAGATGCAGCGTGCCGTCGCTGCCATGCAGCAGCCAAAAGTCATCGCCTTTGTCATCCCCTAACCAGTACTCCAGACGGTTGAAGCTTCCCTCAATGCGGGGCTGGTAGCGGGTCACGGAGTAGGTTTGCGTAAGCGTCACGTCGCCATAGGCGGAACAGGTGGCTGGGTTGGGGTCGCTGGCGGTACCGTCCACTTTTACCAGAACCTCATCATCCGGACCCTGGAACTCATCATCTTCGTCATACTGCGGTAGGCCGTGGCTGGTTCGCCGCGTAATACGCATCGTTTCGCAGAACCAGCCTACGCCAAACACGCTATTTCCGCTGCCGCTGCCGTAGGTAAGCGATAGCTCTGGCGCAAATCCTCGTCCGGCGGTGATGGGCAGCGGCAAGGACATGCCGGCCAGCCCGGTGGGACCAGCCTGTCCCAAGGACTCCCCCATTCCCGTTAGCGCACCGCCGCCTTTCGGTAGCGAGGGCGGGGTGACCGAGACCGCTGAAGAAAAAGTATTTTGCTGCTGCATAAAACCTCCTGAAACGGGCCGCCAGCAGGCGGCCGACACGGTTCTTTTACTGCCCCCCCGCAGGGCGTTGCGCCGCAGGTGAAAGGTTTGATCTATTGCTGTCCGGACTGGGCGGCCACCAGCGACTCACCGGCCGACTGCCAGGCACTCCAGGTGTCAGTGATGCTGCCGGGTACCAGCGCCCCGACGGCCAGCAGTGGCGTGACCGACAGGCCGCTCTCTGCCGACAGCGACTTCAGGCGCATCACGTAATCCACGTCGGCCACGGTTTTCGCCATGCCACCGGGCAACCCGGCGACGGCGGCGCTGACCTCATCGCTGTCCCAGTCCAGCAGGGCGGCAAGGGCTTTAGCGGCATCGGTCTGGTCAGGCGCGGCGGCGGCATTCACCCACGCCAGATAGCCCAGCACTGCATCTTCACGCCCCGCCAGCGTCAGACAGTCAAGATAGCGGCTGAACCGGTAGAGCAGGGTCAGCGACAGGGTGGTGTCGCTGAGGCCAAACCAGTCAGGGTCAGCCAGGAAGGCGTGAAGGGTGGCCGGGGTGAGGCTGAAGGCGGCGGTGATACCGGCCCGCTGGCCAAGGGCGTACAGGTCCGCCAGGTAGGCGACCGTTACCTGCGCCGGGTCAGTGAGGTTTTCGCCGCTGTTCATGGTCAACGAATCGGATAACAGGCGATACTCGCTGTCGTTTGCCCACTGCAGCAGGAAGGCCGGCAGCGACTGTGCGGTGCTGAACATCTGCGCCAGGGCGCTGTCGGCAATGTCGTTCTGGGTCAGCCGGGCCTGGCTGATGATACCGGAGAGGGTATCGACCGCCTGCTGCCGGTCGGCATCGGAGTCAAAAACGATACCGGCGGCGTCAATATCGGCGCTGACCATGTCGGTGATGGTGGCGTAGTCGGTGGCGGCAGGCAGCACCAGGCCGTTGCTGTCAATCAGGTCGCATAGCATGCCGGTCCGCAGTTCCAGTGTCGCAACCACGGTCTGCGTGGCCGGTTTACCGGAGGATACGATGGTCGCGATATTATCTGTAGTCAGCACGCTGTCCCACAGGGTGATATCGTCGTAACTCATCGTGGCATGGGTGCTGGTATTATTCAGCAACCCATTCTGACTGAGCGCCCAGACATTGCTTTCCGGCATCAGAATAGAACCAGCATACTTCAGTGCTGCGGAAGAGGTGATTGTCCCGTCTGCAGAATACGCATATACGGTGAGCGTCTGACTGGCTGAATCATTGGCCACGCCCAGCCAGAACCATTTATCAGCCTGCCAGGTGGTGCTGGCGGTATCGGTGACGACCGGGGTCGTACCGTCATCAGAGACGGTGCTGATTTCAAGGTGGTAGCTGCTCCCGAGCCCAATAAAAATACCGGAGCTGGTTTTCTGGTTATAGGCAGCGGCGTTTGCCAGTACAGGAAAACCGACCGAAGCACCGCTTTTCACTTTCACCCACATACCCAGGGTGTAGCTGTTACTGCCGTTTGCCAGCGTATTGGCGGCTTCAGGGAAGGCGGCATACTGCCCCTGAGTGGAGTTGAACAGGATGCCGTGCCAGTTGCCCAGGGGACTGTCAACTGCGGTGTATCCACCTGGTACTGACAGCATATTGTTCGGTTCAGACAGCGTAACTCCGGTAAAGCTCTGTTCGGTGAGCAGTGCGGCAGGAAGCTGCTGCTTAATCCCGTTAACAAAGTTCACCGTGGCAGCGGTGGCGACCAGGTCATTCGACTCCGGCTGCAGCGCCAGCCAGTTTTTCACCCACGACAGGCTGTGCTCTTTGGCCCATTGCGCGGCGGCCTCCAGCGCCATCAGGATGTCCAGAATATCGCCCTCTCCGGAGTCAGTAGCAGACAACAGTGGTTCGCCCGCCAGGGTGGTCCAGACGCTGTCATCCTGCCCCAGCAGGCTGCAGAGCGCCACGCCGTCGGCAAACGACAGCCCCAGCCAGCGGGGGAGCATCACCAGCCGGTAGAGGGCCGAGACGGTAGCCAGCGTCAGCGGGAAGGTGCGGGCGCTGGCATCACCCAGCTGGGCAGCAACTTTATCAGCCAGCACGCGGAACTGGGCCTGGGTGATGTCCAGCCCGGCACATATCTGGCGCACGGTACGGGCACTGTCGCCGGTGGTGTCGGTGTAGCTGACGGTGGCACCGGTAATGGCAAACGGCTCATCAAACAGCGACGGCGAGTTAAATACCTGGTCGAGGAACGGCACCGCCGGCGAGATGGCGTAGGGCGTAATCTGGCTCAGGACGGCAGCAAACTGGAAGGCGCTAACGTGATATTTCTGCTGCCAGTGGCGGAATGCGCCGAGCATCCGCAGGGTATCGGCGTTCAGTGAGTAGCCGGGGTTGTCTGCACCCTGGGCGCGGATACAGGCGCTGAGCAGCAGGTCGGTCTCCTCATAAGATAAGCCCAGCCAGCGCTGCAGGCGCACCATGCGGTTGATGCGGTCCATACGGGCGTCGGAGAGGTTGTTCAGCCCCTGGTCCAGACTGTTGTTCCAGATACAGTCCGCTGAGAAGCCGGAGATATCGGTCTTCGCAAGGGGCTTGCCGGAGGTGGCGAGCGTATTTATCTCCTCAGTAGTCAGAGCACCGTCAAATACAACGATGTCGTCATAGATAAAATCCGGAGTATCATCAGTCGCTTTACTATTGCGTGTTAAATCCCCACGAGTATTAAAGGCCCAGGTAAAACCTTGAGCGGTAGTGATATCGCCAAGACTGGAAGCATTCAACGTAATAGTAGCATCAGATACAGTCGAGCCATCGTTTAGCGTATATAAATAAGCATTCCGGGTTTCGGCATCCCAGCAGAGCGCAATATAGTACCAGCTGTTACAATTTAAAGTGTGTTTCCAGGAGTTATAGATTTGCTTATCTTTATCATCATTGATGACAAAAGCAATATTACTATTATTCTCATCTGTTGATAAATAAAACCCTGAAGAGTATGCCGTACTATTGGCATCTCCGGCATTACTGAAAATGAGATTTCGCTCTGTGGTATAGTTATTCCTGTATAACCAGAAGCCCAGCGTAAAGGATTTGTCCCCTTTCATCGTCTGGGCGACCTCCCCTTCAGGATTGAAATAAAAATAGCTGTCGTCAGTACTGCGGGTCTGAATCCCCTGACCAAATTTTCCTTCAACATAAGAGGTATTCGATAAATGTAACTCACCCAGTTCAGGAGCACCCAGTACTATCACTGGTTGATCATTAACATTAATAAATGTCGCACCGTAATGGTCCGGTGAGGCAATATACTCGGTTTTATCCACATTATCTGACACCACCACGCTGCTGCCCCCGGCAGTCCCCGCAATCAGCTTCTCCACCTGCGGCACGGTGATGCCCAGCTGGCGGGTGAAAGTGCTCAGGTCAGTAAACGGCGTGTAACCAGCGGTGTTCAGCCCGAGGTTGGTTTTATAGAAGCCGGTCAGGTCGGAGGCGGTGCTGTTATCCGGCTCGGTCAGCAGGGTCTGCTGCTCCGGGGCCAGGGCGCTGGCCAGCTCCATGGCACTGTTACTGCTCTCCCCGGTCAGGGCGTCACTGAGGAACCACGGCCAGTCGGTGCTGGTCTGGCTGATAATCGCCTCAAGCGGCACGCCGGCACTGAGCAGGGAGAGCTCCACCTGGTCGTGGGGGAAGTGGTATGGCAGCAGGGTCGGGTAGCGGGTCTCTGCCAGGGTTTCGTCCACGGACTGCCCTGAGGGCAGGCTGCCGGCAATGCTGTTTTCCAGAATTTCATTCACCAGCTGCAGGGCGGGTATTTGCTGGTTAATGGCATCATTATCCACCACCATGCTGCCCAGGTCCGGACGGCGCTCGGACAGCGGGATGATATCGCCGTCGCCGGTCATCTCCTGTTCAAACCGCATCGCCTGGTTATAGAGCCAGGTGAGGTAGCTGACCGGGGAGTTCACGGCCTCCGGAGCGCCGGACTGACAGTAGGCCTGCCAGCTTTCGGCAAACTGGCTCTGCCAGTCCGGCCCGTCCTGTACCAGCCCCTGAATGCCGCCGACCCCGGCGCTGCCCTGCCGCAGGGCACCCCGCACCCGGCCGGTCAGCTGATTCTCGCGGAACAGGTGGCGGATATACTGAGCCTGGCCCGTCGCCAGGTCCCAGGCTCTGCCGCCGCGGGAGCCCAGCCAGTCGATATTGTCGGTAATAAACTGTTTGCGGGAGAGGCGGGTGATGTCAAAAACAGAGCGGTAATTTTTTTTTTCAAACGTGCCGGAAGTGACCTGAAGAGCGGCTTCTATCTGCTGAAGCGCAGGGCTGGCTGAGAGAGTCATAATATAGCTCCAGTGTGTGTGCTTTGTATAAGCTGAAAACGGAATAGATCTTTCAGATAAGATGGGACTATTAATTCAAGGCTTTTTATTACTAACAACGAGGCCTGCAAGTAAAGGCATTACCGTAAGTATTCACCAAACGTATAAAAGCACAACATAAAAACAAAGCACCCAATACCTTTTCTATTAAAATCAACAAAATGAAAAACAAACAATTTCCACATCACGATGTCTAAAAATAGGTTTACCGCAAGAAAACATCTAAAAGCATTAAAATAGTAGAGCACTAGAAATTTAAATTGCATACCCCGTACCTAAAACGCACGTTGCCGCATTAATTTAATACGGTTAACGCTTAATACACCTTATCTAACGGGAGATTCACGCCCAACTATTAGCAATATAATCGACAGGCAGGAATGCGAGGATTAAACCCCGCCGAGGTAGGCTTTTCTCACGTCGGGGTCCGCCAGCAGCTCTGCGCCGCTGCCGCTGAGGCGGATCTCGCCGTTGACCATCACATAGGCGCGGTCAGAGAGCCTCAGGGCGTGGTTGGCGTTCTGCTCCACCAGAAACAGCGTCATTCCTTTTTGGGTAAGCTCACGCAGCACCTGGAAAATCTGCTTCACCACCAGCGGAGCCAGGCCAAGGCTGGGCTCATCCAGCAGCAGCAGCCTTGGGCGGCTCATCAGCGCCCGAGCGATGGCCAGCATCTGCTGCTCGCCGCCGGAAAGGGTCATTGCCCGCTGGCTACGCCGCTCTTCCAGCAACGGAAAGATGTCGTACATCCGCGCCCTGTCCTCTTTCTGGTAGCGATCGCCAATCGGGATGGTCCCCATCAACAGGTTCTCCTCTACCGTCATGTCGGGAAAGATGCGCCGTCCCTCCGGAGCCTGGGCGATGCCGTTGCTGGCGATAAAGTGGGTGGATTTATGGCTGATATCCTCCCCACGATAGCGTATCTCCCCGCTGGCGATGCGCGGCTGACCAAAGACCGACATCAGCAGCGTCGACTTGCCCGCGCCGTTGGCACCAATCAGCGAAACGGTTTCGCCTTCGTTTACCGTCAAAGAGACGCTCTTCAACGCCTGAATTGGGCCGTAGAAAACATCGACCCGGTGAAACTCAAGCAGCGGCTGGCTCATCGATCTATCGCCTCCTCGTCAGTCCCCAGATAGGCAGCAATGACGCTGGCATTGGTCTGGATCGCCTCTGGCGTCCCGCGCGCGATAACGTTGCCGTGGTCGAGAACGATCACCCAGTCGGCAATCGACATCACCATGCCCATGTCGTGCTCAATCAGCAGCACCGTGACCCCATGCTGTTGGCGCAGGGTCCGCACAATTTGGCTCAGGGCATGGGTCTCGACGGGGTTCAGCCCCGCCGCAGGCTCATCCAGGCAGATCATCTCCGGCCCGGTGCACATGGCGCGAGCGATCTCCAGCCGACGCTGCTGTCCATAGGAGAGCGTCCCGGCCAGCCGGTTGGCGCACTCCACCATCTCGACCACTTCCAGCCAATAGAAGGCCCGATCCAGAGCCTGATTCTCGGCCCGGCGGTAGCCAGGCGTATTGAGGATCCCGGCGATAAGATTGCGGTTAGCCTGCATGTGCTGGGCCACCAGCAGGTTCTCTACCACCGACATCTCGCGAAACAGGCGGATATTCTGGAAGGTGCGCGCCAGTCCGGCGCGGTTCACCAGATGAGTGCCGCCAAACATCTTGTAGCCAATCCGGGACAGCAACCGGCGCGGATGAAGAAAATCACCTGCCCGCAGCGTCTGGCCCAGCACCTGCACGATGTCGGTGGTGCGCGACCGCGTCTCCAGCAGGATCGATCCACCGGAAGCCTGATAAAAGCCGGTCAGGCAGTTGAATACCGTGGTTTTCCCCGCGCCGTTGGGGCCAATGAGGGCGGTGATCGAGCCGCGCTCAACCTCCAGGCTGACGTTGTTGAGGGCTTTGATCCCACCGAAGTGCATCATCAGGTTGTCCACGCGTAAGATGGCGTCGCTCATGGCGCAACGCCTTTACGCACGGCGAATCCGGCCCGGCTGGTACGCACCAGACCGCGCGGCCGCCAGATCATCATCAGCACCATCAGCACGCCAAACAGCAGCACCCGGTACTCGGCGAAATCCCGCAGCAGCTCCGGGGCGACGGTGAGGATAAACGCCGCCAGCACTACGCCGAGCGTGGAGCCCATCCCGCCCAGCACCACAATAGCGAGGATCAGCGCCGACTCAAAAAAGGTAAACGAGGTGGGGTTAACAAAGCCCTGGTAGGTGGCAAAGAAGACACCGGCGATCCCGGCGGTGGAAGCGCCGAGCATAAACGCCGACAGCTTGACCAGAACGTGGTTTAGACCCAACGAGCGGCAGGCGACCTCATCCTCACGCAGCGCCTCCCAGGCGCGGCCGATAGGCATGGTGGTTAGGCGGTGTTTAATAAACAGCACTACTACGACAACCAGAATCAGCACCGCGTAAATAAAGATAAACTTGAGGTTGGGATTATAGGTAATACCAAAAAATTCATGAAAGGGAACGCCGCCATCTCGCGCCCGACGGCTAAACTCCAGGCCTAAAAAGGTTGGCGCGGGTGCGGAGATGCCGTTTGGCCCGCCGGTAAAGCTCACCCAGTTGTTGAGCACCAGGCGAATGATCTCCCCGAAGCCGAGGGTGACAATCGCCAGGTAGTCGCCGTGCATCCGCAACACCGGAAAACCCAGCAGCGCCCCGGCCAGCGCCGCAATAATCGCCCCCAGGGGCAGCATCACCCAAAACCCCAGGCCAAGATACTGATACCCCAGCGCCAGACCATAGGCACCGATGGCATAAAACGCGACGTAGCCGAGGTCCAGCAGCCCGGCCAGGCCCACCACGATGTTGAGCCCCAGCCCGAGCAGAACATAGATTAGCCCGAGGATCGCGACGGTCAGAAGGTATTTACTGGCAACAAAGGGAAACAGCATTGCCAGCATCAGCAGCAGCGGACCCATCCAACGTAGGTGGGAGATATGATCCGGAGAACGAACAAAGACCCCATCGTTGGCGCTTTCAAAGCGGCGGGTAAATTGTCGCCCGCGCGTCGTTTGCAGCGCCAGGCTCAGCAGAAAGCGTCCGACCATGACGATCGCTACCAGCATTGCGACGCGTCCCGGGGCCAGATTAAAGCTGTAACCTTTGAGCACCACACCAACAATCGGCCCGAACACTACCAGCGCGCACAGCCCGGCCAGGAGGGTATCCCGCAGGCACTGCATCATATCCAGCCGGGATTTTATCGCCGCATCCGTCATGCTCGTGCCCCTCATACCTTCGCCACCACCGGGCGGCCCAGCAGCCCCTGCGGGCGGAAAATCAGAATGGCAACCAGCAGCGCAAAGGAGAAGACGTCCTTATAGTCAGAGTTGACCAGCCCCGCGAACTGCGCTTCGGCCACCCCCAGCAGCAGGCCACCCAGCATCGCGCCGGGCAGGGAGCCGATCCCGCCCAGCACGGCGGCGGTAAAAGCTTTGATGCCAATGATAAAGCCGATATAGAAATCAAAGGTGCCGTAGTTCATGGTGACCAGCACCCCGGCCAGCCCCGCCATCGCCGCTCCCATCACAAACACCAGCGAGATAACCCTATCGGTATTGATACCAAGGATCGACGCCATCCGCCGATCCTGCTGCGTGGCCCGGCAGATGCGCCCCAGCCGGGTAAACTGAATTATCCAGGTAAGCAGCAGCATCCCCGCCAGCGCCGCCAGCAGAATGAATATTTTGGTCCAGGTGATCTGCACGATGCCATCCCCGACGTCCAGGCGCAGCACGCCGGTCAGCAGGGTTGGGATCCCCTGCTGATTGGGTCCCTGAGCGATCTGGACATAGTTTTGCAGGATCAGCGACATGCCAATCGCCGAGATCAGCGGCGCGAGGCGCGTGGAGTTGCGCAGCGGCCGGTAGGCGATACGCTCAATGGTCCAGCCGTAGACGCCGGTAACCACCACGGTGAAGATAAGGGTGCCGAAGATCAGCAGTGGGAACGAGTGCAGACCAAACCACGACAGCAGCCCGAGACCGATGGCGCAGAGGTAGGCCGAGATCATATAGACCTCGCCGTGGGCAAAGTTGATCATGCCGATGATGCCGTAGACCATGGTGTAACCGATGGCGATTAGGCCATACACCGCGCCCAGCGTCAGGCCGTTGATAAGCTGCTGCAAGAAGAATGCATCCATGGTGAACGCCCTCGCCCCGGTAGATGGGATTACAGCTGATGATATTTACCTTTGTCGTCCCACTGATAGACAACGTAGTCAGAGACTTTAAGATCGCCCTTTCCGTCCCAGGCTTTCGGCCCCATCACCGTATCGACGCTGTTGGATTTCAGCCAGGCGCTAGCCTTCTCGTTGTCTTTGCCGACGGCGTTATAGGCGGCGGCGATAGCCTGAATGGAGGCGTAGGCATAGAGGGTGTAGCCTTCTGGCTCAAAGCCTGCACCGCGGAACTTCTCAATGACCGCTTTTCCCGCCGGGATGGTGCGGGGATCTTTACCGAAGGTCATCAGCACGCCGTTGGTGAACTGCGCCCCGCCTGCCGCCGTGACCAGCTCTTCAGTGACTACGCAGTCACCGGAGAAAAATTTCGCCTCTACGCCCTGCTCGCGCATCTGGCGTATCAGCGGCCCGGCCTCGGGATGGCAGCCGCCAAAGTAGACCACGTCAGGCTTTAGCGCGCCCACTTTGGTGACCAGCGCGTTGAAATCTTTTTCGCCCCGGGAGAGGCCTTCATACAGCACCTCTTTGGTGCCGCGTTTCGCCAGCGCGGCACGCATCGCGTCCGCCAGTCCCTGACCGTAGGTATCTTTGTCGTGGATCACGGCAACTTTTTTTGCCTTCAGCACGTCGAGAATATAGTTTGCCGCTACCACGCCCTGCTGATCGTCGCGGCCACACATGCGAAACATGTTCTGCATGCCCCGCTCGGTAATCTGTGGGTTGGTGGAGCCAGGGGTAATGGTCAGAACGCCCGCTTCGTCATAGACCTCGGACGAGGGCATCGTGGAGGAGGAGCAGAAGTGGCCGACCACGGCGGAGACCTTCTCTTCGTCTACCAGCCGGTTGGCCACCGCCACCGCCTGCTTGGGTTCGCAGGCGTCATCTCCCTGCACCAGCACGATCTTCTCGCCCTTGATGCCGCCTGCGGCGTTGATATCCGCCGCCGCCTGGGTTGCGCCCTTCCAGTACTGCGCCCCATAGGTGGCGTTAGGGCCGGTAAATGGCCCGGCAACGCCGATGGTAATATCCGCCTGCGCATAAAACGCAGCACCCAGGCCGCTCAGCAGAGCAAGCGGTAACGTAAGCGTTTTGATAGACATGTGTTAATCCTCAGCACGGTTCAGAACCCGCCGCCAGCAGCGGCGTGGAAGAGGTCGCCATCACATGGCTGGCTGGGCTACGCGGTGTCCGGACCGTCCAGAATCTTAAACATAGCTGTGGGAAAGTGAGGCTGCGCACCCCGCTTGTACAAATTTGCAGCGGAGATCACTGAGTTGAGCGATTTTACCGCTACGCAAAAGACGCGCGCCCCGGCAGGGTTAGCCATACCGGGGCGCGTTTAGCGAGGATCGGTCAGTGAATCAGGCGGTTTTAGCCCGGCTGGCGATAATGCTCTCCGCCACGTTTCGCGGCGCTTCCGCGTAGTGGTGGAACTCCATGCTGTAGGTGGCGCGTCCCTGGGACATTGAGCGCAGCGTCGTCGAGTAACCGAACATCTCCGCCAGCGGTACGTCGGCGCGGATGATCTGGCTCCCAAACCGCTCATCCATTCCCTGTACCATGCCGCGACGGGACGAGAGATCCCCCATCACGTTGCCGGCATACTCCTCCGGGGTCTCTACCTCAACGTGCATAATCGGCTCCAGGATCGCCGGATCGGCGCGTTTTGCCCCCTCTTTGAAGCCGAATATCGCTGCCATTCTAAAGGCCAGCTCCGAGGAGTCGACGTCATGGTAAGAGCCAAAGGTCAGGGTCGCCTTGATATCCACTACCGGATAGCCCGCCAGCACGCCGCTGTTGATCGCCTCCCGCAGGCCCTTCTCCACCGAAGGGATAAACTCCCGCGGTACAACCCCGCCCTTGGTGGCATCCTCGAAGATAAACCCTTTGCCTCCCTCCAGCGGCTCCAGCGTCAGCACGACATGGCCGTACTGCCCTTTACCGCCGGACTGGCGGACAAATTTGCCTTCGATATCCTTAACCGTTTTGCGGATCGTCTCCCGGTAGGTTACCTGCGGACGACCAATGTTCGCCTCCACGCCAAACTCTCGGCGCATGCGGTCGACGATGATCTCCAGATGCAGCTCACCCATGCCGGAGATAATGGTCTGACCCGACTCCTCGTCGGTATGCAGATGGAACGAGGGATCCTCCGCTGCCAGCCGCTGCAGGGCGATGCCCATCTTCTCCTGATCCGCCTTGGTTTTTGGCTCAATTGCCAGGGAGATCACCGGATCGGGAAACTCCATGCGTTCAAGGGTGATCACCGCATCCGGGGCGCACAGGGTATCGCCGGTGGTGACATCCTTCAGTCCGACGCAGGCGGCGATATCCCCGGCCCGCAGCTCGTCCACCTCGTGGCGATCGTTGGCGTGCATCAGCACAATGCGCCCGATGCGCTCCTTCTTGCCCTTAATCGGGTTCCACACCGCATCGCCTTTTTTCAGCACGCCGGAGTAGACACGGATAAAGGTGAGCTGGCCCACGTAGGGATCGGTCATCAGCTTGAAGGCCAGGGCGGAGAACGGCTCGCGATCGTCCGGATGGCGCTCGGCGGTTGCCCCCTTCTCATCGACGCCTTTAATAGCCGGAATATCAAGTGGGGATGGCATCAGCTCCACCACGGCGTCAAGCACGCGCTGTACCCCTTTGTTTTTAAATGCGCTGCCGCAGAGTACGGGCTGGATCTCACCGGCCACGGTGCGGGCGCGCAGGCCGCTGATAATCTCCGCCTCCTCCAGATCGCCGTTTTCCAGATACTTATCCATTAACTCGTCATTGGCTTCCGCCGCTGCGGAGACCATTTTTTCACGCCACGCTTTCGCCGTGGCCAGCAGCTCGTCCGGCACCGGCGCATAGCTGAACGCCATCCCCTGGGTGGCGTCGTCCCAAATGATTTCCCGCATCTTGATGAGATCGATTACGCCAGTGAAGTGCTCTTCCGCCCCGATGGGGATCACAATCGGTACCGGATTTGCCTTCAGGCGGTCGATCATCATCTGCACCACGCGGAAGAAGTCCGCGCCGGGCCGGTCCATCTTGTTGACGAACGCCAGCCGGGGGACATGATACTTATTGGCCTGCCGCCAGACGGTCTCCGACTGGGGCTGCACGCCGCCCACGGAGTCGTAGACCATCACCGCGCCGTCCAGCACGCGCATGGAGCGCTCAACCTCAATGGTGAAGTCGACGTGGCCGGGGGTGTCGATGATATTGATCCGGTGCGGCTCAAAGCCCCGATCCATACCGGGCCAGAAGCAGCTTACGGCCGCAGAGGTAATGGTAATTCCGCGCTCCTGCTCCTGCGCCATCCAGTCTGTCGTCGCTGCGCCATCGTGAACTTCACCCAGCTTATGGCTCATGCCGGTGTAAAACAGGATCCGTTCAGTGGTGGTGGTTTTGCCGGCATCAATATGGGCAGAAATACCAATGTTGCGATAGCGTTCGAGGGGGATGGGTCGGGGCATGATGCGTCCTTAGTCAGTTTGACTGTTAGCGGCCAGTACGGCCATTCGGGTTTAACGTCCTCATCATAGTCCAACTGTACGAGTATATTCGAACTATTTTAGCTATAGTTATGGATGATAATCTCGCCGCCGCTGCCGCATGGCACTCGCCGTTGGGTTTAGGTATAGTATGCGTTAGCCAGCTCGCTGGTCACTATTTGTGCTTATTGACTCAGGAACACTATGATTGCCAGCCATCCCGATCGGGCAAAAATCCGCCTCGAAAATGTACTGTTCGCGCTGGGAAATCCGCTGCGCCTGGAGATCGTCAGAACACTGGCAGATGAAGGAGAGCAGGCCTGCGGGTCGCTGCGCAAGGACGTGGCCAAATCGACCATGACCCACCACTGGCGCGTGCTGCGCGATAGCGGCGTGATCTGGCAGCGCCCGCAAGGCCGGGAAAATCTGATCTCGCTGCGCCGTGACGATCTTGACGCCCGTTTTCCAGGGCTAATGGATATCCTGCTCAATGCCATTCATGCCGAGCAGTAGTTAACGAGCAGTAGTTAAACGGTTTGCGAGGTAAGTCAGGAACGCGGAAGGGGTAAAACGCCGGGTGGCAGCGTTGCCAGACCCGGCTTAAAAACGTTACTCGTCTTTCGCTTCAACCGCGGCGTGTTTCAGTTCGCCCATCGTTTTCAGCTTTTTAGAGATTTCACGGCGCTCTTTCGAGATCTCAGCGTTTTTGATGATGTAGTCATCTACGCGGTCCTCGTAGTCGGTCTTCATGCTGGCGATGATGCCCTGGATCGCTTCAACGCTCATGCCCGGCTTGATGTAATCGCTCAGGTTATCCAGCAGCAGAACGCGTTTCTGGTTATCGCGGATTTTTTTCTCAACGTCCTGAATTTCACGCTGAAGTTTGTTCTTACGGCGGAACAGACGTACAAACTCCAGAACGTCCTGGAATGAAGGCTTAGTAGTTTCCATTTTTACACCCCTGCTAATATCAGATTCGGATTCGTTAAAGCAACCGCTGTAGGGTAAACATACTTTTAGGCGTTGCTGATGACAATGATTTTATCCCTCTAAATATCATAACGCTAAATCAGGCTGAATCGAAACAACCTGCTGCTGATTCACTTACGGATGCAGCTTATTTGCGCAGCGCCCGGCAGATAAGATGCGAAAGCAGCTCCAGCTGCCGCGCCAGCTCCATGCTTAACCACACGTAGCTGTGCATCGGAGTTTCCGCTAATGGCTCATCTTTATGCTGTTGGATCAGCTCTCGCAGCTCCACCACTATCTCGTTAAGCCGCTCGCTGTTGGCAAGAATCGGCTGCGGATTACCTTCGTAGAGCGCATGGGCGATGGTCAGCAGCGTTTGCTGCGTCATGGTCTGGGTCTCGCGGATCGTCCGGGCGTTAAGCATCACGAAGTGGCTGGCCCGCGACGCCCAGTGAGCGTTGATCTGCAGCTCAAGCATACACACCATGTTGCGGCTTACGGTCTGAATAGCTTCGAAAATCGCTTTCTGAATGTGCGTCTCTTTGCTGGCAGGCACAATCAGGCCGCGCATCTTTACGACATCATTGAGAATGTTTTGCAGATGCTTCTCCAGCCGCGGGCGCTCCACCAGGTTCGGTGAGAAGCCCGCCTGGTAGACACGGTTGAAGTTGGTGACGTAGTTCGCCATCTGGATACGCCAGTGCAGAAACGCCCGCTGCGGCCAGATACCGGTAAACAGCATTGCCAGCAGCGAGCCTAAAATAACGTCTCCGCCTCGCCACAGCGCAATTTGCATATCTCCCGCCGGTGCACCCACCACAACCGCAAGCGTAATACCGATCAGCAGCGCCTGGTAGGGCTTCTTGCCCAGCGCCAGCCAGCCACAGAGAAACATCGCGGCGGCGCACCAGAGCAGCATCAGCGGCAGAGAGACCACTTCCAGCTTCAGGGCTATCAGCCCCAGCGCCGAACCGAAGATAGTGCCACCGATACGTTCGAAGGCACGCGGCACGACGTTACCCCAAAAGGAGATAGGCCCCATAATCACCACCAGGGTGATCAGCGGCCAGGTGCCCTCAGGAATGTTTAGCAGGCGCACCAGCAGAAAGGTGAGAATAAACGCCAGCGCTATTCTGGCCCCATGCACAAGGCGATAGTGGCGGTATAAGCGTATTTCAAAAGGGCTGAGTGATTTGTCGGTGCGCACCACGCTCTCCGGCTAAGACGTCCAAAGGCGCAATTGTAGCGAATTTTCGCGCCGGGGCCCTGGCGTTGTGACCGAAAGCCCCGTAAAAACTGCTTTTAATGATTAAAATCAGTAAACAGGCTGACAGGATCAACGGTAAGCGGACGCTTAAAGTGACTTCGGCTCAACGGGAATGTGCATCTCAACGTCCCAGTAGCCGCTACTGCTGTCTGCATTCAGGTAGCGCTCAAAGCAGGGCCGGGCCGCTATCTGGTAGTAGGCATCCGGGAGCAGGCTGTCAAAAAAGAGATCCCAGGTTTTTTCAAACTCTTCGTTATAGACCCGCGCCCGGGCCACAGCATACTGACCGCCGGGCAGCTCGCTCAGGATCACTCCCTCGCTGTTTTCCGGAACGGTGAACCCCTCGGGCACTGAAATAACCGTGTCGGCACGCAGTTTCTCCGGCGGGACTTCGTCGGGGTTATCGTAGTAGACGGCGATCCACTCCTGCGGCTGGAGATGATTACTTTGCACCCACAGGGTAAGCTGTGCAAAACCCTGCTTAACGGTCTTTTCCCACGGACCCACCAGATGAAACCCGGCAATGGTGCGCTTATCGAGCTGTTTGATACTGTAGTCCATGCTGCCTCCGCGATGATTGCTGTATGGATATACACTCTCTCTTTTTAAGGGCTTGCTGTCACCCCTGAACTGTTCAGTATGCGAGCAGACTCGCAGAGTTGCCAGCCTGCCCGCTCTCTCTTACAGCACGTGGTGCAGATAGTCGCTCATACGCGAGAAAACGCCGCCTTTCTCAATCGCTTCCAGAGTGACCAGCGGTGAGCGGGCAACCAGCTTGCCATTATCATACAGCTCCACCTCGCCCACCTGCTGGTTCGCGGGCATCGGCGCTTCCAGCTCTTTACCGTTCAGCACGTACTTGGCTTTGATGTGGTCCAAATCGGCCTTGGGCAGTGCCAGCCAGAAGTCGCGGTCCGTACCCAGCGCCACCTTCTCTTTATCGCCGTACCAGACGCGCTCGCTTCCTACCTGTTTCCCTTTATGCAGGATCTGTACGGTATCAAAGTTATCATCGCCCCAGTGCAGCAGCTTACGTGCCTGCTCCTCACGACCTTTCGGGCTTTCACCGCCCATCACGACCGCGATCAGCCGCCGCTGGCCGTTAACGCTGGAAGCAATAAGGTTAAAGCCCGCCCCGGAGGTGTGGCCGGTTTTTAGACCGTCGACGTTGAGCGACTTGTCCCACAGCAGGCCATTACGGTTCTGCTGGGTGATACCGTTCCAGGTGAGGCTCTTCTCGCTATACATGTGGTAGAACTCGGGCTCACCGTGAATGATGGCTCGGGAAAGTACGGCCAGATCGTAGGCCGAGCTGTGCTGGCCCGGTGCATCCAGACCGTGGACGGTCTCAAAGTGGGTATCGCGCAGGTTGAGCTTCTGCGCGTAGCTGTTCATCATCTTCACAAACTGCGGCTGGCCGCCAGCAACATAGTCCGCCAGCGCCACGCAGGCGTCGTTGCCGGAGTCAACGATCAGGCCACGGCTCAGATCGCGCACCGTGATGCGATCCCCCGGCTTGATAAACATCAGCGAGGAGCCATCAAATACCGGATTTCCCTTTGCCCAGGCGTCTTTACCAACGGTAACAATATCGTCCGGCGTGATGCGCTTGCTATCGATAGCGCGGTCAACCACGTAGCCGGTCATCAGCTTAGTGAGGCTAGCCGGGTTACGCTGCTGGTGTTCATTGCCTGCGGTCAATATCTGCCCCGTGGTGTAGTCCATTAATACCCAGGCACCGGCCTGGATCTGCGGAGGCTGTACAGTAAAAGAGGGGCTGGCAGCCAGGGCAGAATTCACGCAAACAGCAAGGAGGGAGACGGCAACAAACAAACGGCGTTTCAAGAGGATATCCTTAAGGTGTGACAAAAGAGCTGACCTTTGTACGGAAAATCTTGTGTCGAATCCTGGAACAATTGCAAACAAATGTGACAGCGAAGAGGTACGCGGCGGAAGCAGGCACGCAGTTCGGGTAAAAACAGCGCTTTTATTTCTGTTTAGCGGGCGGCATGGTTTACCATAAAGAGGTGATATAACAACAGGACAATATCAGGTGTCAGATTCCGCTGCGCAGCCAACTTTTCTTTTCCACGACTACGAAACCTTCGGAACCAGCCCGTCGCTGGACCGGCCGGCACAGTTTGCCGCCCTCCGCACCGATGAGGATTTCACGCCGATTGGCGAGCCGGAGGTGTTTTACTGCCAGCCTGCCGATGACTATTTGCCGCAGCCGGAAGCCGTGATGATCACCGGCATTACGCCGCAGATCGCCCTGGAAAAAGGTGACAACGAAGCCGCCTTTGCGAAGCGTATCCACGATATCTTTACCGTGCCGGGCACCTGCGTGGTGGGCTATAACAACGTTCGCTTCGATGATGAAGTCACCCGCAACGTTTTCTACCGCAACTTCTATGACCCCTATGCCTGGAGCTGGCAGCACGGTAACTCCCGCTGGGATCTGCTGGACGTGATGCGTGCCTGCTACGCGCTGCGCCCGGAAGGCATCAACTGGCCGGAGAACGATGACGGCCTGCCCAGCTTCCGCCTTGAGCATCTGACGCAGGCCAACGGCATCGAGCACAGCAACGCCCACGACGCGATGGCGGACGTCTACGCGACCATTGCCATGGCGCAGCTGGTTAAAGCCCGCCAACCCAAGCTGTTTAACTACCTCTACGCCTATCGCAGCAAGCAGAAGCTGACCACGCTGATCGACGTGCCGCAGATGAAACCGCTGGTGCATGTTTCCGGTATGTTCGGTGCCCATCGCGGCAATACCAGCTGGGTTGCGCCGCTGGCCTGGCACCCCGAGAACCGAAACGCGGTGATCATGGTCGACCTGGCGGGGGATATGTCTCCTCTGCTGGAACTGGACGCCGACGCCCTGCGCGAGCGCCTCTATACGCCTAAAGCGGATCTGGGCGACGAGTCCCCCGTACCGGTGAAGCTGGTGCACCTCAATAAGTGTCCGGTGCTGGCGCAGGCGAATACCCTGCGTCCGGAAGACGCCGATCGGCTGGGTATCAACCGTCAGGCGTGCCTGGCGAACCTGCAAATTCTGCGCGACAACCCAGAGGTGCGGGAAAAAGTGCTGGCTATCTTCGCCGAAGCCGAGCCGTTTGTACCGTCGGATAACGTTGACGCCCAGCTCTATAACGGCTTCTTTAGCGACGCCGATCGTGCAGCGATGAAAATCGTGCTGGCGACCGATCCGCAGAACCTGCCGGCGCTGGATATTACCTTTGCCGACAAGCGCATTGAGAAGCTGCTGTTTAACTACCGGGCACGCAATTTCCCCGGCACGCTGGATGAAAACGAGCAGCAGCGCTGGCTCCAGCATCGGCGTAACGTTTTTACACCAGAATTTTTGCAGGCCTGGGCGGAAGAGCTGGAGACGCTCTACCAGCAGCACGCGGGGGATAGTGAAAAACTCGCCCTGATCAAAGCCCTGTATCAGTACGCGCAAGAGATTGTATAAACAAAAAAGCCAGCTTCTCAGCTGGCTTTTCTTTTTACTTACGGCTTAGCGCATTACGCAACGTCTTCGTACTGCGGGACCGGGTTGCGGAAGCTTTTAGTCACGCAGGCCAGGTAAACCAGACCGATACCGCCCCAGATCAGACCCAGAATCATTGAGCTCTCTTCCAGGTTCAGCCACAGCGCACCTACGGTCAACGCACCGCACAGCGGCAGGATCAGGAACTGGAAGTGATCTTTCAGCGTCTTGTTACGCTTCTCACGGATCCAGAACTGTGAAATCACCGACAGGTTAACGAAGGTAAAGGCTACCAGCGCACCGAAGTTGATCAGCGCCGTCGCAGTCACCAGGTCAAAGTTAATCGCCAGCAGGGCAATCGCGCCCACCAGCAGCACGTTCCAGGCCGGGGTGCGCCATTTCGGGTGCACGTAGCCAAAGAAGCGGCTCGGGAATACGCCGTCACGGCCCATCACATACATCAGGCGGGAAACGCCTGCGTGCGCTGCCATGCCAGAAGCCAGTACGGTAATGGTCGAGAAGACCAGCACGCCGAACTGGAAGGTTTTACCCGCCACGTAGAGCATGATTTCCGGCTGAGACGCGTCAGGATCTTTGAAGCGGCTGATATCCGGGAAATAGAGCTGCAGGAAGTAGGAGGCCACGATAAACACCAGGCCGCCAATCAGCGCTGTCAGGAAGATCGCTTTCGGGATCACGCGCTCGGCGTCTTTGGTCTCTTCCGACAGAGAAGAGATGCCGTCGAAGCCCAGGAACGAGAAGCACAGAATGGTCGCACCGGTGATCATCGGCACCACGTGCGCGCCTTCAGACCAGAACGGACGGGAGCTGGTCAGCGTACCCGCACCTTCACCGTGCGCCACGCCGTAAACAATCAGGCCGACGATGGCTGCCACAATACCCATCTGCAGAATAACAATCAGGGTGTTGAAGTTGGCTACGGATTTAATGCTGCGCAGGTTCGAGATGGTCATAAAGGCCACCAGCGCTACCACAAAGATCCACGACGGCACGCTGGGCACCAGCGCTTCAAAGTAGATTTTAGCCAGCAGGATGTTGATCATCGGCATGAACAGATAGTCCAGCAGCGACGACCAGCCCACCATAAAGCCCACGGCCGGGCTAATGGATTTTTGGGCATAGGTGTAGGCTGAGCCAGCGGACGGGAAACGACGCACCAGTTTACCGTAGCTCAGGGCAGTAAAGAGAATAGCCACCAGCGCAAACGCATACGCGGTCGCGACATGACCATCGGTCAGACCAGAGACAATGCCGAACGTATCGAACAGCGTCATCGGCTGCATATAGGCAAGACCCATCATAACAACCGGAATCAACGTAAGCGATTTACGCAGTTCCACGCGAGAGGTTTTTGGAGTAACGTTATGCGACATGGTCAGCCCCCATTACGGCGAATGCCGTCGCAATAGCAAAAAATTGCCCCATTTTGTTTCTTTCCTCAGCGACAACGACTGTCGGTTTTTAAATGTGTATCTATCCGGTACGAAGCCCGGCCTCTTGGATTTAAATGACGTATTGATGCAAAAAAAATAACCGACGCGTTTAACGTCGGTTAGTGTCATTTTTTGCAGGCGACATATTTTGCCCCAAACTGAGGCGCGATGACAAGATGGCATACACCCATCAGGCCATCTTTTTTAACGCACGCCTGATTCACGGCCGCTCACCGGAATGTAAACGCCAGCGATCGCACTATTTGCTAAAATTTCCGTGCACCACCAGCCGCTTGCCAGCCCTGCGGTCTGCTCATTCCAGCCCATCCAGACCGGTTCGGCTGAGATTGGCGCGACCACCTGCTTCTCTACCAGCGCGCCGCTATTTAAGAAAAGCTGCGCCATATAGCGTGGCAAATAGCCACAGCCAAGACCGCCAATCAGCAGATCCAGTTTAGCCTTAAAATCAAAAACGGTGATCGCCTCCTGATCCTCCAGCAGCAGCTGGGAGTGTGAGCAGCCCGGCCGCGCTTCGCCAACGACAATAGCGCGATGGCGTTTGATTACCCTCCGGGGGAGCGGCTCCGCAGCCCCAGCCAGCGGATGATGGGGCGCAACGGCAAAGACCTGCTCAAGGCTGCCAAGCCTGGCAAAGCCAAATCCGCTGAGCGGCGGTGGGTCGTGCAGCGCACCGACGATAATATCGGCCCGCCCCTGAATTAACGCCTCCCACGATCCCGACAGTACGCCATTAATAAACGCCAGCCGGGTTACGCTGTGCTGCAGATAGAAGGCATCGATAAGCGGTAAAAGCAGTGAGAAGGGAAAGGTGTCATCCACACCAATAGTAAGATGGCTCTCCCAGCCCTCGTTGAGCTTGATGGCCTGCTTCTCCAGCTCGCGCACCGTGTGCAGCACCTCCCTCCCCTTATCCAGCAGCATCTGGCCGGTGCGGGTAAACCTGGCCCGATGGCCGCTGCGGTCGAGAAGCTGAATATTAAGATCGCTCTCCAGCTTATGCACGGTGTAGCTCAGCGCAGAGGGCGTTTTGTAGAGCTTCGCCGAGGCCGCAGCAAAGCTGCCCTCTTTTTCGAGGGCATCAAGGATAACGAGAACATCCAGCAATGGTTTCATGTTCGCCCCATAGGGTGTGCGACCAGTCCCCAGGCTGCTGCCCTACTCCATCGGCATGATCAGCGGATCGGGATACTGATATTCGAACCCTAATTCATTGGTGATGCGGCTCCCGTCAACAAGCTTGCCCTTGCTGTCAGCGTCGCTCTCGGTAAACTGCGGCGGCGCCAGGCCCAGCTGGCGAGCCATCACCGGGTAAAATTCAGATCGCGCAGGGTGCTTAGGCGCGCAGAGGTTGTAGATATGCCCCCCCTTCGGCGACTGCAATAACAGCGTAATCGCGGCGATAACGTCTTCCAGGTGCACCAGATTAACGCCCTGGCTGCCGTTGGGAGCTGTTTTACCGGCGAAGAAGCGCCCCGGATGGCGACCCGGCCCGACCAGCCCGGCAAGCCGAAGGATATCCACCGACGTACCCGGCAGGTTATGCAGCCACTCCTCCAGCTCTTTCAGGGTGCGCCCGCTGTGGGTCACCGGCTGAAGCGGCATGCTCTCTTTGACGGTGCCCTCTGCGTTACCGTATACCGACGTCGAGCTGGTAAAGATAATGCGCGGAATACGCCTCGCCAGCGCGCTGTCGACAATCTCCTGCACCGCCTGCAGATAGAATGTGTTCCCGCTGCCGCTCCGTCGGGCGGGCAGCGTGACCACCAGCGCATCCACGTTCATCAGCGCTTCCAGGTCGTCAGCGTCACACACCAGCTCCGGCTCAAGCTTCAGCGGATAGCTTTCAATACCGCACATGCGCGCCGCTTCGACGCCGTCGTGGGTCGTTTTACTGCCGGTAACCTGCCAGCCCTTTGACTGCAGCGAGAGCGCCAGCGGCATCCCCAGCCAGCCTAAACCGACAATCGCGACTTTTTTCATCCTTAATTCTCCCGGCTTTCATACGTTAGGATTAAGGCTACGCCAGGCAAGGGCAACTGACAATTCAGAAGGCAAGATGAAATGATGTAATGATGTAAAAAAGCCCTTGCTTTCAGCGGGCAAAGTGGTTTAGGTTAATTGACAAGACATGAATAAGCATTCATTGGAAATTTTATGACACGTGTTCAATTTAAACACCACCATCATCACCATCATCCTGACTAGTCTTTCAGGCGATGTGTGCTGGAAGACGTTTGGATCTTCCAGTGGTGCATGAACGCATGAAAAAGCCCCCGGAAGATCCTCTTCCGGGGGCTTTTTTTTGAACCTAATTCAGGCAGGATAAGAGGATAAGTAGAATGTTAGATAACTCCCGTTTACGCATAGCTATGCAGAAATCTGGCCGCTTAAGCGATGATTCACGCGAACTGCTGGCCCGCTGCGGCATCAAAATTAATCTGCACACGCAGCGTCTGATTGCGCTGGCAGAGAATATGCCCATCGATATTCTGCGCGTACGTGACGACGACATTCCGGGGCTGGTCATGGACGGCGTGGTGGATCTCGGCATTATCGGCGAGAACGTGCTGGAAGAGGAGTTGCTGACCCGTCGCGCACAGGGCGAAGACCCGCGCTACTTTACCCTGCGCCGTCTCGATTTTGGCGGCTGCCGCCTGTCGCTGGCCACCGCCGTTGACGAGCCGTGGGACGGCCCGGCAGCATTGAACGGTAAACGTATCGCGACCTCCTATCCGCACCTGCTGAAGCGCTACCTCGATCAGAAAGGCGTCGCGTTTAAATCCTGTCTGCTGAACGGCTCGGTCGAAGTGGCCCCGCGCGCGGGCCTGGCCGATGCTATCTGTGACCTGGTCTCGACCGGGGCGACGCTCGAAGCCAACGGCCTGCGTGAGGTAGAGGTGATCTATCGCTCGAAAGCCTGCCTGATCCAGCGCGACGGCGAGATGCCGGCGGCCAAGCAGCAGCTGATCGACAAGCTGCTGACCCGTATCCAGGGCGTTATCCAGGCCCGCGAATCAAAATACATCATGATGCATGCTCCGACCGAGCGTCTTGACGAGGTGATTGCCCTGCTGCCGGGCGCTGAACGTCCGACCATTCTGCCGCTGGCAGGCGACCAGCAGCGCGTAGCAATGCACATGGTCAGCAGCGAAACGCTGTTCTGGGAAACCATGGAGAAGCTGAAGGCGCTGGGGGCCAGCTCTATTCTGGTGCTGCCGATTGAGAAGATGATGGAGTAATGGCCATGAGCTTCAATACCGTTATCGACTGGAACACCTGTAGCGACGAGCAGCAGCGCGATCTGCTGATGCGTCCGGCAATCTCCGCCTCGGAAAGCATCACCCGCACGGTGGTAGAGATCCTCGACAATGTAAAAGCACGCGGCGACGACGCCCTGCGTGAATACAGCGCTAAATTTGATAAAACCGAGGTCGGCGCGCTGAAGGTCACCGCGCAGGAGATCGCCGACGCCAGCGCCCGCCTGGGTGATGATATCAAGCAGGCGATGGCCGTGGCGGTGAAGAACATCGACACCTTCCACCAGGCGCAAAAGCTCCAGCCTGTGGATGTGGAAACGCTGCCCGGCGTGCGCTGCCAGCAGGTGACCCGCCCGATAGCCTCCGTAGGCCTCTATATTCCCGGTGGCTCCGCGCCGCTGTTCTCAACGGTATTGATGCTGGCCACGCCGGCGCGCATCGCAGGCTGCCAGCGGGTAGTGCTCTGCTCGCCGCCGCCGATTGCCGATGAGATCCTCTATGCCGCCAGTCTCTGTGGCGTGCAGGAGGTCTTCAAGGTGGGCGGGGCGCAGGCCATCGCCGCCCTGGCCTTTGGCACCGAATCGATCCCCTCGGTGGATAAAATTTTTGGCCCTGGCAACGCTTTCGTAACCGAAGCCAAGCGCCAGGTCAGCCAGCGGCTGGACGGGGCGGCGATTGATATGCCCGCCGGTCCGTCTGAGGTACTGGTGATTGCCGACAGTGGCGCAACGCCGGATTTCGTCGCCTCGGATCTGCTCTCCCAAGCCGAACACGGCCCGGATTCGCAGGTGATCCTGCTGACGCCGGACACGCAGATGGCTGAAGCAGTAGCCGACGCCGTTGAGCGCCAGCTGGCCGAGCTTCCGCGCGCCGACACCGCCCGCCAGTCGCTGGCCGCCAGCAGGCTGATCGTCGCGAAGGATCTTGCCCAGTGCGTAGCTATCTCCAACGCCTACGGCCCGGAACACCTGATTATTCAGACGCGCGACGCCCGCTCGCTGGTAGACAGCATCACCAGCGCGGGATCGGTGTTTCTCGGCGACTGGTCGCCGGAGTCGGCGGGCGACTATGCATCGGGGACCAACCACGTGCTGCCGACCTACGGCTACACTGCCACCTGCTCCAGCCTCGGGCTGGCGGATTTCCAGAAGCGCATGACGGTGCAGGAGCTGTCCCGGGAGGGCTTCTCGGCGCTGGCGGCGACTATTGAGACCCTGGCGGCGGCCGAGCGTCTGCACGCCCACAAGAATGCCGTTACCCTGCGCGTTAACGCCCTCAAGGAGCAAGCATGAGCATTGAAGATTTAGCGCGCGAGAACGTGCGAAACCTGACGCCCTATCAGTCCGCTCGTCGCCTGGGCGGCAAAGGCGACGTCTGGCTGAACGCCAACGAGTTCCCTACCCCGGTGGCCTTTGAGCTGACCCAGTCATCGCTCAACCGCTACCCGGAGTGCCAGCCGAAAGCGGTGATTGAGGGTTACGCCCGCTATGCTGGTCTGCAGCCGGAGCAGGTGCTGGTCAGCCGCGGCGCGGACGAAGGTATCGAGCTGCTGATTCGCGCCTTCTGCGAGCCAGGCAAGGACGCGGTGCTCTACTGCCCGCCGACCTACGGCATGTACAGCGTGAGCGCCGAAACCTTCGGCGTTGAGGCGCGCACCGTTCCGGCGCTGGAGAGCTGGCAGCTCAATCTGGAGGGCATCTCTGAGTCCCTCGATGGGGTAAAGCTTATCTATGTGTGCAGCCCCAACAACCCGACCGGGCAGATTATCGACCCGCAGGATATGCGTGCCCTGTTAGAGATGACCCGTGGAAAAGCACTGGTGATTGCCGACGAGGCCTACATTGAGTTCTGTCCGCAGGCGACGCTCAGCGGCTGGCTGGCGGACTATCCGCACCTGGTGATCTTACGCACGCTGTCGAAAGCCTTTGCGCTGGCCGGTCTGCGCTGCGGCTTTACCCTCGCAAGCCAGGAGATTATCGCCCTGCTGCTGAAGGTGATTGCCCCCTACCCGCTCTCGACCCCGGTCGCCGAGATCGCCGCTCAAGCCCTCTCCCCAGCGGGCATTGAGGCTATGCAGGGCCGGGTGGCGCAGATCCTCAACGAACGCCGCTACCTGGTTGAGCAGCTGCGCACGATTCCCTGCGTGGAAACGGTATTCGATTCAGAAACCAACTATATTCTGGCGCGCATCACCGCCTCCAGCGCGGTATTTAAATCCCTGTGGGATCAGGGCATTATTCTACGCGATCAAAACAAACAACCCTCTTTAAGCGGCTGCCTGCGGATCACCATCGGTACCCGGGAAGAGAGCCAGCGCGTCATCGACGCCCTACGTGCGGAGCAAGTATGAGCCAGAAGTATCTTTTTATTGACCGTGACGGCACCCTGATTAGCGAGCCGCCGAGCGACTTTCAGGTCGATAGCTTTGAAAAACTGGCCTTTGAGCCAGATGCCATCCCGGTGCTGCTTAAGCTGCAGGCGGCAGGCTTTAAGCTGGTGATGATCACTAATCAGGATGGACTGGGCACGGCCAGCTTCCCGCAAGAGCACTTTACCGGCCCGCACAACCTGATGATGCAGATCTTCACCTCCCAGGGCGTGATCTTTGACGAGGTGCTGATCTGTCCGCACCTGCCCGCCGACGAGTGCGACTGCCGTAAGCCGAAGGTGAAGCTGGTTGAAGGCTATCTCGCCAACGAGGCGCTGGATAAGGCCAACAGCTACGTGATTGGCGATCGAATGACGGACGTGACCCTGGCCGAAAACATGGGTATCACCGGCCTGCGCTACGATCGAGAAACGCTGAACTGGCGCGCCATTGGTGACCAGCTGACCAAACGCGACCGCTACGCCCACGTCGAGCGTAAGACCAAAGAGACGCAGATTGACGTGAAGGTATGGCTGGATCGCGAAGGCGGCAGCAAAATTAACACTGGCGTGGGTTTCTTTGATCACATGCTGGATCAGATTGCCACTCACGGCGGTTTCCGCATGGAGATTCAGGTCAAGGGCGATCTCTACATTGACGATCACCACACCTTGGAAGACACCGGCCTGGCGCTCGGCGAGGCGCTGAAACTGGCCCTCGGCGACAAGCGCGGCATTAACCGCTTTGGCTTTGTCCTGCCGATGGACGAGTGCCTGGCCCGCTGCGCGCTGGATATCTCCGGGCGTCCGCACCTTGAGTACAAGGCCGAGTTTACCTACCAACGCGTGGGTGACCTGACCACCGAGATGGTTGAGCACTTCTTCCGCTCGCTCTCCTACACCATGGCCGTCACCCTGCACCTGAAAACCAAGGGCAAGAACGATCACCATCGCGTGGAGAGCCTGTTTAAGGCCTTTGGCCGTACGCTGCGTCAGGCGATCCGTGTGGAAGGCGATACCCTTCCCTCCTCGAAAGGAGTGCTGTAATGAACGTGGTGATCCTCGATACCGGCTGCGCCAACCTGCACTCGGTAACCTCTGCGGTTGCCCGCCACGGCTACCAGCCGGTGGTGAGTCGCGATCCGGACGTGGTGCTGCGCGCCGATAAGCTCTTTTTACCTGGCGTAGGGACGGCGCAGGCTGCGATGGATCAGATCCACCAGCGCGAACTGCTGAACCTGATCCGAGCCTGCACCCAGCCGGTGCTCGGGATCTGCCTCGGCATGCAGCTGTTGGGCAGTCGCAGCGAAGAGACCCACGGCGTAGAGCTGCTGGGGATTATCGATGAGCCAGTGGTTAAGATGGAGGACGTCGGTCTTCCTTTACCGCACATGGGCTGGAACCGCGTCTACCCGAAAGCGGGCGATCGCCTGTTTCGCGGCATTGAGGACGGGGCCTACTTCTACTTCGTGCACAGCTACGCCATGCCGGTGAATGCCCAGACCATCGCCCAGTGCCACTACGGCGCGCCCTTCACCGCCGCCGTGCAGAAAGATAACTTCTACGGCGTCCAGTTCCACCCGGAGCGCTCCGGCGCGGCGGGCGCGCAGCTGCTGAAAAACTTCCTGGAGATGTAATGATTATTCCAGCGTTAGACTTAATTGATGGCACGGTAGTCCGCCTGCATCAGGGGGACTACGCGCAGCAGCGCGACTACGGTAACGATCCGCTGACCCGCCTGCAGGGCTATGCCGCCGAAGGTGCAGAGGTGCTGCACCTGGTCGATCTGACCGGGGCGAAAGATCCGGCTAAGCGGCAGATCCCGCTGATTAAAACCCTGGTAGCTGGCGTAAACGTGCCGGTGCAGGTCGGCGGCGGGATCCGCACGGAAGAGGACGTTGCCGCCCTGCTGGAAGCAGGCGTTGCCCGCGTGGTGGTCGGCTCGACGGCGGTAAAATCCCCTGAGGTCGTTAAAGGCTGGTTCACGCGCTTCGGCGCAGAGGCGCTGGTGCTGGCGCTTGACGTACGCATCGACAACGAGGGCGTAAAGCAGGTGGCGGTCAGCGGCTGGCAGGAGAACTCCGGCGTATCGCTGGAAGAACTGATTGAAACTTATCAGCCCGTGGGCCTGAAGCACGTCCTGTGCACGGATATCTCTCGCGATGGCACCCTTGCAGGCTCCAACGTCTCGCTGTATGAAGAGGTGTGCGCCCGCTATCCGCAGATCGCTTTTCAATCCTCGGGCGGCATCGGCGGGCTACAGGATATCGCCGCCCTACGTGGTACCGGGGTGCGCGGGGTGATCGTTGGCCGGGCGCTGCTGGAAGGCAAATTTAACGTAACGGAGGCGATCCAATGCTGGCAAAACGGATAATTCCCTGTCTGGACGTGCGCAACGGCCAGGTGGTAAAAGGCGTGCAGTTCCGCAACCATGAGATCATTGGCGACATCGTCCCCCTGGCAAAGCGCTATGCAGAGGAAGGCGCGGACGAGCTGGTGTTTTACGATATCACCGCCTCCAGCGATGGACGCGTCGTGGATAAGAGCTGGGTCTCCAGCGTAGCAGAAGCGATCGATATCCCTTTCTGTGTAGCGGGTGGGATTAAATCCGTTGACGACGCGGCACAGATCCTCTCCTTTGGCGCGGACAAGATCTCTATTAACTCACCGGCCCTGGCCGACCCGGAGCTGATCACCCGCCTCGCCGACCGCTTTGGCGTGCAGTGTATCGTCATCGGCATTGATACCTGGTTTGATGAAGCTACCGGCAAATATCACGTTAATCAGTATACCGGTGACGAGAGCCGTACCCGCGTCACCACCTGGGAGACGCTGGACTGGGTACAGGAAGTCCAGAAGCGTGGCGCGGGTGAAATCGTGCTCAACATGATGAACCAGGACGGGGTGCGTAACGGATACGATCTGGTGCAGCTGAAGAAGGTGCGCGAGGTCTGCCATGTTCCGCTGATCGCCTCCGGTGGCGCGGGAACCATGGAGCACTTCCTGGAAGCCTTCCGGGATGTTGACGTCGACGGGGCGCTGGCCGCATCAGTGTTCCACAAGCAGATTATTAATATTGGTGAACTGAAAGCGTACCTGGCACTGCAGGGCGTGGAGATAAGGATATGTTAACAGAGCAACAACGCAGCCTGCTGGACTGGACCAAAACCGATGGGCTGCTGCCTGCCGTGATCCAACATGCGGTATCCGGCGAGGTGTTAATGCTGGGCTATATGAACCAGCAGGCGCTGGCGAAGACCGAAGAGAGCGGGCTGGTCACGTTCTACTCGCGCACCAAACAGCGCCTGTGGACCAAGGGTGAAACCTCCGGCAACGTGCTTAATGTGGTCAGTATCACGCCGGACTGTGACAACGACACGCTGCTGGTGCTGGTCAATCCCGTCGGTCCAACCTGTCATACCGGCACCACCAGCTGCTTTGGTGAAGAGAAGAGCCATCAGTGGCTGTTCCTCTACCAGCTGGAGCAGCTGCTGGCAGCGCGCAAAAGCGCCGATCCTGCCAGCTCCTACACGGCGAAGCTCTACGCCAGCGGCACCAAGCGTATCGCCCAGAAGGTCGGGGAAGAAGGGGTTGAAACCGCCCTCGCCGCTACCGTTAACGACCGCGAAGAGCTGACTAACGAAGCCTCCGATCTGATCTACCACCTGCTGGTACTGCTGCAGGATCAGGATCTGGACATGACGGCCATCATTGAAAACTTGAGAGCGCGGCACAAGTAGTACCGCAGAGATAAAAAAACCGGGCAAGCCCGGTTTTTTTTATTACGCTTTCGGCTGGTAGTTTCGCAGCGCGTTGCGGGTAAGGACGTAGCCGGAGCCAAGGATAAGACCCAGCAACACGGCCATAATCAGTGTTAACGCGCGTTTCGGGCTATCACGCCATATTGGCAGAGTAGGCTTCATAACGTAGCGGTAGCTGTGCATATTGGACGGATCGGGCTTCAGACGTGCAATATCCAACAGGTTTTTGCGCATCTGGTAATAGCTTTCCGGATAAACTAACGGTCGGGATGCTTCATTTTTAACCATAGATTCCAGCGCTTCCCCACCCAGCAGGAAGAGCGTATCCTGCGTTACCTCTTGGGTTTGCTGCACCTGTGGATTCTTAATTTGCGCCTCTTGTGCGACCTTCAACGCCTCTGAGATCTGTTTCAGGCGCAGATCTTTCTGTTCCTGAGCCACCTTCTCCTGGGTCGCTAATAGTGCAACCAGTTCATTTG
The DNA here is from genome assembly GCF_037152055.1 of Pseudescherichia sp. AS216. Classification (NCBI taxonomy): domain Bacteria; kingdom Pseudomonadati; phylum Pseudomonadota; class Gammaproteobacteria; order Enterobacterales; family Enterobacteriaceae; genus Pseudescherichia; species Pseudescherichia sp. AS216. The sequence continues at coordinate 502,163 of NZ_JBBCMV010000003.1, read as the reverse complement.
TGCGCGACTTAATGTTTACTGAGAGATCCAGGTCGAGTTCGTCAGCGATCTGTTCGTCTACCTGCTGAATGTACTGGGCCAGCGTTTTCTGTGCATTTTCTGCAGAATCGCCCTGATAAGTAAGTTTTAACGGCAGGGCCTGCCCGCGCACCGCAGAGTCGATAGTGAGCTTTTCAGGCTCCTCCTGGTTTTCTAAAATTTCCGATAGTGCAGAGAAAGCAGCATTAAAGCGACCTATAACGCGCTGCTGGATATTATCGATATCGGCAGATGAGACCCCGTTAAGGACGCTCATTGCGTTGGTGTAGCCAGTAATCTGACCCGCATCCGGCATAGTGATAACTGCCGTTGAGGTCCATTTCTCTTTAGCCACAGTCAAATACACTGCTGCTAATGCCAGGGTAGCAACCACAAAAATTGCAATTGTCCATTTGCTGCGCCAAAGCTGCAGCAGAAGATCAATCATATCAACTTGTTCAGGATTGTAATTTCCCTTTCTTACCACATCATTGTCGTTGTGCGTCATAGCAACCTTTGTGATGAAAGCGCAAGTAACCGTTACGTTTAGCGTAGTTTACCCAAGGCGTTTTTTTTTACTATAAGATTCATTCTAATTCATTACCTGAATGTTGCAGAGTCAGTGTTCACCCCCATCCAGGTGTACAAAATATGAACAATTCAAGCACATAGCCCGACAAACTGAACAAAAAAAAGCCTGATGCTTGGCATCAGGCTTTTGCCTTCCAGAACGGTACATTAGTCATTGCCAAACAGATCGCGGGTGTAAACTTTTTCTGCAACGTCAAGTAACTCTTCCGCCATACGATTTGAGATAATAACGTCGGCCTCTTGCTTGAAGGCAGTGATATCACGCACAACACGTGAGTTGTAGAACTGTTCTTCTTTCATTACCGGTTCGTAGATAATAACTTCGACACCTTTCGCTTTGATACGCTTCATAATGCCCTGAATGGAAGAGGCGCGGAAATTGTCGGAGCCGCTTTTCATTATCAGACGATAAACCCCCACCACTTTCGGCTGGCGCGCCAATATCGCATCGGCAATAAAATCTTTGCGGGTGCGGTTGGCTTCGACAATAGCCGAAACAATGTTGTTTGGTACGGATTTATAGTTAGCTACCAGCTGCTTGGTATCCTTCGGCAAACAGTAACCGCCATAGCCAAATGAAGGGTTATTATAGTGATTGCCAATACGGGGATCGAGACACACCCCTTCAATAATCTGTCGGGTATTTAAACCCAGGCTTTCAGCGTAGCTGTCCAGCTCATTAAAGTAAGCCACGCGCATCGCCAGATAGGTATTAGCAAAAAGCTTAATGGCTTCGGCTTCGGTTGAGTCTGTAAACAGAACGGGAATATCGGTTTTAATCGCGCCCTCTACCAGCAAGGCAGCAAAACGCTCAGCACGCAGCGACTGCTCGCCGATGACAATCCGGGAGGGATGCAGGTTATCGTACAGCGCCCGCCCTTCACGCAGGAACTCCGGGGAGAAGATAACGTTATCAATGCCCAGCGTCTCTTTAATTTTTTGCGTAAAGCCAACGGGAACCGTTGATTTGATTACCATCACCGCATTGGGATTAATTTCATTTACATCCTTGATGACGGCTTCAACGCTGGTCGTGCAAAAGTAGTTGGTTTTCGGATCGTAATCCGTAGGCGTAGCAATAATCACATAATCTGCATCACGATAGGCATCGTACTTATCGGTAGTGGCGCGAAAATTGAGCGGCTTGGTTTTAAGATATTCCTCAATTTCTTTATCAGCAATCGGCGACTTTTCCTGATTCAGCAGATCCACTTTTTCTTGCACGATATCCAGCGCAACAACTTCATGATTCTGGGCAATTAAAATGCCGTTGGAGAGGCCTACATAACCTGTACCGGAGATGGTAATTTTCATACGTTTGACTTTTTCTCGTTAAAGAACGTAGTGCCTGAAAACGACACAGCCAGTGAGTGGAACGGCTTTAACGATAACGACACTCAGATTACAGTGTCAATACACTCTCCTCATATTCAGATAAGCTTCATAATCTGTAGCAGATACATACCTTTTTTAACAAATTACAATCAGACAAAATAAAAAAAGCCCGGCAGAACCGGGCTTAATAACGAATTAATAAATCAGATTATTCCATCCATTCGGTATGGAATACACCCTCTTTATCGGTACGTTTGTAGGTGTGTGCACCAAAGTAGTCGCGCTGGGCCTGGATCAGGTTCGCCGGCAGCACCGCAGAGCGGTAGCTGTCATAGTAAGCAACGGCTGCGCCAAAGGTCGGCACTGGGATACCATTCTGTACAGCATAAGCCACGACGTCACGCAGCGCCTGCTGGTAGTCATCGGCAATCTGCTTAAAGTAAGGTGCCAGCAGCAGGTTGGCAATCGCCGGGGTCTCAGCGTAGGCGTCGGTAATTTTCTGCAGGAACTGGGCACGGATGATGCAGCCCGCGCGGAAAATCTTCGCGATTTCACCGTAGTTCAGATCCCAGTTATACTCTTCCGACGCGGCGCGCAGCTGAGAGAAGCCCTGAGCATAGGAGACGATTTTGCCCAAGTAGAGCGCACGACGCACCTTCTCGACGAATTCGGCTTTGTCACCGGCTGGCTTAGCCTGCGGTCCGCTCAGGACTTTAGAGGCGGCAACGCGCTGCTCTTTCAGCGAAGAGATGTAACGCGCAAACACCGATTCAGTGATCAGCGACAGCGGCTCGCCCAGATCCAGCGAGCTCTGGCTGGTCCACTTACCGGTGCCTTTGTTGGCAGCTTCATCAAGGATCACATCGACCAGGTATTTACCCTCTTCATCTTTCTTAGTGAAGATATCTTTAGTGATGTCGATCAGGTAGCTGCTCAGCTCGCCTTCGTTCCACTCGGTGAAGGTCTGGGCCAGCTCTTCATTAGAGAGGTTCAGGCCACCCTTCAGCAGGGCATAGGCTTCAGCAATCAGCTGCATATCGCCATATTCGATGCCGTTGTGAACCATCTTCACATAGTGACCGGCACCGTCAGCACCGATATAGGTTACACACGGCTCGCCGTCTTCCGCTACCGCAGCAATCTTGGTGAGGATCGGCGCAACCAGCTCATAAGCCTCTTTCTGGCCCCCAGGCATAATGGAAGGCCCTTTCAGCGCCCCCTCTTCACCACCGGAAACGCCGGTACCGATAAAGTTAAAGCCTTCAGCAGAGAGTTCACGATTACGACGAATGGTGTCATGGAAGAAGGTGTTGCCGCCATCAATGATGATGTCGCCTTTATCCAGGTAAGGTTTAAGCGAGTTGATAGCAGCATCGGTACCCGCACCCGCCTGCACCATTAACAGGATACGACGCGGCGTTTCAAGAGACTCTACAAACTCTTGTACGGTATAGTAAGGCACCAGCTTCTTACCTGGGTTTTCAGCAACGACTTCTTCAGTTTTTTCACGGGAGCGGTTGAAAACGGAAACGGTATAACCACGGCTTTCGATGTTGAGCGCCAGGTTGCGCCCCATAACGGCCATACCTACAACGCCGATCTGCTGTTTAGACATTACATACTCCTGTCAGGTGTGTTTTGCAGCTGGTTAACATTTCAGCTGGTTAAGTAACAAATATGTTAACTCAGGATTTTCTCAGGTGATAGTACCGATTTATGCTAAACGATAAATCGGTATGACAAATTATTTATCCATTGCACTTTTAATAAACGCTGAGATCCCATCAACTAAAGGGGTGAGCGGATAAGGGCCAATCACATCCGTTAATCGCTGGTTACATAGAATATTTGAAGGAATCAAGCTGCGGTGAATATCAATATATTTCTTTTCAACGCCACTGTTACCCGCTAACTCCAGCACCGTTTCAACAATATGAATAGTCGAGGTCCCATAGCCTGAACCGATATTGAAAATAGTGTAAGGAGGATTAATATAGTTAAAAAGAGTATAAAAAGCTGAAACAAAATCATCAATATAGATGTAGTCTCTGACCTCTGTACCCGTACCCCAAATTTCAATATCTTTACCGCTTTTTATTTTTCCTAAAAGAATAGCGATCAACCCCTGATTAGCATACAAATTTTGATGCCGTCCATAAGGGTTTGAAGGTCTGATAATGAGGTAGTCTCTGTTCAGAGCGGCACTGCGTTGCGCCACATACTCTTCTAGTTCAACCTTGCTTTTCCCATAGGAGCAGGTCGGTGAAAGCGGATCCGTCTCTTTATGCGGTTCCGGGCTGGTCTTATAGATCCTGCCACCGGAAGAAAAATAGACCACGCGCTTGACGATTGTGTAGAGAAAATCAATCGCCGAACGGTTTTCCGCTAAACGTGCTTCGTAGTCAGTGGGATCAGCATTAACAGGGATATTGTTAACGAGATAGATCGCGCTATCGATAGTTGATTCGGAAAAATGGCTTAGCTTAACATCGATTTCCGAGAGTTCACCGCTGATAAAAGTTAGCCCTGCAAAATCTAATTGTGGTTTGTTCCGTCCATAGACAATAACCTGCCAGGACTCTTTGATAAATTTTTCAATCAGATTAAGCGCTATAAAACTTGATCCGCCGATGATTAAAACGTGCTTGCTCATTACCCCACCCCAGGCTGATTAGGGATACGTTGAAAAATGATTCAGATATTTTTTAAAACCTTTGCCGGTATGCCGCCAATGACTACATTGTCAGGAAATGAGCGTGTCACAACCGAATTAGCCGCTACCACAACATTATTACCTAAGGTTACGCCCGATAGGATCTTAACGTTATCGCCTAGCCAGCAGTTTTTTCCAAGCTTTGTCGCATCGCGGATCGTCAGTGGACGATGTTTTGGCAATATCATTGCTGAGTCACCGCCGAAGGAATGGTCATGATCGCTAATTAGCACGTCGCTCCCAATCAGACAACCATCCTCAATCGTAACGGATTCAGCAGCAGCAATATGCACATTCTGACTTAAAGAGACATCATTACCGATGATGATACTCCCTGTGCCAATAGCATCTAGCCAGGTCTGGTTTCCTAAAATAACATGGCGTCCAAGCTTTATATTTTTAGAACCAACGATAGATATATTTTTACCTACGATGAGCCCCTGCGTCGAAAATGCATAGCTATAATACTTATTACGTAATTTGTTATAGGGGAAAAACAAGGCTTTTAATGTCAATAACAAAGAACGTTCGCTTGAAAGACGAGACATTGCTAGCTCCGGCTGATTGTTTTTTTAATTTTACATGCCACGCGAATTAACAGCCAGGCTGGCAAACCATAGGTTTTTTTCAAAATCTCGTCAGCATCATCCGTAATAAAGGTAAAACCTTGATTGGTGTATACCGTTTTATAGTACCAGGGAATAACAAATTTCTGATACATTTTCCATTTAACCGCATTGAACGTTGTCTCAGAAACTTCACCTGCTTTAACTTTATCTTTAATTAACCCGAGATAGATAAGGCAGAAGCACTCAAAGAGGTTATATCCCCCCTTGCCTGCCACGGCGATATTTTCAAAGACCGTCTTATCACAAATGAGATAACGTGTATTTGTAGAGTTTAACAACAGCGATGTGTGAGGGAACATGGGGTTAACATCTTCTTTCTCATGCGGTATTTTGTCGAAATCCGCCTTCCAGATGCTAAACGCCGAACTCCAGCTATTCTGAAAATGCGTCGCGGCGATAAACTCATCTTTCGAATTACACCGCGTATTTTCTGCAAGCTTTAGGGTTCCATTAGCGAAAAAGATCGTTGGCTTATCGACCAGATTCTGCTTCGCTAGCTCGACAAGATACCTAAACTGGCCCGACAGAAAGCAGCTGTAATCATTATGCAGCTTTAGCAGTGCACCGCTGCCGTTGCGTAAGGCTACAATCGAATTATAAAAACCGAGGACGGGATTACGAACGTGCTTGATATTGTAGCCTTGAGCAGCAATACAATCGCAATGGTTTTTGATGACGTCATTATCCGAATTATCAGAAATAACTATTTCAAAATCGTTAGCATCAACGCCATCATTAATTATAGAATCAATCGTTTTAGTTAAATGTTCCAGACGGTCTTTAGTTGGAATACAAATTGAGACAATTGGCATAATATTATTTATCGAATAATTTAAATGGATTTGATGAGGCTGAGATAAAGTACCAGAACATACTCACCACAATAATTTCGATGACAACTGATGCGATACTTACGCCCCAGGCGGCTAAGAAATAAGCGCCTATAAAAAGCAACGGCAGGCCGATGATCCCACATATGATATACGTCAGGCTGAACTGCTTCTTCATGCCGCGCGGCAGCATGATCTGTATTCCTAACAGGTTAGCAATAGCCACGACCGGTGGGATCCAGATAAGTATTTTAAGCACGCTAGCCGCCTCCATCAGATCTTCTCCATAGAAGATCCGAATCAACTCGTCTGAAAGCAGCATCACCACCAGAGAAAATCCGAAGAAAGGTAACACAAAGAATTTAAACATCACGCGAATAAGCTTCAGCGCTGACTCTTCTTCTTTAATCATTAACTTGCTTAAACGGGGATAGATTGCCTGTGAGACCGGGTTGATCACCGACTGTAATGCTATGCGAATCTTATCTGCGGCTGAAAAGACCCCTACGCTACCCGCACCTGCAAAATATCCTAAAATAAGAGGGATACTCGTTGTATAAAGGCTGACAAAGGACGTGGATACAAATATGTCCCAACTATCTTTAAGTTCCTCAACAACGTCGCGAAAGCTGATTCGTGTCCATTGCACCATGCCGCTTGAAAAGCAGTACACCAGCGCAATGACAGCAGCAATGATAGGCATAATACTCTGGATAACGATCGCCAATAAAAGGTCGCTTTTTGCTGTCACCATCCAGAAAATAAGAATAATCCCCGCCACGCGCGAAATGAAGTTGCAGATAGCAATCCAAATCATTTTTTCATAAGCTTGATATAGCCAAATAGGGAAAAAAACGCTTCCCAGGACGCTCAGGTATCCCAGGTTTAAATATAGCGTATAGTGCTGATACTGCGGTAACAAGAGTAATACCGCATTCATCGCAACAAAACCAATCCCTGCGATCAACAGTTTGGCACTAATAACAGCAAAGAAGAACGTTGATACGCTCTGCTTATCCTCAATATTAATTGCGATCTTACGCGTCGCGGTCAGATTGAACCCATACTCGCTAGCAATAATAAAATACTGGATAACCGTCAGGATAAGTATATATATACCGAACAACTCAATGCCTAACACTCTGACCAGTAAGGGGATGATCAGCAGAGGCAGTAAATAATTTACTGCCTGAATACTAAACAGAGAGAAAATATTTTTAAGCAGAAGCTTATCCAATGCTATTCCCTCTTATAAACTATGCGGCATCGTTTTCTTTACCCACAGATAGCGTACCATGCTCCTCAGATGCCAGAAGAAGCTTTTAGAAAGCAGCTTCCGGTTGGAGTGGGCAGCAAAGTGCAACGCCTTAACGGTAGGATAGAAAGTGACTTTCTCTTTCTGTAACGCCATGGATCGTAAGCAGATATCAATATCTTCACAATACATAAAATAGCTTTTATCAAATCCGCCAATCTGCTGGTATAGCTCAGCGTCGAACATCAAGAAGGAACCAGAAGCCCAATCAACCTTAGCCGGTTCTGTAATTTTACTTTTGTCGATAATGGTTGGGTTAGCCCCGGTTAAATAAGACTTGAAGAAATCAGTTAGGGTTGGGAAATGACGAACGGCATTATCATAGGTTTTAAAATTAATGTCTTTATACAGATTTACCGTTGCCAGACGTACACGATCGTGGCGCATTTTTTCTACTAACTCAAAAATTCGCTCTTTCTCAATGACCACATCCGGGTTCAGTACGAGGAACCAGTCGTCCTCGCCGATCCCATTTTTAAATGCCGCATCAAATACTTTGTTATTATTTTCACCAAAGCCGCATTTAATCTCATTTGCAAGATAATTGATATTGTGATTTTGACACCACTCCTTGAGCCCAGCCTCTTTGACATTATCAATTAAATAAACATCAAAATAGGGGGCAAGATGCTCCAGGCTTTGCAAGTCTTTAATTATTTTAAAATGTTTATGAGAAACTACAGATATAACGATACTCACTGATTTTTCCCTTTAATGATTTGCTCTTTTACGTCATCTAACCACTGAAGCTGGATGTGCTTTAATAGATTCAAGCGAGCGTTGATATCTGCAGCAGGAAAACTATTAGTTGTGATAACTTGCTCAATCTTATTTACTGCTGTCTCTACACTATACTGTTCATCGAGTACGTTAACCCCTTCAAGTTCGTACTCCTGCATAGCCAGCGCCGAAGGGATCGCGGTAGAAACAACGTGGCACCCTGCCACAAACGCCTCAAGATTTGGTAGCCCCAATCCTTCCCACTGCGAGAGGCAAACAAATACTTTAGCCCTGAGCAGCACGTCCACAAAATCTTTACGATTTACGTTGCTGATAATATTCTTACCGGACAGGGCCTGTCGCGAGGCGTTAATAATGCAGACGTTATATTTTTTATCTTCCAGAGACATCATAACCTGTAGCGTCTTATCAGGATCTTTATATTTTCCATCTCTGATAATAGCAACGGCATCAATTTCTTTTTCTTTTCCCTCTACCGCATCAATTTCAAAAGGAACAAATGATAAGCCTTTAACCGCGGTGGGTTTGATGCGCTGAACTCTTGCTGCAAGGGTAGTATTCGTAAAGAGCAGGTGGCGCGCAGAAAGATAATTCTGCCAAAAAATGGCCCCCACTTTTTTCAACCGCTGCGGATAAAAATCGGCTTCCAGATCCTGTACTAAAGCAAACTGGCTGCGTTTTATAAAATTAAAAAGCGATGTCAGATGATGTGTCGCAATATAATTTTTATAAAACAGCGCCTGTACAGAAAGAGAAAAAAATGCGAACAGGTTTTTTAAGGAGTTTATCAAACCGCGCTGGGGCTTAACCAGCACGACATCATGAGCGCGTTTTTTCTGGGAGCCTGACAGGCAATAGACGGTAATTCCTTCATTTTCCAGATAATTTGCAAGTTCTAAAGATACCAGGTTTCCACCAGATAATGCAAACCGAGGTATTGCTATGTGGATAATCACGTCATTAACCTTTAAAATATTTTATATCTTTATACTTCATTGCCATATAGGCACGGTGCGCAAAAAAGTAAACATTTACAATTGCGCTTTCAAAGATATTCCTTGAATGCAATATTTTTCTCGAACGCACCATCTCGTTATAGCGCGTACGTAAGCTATCTGAATTGGCATTAAGCGTACACAGACTCAGGTCGTGCTCAAAGCTGTAGTCCATCACGAACACGCTGCCTTTGGTTTTACGAACAAACTGCATGATATCATCATCGGTACAGTAGTTTCGCAGTTGTTCATTGTAACGGTAGCCATGCTTAACAATATAGGATAACGCTATTATCATCCCACTATTAATCGCAGAAACCGTGCTGCTACTGATGAACCCCTTCGGTGCGCTATCGTAGTAAAAACCTTTTAAATAGAGGATTTTCGTTGGGCTGACAATCTGTTCTTTGAACTTCACTACCGGCAATATAACATCCGGAGTCTGCTGATTAGTGATACTTTCAAATGTTGAGAAATAACCACTATCGAACTCTGAATCCTGATCCAGTACAAAAAGATAATCTTTTTCATTCTGGTACAGTTCAATAACTCTGTTATAGAGCTTCGATAAGGCCAGATTCTCAGGGGTGTTAATATATTTTGCCGTTAGCCCCAGTCCAGTTAACTTACTCATTGCCTCATCAACATGCGCTTCATTAATGCTGGCACTGCTGTTGTCCCAAAAAAGAACCTCATACCCTTCTGCACTATGCGCGCTATTCTCAAACGCTTTTTCTAACGAGATGAAGCTGTGCGTTTTAGTTATTATCTCATTATACAAAACAACCAGAATGATATTTTTCATTTTAAACCGTTAACTCTTTTTTCGTTTGAGAATTATAAACCAGCCAAATAAAGTACGCAGTCATAATCTTTTCAGAAAAATAGATAGGTCCTTTAAGGGCAAAACTGACGATCAACCCTGCCATACTGATACCAAACAATACTTTGAGTGCTGAACTGTTGATCTCAGTATAGACAACATGGTTTTTGATAAAATGCCATGTATACCCCAGGACAAAGATTAAGCCGGTAATACCGAATGCGATATAATTTAACAGGATGCCAGAGTCCGTTTTGTATATGAAATGATGCGGTTCGCTAAGGCTTGGCTGGGCCCAAAAACCGAAACCTGTTAGCGGTGGTACTTCCCAAGGGATGAAAAGATAGCTATCAATGAGTTCATTGGTCGAAGCCGTTTCAAACGACCCGGTATCCATATAGTTATAAATAGGTTCAAAAACAAACTGCAGGAATCGTGTGAACTGGTCTATACCCATTACAGCAATCACAGCCATTATCGCTAAGGTGATGAACGCGGCTAAATTGACTGAATAAAATATCTTACGACGACAGTACAGGAAGAAGAATATAAATATCGTCAGCACTAAAATAAAACCGCTTCTGCCAGCAATCAATGAGAGAACGGTAATGATGAGCGTAATAAGCAGGAACTTAAAGTTTACCGTAAACTTATACGACGTACACCACGGTAGGAAAAACAGATAAAGGATACCATAAGCTATTGAAGTATCATAAATTGACAGCCCGGCAAGACCGGTAGCCCTGAAGTGCCCCACGTCAGCCAACGCTTTCCATTCGTCTGTCAGCTCGATAATTGAGTTAAACGCTTCTCTGAAAGGAGGCAGTGAGAGCTGTAGAATCACAATCGTAAACTGGAAATAGAGCGCAAAGGCAACAGATTGACGAATGACGGTGTGGAAATCGCCCCGTGTTCTGGTGATATCTTGAGCAATATTACGTATTAATAGACAGCACCCAAAAGGTATCAGTATCGCTTTAGATAAGTAGCGAAACAGGACAAAAAGATAATCATTATTCTGGCCAATAAAAAAACATACAAGCATTAATACAAGGAAAAATGCCCACCATTTAATCTCGGTTACGATAATTGCAGGCATCTTTCTGCCTAAAATACTTTGGCCGATCCCTAATAGCGCAAATAAAAGCGGGGGATAAAACTTCACCCCCCCCAGAATATAGCTACCGGAAAAAAGACTAAATGTTACGATCAAATTTAGAAATAATTTATTAGCCAGCATAATTTTTATTAATGGTTACTCTTTAAAGTAGCTACATCCAAATTTTTAAAATTTGAAACTACATCAGAGAATGACGGCAAGATCTTATCTTTATCTGAAACCAGTAACTCACCGTGCGCTGGCCAGTCGATATTCAGATCGGTATCGTTCCACTTAATTCCCGCTTCCATTGCTGGCATATAGTAGGTTGTGGTTTTATAGAGAAACTCAGCCGTATCACTTAATGTCAGGAACCCATGGGCAAACCCTTCCGGGATCCAGAGCTGGCGTTTGTTCTCAGCGGATAAGTTAACGCCCACCCACTGCCCTAGCGTCGGTGAATTTTCGCGGATATCAACGGCGACATCGAATACTTCACCTACAGCGCAGCGCACCAGTTTACCTTGCGCGTGGGGAGCCTGTTGATAATGCAAACCACGCAGCACACCCTTACTGGATTTAGAATGGTTATCCTGCACAAATTCAACGTTGCGCCCAACCGCCTCTTCAAAGATCCGCTGGTTGAAGCTCTCCATAAAGAATCCGCGCGCATCGCCAAAGACCCTGGGCTCAAAAATCAGTACCTCGGGAATGGCTGTCTTGATCACATTCATTTCAATAACCTTTGATCATCTTAAGCAGATATTGACCGTACGCATTTTTGGATAGCGGTGCTGCCAGCTTTTTGACCTGTTCAGCATCGATAAAGCCTTTCCGGAAAGCGATCTCTTCCGGGCAGGAGACTTTCAGCCCCTGGCGCTCTTCAATGGTTTCAATAAAGTTGCTGGCCTCGATCAGGCTCTGGTGAGTCCCCGTATCCAGCCATGCAAAACCACGGCCCATCATTGCTACCGACAGTTTACCCTGCTCCAGGTAGAGACGGTTGATATCGGTAATTTCCAGCTCCCCACGCGGAGAGGGCTTGAGGCTCTTCGCCATTTCAACGACGCTGTTGTCGTAGAAGTAGAGGCCGGTTACTGCATAGTTACTCTTCGGCTCCAGCGGTTTCTCTTCAAGAGAGATGGCCGTGCCGTTGCTATCAAACTCTACTACCCCGTAACGTTCTGGATCGTTAACATGGTAGGCAAAGACGGTTGCCCCGCTCTCTTTGCTTACGGCTGCTTCCAGCTGTTTCGGCAGATCGTGGCCATAGAAGATGTTATCACCCAGCACCAGGGCACAGTTATCGTCGCCGATGAACTCTTCGCCAATGATAAAGGCCTGAGCCAAACCATCCGGGCTCGGCTGTACTTTGTACTGCAGATTCAGGCCCCACTGGCTACCATCACCCAGCAGCTGCTCAAAACGCGGCGTATCCTGCGGAGTACTGATGATCAAAATGTCACGAATGCCCGCCAGCATTAACGTCGAGAGCGGATAGTAGATCATCGGCTTGTCATAGATCGGCAGCAGCTGCTTGCTGACGGCCATCGTGACCGGATAAAGACGGGTCCCAGATCCGCCTGCGAGAATAATACCTTTACGTGTTTTCATTTTTTTCTCTGTGTACAAAAAATGCCCGACACCGGGCATTATCAATTTCGATCAGAATGAGGTCGTGGTAAACAGCTCAGCCAGCATGCGTTTGACGCCAACCTGCCAGTCAGGCAGCACCAGGTCAAACTGACGCTGGAATTTCTCGGTGTTCAAACGGGAGTTGGTCGGCCTGCGGGCAGGCGTCGGGTAAGCAGAGGTCGGTACAGCGTTAAGCTTCTCAATTGCCAGTTCCATACCTGCCGCTTTCGCTTCGGCGAAGACCAGTGCGGCATAGTCATGCCACGTTGTGGTACCCGATGCTACCAGATGGTATAAGCCTGCCACCTCTGGCTTGTGCAGCGCGGTACGAATGGCGTGCGCCGTGCAGTCGGCTAGCAGCTCCGCGCCGGTTGGGGCACCAAACTGATCGTTGATCACCGATAGCTCCGGGCGATCCTTGGCCAGGCGCAGCATGGTTTTGGCAAAGTTGTTGCCTTTACCCGCATAGACCCAGCTGGTACGGAAGATGAGGTGTTTAGTGCAGTTATTCTGCACCGCTTTCTCGCCCGCCAGCTTGGTTTCACCGTAGACGTTTAATGGCGCAACGGCATCAGTTTCCAGCCACGGCCTCTCCCCGGTCCCCGGAAAAACATAGTCGGTAGAGTAGTGGATCAGCCATGCGCCAAGCTTTTCGGCTTCGACAGCAATAGCTTCAACGCTGGTTGCGTTTAAGAGCTCGGCAAATTCGCGCTCGGACTCGGCTTTATCAACGGCGGTGTGGGCCGCCGCATTGACGATCACATCCGGACGCACGCGGCGAACGGTTTCCGCTACGCCTTCTGGGTTGCTAAAGTCACCGCAAAAGGTGGTTGATTTAACGTCAACCGCCGTCACCGTGCCGAGCGGCGCAAGCGCGCGCTGCAGCTCCCAGCCTACCTGGCCAGTCTTGCCAAACAGCAGAATATTCATCATTAACGTTTCTCGTAATTCTGCTCGATCCAGGTCTTATAGCTGCCGCTTTTCACGTTATCCACCCACTGCTGGTTATCCAGATACCAGCGGACGGTTTTACGGATCCCGGATTCAAACGTCTCTTCTGGTTTCCAGCCCAGCTCGCGACTGATTTTGTCAGCATCGATAGCGTAGCGGCGGTCGTGTCCCGGGCGGTCTGTCACATAGGTGATCTGGTCGCGATAAGAGCCCTCTTTCGGCACGATCTCATCCAGCAGGTCACAGATGGTATGCACCACGTCCAGGTTCTGCTTTTCGTTATGGCCGCCAATGTTGTAGGTCTCGCCAGGTGCCCCCTGCGTTACCACGGTATAGAGCGCGCGGGCATGATCTTCAACATAGAGCCAGTCGCGGATCTGATCGCCCTTGCCATAAATCGGCAGCGGTTTGCCCTCAAGGGCGTTAAGGATCACCAGCGGGATCAGCTTCTCGGGGAAGTGATACGGACCGTAGTTATTGGAGCAGTTGGTGACCAGCGTCGGCAGACCATAGGTACGACGCCATGCGCGCACCAGGTGATCGCTGGATGCTTTCGATGAGGAGTACGGGCTGCTGGGGGCATACGCGGTCTGCTCGGTAAACAGCGGCAGCGCCGTGCCCTGCGGATGCTCATCCGGATGCGGCAGATCGCCATACACTTCATCGGTAGAGATATGGTGGAAGCGAAACGCGTTTTTCGCCTCATCGCTCAAGGTCAGCCAGTAGGCACGCGTAGCCTCCAGCAGAACATAAGTTCCGACGATGTTGGTTTCGATGAAGTCAGCCGGACCAGTAATAGAGCGGTCAACATGGCTCTCTGCCGCCAGGTGCATGACCGCATCAGGCTGGTGCTCGGCAAAGACGCGTGCCAGCTCAGCGGCATCACAAATATCTACGCGCTCAAAGGCATAACGATCGCTATCGGCGACGTCAACAAGCGATTCCAGATTACCGGCGTAAGTCAATTTATCAACATTCACAACGGAATCTTGGGTATTTTTAATAATATGTCGGACGACCGCAGAGCCGATGAAACCCGCTCCGCCAGTAACAAGGATTTTCACGCTATCAATTCCGTCAATTCAATAAGGAAGGGGGTATTTTACGCGAGACTGTGTGAAACAGGTTAGCCTCACTCCATTCGCAGGCACGCTACCGCCCCAGGCTCAACAGCTACCCGTGGACTGTACGGACCAATTTGTACCACAACTCATGCCTAACGATGACGTATAGGCAATAAATCAGGTGCTAATTGTCATCCTAAACGCGTACAGAAACAAGGAAAATTCTTAGCGTTTTGCTGTATGTTTAATCATCACAACCCCTTGATCTACAAGAATTTGGGGGTTGTAAAACAAAAACGGCAAGGGATTGTTCACCGCGATTTAGTACCGCACAATGAACGATCTCTTGCCGTCGAATTAAATAAATATTACTTATTTGTGGCCTAGGCCTGGCTTTGGCTCAGCAGCTTCTGAATGCGATTGCGGAACTTTTGCCCTTCTTTCAGGTTACGCAGACCGTACTTCACGAACGCCTGCATGTAGCCCATTTTCTTGCCACAGTCATAGCTATCGCCGGTCATCAGCATGGCATCAACGGACTGTTTTTCCGCCAGTCGGGCAATGGCGTCGGTAAGCTGAATACGGCCCCATGCGCCCGGCTCGGTTTTCTCCAGCTCAGCCCAGATATCCGCCGACAGGACATAGCGCCCTACCGCCATCAGGTCGGAATCCAGCGTCTGCGGCTGATCCGGTTTCTCGATAAAGTTGGTGATACGGCTCACTTTACCTTCGCTATCCAGCGGCTCTTTGGTCTGAATAACGGAGTACTCAGAGAGATCGCCCTTCATGCGTTTTGCCAGCACCTGGCTACGGCCGGTCTCGTTGAAACGAGCAACCATCGCGGCAAGGTTGTAGCGCAGCGGATCGGCGCTGGCGTTGTCCAGAATGATGTCCGGCAGCACCACCACGAACGGGTTGTCACCGACGATAGGACGCGCACAGAGAATGGAGTGGCCCAGACCCAGCGGCTGCGCCTGGCGCACGTTCATGATAGTCACGCCCGGCGGACAGATAGACTGTACTTCCGCCAGCAGCTGACGCTTAACACGCTGCTCCAGCAGAGCCTCAAGCTCGTAGGAAGTGTCGAAGTGGTTCTCCACCGCGTTTTTAGAGGAGTGGGTAACCAGAACGATCTCTTTGATCCCTGCAGCAACCACTTCGTCGACGATATACTGGATCATTGGCTTATCGACGATCGGCAGCATCTCTTTTGGGATCGCCTTGGTGGCAGGCAGCATATGCATCCCCAGACCCGCTACCGGAATAACCGCTTTCAAATTAATCATTATCACTTCCACCTATAAAATGGTTGCTGAATTATAGCCCTTTGATCTCGTTTAGCCAGTAGGATTTCGCTGGGTTGAGACTATCAATTAAAACATCTGCAATAGATGTAATACGAAGCCGCGGGTTGCGGCTCCAGGAATCCTCGCAAAATGGCGACAGAACAATTATGAGCGCTTTGCTGGCAGGGAAAAGTTTAATTTTTCAGCATTAATTGTCTGCTGATCGAGCCGGTCAATATCCACCGAGCTTTGCCCATTTTCATTCACAGCATGAATATTCGCCAGCGACAGCAGGGTGTCCCGCTTCGCCATAAAGCGTCCGCGCACGTCCTTGCGCAGGTCGAAGTGGAGCTTGAGCGCCGGGCCTGTCGCGGCCTCCTGCATTATCTGAATATTGCGCATAAACAGATGCTGGGGCTTATTATGCATCTCCAGCGACGCGCGCTGAATATTGAGATTGGTGATCGAGACAAACGAGTCGGCATTTCCCGATGAGATCTGGATCCCGCGTAATTTCCGCGTCTGCTCGCCGTTGTCTAAATGGACCGCGTTTAGTCTGAAATTTTGCGGTATCGAAAGATAATTACCTTTGATCACCCCATAACCTATTAGCATTCCGGCACTGTTGCGCATTTTAACATCGTCGATGACGAAATTATCGCAGCCGTAAATCGCTACCGTGGCGTTATCAATGCCCGCTTTTTTACTGTAGTCAGGCGTAATATCCGTGGCGGTGATATGACGAATGACAAAGTGCTTGCCGTTTTCGACATGCACCAGCTGGCGGCAGTGGCTACCGGTGATGTTGGCCACGGTAAAGTGTTTTACCGCCTGGTCTTCCGGGTAGGTGTTGTCATAGGTGCTGCCCGCCAGCCCGATGCCGATCCCCCAGTTGATTTTGCCGTTGGTACAGTCGATATGGTCAATCACGTGGTCGGAGATCAGCAGGTTACGATCGTTAATCGCCACGTTCCACTCGATGGCGTCCCCCTGCAGGTAGCTGAAACGGCCGTTGGTAATGCGCGCCCCGTCAATCTGATTGTGGAAACCCTGGCGCAGAATGGCGTAGTTGGCTTTGGTCACGGTGATATTATCGATGACCAGGTTACGCATAACCCGCTTCTCTTTGCCGCCGATATAGATCTGTGTCACCGGGCCGTAGCCGCTCATCGCCACGCCCTCGATAGTGCAGTCCGAGCCGCGCACGTCGAGGGTAATGTTATACAGGCTTCCGCCCTCTTCCCCGCGAACCCGACAGCCATCCTGCAATACAAAGCGCCCCCGGCCGTTGCCCTTGAGCGCCCCGCGAATTAGCAGCGTTTTACCCGCTGGAATAAAGATAGCGGTATTGATGTTCTCGCAGACGACGCCCGCCGGCACCAGCACCGTGCTGGCCTCGGCAAAGGCCTGCTTAAAGGCGGCGATAACGTCATTTTTCAGGTAGCGACGGATATCAACGCTGCCGGACTCCTGAGCCTGGAGCAGCGGCGAGTGCAGAAGGGGGAGCGCCGCCAGGGCAGAGCCTGCCCCAATAAAGCGACGACGGGAGAGTAAGATATCTGGCATATCACCTCTGGCTTAGAGCGCTTGCAACAGCGTGGCAAGCCGCTGGTTAATGATTCGCTGATTAAACTCGGTTTCGACTTTCTCCCGCGCGCGGGAAACGACCGGCACCAGCGTCTCCTGCTGGATAGCGCTGAGCGCCGCCAGCCGATCCGCAAGGGCCTGGGGATCGTTCTCTGGCACCAGCCAGCCGGAGCGATCGGCGTCGATAAGCTCGGGGATACCGCTGTGAACGGTAGAGACGACCGGCAGACCCACCGCCATCGCCTCCATCAGCGCCACCGGGATCCCCTCCATATCGCCGTCCGCGCCGGTGATCGAGGGCAGCAAGAAGAGATCCGCCTCGTCCAGCATCGCCTTTACCTCGTGGCTCGGCTTGAAGCCCGGCATCTCGATCATCTCCTGCAGGCCATACTCGGCGATTTTGTCGCGCAGACGCTGCTCCCACGGCCCGATGCCGAGAATGCGATAGTGAAAGGCCACGCCCCGCGCCTTGAGCAGGCGGCAGGCCTCAATGGCTACGTGCAGTCCCTTCTTCTCGGTGAGGCGGGCAACGGAGATGATATTCAGCCGGTTTGCCGGAGCCTGTACGGGACGCGGGGAGAAACGTGACAGATCAACGCCCATACGCGAGACGGCAATTTTATGCGCCGGGCAGCCCATATTCATGAGTCGTCCAGCCCACAGTTCGCTGATAGGCAGCATCAGGTCGCCCCGGCGAAAGAGCTGCTGATACTCCGGGGTATAGTGGCTGAGCACCGCCCGGCTGGAGATGTCGATGCCGTGGAATACGGTGGCGATTTTTCCGTTGAGGACGCCCAGCTCGCGCAGCTTGGCTGCCGTGACGCCCGCCGGGCCAAAGTGGGCGATAAAGACATCAGCATGGAACGTGCGCGGCGCAAGGCCGCACATCGCCGCGAGGATCAGATTGCGCGCCTCGGCTCCGTAGCGCCCTACGTTCAGCGCCCGCCAGGTTGCGCCCCGCCCTGCCCCGCGCAGCAGCGCCGCGCCACGATAGCGCAGCTTCGCCAGCTTGCCCTGCGGCTCGTCCAGCAGCCAGTGGGTCTTCTCTGCCAGCCGATAGTGTTGGAATGCCGCATGAGTATTGCTCAGATCCCCTTTATGCATCGCCACGATCTCAACCTCGTAGCCCATCTCAATAAAGGCGACGATCTGATCCAGCACGAAGGTCTCCGACGAGAGGGGGAACTTCAGCAAAAAGAAACTGACCTTCATTTACCCTCCCGAACGCGTTTCAGCACCGACTCCACCATCTCCATGCCGTGCT
This sequence comes from Pseudescherichia sp. AS216, assembly GCF_037152055.1. Classification (NCBI taxonomy): domain Bacteria; kingdom Pseudomonadati; phylum Pseudomonadota; class Gammaproteobacteria; order Enterobacterales; family Enterobacteriaceae; genus Pseudescherichia; species Pseudescherichia sp. AS216. The sequence continues at coordinate 483,287 of NZ_JBBCMV010000003.1, read as the reverse complement.
GCCGCTCGTGGGCCACGGCATCAGAGAGGCGCTGCTCCAGCGCCGGGAGCTGGCCAAGGGTGTCGGCCACCATGGCCTCCAGCGAGCCGTCCAGCAGATGGCGAATATCGATCGCCATCTCCGGCATCCCCAGCTGCTGCATAATGCCCGCCGACTTGTGTTCGTAGTTGATAGCGATCGCCGGGGTGCCAAAGTTCATCGAGATAATGGCCGAGTGCAGGCGGGTCCCCACCGTCAGATCGCAGGCGGCAAAGATTTTGCCCATCTCAAGGTCGTTCAGCTCGTCCATCACCACGTGATAGCGCGAGGGATCGCTGACGTGCTCGCGGAGGTTGAGCGCCACCATGCGATCGTCTTTGTTGTAGCTGTCGATACCGGTACAGGTCGAGAGGGCCAGCACCTGGTAGCCTGCATCAATAATGCGGTTGACCACGCCGGCAAAAGCCTGCTCATAGGCTTTCTGCGTGGTGCCGAGCCGCTTGTCGAAGGGGGCCAGCTCGCGCAGGGTAATGGCGACCGTCTTCTCTTTTGCCGCCACGTCGAGCCAGTGGGCAACCGCATAGTTCGGCACGAACGTCTCGTCGTGATCCACCAGCCAGGCGGTATCCACCCCCTGCTCGACTTTCGCGGTGGTGATCTGGCTGTGCTCCATCAGCTCAAGGCTCACGCGCTCGCGGAGGATCAGCGCGTCACAGTGGCCGAAGACGTAGTTCGCCAGCTGGTTAAACTGGGCATCCTGGAACGGCCCTACGCTGTGGCCGATCATATAGAGCGGCTTTTTCGCCATAAAGGTGCAGAGAGCATGTTCGAACTGCGGCACGCCATAGAGATCGACAAAGAACGAGCCGCCGACCTGGATAATGGCATCGTAGCCCGCCAGCAGGCGAACAAAATCAGTGAAGCCCTGGGCGATGGCGATGTTACGCAGCTTGCCGCTGTCGGTGACCCGGGAGAGCAGTACCTGATGCTGATAGCGGCGGCGCAGCACCTTCTTGACCCGCCCCATCAGTCCGGCGGCCGTGTTGTGCTGTTTCATCTGGCTGTAGAGCGGATCGCCCATCACCGGGCGGTTCAGCAGCCAGGAGGAGCTAACCGGGTAGCGGCTCATCACGTCCACCTCGGCGTTCGGCTCAAGCACGGCAATCGCGTCCAGCAGGCCGCGCAGGATGGCGCTGTCGCCACGGTTCCCGCAGGTATGGTTGCCCAGAATCAATAGTTTCATTGTGACCTCATTAAAGAAATAGGATTAACCTGCCCGCAGGAGCGTTCTTAATTTTTCATTGCGGCAAAGCTGGCGTTTGATCTCCACCACCAGCGCGTTACGCGACAGCGCGAGGGTGACCGCGAACGTCAGCGCGCCTGCGGCGATCTGGACGATCAGCAGGGTCACCAGCGGCAGATGGCCGCTCAGCGCCAGACCCAGTCCATAGCTCACCGCCAGCATCGGCAGTGACAGGTAGAACGGTAGCCAGAGGCTAAGCACGTACTGGCGGTAGCTGGGGCCGAGCACTGGCCTGATCATCACGAAGTAGCTCAGCACGGTATTGATAATCTGCACCAGCAGGAAGCCCAGCGTGACCCCCAGCGCCCCCGCCCACTGCCCGCCGAGAATAATGGCGGGCACAAAGAGCGCGGTTTTGAAGAGGTTAAACTTAAAGCTGATATCGACCCGCGCCTTGGCCATCAGCAGGGAGCCAATGGGGTTCCCCACGGCGCGCAGCAGGCCAACAATGCACAGCAGCTGAAGAATGGGGATAATCCCGCGCCACTTCTCGCCAAACACCAGCGGCACCATGTTATTGGCGACCACCATCAGGCCCAGCAGTACCGGGAAGTTGATGATCCCCACCGCCGACAGCAGCTTGTAGAAGTTGAGCCGCAGCTTGGCCGTATCGTCCTGGATTTTGGCGAACGCCGGGAACAGCACGCGGGTGATGATGGGGTTAAGCTTCATCGGCGGCACCACCGCCACGTTATAGGCGAGGTTATAGCCCCCGGCGACGCTGGCCCCGAGAATGCGCGCCAGTACCAGCGTGGAGAGGTTGGTATTGATGTAGTTGATGACGCTATCCGCCGTCAGCCAGGCCCCAAAACGCAGGTTGGCGCTGACCGAGGCGAGGGAGAAGTGCAGGCCCGGACGATAGATTTTGCGCCCGAAGAAGCCAAACAGCAGGGTGCGCACCAGGGTATTAACGAGATAACCGACGATGGCGGTCATTGCCAGCGGCCAGAACCACGCGCCAATCACCGTTACGCTGAATCCCGCGACCACGGAGAGCGTTTCAATTGCGCCAATTTTGCCAAACTCTAACTCTTTTTGCATTAGCGCGCGGAACTGCTGGCCGTGGGGGATCACCACAAAGGCCAGCGACAGGGTTTTGATCAGCGGGGCGATATCCGGGTTGTGCAGCACCCGGGCCAGGGTATCGCTCAGGAGGAACATCGCCACGCAGACCAGCAGCCCCAGGCCGACGTTCAGCCAGTAGAGGGTGGTCAGCTCCAGCTGGCTGATCTCTTTGCGCTGGATAATGGAGTTGGCGATGCCGAAATCGGACAGCGTATCGGCAAGGGCGATAATCGTCAGCGCCACGGTCAGCAGGCCAAACTGGTGGCTGTCGATAATTCGCGCCAGCCAGGTCATCTGCACCAGGCCGAGGCCAATGATCGTGACGGTAGCCATCGCCGACCATTTGGCCCCGCTTAAGGTTTTCTCTCTCAGGCTCACAGGGTACTCACTCAGTAGGCCGCTTTGTTAACAAAGCCTTTGAAAATGGTCAGGAAAACGATCTTGATATCGAACCAGAGGCTCCATTCGCGAATGTACTCCAGGTCGAACTCGATCCGTTTCTCCATCTTCTCCAGGGTGTCGGTTTCTCCGCGCCAGCCGTTGATCTGTGCCCAGCCGGTAATGCCTGGCTTGACCTTATGGCGCAGCATGTAACCCTGAATCAGCGTCCGGTACTGCTCGTTGTGCGCCACGGCGTGCGGACGCGGGCCCACAATCGACATGCCACCGGTGAGAACGTTAATAAACTGCGGCAGCTCGTCGAGCGAGGTACGACGCAGGAAGTTGCCGACGCGGGTCACGCGGGGATCGTTCTGCGTCGCCTGGGTGACTACGCTGTCGTTCTCCATCACCTTCATGGAGCGGAACTTCCACACCATGATGGGCTTGCCGTCCATGCCGTAGCGGGTCTGACGGAAGATCACCGGGCCCGGCGAGGTGAACTTCACGGCAGCAGCAATGCTCAGCAGCACCGGGGAGATCATCAGCAGGATCAGCGAGGAGAGTACAATGTCCTCAAGGCGTTTCAGGACGCGGTTCATGCCGGAGAGCGGCGTGTCGTACAGCGGCACCACCGGAATCCCGTTCATCTCCTCAATACGCGAATGCAGGATATTGAAGGTAAAGACATCGGGAATAAGGATCACCGAGCAGGTCGTATCCGCCAGATCGCTCACCAGCTTTTTAATGCTGGCGGCGTCGTTCATCGACATGGCGATGTAGACGTTGTGGATTTTCGCCGCCTTGGCATCCTCAATGAGCTGCGCAATAGTGCCCGTCCACTCCGCCGACACGCCCTCGGGGCCCACGTCGTGATAGACACCCACCACCTCAAAGCCCAGCCACGGCTCGTTGCGGAAGCTCTCCAGCAGCATCTGCCCCACCGGCAGATCGCCGGCAATGGCCACCCGGCGGGTGTTATATCCACGGTTACGCAGCCAGCCCGCGCCGAAGCGGATCAGCGAGCGGCAGACCACCAGGCCAATGCTGCTCAGCACGTACCAGGCGAAAAACAGCGAGAAGTCGTCGTTAAAATCAGCGTTAAAGGCCATCAGCCCGGCGCTGAAGATCAGGCTCAGGGTCCAGTTTTGCAGCAGCAGCACCAGCTCGGTGGAGATCTTCACCCCGCGCCACGAGCGGTAGAAATCGGTCATACCGCCAATCATCTGGAAAACCACCAGCGCCATCAGCGCCATCAGCAGATGCAGATAGAAAAAGGGTAAGGCGTTTGCCTTACAGACCACCCAAAGCCCGCCAAACAGGATAGTGATGTCCGAAAATCGCTGCACCATAGAGATTAACGATGCATTCGTTTTGGCTCGCTCGCGCTTTTTTAAGTTTGTCATCGTTGTTCCTGTTCATTAATGCCCTCTCCGAAGAGAGGGCTCGCAACGGCTACCTGTCGAGCAGCGCCAGAATTTCCTGCGTCTTCGCCTCCATCAGCGAGACGTCGCCCTGGGACTCGACGTTCAGGCGTACCACCGGCTCGGTATTAGAGGATCGCAGGTTAAAGCGCCACGTTGGGAAGGCGACGCTGAGACCGTCGGTACGATCAATCTCCTGCGCCCCGCTGGCAAAATGCTGCTCCACGCGGGCAATGGCCTGCGCCGGTTCGCTGAGGGTACGGTTGATCTCACCGCTGGCAGGGAACGCCGCCATGCGATCGCGCACCAGCGCCGACAGCGGCTGACCGGAGAGGCACAGCAGCTCGGTGACCAGCAGCCAGGGGATCATCCCACTGTCGCAGTAGGCAAAGTCGCGGAAGTAGTGGTGGGCGCTCATCTCGCCGCCGTAGATCGCATCCTCGGCGCGCATCCGCTCTTTGATAAAGGCGTGGCCGGTTTTCGACATTACCGGCGTGCCGCCGGCCTGGGTCACCACGTCTACGGTGTTCCAGGAGAGGCGCGGGTCGTGGATGATTTTCGCGCCGGGATGCTTCTCCAGAAACGCCTGCGCCAGCAGGCCAACAATGTAGTAGCCCTCGATAAACTGACCGTCGCCGTCGAACAGGAAGCAGCGATCAAAGTCGCCGTCAAAAGCGATGCCCATATCGGCACGGTGGGCAATCACCGCATCGCGGGTGCTGTCCCGGCACTCCGGCAGCAGCGGGTTAGGAATACCGTTCGGGAAGTTGCCGTCCGGGGTGTTGTGCACTTTGATAAAGGTTACTGGCACCTTCAGCGCCTGGAAACGCGCTTCGATGGCATCAATCACCGGGCCCGCCGCGCCGTTGCCAGCGTTAATCACCAGCGTCAACGGCTTGAGATTCGCCACATCGATATAGCCCAGCAGGTGGTCAATATAGGCATCGCGCAGATCGATCTGCTTATAGCTGCCGCGCTTCGCCGGATTAACCGGCGGGAAATCGTTGGCCTCTGCCAGACGCTGCACGTCGCGCAGGCCGGTATCGCCGCTGATCGGGCGGGCACCCTTGCGCACCAGCTTCATGCCGTTGTAGTCCATCGGGTTGTGGCTGGCGGTGACTTCGATACCGCCGTCAATCCCGAGGTGGAAGGTGGCGAAGTAGATCTCTTCCGTGCCGCACATCCCGAGGTCGAGCACGTCTACCCCGGCGTCCTGCAACCCCTTCGCCAGCGCCAGCTTCAGCGCCTCGCTGGTCAGGCGCACGTCGCCCCCCAGCACGATGGTTTGCGGCTTCAGGTATTCACCATAGGCGCGGCCAATGCGCCAGGCGATCTCTTCATTGAGCTCCGTGCCCAGCCTGCCGCGAATATCATAGGCTTTAAAACAGGTTAATTTTTCCATAATGGCCTCCATAGGCCCGGTAAGCGCACGCTGCCGGGCAGAGTTAATGCGTACTAAACTCGCCCGTAGCGGTCTTCGAAGCGCACCACGTCGTCCTCTTCGAGGTAGCCGCCGGAGCGCACCTCAATCAGATCCAGCGGGATCTTGCCGGGGTTCTCCAGGCAGTGGGTTGCGCCAAGGGGGATGTAAACCGACTCGTTCTCACCAATCAGGCGGATTTCGTCGTTGATGGTCACCTTCGCCGTGCCCGCTACCACGATCCAGTGCTCGGCCCGGTGGTGGTGCATCTGCAGGGAGAGTCCCTCCCCCGGCTTGACGGTGATCCGTTTTACCTGGTAACGCTCGCCCGAGTCGATGGAGTCATATTTACCCCACGGACGGTATACCTCGCGGTGGACGTGGTGCTCATGACGACCGTCGGCTTTGATCTGCTCGACGACTTTTTTGACGTCCTGCACCGCGTTGCGGTCGGCAATCAGCACCGCATCTTTGGTCTGGACAATCACCAGATCCTTGACCCCCACGGTGGTGACCAGGCCTGACTCGGCGTAGACATAGCTATTTTCGGTTTTGTGGCTGATGACGTCGCCGTGGTGAACGTTTCCCTCCGGCGTATGGGGGCTGATCTCCCACAGCGAGGACCAGGAGCCGACGTCGCTCCAGCCCGCGTCCATCGGAACCACCACTGCGTCGGCGGTCTTCTCCATCACCGCGTAGTCCACCGACTCTTCCGGGCAGGCGAGGAACGCCTCTTCATCAACGCGGATAAAGTCGAGATCCGGATCAACGGTGCGCATGGCGTTCTCACAGGCTTCGAGAATGTCCGGGCGGAAGCGCTTTAACTCGTCGAGATAGCGCCCGGCGCGGAACAGGAACATGCCGCTGTTCCAGTAGTATTCGCCGCTGGCAACGTAGGCCTGCGCCGTTTCCAGATTGGGTTTTTCGACAAACTGCGCCACTTCGAAGGCAACGGTATCGATCCCGCCCTGACTGACCTCGCCACGACGAATGTAGCCGTAGCCGGTCTCGGGCAGATCCGGCACGATGCCGAAGGTCACCAGCTTGCCGCTTTCGGCATAGGGCATTGCCGCGCGCACCGCCTCGCGGAAGGACTCTTCCTGCTGGATCACGTGATCGGCAGCGAGTACCAGCAGAAGCGGATCCGCATCAGGGCTGTTGCGCTTAGCGGCCAGCGCCGCGAGGGCGATAGCAGGCGCGGTGTTGCGTCCCGCCGGCTCAAGAATGATGTTTTCGGTCAGCTTATCAAGCTGACGCAGCTGCTCGGCAACGATAAAGCGGTGCTCTTCATTGCAGATCACTACCGGGCTTTCGCACTCGACGCCGTTCAGACGGTTAATCGTCGCCTGTAACATCGTCAGCTCGCCCTTCAGGCAGAGAAACTGTTTGGGGTAAAGCACGCGGGAGAGCGGCCACAGGCGGCTACCCGTGCCACCAGCCATGACTACCGGAAAAAGGGTGGTTTGCTTCATGATTATCCCTGGATATCGGCAATAAATTGGCTCAACACGCTCTCTTTTTCGAGCGTGCGTTCGGCATATTCACGTGCCACCGTGTTGTTTTTAGGCAGGGCTAACGCCTGCTCGATTCCGCTCACCAGTGCATCCACCGACTCCGGCTCGACGCACACGGCAATGCCGGGAAAGGCGGTGCAGAGCTGGCCCAGCTCGGTATCCGCTTCCGCGGTGATCACCGCGTTCCCGCCCACCGCCAGAATGTTAGTGAGCTTGGAGGGCAGTACCGCATCCGCTGCCCCGCGCTTCTGGATCACCAGATGGCAGTCGCCCATTTTCAACAGCGCCGGCAGCGCCTCGTAGGGCTGCAGCGGGAAGAATTTGACGTTGTCCAGCCCGCGCTCGGCGGCCAGTTTTTCCAGCCGGGCCTTGCCGCCGCCCTGGCCGACAATCACAAACAGCCACGGCTCGGCGCGCAGGCGCGCTGCGGCCTCAATAACGCTCTCCAGACCCTGCTTCTCGCCGATGTTGCCGGAGTAGAGAATGATGCGTTTGTCGTCCGGCAGGCCTAGCGAGGCACGCAGCTGAGCAACCTCGCTCTCGCTGACGTCGCGAAAGCGCGCCACTTCTGACCAGTTCGGGAAGAAGATAACCCGCTCTTCGGCCACGCCCTTCTCCCGGGCTTTGTTCATCATCGAACGGGAGATAGTGGAGACGTTATCTACCCCAAGCAGACCGCTGCGCTCAAAGGCGCTGGCCAGCTTCGCGACCTTACCGCCCTTGCCGTTGCCCGCCATTCCGAGGCCGAGCATGGCGTCTACCTCATAGTCCTGAATGTGCAGCAGCGTGCGTGCCCCGGAGAGCTTCGCCAGCAGGCGCATCCCCGGCGTACAGAACAGGGTAGGCACGACGCCGATGATGCGATCTGGCTTCCAGCGGCGCTGGGCCAGCAGCGGGAAAAAGCTGCTAAGAGCAAAGCTGCCGAGGTGAACCAGCCGCTTCAGGGTCGAAGGCTGCTTTGGCACATACAGCGGACAGCGCCAGACGGTCGCCGCCCCCTCTTCCCGACGATAGCGCCAGGCCGAGTAGCGTTCGCCCACCTTCCACTCTGGGTAGTAAGGCGGTGCGGTGATGACCCGCACGTCATGGCCCTGACGGGCCATCCACTCCACCATCTCACCGGTGTACTTACCGATGCCGGTAAGCTCCGGCGAGTAGTTAATGCCGTACACAAGGATCTTCATATGCCAACCGCCTGACCCTTATCCATAAAGTATGCCCGGCTGTTGTCGTGCACGTTCTCGTCGGCGATCAGCGCCTCTGGCGTCAGCCAGCGGTACGCTTCATGCTGCGCATCCGGCAGGGCCAGATCCGCCTGATTGACCTTCAGGCGGAAGCCGAGCACGATGTAGTGGGTGCTAAAGTCGCTCCCGGAGAAGTTATCGTCATAGAAGTGCTGCCAGACGCCGTAAAACTCCCCCGCCGTCAGCGGCAGACGCACGCCAAGCTCGGCCAGGGTCAGGCGCTCAAACGCCTGGGCCAGCGGCTCATCTTTCTGCACGCGCCCGCCGGGCACAAACCAGAAGCCCTGCGCAGGACGGTTAGTGCGCTTGCCGAGCAGAAACTCGCCGCGCGCGTTCTCCACGATCAGATCGATGGAGATTAACGGCGTGGAACGCACCACGGTGGCTAAATCTTCCTGACTTAAAAACATGCCTACCCCCGGAACCGGTGCTGGTTTTCAAGGAACCACTGGTAGGTGCTTGCCAGCCCCTGCTCCAGCGAGATCTCATGACGCCAGCCCAGGGCGTGCAGGCGCGACACGTCCAGCAGCTTGCGCGGCGTGCCGTCGGGTTTGGTGGCGTCAAACACCACCCGCCCCTTGAAGCCCGTGACCTGAGCAAGGGTCTGCGCCAGCTCGCGAATGGTGCAGTCAACCCCAGTCCCGACGTTGATGTGTGACAGCATCGGCTCGGTGTTCTCCAGCCACACCTCGCGATCCAGTTCCATCACGTGGATGCTGGCCGCAGCCATATCATCGACGTGCAGGAACTCGCGCATCGGCGTGCCGCTGCCCCACACCACCACATCAGTGGCGTTCTGCTCGGCCGCCTCATGAAAGCGTCGCAGCAGCGCCGGGATGACATGGGAGTTGCTCGGGTGGAAGTTGTCGTGCGGACCATACAGGTTGGTCGGCATCACCGAGCGGTAGTCTCGGCCATGCTGACGGTTGTAGGATTCACACAGCTTGATCCCGGCAATTTTAGCAATGGCGTACGGCTCGTTAGTGGCTTCCAGCGTCCCCTGCAGCAGCTCGCTCTCGGCGATCGGCTGGGTGGCCATCTTCGGATAGATACAGGAGGAGCCGAGGAACAGCAGCTTGTTCACGCCGTGCGTGTGCGCAGCGTGAATGATGTTGCTCTCGATCATCATGTTTTCGTAGATGAAGTCAGCCGGATACGTATTGTTCGCCACAATACCGCCCACCTTCGCCGCCGCCAGGTAGACCTGATCGATCCGCTGGTCGGCGAAAAAGGCGTCTACGGCGGCCGCATCCAGCAGGTTCAGCTCATCACGGGTGCGCAGGATCAGCTCCACGTTACCGCGCTGCTCCAGCTGGCGCACGATAGCTGACCCCACCATGCCGCGATGGCCAGCTACAAAGATACGTTGTTTACTCATGCTCAGGACTCCAGCGCGATGGCAACCTCGTAGCCGTGGGACTTCAGCAGCGAGTGCTTCTTAGCGGCTTCCAGATCCTTGGCGACCATCTCAGAGACCATCTCCTGCAGGGTGGTTTCCGGCTTCCAGCCCAGCTTCTCGTGCGCCTTGGTCGGATCGCCGAGCAGGGTTTCAACTTCTGCCGGACGGAAGTAGCGCGGATCGACGGCAACAATCACATCGCCCGCCTTCACGCCCGGCGCGTCATGGCCGGTGACCGAAACAACAATGCCCTTCTCGTCTACGCCGGTGCCTTCAAAGCGCAGCTTGATGCCCAGCTGTGCTGCCGCCATCTCAACGAACTGGCGAACCGAGTACTGCACGCCGGTAGCGATAACGAAATCTTCCGGGTGATCCTGCTGCAGCATCATCCACTGCATTTTCACGTAGTCTTTGGCATGGCCCCAGTCACGCAGGGAGTCCATGTTGCCGAGATAGAGGCAGGATTCGAGGCCCTGGGCAATGTTGGCAATGCCGCGGGTGATTTTACGGGTCACGAAGGTCTCGCCGCGGCGCGGGGATTCGTGGTTGAACAGAATGCCGTTGCAGGCGTACATGCCGTAGGATTCACGGTAGTTAACGGTGATCCAGTAGGCGTACAGTTTGGCAACCGCATACGGTGAGCGCGGGTAGAACGGCGTGGTCTCTTTCTGCGGGGTTTCCTGCACCAGACCATACAGCTCAGAGGTGGACGCCTGGTAGAAGCGGGTCTTCTTCTCAAGGCCGAGGAAGCGGATCGCCTCCAGCAGACGCAGGGTGCCCATGCCGTCAACGTCGGCGGTATATTCCGGCGACTCAAAGGAGACTGCTACGTGGCTCATCGCCCCCAGGTTGTAGACTTCGTCCGGCTGCACTTCCTGCAGGATACGGGTCAGGTTGGAGCTGTCGGTCAGATCGCCATAGTGCAGATGGAATTTCGGGTTGGTGGCGTGCGGATCCTGGTAGATGTGATCCACGCGTTCAGTGTTAAATGAGGAGGCGCGACGCTTGATGCCGTGAACCTCATAGCCTTTCTCCAGCAGCAGCTCTGCCAGATAAGAGCCATCCTGCCCGGTAACGCCGGTGATGAGAGCGACTTTAGACATAATTTTATTCTCCAGACTTATCAGAAATTATTCAGTTTCTACGCGTTCGCGTATCACCACTGCGGGATTGCCACGGCAGATGGCGTTGGCCGGTAGCGATTTAAAAACGCTGCTCCGCGCCCCTACCACCGTGCCGCTGCCAATCGTGACCCCTGGGGCAACGAAGACATCCGTTGCCAGCCAGCACTTCTCGCCAATCACGATAGGCGACGCGTTAATATCAAAATGCGCGCTTAAATAGTCGTGACTGCCGGTACACAAATAACACTTTTGTGACACTACCGAATTCGCGCCGAGGGTAATCTCGCCCAGCGTATATAAAACGGCCTCGTCCCCTATCCAGCTATGGTCTCCGAGGGTTAATTTCCACGGATAGGTAATTTTTACCGATGGTCGGATCACTACGTTTTTTCCGATTTTTGCGCCAAACAGACGCAATAAAAAAGCACGCCAGCGATACATAACCTGCGGTGACCAGGCAAATAAGGTTGCCTGCACCGCCCACCACAGCTGAACTTTAATCGCACTCGCCCCTCGGAACCCTTTCGGTACCGAGAATCCTTTTAGATCCTGCATGGTTATCCCTTATATTTAGGCTTTGTGATATAAGGCTTTTGTCTTTCCGGTGGTACGCACGCGTAAGAAATAAGAGAGCTGCGCCCAGAAGCCGGGCACGCGCAATATTTTACGCTGGACTTTTCGCGCATCGTCGCAGAGCTCAAGATTATTCGAGGTTGAGACGCCGCCCATAGAAAACTCTGATACCAGGCCCTTAATGCGTTTAAAGGGGTAGCCCGCTTTAAACATTCTGGCGGCTAACGCATAATCCGATGACACTTTATATTGCAGATCGTAGGGATAGGTTTTTAACCCGCTCACCGGGAAAAAGATCGCCTGATGGCTCGCCGGCAGGCTGTGATAAATATACCAGCCGTGCTTGGCGCTGCGGCGTATCTTGGTGCCGTCGCCGAAATCCAGCAGCGCGTCGCCAATGTACATCGCCTTCTCGCGCTCGTCCGCCAGCTGGCGAACCACGTCGGCAACGTCCTCATGGAAAATATCGCCCGAGTTAAGGAACAGGGCAAAGCGCCCTTCAGCCAGCGCAACGCCCTTGTTCATGGCGTCATAGATGCCGTTATCTTTCTCGCTGACAAAGCGTAAGTTGTATTCCCCGTTGAGGTTTTCTAAAAACTCACGGGTGCCGTCGTTAGAGCCGCCGTCCACCACAATCCACTCAAAGGTGATGTCCTTTGCCCGTGCCAGGTGGGCCAGTGAGGCATGTGTTTTCACCACGCCCGCATAGTTACGGAAGGCAACGGTAATGACACTGAGCAGCATGTTTTCACCTCATCAGGATTGAGTAATATTAAGCGCCTTGCGCAAAATAAACGGGCAAACGATCAAAAATGCGTATTCCGGGCTAAAAATCGAACCGGTAAAAAAGAGTGACACCGGCATAAATAGATAAAGCTGAACACGATAATTCTGATTATTACCAAAAGCGTTGACCATCATTTTTAAGACTTTACTCATGTACCAAATGGTCAGTACTACAGCGCACCAGGAAAAATAAATAATCAACAGATACAGGCCATTGTCTATTGTTTTTCCGACGTCCGCACCGTTAAAGATTCCGAATGATGCAACATATTCATAAAGCGATCCAAAACGTACCGCGCCATCGATATTGGTTAATGCGCTGCCGACCATCGCCAGCGGACCGATGATTCGATAATAGGAAGAGGAGCCTTCCGTACCGAGATCGCCGAGTCGTTCGGAAATATACGGAAATGCAAACACGATACCGACCATAAAAACGGCTAACGATATTATTGCCAACGGCAGTTTTTTCTTAATCGCCTCTTTATTCAGATACTGAAACGCCCACTCCAGCAAATAAAAGAGAATAAAGGTCATTACGCCAGAGAAAGATCCTGAGAGAACTATCCCTGCCAGAATCATACCATCAGTTTTAGGGGTCTTGATACCAAACTGTTTGATGCTGAGCCAAATTGAGATTAATGCCAGAGCGAAGAAGGCCGGTTCAAAATAGAGCGCCGTGGTTCGCTTTCCGCCGAACTTGATAAAATTCAAAACGTAGCTGTTGGAGTAGATCAAATATTTCGAAATGGTTTCCATCAGGCTGCTGCCGCCGGAGAGAATAATCTGCGCCATCTCCATCGCCGCCAGGGTCACGATCAGCCCCACTACCATGTAGAAGAAGCGCAGGATCTTACGGTAGTTGTGGGGCGAGACGACCTTAAAGCGAATGCTCCACACCATCCCGATAATAATGACGATGTTGATAAACAGCAGCGTAGAGGTCGCGTACTTGCTGGCGTTAAACGACCGTCCGAACAGGTAGTTAAAGACGGTCAGACCGGCACCTATCCCCAGCGCGATCAGCAGCTTCTTAACGCTGATCTTATCGACGAAGAGCAGCAGCAGCACCGGTAAAAAGGTGACGATAGTAATGGGGAAGCTCTCCCCCAGCTGAGCGATTTTAACGTTGACCAGCAGATAGGTCAGCGGCAGCAGCAGATAGCTACAGACTCTGATAGAACGCGACATACTCCTCCAGCATCTGCTCTCCGCTATAGGCCTGACGGCTGCGCGCCCGGAACGCCGCCAGCGAGGTGCCAAACACCGCCTCGGCAATCTCCGCTTTTGGCCGCTGGACCAGATCCAGCACCTCACTCTCGCTAAAGGTGGTGCCGCCGGATTTGCGCAGCACCTCGTGCGCCGCGTCGCTGTGGGTCGCAATTACCGGCACGCCAATCGACAGCGCCTCGCACAGGATCAACGGATAGTTATCGACCCGGGAGCTAAACACCAGGGCATCCATCTGGTTAAGCTCGCTCATCAGCTGGCGCTTGTTGGTTAAAAAACCGTGGTTGATGACGTTCTCGCCAGCAAAGGGGGAGAACTTGCCGAAGGTGTGCAGCTCAATGCCGCTGCCAAGGGCCATCATTTTTTGGACCAGCGCCTGATTAGTTTTACCGTCATAGCGCAGGTCGTGGGCGACAACGGCTATTTTAGGTGCGCCCTGGCTGGGCTCTATCAACGGCAGCTCGGCGAGGATCGCCTCGGTGGCGACATCGATACCGTTGTTAACAATCTTGCAGCGATCCGCGCCGTAGATGCTGTTGAACGCGTCGGCCACGTGCTGGCTGGGAGAGATAAAGTGACACCCGAGGGCGATCATCTCGTTAAACAGGCGACGTTTGCCTGCCACCAGGCTATGGGCACGATCGATTTTCACCGGCGGATAGTTATCCAGCGTTGGACAGGTCTGACAGTGGTTTTTCCACCCTTCGCAGCCGTCGGTAAATGCACAGCGGCCGGTCACGCTCCAGTGATCGTGCAGTGTCCAGACCAGAGTCACGTCACGACGGCTGGCGGTTATCCGTTGACAAAATGCCACCACCGCCTCCAGCTTCAGCCAGTAGCTGTGCATCACGTGAAAGTGCAGCACCACCGGCCCCTCAGTGCGGATCACATCGAGATAGAGGCTGTTGAGATCGCCAAACAGATCGCGGTTAAAGAGACGGAACAGCGCCAGGTTAGCAATCGAGGTCAGGCGCGGCGTGTGCTGGATCACCTCTGGATAGCTGTCATGGCTGACGCTCTTCCTGCCGCCTTTGCCGTAGCCGTAGACAAAGCGCGAACGCATACCCTGCTGTAAAGCGCGCTGATGCAGGTCAAGGGCCACGCCTGCTGCGCCCCCTTCGGCGAGGCGCACGTTAAACTGTAAGATATTCATTGTCTCACCTTCACCCGGGCTTTCTCTCCTGTCACCAGCGCGTTGTCCGGGATGCTGTCCAGCACCACGCTACCTGCCCCGATGGTGACGCCGTTGCCAATGGTGATATCACCAATGATGACCACGTTTGCTCCCAGCTCCACGCCGTTACCAATCACCGGGCAGGCCAGACTGTCACCGCCTCGGTTGCCAATGGTGACGCCGTGACGAATGGTGAAGTCATCCCCGGCCACAACGTTTTTATTGATCACCACGGCATAGCCGTGATGAATGGTAAAGCGCCGTCCAATGGTGGCTGCGGCCTGGATCTCATAGCCAAACAGGCACTCGGTGATAAAGCGGTAGAGCAGCAGCACCGGCGCGGCCCAGATGTTGTTAATGACGTTTTTTTTGCGCCACACCGAGCAAAAATGCGCGATACGGTAGGCCATGACCATGCAGCAGGGGCGCAGGCTCCAGTGGTTTGCGCGAAAATCTTCCAGGCGCATTATTTACTCCGTAACCCATAAGCCAGGCGCTTGCCGTTGCGCAGGGAGAACAGGGTCAGCAGCGTGCGCAGGGTCATCCGCTTGTTGCGGATCTGATAGAGCGTAAAGAGCTGGTACTTCTTGCTGGCACGATCGAACTTATCTTTATGCTTGCGATAGAAGTGGAAGTAGCCGGAGAACTTCTTCGGCGAGGTGGTGATCTGCATCTCGCCGTGGTTGATATGCAGGATCTGCGTGGCCTCGTCGACCTTCCACGGCTCGCCATACTCGACCACCATGCGCAGGAAGATGTCGTAGTCCTGAGCCGCCTTCAGATCGACGTCAAACAGGCAGGCCTTGAAGCGCGAGGCCAGGGTAAAGACCTGGTTGCCAATAATGTTGCGCTTGTAGAACAGCGTGCGTGAATAGGGCGACTTCGGGTAGAGCGGCAGGCTGGCCGGCTGGGCGTAGACCTCCCCTTCGCAAACGTAGTCGTTGGCGTAGAGGAAAGCATGGGTCACCAGCTGGTGCTTGTGCGCAAGGAAAACCGACAGGCGGTCCGGCGTCCACTCGTCGTCATCGTCGATACCGGTGATGTAGTGGCCACGCGCCTGTAAAATCGCCTGGTTACGTACCGCACAGGCACCGGAGTTGAACGCGTTACGGACGTAGGTCACGCGCGGATCGTCCAGGTCAGCAACATACTGCTCAAGCTGTTCAAAATTCGATGAGCAGTCGTCGACGACGATCATCTCCCAGTGCGGATAGTCCTGGCGTAAAACCGATTTGATAGCGCGGATCGCCAGCTGCTGACGATTCCATGTCGGCATATAAATCGAGATCGTTGGGTAATTAGCGGTTGTCATTTCTTGTCCCCGAGGTTGCCTAAGATGCTTATTTGGCGTCCGATTTGTATTCGTACTCGTAGTAGCCGTAATCCTGATATCCCGTCGCCCGCCGGAAGATAGAGTTAAGGATCACGCCTTTCACCTGAATGCCGTTCTGCGCAAAGCGGCTCAGGCTGGTCTCCACCTCTTTCAGGGTGTTAACGGCATAGCGCGCCACCATCAGGGTGGTGCCTGCATGCCGTCCGACCACTGCCGCATCGGTCACGGCGAGAATTGGCGGAGTATCGATCAGCACCAGGTCATAGTGGCTGCTGGCCCATGCGATCAGCTGAGCAAAGCGTTCGCTCATCAGGAGCTCGGAAGGGTTAGGCGGCACCTGGCCACGCGGCACCAGATCGAAGTGGGTAATGGCGGTCGGCTTAACGCAGGTAGAGAAATCCCCCTTCCCGGCCAGAATGTCCGACAGACCGTTGACGTTATCAGTGCCGAGCAGCTCGTGGGTGTAGCCCTTGCGCATGTCACAGTCGATCATCAGCACGCGCTTGTTGGTCTGACTGATCACCGCCGCCAGGTTGGCACAGACGAAGGTTTTACCGATTGACGGGCTGACCCCGGTCATCATCAGCACGTTATTGCTGGCCTGCATCATGGCGAAGTGCAGGCTGGTACGCAGGCTGCGGATCGCTTCGATGGCAAGGTCGGTGGGGTTGCCCACGGCCAGCAGCTGGCTCTGTTTGAAGCGCTTGGTACCTTTATGGGTGTTGACGCTGTCACGCGCTTTTTGCCACTCGGAGAGCGGAATGCTGGCGTAGACGCTGATGCCGTTCTCCTCCAGCACCTGCGGGCTTTCGATACCGCGATTGAACAGCGAGCGCAGCAGCACGCCAACAATAGAGAGCATCAGGCCAAGGATAATGCTGCCAAGAATAATCAGCGCCTTTTTCGGCTTCAGTACGCCAGGCTGATCGATAGCCGGATCGACAATGCGAACATCCCCTACCGTACTCGCCTCGGTGATCTTCAGCTCCTGCTGCTTATTCAGCAGCTGCATATAGACCTGCTGACCGGACTCAACGTCACGGGTCAGGCGCACAATTTCCTGCTGCGTTTTTGGCATCGCGGAGACGCGACCGCTGAGGCGATCCTTCTCATCTTCTAACGCGCGGCGTTTCTCCAGCAGCGTGCGGTAGGCCGGGTGCGCTTTGGTATAGAGCTTGGAGATCTCGGCCTCTTTGAACGTCAGCTCGTTGAGCTGGGCATCGATGTTGACCATGGAGTCCAGCACCGCCTTGGCCTCCAGCGGCAGGTCTACCGAATCCTTGTCCTGACGGAAGGCATTGAGCTTGTTCTCCGCCGCATCGAGATTCGCCCGCACTTCCGGGAGCTGTTTCGCAAGGAAGGCCAGGCTTTTAGCCGCCTCTTCCGACTTACGCTCAATGTTTTGCGCCAGATAGTTACGGGTAATGCTGTTGAGAATGGCGCGGATCTGGTTGCGATCCTCACCGGTGTAGCTCAGGCTGAGCACTCCGGTATCTTTACCGTTCTCCGTCACCGACAGGTTGTTTTGCAGATTATTGATGACGCCCAGCGTGGAGAATTTAGATACCGTGAATTCGCTGCCCTCCGCTGCCTGGATAGCGCTGACTTCAAAGGTGACGCCCTCCTTTTGCAGCAGCTTGCCTACCTCACCGCGGGCGCTAAACCCGGCGTCGCTGGTTAGCTGATACTGCTTCGGCCCCAGCACGCTGAGGGTAAAGACCTCTCCGCCTGCCCCCTTGGGCAGCGTAAAGGTAGTGACCTTAACGGTTTCGTTCTGGCGGCCCTGAAGGCGATCCCAGCCTGCGCCAAAAATGGGAAAGGTGTTTTTGGTCACGCCGATATCGAGATCGAGATCGTCAACCGTCTTGCCCAGCACCATCCGCGACTTAATCAGCTGGATCTCGGCATCCGAGGCGGGAGGCTTGTTAGAGAGCGCGCTGTTGAGATTCTGCACCAGTGAGCCGCCAGCGTCCTGCTCAATCTGCACCAGCGCATCAGCGCTGTAGATCGGGGTGGCAAACAGGGTATAGATCGTCGCCGCCAGCGCGAACAGGGCCGTAATGCCCAGCACCCACCAGCGCGCCTCGATAACAGTTCCCACAAGGCGGCCAATATCGATCTCATCACTGCCCGTCTGTGGGGCAGCAGCATGGTGTAATTTTTCTGTCATGGTTATCCCTGCTGAACGTGCAACGCCTGCGCCCACTGGCGGGCCGAGCGATCGAGTAAGGTGTAGACGGCCTCAAAGGCCTCCCGGCTTTTGCGGTAGGGATCGGGGATCTCACGCTCGCCGTCCCAGTGACCGAACAGCATCACCTTGCCGCGCATCTCCGGTGCGATTTCGCACAGCGCGGCGATATGGCGCTTCTCCATCACCAGGATCAGGTCATACTCCCGGCACATCTGCCCGGTGAGCTGGCGCGCGCTGTGTCCGGCCAGCGACAGCTGGTTATCCTGCGCCACGCTGGTCGCGGTGGCGTCCGCACCTTTTCCTACCAGCGCCCCGAGACCGGCAGACTCCACCGTCAGAGCAGGCTGATAGTGTTTCAGCAGCCGCTCACCCGTCGGAGAGCGGCAGATATTGCCCACGCATACCACTAAAATTTTGTTAAACATGAGCGTTACCAGTTGTGAACGTCGCTGGCGGTGTCGGTCATGTAGCGAACGCCACTGATCGTCGGCAGCAACTGGTTGATAAGACGGTTCCAACGGGTAACCGGCGCGGTGGTGACGTAAACCACGTCGTAAGGCTGAAGCCGGAACTCCGTCGCCATCACCAGCGAGGTGGCATCGGACATATCGAGCTGGTAGATATTGGCCATCTTGCCGCTGCGACCGCCGTCGCCTTTCAGCGGACGGATCACAAAGATACCGCTGGCATCGGAGGCAGTGAGATCCAGACCTTCGGCCTGGCCCAGCGCTTCGGTCAGGGTCATACCGCTGAAGTCCATCTTGAGGGTGCTCTGTTTTTTCACTTCGCCCATCACGAACACTTTCAGATCGTCATTGCGCGGTACAAACAGAATGTCCCCTGGATAGAGCAGGCGGTTCTGGCTAAGGTCGCCGTTCTGCATCAGCGCCTGCAGAGAGATGCGCTGCTCGCGGCCATCATGGGTAAGCACCACGTTGCGCCAGTCGGCGGTATCGGTCAGGCCACCGGCGGCGTTAATCGCATCCAGCACGGTGAGCGGCACGTTAGTAATGGCCTGCTGGCCCGATTTATTAACCTGGCCGGAGATATAGGCTTTCTGCGAGCGGAAAGCGGCGATATTAACGTCCACCTGCGGGTCGGCGATGTACTGCGCTAAACGGCCGGTAATATCACTGCGAATTTCAGCAAGGGTTTTGCCCACTACGTGGACTTTGCCAATATAGGGGTAGAACATGGTGCCGTCGGGCTGCACCCAGTTACCGGCGTCGCTGGAGCTGCGGTACTGCCCGGCAGGAGTGGTGAGCTCCGGGTGATCCCAGACGGTGACGCTGAGGACGTCACCCGGTCCTACGCGATACTGGTAGCTGGAGATCTCCTGGTCCAGCGACATATTGGGCTGCGCAACGGTGGGACGGGGTCGAAGCTGTTCTACCAGTCGGGGAGTCAAAGGATAAACATTTACCATGCGGTCAAGATCGAAGTCAGCATCTTGCTGTTTAATCACATCCTTACCCATTGTGGTCATATTGCTTCCGGGGAACACCGTGCAACCACTCATCAAGGCCACAGATACCAATAATGGCATCAATTTCATTTTGGATTTCATCATTGATTATTTATCACTTTGGCAGAGTAATTATCCTGTGCAATTTAATTAGCGCTGCTTTCGCCGCACATTTAACAGAATGCATTTAATTACTGTTAAATATAACTGGCATCAGTCCTAAAAAGCGCCTGGTCAAATGCAGCCGATTGATAGCATGAGCGAAGGTGATTAATACCCCTTATGATCCAGAGACATAACGTTTAACCACGGGCGGACAACGCCGGGCAGGACAACGGCAAAATAGTTTAGTAAAGTAGCGCGTTAACGCTGGAAGAATTGTTGCAGCTAAAGGAATTACAGGCAAGGCTCCACTTTGTCTGATGCCAGTTTTTAAGAATAAGATTAAGTCGCTATTTTTGCGCTTTTAGGAATTACTTCATATTGACAAAAAAAATAGACACATTTACATCTGCGATATATCCTAAATTCTATTCCCGCTGAGTCGGGTAGTTATTTTTTCTGGAGGATGAAAAACGTATTATGGAATGGATTGCCGATCCATCAATCTGGGCCGGGCTGCTGACGCTGGTCGTGCTTGAGCTGGTCTTAGGCATTGATAACCTGGTGTTTATCGCCATCCTGGCCGAGAAGCTGCCCCCTGCACAGCGCGACCGGGCGCGGGTCACCGGTCTTGTGCTGGCGATGCTGATGCGCCTGCTGCTGCTGGCCTCTATCTCCTGGCTGGTAACGCTCACCACCCCCCTTTTCTCACTGCGCGGCTTCAGCTTTAGCGCGCGAGATCTGATCATGCTGTTTGGTGGCCTGTTCCTGCTCTTTAAGGCCACGGTCGAACTCAACGAGCGGTTAGAGGGTAAAGACAGCGACAACCCGACCCAACAGCGCGGGGCGAAATTCTGGCCGGTGGTGGCGCAGATTGTCGTGCTGGATGCGGTCTTCTCGCTGGACTCGGTGATCACCGCCGTAGGGATGGTCGATCATCTGCCCGTGATGATGGCGGCGGTAGTGATTGCCATTGCGCTGATGCTGCTGGCCAGCAAGGCCCTGACGCGCTTTGTGAACAGCCACCCTACTATCGTGATCCTCTGCCTCAGCTTCCTGCTGATGATCGGCTTTAGCCTGATTGCCGACGGCTTCGGGTTCCACATTCCGAAAGGCTATCTGTATGCGGCCATTGGCTTCTCGGTGATCATTGAGGCCCTTAACCAGTTGGCGATCTTCAACCGCCGCCGTTTTCTCTCTGCTAACCAGACGCTGCGCCAGCGCACCACCGATGCGGTAATGCGCCTGCTGAGCAATAAGAAAGAGGATGCCGAGCTGGACGTGGAGACCTCGTCTCTGCTGGTGGATCACGACGATAGCCAGATCTTCAACACCCAGGAGCGCCTGATGATCGAGCGGGTGTTGAACCTTAACCAGCGCAGCGTCAGCAGCATCATGACCTCGCGCCATGACATCGAGTATATCGATCTCAGCGCCCCGGAAGAGGAGATCCGTGCCCTACTGGACAAAAACCAGCATACCCGCATGGTGGTCACCGGTGGCGACGAGCATGAGGATCTGCTGGGCGTGGTGCACATTCTCGATCTGCTTCACCAGTCGCTGCGCGGCGATCCGCTCAACATCAACGTGCTGATCCGCCAGCCGCTGGTCTTTCCCGAGGGGCTGCCGCTGTTGCAGGCTCTGGAGCAGTTTCGTAACGCGCGCACGCACTTTGCCTTTGTGGTCGATGAGTTCGGCTCCATCGAGGGGATCGTGACCCTTAGCGACGTGATGGAGACCATCGCTGGCAACCTGCCGAACGAGGTAGAGGAGATTGACGCCCGCCACGATATCCAGAAAAACGCCGACGGCAGCTGGACGGCAAACGGTCATATGCCGCTGGAAGATCTGGTGCACTATGTGCCGCTACCGCTGGACGAGAAGCGGGAGTATCACACCATCGCAGGCCTGCTGATGGAGTACCTGCAGCGTATTCCTAAAGTCGGGGAGGAGGTGCAGGTGGGTGATTATCTGCTGAAAACGCTTCAGGTAGAGAGCCATCGCGTACAGAAGGTACAGATTGTGCCGCTGGAGACAGAAGACGCGGACTACGAGGTGTAACGCCGCGCAGAGTGGTCAATGCCCGGTGGCGCTACGCTTACCGGGCCTACAAACCACAAACCATTACCCGCCTGATATTAAAGCTTGTCGATCAGCTTTTTAATATCTTTGCTGCGCTGGCTATCTTTGTTGCGATCCGCCCAGTCGCTAAGACGGCGTTTCGCTTCATCCTGCAGATGCTTACGCAGAACCTGATCTACTTGCAAGCTGTAACTGAGCGCCTGCCATTTGCCATAGACGCGCAGCGGGATCGGCGTATTGCGCAGGAACTCGATCAGCTTGCCATCGCCCTTCCACCCCTCGGTGACCTGCACGCTGAAGCGCGTATCGCAGAGCTGTTTCACCAGGTCGAGCGAGCCCTCACCGGAGAGATTGAGCATCGCTGATTTCCCCTGCATATCGTTGAGGGCCATCTGACCGCGATCGAGGGTCAAATCCGTGCTGAAGCTATCGAGTTTTGTCGCGCTATCGTAGTTCTGCTCAGCCTGCACATCGCTGCTGCGGGCCACCGCCTGCTGGATAAGCTGCTGGAAGTTCAGCCCCTCCATGCGCGTGTTGGCCATCTCAACGTGGGCGCTCCCCTGCCAGCTGCGGCGAAACGCCTCGGCATCTATCCTGTCGCCTTTAAAATCCCCCGCCAGCGACAGCTTACCGGTCAGTGACAGCGGATAGTTAAAAGCTTTCAGCACCGTGCCGATCTCAACGTTATCAAGCTGCGGCTGGAAGGCGCTTTTTGGCATTTTGCCCCGAACGTCAAGGCTTCCCGGCAGCGAGAGCATGCCCTCGCCTAATTTTCCGGTCAGGGTCGAGAGCGTCAGCAGGCCGGTGTTATTGGTGATATGGCTGCTCACGTTGGTAAAATCCATACCGCGCCAGCGCACTTTTTTCGCTGCCAGCGACAGATTTGCCGTAAAGCCGCGCAGGCTGCTGTAATCATCGCCGTCCATGTCCCGGGCGATAACCGGACGCGGCGGCGCGATCGTGCCCTGCCCCTGCTGCGCTGCGGTGGCGTTAGTGGCCGGGTTGGTCACCGCCCCCAGCAAATTCTCCAGGTTTAGCGTGTCAAACGCCAGATCCAGCACCCAGTCAGGTTTATCCCCTAGCGTCACGCTGCCGCTGCCGGTCACCGCGCTGTCATTGGCGGTCATATTCAACTGGTTAAAGATGAGCTGCTTTTTCGCTTCGCGCCACTGGGCCTGGAAGCTGCCCTGCCCGGTAATGCCCTGAGCAGGGACGTCGCCGCCCTGGAGCTGCCAGTTAAGCTGCTCAACGACGGCGGTTAAATTATAGGGGTAGTCAGCGGCGTTCACGCTCGCCTTCAGCGCCAGGGTCAGGTCGCGCTGGTTGCGGTTGATCCGCCCCGAGAAGTCGACGTTGGCGTGATAGTTTTCGTCCTGGTCCATCTTCAGATGGATATTACGCACCGTTACCTGCTCGTCGTCCTTATGCTGGAAAACCAGCACGCTGTCGGCAATTTGCAGATGGGAGACAGCCCATGACCAGCCGCGATCGCTCTCTACCTGCGGCAGGGCGTTCTCCTGCGGCGCAACCGGCGCGTCTTTTGGCTCTGACGCCTCGGTTTGCGGCGTAAGCTGAACAACCGCGCCCTTTAGCATCACCTGCTTAACGTGCAGCTGGTGGGAGAGCAGCGGCAGCAGCTCTACGTCCAGCCGCATGTTGTCCGCCGTAACCAGCGGCTGCGGTGCGCCTGGCGCCGTCAGCGACATGCGGCCAGAGAGAATGCTCAGCCGGGGCCAGACGTGCCAGCGCAGCGGCTCGTCAAGCTTCAGCTGATAACCGCTGCGCGACTCAACGTGTCGCACCATGTAATCCCGAAAGTCGTTCGGGTTCACCAGCAGCACCAACGCAGAGAGGCCGGCGACCAGCACGACCAGTAAAATCATCAGCGTGGTTAACACTCTTCTCATGGCATCCTCAACGAGCAGCTATTACATCGCGCAACAGGCGCTCAGTCTTTATCAATTCGGCTAGCCACCGCGCCCTGCTGGTCGCGATACTTCGCGTCCTGGCGACGGTTATAGGGCCGCGCGGCCGGGCCGGAAAGTGGCTCAAAGCTCAGCGCGCCGATAAGCATACCCGGACGCAGCGCCAGCGGCAGCTTACCGGAGTTATAGAACTCCAGCACGATGCAGCCGGACCAGCCCGGATCGATACGGTGGGCGGTAACGTGCACCATCAGGCCCAGCCGCGCCAGCGAGGAGCGGCCATCCAGCCAGCCCACCAGGTCCGCTGGCAGGGTCACGGACTCAAAGGTCACCGCCAGCGCCAGTTCGCCCGGGTGCAGGAAGAAGGCATCGCCTTCTGCCAGCACAATCTCATCGCTCATCACCCGATCCAGCGCGGCGCTCACCTCATCCTTGGGACCACTCAGATCGATAAAGGCAGCGGTGTGGCCCCGGAAGGTGCGAAACTTGTTGCCCAGACGCACGTCCACCGTCGCACCGTTAATGCGTTCTACCGGCGGGCGCGGGGTAATCGACAGGCGGCCATCGTCCAGCCAGGCTTCAATATCGCGATCACACAAACGCATAGCACTTTCTCCTTAGGTGCTGCCCGTCCGACTAAGTTCGGTCTGGGCAGGCAAGTTATCTCTGAACGGTACACAATTCGCGCCGTTTATTCAAAACCAGACGGTTTAAAAAGCCCGGTTATTCAAAAAACTGGCTGATTTTGGCCTTCAGGATATCGATAGCAATGCGGTTTTTACCCCCGCGCGGCACGATAATATCGGCGTACTGTTTGGATGGCTCAATAAACTGCAGGAACATCGGACGCACTGTCTTCTGATATTGTGCCATCACCGAGTCCATGGAGCGGCCACGTTCGTTGACGTCACGCTTGATACGGCGCATCAGGCAGATATCCAGTGGGGTGTCGACAAAGATCGAAAAGTTCATCGACTCGCGCAGGCGCGCATCGGTCAGCAGCAGGATCCCCTCAAGAATGATCACTTTCTTGGGTTCAATGAGAATGGTCTCGTTGGTACGGGTGTGCTCAACGTAGCTGTACACCGGGAGCTCAATGGGATTGCCGCCTTTCAGGGTCTGCAAATGTTCGAACAGCAAACTGTGATCCATGGCGCTGGGATGGTCGTAGTTCGTTTTAACACGCTCTTCCATCAACAGGTGACTTTGATCCTTGTAGTAGCTATCTTCTGGGATAACGCCAATATGTTCATCACCAACCTGTTCGCGCAACTCGCGGTAAAGCGTACTGGCAATGAGACTTTTACCTGAAGCGGATGCGCCGGCGATGCCGATAATGACGCACTGATGGGACTTATCAGTCATAAATTTTTGCGACCTGATTAACCTGGAAGTAAAGAAGGGAGACGCTATAGCGTCAAACGCGGCAATTATAGGGATTTCGCTCTCGTGATACCAGTCGAATGCGCAAACGTCTGTCACAACGGCGCTAATCTGGCATATTACCCTTTTCGCAAATTAAAATGTTTAATTTTACAGCGTTCAGTTGCCTTTTTTGGCAGACTAAGTGATTAATAACACTATGATGTCAAATTATGAGCGGTCACCATAGGAATTGTAAATTGTTTGTACTAGCATAATCCAAATTTCAATTTTACCCGTCCGGGCGTTATGAACCTGGCGGCACAGGGACTGCGGATAAAGCGGTAATGAATAAACAATACCAGCGCGTTTTGGTTACTACCCCAAATCCCCTACTGAGGTTGCTCAGTTTAGGACTGGTGACCTTTATCTTTACCCTGTTTTCCCTTGAGCTGACCCGTTTCGGTACCGTTCTTGCGCCGCTGTGGTTTACGACATCTATTATGATGGTGGCCTTCTACCGCCACGCCGGGCGCATGTGGCCGGGCATCGCCATCGCCTGTACGCTGGGCAGCCTGGCCGGGTCGTTTGTGCTCTTCCCCGCAAGAGAAATCAACCTCTGGTATCCGGGAATCAATATCATTGAGGCGCTGACGGGCGCGGTGCTGCTGCGTAAGATGCTGCCGTGGTATAACCCGCTGCAAAACCTGAGCGACTGGATCCGCCTGACCATCGGCAGCGCTGTGATCCCTCCCCTGCTCGGCGGAGTGCTGATTTGCCTGGTGTCCGGCAGCGAAAACCTGCTGCGCACCTTTATGATATGGGTGCTTTCAGAATCCATCGGCGCACTGGCCCTGGTCCCGCTCGGGCTGATGTTCAAGCTGCACTACCTGCTGCGCCACCGCAAGCCGCAGCTGCTGCTGGAAACCCTGGTGACGCTGGCCGTGACGCTCTTTCTCAGCTGGCTCTCGATGACCTATCTGCCGTGGCCCTTTACCGCCGTTATCGTTCTGCTGATGTGGACCGCCGTTCGGCTGCCGCGCCTGGAGGCCTTTCTTATCTTCCTCGTCACCATCATGGTGGTGTCGCTGATAATGACCCATAGCCCCATCGAGTTTACCAATTTCAACAGCAGCGCCATGCTGAACGCGCCCTGGCTGCCGTTCTTGATGATCCTGCTGCCGGCCAACGTCATGACCATGGTGATGTACTCTTTCCGCGCCGAGCGTAAGCACATTACTGAAAGCGAGGCCCGTTTTCGTAATGCGATGGAGTACTCCGCCATCGGCATGGCGCTGGTGGGCACGGACGGTCAGTGGTTACAGGTCAATAAAGCGCTGTGTAGTTTTCTCGGCTACTCCCAGGATGAGCTACGCCTGCTGACCTTCCAGCAGCTCACCTGGCCTGAGGATCTCAAGAGCGACCTGGAGCAGCTTGAGGCGCTGGTGCGCGGTGACATTGACAGCTACTCCATGGAGAAGCGCTACTACACCCGCACAGGGGATGTCGTCTGGGCGCTGCTGGCGGTGTCGCTGGTACGCCACCCGGACGGCACGCCGCTCTACTTCATCTCCCAGGTTGAGGATATCAACGATCTGAAGCACACCGAGTGGGTCAATAAACGGCTGATGGAGCGCATTACGCTGGCCAACGAGGCCGGGGGTATCGGTATCTGGGAGTGGGATCTGGAGCCGGACATCATCAGCTGGGATAAGCGCATGTTTGAGCTTTACGAGCTGCCGCCGCACGTGAAGCCCACCTGGAAGCTCTGGTATGAGTGTGTGGTACCGGAAGATCGCGAGGAGGCCGAGCGCATTATCCGCGACTCACTGGTTGCGAGAGCGCCGTTTAAGCTTGAGTTTCGTATCCATGTAAAAGAGGGAATTCGCCATATCCGCACCCTGGCGAACCGGGTGCTGAATAAAAACGGCGAGGTTGAACGGCTGCTCGGCATCAATATGGACATGACCGAGGTGAAACAGCTCAACGAGGCCCTGTTCCAGGAGAAAGAGCGCCTGCACATTACCCTCGACTCCATCGGCGAAGCGGTGCTCTGTACCGACGTGGAGATGAACGTCACCTTTATGAACCCGGTGGCGGAAAAAATGAGCGGCTGGCAGCAGCAGCACGCCATCGGTCAGGCGTTGCTGAATGTGCTGCGCATTACCTTTGGCGACAACGGCCCCGCGCTGGAAAACATTCATAGCGGTGATATATCACGTTCAGCTATCGAGCAGGACGTGGTGCTGCACTGTCGCAACGGCGGGACCTACGATATTCACTACAGCGTGACGCCACTTAGCACCCTTGACGGACACAACATCGGCTTCGTGCTGGTGATCCAGGATGTCACCGAGTCCCGGAAGATGCTGCGCCAGCTGAGCTATAGCGCCTCCCATGATGCGCTGACCCATCTGGCGAACCGCGTCAGCTTCGAGAACCATCTTAAACGCCTGCTGCACACGGTGCAGGAGACGCATCAGCGCCATGCGCTGGTCTATATCGATCTCGACCGCTTTAAGGCGGTGAACGACACCGCAGGTCATGCGGCAGGTGATGCCCTGCTGCGGGAGCTCTCCTCCCTGATGCTTAGCATGCTGCGCTCTACCGATATCCTGGCCCGTCTCGGCGGAGATGAGTTTGGCCTGCTGCTGCCGGACTGCAATATTGAGAGCGCCCGCTATATCTCCGGGCGCATTATCCATGCCATCAATGACTACCGCTTTATGTGGGAGGGCCGCCTGCACCGCATCGGCGCGAGCGCTGGGATCACCCTGATTGATGAGAGCAACTGCCAGGCCTCAGAGGTGATGTCCCAGGCGGATATCGCCTGCTACGCCTCGAAAAACAACGGTCGTGGCGTGGTCACGGTGTACGAGCCGCAGCAGGATCATATGCATCACAACCGCAGCCTGATCTCTCTTGAGGAGCAGTCGCGGATGATCCGCGACAACCACCTCCTGCTGGTGGCGCGCGGTGTCGCCTCCCCGCGGGTGCCGGAGTCCTGCAACTTCTGGCTGCTCTCACTGCGCCTGTGGACCAGTGAAGGGGAAGCCATGGAGGAGCGCGCCTTCCGTTCCGGCCTCGCCGAGCCGGAGCTCATCCGCGCCCTCGATCGCCGGGTGATCCACGAGTTCTTCACCAACAGCGCCGCCGGGGTAGTACGTAAAGGGGTCAGCGTTGCCCTGCCGCTCTCCAGCGCCGGGCTGGCCAGCCGAACGGTCATAACTGAAATCATTGAGAAGCTCACGCAGAGCGGAATGCCTGGCCGCCTGCTGCACTTTGTGATCGATGCCGATGCCCTGATGCGCGAAGAGAGCAGCATCGGCGACGGTCTCGCCAAACTTCGTCAGGCGGGCTGCCGACTCATTATCAGCCATATTGGGCGCGACCTGGAGATCTTTAACCATCTCATGCCGCAGATGGCGGACTACGTGCTGCTGGAGCCGGAGCTGGTTAACAACGTGCACGGTAACCTGATGGACGAGATGATGGTGACCATCGTGCAGGGCCATGCTCACCGTCTGGGGATGAAGAGCATTGCAGGGCCGACTAACCAGCCAATGATGATGGATACCCTCTCTGGCATTGGCATTGACTACATCTTCGGGGACACCATCTCCCAGGCCCAGCCG
This sequence comes from Pseudescherichia sp. AS216, assembly GCF_037152055.1. Taxonomy (NCBI): domain Bacteria; kingdom Pseudomonadati; phylum Pseudomonadota; class Gammaproteobacteria; order Enterobacterales; family Enterobacteriaceae; genus Pseudescherichia; species Pseudescherichia sp. AS216. The sequence continues at coordinate 454,579 of NZ_JBBCMV010000003.1, read as the reverse complement.
CTGGATCTCATGCTCAACACCAGCTATTTTGCCATCAACTGATCCTCATCAGCTGACGGCTGCCAGTCCGGGGTGTACCAGATATGCAGCAGCGCATAGGAGCGCCAGGGCTGCCAGCGTTGGGCATAGCGGCGGATCTGCGCCGGGGTCATACCCGCGAAGCGCTGCTTGATAGCGTAGTCGTCGGCCAAAAAGATATCTTTCGCCTGCCAGCCGCGCATCGCCAGATAGTTTGCTGTCCAGCGCCCTATGCCAGGAAACCCCTGCAACAGCTTCACCCCCTGCTCGATATCCGCCGGAGCCTGCACTGGAAACTCACCGTCGAGGGTGGCGCGGGCCAAATTAATCAGCGCCTCGGCGCGCTTAAGCGGCATCCCGAGCGCCTTTAACGCCGCGGGATCGGCCTGGACCAGCGCCTCTGCCGTCGGGAAGCAGATGAAACCCGGCACCTCTGCCAGCGGCTTTCCAAGGCTCTCCACGACCTTGCCGGTCAGCTTAGCCGCCATCGCCACGCTGACCAGCTGGCCAAGGATCGCGCGCACGCCCTGCTCAAAGGTATCCATCGATCCCGGCAGTCGCAGGCCCGGCCTCTGCTCTCCCAGCGAGCCAAGGGCGTGAATAATCTCCTGCGGATCGCAGGCGAGATCGAACAGACGCCCCAGCCGGGCCAGACACGCCTCGGCGACCGGCAACAGCCCATCGCTAAGGGTAACCCGCAGCGTATGATTAGCCTCGTCCGGCTCGGCGGTGACGATCCCCCGGTGCTCACCTATCGCAAAACTGCGCACGTAGCGGCCTTCGCTGACCACCTCTACGCCAGTCACCGCACGCGCCTGTAAAAAACCCAACATCCACGCCCAGTCGTAGGGCGGCTTCCAGCTCAGTGTATACATGGTTACTCCTCTCACTCTTATTTCAGCTTAAGCGCCCCGCCACTTTTTTGCTTTGCTTTCATAATCCTTTCGGCTAAAGTCGCCCCCCTTCTTCACCGGCATGGGGAACTTTCATGTTTATTGGTTTTGACTACGGCACGGCAAACTGCTCCGTTGCGGTAATGCGCGACGGCATCCCGCAGCTCTTAAAAATGGAAAACGGCAGCACGCTACTGCCGTCGATGCTCTGCGCCCCGACGCGGGAAGCGGTCAGCGAGTGGCTCTACCGCCACCATGACGTCCCCGCCACCGGGAGCGAAACCCAGGCGCTGCTGCGTCGGGCGGTGAACTTCAACCGCGAAGAAGATATCGAGGTGCTGCCGGGCAGCGTGCAGTTTGGGCTCCAGTCGCTGCAGCAGTACGTTCAGGATCCGGAAGAGGTCTACTTCGTTAAATCGCCAAAATCCTTCCTCGGTGCCAGCGGCCTGAAGCCGCAGCAGATCGCGCTGTTTGAGGATCTGGTCTGCGCCATGATGCTGCATATTCGCCAGCAGGCCGAGAGCCAGCTGCCGGAGGCTATCGATCGCGCGGTGATTGGCCGTCCCATCAACTTCCAGGGGCTGGGGGGCGATGACGCCAACGCCCAGGCGCAGGGGATCCTGGAGCGTGCCGCCAGGCGCGCAGGCTTTAACGAGGTCGTATTCCAGTACGAGCCGGTCGCCGCCGGGCTGGATTTTGAAGCCACGTTGCAGTCCGAGAAGCGCGTGCTGGTGGTGGATATTGGCGGCGGGACCACCGACTGCTCGCTGCTGCTGATGGGCCCCCAGTGGCACCAGCGCCAGGATCGCGATACCAGCCTGCTGGGGCACAGCGGCTGCCGCGTCGGCGGTAACGATCTCGATATTGCGCTGGCCTTTAAGCATCTGATGCCGCTGCTGGGCATGGGCGGCCAGACCGAAAAGGGTATTGCCCTGCCGATCCTGCCGTGGTGGAACGCGGTAGCCATTAATGACGTCCCAGCCCAGAGTGACTTCTACAGCAGCGCTAATGGTCGCTTGCTCAACGACCTGGTGCGCGACGCCCGGGAAGGGGATAAGGTGGCGCGGCTGGTGAAGGTGTGGCGTCAGCGCCTTAGCTACCGCCTGGTGCGCAGTGCGGAAGAGAGCAAGATTGCCCTCTCCGACAACCTGCAAACCGAGGCCCGTTTGCCGTTTATCAGCGACGAGCTGGCAACGGCGATCACCCAGGAGGGGCTGGAGACCGCCCTCAACCAGCCTCTGACACGGATCCTTGAGCAGGTGCAGCTGGCGCTGGCAAGCAGCAACGAGACGCCGGATATTATCTACCTGACCGGGGGCAGCGCCCGCTCACCGCTGATCAAAAAGGCGCTTGCCGACGCCCTACCCGGCATTCCGATTGCCGGCGGCGACGATTTTGGCTCGGTCACCGCAGGCCTCGCCCGCTGGGCGCAGGTAGTGTTTTAAAAACGTCCAGCGCGTTCCACATCCCCAGGCCGGGTAAGGCGTAGCCGCCACCCGGCACTTTCATGCCCCCACGCTGCAACGCCCGGCGCATTCAGACGATTCCCTACGGTCTTTCATATTTCCTCCATTTTTCTGCGGCGTTGCATTACTAAACTAGTATCATTCTGTGAAATGTTTCAGGAAGAGATACGGATAACAATGAAAGGTCGTGTTAATGCCCGCTGGGCGATGGTCATCGGCGTGGCGCTTGTCGCTATTGCCGCACTTTGGTACTGGCATAGCCACAACAGCACCCAGACTGCGGCAGGCGCTCATGCCCCGCAGGCGGGACGTGGCGCTGCGGGTGGCCGTCGCGGTATGCCGCTGGCACCGGTGCAGGCCGCTACTGCCGTAGAAGGCGAAGTGCCTCGCTATTTGACCGGCCTCGGCACCATCACCGCCGCCAATACCGTAACCGTGCGCAGCCGCGTTGACGGCCAGCTGATGGCCCTGCACTTCCAGGAGGGCCAGCAGGTCAAGGCCGGAGACCTTTTAGCAGAGATCGATCCCAGCCAGTTTAAAGTGGCGCTCGCCCAGGCCCAGGGCCAGCTGGCGAAAGACAGAGCCACGCTGGCCAACGCCCAGCGCGATCTGGCCCGCTATCAGCAGCTGGTCAAAACCAATCTGGTTTCCCGCCAGGAGCTGGATGCCCAGCAGGCGCTGGTGAGCGAATCTCAGGGCACGATCAAAGCTGATGAAGCCTCGGTTGCCAGCGCCCAGCTGCAGCTGGACTGGAGCCGCATCACCGCCCCGATTGATGGCCGCGTGGGCCTGAAGCAGGTCGATATCGGCAACCAGATCTCCAGCGGCGATACCACCGGCATTGTGGTCATTACCCAGACCCACCCTATCGATCTGGTGTTTACCCTGCCGGAGAGCGATATCGCCACGGTGGTGCAGGCGCAAAAGGCCGGGCAGACCCTCAGCGTTGAAGCCTGGGACCGCACTAACAAGCAGAAGCTGAGCGACGGCACCCTGCTGAGCCTCGACAACCAGATCGACACCACCACTGGCACCATTAAGCTGAAAGCCCGCTTTACCAACCAGGACGACGCCCTCTTCCCTAATCAGTTCGTTAACGCCCGAATGCTGGTCTCTACCGAGCAAAATGCGGTGCTGATCCCGACCGCCGCACTGCAGATGGGCAACGACGGCCACTTTGTTTGGGTGCTGAACGAGCAGAACAAAGTGAGCAAGCACACCGTGACGCCTGGCATTCAGAACAGCCAGCAGGTAGCGATCAGCGCCGGGCTGTCGGCAGGCGACCGGGTGGTCACCGACGGCATTGACCGCTTAACCGAAGGTGCCCAGGTTGAGGTGGTGACGGCCCAGAGCGCCGACGCCGCCCCTGCCGCGCAGGCGAAAACCCATGGCACGCGCGCCGCACAGGGAGCCGGTTCCTGATGCAGGTGTTACCTCCCAGCGCCACCGGCGGCCCGTCCCGCCTGTTTATTCTCCGTCCGGTCGCCACCACCCTCTTTATGGTGGCGATCCTGCTGGCGGGGATCATCGGCTACCGTTTTCTGCCGGTCTCCGCCCTGCCCGAGGTGGACTATCCGACGATTCAGGTAGTGACCCTCTATCCCGGCGCCAGCCCGGACGTGATGACCTCTGCCGTCACCGCGCCCCTTGAGCGCCAGTTCGGCCAGATGTCCGGCTTAAAGCAGATGTCTTCCCAAAGTTCCGGCGGCGCGTCGGTAGTGACGCTCCAGTTCCAACTCACCCTGGGACTGGACGTTGCCGAGCAGGAGGTGCAGGCCGCAATTAACGCCGCCACCAATTTACTGCCCTCCGATCTGCCTAACCCGCCGGTCTACAGCAAGGTCAACCCGGCGGATCCGCCGATCATGTCGCTGGCGGTGACCTCCACTGCAATGCCGATGACCCAGGTTGAGGATATGATCGAGACCCGGGTGGCGCAGAAGATCTCTCAGGTGGCTGGCGTCGGCCTGGTGACGCTTTCCGGCGGCCAGCGTCCGGCGGTACGGGTGAAGCTTAACGCCCAGGCCATCGCTGCCCTCGGGCTGACCAGCGAAACCGTGCGCACCGCGATTAACAATAACAACGTGAACTCGGCAAAGGGTAGCCTCGACGGCCCGACGCGGGCGGTGACCCTCTCTGCGAACGACCAGATGCAGTCCGCCGAAGACTACCGCCGCCTGATTGTCGCCTACCAGAACGGGGCACCGATCCGCCTCGGCGACGTGGCAACCATTGAGCAGGGCGCGGAGAACAGCTGGCTGGGAGCGTGGGCCAACACGCAGCAGGCGATCGTGATGAACGTTCAGCGCCAGCCGGGCGCCAACATTCTCTCCACTGCCGACAGCATCCGCACGCTGCTGCCCCAGCTTACCGAGAGCCTGCCGAAGTCGGTCACGGTGAAGGTCCTGTCGGATCGTACCACCAACATTCGCGCCTCGGTGCACGATACCCAGTTCGAGCTGATGCTGGCCATCGCCCTGGTGGTGATGATCATCTACCTGTTCCTGCGCAACGTGCCGGCGACCATTATTCCCGCCGTGGCGGTACCGCTGTCGCTGGTGGGCACCTTTGCGGTGATGGTGTTCCTCGACTTCTCGATCAACAACCTGACGCTGATGGCCCTGACCATTGCCACCGGCTTCGTGGTCGATGACGCCATCGTGGTGATTGAGAACATCTCCCGCTATATCGAAAAAGGCGAGAAGCCGCTGGCGGCGGCGCTGAAGGGCGCGGGAGAGATTGGCTTTACCATTATCTCCCTCACCTTCTCGCTGATTGCGGTGCTGATCCCGCTGCTGTTTATGGGCGATATCGTGGGCCGCCTGTTCCGCGAGTTTGCCGTCACCCTGGCGGTGGCGATCCTGATCTCCGCCGTGGTGTCGCTGACGCTGACGCCGATGATGTGCGCCCGGATGCTCAGCCATGACTCCCTGCGCAAGCAGAACCGCTTCTCCCGTGCCTCAGAGCGCTTCTTCGACCGCGTGATTGCCGCCTACGGCCGGGGGCTGACGAAGGTGCTTAACCATCCGTGGCTGACCCTCAGCGTGGCGTTGGGCGCGCTGCTGCTGTCGGTGCTGCTGTGGGTGACCATCCCGAAAGGCTTCTTCCCGATCCAGGATAATGGCATTATTCAGGGCACCTTGCAGGCCCCGCAGTCGGCATCGTTTGCCAGCATGGCGGAGCGCCAGCGTCAGGTGAGCGATATCGTACTGAAGGATCCGGCAGTAGAGAGCCTGACGGCCTTTGTCGGCGTTGACGGCACCAACCCGTCGCTGAACAGTGCCCGGCTGCAAATCAACCTCAAGCCGCTGGATGACCGGGACGATCGCGTTCAGACGGTGATCGCCCGGCTTCAGCAGGCGGTGGCGAAAGTCCCCGGCGTGGCGCTCTATCTTCAGCCGACCCAGGATCTGACCATCGACACCACCGTCAGCCGCACCCAGTACCAGTTTACGCTGCAGGCCACGACCCTTGAGGCGCTGAGCACCTGGGTACCGCAGCTGATGAATGAGCTACAGACCCTGCCGCAGCTGGCGGACGTCAGCAGCGACTGGCAGGACAAAGGGCTGGCCGCGTACGTTAACGTTGACCGGGACAGCGCCAGCCGGCTGGGCATTACGATGGCGGACGTGGATAACGCCCTCTATAACGCCTTCGGCCAGCGGCTGATCTCTACCATCTATACCCAGGCTAATCAGTATCGGGTCGTGCTGGAGCATAATACCGCCGCAACGCCGGGTCTGGCCGCGCTGGACTCCATCCGCCTGACCAGCAGCGACGGCGGCGTGGTGCCGCTCAGCGCCATTGCCAAAGTGGAAGAGCGCTATACCCCGCTGGCGATTAACCACCTTGACCAGTTCCCGTCCACTACCATCTCGTTTAACGTCCCGGACGGCTACGCGCTGGGGGATGCGGTGCAGGCCATTCTGGATAGCGAGAAGAACCTCAGCCTGCCGGGGGATATTACCACCCAGTTCCAGGGCAGCTCGCTGGCGTTCCAGGATGCGCTGGGCAGCACCGTGTGGCTGATCGTTGCCGCGGTGGTGGCGATGTATATCGTGCTCGGCGTGCTCTACGAGAGCTTTATTCACCCCATTACCATCCTCTCTACCCTGCCCACCGCCGGGGTGGGCGCGCTGCTGGCCCTGATGCTGGCGGGCAGCGAGCTGGATGTGATTGCCATTATCGGTATCATTCTGCTGATCGGTATCGTCAAGAAGAACGCCATCATGATGATCGACTTTGCTCTCGCCGCCGAGCGGGAACAGGGCATGTCGCCCAGGGAGGCGATCTTCCAGGCTTGCCTGCTGCGTTTCCGGCCGATTTTAATGACGACCCTTGCGGCGTTGCTGGGTGCCCTGCCGCTGATGCTCAGCACCGGGGTGGGCGCAGAGCTGCGCCGTCCGCTGGGGATCGGCATGGTCGGCGGCCTGCTGGTGAGCCAGGTGCTAACCCTGTTTACTACGCCGGTGATCTACCTGCTGTTTGACCGCCTGGCCCTGCGGGTTCGCCACCGCTTCCCCCGCCGCGCAGAGCGTGAAGGGGAGGAGATGTAAGTGAAGTTTTTTGCCCTCTTCATTCACCGCCCGGTCGCCACCATCCTGATTTCGCTGGCGATTACCCTCTGCGGCATTCTTGGCTTCCGCCTGCTGCCGGTAGCCCCGCTGCCGCAGGTGGACTACCCGGTGATCATGGTCAGTGCCTCCCTGCCGGGGGCGTCGCCGGAAACCATGGCCTCCTCGGTGGCGACGCCGCTGGAGCGCGCCCTCGGGCGCATCGCCGGGGTCAACGAGATGACCTCCTCCAGCTCGCTGGGCAGCACGCGCATCATTCTGGAGTTCAATTTCAATCGCGACATCAACGGTGCTGCGCGAGACGTGCAGGCGGCGATCAACGCTGCGCAGAGCCTGCTACCGAGCGGAATGCCGAGCCGTCCGACCTATCGGAAAGCGAACCCGTCCGATGCGCCGATCATGATCCTGACGTTAACCTCCGACACCTACTCCCAGGGGCAGCTGTATGACTTTGCCTCGACGCAGCTGGCGCAAACCATCTCGCAAATCGACGGCGTAGGCGACGTTGACGTCGGCGGCAGCTCCCTGCCTGCCGTGCGAGTGTCGCTCAACCCGCAGGCACTGTTTAACCAGGGCGTGTCGCTGGACGCTGTGCGCAGCGCGATTAACAACGCCAACGTGCGCAGACCGCAGGGCGCTATCGAGGACGGCACCCACCGCTGGCAGCTGCAAACCAACGACGAGATCAAAACCGCCGAGGCCTACCAGCCGCTGATCGTTCACTACAGCAACGGGGCGGCGGTACGCCTCAGCGACGTCGCCAGCGTCACCGATTCGGTGCAGGACGTGCGCAACGCCGGGATGACCAACGCTAAGCCCGCCATCCTGCTGATGATCCGCAAGCTGCCGGAAGCCAATATTATCCAGACGGTGGACAGCATTCGCGCCCGGCTGCCGGAGCTGCAGGAGACCATCCCGGCGGCCATCGACTTACAGATCGCCCAGGACCGCTCCCCCACCATCCGCGCCTCGCTGGATGAGGTCGAGCACAGCCTGATCATCTCCGTGGCGCTGGTGATCCTGGTGGTCTTTCTCTTCCTGCGCTCGGGTCGGGCGACGCTGATCCCGGCGGTGGCGGTGCCGGTGTCGCTGATCGGCACCTTTGCCGCCATGTATCTGTGCGGCTTTAGCCTCAACAACCTCTCTCTGATGGCGCTGACCATCGCCACCGGCTTTGTGGTAGATGACGCCATCGTGGTGCTGGAAAATATTTCCCGCCATCTGGAGGCCGGAATGAAACCGCTCCAGGCGGCACTGCAGGGCACGCGGGAGGTGGGCTTTACCGTGCTCTCCATGAGCCTGTCGCTGGTAGCAGTTTTCCTGCCGCTGCTGCTGATGGACGGCCTGCCGGGCCGCCTGCTGCGGGAGTTCGCCGTCACCCTGTCGGTGGCGATCGGCATCTCGCTGGTGGTCTCCCTGACCCTGACACCGATGATGTGCGGCTGGCTGCTGAAGAGCGGCAAACCGAAAGCGCAAGCTAAGGTGCGGGGCTTTGGCCGCCTGCTGCTCGCCCTTCAGCAGGGCTACGCTAAATCGCTGAAGTGGGTGTTGAACCATACCCGGATAGTGGGCGTGGTGGTGCTTGGCACCATTGCGCTCAACGTCTGGCTCTATATCGCCATCCCGAAAACCTTCTTCCCGGAGCAGGACACCGGCGTGCTGATGGGCGGCATTCAGGCGGACCAGAGCATCTCCTTCCAGGCGATGCGCGGCAAGCTGGCGGACTTTATGAAGATTATTCGCGACGATCCGGCGGTGGATAACGTTACCGGCTTTACCGGCGGCTCACGGGTCAACAGCGGGATGATGTTTATCACCCTGAAATCTCGTGACCAGCGCAGCGATACCGCCCAGCAGGTTATCGACCGCCTGCGGGTGAAACTGGCGAAAGAGCCGGGGGCTAATCTGTTCTTGATGGCAGTCCAGGATATCCGCGTCGGCGGCCGTCAGTCGAACGCCAGCTACCAGTACGCTCTGCTGTCGGACGATCTCGGCGACCTGCGCGAGTGGGAGCCGAAGATCCGCAAGGCGCTGGCGGCCCTGCCTCAGCTGGCGGACGTTAACTCCGATCAGCAGGATAACGGCGCGGAGATGAACCTGATCTATGACCGGGAGACGATGTCCCGGCTGGGCATCAGCGTGCAGGATGCTAACGGCCTGCTTAACAACGCCTTCGGCCAGCGGCAGATATCAACCATCTACGAGGCACTCAACCAGTACAAGGTGGTGATGGAGGTCGATCCGCGCTACACCCAGGATATCAGCGCTCTGGACAAGATGTTTGTGATCAACAGCGAGGGCAAGCCGATCCCCCTCTCTTACTTTGCGAAGTGGCAGCCCGCTAACGCGCCGCTGTCGGTGAACCACCAGGGGCTTTCCGCCGCCTCGACCATCGCCTTTAACCTGCCGACCGGCGTCTCGCTCTCCGAGGCCAGCGCGGCCATTGACCGGACGATGACCCAGCTAGGGGTGCCCTCCAGCGTGCGCGGCAGCTTTGCCGGGACGGCGCAGGTCTTCCAGGAGACCATGCGCTCCCAGCTGATCCTGATCCTCGCGGCCATCGCCACGGTTTACATCGTGCTCGGCATTCTCTATGAGAGCTACGTCCATCCGCTGACTATTCTCTCTACCCTGCCGTCGGCGGGCGTGGGGGCGCTGCTGGCGCTGGAGCTGTTCGATGCCCCATTTAGCCTCATCGCCCTGATCGGAATTATGTTATTGATAGGTATCGTCAAGAAGAACGCCATCATGATGGTCGACTTCGCTCTGGAGGCGCAGCGCACCGGCAACCTGACGCCGCAGGAGGCCATCTTCCAGGCCTGCCTGCTACGCTTCAGGCCGATTATGATGACCACCCTGGCGGCGCTGTTTGGCGCCCTGCCGCTGGTGCTGACCTCCGGCGACGGTTCCGAGCTGCGCCAGCCGCTGGGGATCACCATCGTCGGCGGCCTGGTGATGAGCCAGCTGCTGACGCTCTACACCACGCCGGTGGTCTATCTCTTCTTTGACCGGCTGCGGCTGCGTTTTGCCCGTAGACGCCCGCCGCTGTTGAGTGAGTAATTGAGTAAGTAAAAGGTAAAGAGGCAGGTGAAATGACCGATCTTCCGAACCAGGTCCGCTGGCAGCTATGGATAGTGGCCTTCGGCTTTTTCATGCAGGCGCTGGATACCACCATCGTTAACACCGCCCTGCCCTCAATGGCGCAGAGCCTCGGCGAAAGCCCGCTGCATATGCATATGGTCGTCGTGGCCTACGTGCTGACGGTGGCGGTGATGCTTCCCGCCAGCGGCTGGCTGGCGGATAAGGTTGGCGTGCGCAACGTCTTCTTCTCGGCGATTGTGCTGTTTACGCTGGGATCGCTGTTCTGCGCCCAAGCCAGCACCCTCGACGGGCTGGTAATGGCGCGCGTGCTGCAGGGCGTCGGCGGCGCAATGATGGTGCCGGTGGGCAGGCTGACGGTGCTGAAGATCGTTCCCCGGTCACAGTATATGGCGGCGATGACCTTCGTCACGCTGCCGGGACAGATTGGCCCCCTGCTCGGCCCGGCCTTGGGAGGGATTCTGGTGGAGTATGCCTCCTGGCACTGGATCTTCCTGATTAACCTGCCGGTGGGCATCGTCGGGGCGATTGCCACCCTCTGGCTGATGCCCAACTACACTCTGCAAACCCGCCGCTTCGATATGCCCGGCTTCCTGCTGCTGGCCTTCGGCATGGCGGCGCTGACCCTCGCCCTCGACGGCCAGAAGGGGTTAGGCATCTCTACCCTTACGCTTGTGGCGCTGGTGGTTGCGGGCGCGATCGCGCTGGGCCTCTACCTGGGGCATGCCAGACGCAACGAGGCGGCGCTTTTCCCCCTCGGCCTGTTTAGCACGCGCTCTTTCTCCCTCGGCCTGGCCGGCAGCTTTGCCGGACGCATCGGCAGCGGCATGCTGCCCTTTATTACGCCGGTATTTTTACAGATCGGGCTGGGCTTCTCGCCGTTCCACGCCGGGCTGATGATGATCCCGATGGTGCTGGGCAGCATGGGCATGAAGCGGATCGTGGTACAGGTAGTTAACCGTGCAGGCTACCGCCGGGTGCTGGTGGCCAGCACGCTGGGGCTGGCGCTGGTGAGTTTGCTGTTTATGGCAACGGCGCTGGCGGGCCTCTACTACCTGCTGCCGGTGGTGCTGTTCGTGCAGGGGATGATCAACTCGATGCGCTTCTCGACCATGAACACCCTGACGCTGAAGGATCTGCCGGATGCACACGCCAGCAGCGGCAACAGCCTGCTGTCGATGATCATGCAGCTCTCAATGAGCGTCGGCGTCACCGTGGCCGGGCTGCTGCTGGGCCTGTTTGGTCAGCAGCATCTGGCGACCGACAGCACCCTGGTGCACCACGTATTCTTTTCCACCTATCTGTGCATGGCGGTGATTATCGCCCTGCCCGCGCTGGTCTTTGCCCGCGTGCCGAATGACGCCAGCACCAATACCGTGATTGCCCGGCGCAAAAGGAGTGAACGATGAAATTCTGGCGACCGGGGATCACCGGCAAGCTTTTTTTGGCGATCCTGGCTACCTGCATTGTGCTGCTGATCACCATGCACTGGGCGGTGCGGATCAGCTTTGAGCGCGGCTTTATTGATTACATCAAGCACGGCAACGAGCAGCGACTGCAGATGCTTGGCGACGCGCTGGGAGAGCAGTACGAGCTCCACGGCGACTGGCGTTTTCTGCGCAACAACGACCGTTTTGTCTTTCAGATCCTGCGCTCCTTTGAGCATGACGGCGACAGCGATCGGCCTGGCCCCGGCATGCCGCCCCACGGCTGGCGAACGCAGTTCTGGGTGACCGACCAGAGCGGCGACGTGCTGGTTGGCCCGCGCTCGCCGATCCCAAAAGAGGGAACCCGGCGAGCGATAACGGTCAACGGTGCGGTGGTGGGCTCGGTTATCGCCTCTCCGGTGGAGCGGCTGACCCGCAACACCGATATCAACTTTGACCGCCAGCAGCGGCGTACCAGCTGGCTGATTGTCGGCCTCGCCACGCTGCTGGCGGCGCTGGCGACCTTTCCGCTGGCGCGCGGCCTGCTGGCCCCGGTAAAACGGCTGGTGGAGGGAACGCACCGGCTGGCAGCTGGGGACTTTACTACTCGTGTGGCGACGTCCAGTCCGGATGAGCTGGGTAAACTGGCCCAGGACTTTAACCAGCTCGCCAGCACGCTGGAGAAGAACCAGCAGATGCGCCGCGACTTTATGGCCGATATCTCCCACGAGCTGCGTACCCCGCTGGCGGTGCTGCGCGGGGAACTGGAGGCGATTCAGGACGGCGTGCGCCAGTTTACCCCCGAGTCGGTGACCTCCTTGCAGGCTGAGGTGGGCACGCTGACCAAGCTGGTTGACGATCTGCATCAGCTCTCGATGTCCGACGAGGGGGCGCTGGCCTATCAGAAAGCCCCCATGGACGTGATCACCCTGCTGGAGATCGCCGCCGGGGCGTTCCGGGAGCGCTTCGCCAGCCGGGGGTTAACCCTTAGCGTTTCGCTGCCGGAGAGCGCCATCGTGTTCGGCGATCGCGACCGTCTGATGCAGCTGTTTAACAATCTGCTGGAGAACAGCCTGCGCTATACCGATGCCGGGGGTCAGCTGTTGATTAGCGCGAGCGTCAAGCCTGATATCCTGGCGATGACCTTTGCCGACAGCGGCCCGGGCGTCAGCGATGAGCAGCTCAGCCGTCTGTTTGAACGCTTCTACCGCACCGAAGGCTCGCGCAACCGGGCCAGCGGCGGCTCAGGGCTCGGATTGCCTATCTGTGTGAACATTGTTGAAGCCCACGGCGGGAACATTGCCGCAGCCCATTCGCCTTTTGGCGGGGTTAGCATTACAGTTGAGCTACCGCTGGAACGCGATTTACCGAGAGATGTATGACTGAGTTACCGATTGACGAAAACACGCCGCGCATTTTAATCGTGGAAGATGAGCCGAAGCTGGGACAGCTGCTGGTGGACTATCTGCGGGCGGCGGGCTATGCCCCGACGCTAATAAACCACGGCGATAAAGTGCTGCCCTACGTGCGCCAGACGCCGCCGGATCTGATGCTGCTGGATCTGATGCTTCCCGGCATCGACGGCCTGACCCTGTGCCGGGAGATCCGCCGCTTCTCCGATCTGCCGATTGTGATGGTCACCGCCCGAATCGAAGAGATTGACCGCCTGCTAGGGCTGGAGATCGGTGCCGATGACTACATCTGCAAGCCCTATAGCCCTCGGGAAGTCGTAGCGCGGGTAAAAACCATTCTGCGCCGCTGCAAACCCCAGCGCGAGCTGAAAGCGCTGGATGCGGTCAGCCCGCTGGTGATCGACGAAGGCCGCTTCCAGGCCAGCTGGCACAGCAAGGCGCTGGATCTGACGCCCGCCGAGTTTCGCCTGCTGAAGACGCTTTCCAGCGAGCCGGGAAAGGTCTTCTCCCGCGAGCAGCTGCTGAATCATCTCTATGATGATTACCGGGTCGTCACCGACCGCACCATCGACAGCCACATCAAAAACCTGCGTCGCAAGCTTGAAGCGCTGGATGAGGAGCAGTCGTTTATCCGGGCGGTGTACGGCGTCGGATACCGCTGGGAAGCGGACGCGGGTCGATTGGCCTGACATTTACGCCCGGCGGCGCGCCGCTGGCCGGGCCTACGGATGACGGCGCTTTACCTGTTCTCTGTGCAGCGCTATAATTCCCGCCCTTAAAACAGGGGATTACCCCCTGCCCGCCCACCGAACTGCGGCGGATCTGACCTGTCATCAGAACGAGAACATCATGTTTAAACCGGAACTCCTCTCCCCGGCGGGAACGCTGAAAAATATGCGTTACGCCTTCGCCTATGGCGCGGATGCCGTCTACGCGGGCCAGCCTCGCTACTCCCTGCGCGTGCGCAATAACGAATTCAACCACGAGAATCTCCAGCTGGGGATCAACGAAGCCCATGCGCTGGGTAAAAAGTTCTACGTGGTGGTGAATATTGCGCCGCACAACGCCAAGCTGAAGACCTTTATCCGCGATTTAGCGCCGGTGGTGGCGATGGGGCCGGATGCGCTGATCATGTCCGATCCTGGTTTAATCATGCTGGTGCGCGAGCACTTCCCACAGATGGATATTCACCTCTCGGTGCAGGCTAACGCCGTCAACTGGGCGACGGTGAAGTTCTGGCAGCAGATGGGCCTGACCCGGGTGATCCTCTCCCGCGAGCTGTCGCTGGATGAGATCGCCGAGATCCGCCAGCAGGTGCCGGAGATGGAGCTTGAGATTTTCGTGCACGGTGCGCTATGTATGGCCTACTCTGGCCGCTGCCTGCTCTCGGGCTATATCAACAAGCGCGATCCGAACCAGGGCACCTGCACCAACGCCTGCCGCTGGGAGTACAACGTCCAGGAGGGCAAAGAGGACGCCGTGGGTAATATCGTCCACGTCCACGAGCCGATCCCGGTGAAAAACGTCGAGCCGACGCTGGGGATTGGCGCGCCGACCGACAAGGTGTTTATGATTGAAGAGGCCCAGCGCCCCGGCGAGTACATGACTGCGTTCGAAGATGAGCACGGCACCTACATCATGAACTCGAAAGATCTGCGCGCCATCGCCCACGTTGAGCGCCTGACGCAGATGGGCGTGCACTCGCTGAAGATCGAGGGCCGCACCAAATCGTTCTACTACTGCGCCCGTACCGCGCAGGTTTACCGCAAGGCCATTGATGACGCTGCCGCCGGTAAACCGTTCGACACCAGCCTGATGGAGACATTAGAAGGGCTGGCACACCGGGGCTATACCGAAGGCTTCCTGCGCCGCCATACCCATGACGACTACCAGAACTACGAGCAGGGCTACTCGATCTCCGATCGCCAGCAGTTTGTCGGCGAGTTCACCGGCGAGCGCAACGGCGCGCTGGCGGCGGTGAAGGTGAAGAATAAGTTCTCCGTGGGCGACAGCATGGAGCTGATGACCCCGCACGGCAACGTTAATTTCACCCTGGAGCATATGGAGAATGCCAAAGGCGAAGCAATGCCGGTTGCACCGGGCGATGGCTACACCGTCTGGCTGCCGGTGCCTTCGGATATGCAGCTAGAGTATGGTCTGCTGATGCGCAATTTCAACGGCCAGACGACGCGCAACCCGCACGCTGCCTGATAGGCGAAGTAGTACAGTTGGGTTATTTTTTCAAGTGATATGAATCTTAGAATCGGATCACATACCGTTTCGCTTGATAAGGGTATTATCTCTGCGCTGAAAAACATAACCCATAAATGCTAGCTCTACCAGGAACCACCTCCTTGGCCTGTGTAATCTCCCTTACGCAGGCCATTTTTTTGCCTACATAAAACTATCCTCACTAGATATGTGGTTTTTTGTTCAATCTCATCCAGCATGTTTATTTATAGTATTAAACATAACCTGCTAAATTTATTAGCTATTCCCGTAATAACGGAACGCCGATGATTTAGCTTTAATGTTTTAAAAGAGAGTGTGTGGTGGGATATGAGAAAGCTAAAAATTTTCATTTGTACGATCGTCGGTGCCTTCTGCGGTGCTCTTTTGATGTACCTGCTATTGCCAGCGATATGTGGCTACTTCGTTGGTCCCATTTATGGCGACGATCAGATGTCGGCGAATGCATCTATCTTTTTTATCGGCACGCCGGTGATGTTTCTGATTGGCGCAGTCGTTGGGTGGTTCCTGGGGTGGAAGTACACCAAACGTCCAGCGGATCGGGCTTGTTAAGCCAAGCCTATTTTTTTAGCGTCTTTCAGCCACTTCTTACACGTTCCCGTTCCAGCTAAGATACACTCTCTTCACTCTCTCTTTTTCAGGGTTTTAGGATGACTAGCGATCCGTCGAGTTTACTTATTCTGAATGGCAAAAGTGCAGGCGATGACACCCTGCGCGAGGCGGTCACTCTGCTGCGTAACGAAGGTATCGAGCTGCACGTCAGGGTCACGTGGGAAAAAGGTGACGCTGCCCGCTACGTCGCGGAAGCCGTAGAGCTTGGCGTTGCTACGGTGATCGCTGGCGGCGGCGATGGCACGATCAATGAAGTGGCGACGGCGCTGGTCAACACGACGGGTGAGAACGTCCCGGCAATGGGGATCATCCCTCTCGGCACCGCCAACGATTTTGCCACCAGCACAGGCGTCCCGGAAACGCTGGATAAAGCCCTACAGCTGGCGATTGTCGGCAAGGCCGTGCCGATAGATGTTGCCCGGGTTAACGACCAGACCTGTTTTATCAACATGGCCACCGGCGGGTTTGGCACACGCATCACGACTGAAACGCCAGAGCGGATGAAGGCCGCGCTGGGGGGCGTATCCTATGTCATTCACGGCCTGATGCGCATGGATACCCTGAAAGCCGACAGCGTTGAGATCCGTGGCGAAAACTTCTCCTGGCAGGGCGACGCGCTGGTGATCGGCATTGGTAACGGCCGCCAGGCGGGCGGCGGACAACAGCTCTGCCCGGGCGCGCTGATCAACGACGGTCTGCTGCAGATACGCATTTTTACCGGGGAGGAGCTTCTTCCCGCGCTCTTTACCACCCTCACCCAACCGGAAGATAGCCCGAATATCGTGGACGGCGAATCGGCCTGGTTTGAGGTGACCTCCCCTCATGAGATCACCTTTAACCTTGACGGCGAGCCGCTGAGCGGGCAGCACTTCCGAATGGAGATCCTGCCCGGCGCGCTTAAATGTCGCCTGCCGCCGGACTGCCCACTGCTGCGGTAACGATTTGCCGGGTGGCGCTACGCTTACCCGGCCTGCAAGTTCGGCATAACCATCGGCGTTAATACGCCGCCACTGCTCGCGCCATCTCCCGGCTGTACTGCTGGCTGGCATTGACCAGCATCCGCGTATAGTCGGTTTTTGCCTGACCGCTCACCAGATCGTCTACCGTCAGCGTCTCAAGGATCTTGCCGTACTGCATCACGGCAATCTTCTGGCACAGGTGGGCAATGACGCCCAGATCGTGCGTCACCATCAGATAGGTCAGCTTTGACTCCTGATGCAGCTCCGCCAGCAGATTGAGGATCTCCGCCTGCACCGACACGTCCAGCGCCGAGGTGGGTTCATCCAGCAGCAGCACCTGTGGCTCCAGGATCAGCGCCCGGGCAATCGCCACGCGCTGTCGCTGACCGCCGGAGAGCTGATGCGGGAAGCGATCGCGAAAGGCGCGATTGAGCCCGACGCGATCCAGCAGGCGGTTTACCCGTCGATCCCGGTCGCCGATACCGTGAATATGCAGCGGCTCCTCCAGAATATCACCGATGGTATGGCGCGGATGCAGCGAGCCGTAGGGATCCTGAAACACCATCTGCACCAGCCGGCAGCGCTGTGGATTAAGCCGGTGCTCCAGCGGCTGACGGTTGATCGCCAGCTCGCCATCCCAGTGGGTAAACAGCCCCGCCAGGCACTTCAGCACCGTGGTTTTACCCGAGCCGGACTCGCCCACCAGACCGTAAATCTCTCCTGGCTGCACGTTAAAGCTCACGTCGTACAGCACCTGGTTACGCTTCTCCCCTTCGCCAAAGGACAGGTTCAGGTTCTTCACATCGATCATAGTGTGCTCCTCACTCGTTAAGCCAGCTGGCCTGACGCTGCAGTACCGGCAGCACGGGACGACGATGGTGGATCTCCGGCAGGGCGCTGATTAGCCCCTGGGTATAGGGGTGCTGGGCATTATGCAGATCGCAGGCGGCAATCGACTCCACCACCCGCCCGGCGTACATCACCAACACCCGGTCGCAGAAGCTGCGTACCAGGTTGATATCGTGACTGATGAAGATCAGCCCCAGCCCGCGAGACTGGACCAGATCGTCCAGCAGCCCCAGCACCTGTAAACGCACCGAAACGTCCAGCGCGGAGGTTGGCTCGTCAGCGATCACCAGTTCGGGATCGGTGATCAGCATCATGGCGATCATAATGCGCTGCCCCTGTCCGCCGGAGATCTCATGCGGATAGAGGTTATAGACGCGCTCGGGCTGACGGATACGCACCACGTCCAGCATCTCCAGCACTTTGGCCTTCGCTTCGGCCTTGCGCCCTGGATGATGGGTCAGCCAGGCCTCGGCGATCTGATCTCCAACGCAGACTACCGGGTTGAGGGAGTATTTCGGGTCCTGCATGATCATGGAGATCCGCTTCCCGCGCACGGTGCGCATCTGCGCCTCGCTGGCGGTGCGCAGATCGATATCGCCGAAGTGCATCCGTTCGGCGGTAATGCGGGCCTTAGCCGGATGCAGGCGCATCAAAGCGCGCCCGACAGTGGATTTACCGGAGCCGGATTCGCCAACGATGGCCAACTTCTCCCGGCCCAGCTGAAAGGAGACGCCGCGTACTGCGTTAGTGACCGCGCGTCCGTTGATAAAGTCGACATGGAGATCGCGCACGTCGAGCAGGGGCGCGTTATTCGCTGCGAGGATCGAGGATGTCACGTAGGCCATCTCCTAAGAAGTTGAACGCCAGGCTGTTGATCAGGATCGCCAGCCCCGGAATAGTCACTACCCACCAGCACTCCATCATGTAGGTGCGGCCGCTGGAGATCATCGCCCCCCACTCCGGCTCTGGCGGCTGCGCGCCAAGACCGAGGAAGCCCAGCCCGGCGGCGGTCAGGATGATCCCCGCCATGTTCATGGTGATGCGGATAATCACCGACGGCAGGCAGAGCGGCACAATGTGACGCCACAGCACGCGTACCGGTGACGCCCCCTGCAGGCGTACCGCCGAGATGAAGTCGGCCTGGCGCAGCGAGAGGGTTTCGGCCCGCGCCAGGCGGGCAATCGGCGGCCAGGCGGTCAGGGTAATGGCGATCACCACGTGCTCAAGACCTGGACCAAGAGCGGCGACGAAAGCCAGAGCCAGCACCAGGCTTGGGAAAGAGATAAAGATATCGGTGACGCGCATCAGCACCATATCAACCTTGCCGCCGAAGTAGCCCGCGCACACCCCCAGCAGCAGGCCCAGAGGCCCGACGGTGACCGAGACCAGCAGCACGATGTAGAGCGTAATGCGCGCCCCGTAGACCAGGCGGCTAAAGATGTCCCGACCAAACTCGTCGGTGCCAAACCAGTGCTGGGCGTTCGGAGATTGCAGTGCGGCGTTAAGATCCTGCACCAGCGGATTGTAAGGCGCGATCCACGGCGCAAAGGCGGCCACGACCAGCAGCAGGAGAATAATCCCGCCGCCGATGGCGGTCAGCGGGTTGCGGGCCATCTTGCCAATAAAACCGCCGGTGCGGACCAGGGCGCGCTTCAGGCGCAGGCGGCTTTCATTTCCACCGCCGGTTACCGGCGTATCCAGAGAGACCGTCATGATTTCGTCCTCGGGTCAAAGAGTTGGTAGAGCATGTCGGAGAGCAGGTTGAGCATCACGAAGATCACCCCCACCAGCAGCACGCAGCCCATGACCGCATTCATATCCCCCAGCAGCAGGCTACCGGTGAGATAGGAGCCAAAGCCCGGCCAGGAGAAGACGGTTTCAATCAGCACCGCCCCTTCCAGCAGCGAGCCGTAGGCCAGCGCCACTACCGTCAGAAGCTGTACGAGGATGTTGCGAAACGCATGGTTCCAGATCACCTGCCGCTCGGTTAAGCCTTTAACCCGGGCGGTGATGATGAACTCCTGAGAGAGCTGGGCCAGCATAAAGCTGCGGGTCATCCGGCTGATGTAGGCCAGGGAGTGGAAGCCGAGCAGCGACGCGGGCAGCACCAGGTGGTTGATGGCATTCCAGAACACCGCCCAATTCCCCGCCAGCAGGGCGTCAATGGTAAACAGCCCGGTGCGGCGCGGAACCAGCCCCTCAAGACCCATATCCAGCCGCCCGGCCCCGCCGACCCAGCCCAGCCAGGCGTAAAACAGCAGCAGGCCCATCATCCCTACCCAGAAGATAGGCGTGGAGTAGCCCGCCAGGCTGATGATGCGCACTACGTAGTCAGAGACCGAGTTGCGGCGCGCGGCGGCCAGCACCCCCAGCGGAATGCCGAGGCCTGCACCGACAATAATGGCCATCGTCGCCAGCTCCAGCGTCGCCGGGAAGACGCGCAGGATATCGTCCGTTACCGGCTTACCGGTCAGCAGTGCGTTACCGAGATCGCCGTGCAGCAGGTTGTTGAAGTAGATACCGAACTGAGTCAGCAGAGATTTATCGAACCCCAACTGCTGGTAAACCTGCTGATAGGTGCTCTGGTCGGCGTCCGGGCCGACGATAGCCAGCACCGGATCGACGGGCATCACCCGGCCGATAAAAAAGGTCAGCAGCAGCAGGCCAAACAGGGTGATCAGCACCTGACCAAGCCGGTTAGAGAACCGCCTGGCGCGGGAGCCGGGCGCTAAGATTGCTACACTCATCCTTTGGTTCCTCCGGTATGAATCGGCTCTTTGTAAACCTCACGCAGGAAGGTGGTGGCGGAGGGGTGAGACTGGAAGTTCTTCACCTCATTGCGGACCACCACCGAGTCCACCATCTGGGAGAGCGGCACCAGGGCGGGGATCAGCTGGTCGTAGCGGGTCTGGATCTGCTGATAGTCAGCAATCTGCTTCTGCGGATCGCGCTCCAGCAACGCTTTATCGATCATCTCGTTGAGCGGCTTATCGTAAAAACCGGTGCGCCAGCCCTGGAAGTTGGTCAGCCGCGCCTCGTCGCTGTTGTCCGGGTTGTAGACCAGCGCGCGCAGGCTGGAGTGCGGATGCGGCTCCACGCCGCTGCCGCCGCGCCCGACCAGCATGTCAAACTTACGCTCGCGCATTGCACCGTAGATCTGGTTCCCGGTGCCGGTGATGATTTTGGCGTTAATACCCGCCTGCATCAGGGTGGACTGCACGGCGATGGCGATATTGAGGAACGGCTGATCCGCCAGCACCCGCAGGGTGGTATCAAAGCCATTCGGGTAGCCCGCCTCGGCCAGCAGCTTTTTCGCTTTCGCGATGTCCAATCGGTAGCCTGGGTCCGGCAATGTCGAGGGCATTCCAGCCTTGATCGGCCGCTGGTGCAGCACGCCGTAGCCGGGCATCAGCGCCTTGTTGATCCCCTGGTAATCAATCAGATAACGCACCGCCTCACGCACTCTGGGATTAGCAAAGTGCGGCTCCTTCATGCTCATCGCTACGTAGTAGACGGTTCCGCGCTGCACCGCTTCCACGGTAACGTCGGGATCCTTACGCAGGGCGTTGATGTCCGATACCGCCATGCTGTTAGCGATATCGAGATCGCCCTTGGCAATCATCAGGCGCAGAGTCTGCGACTCCTGGAAATGGCGCAGCACGATGCGGCTCATCTTCGGCTCTTCCCGCCAGTAGTCCGGGTTACGCTTCATGCGCAGCACGTCTTTTGCCTGCCAGGTCTCCAGCATAAAGGGGCCAGAGCCGGCTTCGTTGGTGGTCAGCCAGCGGTTGCCCCAGTCGCTGTTCACCTCGTGGCTCTGCACCGTTTTGCTGTCGAGCACGCCAAGATTGCCCAGCGCGCCGAGGGAGTAGATCACCAGCTGCGGATCGTTGGCCTTCGGCAGGACAATCTGCACGGTATAGTCATCCGGGGCGCTCACCTGAGCGTCAATGTTCTTTTTGCTAAAACCATAGGATTTCCACACCGAGGCCTGGGCAAGGTTGAGGTGCAGCAGGCGGCGCATCGACCACACCACGTCCTGAGCGGTCAGCGGATTGCCGGAGTGAAACTTCACGTCCTTGCGCAGGTGAAAGGTCAGGGTTTTGCCATCCGGGCTGATGGCCCAGGATTCGGCCAGCGCCGGGCGGACGTTGGTAAGCTGGTCGGGATCGAGCTCCACCAGCGAGTCGTAAAGATTGACGACAATGCCGACCACTTCGTTACCGGTCATCGCCGCCGGATCGAGACTTAAGAGATTATTCATGTTCATGCCGATGATGAGCTGATCCGGCGGCGTGGCCGCCAGCGTCGCCCCGCTCCCCATCATCAGCGAGAGCGCCAGCAGGCTAGCCCTCAACGCGTTTTTTTTCATCTCTGTATACCGTTTGTAGGGTAAGACGTAGGCCCGGCTAGCGCAGCGCCACCGGGCGTTGGCTTTTTTTATTAGTCGTGACTGACGGTATTGGCTTCGATATAGGCAAAATTGATATCTTCGCCGAGGCCAGGGCGCTGCGGCAGGTGGACAAAGCCCTCTTCATCCATCGGATCGACGATGCTGTTGAGATAGGCAGCGGGTTCGTCGTAGTCGAGGAACGGGTGCAGCAGGCCGCGTTCGTACCAGCGGCAGTTGCGGATCGCCCCGACCACCGCCAGGCTGGCCGCGCCGTTGCCGTGCACTTCGCAGTCCATGCCAAAGGCTTCGGCGAGGCTTGCGACCTTCAGCGTCGGTGAGATACCGCCTACGCCGTTGGACCCGGCGCGCAGAATGTCGCAGGCCCCGGCTTTCACCCAGTCGGCACGACTGTGGTGCTTACCGCCGAGGCTCTCCGGACCGATAATCGGAATAGAGAGGTTCTCAGCCAGCCAGGCGTAAGAGGACATGCTCTCCTCCTCCATCGGCTCTTCAAACCAGGCAAAGTCGAGCTTCTCCAGCGCCTTGCCGATATAGAGCGCCTCGGTGCGGCTGTACCAGTGGTAGCCGTCGATCATCAGGTCGATATCCGGCCCCACGGCTTCGCGCACAGCGGCGCAGGCCTTAATATCCATCTTCGGATTAGGTGCAAACGAGACCGGTGGCATCCAGGTGTGGAGCTTGATCGCCTTATAGCCGCGGGCGACCAGGGTTTCGGCAAAGGCGGCGTACTCTTCCGGCGTGGAGAGCCCACCCGGCAGATCGTCCCCACACATGGTGCTGCCGTAGGCCGGAACTTTGTCCCGAAAGCCGCCGAGCAGCTTATAGACCGGCACGTTGAGCTTGCGGCCAATCAGATCCCACAGCGCCTGCTCCACAAAGGAGAGTGCGCGCTCGGTGAGCTGATGAGCGCTACCGCGCTGCCAGTGAGCCAGGTCCTGCCAGATGCGCTCGCGGTTAAAGGGATCCTGACCCACCATCACCTTGCGGAAGAAGGTGTTCACGACAAAGGGACGTACCACTTCCGGCGGCGCAAACGAGAACCCCTGGCTGCCATCATCAGCGGTAATGGTCAGCATCGCCATTTTTGCCATGCTCTCCGGGCCCGGATGGGAGTGACCAGCGCTATCGGAAACACGACGGGTGGGATACTGAAAAACGGTGACGTTTACAGATTCAATTTTCATTACGGATCCTTGTCTCAGGTGCCTGCTTCATTTTGAAAAGCTGTTTCAGATGTAAATGTATGCAGAATTTTTAGCCAATACCTCAGACAATTTCCGCTAAGCGACGGGTGATTTTTGGGCAATAGCACAGGGCTGAGTGACACTTTTCACAAAAGAGAGGGGAAATGTGATGCAGATCGGGAAGATAGTGTTGTAGGCCGGGCAAGCGTTAGCGCCGCCCGGCATTGCAGCTTTTGCACAGTACCGCCCGGTGGCGCTGCGCTTACCGGGCCTACAAACTCACTTAAAGCATGTTGTAACTAATTAGGCAATGGTCACTTTATTATCCAGGTAGACATCCTGCACGGCGTTAATCAGCTTCACGCCATCGGCCATCGTTTTCTTAAACGCTTTCCGGCCAAGGATTAGCCCCATCCCGCCCGCGCGCTTGTTGATCACTGCCGTGCGCACCGCCTCGGTGAGGTCAGCCTCGCCTCCCGACGCGCCGCCGGAGTTGATCAGGCCTGCACGGCCCATGTAGCAGTTAGCCAGCTGATAGCGCACCAGATCGATAGGGTTATCGGTGGTGAGTTTGCTGTAGACGCGCTCGTCGGTATAGCCATATTTCACCGCGTTATAGCCGCCGTTGTTCTCCGCCATCTTCTGCTTGACGATATCCGCCCCGATGGTAGCCGCCAGGTGGTTAGCCTGCCCGGTGAGATCCGCAGAGACGTGGTAGTCCACGCCATCCTTTTTGAAGTCGGCGTTGCGCAGGTAGGCCCACAGCACGGTTACCAGCCCCAGCTCGTGGGCACGCTCAAAGGCGCTGGCGACCTCCTCGATCTGGCGGCGCGACTGCTCAGAGCCAAAGTAGATTGTCGCCCCCACGGCAACCGCGCCCATATTGAACGCCTGCTCGACGCTGGCATAGAGCGTTTGGTCAAAAGTGTTGGGATAGCTTAGGGTTTCGTTATGGTTAAGCTTTACCAGAAACGGAATGCGGTGCGCGTAGCGGCGCGATACCGAGGCCAGCACGCCATAGGTAGAGGCCACGCAGTTACAGCCCGCCTCAATGGCCAGCTCAACGATGTTTTTCGGATCGAAATAGTGTGGGTTAGCGGCGAAGGATGCGCCCGCCGAGTGCTCTACCCCCTGGTCAACCGGCAGAATCGACAGATAGCCGGTTCCCGCCAGACGGCCAGTATTGTAGAGCGTCTGCATATTACGGAGTACGGCAGGAGGACGGTTGTTATCGACCATCACGCGGTCGACATAGTCGTGTCCTGGCAGGTAGAGCTGGTCGGCTGGAATGGTCATACAACGATGCTGCAACAGGCTGTCGGCATCTTTGCCAAGCAGCTGTGAAATATCAGTCATGATGAGGCTCCCGTAAGATTCGCCCGCAGGCGAACGTGGTTAGTCCTGCCCTGAGTTCGCAGGCAGAGTAAGCCTGGTACCGGGCGGCGGATTTTTCCAGCTCGCAGGAAATTTTGATACTTTTGGTTTAATGAAAATTTATCTCTAAGCGTACGGGAATCGATAGTGGGTTATTTAAGAGGCGTGTAGGATTGTTATCCGGCCATTTTGATCGCTGAGAAATCGGAAGTGATACCAGTCGCCGTCTACCTGATAATTAAACGAGTAGATATAGCCCTTATCAAAACGCGCTAAAAAACAGATGCCCGGCGCATGGACGGTAATCTCCTCTTCACCTACAGGAGAGTAGGTAGACTTAAAGTTATCCTTCGATGAGGTCAGGTTGTAGGCCTCTATCTCTCCATCCTCAGGCGCGGTTAAACAGATATAGTGTTCATAGTGCCTGGTGGAGATATGGCCCGTATAGGGCGAGGGACCATTGCTCCCGCAGGCGCTCAGTAAGAGAGAGATGAACGGTAATAGCAAAGCGTGCTGTTTCATATCATCGACTCCGTTATCACGCGTTGATGCTTCCGCGAACCTGCGACACTATTTGAGCATAGTTAATTAAAGTAAATATTAACTACCCCTCCGTAAGCCGGAAGGGTTATTTATGTTTTGCGTTTACCACCAGGCGTGGAAATGATGCACCGGGCCGATGCCCTGCCCCACCTCCAATGAGTCCGCCTGCGCCAGGGCATTGGTGAGCCAGATTTTGGCTTCGCCCAGAGTATCGGCCCAGTTAGCGTGACGCGGGCGCAGCGCCGCCAGCGCCGCCGAGAGCGTGCAGCCGGTGCCGTGGGTATTTTTCGTGGCGATGCGCGGGGCGGTGAACCGTGTTGCCCCCTCGCGGGTAAAGAGCCAGTCTGGGCTTTCGCCGTCAGTGAGATGGCCACCTTTCATCAGCACCGCTTCACAACCGAGCGCCAGCAGTGCCCGCCCCTGCTCATGCATATCCTGCTCGTTGCGGGCGTGATCGGCATCGAGCAGCGCGGCCGCCTCCGGCAGGTTAGGCGTGATCAGTGAGACCTGCGGCAGCAGCCGGGCACGTAGGGTGGCAACCGCTGAGGGCGTTAAAAGCGGATCGCCACTTTTTGCCAGCATCACCGTATCCAGCACGATATTCTCTACCCGATAGTGCGCCAGCCGCTCCGCCACCGCCTCGATAATATCGGTATCGGCCAGCATGCCGATCTTGGTTGTATCGATACGCACGTCGCTTAATACTGAATCCAGCTGCGCAGCGACAAACTCCGGCGTGATGCGATAGACCGACTGCACGCCAAGGGTATTTTGCGCCACCAGGGCGGTAATGACTGAGCAGCCATAGGCTCCGAGAGCCGAGAAGGTTTTCAGATCCGCCTGGATGCCTGCCCCGCCGCTTGGATCGGTTCCGGCGATAGTTAACGCGTTGATTCGTTTCATGCTGACGCGCCTCCATCCAGGTGATAAAGGGCATCAAGAAACGCTGCAACAAAGGAGCCGGGGCCACGGCTCTCTGCCGCCGCCTCCCCTCCTGCAACGGCGAACAGGCCGCAGGCTGCCGCAACGTTAACGAGACGCTCGCCAGGCAGTGCACAGCCTGCCGCCACGACCGCCGACAGCGCGCAGCCGGTGCCTACAACCCGAGTCATGATCGGCGCACCGCCGACGACCTTCAGCGTGCGGCTGCCGTCGGTAATGTAGTCCACCTCCCCCGTGACGGCGACCACTGCGCCGGTTTCCTGCGCCAGCTGCTCAGCGGCTGGCCGCGCCGCGCTAGCCGAGTCGGTGGTATCCACCCCGCGCCCCCCTGCGCTCATGCCTGCCAGGGCCATTATTTCCGAGGCGTTGCCGCGAATCGCCGCTGGCCTCAGGGAGAGGATCTCCCGACAGAAGCGGGTACGAAAATCGAGCGCACCCACGGCAACCGGGTCAAGAGTCCAGGGTTTGTTCGCGTCGTTCGCACTGTGGATCGCGGCGCGCATGGCATCCGCGCGGCCGGCGGTAAGCGTGCCAACGTTAATCAGCAGCGTGTCGGCAATAGCGCTGAACTGCACGGCCTCTTCACGCTCAATTACCATCGCCGGGGAAGCGCCGATGGCCAGCAGAACATTAGCGGTAAAGGTCTGCACAACGTCGTTGGTCATGCAGTGAACAAGAGGGGAACGGGTACGAAAGTGCTGTAAAACAGACGCGACGTGCGCGTGGCTCAGCAGGTCAGGTTGCATAGTCAGCTCCTGCCCGGCGCGAAGAAGGGACGCCGGCAGGCATCTGACTTCCCTACGCTGGCATTATCCAGATCAGGTGGTACGGGTATTTCTCAGCCTTCACGCAGAAGGGCACCCCGAGTCATGTTGAGTACATCTTTGAACTTTTTGCCAGATTAGGGGAAGTGGCTTGCTGATGCAAGCGTGCTTCAGGAGTTATTGCCTATCCTCCCTGTTTTTACACGACAGTACAGATAGTAAGGGAAATATTAATCGTACAACCATTCGCCTGCTTTTGCAGATTCTACCAGCATTCGTACCGTTAGCGGTTTTAGCGGCTTTTCTGGAGGTTTTGAACCTAAAAAATTCGGTTCAAAATAGTAGATTATCTCAAAACCGTTTGGCTTTACATTCCAATTCCTGAAATAGTAATCTAATGTATCCTCTGCATCTTCCCAAATAACATCCAGACCGCCTTTAGTTAACTCAGTATCTAATGTTACTTCTGGACGACGCCCAAAAAAGCCATATTTCTTGTGGCTATGATTAGTATATATATAATCAATGATCTCTTGTTCTATGCTCATTAGTAATAGTTCCACATAGCACTATCCTCAGATTTAACTATATCATAAAAAATAATTTACGAACAACGGACAAACAAATTGCGTAAATAGATATAGTTATAACTATTACCGAGGCCACATCAAGATAGAAATAAGCATCATAGAGTGACTCAGCGTTTACATCACCGCTTAAAAACTGGGCCAAACACTTTGCGATATCATGATTTATATAAATGTAAGGATCTGGCATACATTTACCTATCACAAGAAAAATCACGATAAAAAAAATCAATTTCGCAATTTTAAGGGCGATTGTCCTAACCATTTGCAACAACCTCAATCCAGCCACGAGCTAAAAGAGATTTCATACAGGGGATGTTTATCATATCATCTTATTTCACGCAACCTCTCCAATTCATCCAATATAAGCGAACAGGGTCAGGAACCAATTAAACACCCGCCAACCATTACATAATAGTATTTTATTTTACACATATTAAGTAGTAGTAACCTGACTAATGAATAACCCTTGCACCTCTTTACCTCTCAGATAATACATAATGCTGTTACTCTGAATATAATTTAAACTCTCAACTTCCTTGTAGAACATGACAATATCTTTCTTTGGCATAACAAAGTAAGAGGATATATCATCTTTAGAAGCCAACATAGGGGCCTTAACGGCTACTCGTAGAAAACCTTGGTAAGATGTACATGGAGATGCGTCTTTTGCCATAGCTACCGTAGTTAAATACCCTCCTCCCATCTCATTATCGGAGATAAACCAGTAATTAATATCTTTTGATTTCAGACAAATCCAAGAAGCTTGGCTATCTTTATTTACATCCACACCTGCTTGTTTAGCAATAGCTTCTACCGTATTTACTTCAAACTTATATTTCTCATTTCCTACAGTAATAATGGGTTCTAGATCCCTATTTGTTGCATGATTATCCGAATAGGTTTCTGTAATATCATCATAGTACCTTGCACCAAAACCTTTCATTTGATTTGCCCCACACGTACCAGCTACCAAACATAAAAAAACTAAGCTGTATTTCATATCAGTCTTCCACTACTAATATCTTATCACTGCTATCATTGAGTTGTTTACGTTGGGGTAAATTTAGGATGATACATCCGTCCGATGCTTGTGTTGGATGCGCCGTACTATTACCATGTATCATGAAACCATCTCGTCCGCACATTGGGTTTTCAACATATGGAGTAAGCCTCATTGTATATGCCCCTGCTTTATAATGTGCAAAAGCCTTTCCTATAGTGTAAGTACCTCTCGGCAAAGGACCTTTACCACTTACACACTCATTTGCGGAATCATTCCAATATCCCGGCCTACCTGAGTATTCAGCATTAAATTTATAAGTACCATTTAGGTAGAGTGCGCGTGCACTAACTTTATATACCCACGGCATTATGCGACCTCCTTGCGGTTCCATGAGTCGGAATGAATAATATTCCCGTCCAGGTAGTGCCACGTAATCTTTTCATAGGCCAGGTAGAAAGCCTCAAGGTGGTTGTATTTCTCGGAGCGGAGATTGTTTATATCCATCATAAAAGATTCAACTTCGTTTACCCTTACGTTCTCCATTGTAACCCGGAAGTACTCTTCTTCCTGCCCGTTGTAGTTGATTCGATAGAACTTTAAAACAGCCTCTTTGAACTTCCTACCTGATGATACACCCTGATACAGATAAGGTGATGAACTATCCAGTTCCTTAATTAAGAAGTAATCACCGTGTAGACGTTTACTGACAATTTTACCTGTACGGTCATCTATAGGTAAGTCTACCGTGTGCATAAGCTCTACGATCTCAATTGAACCTTCACGATCTTTTACATCGACAGATCCTCTAACGGCATTGCCGCCGTTATCTTTCAACCATAAATATACCGGGAGCGCCATCTTATTTCCTTATTTAATATTTTCAATGAAAAACAAACCTCATTATTAACACTAACATTAATAGGATTTTATGAAAGCCTATTACTATCGCAAAGAAGATCAATAAATCAATCGTAACAAAATTTAATCGATTAACAGGTAACAAAGCTAAAAACTAACCCTAGGCATTCACCTTCTGAATATATTGACACAATAAATATATACTTAATTAAATATTGATTGAATGGCTAAGCGGAACATATTCAAGTGGATTTCTTTTACTACATAAGCTAATAACTTTGCTAACGTTTAAAAGTACCTCTCTCAGTATGGCAAAGGCCTGTTGCGGCTGAGAGCAAACATAATCCCCTTTAAAAGGCTTACACCATGCTCAAGCACTGCCTTAAGGTTTCTCTAACCTGGAAGCCTTTGCTCGTATCTTTTAGCTCCAAAGCCAGCCTCACGTCGTAAAAACGTGCTCATTTTACGGCCTGCTGTTGCGTTCAAGGCAGTCTGACTCAGACTTAACCCTCTTTCATCTTGAGTAAATACTTCTTTCACTCGAAGTAATAACTACAAAAAAATTACCGTCCATAAGCAATATTTTTTAGCTATTGATGCTTTTTGTGATCTAAATCAACATCGAAAAAGGCACGGTCCGGGATAGTTCATTCGCGTTACTAAAAAAGATATACGCATACCTTTTCATTATTTGTAATGTGAGAAATTAAAATGCCGGCTATCGCATGTGTAAAAAAAGCACTGTCTGTTGTTACTTTAGGTGTCTTGTTCACTAGCTCTGCTTTCGCTAATGAAAGCTTCAGCATCATGAACGATCGCCTCTCCTCTGCACTACAAGACAATGCAAACAATAACAATGCGTCTACACAAACGCGTGTCAGCAAGGCTTATAATGACGCTAAAGGTGCGATAGGTGGCCCAATGGATAATAGCAATGCTCTCGCTTCTGCTCCTTCTACGAGTACCACCGATCCGCATACATCCTTAAGCGTTACTAATCTGACTAATGCGC
This sequence comes from Pseudescherichia sp. AS216, assembly GCF_037152055.1. Classification (NCBI taxonomy): domain Bacteria; kingdom Pseudomonadati; phylum Pseudomonadota; class Gammaproteobacteria; order Enterobacterales; family Enterobacteriaceae; genus Pseudescherichia; species Pseudescherichia sp. AS216. Next base: position 424,336 of record NZ_JBBCMV010000003.1, on the reverse strand, counting down.
AAACTGATAAGATAAATAATGCTTTCGGCCAAACATATATCGATGCAAAAAACGAAACATCAACCAGCACCGTAGTACACGACACAACGATGCAAAGTCTTAAGATAGATCCGACGGGGAATCCTGTAAGCATGGTATCAGGGGTTAAGAACGACCCTACCGGTACACCTGTTTCGATGGTGGCCGGAGTGAAGAACGACCCTACCGGTACGCCTGTCTCGATGGTGGCCGGAGTGAAGAACGACCCTACCGGTACACCTGTTTCGATGGTGGCCGGAGTGAAGAATGACCCTACCGGTACGCCTGTTTCGATAGTGGCCGGAGTGAAGAACGACCCTACCGGTACGCCTGTTTCGATGGTGGCCGGAGTGAAGAACGACCCTACCGGTACACCTGTTTCGATGGTGGCCGGAGTGAAGAATGACCCTACCGGTACGCCTGTTTCGATGGTGGCCGGAGTGAAGAACGACCCTACCGGTACGCCTGTCTCGATGGTGTCCGGAGTGAAGAATGACCCTACCGGTACGCCTGTTTCGATAGTGGCCGAAGTGAAGAATGACCCTACCGGTACGCCTGTTGACCAACTTACAGTAAACACTACCGTAGAACCTATTGGCTCTCCAATTAACAGGGTTAACGAGGTTGTTAATAATCCGGTAGATAGTCCTGTTGCTGTTGCTACTAAGCCAGCTAATAGCTCTATTAACGTTAATGCTAACCAATTGATGCCTGATACTGTTGTACAGGTGGGGGACGCTATGACCACTGCTGGAGCAATTGCGGCCACTAACCCTACTGCGCAAATTTCTGTGCCAATGGAAAGCGTCTTTGATGTTCCTGTGCGTAGTAACCATAACGTTCAGACTCATAACTCGCATGCTAGTGGAGATAAGGGTCGGGGTGCTGAGAATGCACATTCCCATGCTTTCGGCGGTCATGGCTATGGTAATGATAATTCTAAATCTGAAGGCTTTGGCGGTCATTCACATTTCCATTAATAATGGCGTTTTCTAAAAAATTTTAATAACAAAAAAACCTGCAAATAACATCGCGTCTTAATTATTATATCAACGGCAAGGTAATAAATAGTGTTTGTTAATGTAAATAAAGGTTTAATTGTACTGGCTGTATTAGCATCTGTTGGCGTTGCTAACGCTGCCAGTGATGTATCTGTTGGTTATGCCAATAGCCGCGCTGCTGGAACAAATCTGAACGGCCTAAACGCTAAATATAGCTATACGCCAGAAGGTTCTAACCTCGGCTTTATCTCTTCTATTACTCTCACGGGAAAGAAAGAGACAGCAGAGGAAGCAGGTTTTAAAGGTGAAGCTGATTATGCATACGGATCAGTGCTGGTAGGTGCTCAATACCAGCTTAACGAATACTTCACACCTTACGTTATGGCAGGTGTAGGGCGTGGTGCGGTAAAAGTAAAAATTAGAGGTTACGGTGAGAAATGGGAAGATACAGAGAGAGAAAACGGCTTTGCTTACTCTGCTGGCGTTAAGGTGCATGTAACACCGTCTATCTTCCTTGATGCTAATTATGAAGGTAGCAAAGTGTTCGATACGCAGGTTAATACATTCTCTATCGGCGCTGGCTACTCGTTTTAATATCTCCACCCCTGGTTTAGCCCAGGGGTTTATAAGGTGAAACATGTTTGATCTAACCTATTGCGAGATAGCGTATTTATGTAGCTATATCGCAATTATATCCCTCACGAGCTATCTTTATATTCATAAGCCCCACACTGTAATGTATGGTTATGTGAAAAATATCTTATATACTTTCGTGATACTTTCGATTGTTATATTTATGACAACCCTATTAGCAAAATAGGGGGTAAGCTGTTAGGACTATTTACCCGCTCTATATTTTCTCTTCTTTAATTGTCCCTTGGTTTCCCTCTGCCTGCGCGCCTTCGCCACCACGGTTAGATAGTAGAGATCGTTAAAATTATCGTTGAGAATCAACAGCGTCTCACGACTTATGAGTAAGGCTCAACAGTAGCGCAAACAGAGGCGATTTTCACTCGCGGAGGATAAGTGCTGCTGTTATCAAAGGCTGTTTCCCGCGTCCGGTGCTGGTTACCCTAAACTTATTCATCTGAAGCCACTCATGCTATGGAGTATTTATGAAAGCTATCGCTATTACCGCTGCGGCGCAGGCCAACGGCAACGTTGATGCCCTACAGGACATTGAGATTGAAAAACCGGTCGCGCACGGCCACGACCTGCTGGTACAGATAAGCGCCATCTCTGTTAACCCGGTAGATACCAAAGTGCGCGCGGGCTTTAACGCCGACACGCCGCGTATTCTCGGCTGGGATGCAGTCGGCGTCGTGGCCGACGTCGGCGACGCGGTGACGCTGTTTAAGCCCGGCGACACCGTGTGGTACGCCGGAGCGCTGACCCGCCCAGGCAGCAATAGTGAGTATCAGCTGGTGGATGAGCGCATCGTGGCGCTGAAGCCCGCTTCTCTGGACAATGCCTCCGCCGCCGCGCTGCCGCTTACTGCTATTACGGCCTGGGAGATGCTGTTCGATCGCCTGGGCATTAATGAAGACGGCAACGAAGGCGACGTGCTGCTGATCGTCGGGGCAGCGGGTGGGGTCGGTTCCATCATGACCCAGCTTGCCCGTAAGCTCACCAAAATGACGGTGATCGGCACGGCGTCACGCCCGGAAAGCCAGCAGTGGGTTACCGACCTCGGGGCACATCACGTTATCGATCACAGCAAGCCGCTCACCGAAGAGCTGGCTCGTATTGGCATTCAGCACGTCACCCACGTCGCCAGCCTCAACAATACCGAGGAGCACTATCAGCAGCTGATTGAGGCGCTGATCCCACAGGGCAAGCTGGCGCTGATTGACGATCCCGAGACGCTGGATGCGCGCCCGCTCAAGGCAAAGAGCATCTCTCTGCACTGGGAGTTTATGTTTACCCGCTCAATGTTCGAAACTCAGGACATCATTGAGCAGCACCGCCTGCTGACTCGCGTCGCCTCGCTTATCGACGATGGGGTGATTAAGACCACCCTGGGCGAACACTTTGGCGCAATCAACGCTGAGAACCTGCGTAAAGCCCACCGTCTGTTGGAATCCCACCGGGCAGTAGGCAAGATCGTGCTGGAAGGTTTTTAACGCCAGGAATCATCCCAAAAGGGATCGCCCTTCTCAAGCGGATGGCTTTTTTAGCGATCCGCTGCTTCTGCTTTCTCCTGCATTTGCTTACACTTTTTTCCAAAGCACGCGCGAGCATGATAGCTTTTGCTATTGCTTTCAGTGAGAAATCACAGCGATGATAGCGCGCACGTAATATTAAAGGGCCAGATGAGAACAGCCCGCCCGGCAAAATATGGAGAGACCATGGGTAAGACCAAACTGATGCTTCTTGGTGCACTGCTGGTATCAGCGAGCGCCGCTTTTGCAGCGCCACAGACTGCTGCTGCCACGGGCATATCGAAATACGAACTGCAGGAATTTGCTGCTGACTTTACCAAATTCAAAATCGGCGACACCGTTCCGCCGATGTACCTCACTGACGAGTACAATATTAAAGCGTGGCAGCAGCGTAACCTGCCTGCGCCCGATGCCGGCAGCCACTGGACCTATATGGGCGGCAACTACGTGCTGATCACCGAACCCGAAGGTAAGATCCTTAAAGTTTATGACGGTGAGATTTTCTACCACCGATGATTATTCGCCCCTGGCAAGAGAGCGATCGCCCCTTCCTGCGCACGCTTTATCTGCATGCCCGGCGCACCTGCTGGACCTGGATAGACGGTAGCGACTGGCAGCTGGAAGATTTTGATGCTGCGACGCTCGGAGAGCGTATCTGGGTGGCCGATGAAGATGGGCACCGCCTGGGCTTCGCATCGGTCACGCTGAACGATAATTTCGTCCACAACCTGTTTGTTGACCCGGCGTATCAGGGTCAGGGCGTCGGTAGCGCGCTGCTGAAGAAGGTGCAGTCGAATTTTACCAGTTCGGGATCGCTGAAGTGCCTTACTGAGAACAAAGCCGCGCTGGCGTTTTATCGCCGCCACGGCTGGCATATCGAGGCGCGAGGCGAGGCACCGGAAGGGGATTACTACCTCTTACACTATCGGTTGCCGTAGCAAGGTAGGCCCGGTAAGCGGTAGCGCCACCGGGCATTTCCAGGCTAATGCTGCCATGCCGGGCGGCACTGCGTTTGCCCAGCCTACGTTGGCGCAGGATGTAGGCCCGGCAATAACAATTACACCGCGCGGAACGCGATCTCTGACGGGATCACATCACCCTGCCAGTAGAGCTGAGCGGCAACGCGCCCGGCCAGACGGCGGTAGAGGGCGGTGAACTCGCTATCAGGACGGTGGATCACCGTCGGCGTGCCGTTATCGAGATCCTCACGCAGCGTAATGTGCAGCGGCATCTGTCCCAGCAGTTCAGTGTGATACTGCTCGGCCAGCTTCTCGGCACCACCGGTGCCAAAGATGGCTTCGTGATGACCGCAGTTGCTGCAAATATGCATGCTCATGTTCTCGACGATGCCGAGCACCGGCACTTCCACCTTCTCAAACATCACGATGCCTTTTTTGGCGTCGATCAGGGCGATATCCTGCGGGGTGGTCACCACCAGCGCCCCGGTCACCGGGATATTTTGCGCCAGCGTTAGCTGAATATCCCCGGTACCCGGCGGCATATCCAGTACCAGGTAGTCCAGATCCGGCCACATTGACTCCTGCAGCAGCTGCAGCAGCGCTTTGCTGGCCATCGGGCCGCGCCATACCATGGCGTTATCATCGGTAACCAGATAGCCGATAGAGTTGGTCGCCAGGCCGTGGGCCATAATCGGCGCCATGTGGGTGCCGTCCGGGGAGGTCGGGCGATTGCCTTCGGTGCCCAGCATCGCCGGAATTGACGGACCGTAGATATCGGCATCAAGAATACCGACCTTCGCCCCTTCGGCAGCCAGCGCCAGCGCCAGGTTGACCGCGGTAGAGGACTTCCCTACCCCGCCCTTGCCAGAGCTAACGGCAATAATGTTCTTCACGCCGTTAATGCCCGGCTGGTTTTTAACACGCTTCAGCGTGGCGATGGTGTGGGACAGCTTCCAGTCGATGGCTTTTGCGCCAGTGATGCGCAGCAGCTCGGCGCTGCACTGCTCCTTCAGCTCCTCAAACGCGCTGCGCCAGGCAAAGGGCATCAGCAGTTCGATGTGCACAGTATCATCCAGCCAGGCAACGTGGTGCACGGCTTTTAATGCGGTGAGATTATGCTTCAGGGTGGGGTGCTGAAAATTCGCCAGCGTTCCGGCTACCATTGCTCGCAGGGCTTCCGGTGATTTGGCCTGGGATTGAGAGTTCATCCCGACTCCTCTGTTCTTGTAGGTGAAAAGCTCGTGTAGCAAGTTTACCTGAAAGAAAAAGGTTTGTGCTTACTTAATAGTGCCCCATTTGGTAATATCAAAACCCCTTTTTTTACAGAAGACGTAATGCTCACTATGACTCAAGTCGCGAAAAAAATTCTGGTAACGTGCGCGCTGCCGTACGCAAACGGCTCCATCCACCTCGGCCATATGCTGGAGCACATCCAGGCTGATGTCTGGGTCCGTTACCAGCGAATGCGCGGCCACGACGTCAACTTCATCTGCGCCGACGATGCCCACGGCACGCCAATCATGCTGAAAGCTCAGCAGCTTGGCATTACCCCGGAGCAGATGATCGGTGAGATGAGCCAGGAGCACCAGACCGATTTCGCTGGCTTTGATATCAGCTATGACAACTACCACTCTACGCACAGCGAAGAGAACCGCGAGCTGTCCGAGCTGATCTACGGTCGCCTGAAAGAGAACGGTTTTATTAAGAACCGCACCATCTCTCAGCTCTACGATCCAGAGAAAGGCATGTTCCTGCCGGACCGTTTTGTGAAAGGCACCTGCCCGAAATGTAAGTCACCGGATCAGTATGGCGATAACTGCGAAGTCTGCGGCGCGACCTACAGCCCGACCGAGCTAATTGAGCCGAAGTCGGTGGTGTCTGGCGCGACGCCGGTGATGCGTGACTCTGAGCACTTCTTCTTTGACCTGCCGTCGTTCAGCGAAATGTTGCAGGCCTGGACCCGCTCAGGCGCGCTGCAGGAGCAGGTTGCTAACAAAATGCAGGAGTGGTTTGAATCTGGCCTGCAGCAGTGGGATATCTCCCGCGATGCGCCCTACTTCGGCTTTGAAATTCCGAACGCACCGGGCAAATACTTCTACGTCTGGCTGGATGCGCCGATCGGCTATATGGGCTCGTTCAAGAACCTGTGCGACAAGCGTGGGGACACCACCAGCTTCGACGAATACTGGAAGAAAGATTCCGACGCCGAGCTGTATCACTTTATCGGCAAGGATATCGTCTACTTCCACAGCCTGTTCTGGCCAGCGATGCTGGAAGGCAGCAACTTCCGCAAGCCGACCAACCTGTTCGTGCACGGCTACGTGACGGTAAACGGCGCGAAGATGTCTAAATCGCGCGGAACCTTTATCAAGGCCAGCACCTGGCTGAACCATTTTGACGCCGACAGCCTGCGCTACTACTACACTGCCAAGCTCTCTTCGCGCATCGATGATATCGACCTGAACCTGGAAGATTTCGTCCAGCGCGTGAATGCCGACATCGTTAACAAGGTGGTGAACCTCGCCTCCCGTAACGCGGGCTTTATCGCCAAGCGCTTTGACGGCGTGCTGGCGGCCGAGCTGCCGGATCCGGCGCTGTATAAAACCTTCACCGATGCGGCAGCCAGCATTGGCGAAGCCTGGGAGAACCGCGAGTTTGGTAAAGCGGTGCGTGAGATCATGGCCCTGGCCGACGTGGCAAACCGCTACGTTGACGAGCAGGCACCGTGGGTGGTGGCGAAGCAGGAGGGCCGCGACGCCGATCTGCAGGCTATCTGCACCATGGGTCTTAACCTGTTCCGTGTTCTGATGACCTGGCTGAAGCCGGTGCTGCCGCAGCTGGCCGCGCGTGCCGAAGCGTTCCTGAACACCGAACTGACGTGGGATGCTATCCAGCAGCCGCTGCTGAGCCACAAGGTAAATACCTTTAAGGCACTCTATAACCGCATCGAGATGAAGCAGGTAGACGCCCTGGTGGAAGCCTCTAAAGAAGAGGTGAAAGCCGCCGCTGCGCCGGTCACCGGCCCGCTGGCAGACGATCCGATTCAGGAGACCATCAGCTTTGACGACTTCGCTAAAGTCGATATGCGTGTGGCATTGATTGAGAACGCCGAGTTCGTTGACGGCTCCGACAAGCTGCTGCGTCTGACCCTGGATCTCGGCGGCGAGAAGCGTAACGTCTTCTCCGGCATTCGCTCTGCCTATCCGGATCCGGCCGCGCTGGTGGGCCGCCTGACGGTGATGGTCGCCAACCTTGCGCCGCGCAAGATGCGCTTTGGCGTCTCGGAAGGCATGGTGATGGCCGCCGGCCCTGGCGGGAAGGATATCTTCCTGCTTAGCCCGGACAGCGGTGCGCAGCCGGGACAACAGGTTAAATAATCCGCAAAGGGTGCTGTAAATACAGCACCCTTTTTTTATTGCGCTATGATTCTAGGGACAGGGTTATTTTAAATAAGGGAAAAGTATGAATATTGTGAAAAAAATCATTGCTACTGCGTTTACTGCACTGTTGGTAATTACCTTAAGCGGCTGCGGCGACAAAGAGGAGAGTAAGACCTTTACCTGGTCAGACGGTAAAACCAACGTTGAGCTGACCTATTACTACAAAAACGACGTCGTGCTGCGCCAGACGGCGAAAAATACCCTGCACTATGATGCGCTGGGGATCCCAAATAAAGAGGTGGCCATGCAGCGCCTGGGGCCAATCAGCGAGCAGTATAAAGAGATTAAAGGCGTGGATGAGAGCCTGGACTACCAGGATACCTATGCCACTGAGACCTTAACCGTTGATTACACCAAAGTTGATCGCGATGCGCTGCAGAAAGTGCAGGGCACGGCGTTTACCGGTGAAATCAAAGAAGGTATCAGCATGAAAAAATCTGAGCAGCTGCTGGAGTCTCGCGGCTTTAAAGAAGTGAAATAATCTGCTTTATGCCCGGCAGCGCCAGTTGCCGGGCAGTCCTACCTTATTTAGCCGCGTGCAGACGAACGGCCAGACCCCGCAGGAAATAGCGGAAGAATTGATCCCCACACTCGCGATAGTTTTTATGATCCGGGGCACGCATCATCGCAGTAATTTCCGGCATCGATACGCGGAACTGCTGCTCAGTCAGAATAGCCAGAATATCGTCGGTTTTTAACGCAAAGGCGATGCGCAGCTTTTTCAGCACAATATTATTATTCAGCTTGCGCTCGGTCTTCAGATCGGGGGCAGAGTCGTCTTTGCCACGGCGGGCATAGATCAGCCCGTTGAGAAAGGTCGACATTACAATGTCCGGACAGGCCTGGAAACCCGCCTCCTCCTCTTTACGCAGCCAGACAGCAATCTGCTGCTCGCTGGCCTCTGCGCCGCCAAGGGTAAAGATCCGTTGCAGCTCGGTGTTGTTGGCTTTCAGGGTGTAGCGCAGGCTACGTAAAATATCGTTGTTCAGCATAGTCTCTTCAGCGGTGATTTTCGCAAACGCACAGTGTACCACCGAACGTTACAACCCCAGCGCCTCTTTTAGATTTTTGAGGTAGCGACGGCTGACCGGCACGGTGTGGCCGTCGCGCAGCAGCAGCTCGGCCTGGCCATTATCCTCAAAGCGGATCTCCTGCAGATGGGCCATATTCACCAGATACTGACGATGGCAGCGCATCAGCGGCGTACGCTGCTCCAGAGTGCGCAGCGTGAGCTCGGTAAAGCCCTCTTTGCCTTCGTGGTTGGTGACATAGACGCCGCTCATCCGGCTGCTGACAAAGGCCACGTCATCCATTTGCAGCAGCCAGATACGGCTGTGGCCAGTGCAGGGGATGAACTTCAGCGCCTGCTGGTTCTCCGGCAGCAGGGAGATGTCCTGCACGCCCCGGGCATGGCGCAGGCGCTGGAGCGTCTTCTCCAGCCGTGCCGCCTCGATGGGCTTAAGCAGATAGTCAAAGGCGTGCTCTTCAAAGGCCTTCACCGCATATTCATCAAAGGCGGTAAGAAACACCACGTAAGGACGCTGATCCGGGTCGAGCATGCCGACCATCTCCAGCCCGCTGATGCGTGGCATCTGGATATCCAGAAACAGCACGTCTGGACGCAGCTTGTGCACCGCCCCCAGCGCCTCTATGGCGTTGGCACATTCGCCGACAATCTCAATCTCACTCTCATCTTCCAGCAGAACGCGCAGGTTCTCCCGCGCCAGCGGCTCGTCATCGACAATCAACACTTTTAACATGCGTTCTCCTCCAGAGGCAGTCGCAGGGTAATACGGGTAAAACGATCCGGCTCGCACTGGACGGTAATGCCGCAGGTATCGCCAAACCGCGCCCGCAGGCGCTTGTCCACAAGGCTCATCCCCAGCCCGCTGGCATCGGTTTTCGGCTGGTAGAGACCCGCGTTATCTTCAATATCCAGCACCAGGTGATGTTGATCCTGGCTGGCCTGAATGGTGATCTCCCCTACGCCAAGCAGCTGCGAGGTGCCGTGCTTAATCGCATTTTCTACAATCGGCTGTAGGGTAAAAGCCGGAAGCTGCTGATGGGCCAGCGCATCGGGCACGTACAGCGTCACCTGCAAGTTAGCCTGGAAGCGCGCCTTCTCGATTTGCAGATAGGCATTCACATGCTCAATCTCATCCGCCAGGGTGACCACCTCCGACGGACGCTTCAGGTTTTTACGGAAGAAGGTGGAGAGATACTGTACCAGCTGGCCCGCCTGATCGCTGTCGCGGCGGATCACCGCCTTCAGCGTGTTGAGCGCGTTAAACAGAAAATGTGGATTGACCTGGGCATGGAGCAGCTTGATCTCTGACTGGGTCAGGAGCGCCTTCTGCCGCTCGTACTGTCCGGCCAGAATCTGCGCCGACAGCAGCTGGGCAATCCCCTCTCCCAGCGTGCGGTTGATAGAGCTGAACAGCCGGTTTTTCGCTTCGTAGAGCTTGATGGTGCCCATCACCCGCTGATTTTCACCGCGCAGCGGGATCACCAGCGTCGAGCCGAGCTTGCACTGGGGGTGCAGCGAGCAGCGGTACGGCACCTCATTACCGTCGGCGTAGACGACTTCGCCGGTCTCAAGGGTCTTTTTGGTCCAGGCGGAGGAGATGGGCCGCCCCGGCAGATGGTGATCGTCACCGATGCCCTTAAACGCCAGCAGCTTCTCCCGGTCGGTGATGGCGACCGCGCCAATATCCAGCTCCTGATAGAGCACCTGAGCCACCTTCATGCTGTTCTCTTCGTTAAACCCCTGGCGTAAAATCCCCTCCGTGGAGGCCGCTACTTTCAACGCGGTGGCGGAGAAGGCTGAGGTGTACTTTTCGAACATGGCGCGCTTGTCCAGCAGGATGCGCATAAACAGCGCCGCGCCCACGGTATTGGTCACCATCATCGGCGCAGCGATGCTGCTCACTAGATGCAGAGCGTCGGCAAAGGGCCGGGCGATGAGCAGAATAATCATCATCTGCACCAGCTCCGCCACCAGGGTGATTGCCCCCGCGGTCAGAGGGTTAAAGACGTAGTCGGTGCGGCCACGCTTGATCATGATGCTGTGCACCAGTCCGCCGAGCAATCCTTCAACCATCGTGGAGAGCATGCAGCTCAGGGCGGTCATCCCGCCCATTGAGTAGCGGTGCAGGCCGCCGGTGAATCCCACCAGCGCGCCTACCACTGGACCGCCCAGCAGGCCTCCCATTACCGCGCCGATGGCCCGCGTATTGGCGATAGAGTCTTCGATATGCAGGCCAAAGTAGGTCCCGAGAATGCAGAAAATCGAGAAGGTCACGTAGCAGAGCAGCTTGTGCGGCAGCCGGACGGTGACCTGCATCAGGGGGATAAAGAGCCGGGTTTTACTCATTAGCCAGGCGATAACCAGAAAAACGCACATCTGCTGCAAAAGCAGTAAAACCAGATTAAATTCATACATGCGCGTGCGTCCATCCCGGTAAAAACGCGTAACATACAGTGAGTGGGTGTAACTTTCTTTTAAGCATTGCAATAAATCGACAAATCGTGCTCACTATCACAAAACAGACCCGGTTATTTGACGAAATTGTTACAAAGCGATCATAAAATCATCGGTCCCTTCTGATAGGCTGGGGATCGATCCTCGGGAAATGGAGTCTGCTGGCAAAGGTGGAATCATGGCGCTTTACACGATCGGTGAAGTGGCTTTGCTCTGTGATATCAATCCCGTTACGCTGCGCGCCTGGCAGCGACGGTACGGACTACTGAAGCCGCAGCGCACGGATGGCGGACATCGGCTATTTAACGATGCGGATATCGACCTGATCCGTGAAATAAAGCGCTGGATCGACACCGGCGTGCCGGTGAGTAAAGTCCAGGCGCTGCTGCTTAACGAGTCGCTGGATGGTTCAAACGGCTGGCGCGACCAGCAGGAGGCGCTGCTGCAGCTGCTGCAAAACGGCAACATTCCCCGCCTGCGCCAGTGGCTAAAGGAGCGCACCCGCGACTACCCCGCCGAAACGCTTACCCTGCATCTGCTGAGCCCGCTTCGTCGCCGTCTGCGCTGCCAGCAGCCCACGCTACTGGCGATGCTCAGCCTGCTTGACGGCATCTTGATCAACCACATCTCTGCCTCCCTTGCCGCGTCTCGAAAGAAGTACAACAAGGATGCGCTGGTCGTCGGCTGGAATATTCACGATACCACCCGGCTATGGCTGGAGGGCTGGCGGATTAGCGAGCAGGGCTGGCGCGTGGAGGTGCTGGCAAACTCGCTTAATCATCTGCGCCCCGATCTGTTTGAGGGCCACACCCTGATGGTGTGGTGCGGTGATGCCCCTACCCTGGCCCAGCGGCAGCAGTTGGCAACGTGGCAGGCCGCCGGGCATGCCATCTATCCGCTCGGCATTTAATGTTTTATTAACAGCTGCGCTTCACGTTATACTTATGCGCTTAAATAAGGAGCACATCATGAACGCAGCCAAAATTTCTATCGTTACCCTTTTCTTTCTGATGGCCGTGGGCGGCATCGGCGGCGTGATGCTGGCGGGCTACACCTTTATTTTGCATGCTGGCTAAGACGGCGTGCCAGCCGTTCAAAGCAGCGGTCGACAATAATTGCCGCCAGGGCCACCAGTAGCGCGCCCTGCAGAACGTAGGCGGTGTTGAATCCGCTCAGGCCGATAATAATCGGCGTCCCCAGCGTATTTGCCCCCACCGTTGAGGCAATTGCCGCCGTACCGATATTGATAATCACCGAGGTCCGTACCCCGGCCAGGATCACCGGCGCGGCCAGCGGCAGCTCTACCTTGAACAGGCGCTGCCATCCGCTCAGCCCCATCCCCTCCGCCACGCTCACCACGCCGCCAGGCAGCGCCGCAAACCCCGCCAGCGTCCCCTGCAAAACAGGCAGTATCCCGTAGAGGGTAAGCGCGATGATGGCCGGCTCTTTGCCAAAGCCCATCACCGGCACGGCGATTGCCAGCACCGCTACCGGCGGAAAGGTCTGTCCAACCGCAGCGATGGTCTCTACCAGCGAGCGAAACTCCAGTCCCGCCGGGCGGGTTACGGCGATGCCCGCGCCAACGCCCAGCACCACGGCTATCGCGCTGGAGACGCCCACCAGCCAGAAGTGAGCCAGCGTCAGGGAGATAAAGCTCTCCTGCTGATAGAGCGGCCGTGAGAGCTCTGGAAAGAGCGCGCTAAACAGGCCGCCGCTGTAGGGCAGCGCCACCAGCAGCGCGATAAACAGCGCAATAAGCCACAGAAGCGGATCACGAATGACTTTCACGGCTGGCCTCCGCGCGAAGCAGATCCTGGAAGTGGATTGCGCCATAGGATACCCCCTCGGCGTTGGCCACCGGCAGCACCTCGCAGCGCCGGGCAACAAACGCGGAGAGCGCGTCGCGCAGGGTCATGGCCGCATCCAGCGGCTCTCCGGCTACCTGCTCGCCGGGCCGGACATAGTCACCCACGCTACGCAGGGAGAGCAGACGGACGCCCAGTTCACTGCGGCCAAAAAAGGTGCGGACAAACGCACTCGCGGGACGGGTCAGCATCTCCAGCGGCGTCCCCTGCTGCACCACCCTGCCCTCATCCATCAGCACCAGGTTGTCCGCCAGCTGCAGCGCCTCGTCGATATCGTGGGTGACCAGCACAATCGTGCGTCCCAGCAGGCGGTGGATACGCTTCATCTCCTGCTGGAGCGTGCCACGGGTCACCGGATCCAGCGCGCCGAAAGGCTCATCCATCAGCAGCACCTCCGGGTCGGCCGCCAGCGCCCGTGCCACGCCGACGCGCTGCTGTTGACCGCCGGAAAGCTGGTGCGGATAGCGACCGCGCAGCTGCGGATCCAGCCCCAGCAGAGCCATCAGCTCATCAATGCGGGCATCGATTTTCGCCCGGGGCCACTTCAGCAGCTGCGGCACGGTGGCGATATTTTGCGCCACCGTCCAGTGGGGAAAGAGGCCGATAGACTGAATGGCGTACCCCATGCGCCGCCGCAGAGCCAGCAGCGGCAAACTGCGGATCTCCTCCCCGGCAAAGCGGATAGTACCCGCGTCGTGCTCCACCAGCCGGTTGATCATCTTCAGGGTAGTGGATTTCCCGGAGCCTGAGGTGCCGATCAGCACCGAAAAAGCCCCGTTTTTGAAGTGCAGATTGAGATCGCTGACCGCGCTCTGCCCGTTAAACATTTTGCTAACCTGCGTGAACTCGATCATGGCTCTTTTACCTTCAGCAGCGCTATCCATAAGCCAAAAAGGGCGTCGACGACCACCGCCAGGGCAATCGTTGGGATCACCCCCAGCAGCACCAGATCCAGGGCGCTGCTAAGCAGTCCCTGAAAGACCAGCGCCCCAAAGCCGCCCGCGCCAATCAGGGCGGCGATCACCGCCATACCCACCGTCTGCACCGTCACCACCCGCAGGCTGCGCAGCAGCACTGGCAGGGCCAGCGGCAGGCGCACCTGGAAGAAGCGCTGACGGGCGCTCATCCCCATGCCGGCCGCGCTCTCCAGCACGTCTCTGGGTACCTGGTTCAGGCCGGCTACGACCCCGCGCACCAGCGGCAAGAGGGCGTAAAGCACCAGCGCGATCAGCGCGGGCGTCAGTCCCGTTCCGGCAATACCGACGCGGCTAAGCGCGGGAAAGTGCGCCACCAGGCCGGCCAGCGGGGCGATCAGCAGACCAAACAGCGCCACGGAGGGCACGGTCTGGATAACGTTCAGCACGGTAAATACCGGTGCCTGCCGCGCCGGATGGCGGTAGCACCACAGCCCCAGCGCACCGCCCAGCAGCAGCGCCGGAAGTAGCGTCCCCAGCAGCAGAACCAGGTGCTGGGCCAGGGCGTCGTTAAACACGTCCTGGCGGTTGGCATACTCTTTCATCAGCGAGAGATGATTCAGCGCCCCCAGGTGCAAGAGCAGCAGCGGCACCAGCCAGATCTGGGCCTGTAACAGCCAGCGCCAGAGGGGATTAACGGTAAGGCGGCGGATGGCGTCGCTGCAGGCAAGCAGCGCCAGAGCCAGCCAGAGCCAGAGACCGCTGCCGATGGAGGTGCGCGCCAGAGCGCTGCCCGACTGCGCCAGATCGGTAGCGGCTTTACCCGCCCCCCATACCAGCACAATAAAGCACAGCTCAGCCAGCGCCAGCGTCGCCACCAGCGGCCAGCGCCGGGGCAAAAAGCAGAGCGCGAAAAAGAGCAGCGGTACGGGAAGCCACAGCGCGGGCGAGTGCGGCCAAATCTGCCACAGCGCCCGGCTCTCGCCGGACATCAGCCGATTTGGCGCATAGTTGACAAAAGGCAGCAGCGCTGCCGCCAGAGCAAGCGCCACCAGCAGCAGCAAGACGCGATTATGACAGCGTATAGACACGTTCCTGTCCTGTCGGGCGGATTACTTCACCAGCCCTTTCTGTTTCAGATAATCGGCGGCGACTTTTTTGGCATCCAGCCCTTCAACGGCGATGCTGGCATTAAGCTGCTGGAGCGTTTTCTCATCCAGGCTGGCAAATACCGGCTTCAGCCACTCTTCCAGCTGCGGATAGGCCTTCAGCACCGCCTCACGCACTACCGGCGTCGGGGCATAGATCGGCTGAACGCCTTTTGGATCGCTCAGGGTTTGCAGGCCAAGAGCCGCAACCGGGCCGTCGGTACCGTAGGCCATCGCCGCGTTCACGCCAGAGGTCTGCTGAGCCGCCGCTTTAATGGTAACCGCCGTATCGCCCCCGGCCAGGGAGAGGAGCTGCTTCTGATCCAGCTTGAAGTCGTAGGCTTTTTCAAACGCCGGGAGGGCATCGGCGCGCTCGATAAACTCTGCCGACGCCGCCAGCTTAAACGCCCCGCCCTTCTTCAGGTAGCCGCTGAGATCGGCCAGCGAGGTGAGCTTGTTCTTCTCCGCCATCTCTTTGCGTACGGCGATGGTCCAGGTGTTGTTGGCCGGAGCCGGAGTCAGCCACACCAGCTTGTTCTGCTCAAAGTCGAGCTTTTTGACCTTCTCGTAGCCCTGCTGGGCGTTTTTCCATGCCGCATCGTTCTCATCTTTAAAGAAGAACGCGCCGTTGCCGGTGTACTCTGGATAGATGTCCAGCTCGCCGGAGGTGATCGCCCCGCGTACTACCGGCGTGGTTCCCAGCTGAACTTTATTGACGGTTTTTACGCCGTGGCTTTCCAGCACTTGCAGAATAATATTGCCGAGCAGCGCCCCTTCGGTATCAATTTTCGAGCCGACTTTGACCGGCTCAGCCGCCAGCGCAGGCAGGCTCACGGCAGCCATCAATACCAGTGAGCTCAGCGTTGTTTTTATCATTGCCATTGCACTTTCCTCATTCTTGTTGAAATTGCGGTTGCTCTTACTCATCTCATAAAAACAAGGGCCAGTAAACTGGCCCTTTTGCTTATTGCAACGCGAACTGCGCCTGTTTTACCCGGGCGGAGTCGGTGCCGATAAAGACATTAAACTTGCCTGGTTCAGCATCGTATTTCATCTTCTGATTCCAGAACTTCAGGGCATTAATGTCGATCGGGAAGCTGACGGTCTGGGTCTCGCCCGGCTTGAGGTTGACCTTATCAAAGCCCTTTAGCTCCTTCACCGGACGGCTCTGGGAGGCGGTAACATCCTGAATGTACATCTGCATTACCGTGGCCCCTTCCCGCTTGCCGGTGTTGGTCACGTCAACGCTGGCGGTGACCGTACCGTCACGCGAGAGCGTCGGGGCGGAGAGCTTAACGTCAGAGACGCTGAAGGTAGTGTAGCTCAGGCCGTAGCCGAACGGGTAAAGCGGCCCGTTAGCCTCGTCAAAGTAGCGCGAGGTGTACTTATTGGGGTGCTCGGCGTTGTACGGACGACCGGTGTTCAGGTGGCTGTAGTAGACCGGGATCTGCCCTACCGAACGCGGGAAGGAGATCGGCAGCTTGCCGGACGGGTTGTAGTCGCCAAACAGCACGTCGGCTACGGCGTTGCCGCCCTCGGTACCGGCGAACCAGGTTTCCAGAATGGCATCTGCCTGCTGGTCCTGCTTGACCATGGCCAGCGGACGGCCGTTCATCAACACCAGCACCAGCGGCTTGCCGGTGGCTTTCAGAGCGGCGATCAGATCCTGCTGGCTCTGAGGAATGGTGATGTCGGTCCGGCTGGAGGCCTCGTGCGCCATGCCCTGAGACTCGCCCACCACGGCGACTACCACGTCAGCGTCATTCGCTGCCTTGACCGCTTCGTCAATCATTGCCTGCGGCGTGCGCTCGTCAACCTGAATAGCCGGCTCATACTGGTTAAGGAACGTAATAATATCTTTGTCGTTGGTGACGTTTGCGCCTTTCGCAAAGATGACTTTCCCTTCGCTGCCGACCGCATTTTTGATCCCGGTCAGTACGGTCACGGACTGGTCACTCACCCCAGCGGCGGACCAGCTGCCCATCACGTCACGCTTGCTGTCGGCCAGCGGCCCCACCACGGCAACGGTGGCCGATTTTTTCAGCGGCAGCGTCTCCAGGCGGTTTTTCAGCAGCACCATGCTTTCGCGCGCCACTTCCCGCGCCTCTTTGCGGTGCAGGCGGCTCTCGGCGTTGGTGTCCTGCGGATCGCTCTCTTTCGGGCCGAGGTGGCTGTAGGGATCGTTGAACAGCCCCATATCGTATTTGACGTTGAGCACGTGGCGCGTGGCGTCATCCAGCTCGTCCATGGTGACTTTGCCGCTCTTGATCAGCCCCGGCAGGTACTTGCTGTAGTACTCATCGGCCATGCTCATATCGACGCCAGACTTGATCGCCACACGCACCGCATCCTCTGGATCCGCGGCCGTACCGTGTTTGATCAGCTCTTTAATCGCCCCGTGATCGGAGATAGTGATGCCTTTAAATTTCCAGTCATCGCGCAGGAGATCCTTCAGCAGCCACGAATCAGAGGAGGCCGGGGTGCCGTTGAGCGAGTTAAGGGCAATCATCACCCCGCCGCTGCCGGCGTCCAGCGCCGCTTTATAGGGCGGCATGTAGTCGTTAAACAGGCGCTGCGGGCTCATGTCGACGGTGTTGTACTCTTTCCCGCCCTCCACGGCACCGTAGGCAGCGAAGTGTTTCACGCTGGTCATCACCGAGTAGCGATCCGCCGGGCTTTTGCCCTGCATCGCTTCGACCATGGTTTTACCCATCATCGCGGTAAGGTAGGTATCCTCCCCAAAGCCCTCGGAGCCACGGCCCCAGCGCGGATCGCGCGTGACGTCGACCATCGGAGCCCAGGTCATGTTCAGACCGTCGTCCGCCGCTTCATAGGCGGAGATGCGGCCGACGGTTTTGACCGCGTCAAGATCGAAGGAGGAGGCCAGGCCGAGGCTAATTGGGAAAACGGTACGCTGACCGTGCACCACGTCGAAGGCGAAAAAGAGAGGGATCTTCAGGCGGCTAAGCTGCATCGCCTGATCCTGCATCGCACGGATATCCTGGCGGGTCACGGTGTTAAAAATCGCCCCCACCTGGCTGGCTTTGATCATGTCGCGGATCGCCTCTTTCGGGTTATCCGGTCCGACGCTGATCAGGCGTAGCTGGCCAATTTTTTCGTCGACCGTCATCTTTTTGAGTAAATCCGTGACGTATGCATCCCGCGCCTGCGGCGTCAGGGGATGGTTAGCGGACGTATCCTCTGCCAACGCGGGTTGCAGCGCCAGCCCTACGGCGACACCTACTGAACATAGCCATTTCATGTCGTTCACTCTCTTGTATTAACAGCCGACTCAGCGGCCTGACCGTGCAAAAAATGCAGTGTGCCATAATCGTAGCGCGCCTTGCAGGGTTATTCTCTTATTTTTCTGGCAATTAGTCCGCCGGGATAGATTTTCCCGCGCTATGCTTTATCAGATGATTCTGGCCTTGCCACAAGGAGTGGAAAATGTCTGCTGTGCCCCTACAAAATAACCCCCTCTTTCTCAGCGAACTTGCCCGACTGGTGGGCCATGCGCAGCTGCTTACCGATCCGGCCAAGACCGCCCGCTACCGCAAAGGCTTCCGCTCCGGCGAGGGCAAGGCGCTGGCAGTGGTCTTCCCCGAGACGCTGCTGCAGCTCTGGCACGTGCTCAATCTTTGCGTGCGTAACGATAAGATCATTTTGATGCAGGCGGCGAATACCGGCCTTACCGAAGGCTCAACGCCGAGCGGCAACGACTACGATCGCGACATCGTGATTATCAGCACCCTGCGCCTCGATCGGCTCCAGCTGATCGATGAGGGCAAGCAGGTGCTGGCCTGGCCTGGCACCACCCTCTACTCCCTGGAAAAAGCGCTGAAGCCGCTGGGCCGGGAGCCGCACTCGGTGATTGGCTCCTCGTGCATCGGGGCGTCGGTGATCGGCGGGGTATGCAACAACTCCGGCGGCTCGCTGGTGCAGCGCGGTCCGGCCTATACCGAGATGTCGCTTTTTGCCCGCATTGACGAGCAGGGCCAGCTGCGGCTGGTGAATCACCTGGGGATTGACCTCGGCGAGACGCCGGAGCAGATCCTCAGCAAGCTCGACGATCAGCGCGTCACCGATGCTGACGTGCGTCACGATGGCCGCCATGCCCATGACAGCGACTACGTAGAGCGGGTGCGTGATATCGAGGCCGATACCCCTGCGCGCTACAATGCCGATCCGGATCGTCTGTTTGAATCCTCCGGCTGCGCGGGCAAGCTGGCGGTCTTCGCCGTGCGCCTCGATACCTTTGCCGCCGCCAAGCGCCAGCAGGTGTTCTATATCGGCACCAACCAGCCGGCGGTGCTGACGGAGATCCGCCGCCATATGCTGGCGAACTTTACTAACCTGCCGGTAGCGGCAGAGTATATGCATCGGGATATCTACGATATTGCCGAGCGCTACGGCAAAGATACCTTCCTGATGATCGACAAGCTCGGTACCGATAAGATGCCGCTGCTCTTCACCCTGAAAGGGCGCGCCGACGCCATGCTGGAGAAGGTGACGCTGTTTAAGCCCCACTTCACCGATCGCCTGATGCAGCGCGTAGGCAGCGTCTTCCCAGGACACCTGCCGCCGCGCATGAAAAGCTGGCGCAACAAGTATGAGCACCACCTGCTGTTGAAAATGGCCGGGGACGGTATTGCCGAAGCGCAGAGCTGGTTGAAAGAGTACTTTACCGAGGCCGAAGGCGGCTTCTTCGCCTGCACCACCGAGGAGGGAAACAAAGCCTTCCTGCACCGCTTCGCCGCGGCGGGGGCCGCCATCCGTTACCAGGCCGTGCATGCCGATGAGGTCGAGGAGATTCTGGCCCTGGATATCGCCCTGCGGCGCAACGACACCGAGTGGTTTGAAACGCTGCCGGACGCCATTGCCAGCAAACTGACGCATAAGCTTTACTATGGCCACTTTTTCTGTCACGTTTTCCATCAGGACTACATCGTCAAGCGAGGCGTTGATGTCCATGAGCTTAAAGCACAGATGCTGGCGCTGCTGCACGAGCGTGGCGCGCAGTATCCGGCTGAACATAACGTCGGGCATCTGTATGAGGCGGCTGAGAGCCTGAAACGCAACTATCGCGAGCTCGATCCCACTAACAGCATGAATCCCGGCATTGGCAAAACCAGTAAGCGGAAGTACTGGGGCGAAGGCGCTGACCAGCCCCGGTCGTAAAGGAGTACAGCGCGATGTCTGCTGTTGATGTTTTAGCCATAAATGACGTTGAAGTCCGCGATGCCCGGCCGGACGACGTACACGCTATCTCAGCGATCTACGCCTGGCATGTTCTGCATGGCCGCGCCTCTTTTGAGGAGGTGCCCCCCACCATCGACGAGATGCGTCAGCGGATCGCAAAAATTACCAGCGAGGGTCTGCCCTGGCTGGTGGCGCTCTATCGCGGCATCATCGTCGGTTACTGCTACGCGGGGCCTTACCGCCCGCGCCACGCCTATCGCTATACCCTTGAATGCTCTATCTACATTGAGTCCACCCTGACCGGGCGGCAGATCGGCAGCACGCTGATGCAGGCCTTGCTCGACCGCTGTGAAGCGGGCCCGTGGCGGCAGATGGTGGCGGTTATTGGCGACGGCCATCAAAATGAAGGCTCTCTGCGCCTGCATAAAAGCCACGGCTTTGAGGTGGTGGGACAGCTGCGCAGCGTCGGCTACAAAAAGGGTGACTGGCGGGATACGCTAATCATGCAGCGCCCGCTCAACGATGGAGACTGGACGCTGCCTGAGTAGTGACTGATTTAGCTGATTAATCATTTTGCGCGGTTTGCGCCGCGCTGCCGGTGGCGTTGATTGCCATCTGGGCTGCCTTCTGGCGCTTATAGCTCAGCGCCGATGCTGGCACAGGCTGCACCTTACCGGTCTCAATCCAGGTCCGCAGACGGCTGGCGTCGGCGAAGTGGGTGTATTTGCCAAAGGCGTCCATCACCACCAGCGCCACCGGTTTGTTATTGATCACCGTCCGCATCACCAGGCAGTGCCCGGCGGCGTTAGTGAAGCCGGTTTTAGTCAGCTGAATATTCCAGTTGTCGCGATAGACCAGGTGGTTGGTATTGCGAAACGGCAGGGTGTAAGCCGGAGTGGAGAAGGTCGCCATCTCCTCTCGGGTGGTGCTGAGCTGGCCGATCAGCGGATACTGCTTGCTGGCAATCAGCAGCCGGGTCAAATCACGCGCGGTAGAGACGTTATGGATCGACAGACCGGTCGGCTCCACAAAGCGGGTATTCACCATGCCCAGGGATTTTGCCTTCGCATTCATCGCCCGAATAAACGCACCGTAGCCACCCGGATAGTGGTGGGCTAAGCTCGCCGCAGCGCGGTTCTCTGAGGACATCAGCGCCAGCAGCAGCATGTTCTTACGGCTAATTTCACTGTTCAGACGCACGCGGGAGTAGATGCCACGCATCTCTGGCGTCTGGCTGATATCCACCTTCAAACGCTCGTCCAGCGGCAGGTGCGCATCCAGCACCACCATCGCCGTCATCAGCTTGGTGATAGAGGCAATCGGCCGCACCAGATCCGGATGGCTGGCGTAGATCACTTTATTGGTTTGCAGATCGACAATCATCGCGCTGCCGGAGGCGATCTCAGGTTGCGCAGCGGTGGTGGCAGAGGTGGTAGCAGCAGCGGTTTTTGCCAGCGCCTGGGAGGCGACGGGAACGGTCAGCAGCAGGGCAAGGCTTAACAGGGAAACTCGAAATTTCAGCATGGTGAGACTTCTGGTGATTATTCACGCGCGTGATGACGCACACCGCTTTTGCAGGCAGAAAATGGCAAAAGCTGGCCAACGCATGATAGCTGCCATCATGCGTTGTCGCCAGAGAAGATTCTTTGCTGAACGTAACGCACCCTTTGCGCCCGGTTCAGAACAGACGATAGCCGTAACCCCACAGCACCACCGTCAGCGCCAGCAGCACCTCCAGCACCAGCACGCCAATCGCCAGCGTCGAGCTGGAGAAGCTCAGCCCCTCCTCCTGATTAATGTTCAGGAAGGTCGGAATGCCGACGTAGAGCAGATAACCGGTATAGAACAGCGCCACGGTGCCGACCAGCGCGCAGAGCCAGACCAGCGGGTAGAGCGCCACCAGGCCGCTCAAGAAGAGCGGCGTTGCGACGTAGCCAGCAAAGACCATGCAGCGGGCCAGCGACGGCCGCTGGGGTATATTGCGCGCCATCCAGTAGATAACCCGTCCCATTACCGCCACGCCGGCCAGCATCAGGCCGTAGAAGAGAATACCGAGTAACAGTGCCGTAGAGAGTGACAGCCTTGAGAAGACACCTTCGCCAAAGTGCCAGCCGAGCTGGGTGGTACCAATAAATGCACAGACAACTGGAATTGCCGCCATCAGTAGAACGTGGTGGGTATAGTGGTGCGAAACCGTTTCGTTTTCGCCTCTGATCACTTTCATTTCACGATCGGGATGGGACAGGAGTCCCCAGACATGGTTCATAACGCCCCCTTGCTGTCAGCCCTGATGATAACGCCTTTAGTATAATGCAAATGCTGATTATTTTTTGTGCAAAGAGGTACGCTCTGCCGCGATGGCCCGCTGCTCACTCTCTTCAGACGCTATGCTTATACAATCTTTTTAGTCTGGAGGAAGCATAACTCGCATGGATATCAACAACCTGATTGCGCACTACGGTTACGCCGCGCTGGTGGTAGGCAGCGTGGCAGAAGGTGAAACCATTACCCTGCTCGGCGGCGTGGCAGCGCATCAGGGCCTGCTGCGCTTCTGGCTGGTGGTCGCGGCGGTGGCGCTGGGAGGCATGATTGGCGATCAGCTGCTCTTTCTGCTTGGCCGCCGCCTGGGGGATCGCGTATTGGGTCACTTTTCGCGCCATCAGAAGAAAATCGATCGTGCCCAACGGCTGATCAAAAAACGGCCGTGGCTCTTCGTGATCGGCACCCGCTTTATGTATGGCTTTCGCATCATCGGCCCGCTGCTGATTGGCTCCAGCGGCCTCTCACCGCGGATTTTTATTCCGCTCAATATCGTGGGCGCTATCGTCTGGGCGCTGATCTTTACCACCCTCGGCTACGTGGGCGGCGAGGTGGTAGGCCCATGGCTGCATACCCTGGATCAGCACCTGAAGCACTGGATATGGCTGATTGTGGCGGTCGTTGTCGTCTTTGTACTGCGGGCGGTGCTCAAACGCTGGCTGGCAAAAGACAAAGAGACGGGAGAGTAGCCCCTCCCGCCTGTGGCCTACTGGGGTTTGTACTGCGGGTTGGCCAGCATAAAGCCGCCGTCTACGATAAACGACTGGCCGGTGGTATAAGTGGCATCCTCAGAGCTGAGCCAGCCCACCAGGCTGGCAATCTCCTGGGTGTGGCCTGGCCGGGCCAGCGGAATATTCGGCATAGAGCCCTCTTCCACATCCTCATCCTTCATGTCGTTCATCGGGGTGGCGATGGCCCCCGGCGCTACCGAGTTCACCAGGATTTTGTGCTGCACCAGCTCCATCGCCATCGACTTGGTCAGCCCGCCGAGAGCGTGCTTGGCCGCGGTGTAGGCGCTGGCCTCCGGCAGCGGGGTGTGCTCATGCACGGAGGTAATATTGATAATGCGCCCGCCCTCGCCCTGCTCCACCATCTTTCTGGCCGCGATCTGCGCGCACAGGAACGCGCCGTCAACGTCAACGGTAAAGACGGTGCGCCACTCCTCAAACGCCATCTCTAAAAACGGCGCCTTGCTCATCGCCCCGGCGTTGTTGACCAGCACGTCGATGCGTCCGAACCTGTCGATCAGGGTCTGAATAGCCTGCGCCCCCTCGGGCAGGTTACTCAGGTCGAGCTGCACGGTTTCGGCCCGACGACCAAACGAGGCAACGGCTTCCGCCACCTCTTTTGCCCCCTCGTCGTCCGAGTGCCAGGTGATGCCAATGTCGTACCCCTGCTTTGCCAATACCAGCGCGCACTGCTTGCCGATACCTGAATCTGATGCCGTGACGATGGCAACCTTGTTTGTCGTGCCCATAAGAACCTCCGCAAAAAGAAGTGATAAGGGGAGAACGCGAAAAAGCTGAACAGTAAGTATAGAGAGTTCCCGGCTATCGCAAGGACACGGGCCATTTTCTGCCTCGGCCAGGCAAAACGGCAGATAATTGTCTATGCTTTCAGAGGTATCAGCCAAACGTCACGATAAAAGGACAGGACGATGAAAATTTTACTTTGGGCTATTTTGATTATTTTTCTGATTGGGCTGTTGGTGGTAACCGGCGTGTTTAAGATGATTTTCTAAGATGTTCGCCTGAACATGGCCCCCGCAAGGGGGCAAAATGCGTTACTCGACCCCACCATCCTACTATCGCGATTAAACCTGATGATACCCCCCACCTAGCGTGGAGGTGAGTTGCAACGTGGCGTCCAGCCACTGGCCGTGCAGGGTGATGCCGTTAATCTGCTCCTGGAGCAGCGGCAGTCGGCTCTGGCTAACCCGCATGCCGGGAATAATCCCTACCTTAAAGCGCGCTTCGGCTAACGCGACAATGCGTCCCGTATCCTGCTCAATCTGCTGCTGACGTTGATTCTCGTCCGCCAGCGTTTCGACCTGTACCGCCGCCTTCTCGACCTCGTTGACCGCGTCCACGACCGCCTTGTTATAGTTGGCAATAGAGAGGTTATGCTCCTCTTCGGCAATATTAAGGCTGGCGTTAAGCCGCCCGCTGTCAAAGACAGGCAGCGTCAGCCCGCCGGTAACGCCCATCTGCTGGGCTGAGTGGCGAAAGAGATCGCTCAGGTGCAGGGCGTCCTGCTGGAGAAACGCCATCAGGTTAAGATCCGGGTAGAAAGCGGCTTTTGCCGCCTCTACGCTGCTGAGAGAGGACTCAATGTACCAGTGCGCCGCCTGCAGATCCGGACGACGAGCCAGCAGATCGTAGCCGAGCTGCGCAGGCATTTTACCTTCAACCTTCGGCAACCTGACCGGCTGCAGATGCAGCGTGGCAGCGCTGCTGTCCGTCAGCGCCATCAGGCGGGCTTCAATCAGCCGCATTTTACCCCGGGCCTCGCTCTGCTGCTGGCGGGTTTTCTCTTCGTCGATGCTGTTTTCCGCGTCCGCCACCGAAGAGGTGATGCCCGCCTGATGAAGCTGGCGGTCGGCGGCAACAATCGTCTGCTGGTTACGTTCGATCTCGTCCAGCACCTGACTGATGGCGGCCTCGGTCTGCCACTGCCAGTAGAGGCGTGCCACGCTGGTCGCCAGCAGCTGACGCGTCTGCTGACGCTCCGCTTCATGAGCGCGCACGTTGCCAATGCGGGCGGCTACCTCGTCACGGTTTTTCCCCCACAGATCCAGGTCCCAACCGGCGGTAAGGCCGAAGGTGCCGTTGGTATACCAGGGTCCGGTGGTTCCGGCAGCGGGATCGGTTATGGCAAAGGGCCCCATTAACCCCTCGGCGGACATGCGCTGCCGCTCGACGTCGGCGGAAAAATCAACCTCCGGGCCACCGTTGGCGGCGACGCGCTGCGCCTGCGCTTCGGCAAGGTGAATACGCTGCTCTGCCACCTGCATATCCGGCGCATGCGCCAGGGCGCGCTCAATCAGGGCGTTTAGCTGCGGATCGTGATACGCCTGCCACCACTGGCTCTGCGGCCAGCCAGCGGCCAGCGCCGGAGGTAAGCGCGGGGTAGCCGCCGCTGCCGGGGCCTGCTCTTTCAGGGGGACGACGCTGTCATGCATCGGCGCGCATCCGCTAAGAAGGGATACCAGCGGGAAGCACGCCGCAGCGGCGAGAATAAAAGGACGACTCATAGATACGCTCTGCTAAACCAGGGCGTTGCAGAGTACACATACTTCTATCCCGTTTTTTAGGTAAGCGTGGCAAAACACAGCCGATCATAAAAAGACACAGCTGGAAAAATATTCACCTTATCAATGATATAAATAAAACTATTCTTCTCGAATATGCTTAGCCGCAGCCTCAATGGCGGTGGCAATCGCCGCCGACTGCTTCAGGGTACGGATCTCGCTGAACAGGCCGTCGGCTTCGGCATACTCTTTGCGTAAATAGCCCAGCCACTGCTTGATACGCGCCACATGGTACATCCCCGTATCGCCCTGCTTCTCAAGCTGGCTGTACTGCTGGAGCAGGCCGACCACCTCCGGCCAGGGCATGCGCGGTGCGTTATCTTTGATCACTCGGCTGAGGTTAGGCACGTTCAGCGCGCCGCGGCCAATCATCACCGCATCGCAGCCGGTCACCGCCAGGCAATCCTGCGCGCTCTGCCAGTCCCAGATCTCACCGTTCGCAATCACCGGGATGGTCAGCCGCTTACGGATTTCGCCAATCGCCTGCCAGTTGATGCGCTCCGCTTTATAGCCATCCTCTTTCGTGCGGCCGTGGACCACCAGCTCGGTGGCTCCCGCCTGCTGCACCGCATCGGCGATCTCAAACTGCCGCGCGCCGCTGTCCCAGCCGAGGCGTATCTTTACGGTAACAGGCAGCGAGGCCGGCACGGCTTCACGCATCGCTTTGGCACCGCGGTAGATCAGCTCAGGGTCTTTGAGCAGGGTCGCCCCACCGCCGCTGCCGTTCACCAGTTTTGACGGACAGCCGCAGTTGAGATCGACCCCGTACGAGCCGAGCTCTACGGCGCGCGCGGCATTCTCTGCCAGCCACTGCGGATACTGGCCCAGCAGCTGGATCCGCACCGGGGTGCCGTTCAGCGTCCGGCTCTGGCGATGCAGTTCAGGGCAGATCTTATAGAACGATTTTACCGGCAGCAGCTGATCGACCACGCGTAAAAACTCGGTCATGCAGAGATCGTAATCATTTACCCCGGTCAGCAGCTCGCGCACCAGCGAATCGAGCACGCCTTCCATCGGTGCCAGTAATACACGCATAACGTTACCCGTCAGAAAAGAGGCGCGTATGGTAGCGCCTCTGGCCCATGGGTGAAAGGGGCTTTATCGCCCGGTTTACGCCTAATCTTGTGTGAATGCCTGACGTTCCATTTAGGAATATTTGGTATGCTCACAATTCATGATGTGATCGATAGCACAGTTATCGAATCAATTGTATGATGAATACGTTTCATCAGAGGCTTGAACCATGTCCAAATCATTGACCGTTGTCTGGCAGTATCTTCGCGCTTTTGTGCTGATTTATGCCTGCCTGTATGCCGGAATCGCTATCTCTTCCCTGCTGCCCATTACCATTCCCGGCAGCATTATCGGCATGCTGATCATGTTCTTTCTGCTGGCGCTGCAAATCCTGCCGGCAAAATGGGTTAATCCCGGCTGCTACGTGCTGATCCGCTATATGGCGCTGCTGTTTGTACCCATCGGCGTGGGCGTGATGCAGTACTACGACGTGCTGCGGGCGCAGTTCGGGCCGGTGGTGGTCTCCTGCGCGATCAGCACGCTTGTTGTCTTCCTTGTCGTGAGCTGGAGCTCGCACCTGGTGCACGGCGAGCGCAAGGTTGGTGAGAAAGGAGCAAAATCGTGATGGAAAATATCTGGTGGTCGCTGCCGCTGACGCTGGCGGTCTTCTTTGCAGCCCGCAAGCTGGCGGCGCGTTTTAAGATGCCCCTGCTCAATCCGCTGCTGGTGGCGATGGTGGTGCTGATCCCCTTCCTGCTGCTGACCGGCATCCCCTATGAGCGCTACTTCGCCGGGAGCAAAATCCTTAACGATCTGCTCCAGCCCGCCGTAGTGGCGCTGGCCTACCCGCTGTATGAGCAGCTGCATCAGATCCGCGCCCGTTGGAAATCGATTATCTCCATCTGCTTTATCGGCAGCGTGGTCGCGATGGTCACCGGCACTACCGTTGCCCTGCTGATGGGCGCCTCACCGGAGATCGCCGCCTCGATCCTGCCAAAATCGGTTACCACGCCGATTGCCATGGCGGTTGGGGGCAGCATCGGTGGGATCCCGGCCATTAGCGCGGTGTGCGTGATCTTTGTAGGCATCCTTGGGGCGGTATTTGGCCATACCCTGCTGAACCTGATGCGTATTCGAACTAAAGCGGCCCGAGGTCTGGCAATGGGTACCGCCTCCCACGCCCTGGGCACCGCACGCTGTGCGGAGCTGGATTATCAGGAGGGCGCATTCAGTTCACTGGCGCTGGTGCTCTGCGGGATTATCACCTCGCTGATGGCTCCCCTGATCTTCCCGCTGATCCTGACGCTGGTGGGTTAAAATTTGCGATGCGTCGCGCATTTTTCATTTGAATTTCATAAGTTGCATATAGAGTGTGATTTGAATCACATATAAAGCGCCTTACGCTCTTTACACTAGGCTCCCATTACACTGCTATGAGGCAACGCCATGCATTCACGTTTTCACTCGGCTTTCGCTAATCTTGCGAAGGATCTGCAATCCGCTTTAGCCCCCCTTCTTGCGGATGACCATTTTCCCGCCATGCTGAGCGCGGAGCAGGTGAAGGCGCTGGTGAGCGCCACCGGACTGGATGAAGACGCGCTGGCCTTTGCGCTCCTGCCGCTGGCCGCCGCCTGCGCCCGGGCCGATCTCTCGCATTTTAACGTGGGTGCCATCGCCCGCGGGGTGAGCGGCACGTGGTACTTCGGCGGTAATATGGAGTTTCTTGGCTCCAGCATGCAGCAGACCGTTCACGCCGAGCAGAGCGCCATCAGCCACGCCTGGCTGCGGGGGGAGAAATCGCTGGTGGCTATCACCGTTAACTACACCCCCTGTGGGCACTGCCGTCAGTTTATGAACGAGCTGAACAGCGGTCTCGATCTGCGTATTGCTCTCCCAGGCCGCGATCCCCATACTCTGGCGGATTACCTGCCCGACGCCTTTGGTCCCAAAGATCTTGAAATTAACACTCTGCTGATGGATGACGAGGATCACGGTTTCACGTCTGAGGGGGAGGCGCTGGTCAAAGCGGCCATCACCGCCGCCAACCAGAGCCATGCGCCTTACAGCAACGCCCCCTCCGGCGTCGCCATCGAGCTGAGCAACGGGCAAATTTTCGCCGGGCGCTATGCGGAAAATGCGGCTTTCAACCCATCCCTGCCGCCGTTACAGGGTGCGCTCAATCTGCTGAGCCTGAACGGCTATGACTATCCGGATATGCGCCGTGCTGTACTGGCCGAACGCCCGGACGCGCCGCTCACCCAGTGGGATGCCACCTCCGCCACGCTGAGAGCGCTGGGATGCCGCTACGTTGAGCGTGTGGCACTGCCGGCCTGAGCCGCGGTGCTAACACAATGAAAAGATTGTGATGAAAATCCCCGCAGTTGAATCGCTGATTCTTGCGCTTCCTCTGCGGGTAAAGTAGCCTGAATGAAATTTCATCTCCGCATCGAGCTATCTGCATGTTAAAGCGTTTGTTATACAGCCTGTTAGTCATCATCGGCTTGCTGCTGTTAACTGCGCTTGTTCTTGACCGCTGGATAAGCTGGAAAACCTCTCCGTGGATCTACGACGATTTGCAAGATCTGCCCTATCGCCAGGTTGGGGTCGTGCTGGGTACTGCTAAGTATTACCGCACCGGAGTCATTAATCAGTACTATCGCTACCGCATTCAGGGCGCGCTGAACGCCTACAACAGCGGCAAGGTGAACTATCTGCTGCTGAGCGGCGACAATGCCCAACAGAGCTACAACGAGCCGGTTACCATGCGCAAGGATCTGATTGCCGCCGGGGTAGACCCGCAGGATATCGTGCTTGATTACGCGGGTTTCCGCACCCTGGACTCCATCGTGCGCACGCGTAAGGTCTTCGACGCCAACGACTTTATTATTATTACCCAGCGCTTCCACTGCGAGCGCGCGCTGTTTATCGCCCTGCACCGGGGCATTCAGGCCCAGTGCTACGCCGTGCCTTCGCCGAAAGATATGCTCACCGTGCGGGTGCGGGAGTTTGGCGCGCGTCTTGGCGCGCTGGCGGATCTCTATATCTTCAAGCGCGAGCCACGCTTCCTCGGCCCGCTGCTGCCCATCTCTTCACTCCAGGAGGTGCCGGACGATGCGCAGGGCTACCCCGCCGTCACGCCGGAGCAGCTGATGGATCTGCAGCCAAAAGCGAAAAAGTAGTGCTCAGAAGGCGATATTGTCTGCCCAGGTGGTGGCGCGTTTCATAATCTCTATCACCGCCTCAGGAGAGAGCCCAAGGCTTTTTGCCGCCGCGTTAACCTCCTCCCAGCGCTGCTGTTCATAGAGGCGGGCCACTTCCAGGAAGGGATAAAGCACGCCCTCCTGATCGGTAAGCGCCTGCGTAACCCGCTCCGATAGCGCAATCTGCTTAACCAGATCCTCCAGCGCGATGCCAAGAATAACGTCCAGCAGCGAAAACAGGCCGCAGAAGAAGGCGTCATGAGAGAGCGATTCCCGCCCTGCCGCTTTGGCAAGCAGCTCGCAGAACATCCCTCGCACCAGACTCATGTGGTACAGCTCGGTCGTCTTAACGTTGGCGATACTGGTCAGGCAGGAGATCGAAACAAAGCGGCGCAGCTCGTTAAAGCCAAGATAGAGCAGCGTGTCCTTGAGGGTGCTGTTTTTCACTATCTCAATGCCGCGCGTGTTGTAGACTACGTTGCGGGTATAACGCATCAGAGTATAGGAGAGACTGATATCGCTCTTGAGATAGTTTTCAATTTTCGCCAGATCCGGATTCTGAGCGTTAACCTCGGCAATCAGCTGGATCTGCAACACCTTGTTTTGTGATAGCCGCTTGTTTTGCAATACCTCGGGCTTGCTGTAGAAGTAGCCCTGAAAGAGATCGAAGCCGAACGCGCGATACCGATCGAACTCCTCTTGCGTTTCGACCTTTTCAGCCAGCAGCGTAACCTTGCCTAGCCGGTTACGGTTTTGCGTAATATAGCCTGAGATCTCATCGAAGGTCTGGGCCTGAATATCGAATTTGATAATGCTGATATAGGGAAAAAAGCGCTCCCACTCATTTTTAAGGGCAAAGTCATCGAGGGCAATTTGAAATCCACTGGCGTAGAGACGACGCACGGCGGCCAGCAGCTCGTTATCAGGCGTGGCTGTCTCAAGGATCTCAATCACCACCTTGTCGTGGGGAAGCGCATCGGCAAAGCCCTGAACGATCATCTCGCCGGGAAAGTTGATATAGCAGGCGTGCTTACCCACCAGCGATGGGAGCGGCGTAGAGAAGAAGAGATCGGAGATAATTTGTTTTGTCGCATACTCAGACGAGACGTCTGGAAACCGGTTGGTTAACCCGTCACGGAACAGCAGCTCCCAGCCAACGGTCGCCATGTTTTTGTCAAAAATGGGTTGTCTCGCAACAAAAGAGTACATATCTCCTCTCCATGGCATATGCTAGCGGCAAAATTTAACTATAGCTAAATCCCCTCTGAGATCGAGTGCTCAGCCCGCGCTAGCTCACACTTTAATGCACAACGCTTTTAGAAAAGAGGTTGATCACCAGTACGCCCGCACAAATCAGTGCCATTCCACCGATGGCTGGCAGGTCCAGCTTCTGACCGCTAAAGATCCATCCCGCAGCGCTAATCAGTACGATACCCACCCCGGACCAGATGGCGTAGGCAATGCCGGTAGGAATGTACTGTAGGGTTTGGGAGAGAAACCAGAACGCCACGGCATAGCAGCCCAACGCGGCCACCGTCGGCCACAGTTTTGTAAACCCCTCGGAGTAGCGCATCAGCGTTGTACCGATCACTTCTGCCACAATGGCGATCCCCAGATGAACATAAGCGTGCATGAATCCTCCTGTTTTAAATCATTTTGTAAAATATGCCATCTGCCGTTACATATCGCTACTTTATAACCTCTGCCACAGGGCATCTATACTGTTACTGACACAGGAGGTTGTTCATTGTGAGAATTCTACGCTATCTATTCACCAGTCCGGAAAAGCTACTCCAGGTAACCGATCATCGTGACGTTCAGGAATCTATCGACGACGGCGAGCGGATCATTATTGATGAGGACGGCAGAGCGCGGGTTAACGTCCGCAGCCAGGCCGTGAAGGAGGATTTTATCCGCCATGTTGATGCACTAAAGAGGGCATAAAATGGCGACAGCAATATTTATGGTGTTGATGGTTTCCGGCTACTGGTACACCAGCCGCGATCTCTCTACCCGCTTTAAACTGCGGCGCTCCTTTGGCTGGGACGTCTACTTTCTGGTAGCCCTTTACGGCTGCATCTTTATGCTACAGGGGATCATTGCTACCGCCCTGGTGTGGCTGCTGCTGCTGTTTTCATCTATGGGCATGGATGCGCTGCCGCAATGGTTTGGCTCAGAAGAGCACCGTCTCCAGGTGACCTTTATGAACTGGAGCTTCCTCGGCATTCAGGCTCCAGTGGTGATCATGCTCGCCTTTGCGACCCTGTTCTGCCTCTATCGCTCGAACTGGGCAGGCAGCGCTCGTCTCGACGGCAACGGTCGCCGCCAGCTGTATAAATTTCTCACGCGGGGCAACGGCGTGGAGGGGCTGCTCTACCAGTGTATGGAGACAGGCCAGCTGGCATGGATCACTCTGAAATCGCAGCGGGTCTATATTGGCATGATCCACGGCGCTACGCTTGACGATACCGAGGTGAGAAATATCGAACTGATCCCAATGCTCAGCGGCCACCGGGATCGTCACTCCCACCAGCTCAATATTGAGAATAACTACAGCGCCTGGTATGCCAAGCACGAGATCAACCTCGATACCGAGCCGCAGTCGGCCCTGGATTTCCGCAAGGTGATCCTGCTTGATGAGGTGGAGAGCCTGTCGCTGTTCGATCCGGCGCAGGTCATGGCGATGGGCATCAAAGAAGAGCCGCAGGCATAACCTCAACAGGAAAGCGCGATGCATAAAACGTCTCCACCCGATCAGAACCCGCCTCCGGTGCGGGAGAAGCAGCTCTGGTTAAGCTTTGAAGCCAACGCGCGGCGAT
The DNA here is from genome assembly GCF_037152055.1 of Pseudescherichia sp. AS216. NCBI lineage: Bacteria > Pseudomonadati > Pseudomonadota > Gammaproteobacteria > Enterobacterales > Enterobacteriaceae > Pseudescherichia > Pseudescherichia sp. AS216. Next base: position 391,487 of record NZ_JBBCMV010000003.1, on the reverse strand, counting down.
TTGGCTTCTTTGTGCTGCTGTTTATCGTGCTGGCGGCATTGGGCGGCCTGTTTTCCCGGGGTCACTTTAGCCACGTCGAGCGCAGCAGCGCCGACCATACGCTAACGCTAAGCTACGAGCGCTTTAACCGTCACCAGAGCGATGTGGATATGAAAATCTTCGCTAAAGCAGCCGGTGACGAGACGCTCACCGTTACGCTGGGCGGGGACTTTATGCGGGCGTTTAAGATCGATACCCTTCAGCCGCAACCGGACCGAACCTGGAGCCAGGGCGAAAATCTGGTACTGGAGTATGGACGCAGCAAGCTACTCTCCGGGGGGACGCTCTGGCTGGGACTGCTTCCACAGCAGCCCGGCAGCAGTACAAGTACCGTTACCCTTAACAACGGCCCGCCGCTCTCTTTCTGGCAGTTTACTTACCCCTAGGAGCACAATATGGAAATGGTACTCAGAGCGTTGGCTATCTATCTGGTGTTGATGGTGGTATTTAAGATTGCCGGACGGCGGGCGCTGATGCAGATGACGTCGTTTGACCTGATCCTGCTGCTGATTATCAGTGAGGCGACACAGCAGGCGCTGTTAGGCAATGACTTTTCCGTTACCGGTGCAGCGCTGACGATTATTACCCTGGTGGTGGTGGATATGCTGTTTGGCTATCTGAAGCGGTATCTTCCTGGGGTCGAAGCGGCTATTGACGGGACGCCGGTGATCCTCGTTGAAAATGGTCGACTGCTTGAGAAGAGAATGAAGCAGGCCGATATCTCCTATGACGATATTATGGCTTTTGCCCGTAACGGTCAGGGAATCGACAAGCTAGCCGATATCAAGTACGCCATTCTGGAGCAGAACGGCCATATCTCTATCATCCCGACGAGTAAATAAAAAACCGGCCAGCATGGCTGACCGGTTCTCTTCAAGCCTGAGCTACTTTTTCTCAGGCTTTTTATCGCCAGACTCCGGCGATTCGGAAGGATCGTCTTTTTCAACGTTCAGGGAGTAGTTAATACGCATAGCGCCTCCTTATTTTTTGCCTTCGGCAATACCGGTGAGTTTCACATCGGTCTGTTTCTCTTCGTTCAGCGTCTCTTCCAGCAGCTTAGCCGCTTCTTTGTAGCCCAGCTTCAGGGCCAGAGTACGCAGCGTACCGTAAGAGGCGATCTCATAGTGCTCAACTTTTTGTGCGGCACCAATCAGACCCTCGTCGCGCAGTTCACCTGCTTGGACAGAATCAATGATCTCCTGCGCCTCTTCCACCAGACCCTCAAGGGCGTGGCATTTCATACGGCGAATACGCAGGCCTTCAGTTACTTCAACAATCTGGTCGATTCGTTCAATCTGGCCGCGGGTCTCTTCGAGATGGGTTTCAAACGCGGTAACCAATTGTTCTGAGGTCGCTGCACGGGCCATTTTTGGCAGTGCGCGCGCTATTTGTTTCTCGGCGCTGTATATGTCTGACAGTTCATGAATAAAAAGATCTTCAAGTGTTTTTACCGCTGGCATAATTAATTCCTCTTTAGGTCGCCGAAATGGATCCTTAATTAAGTGTGGCAATCCTGTAAAGGTAATTACAGGATTGCCACCGACAGTCAATATATATCTGTTTAATCAGGGTTAATGAATTAAATAAGATATATGTGTACTACGGTCAGGAGGAACGACCGCCGCTGTGACTGTTTTGTCCGCCTTTCTTACCTGCTTCAGATGCGCGCTGCGGGTCGTTTTTAAAGTTCCCGCCGCTCTGCTGCCCGCCTTTACGGCCTGCTTCAGATGCACGCTGTTTATCTTCTGCGAAGTTTCCTGAACCGCCACGATGTTGTTGGGCCATAATATACTCCTTCCACATACAGTTTTGGTTTAAAAATAGAGGGAAGTATTCCCCCGTCAGGCATGTTTAACTGTAGCCATAATTCCCCCGCCTTCAAGTCAAAAACTCAAGGAAATATCAACAGCGAAGCATACCAGGAGCATTCCGAGAGCAATATTTTTTCCTTATAATGTGAAATCAAGCAGATAGGAAATATATAAAGTAAGCGAAGCGGCAAATATATCTTTGCCGCTAAATATTGCAAAATATGTCTTTGCATAAAGAAACGCGAATAAAAAAGCCCACCGGAGCGGCGGGCTTTGATAACCAACTGAAACAGTAAGGTTATTTTTTGCGTGCGTACTTCAGCGAGTCCAGCGCTACAGCGAAGATAATGATGCCGCCCTTGATGATGTACTGCCAGTACGGGTTAACGCCGATATAGGTCAGACCGTAGTTGATAACGGTAAAGATGATGACCCCGGTCACTACGCCCAGTACCGTACCCACGCCGCCGCTGAAGGAGACTCCACCCACTACGCAGGCGGCGATGGCGTCCAGCTCGTACATAAAGCCAAGGTTGTTGGTTGCAGAGCCGATACGGCCCGCTTCCAGCATCCCGCCAAAGGCGTAGAAGACGCCGGACAGGGCATAGATCATCAGCAGGTTCAGCGCCACGTTTACGCCCGAGACCTTGGCCGCTTCCGGGTTGCCGCCGATAGCGAAGATATTTTTACCGAAGCGCGTCTTGTTCCAGAGGATCCAGACAAAGGCCACGGCGATCAGCGCGTAGAAGGTAATATATGAGAGACGGAAGCTGCCCAGCGCCACGAACCCTTGGGTAAAGGTTGAGAAGCCGCTGTCAAAGCCAGAGATTGGCGACGCGCCCACGAAATCATAGTAGAGGGAGTTGATACCGTAGACGATGATCATCGTGCCCAGGGTGGTGATAAACGGCGTCACGTTCAGGTAGGCAATGATAATCCCGTTCACCAGGCCAATGACCGCGCCAATCACACAGACGATACCGATAACCGCGATAATCGGCATGGTTGCCATCTCCGGGAACACCTTGTTGGCATTCTCCATTGACTGGAGCAGCGTTGCCGCGACAACCGCTGCCAGGCCAACCTGACGTCCGGCAGAGAGGTCGGTCCCCTGGGTGACAATCAGCCCCGCCACGCCCAGCGCGATAATAATACGCACCGAAGACTGGGTCAGAATGTTACTGAGGTTAAGCAGACTCAGGAACGTTGGATCCTGGAAAATAATAATGGCCAGCAACACCAAAAGAACGACGTACAGACCGCCCTCTTTCAGGTAAGTGAGAAAACTCTTTTTATCTAACGCACTCATGTGAAGCCCCTGATCTTAAAGGTGCAAAGACGCAAGACGTAAAATTTCGTTTTGCGTTGTCGTTTTAGTGTCAACAATTCCGGCAACGAGGCCATTGCTCATAACCAAAATACGGTCGGTAATGCCAAGCAGCTCCGGCATTTCAGAGGAGATAATAATGATCCCCTTCTCTTTCTTCGCCAGCTCGGCAATCAGCTGGTAGATCTCAAATTTTGCCCCCACGTCGATACCGCGCGTAGGCTCATCCAGCATCAGGATCTCCGGCTGGGTCAGCAGCCAGCGGCCGATAATCACCTTCTGCTGGTTACCACCAGAGAGGGAGCCGATCTGCGTGCGGTGGCCCGGGGTTTTCACGCGCATCGAGTCGATGACCCACTGGGTGTCGCTTTTCATCCGGCTGTTATCCAGCAGGCCGACTTTGTTTTTGTAGTTCTGGATGTTGGAGATAAGCGAGTTAAAACCGATATCCAGATAGGCGTAGATCCCCGTCGAGCGCCGCTCTTCGGTCACCAGCGCAAAGCCGTTGTTGATCGCTTCGTGGGCGGTGTGGTTGTTAATGGTTTTACCGTGCAGGGTGATGGTGCCGCCTGATTTTTCGCGGATACCAAACAGCGTCTCCACGATATCGGTACGCTTCGCCCCAACCAGCCCGGCGATGCCGAGGATCTCACCCTTGTGCAGGTCGAAGGAGACGTCGCGAATCGAAGGCTGACGCAGGGAGGTCAGATTGCGCACCTGCATGATCGTCTCACCCGGTTTGTTCTGCTTGTCCGGGAAGCGCTGGTTCAGCGAGCGACCAACCATCATGGCAATGATTTTGTCCATATCCAGCCCTTCCAGCGGCTGAGTGGCGATCCACTGTCCGTCGCGCAGGATGGTAATTTCGTCGCAAAGCTGGAAGATCTCTTCCATCTTGTGCGAGATATAGACGATACCGCAGCCGCGCTCTTTCAGCTTGCGGATAATTTTAAACAGATGATTGACCTCTTTTTCGGTCAGCGAGGAGGTCGGTTCATCCATAATGACGATTTTGGCATCGTAGGAGAACGCCTTCGCAATTTCGATCATCTGCATTTGCGAAACAGAGAGGGTTCCTACGCGGGCGCGCGGATCGATATCGATATCCAGCTCGTCAAAAATAGCCTTCGTATCGCGGTACATTTTATCCTGATCGACGAACACGCCTTTGGTGGGGTAACGCCCCAGCCACATGTTGTCCATCACCGACCGCTGCAGCACCAGGTTAAGCTCCTGATGCACCATAGATATCCCGTTTTCCAACGCCTCTTTGGTCGAATGAAAATCGATCTCTTTACCCTGGAATAGAATGCTGCCGGAATCTTTTTGATAGATCCCAAAAAGGCATTTTAATAACGTTGATTTTCCTGCGCCGTTCTCACCCATCAGGGCGTGAATAGAGTGCGGACGCACTTTTAAATTAACGTTATCGAGTGCCTTAACGCCGGGAAATGACTTGTTGATGCCGCTCATTTCCAACAAGAATTCACCTGACGACTGAGTAGTATCGCTGACCATAATTATACCTTGTTGGCCTCGCACATCGCGTTATAAAAGGGCGCATCAAGATGCGCCCAGTGAAAGCAGAACAATGAATTATTTATTGCTGAACTCAGAGAGGTTCTCTTTATCCACGCCAACGTATGGGATACGGACGATTTTCTGTTCCAGCTTCCAGTTAGTACCGTCAGCCGCGCCTTTACCGTCGGCGAGGTTCTTCGCCAGATCAAAGGTGGCTTTCGCCTGGTTGTTGGCATCGTTCAGAACGGTACCGGCCAGCGCACCAGATTTAACCAGCGCCAGCGCTTCTGGCAGGGCGTCAACGCCGAATACCGGAATAGAGGATTTGTTGTGCGCTTTCAGCGCTTCTACCGCACCCATTGCCATCGCATCGTTGTTGGCAATAACCACTTCGATTTTGTTGGCGTTCGGGCCAGAGAGCCATGCATCCATCTTATCTTTCGCCATGGCGGTATCCCACATGGCGGTATCCAGCTGCAGCTGCTGGGTTTTCACACCCTTGTCGTTCAGCTCTTTGATCACGTAGGTGGTACGCGCTTCAGCATCCGGGTGGCCCGGCTCGCCTTTCAGCAGCACGAACTGGATCTGGCCATCTTTGTTCAGGTCCCAGGTCGGGTTCGCCGCCCAGTGTTTGGCGATCAGATCGCCCTGGATAATGCCGGACTCTTTTGAGTCGGTACCGACATAATAGGCTTTGTCGTAGCTGTCCAGCGCTTTGCGGGAAGGCTCTTTGTTGAAGAAGACAATCGGCACGTTCTGGCCGCGCGCTTTTTCGATAACCGTACCTGCGGCTGCCGGGTCAACCAGGTTAATCGCCAGCGCTTTAACGCCTTTCGCCAGCAGAACGTCGATCTGGTCATTCTGTTTTGACTGGTCGTTCTGCGAGTCGTTCATCAGCAGCTGAACGTCCGGCGTCTCTTTCGCATCTTTCTCAATTGCTTTACGCACAACCGACATAAAGTTGTCGTCATATTTATAAATGGTCACGCCAATACGGGTATCTGCCGCATGTGCTGCCGCGCCAAAAAGCATGCTTGCCATTACGGCAGACAGAGTTAAAACCTTCTTATTCATGGTATCTCCGGTTTATGCAGGGTAGTTCTTGTGAATAAAGATCGGCGGGCAGCAGAATAATGAAACGTTACTGTCGCCGAAGGTCACTCTAAAAATTGGGTCTTCCGTGTACGGTAACGCTCCAGAAAAGCTTTATTGATTGTCCCTTGCGAAGCATCATGCCTGACCGAACGGCCTGTATTACATAATGTTTCAGGCTCTGGAACGCTGACATCATAGTCAGCGCATTGTTAAGATACTGTGAATTTACTCACAGATTGAAAACGGTTACATACATCAATGTTATAAGTTAGTGATCGGAGCCACAGTTTGCCGCTGCGCCACCGAATGGCGGCGTACCAGGGTCGGCATAAAGCAGTGGGTTGCGGCCAGATCCTGCGCCCCTGCGGCCCCCTGTAGCGCCAGCTCCGTCGCCAGTCGGGCCATTGACGCAATGGGGTAACGCACCGTGGTCAGCTGCGGATCGGTATAGCGGGCGATAGGGATATCATCGAAACCAATAAGCGACAGATGCTGCGGTACGGCGATGCCGTTATCTTTCAGCGCCGTCAGCGCACCTGCAGCCATGCTGTCGTTGTAGGCAAAGACGGCGGTGAGGTGCAGATTACGGCCCAGCAACTCAACCATGGCCGCCTCCCCGCCCTGCATATCCGGCGCACCGACGCCCACCCACCCCTCCGGGGCGTGGATGTCCCGCTCCGCCAGCGCCTGCCGCCAGCCCTGCTGGCGCAGATCGTTATCTTCTATCTGATGACTGGAGCCAAGGTAGCCCACGCGCTGATGCCCCTGCGCGAGCAGCATTCGGGTGGCCATCACCGCTCCGCTGACGTTATCCAACGCAACGCAGCGGTGGGCGTATCCGGGCACGACGCGGTTGATCAGCACCATGCCGGGGATCTGCTCCATAAAGCCGGCCAGCTCCTCGTCACTTAATGCTTTAGAGTGAACAATCAGGGCGTTACAGCGCTGGCGGATCAGGATCTCAATGGCGTGGCGCTCCTTTTCTGCCTCATGGTAGCTGTTGCCGATCAGGAGATATTTCTGATGCTGCTGGGCGACAGTGTCGACTGCCTTGACCAGCGCGCCGAAGAAGGCGTCGGAGACGTCCATCACCACCACGCCAATGGTATCGCTGATCTGGGTCGCCAGCGCCTGAGCGTTGGCGTTAGGCCGATACCCCAGTTGCGCCACGGCCTTCATCACCGCTTCACGGGTGTCAGGGCTGACCATTGCGCTGTTGTTGAGTACGCGGGATACCGTCGCCACGGAGACGCCTGCGCGACGCGCGACGTCACGAATGGTAATCATGACCGGTCTCCTGATTGAGATTGCAGCAGCACACAGTTTCCCCCTGGATTTAGCAAGAGCGCTATTCTGGCAGGGGGCGCGGCGGCGCTACGTGAGGAAGGTCACACCACTGAAAACGGTTACATCCGTTTTGTTAATGATTGTGATCCAGATCGTTATCTGGATGTGTGGGAGAGTGTAACGCCTGCCGCACGGGCGGTTAGCTTACGCCACAGCCACTCCACCGGCCCCTGGCGGAAATGCCGTAGCCAAAGAATGGAGAAGAGTATATTCACGGCCCAAATAGGTGGAACAAAGGCCAGCAGCTGTAAGCGGTCAAAGCGCATAAACAGGCCGAGGTGATAGAAGAGCGTGGTGCAGATCAGGGTCTGTAACAGATAGTTGCTCAGCGCCATCCGCCCGACGCAGGCCACCGCCAGTACCATACGCCAGCGGCAAATCTGTGGCCAGAAGCCATAGGCCAGCGCTGCATAGCCGATGGTTTGCAGCGGTGCGCTAAGCTCGCGCGGGGCCTGTAAGAAAAAGGCGCACCAGCGGTACGACCATCCCAGTTGCCACTGGGCAACAATCGCTGGCAGGTTGATCGCCATGCCAGCAAGGATCAGCAGCACGCCGGTTTTACGGTAGTGACGGAGGCTAAACTGCCCTTTTAACCAGCCGCTGCGCATCAGCGCCGCCCCCATCAGCATCATACCCGCCAGCTGCCAGCCATACTGCGCGCCCAGCGCAATCAGGCTATTAGAGAGCATATCCGCGCGGTTGCTGATGGCTTCATAGCCGCCGTTGGTCTTCCACCACTGCTCATACTGGAGGTTGGCCGCGTCAGGCAGCCACGAGCGGCTGGTCTGGTTACCGGAGATAAAGCCCAGCAGCAGCAGCACGGCGATGCCCACGAGATAAAGCATAATGCCGGTATTGAACAGGCTCTTGACGCCCGGTGCGTCGCGCACCAGCCGCCAGCTGATTAAGCCCATCAGCCCGTAGGCCAGGAGAATATCGCCATCCCAGAACAGCAGACCATGAATAAAGCCCAGCAGCACCAGCAGAGTAAGACGCGACTGGATCCAGCGCTTGCCCCGGGAGAGCAGCAGCTGAAGCCCCGCACCAAACAGTAGTGCAAACAGCGTCAGGAATTTCACCTGGGCGAAGAGGTCAAGCGCGGCCCAGGTCCAGGCATCGCGCAGCGTGATGTCACCATACCAGGCGGGGTTGATATAGGCCGCCTTCGGTAGACCAAAGGCGTTGATATTAAGCAGTAGAATACCGAGGATGGCGACGCCACGAATGAAATCCAGCGTAATGTTTCGTTCCATGGCGTCGCCTCTGCGCGTCATTGACGGGATCAGTTATGATGACGCACGGCGCGCAGAAACTCCTGACGCGTATTCTGACTCGATTTAAACAGCCCACCCAGCGAGGTAGTGGTGGTGGCGCTGGTGGCATCACGAATGCCGCGCGCTTTCACACAGTAGTGCACCGCATCAATAGAGACGGCCACGTTATTGGTTCCCAGCAGCGTTTGCAGCGCGGTGAGGATCTGCTGCGTCAGACGCTCCTGCACCTGCGGGCGCTGGGCGAAGAACTGCACGATACGGTTGATCTTCGAGAGACCGATGACCGCATCTTTCGGGATATAGGCCACCGTTGCCTTGCCGTCGATAGTGACGAAATGGTGCTCGCAGGTGCTGGTCAGCGTAATGTCGCGCACCGTGACCATCTCATCTACCTTCATTTTGTTTTCAATGACGGTGATCTTCGGGAAGTTAGCGTAGTCGAGGCCGGAAAAGATCTCGTCAACGTACATTTTGGCGATACGCTGCGGCGTTTCCATCAGACTGTCATCGCTCAGATCGAGATTTAACAGTTGCATGATCTCGGTCATGTGTCCGGCAATAAGGCGTTTACGGGTTTCTTTGTCGAGGTCGACAGGTGGACGCAGCGGCGTTTCCAACCCGTGCGCGACCAGCGCCTCATGGACAAGGGCCGCTTCTTTACTGAGTGATGGCATTATTTATTCTCCAGCAGGTGATGCTCTCCTTTGCCGCTAACGGGGCAAAGTGCGCAATCATTGTGCGTTAGGATGCAGGCAGAATCTAGTATTGCGTCATGATAATTGGTGAAATTGTTATTACCTTTCATCATGACGTCGCCAAACCAGCGCTCCGGCGATAAAAAGCGCTGCCCCTGCCAGACCCAGCGCAGGCTCCAGGCGATGGGTCAGCCAGGTTGACAGCGCCGACGTCATCGGTCCGATCAGCTGGCCAACCGCATAACCGGTAGTAAGCAGCCCGGCCATATAGCGCGCATGCCCTGCCGCCAGCTCGCGGCCATAAAGCAGCGACAGCTGGACCGCAGAGAGGAAACCGCCGCCCACCAGCAGCGCGCCGCAAACCAGCCCCGCCATGCCCGGCAGCAGCCAGGCAGCAATCACCCCTACCCCTTGTAGCCAGAGCACCACGGCGAGACGCTGGTGGCTCTCTCCTTTATGACGCAGCGCCACGCTGAGGGCAATACCCACCATCGCGGCCAGGCCAAATACCGGCCAGACGAACTGGGCAAACAGGCTACCGGGAAAGCGCAGCGCCGCCATCTGCGACAGAAAGGTGGCGGGCAGGATGTAGCCAAATCCGGCGAGGCTGTAGCTCCACGCCAGCCGTTTAATATCTCTCGTCAGGTGAAGCGGCTGCGGCTGTTCGCCGCTACGGTGCAGGGCCCCTGGCCGGGGAAGATCGCGCGCAATCAGCATAATTAGCACCAGCGCCAGCACGCCATACACCAGCCAGCCCGCCGCCGCCGACAGCCCCTGGGCCTGGATCGCCACCGCCAGCAATCCGCTGAGGGCAATGCCGGCTCCTGGCCCGGCAAAGACCGCTGCGTTGAGGCCCGGTCTGCCGGTATGTGCCAGCCGATCGCCGACCCAGGCCGCGGTCAGCACCATCGCCCAGCCGCTCATTACGCCAATAATCAGCCGCAGTATGCCATGGAGCAGCGGATCCACCGCCAGCGCTGAGAGAAGGGTCAGCAGCACCGCCCCGCCGATGCCGACATACAGTCTCTGTTCAACGCGCTGGCGGGCACGCATGGCATCCCACGCGCCGATGAGATAGCCAAGGTAGTTCATCGCCGCCACCAGGCCCGTACTGGTCAGGCTGAGCTGGCCGTCGCGGATCATCAGCGGCACCTGGGGGGTGAAAGCAAAGCGTCCAATCCCCATCGCTACAATCAGCATCACAAACCCGGCCAGCGCAATACGTACCGCCATAACCGCCTCAAATGTTAACAAAAAGTTGCGTTTATGATGCTTGATAATGGCTTGCTGCGGAAGTGAAAGTTACTCCCGAGGCGGGGAATTATCTGTATGATTAATAAAACAGACGAAAGTATGACGATCCGAGGAGACAAGCATGGACATGCTCGAACAGCACCGCTGCTATGAAGGCTGGCAACAGCGCTGGCAGCACCACTCCGCCGTACTGAACTGTACGATGACCTTCAGCGTTTTTGTACCGCCGTCGGCAAACGATGCGCCGCTGCCGGTGCTCTACTGGCTCTCCGGCCTGACCTGTAACGATGAAAACTTCACGACAAAGGCAGGGGCGCAGCGTATAGCGGCGGAGCTCGGGATCGTGCTGGTCATGCCGGATACCAGCCCGCGCGGCGACAACGTGGCTGACGATGCCGGTTACGATCTGGGTAAAGGCGCGGGTTTCTATCTCAATGCCACCCAGCAGCCCTGGGCCGCCCACTACCGGATGTATGACTACCTCCGTGACGAGCTGCCGGCCCTGGTGAAAGCGCACTTTAACGTCAGCGATCGCTGCGCTATCAGCGGCCACTCGATGGGCGGTCACGGCGCGCTGATCATGGCGCTAAAAAACCCGGGCAGATTTACCAGCGTATCGGCCTTTGCGCCTATCGTTAACCCGGCACAGGTTCCGTGGGGAGAGAAAGCGTTTAGCGCCTACCTGGGCGATAACCGCAGCGACTGGCAGACATGGGACAGCTGCGCGCTGATGCAGTCCAGCCAACCGGAAGACGCTATTCCAATGCTAATCGATCAGGGTGACAGCGACGCATTCCTTGCCGAGCAGCTCCAGCCTGCCCGCCTCGCCGAGGCCGCACGTCAAACCGACTGGCCACTGACCCTGCGCGTACAGCCGGGCTACGATCACAGCTACTTTTTTATCGCCAGCTTTATTGAAGACCACCTGCGTTTTCATGCTCAGCATTTGCAGGCTAATTAAATAGCCTGTTAAAATAACTATCCCGGATGCCCCGGGATAGTTAATTAAGGCTTAACTGGTCTGACAACGTTGCTTAATAATATTTGCGAAACTATTTTAATAAGAGTGTGATCGTCTTAGCAAAATCAAAACAGCATTCCAGATAGATACCGCGCTGTTTTCCCCGGATCTTTTCGTTTTTCTGCACACGTTACTCCTCCCCCGACAGGCATTAAAGCTCATGGTACACAATTTATTGATTTTGCAAATGAATAGCTGAAAATCATTGATAAATAATATCAATCGTATCGATCTTTATTTTTTGAAGTTAAAAATTTGTAACACGATAGAATAACCGCATCTTTCTCAGGCATATGCCGACGGAAAATGCACATCCACTGTATGTAGTTTGATGTTAACTTACCTATGAAGCAGTTCTCACACTGTCGGAGGGAGTAATGAACCTGTTTATCTCTAATAAGCTTAAATATTTTATAGCGGTAATGGAGGAAGGCAGCGTAAGTAAGGCCTGTCATCGAATGCACATATCCAGAACGCCAATGAGCAAGGCGATTTCCGATATTGAGCAGGCGCTGGGGATCCCACTTTTTATCAGAACCAAAGAGGGCATGACGCCCAGTAAATTCGGCACAATCCTCTATAACAAAATTGTGCCCTACTACAATGATTTGGTTAAGATCGAACACTGTGTGTATACTGATGATGGGCTACCTGTTACCCGTATAATGTTCAGTAAAAGTATACCTAATTCAATCATAAGCCACCTAAGCGTTGCGCTCGCAAAGCATAATATCAATCATGAGTTTTCCATCGCCGATGAGATAAAACAGGAGGATCTCTGCTCGGAGCTTCACTTCTATGACATTGTAATCGCTGATGAAAATTACGCAGGCCAGTACAGCCGGGCAGAGCCGGTATCCTTTGAGATCTCTATTAACTCAACGCCCTCCGCCTGTGCAAAAATGATTGGCGGCGGTGACGTTGATGTTTACCATGACTTTAATACAGACAGCGGCGTAACCGATCTGTTTATGACGGATAAAATAAATTTCAGGAATATCAAAAAAATTTCTGATAGCGATCTTATTGATATGATGCATAAGGTCAGCAATCATGAGGCGGTGATCATCTCAACCGAACCTCTGTTAAGTATTTTTAAGGTTGAAGGCGTCACGGTATTAAAAAGAAGCGTGATAAACAAAACGTTGTGGTTCTACTCGCAGTGGAAAGCAAAAAACAATAAAGAGACGGCGCAGGTGATCTCCGCCGTATTTGCCGATTTAAAACGATCGGGCCATAGCAGCGATGCACTATCTCGCTAGCCTTGCTTTTTTTTTAGTGAATCATCCACTGGCCACCTTTTGCGGTCTGAGCGCCTTTATCGTCTCCTGCTGGTCCGGGTACATAGAGAAAGCCTCACCGGGGAACATCATAATAAGCAGTTTGGTCTGCGTCGTTAGCGCGCTAGCCTTTTTAGATGTGTTATTTCGCGGCAGTCACTATCAACTTCTATTCCCTTTAATAGGGATTATTACCGGTTTTATTGGGCCTTTTAAGATTAGAGCCCTTATTATTGGCGTCATTAAGTTTTACTTCACTTCTGAGAATAAGAAATAAGTTGTCGTTTTTAGGGGGGCTGGCACCCCCCTCTTTTTATTGGCTGTTAAAAGCGATAATCCACCGCCATGAAATAGCGTCGGCCATCCTCGTTGTAGCTATAGTCATCCCGGCTCAGATCTTTATCCGTGAGATTGAGCACCCCCGCGCGCAGCTTGACGTTTTTTGTGGCCTGCCATGCGCCGCCCGCGTTCCAGATCACATAGCCGCCCGGTGTTTTACCGGTGTTGCTTACGTCACGCTTCTCGCCGGTATAGTTACCGGAAACATAGAATGACCACTCCTGCATCGCCTGCCAGTCCAGGGTGCCGTTGGCGGTATGGAACGGCAGCTCCTGCAGCGGTTTATCGCCGCCGTCACTGAGATCGCGCCCGTCGTTATAGGTGTAGTTCAGCGTCAGTTTCCACGCCTCGTCAAACGGCACCTTCAGCTCGGTTTCTACGCCGCGAATGCGCGCTTTGTTCACGTTGAAGTAGCGGAACGTGGGGACGCGGCGACCGTTGGCATTGGTATAGAAACCGACAAAGTTGGAGTAGGACGGCGCGGCGGCGGCATCAGCCGTACGATTGATGCTGATCATATCGTCCACGTCGTTCTGGAAAGTGGTAATACTGCCTTCCACCCCCTCCAGCCAGCCCTCTTCTCCGCTGTAGTAGAGCCCCAACTCAACGCTTTCGCTGGTCTCCGGCTTCAGATCCGGGCTACCTACAATTCGGCAGCTGCCGCGGCAGGAGTTAGTGGCCCAGTCGGGGCTAAGCTGTAAGAGGAAGGGCGCTTTAAACGCCGTGGCCCAGCCGCCTTTCACGGTGACGGTATCGGTGGCGTTATAGACCAGGTAGGCGCGCGGGCTGTAGTGATCTCCATAGGTTTCGTGATCGTCCATACGAATACCGGTGGTCAGCGCCAGCGGCTCGAAAATGCGCCACTCATCTTCAATAAACAGCGCATACTGGCTGGCAGAGGTGTTGCTGCTGCTCCCCCCGGTAAGGTTAACCGGATCCTTGAGCTTGTCGTGACGCCACTCGCCGCCGACGGTCACGAACTGGTTAATCATCTCCAGCGGCAGAACATATTTGCCATCGACGGTGTTATTTTCTGAGGTGATGCCTTTGCTACCCGGATCTTTATTATCTACCTTCTCGCCGTAGACCTTCAGCTCGCTGGTGCCGACGTCCCAGCGGCCGTTGTGGCTCAGGGAGTAGTTTTGGCGTTCAAGGCGGTTACGATCGAGGGAGTCGGAATTGCGGTCCTGGCGGTCAAAGCCATACCCGGCGGTAAAGTCGTGGTTTTCGGTTGGCGTCCAGGCAAATTCAACGTTAGCATCGCGGCTGGTAAATCCTTCGATGCGCGGGGTTTCACCGGTCGCAGCGGTGTCGGACGGCGTCTGCTTATCTTTCTCACGCTTCGCCACGCTGCCGAAGGCCTTCATGCCAAGCTCACCATCCACCAGCGGGCCGCTGGTGTAGAACTGGCCGTTGTAGGTATCGCCGCGATCGCGCTTCTCCTGGATCGTGGTATCCGCAGAGAGCGTGCCGGTCCACTGCTGGCCGACCTTTTTGGTAATAATATTGACCACGCCGCCCAGGGCGTCGGAGCCGTAGAGTGAGGACATCGGGCCGCGTACCACCTCAATGCGCTCGATGGCATCCACCGGGATCCAGTTCAGGTCAAAATCGTTATGGCGGAATACCGCGTTGCGGGAGTTAACGCGCTTGCCGTCGATCAGGATCAGCGTGTAGCTGCTGCTGAGACCACGGATGCTAATGCCTTTACGGTTATCCCCCTCGTTGGTGAGCTGTACGCCCGGCACGTCCTGCAGCACATCCTTGAGATTATTGACCGGCCGACGCTGCAGATCCTGCTGCGTCACAACGCTAATACTGGCCGGGGCATCTTTCAGATTCTGCTCCGTGGCGGCGGCGGTGACGACCAGCGTATCGGACTCGCTGTCGACGGCAAAAGCGGGCAGTGCCAGCACCATTGCGGACGCACAAAGCCCTCCCCGCACGATGGGATTCAACCTAAACATTCCATTTCTCCATGAGATAACTACAACAAATCTAAGAAGTTTTGCTCACACATATTATTCATCTCCGCTACGCTGGCGAAGCGATCGTAACGATAAAGCAAATAATAATGATTATCAATTAAATTGTTAAAAGTTATGTCAAGATGGCGGTTTAGGGGGAAATAGCAGGCAAAAAAAAGCCCTTTCAACATGAAAGGGCCTGATAGTGAAAGCGTTTATTTGTTGAATCTGTCCGGGAACTCCATGTCCTTGTAGCTGACAAATTTCGTTCCACGGGTCAGCTTGTAGCCGAACCAGATAATCAAGAACAGTGGAATACCAATATAGGTCGCAGCCACCCCGCCCCAATCAATGGCGTCCTCCAGGAAGGCCTGATAGTTCTGACCTAAGGTGATAATCAGACACAGCACAAAGGCGAAGATCGGCCCCAGCGGGAAGAAACCGGAGCGGTACGGCAGGTCGTTCAGATTATGGCCCTGCATAACGTAGCCGCGGCGGAAACGGTAGTGGCTGATGGCAATTCCCAGCCAGGCGATGAAGCCGGTCATGCCCGAGGTGTTCAGCAGCCACAGGTAAACCGTCTGATTGCCAAACATCGAAGTCAGGAAGCAGAGCCCGGCAATGACCGTGGTCGCATACAGAGCGTTGCGCGGTACGCCGCCCTTTGAGAGACGGGAGAAGACGCGCGGCGCTTTGCCGTCACAGGCCAGGGTATAGAGCATACGCGTAGAGGCGTACATGCCGGAGTTACCCGCTGAGAGCACCGCCGTCAGGATCACCGCATTCATAATCGCCGCCGCAGAGAGCAGGCCCGCGTGTTGGAACACCAGGGTGAACGGGCTGACGCTGATGTCTTTTACATCGTTACGCAGCAGGCTCGGATCGGTATACGGAATGATCAGGCTGATAATCAGAATCGCGAAGACATAGAACAGCAGGATACGCCAGAACACCTGACGCACCGCGCGCGGAATATTTTTCTCTGGCTCTTCCGACTCACCTGCGGCAATGCCGATAAGCTCAGTGCCCTGGAAAGAGAAGCCCACGATCATCGCCACGCCAATCATGGCGGCAAAACCGCCAGCAAACGGCGCGTCGCCGATCCCCCAGTTGCTCCAGCCAGCCGGTTTTGCGCCGTGGAAGATACCCAGGATCATCATCACGCCGACGATGATAAAGATAATGACGGTAGCGACCTTAATTAACGAGAACCAGTACTCCGCCTCGCCAAAGCCCTTCACGGAGATCCAGTTCAGCAGCACGATGACGGTTAAGAACAGTGCGCTCCAGATCCAGCCCGGCGTGTCCGGGAACCACCAGCTCATGACCAGCTGCGCGGCCACGAGGTCAACGGCGATGGTCACCGCCCAGTTGTACCAGTAGTTCCAGCCCAGCGCGAAGCCAAAGCCCTCTTCTACGTACTTCTGCCCGTAGGTCGCAAACGAGCCGGATACCGGCATATAGGCCGCCAGCTCGCCGAGACTGGTCATCAGGAAGTAAACCATCAGGCCAATCAGGATATAAGAGAGCAGCGCGCCGCCGGGGCCCGCCTGGGAGATAGTTGCGCCACTGGCAACAAAGAGACCTGTCCCAATCGATCCGCCAATGGCGATCATGGTCAGATGACGCGCCTTGAGTTCACGGCGAAGCGTGGGCGCTTGTGTGGTTTTAGTTTCGGAAACCATATGAAAATGCTATCCATCCAAAAAATGAGGCGGGATTGTAGCAGACGTCACCACATCCTTCTGGCTCAAATATGCGGTTATAAGAGAGCTTCATGATCGCTAATGGATTATAAGTAAAGCATACAAATCCCTATATTTCACAGTAGCGTAAAAAGCGCTTCAGGGCGTTGGAGAGATGCTTCTGCCGGTGGTGAATGCGCCACAGGGTGCGCACCAGCCGCGGTAGCGGCAGAGCGATCTCCTTGAGCGTGCCGGTCTCAAGCTGCTCGGCAATCACCCGCCGCGACAAACAGCTGATCCCCAGCCCATGACGTACCGCATGCTTGATGGCCTCTGAGTTGCCCAGCTCCATACCAAGATGAAACTGCGGCAGGTGGGAAAGCAGCAGATAATCCACCAGCTCCCGGGTACCGGAACCGCGCTCGCGCAGGATCCACGGCGCGCTGGCGAGACGCTCCAGCGTGACCTCCCCCTGCAACAGCGGCGAAGCCGGGGAGGCAAACACCACCAGCTCATCCTCCAGCCAGGGCTCAGAGACGATCTCGGCGGTATGGCATGGCCCCTCAATCAGGCCAATATCCACGCGGAAATCCGCTACCGCATTAATTACGTCCTGACTGTTGCCCACGCTCATCTCCAGCGGCAGTCCTGGGAAGTCGCGCCGGTAGCGGGCAATAACCTCTGGCAGGATATAGTTACCGATGGTGCTACTGGCGTAGACGCGGATCGCCCCGTTATCTTCCCGAAAGAGCTGCTCTATTTCCGTAGCCTGCTCCAGCAGCGCCAGTGCGCGGGGATAGAGCAATCGCCCGTGCTCGTTCACCACCAGCCGCTTACCAACCCGGTCAAAAAGCTGCACGCCCAGCTGCCCTTCCAGATCGGTCAGGGCCGCGCTGACCGCCGATTGAGAGAGC
The DNA here is from genome assembly GCF_037152055.1 of Pseudescherichia sp. AS216. Classification (NCBI taxonomy): domain Bacteria; kingdom Pseudomonadati; phylum Pseudomonadota; class Gammaproteobacteria; order Enterobacterales; family Enterobacteriaceae; genus Pseudescherichia; species Pseudescherichia sp. AS216. Next base: position 373,918 of record NZ_JBBCMV010000003.1, on the reverse strand, counting down.
GCGAGCATCTGGGAGGCCTGGGTGGTTGAGCCGCTTTTCAGCACTTCAGCAAAAACGGCCAGCTGGCGCAGAGTGATATGCATGGTCACGATCCTGGAGGCAAGCGTCACGCTTACCACTTATATAGATTAATTATAAATATATAATCAATTTTATTTTTAAGCTAGCCCAACGTAACCTTTATCCCAACAGAGGAGAAGGTTATGGCTGAACTGACATTAAAACATCATCGTAGCGTGGGGCATCTTGTGCCGGGCCTGGCGCTAAGCGCTGCCGTAGCGGGCGTGGCGCTGTGGAGCGGTACGGTCCCGGCCGTTGCCGGTGCCGGTTTTAGCGCCCTTTCGCTGGCTATTTTAATCGGAATGGTGCTCGGTAACACCCTCTATCCGCAGATTGGGCGACCGTGCGAGAGCGGGATTGTGTTTGCTAAACAGCACCTATTGCGGCTGGGGATTATTCTGTACGGCTTTCGCCTGACGTTCTCTCAGATTGCTGACGTTGGCGTCAGCGGTATCGTGATAGACCTGCTGACACTCTCCAGCACCTTTTTGCTGGCGTGCCTGCTGGGCCAGAAGGTATTCGGCCTCGACAAGCACACCAGCTGGCTGATTGGCGCGGGCAGCAGCATCTGCGGCGCGGCGGCGGTGCTGGCTACCGAGCCGGTTGTGAAAGCCGAAGCCAGCAAGGTAACGGTGGCGATTGCCACGGTAATGATTTTCGGCACGCTGGCTATTTTCATCTACCCAGCAATCTACCCGCTGCTGGCTCACTGGTTCACCCCGGAAAGCTACGGCATCTATATAGGGTCGACGATGCACGAGGTTGCTCAGGTGGTTGCCGCAGGCCACGCCGTTAGCCCGGAGACCGAGAGCGCGGCGGTGATTGCTAAAATGCTGCGCGTGATGATGCTGGCGCCCTTTCTCATCCTGCTTGCTGCCCGCGTGAAGCAGCTGGCTCCTGCTAACGGCGGCCAACGCAGTAAGATTACGATCCCGTGGTTTGCGATCCTGTTTATTGCGGTGGCGGTGTTTAACTCCTTTGGCCTGCTGCCGAAGGCCGCTGTTGATATGCTGGTGACGCTGGATACCCTGCTGCTGGCCATGGCGATGGCGGCTCTGGGTATCACGACCCACGTTAGCGCGATTCGCAAAGCGGGGGCGCGGCCGCTGCTGATGGCGCTGCTGCTCTTTATCTGGCTGATCGTCGGCGGCGGCGTCATCAACCTGGCGGTTCATCATCTGATGGCATAAATCAATACAAACTGCGGCTGTTAACCCGCTATCATATGCCCTGGCTTTTACCTGCGGGTTTTTACAGGAGTGGTACATGAAATTTATTGGCGCGCACGTGAGCGCGGCGGGCGGCGTGGCAAATGCCGCCGTACGTGCGGCAGAGATCGGGGCCACCGCCTTTGCCCTGTTTACCAAAAACCAGCGCCAGTGGCGGGCAGCGGCGCTCACTGGCGCGACCATCGATGAGTTTAAAGCGGCCTGTGAGAAACACCGCTTTGGTCCGGGCCAGATCCTGCCTCACGATAGCTATTTAATTAACCTCGGGCACCCGGTAGCCGAGGCGCTGGAGAAGTCGCGAGAAGCCTTTATTGATGAGATGCAGCGCTGCGAGCAGTTGGGGCTGACCCTGCTGAACTTCCACCCCGGTAGCCACCTGATGCAGATCCCGGAGGATGCGTGCCTGGCGCGCATCGCCGAGTCGATCAACATTGCGCTGGATAAAACCGAGGGCGTCACGGCGGTGATTGAAAACACCGCTGGCCAGGGCAGCAACCTCGGCTTTAAGTTTGAGCATCTGGCGGCGATTATCGACGGCGTGGAGGATAAATCCCGCGTCGGCGTCTGCATCGATACCTGTCACGCCTTTGCGGCAGGCTACGATCTGCGCGGCAGCGAAGCCTGTGAAAAAACCTTTGCCGAGTTTGAGCGCATCGTCGGTTTCCAGTATCTTCGGGGAATGCACCTCAACGACGCCAAAAGCGCCTTCGCCAGCCGCGTTGACCGCCATCACAGCCTGGGCGAAGGCAATATTGGCCATGCGGCTTTTAGCTGGATCATGCAGGATGCCCGCTTCGACGGTATTCCGCTGATCCTTGAGACCATTAACTCCGATATCTGGGGTGAAGAGATTGCGTGGCTGAAGGCGCAGCAGGTGCAGACAGCTACGATCGCGTAGGCCCGGTAAGCGTAGCGCCACCGGCCAAAAAAAAGGGCAGCCCGTGGGCTGCCCTTTTTGATCCAGCTCGCGTTACGCGGTTTTCACCGCCATCTCCGCTTCTGGACGCTTCAGGAAGGCGTAGGCCAGACCTGCCAGTAGCGTACCGGCAACGATTGCCACCAGGTAGCCCAGCACCGGCGTGATAGCACCCGGGATCAGCAGGACAAACAGGCCGCCGTGCGGGGCCATCAGCTTCGCGCCAATCGCCATGGAGATCGCCCCGGTCACCGCACCACCCACGATACAGCAGGGGATCACCCGCATAGGATCGCGTGCGGCAAACGGAATCGCCCCTTCAGAGATGAAGCACAGGCCCAGCACCAGCGCGGCTTTGCCACCCTCCTGCTGCCCTTTGTCGAACTTTTTACGCGCAACCAGGGTTGCGATACCCATCGCCAGCGGCGGCACCATGCCCGCAGCCATAATAGCGGCCATCGGTGCGTAGGTCTGGGTACTCAGCAGGCCAACGCCAAAGGCATAGGCCGCTTTGTTCACCGGACCGCCCATGTCGGTACACATCATGCCACCGAGGATCGCCCCCAGCAGGACCGCATTGGCCGTACCCATGGTTTGCAGCCAGTGGGTCAGGCCGGTCAGGATGCCCGCAACCGGTTTACCGATCAGGTAGATCATCGCCAGGCCAACCACCAGGCTGGAGAAGAGCGGAATGATCAGGATAGGCTTCAGCGCTTCCATGCTCGGCGGCAGCTTCAGCTTCTGGCTGATCGCCTTCGCCACGTAGCCTGCGAGGAAGCCCGCAATGATACCGCCGATAAAGCCAGAGCCGGTGCTGACGGCCAGCATACCGCCAATCAGGCCCGGGGTCAGACCCGGACGGTCAGCAATCGAGAACGCAATGTAACCTGCCAGCACCGGCACCATCAGGGCGAATGCTGAACCGCCGCCGATCTGCATCAGCGCAGCGGCCAGGGTGTCAGGGGTTTTAAACGCTTCGATACCAAAGGCAAACGACAGAGCGATACAGAGACCGCCCGCCACCACCATCGGCAGCATATAGGAGACGCCAGTCAGCAGGTGACGGTATGCGCCCGCACCCTCTTTCTTCCCTTCCGTTGCCGCCTGGGCTTTGCCAGAGGGCTGATAAGGCCTGGCCTCCGCCTGGGCTTTATCCAGCTCCTGCGCGGTTTTCTTCAGCGCCAGCCCGGTGGTGGTGCGGTACATCGGCTTACCGGCAAATTTCGCCAGATCCACTTCGATATCTGCCGCCACGATCACCAGATCCGCCTCGGCCACCTCTTCCGGAGTGATGGCGTTGCCAGCACCCACGGAGCCGCGGGTTTCAACTTTCACCCCCCAGCCGCGTTTTTTGGCCTCGGTTTCGATCGCTTCCGCCGCCATAAAGGTGTGTGCCACACCGGTCGGGCAGGCGGTCACCGCCACGATGCGCTTCACGCCGCCGCTAGCTGCCGGAGCGGCAGCTGCCGCAGTGGCAACCGGTGCGCTGTAGACCGCAGCATGGCTTTTCGCCTCGCTGAGGAACAGCTCCGGATGCGCAACAGCGCGGTTCACGTCGCCGAGCCACACTTTCTTGCCGGTCAGCGCGCTGTCGTTTGGCATGCTGGAGCCGAGCACGATTGCCAGCTCCGCTTCATTCGGGTTATCGATGAATTGCAGATTTGCTTTTTGTGCCGCCGCACCCAGCAGGGTTTTCGCCATGTAAGCGCGAGCCTGTCCAAGAGCGGAGTCAATAATCAGCAGCGTTTTCATTATGCTCTCCTGCTGTTAGTTAAAAGGTTTTAAGTCAACGCGCGCCATCATCGCGGCTAACTGGGTACGATCGGTAATGCCGACGTTACTCTGGCTCACGGCCAGCGCCGCGACAGCGGTCGCCAGGCGTAACGTATGCTCGCTGGACTCACGCATCAGCAGGCCGTAGATCAGCCCCCCAACCATCGAATCCCCGGCGCCAACGGTGCTTACCACCTCCATTGACGGCGGTTTGGCGATCCATTCGCCTGAAGCGTTAACCCACAGCGCCCCTTCTGCGCCCAGCGAGATCACCACGTGGGCAATTCCCTGCTCGCGAAGGGCATGAGCGGCTTCAATCACATCTTTCAGGTCGGGCAGCTTACGCCCGGCCCAGATCTCCAGCTCGCGGCGGTTCGGTTTTACCAGCCACGGCGCGGCCTTCAGCCCGGCGACCAGCGCCTCGCGGCTGCTGTCAAAGATGATGCACGGACACTGGCTGCGCAGACGCGTCATCCAGTCGGTGAACGCTTCCGGGCTAACGCCCGCCGGCAGGCTGCCGCTGACGCAGACCATATCGAACTGGCCCAGCCAGCTCAGGGAGTCGGCGACAAAGCGTTCCCAGTCCGCCGGGGTCACTTCAAAACCGGAGAAGTTGAAATCGGTGACTTCGCTGTCTTTTTCGGTCAGCTTAACGTTGATGCGGGTACGGCCCTGCACCACCTGGAAACGGTTGGCGATCCCCAGCTCGCTGAACAGCTGCTGGAAGCCATCCTGGTTATCTTTGCCGAGGAAACCGCCGACGGTAACATCAATGCCTAAGTCTTTAAGCACTTTGGCGACGTTGATCCCTTTACCTGCGGCGTGCAGGCCGGTGGTGCGCACGAGGTTGACTTCACCGCGTTCAATTTCCGGGGTAAACCCAACCAGGTCGTAGGCAGGGTTAAGGGTGATGGTGGCTACACGTCTGCTCATTATGCGCCCTCCCCCAGACCGGCTGCGATGGCTTCGCCAATCGCCTTCAGCGCCTGTTCAGCATCTTCCCCCTGAGCGGTAAAGCGCAGGCGGTGGCCTTTCTTGACGCCCAGCGCCACAACCTTCATCAGGCTGCGACCGTTGGCAGGTTTGCCGCTGCCGTCCAGGTTGGTGACGGTGACGTCGCTGTTAAACTGTTTAATGGTGTTGACCAGCATCGTTCCCGGACGGGCGTGCAGGCCATGCTCATTGCGTACCACAAACTCGGCGTTCAGCACGTCATCCTTCAGCGCGTCATCGCTGGTCAGCAGCGCCAGCAGCGTCGCTGCGTCAGCTGTCAGCAGACGGTCAGCTTTATTGGCCAGCAGCATGTCAGCCAGACGCTTCAGCACCGCTTCCGGGCCGCTGTCGGTCATGGCGACGCTGACCAGCAGCGCCGCGCGCTCGCCGTTCACGTCAAAGGCGTTTGCCGCCCGGCTGACGGCGATAGCGCTTTGCAGGTTGCCTTCGGCGCTGTCGTTCAGCCAGATCCCCTGGCCGAGGTTCAGCGGCTGTTCGCTGATGGCGCGGGTCACGAAGTTTATATCAACCGCCCCGGCCTCTTTCAGGCGTCCGGCGTTCAGCGCCTGGAGCGTCACCAGATCGCTGGCCGCGACGTCGAGAGTCAGTGTTTCATTGTCCAGCTTCATGCCAGCGCTTTGCTTTTCACCCATCAGCAGGGCGCGCAGCTCTTCAGCGGTGGTAGCAGATTGCAGCTGGGCTGCGACGTCATCGTCGCTCAGCACGTGGGTAAGCTGGCGTAGCAGGCCCAGATGTTCGTCTGAGCTGGCAGCGATGCCGATAGCAACATAGGCCACCTGCCCTTCACCCCACAGGACACCCTGCGGGAACTGGTAGACCTGCACGCCGGTTTTCAGCACCTGGTCACGGGTGTCGGTGGTACCGTGCGGAATAGCGATGCCGTTGCCGAGAAAGGTCGACGTCTGCTGCTCACGGGCGAGCATGCCGCCCACGTAGCCGTCAGCCACGTTGCCCGCCTGCACCAGCGCGCCCGCGATCTGGCGAATCGCCTCTTCTTTATTACCGGCCTGCTGGCCCGGATGGATGTCCTGAACGGATAACTGGAACATGAATCTCCACTCCTGCTGAACTTGAATCGTTTCAGCTAGCTGGTGAAATGGAGCGTCACCGAGGCGAGAACGATCGCCGCGATGACGCTGAAACGTTTCACGAAGTCTTGCTCACACCGCTTCAGGGATCAAGGAAACTCTTAATCGAGGTGCAAAAATTTAGAACTAATGCACATTTCTTTAACGCCTGCCGACGCGCTGCTGAACTCAAAGCTGCTTTCGACGCTGTGTTTCAGCAACGTCAGCTTTAATGATAATTATTTCAAAATAGCGTTTTGATTTTTTGTGGCAAAACCCAGCTCGATGGCTGTCTATTTTTGCTCCAGCGGCGTAAACTCCGCGTCTCTCTACTCTAAACAATAGTAAAAGATGCAAACTTCCCCTGCTGACGCTGCCCACAGACCCGTTGATTTCACCTCTGCCGCGTTCCTGATCGTTGCCTTTTTAACCGGTATCGCCGGAGCGTTACAGACCCCGACCCTGAGCCTGTTTTTAACTAATGAGGTTCACGCTCGCCCGGCGATGGTGGGCTTCTTCTTCACCGGCAGCGCGGTGATCGGCATCCTGGTGAGCCAGTTCCTGGCCGGGCGATCCGATCGCAAAGGCAGCCGGAAAAACCTGATCGTCTTTTGCTGCCTGCTCGGCATGCTGGCCTGCGTGCTGTTTGCCTGGAACCGCAACTACTTTATTCTGCTGTTTATCGGGGTCTTTCTAAGCAGCTTCGGCTCTACCGCCAACCCGCAGATGTTCGCCCTCGCCCGCGAGCACGCTGACCAAACCGGCCGGGAAGCTGTAATGTTCAGCTCGATACTGCGCGCTCAGGTGTCACTCGCATGGGTCATCGGCCCACCGCTGGCCTACGCCCTGGCAATGGGGTTTGGCTTTACCGCCATGTACCTCAGTGCAGGGGTCGCTTTTATCGTCTGCGGCGTGATGGTCTGGCTCTTTCTGCCTACCATGCGCAAAGAGCCGCGCCTCGCCACCGGCGTGGTAGAAGCGCCGCGAACCAACCGTCGCGATGCTCTGCTGCTGTTTACTATCTGCACCCTGATGTGGGGCACCAACAGCCTGTACATTATCAATATGCCGCTGTTTATCATTGATGAGCTGCACCTGCCGGAGAAGCTTGCTGGGGTGATGATGGGCACCGCCGCCGGGTTGGAGATCCCAACGATGCTGATTGCGGGCTATTACGCAAAACGCTTCGGTAAACGTTTTCTGATGCGCATTGCGGTGGCGGGCGGCCTGCTGTTCTATATCGGGATGCTGACGGTGCATACCCCCGCCCTGCTGCTGGCCTTCCAGCTGCTGAACGCCATCTATATCGGCATTCTGGCGGGGATTGGCATGCTCTACTTCCAGGATCTGATGCCGGGCCAGGCGGGGGCAGCCACCACGCTCTATACCAATACCACGCGCGTAGGCTGGATCATCGCCGGTTCGCTGGCGGGGGTGGTGGCAGAGCTCTGGAACTACCACGCCGTATTCTGGTTCGCACTGGTCATGGTGCTGATCGCCGCCGTCTGCCTGGCGCGGATCAAGGACGTTTAGGGCGCGGTTGCCGCTTCGAGCTGAAGCAGCCAGGTTATCGCCGCGTCGCGGCTGGTAAGGCACATCTCCTGGGACGGCTGCAGGCCGGAGCAGACCTTCGGGCGCAGGGGCGAGCCAAAGATGTTGCAGAGGTTATCCGCTGAGAGCTGAACGCAGCGCGTGTTGGCCGGTTTGCCGTTGGGCATCCCAGGAATAGGACTACTGATTGACGGGGCGGTACAGCACGCTCCGCAGTCCGGGCGACACTCCATAAACGGCTCTCTTTTAGCGAACGATCGCGCAGCAAATGCCGACCTTTTGCCGCACGCTAACACTTTTTGTAGTCAAGATGCAAAACCTGGCGAAGAGGCTTGCCAACTGCGCCCCTCGCGAGTACTTTGTCGCGATATTTTTTCCACTTTTCCCGCACAGGATCCATCATGGCAAGAGCGAACGAAATTAAAAAAGGTATGGTATTAAATTACAACGGCAAGCTGCTGATTGTTAAAAATATCGATATTCAATCCCCCAGCGCCCGCGGTGCAGCCACCCTCTATAAAATGCGCTTCGCCGACGTCCGTACCGGGATGAAAGTGGAAGAGCGCTTCAAGGGCGATGACATCGTGGATACCGTGACCCTGACCCGTCGCTTCGTTGACTTCTCCTACGTGGACGGCAATGAGTACGTCTTTATGGATAAAGAGGATTACACCCCGTATATCTTCACCAAAGAGCAGATTGAAGAAGAGCTGCAGTTTATTCCAGAAGGCGGTATGCCGGATATGCAGGTTCTGACGTGGGATGGTCAGCTGCTGGCACTGGAGCTGCCGCAGACGGTGGATCTGGAGATTGTGGAAACCGCACCGGGCATCAAAGGCGCATCGGCCAGCTCACGCACCAAGCCGGCGACCCTGAGCACCGGTCTGGTGATCCAGGTACCTGAATACCTGACCACCGGCGAGAAGATCCGCATTCATATCGAAGAGAGCCGCTACATGGGCCGTGCAGATTAAAAGCATTATAAATGCCGGGCGGCGCTGACGCTGGCCCGGCCTACGTCAGACTTATAATAAATCGCGGAACATCACCTGCTTCAGCGCCAGCTCCACGCCGCGCACTTCCGCCATTCCCTTCAAGCGACCAATCGCCGAATAGCCCGGGTTGGTTTTCTTACGCAGATCGTCAAGCATCTGATGACCGTGATCCGGACGGAACGGGATCGGACGCAGGTCGCCCGCCTGTTTGCGGCGCTGCTCTTCGGTCAAAATTGCTTTCACTACCGACACCATATCCACGTCGCCCTGCAGATGCGCCGCCTCGTGGAAAGTTTTTGGGTTCTCTTCCCGACAGGTTGAACGTAGGTGGGTGAAGTGAATGCGATCGCCGAAGGTTTCTACCATCTTCACCAGATCGTTATCGGCGCGGACGCCATAGGAGCCGGTGCACATGGTGAAGCCGTTATTAATGCTGTCTACGGTCTCTTTCAGCCACTGCATATCTTCAATGGTAGAAACAATGCGCGGCAGACCGAGGATTGGGCGCGGCGGATCGTCCGGGTGTACCGCCAGGCGCACGCCAGCTTCTTCAGCCACTGGAACAATGGCGCGCAGAAAGACGGCCATGTTTTCCCGCAGCTGCGCTTTATCGATGCCATTATACTCTGCCAGGCGAGCGCGGAACTGATCGAGGGTGTAGCCCTCTTCCGCTCCCGGCAGGCCGGCAATGATATTGCGGGTCAGTTTGTCGATCTCCGCCTCGCTGGCGTTATCGAACCAGGCTTTAGCCTGGCGCTGCTCCTCGTCGCTGTAGTCCGCTTCCGCACCGTTGCGCTTCAGCACGTGCAGCTCAAAGGCGGCAAAGGCGATCTGGTCGAAACGCAGGGCTTTGGAGCCGTCCGGCAGCTCATACTCCAGATCGGTACGCGTCCAGTCGAGGATCGGCATAAAGTTGTAGCAAACGGTATCGATACCGCAGGCCGCAAGGTTACGGATGCTCTGCTGATAGTTGGCAATCCAGGTATCAACCTGACCGCTGTGGGTTTTGATCTCTTCATGCACCGGGATGCTCTCAACCACCGACCAGGTTAACCCTTTTTCGGCCAGCAGCGCCTGGCGCTGTTTGATCTCTTCCACCGGCCAGACCTGACCGTTGGGAATATGGTGCAGCGCAGTGACTACGCCCGTTGCGCCTGCCTGACGCACATCATCAAGAGAAACCGGATCGTTTGGACCGTACCAACGCCAGGTGTGTTCCATCGCCTAACCCTCAAATAAAGTTGTTATACCAATATCACGAATACAGATGACGACTACCATACATGTTTCCCGACAAGGGTCAATTGGTGCCCCTGCTTTGATTGATCCAGCTCACGTTCCGCAGATATTTGAGGCACACCAATTTAATTTGCTGTCATATAACTTTACACTGCATCTTGTTAATTATTAGTTAATCAGGTGTATTGGTCATGAAAAATATTGCCTCTGTTGCCCTCGCGGACAGCGTTCAACGGCCAGGGTACGATCGTCAGGCGCTGCGCTCGCGTATTGTCCATTTTGGATTTGGCGCTTTTCACCGCGCCCACCAGGCGCTACTAACCGATCGGGTGCTGAACGCCCGAGGCGGCGACTGGGGGATCTGCGAGATCAGCCTGTTTAGCGGTGACGCCTTAATGACCCAGCTTCGTGAGCAGGATCATTTGTTTACCGTGCTGGAGAAAGGTGCAGAAGGCAACCAGGCCATTATCGTTGGTGCGGTAAAAGAGTGTCTTAACGCTAAACTCGATTCGCTGGCAGCCATTATTGAGAAATTTTGCGAGCCGCAGGTCGCCATTGTCTCTCTGACCATCACCGAGAAAGGCTACTGCATCGATCCGGCTACCGGCAAACTGGATACCCGCAACGAGCGCATCATGCACGATCTGCAGAACCCTCAGGCGCCGCACTCTGCGCCGGGCATTCTGGTTGAAGCCCTCTCCCGCCGCCGTGAGCGGGGCCTGCCGCCCTTTAGCGTTCTCTCCTGCGACAACATTCCCGACAACGGCCACGTGGTCAAAAACGCCGTGCTGGGGATGGCGCAGCAGCGCTCCGCCGAGCTGGCAGAGTGGATTGGCGAGCAGGTGAGTTTCCCGGGCACGATGGTCGATCGGATTGTGCCGGCGGCCACCGACGCCTCACTGGCCGAGATTGCCGAGGTGCTGGGGGTAGAAGATCCCTGCGCCATCAGCTGTGAGCCGTTTATCCAGTGGGTGATTGAAGATAACTTCGTCGCCGGGCGTCCTGAGTGGGAAGCCGCAGGGGTGCAGATGGTAGACGACGTTCTGCCCTGGGAGCAGATGAAGCTGCGGATGCTCAACGGCAGCCACTCCTTTTTAGCATACCTCGGCTACCTGGCTGGCTTTGCCCACATCAACGACTGTATGGCTGACGCGCATTTCCGTGCCGCCGCCCGTCGTCTGATGCTGGACGAGCAGGCTCCCACGCTGCGCATTACCGGCGTCGATCTCACTGACTATGCCGAGAGCCTGCTGGCGCGCTTTGCCAACCCGGCGCTGCAGCACCGCACCTGGCAGATTGCGATGGACGGTAGCCAGAAACTCCCCCAGCGCATGCTGGAGAGTATTCGCCTCCATCTGGCACGTGGAACCCCCTGGCCGCTGCTGGCCCTGGGCGTCGCAGGCTGGATGCGCTACGTCAGCGGCGTTGATGACGCGGGCAATGCGATTGATGTGCGCGATCCGCTGGCGGACACCTTCCGTGAGAAAGTCGCCCAGAGCAGCGAGCACGAGCGCGTTGCCGCCCTGCTCTCGCTCGCCGAAATCTTTGGCAGCGACCTGCCGCAAAACCCGACTTTTGTCTCCGGCATCGAAGCCGCCTGGCAGCGCATTGCCACCCAAGGCGCGCATCAGGCGGTGATCTCCACGCTACAGAGTTAACCTTTCCTGCGTTTAGCGCGGACGGAAAATGCTGCCGTCCGCGTTCACCCTTCTCTTTTCACTCTTTTTTCGCCAGGATGATGGCATCGTTTTGACGCCCTTTATCGGGCGGGACTATTTCTGGAGTGAATGTGACTAAGACCAATTTAATTACCGGCTTCCTGGGCACCGGCAAAACCACCTCTATATTGCATCTGCTGGCGAATAAGCCGGAGGGTGAAAAGTGGGCCGTGCTGGTCAATGAATTTGGTGAAGTTGGCATCGACGGCGCGCTGATGGCGGAAAGCGGCGCCTTGCTCAAAGAGATCCCTGGCGGCTGCATGTGCTGCGTTAACGGCCTGCCGATGCAGGTGGGGCTGAATACCCTGCTGCGCCAGGGTAAACCCGATCGCCTGCTGATTGAGCCCACCGGCCTCGGCCATCCGAAGCAGATCCTTGATATCCTGACGGCTGAAGTTTATGAGCCGTGGATCGACCTGCGCGCCACCCTTTGCCTGCTTGACCCGCGCCAGTTGCTGAATGAAAAAGCGGTCAGCAATGAGAACTTCCGCGATCAGCTGGCAGCGGCAGATATCATCGTGGCGAATAAAAGCGATCGTGCGACCCCTGAGAGCGAAGCGGCGCTGGCCCAGTGGTGGCAGCAGTTCGGCGGCGACCGCCAACTGCTGACCGCGACCCAGGGCGAGATCGACCCGGCGCTGCTGGATCTGCCTCGCCGCAACCGCCGCGCGCTGCCCTCCAGCGCCGAGCACAATCATAGCCACGCAGAGAAAAAGGGGTTGGCGGCGCTGAGCCTGCCCGCCCACCAGCGCTGGCGGCGCAGCCTGAACAGTGGTCAGGGCCATCAGGCCTGCGGATGGATTTTTGATGCCGAAACGCAGTTCGATACCGTGGGAATTCTGGAGTGGGCGCGCCTGGCCCCGGTTGGACGGGTTAAAGGCGTAATGCGCATTGCCGAAGGTCTGGTACGTATCAATCGCCAGGGGGACGATTTCCATATCGAGACGCAAAGCGTTGCGCCGCCGGACAGCCGTATTGAGCTGATTGCAGAGGGTGAGGTGGACTGGAATGCGCTTCAGTCCGCTCTGTTGAAGCTTCGTTTAGCGGATAGCGATTAACGTTGCGGCTTTAGAATCTGCCGTGATGGAATAATGAAAAACCGACTGCCACTTATATTACTGCTTAATATTGCCGGGCTGGCCCTGTTCTTATCCTGGTACCTGCCCGCTAATCATGGCGCGTGGTTTACGTTGGACTCTGCAATTTTTCATTTTTTCAACCATCTGGTGGTGGAGAGCCGCGCCTTTCTGTGGCTAGTGGCTATCACCAATAACCGGGCGTTTGACGCCTGCTCACTGCTGGCCATGGGCTGCGTCATGCTTGCGTTCTGGCTAAAAGCCGACAGCGTAGGCCGTCAACGTATTGTGGCTGTCGGCCTAACCATGCTGCTAACGGCGCTGATCGTGAACCAGCTGGCGCAGCACCTCTATCCGGTTAAACGCACCAGCCCTACCCTCTATTTCAGCGATATCTGGCGCGTAAGCGAACTGTCAAACCTCTCCACCAAAGATGCCTCTAAAGACAGTTTCCCAGGCGATCACGGCATGATGCTGCTTATTTTTTCCACATTTATGTGGCGCTATTTTGGCAGCAAAACCTTCATCGTTGCCCTGATTATTTTTGTGGTCTTTGCCTTTCCACGGGTAATGATTGGCGCGCACTGGTTTAGCGATATCGCCGTTGGCTCCCTTTCTGCGGCGCTTATTGGCCTGCCGTGGATCGTGCTTACACCGTTAAGTGACAAAGTCATTTCACGCTTTAACCATTATCTGCCTAATAAAAACATACAATTTAATAACATTTAAAAAAATATTATTAACACCAGACATCAGGGATTCATTAGGATCCCTGACACAAATTTTTACTTCTCGCCGCAGTTTGTCATCAAACTGTCATTTAATTTTGTTTACAAATTAGTAAGTTGAATGGTTTTTAAGGGAAATTGAACACTTTTTACCCAAATCATTTTTTTCACTTTGTCTATCATAATTTCTTATAAAAAATCCTATAAAACTACTCGCAATGGGGGATACGATCGGGTAATCTCGATGACGTTTCGCCTTACAGAGATAAATATTCCCGCTGTAAATTAATTTGTGCGTTTCTCCACAGATTTGACCAAGAGGAATTGTCTCTCAGTGCGCAAGTAATTAGTCTCGTCACGTTTGGCATTTTATAACGATTATTTATCGTTAAGGACTTCAAGGGAAAATAAGCAACATGGTCAAATCTCAACCGTTCCTGAGATATCTCTGGCGGGCTATCCCCGCGATTGCAGTAGCGGCACTGCTTTCAGCTTGTTCGACAAATACCGCAAAGAATATGCACCCTGAGACGCATGTTGTGGGCATGGAAGATGCCTCTTCACTGCAAGCCTCTCAGGATGAATTTGAAAGTATGGTTCGTAATCTCGACGTTAAATCGCGAATTATGGATCAATACGCCAGCTGGAAAGGCGTGCGTTACCGTCTTGGCGGTGATACCAAAGGTGGTATTGACTGCTCTGGTTTCGTACAGCGTACCTTCCGTGAACAGTTTGGCTTAGAGCTGCCGCGTTCGACCTACGAACAGCAGGAGATGGGTAAATCGGTTTCACGCACTAGCCTGCGGACCGGCGACCTGGTTCTCTTCCGCGCGGGCTCTACCGGACGCCACGTTGGCATCTATATCGGTAACAACCAGTTTGTGCATGCGTCCACCAGCAGCGGTGTGATGATCTCTAACATGGACGAGCCATACTGGAAGAAGCGCTACAATGAAGCGCGCCGCGTTTTAGCTCGCAGCTAATGAGTCCGCGGCAAACTTTCCGGGATCGGTTTTCCCTTGGCCGGTATCGCGAAAACATAATAAAAGAAAGCGTTGCTACGGCAGCGCTTTTTTTTGCTCTGTTACCAGGCAAATTCTACCCAGTGTAATAGCGCGTGAATGATATTCACAATATCCTCAAGGTCACTTATCATTCACTGAATCTCAGCGCTCGGTAAAAGGACACTGCCTGATGACGTTTGCGCGCCTCTCTGCTCTGCTGTTGGCCCTGATCTGCTTTACCTGCCAGGCACAGACGATTAAAGAGAACTATGCCTTCGCCGTTATTGGCGAACCGAAATACGCTATCGACTTTACCCATTTTGACTATGTGAACCCCGCTGCCCCCAAAGGCGGCAGCGTTACGCTATCGGTGATTGGCACGTTTGATAACTTCAACCGTTTTGCCCTGCGCGGCAATGCCGGCGTGCGCACCGAGTCACTCTATGACTCGCTTTACACCACCTCCGACGATGAACCCGGCAGCTATTATCCGCTGATTGCCGAGGTAGCACGCTATGCCGATGACTATTCGTGGATGGAGATCGCGCTCAATCCCCGCGCGACCTTTCACGACGGCTCGCCCATTACCGCCCGCGACGTCACCTTTACCTTCCATAAATTTATGACTGAAGGGGTGCCGCAGTTTCGCCTGATCTACAAGGGCACAACGATGGAAGCCATCGCCCCGCTCACGGTGCGCATCAAGCTTGCGAAGCCGGGCAAAGAGGATATGCTCAGCCTGCTTACCCTGCCGGTCATGCCGGAGAAGTTCTGGAAAGATCACAAGCTCAGCGATCCTCTTGCCACGCCCCCGCTGGGCAGCGGACCGTACCGCATTACCCGGTGGCGTATGGGCCAGTATATCGTCTACAGCCGGGTGAAAGATTACTGGGGCGCTAATCTGCCGGTTAACCGCGGCCGCTGGAATTTCGATTCGATCCGCTACGACTACTATCTCGACGATAACGTCGCCTTTGAAGCCTTTAAGGCGGGCGCATTTGACATGCGTACCGAGGGCGATGCCAAGAACTGGGCCACCCGCTACAGCGGCAAAAACTTCAGCAATCACCAGATTATTAAACGAGAGCTGAAAAACGAATCGGCACAGGATACGCGCTGGCTGGCGTTTAATAACCAGCGCCCGCTGTTTAGCGACCGCCGCGTGCGTGAGGCGCTCACTCTCGCCTTTGACTTTGAGTGGATGAACAAGGCGCTGTTCTATAACGCTTACAGCCGCACCAACAGCTATTTCCAGAATACCGAGTATGCCGCGCGCGGTTATCCGGATGCGGCAGAGCTTACCCTGCTCGCCCCAATGAAGGCCGACCTGCCGCCGGAGGTATTTACTCAGATCTATCAGCCGCCCGTATCAAAAGGTAATGGCTTCGACCGCGCTAACCTGCTGAAGGCCAGTAAGCTGCTGGAGGACGCGGGCTGGGTGCTAAAAAATCAGAAGCGAGTCAACGCTAAAACCGGCAAGCCCTTTAGCTTTGAACTGCTGCTGCCCGCCGGGGCCAACAATCTGTGGGTAATGCCGTTTCAGCACAGCTTACAGCGTCTTGGGATCGTCATGAACGTACGCCAGGTGGATAACTCCCAGCTCACCAACCGCCTGCGCAGCCGCGACTTTGATATGATGCCGCGCACCGTGCGCGCAACACCGTGGCCGGGTACTGACCTGCAGATCTCCTGGGGGTCGCAGTACCTTGACTCCACCTATAATACGCCTGGCGTTAGCAGCCCGGCGATCGACGCCCTGCTGGGGCAGATCGTTGCCAACCAGGGGAATAAAGAGAAGCTTGTTCCCCTCGGGCGCGCGCTGGATCGCGTCCTGACCTGGAACTACTACATGCTGCCGATGTGGTTTATGGCGGCCGATCGCGTTGCGTACTGGGATAAGTTCTCGATGCCCGAGGTGCGCCCTATCTACTCCTTCGGGTTTGATACCTGGTGGTACGACGTAAATAGAGCGGCAAAACTGCCTGCCGACAGGCGCTAAGGAGTACACAAGACGATGGGTGCCTATCTTATCCGCCGCCTGCTGCTGGTGATCCCTACCCTATGGGCGATCATCACCATCAACTTTTTTATTGTCCAGATCGCGCCCGGCGGGCCGGTGGACCAGGCGATTGCCGCCATTGAGTTCGGACAACAGGGCGGAATGCCGGGCGGCGGCGGTGAAAACATGGGCGCTACCCACGCCCGCACCGGGGTCGGCAACGTAGGCGAAGGCCAGTATCGCGGCGCACGCGGGCTGGATCCAGAGGTGATCGCCGAGATCACTAAACGCTACGGCTTTGATAAGCCGCTGTATGAACGCTACTTCACCATGCTGTGGAACTACGTGCGCTTTGACTTTGGCGACAGCCTGTTTCGCAGCGCCTCCGTGCTACAGCTGATCAAAGACAGCATGCCGGTCTCGATTACCCTCGGGCTGTGGGGAACGCTGATTATCTATCTGGTGTCGATCCCGCTGGGGATCCGCAAAGCGGTCTACAACGGTAGCCGCTTCGATATCTGGAGCAGCGCGTTTATTATCATCGGCTACGCCATTCCCGCCTTTCTGTTCGCTATCCTGCTGATTGTGCTGTTTGCCGGCGGCAGCTACTACGATCTCTTCCCGTTGCGCGGGCTGGTGTCGGCTAACTTTGACGCCCTGCCCTGGTATCAAAAAATTACCGACTACCTGTGGCATATTACCCTGCCGGTGCTGGCGACGGTGATCGGCGGCTTCGCGGCGCTGACCATGCTGACTAAAAATTCGTTTCTCGATGAGATCCGCAAGCAGTATGTGGTTACCGCCAGGGCGAAAGGGGTGAGCGAGCGGGCTATTCTGCGTAACCACGTCTTCCGTAACGCTATGCTGCTGGTGATCGCCGGTTTCCCGGCCACCTTTATCAGCATGTTTTTCACCGGATCGCTGCTGATTGAGGTGATGTTCTCCCTCAACGGTCTTGGCCTGCTGGGCTATGAGGCCACCGTGTCGCGAGACTATCCGGTAATGTTTGGTACGCTCTATATTTTCACGCTGATTGGCCTGCTGCTGAATATCCTGAGCGATATCAGCTACACGCTGGTCGATCCGCGTATCGATTTTGAGGGTCGCTGATGCGTCGATTAAGCCACGTTAACCAGGCCCGCTGGGCGCGCTTTCGCCATAACCGCCGCGGCTACTGGTCGCTGTGGATCTTTGCGGTGATTTTTGTGCTCAGCCTTGGCTCAGAGCTGATCGCTAACGATAAGCCGCTGCTGGTGCACTATCAAAACCGTTGGTATGCGCCGGTGCTCAAGGATTACAGCGAGACCGCGTTTGGCGGCGAGTTTGCCACCCCGGCCGATTATCAGGATCCGTGGCTGCAACAGCAGATTGCGACTCACGGCTGGGCGCTATGGGCTCCGATCCGCTTTGGGGCCACCAGTATTAACTTTGCTACCGACACGCCTTTCCCCTCTCCCCCTTCGGCGCAAAACTGGCTAGGAACCGATGCCAACGGCAGCGACGTACTGGCGCGTATCCTCTACGGAACGCGGATCTCGGTGCTGTTTGGCCTGATGCTGACCCTCTGCTCCAGCGTGGTTGGCGTGCTGGCCGGGGCGCTACAGGGCTATTACGGGGGTAAAATCGATCTCTGGGGCCAGCGTTTTATTGAGGTCTGGTCGGGGATGCCGACGCTGTTTCTGATCATCCTGCTCTCCAGCGTGATCCAGCCAAATTTCTGGTGGCTGCTGGCGATCACGGTGATCTTCGGCTGGATGAGCCTGGTGGGCGTGGTGCGGGCGGAATTCCTGCGCACCCGCAACTTTGACTATATCCGCGCGGCGCAGGCGCTAGGGGTGGGCGATCGCGGCATTATTTTCCGTCATATGCTGCCGAACGCCATGGTTGCTACCCTCACCTTCCTGCCTTTTATCCTCTGCGGCTCTATCACGACCCTGACCTCGCTCGACTTTCTCGGCTTTGGCCTGCCGCTGGGTTCGCCTTCGCTCGGGGAGCTACTCTTACAGGGTAAAAATAATTTGCAGGCCCCGTGGCTGGGTATTGCTGCCTTCCTGTCGGTGGCGGTGCTGCTCTCGCTGCTGATCTTTATTGGCGAAGCGGTGCGCGACGCGTTTGATCCCAACAAGGCGTTCTGATATGACTCCCCTCCTCACCATTGATTCGCTTTCTGTCGCTTTCCGCCATCAGGACCAGCTGCGCACCGTGGTCAGCGATCTGTCGCTGCAGGTCGAGGCCGGGGAGACCCTGGCGCTGGTCGGCGAGTCCGGCTCCGGCAAAAGCGTTAGCGCCCTGTCGATCCTGCGCCTGCTCCCCTCCCCGCCGGTGGTCTACCCCAGCGGCGATATCCGCTTTCATGGCGAATCGCTGCTCCACGCCAGCGAGCAGACTCTGCGCGGTGTGCGCGGGAATAAGATCGCCATGATTTTCCAGGAGCCGATGGTATCGCTTAACCCGCTGCACAGCCTGGAGAAGCAGCTCTATGAAGTCCTCTCCCTGCATCGCGGTATGCAACGGGAGGCGGCGCGCGCAGAGATCCTCACCTGTCTCGATCGGGTCGGCATTCGTAACGCCCGTGCGCGGCTGGGGGATTTCCCCCATCAGCTCTCCGGCGGCGAGCGCCAGCGGGTGATGATTGCCATGGCGCTGCTTACTCGCCCAGAGCTGCTTATCGCCGATGAACCCACCACCGCGCTGGACGTGGCGGTGCAGGCACAAATTTTACAGCTGCTGCGCGAGCTGCGTGACGAGCTAAACATGGGCCTGCTGTTTATCACCCATAACCTCAATATTGTACGCAGGCTGGCGGACAGCGTGGCGGTGATGCATAACGGCCGCTGCGTCGAGCAGAACCGGGCGGCAGCGCTGTTTAGCGCCCCACAGCACGCCTATACCCAGCGCCTGCTGAATAGCGAGCCCGCGGGCGCGCCGGTTCCGCTGCCGTCCGATGCCGCGCCGCTGCTGGAGGTGGATCGCCTCGGGGTCGCCTTTCCGCTGCGTAAGGGAATTTTTAAGCGCGTCGTCGGTCAGAAGCCAGTGGTCAAGGATCTGAGCTTTACCCTGCGGGCAGGGGAAACCTTAGGCCTGGTGGGCGAATCTGGATCGGGCAAAAGCACCACCGGGCTGGCGCTGCTGCGCCTGATCGCCTCGCAGGGGACAATTAACTTTGCCGGTCAGCCGCTGCATCAGTGGGCGCGGAAGCAGATGCTGCCGGTGCGTCACCGGATGCAGGTGGTATTTCAGGATCCCAACTCCTCGCTTAACCCCCGCCTCGACGTGCAGCAGATTATTGAGGAGGGGCTGCGCGTGCATCAGCCCGCGCTGACTCCGCAGGTGCGCGAGGCGCAGGTGATTGCGGTGATGCAGGAGGTGGGTCTCGATCCTGAAACCCGCCACCGCTATCCGGCAGAGTTCTCCGGCGGCCAGCGCCAGCGGATCGCCATCGCCCGGGCGCTCATTTTACAGCCGGAGCTGATCGTGCTGGATGAGCCCACGTCGTCGCTGGATCGCACCGTGCAGGCGCAGATAATCGCGCTGCTGAAGTCGTTGCAGGAGAAGCATCGGTTAGCCTATCTATTTATCAGTCACGATTTGCAGGTGGTGCGGTCGCTGTGCCACCAGGTGATTATCCTGCGGCAGGGTGAAGTGGTTGAGCAGGGAGAGTGCCAGCGCGTATTTGCCGATCCGCAGAACGACTATACGCGCCAGCTTCTAGCATTGAGCTAGCATTTAGAAAGGCGCAGTGGCAGTGCTGGCAAACGGCTCGGCAATCGCCACGCCAAAGTTTTTCAGGCGGCAGGTGGCGGCAAATTCATCCTGCCGATTCACAAACAGGCACGGCTCACCTTCACACTCCAGCACGGAGCAGTCGACTTCGATATCGTTCAGCGCCTGGCTAAGCTTGTGCATCACCGGCCAGGCTTTATCGCCGTCCGGGCTCAGCAGTTTTAACGCCACCAGGCAGTTATCACCGCTCTGGCCGTTAGAGGGGATCGGTTCAACTTGCGAGCCGGCAGCGCCTGCCAGCCAGCGGTAACTTTGGGGTAACCGATGCACAATAGAGAGATTTAAGCTATTCATGTTCTTCCCCGAAGCAATCACTTCACAATTCATTTACATCTATATTAACACATCATTGACATTTCTGCCTGTCACGACGCAGTAACCGCTTACATCCTTGAATTTACAAGGTTAGCAGCCTCATTATTAGGGTGGGTGGATGATGGCTTACCTCACCTTTTGGGGGTATATGTACCCGTTTCTGCGATCTAACTCAACCTTTTTAACTACAAGAGTGTGACATTTACACAAATGGATTTTACATAAAAGAAACAAATGATAGCAATCTCACAATAGATTGTGATGATGTGTATCAATGAAGGGGCAGTTAAGCCCCCTGAAGAGAGGCGCTAGCGGCGCTTAGGACGGCTGGCGTAGAGATAGAAGAGAATGGAGCTGGTTGCGCAGAAGGCAATAGACCAGATCATCGGCCAGGCGCTGTTAAAGGTCGCCAGCGAGAGCAGCGCGCCAACGATGGCACCGATGCCAAAGCGGAACGTTCCTGCCAGCGACGAAGCGGTACCCGCCATGTGTGGAAACTCATCCAGGATCACCGCCATCGCGTTTGATGCCACCAGCGAGACGCAGCCAACAAAGGCGGCGACGCCCACGACCAATGCCCAGAAGCCCACGTCAAACGCGGCGCTCACCACCATCCACAGCGCCATAACGAACTGGATCCACAGCCCGGCGCGGAACATCCTTAGCGCCCCCACCCGCCGCACAAATCGGCCATTGATGATGGTCATCATAAACAGGAAGACGATGTTCAGCGCGAAGTAGTAGCCAAAGTTTTGCGGCAGAACGTGGTTCAGCTCAATGTAAACAAAGGGCCCGGCGCTTAAGAACGAGAACATGCCCGCGAAGCTGAAACCGCTTGCAAGCATATAGCTCAGCACGCGCTTGTGGCGAAACAGCGTCGCGAAGTTGCCGAGGGTGGTGCGAATGCGAAACGGCTGCCGCCGCTCGACCGGCAGCGTCTCGCTGATAAAGAAAAAGATCATCAGCGAGGCCAGCAGCGCAGCGATGGCCAGGATCCAGAAGATGGCGTGCCAGCTTAACCAGACCAGCACCGCACCGCCGATCATCGGGGCCAGCAGCGGCGCAACGGTGGTCACCAGCATGACAAACGACATCATCCGCGAGAACTCCTCTTTCGGATAGATATCGCGCATCAGGGCATTGATCACCACGCTTGCCGCCGCCGCTGCCAGGCCGTGGAAGAAACGCAGGGTGATAAGCTGATCGATGCTCTGCGCCAGTGCACAGGCACCCGCGGCGACGGCGAAGATCAGCGTGCCACCGAGGATCACCGGCTTGCGGCCAAGGCTGTCCGCCATTGGACCATAGAGCAGCTGACCCAGTGCAAAGCCGAGAATATAGGTGCTCAGGGTCATCTGAGCGCTACCGGCCGGAACGCCAAACTGCTGGGCAATCACCGGCAGCGCAGGCAGATACATATCGATCGAGAGCGGCATCAGCATGGCCAGCAGGCCAAGAATAAAGACAATGCGCAGGGAAGAGTGCTGCCTGGTGGTCACTACGGGCTCCTGGGATTTAGCGGGACGTTAAGCTAACGCTGGCGATCTCTTCTTCGGTCAAGGGACGATACTCGCCCGGGGCCAGGTCAGCGTCGAGAACAATCTCCCCGATGCGCTCGCGGTGCAGCCCCACAACATGGTTACCTACCGCAGCAAACATGCGCTTAACCTGATGGTAGCGCCCCTCGCTGATGGTCAGACGCACCTCGGTGGGGGCGAGCACCTCCAGCACGGCGGGCCTGGTGAGATCGGGTTCGTTATGCAGCTGAACGCCTTTCGCGAACTGCGCCGCGGTATCGTCGCTAACCGGGGACTCCAGCGTCACCAGGTAGGTTTTCTCGCAGTGGTGACGCGGCGAGGTGATGCGGTGTGACCACTGGCCGTCATCGGTCATCAGCACCAGACCGGTAGTGTCGATATCCAGCCGTCCGGCGGCGTGCAGCTTATGTGCGACCGGCTCGTCAAGGAAGTAGAGCACCGTCGGATGATCGGGATCGTCAGTGGAGCAGACGTACCCCTGCGGCTTATGCAGCATGAAGTAGCGCGGGCCGGTCTGCTGCACGAGGGTATTGCCGTCATACTCTACCTCGTGCTCGGGCAGAAGTTTGAAGGCGGCGTTTCTAACAATATCGCCATCCACGGTTACGCGGCTGCCGCGGATTTCACGCCCGGCAATAGCCCGGCTGACGCCGAGTTGCTGAGCGATAAACTTATCAAGTCGCATGAAGTCTTATTTGCCTGTAAAGAGTGCCGGAGTCGGACAAAAGTCCGAAAAAAAGAAGCAATTGTGAATCTCTCAGTATAACGGCCTGGCAGCAGCGCTCAAGAGAAAAAATCGTGGCATACTATTACCAGACTAATGAACGCCGAGAGACAATGACCTTTACGCTACGCCCCTACCAACGAGATGCGGTAAACGCCACCCTCACCCACTTTCGCCATCGCCATGAGCCCGCAGTCATCGTTCTGCCTACCGGCGCAGGCAAAAGTCTGGTGATAGCCGAGCTTGCTCGCGTGGCCCGTGGCCGCGTGCTGGTCCTCGCCCATGTTAAAGAGCTGGTGGCGCAGAACCATGCCAAATATCTGGCGCTGGGGCTGGAGGCGGATATCTACGCCGCCGGGCTGAAGCGTAAAGAGAGCCACGGCAAGGTGGTATTTGGCAGCGTGCAGTCGGTAGCCCGTAACCTGGACCACTTCCAGGGCGAGTTCTCCCTGCTGATCGTCGATGAGTGCCACCGCATCAGCGATGACGATGAGAGCCAGTATCAGCAGATCCTCACCCATCTCTCACAGGTCAATCCCCGCCTGCGTCTGCTGGGGCTGACCGCTACGCCGTTTCGCCTCGGCAAGGGGTGGATCTACCAGTTCCACTACCACGGCATGGTGCGCGGCAACGAGAAGGCGCTGTTTCGTGACTGCATCTACGAGCTGCCGCTACGCTATATGATCAAGCACGGCTACCTGACGCCCCCCGAGCGGCTGGATATGCCCATCGTGCAGTATGATTTCAGCCGGTTGCAGGCCCAGAGCAGCGGCCTGTTCAGCGAGGCGGATCTCAACCGCGAGCTGAAAAAGCAGCAGCGTATTACCCCGCACATCGTCAGCCAGATTGTCGAATTTGCCGCCGATCGCCAGGGAGTGATGATTTTTGCCGCCACCGTGGAGCATGCCCGGGAGGTCACCGGCCTGCTGCCCGCTGGCGAGGCGGCGCTGATCACCGGCGAGACGCCGGGCCCCGAGCGCGATGCACTGATTGAGGAGTTTAAATGTAAGCGTTTTCGCTATCTGGTAAACGTCTCGGTACTGACCACCGGCTTCGATGCGCCACACGTCGATCTGATCGCCATTCTGCGCCCGACGGAGTCTGTGAGCCTCTATCAGCAGATCGTCGGTCGCGGCCTGCGTCTTGCGCCGGGTAAAACTGACTGTCTGATCCTCGACTACGCCGGTAACCCGCACGATCTCTATGCCCCGGAAGTCGGGGAACCTAAGGGGAAAAGTGACAACGTGCCGGTGCAGGTCTTCTGCCCCGACTGCGGTTTTGCTAACACCTTCTGGGGAAAGATGGCCGCCGACGGTACGTTAATCGAGCACTTTGGCCGCCGCTGCCAGGGCTTTTTTGAGGATGACGAGGGCCACCGGGAGCAGTGCAGCTATCGCTTCCGCTTTAAAAATTGCCCCCAGTGCAATGCTGAAAACGATATTGCCGCCCGCCGCTGCCGGGAGTGCAACACAGTTCTGGTGGATCCGGACGATATGCTGAAGGCAGCTCTGAAGCTGAAGGACGCCCTTGTGCTGCGCTGCGGCGGCATGGACTTGCAGCACGGCGCGGACGACAAGGGCGAGTGGCTGAAGATCACCTATTACGACGAGGATGGGGCCGACGTTAGCGAGCGCTTCCGTCTGCATACCCCTGCCCAGCGCACCGCCTTTGAGCAGCTCTTTATCCGCCCGCACACCCGCACGCCCGGGGTGCCGCTGCGCTGGATCGTGGCCGCCGATATCGTGGCCCAGCAGGCGCTGCTGCGTCACCCCGATTTTGTCGTGGCGCGCCTGAAGGGCCAGTACTGGCAGGTGCGGGAGAAGGTCTTTGATTATGAAGGCCGCTTCCGCCGGGCAAACGAATTACGTGGTTAGCGTACTTTTCGTTGAAGAAAAAGCGATTCAGGGCTACTATATCGCCCGCTTTACATCCGTAAAGCCAGAAATCTGCCTGCTGCTGGGTCGCCTGTAGCAGGAATTATTAAAGAGAAATTGATATGTTCACTATCGAAGCACAAGCACGTAAAGAGCAGGGTAAGGGTGCGAGCCGCCGCCTGCGTACCGCGAACAAGTTCCCGGCGATCGTTTACGGTGGCACTGAAGCCCCGATCGCTATCGAACTGGATCACGACAAAGTCATGAACATGCAGGCCAAAGAAGGTTTTTACGGCGAAGTTCTGACCCTGGTTGTTGACGGTACCGAAGTAAAAGTTAAAGTTCAGGCTGTACAGCGTCACCCGTACAAACCTAAACTGGCTCACATCGACTTCGTTCGCGCTTAATCGCTGACGTGTTGAAAAAAAACCCCGCTTCGGCGGGGTTTTTTATTGCTACTTACCAGAGGTTCTGCGCTGCAGCTGATCGCGCAGGTTGGGCGGCGTACCCTTGATGGTCAGGGTGTCGGTGGCCGGATCCCAAAAAATACGCTCGCCGAGCAGCATCGCATCAAAGTTGATGGTTAACCCGCCGCCGCTGCCAGCGTACTTGGTCAGCTGACGCAGCGTGCTGCGATCTGCCGGGAAGCTCTCTTCCAGCTCGTAGCCTTTATCCGCCGTAAACGCCTGGAAGCTCACCTCACTGACGCCCCCCAGCTCTTTCGACAACGACGCCAGCTCGATCTCCTCCCCGGCCTGTAGCTGCTCATTGCAGTAACTGTAGACCTGCTGACGCACGCTCTGGCGCTCGGCTTTGTCCAGCTGTGCCTCGGCGGTAAAGTCATCCACCGCCTGCAGCAGGCCGCGGTTCTGCGCTTTGGCGTTCAGCCCTTCGCTGGCGCCGAGGAAATCCATAAAGAAGTCGGCGACCTTGCGCCCTACCCTTCCCTTCAGGAAAGTCAGGTAGCGGGTGGATTCCGGGTTGGTCTCCCACTCGGTAAGATCGATCCGCGCTACGATATCGGCATGGTTAATGTCGAGATAGTGGGTGGAGCTGATATCGAGCTGCTCGTTGACGCGCATGCTGCTGAGATTGTTCAGCACCGCCACCAGCAGATACTCCACCGCCAGGTAGCGGTAATGACAGAACAGCACAATCCCGCCGTCGGCAAAGGGGTATTTCGCCAGCTCGTCGCGCAGGCGTCCGGTCGCCGCCCGGCTGAAGGCGAGGAAATCGTCGTTGCCCTGGCGCTGCTGGCGCAGCGCGTCTGCCAGCTCGCTCTCTTCGTTAAACAGACCGTAGGCTTTATTTTTTGCACTGTAGACCCGGTGCAGCTCAGCCATCATCTCTACAACGGTGGCCGTCGGCTCCAGTAATGAATCGCGCAGCACCAGCTCAAGGGTTTGCTCATCACGCTTGATAAGCTGGTGCAGGGCAATCTGGTTGATATCCAGACTCATGATAAACTCTCCTGTTAGACCGGCGGTATTCAACCACCGCAGAGGTAACAGCGCAACCAGAGATCAAACCAGAGATAAAAAAGCAGAAAAAAAGCTGTTGCTACGGTAATATGTTGCCCTTTCATAAAGAGACTGATTCTGATTTTATGCCACAGATTTCCCGTTATAGTGATGAACACGTTGAACAACTGCTGAGCGAGCTGGCGAACGTGCTGGAAAAACACAAGGTTCCGACCGATCTCTCCCTGATGGTGCTGGGAAACATGGTCACCAACCTGATCAACACCAGCGTTGCCCCGGCACAGCGGCAGGCTATTGCGAAATCCTTCGCCCAGGCGTTGCAGTCCTCCGTGGCTGACGATAAAGCGCATTAAGGACAACGACGGCATTTTATGGTGACTCATCGTCAACGCTACCGAGAAAAAGTCTCCCAGATGGTTAGCTGGGGGCACTGGTTTGCCCTGTTCAACATTCTGTTGGCCATGGTTCTTGGCAGCCGTTACCTGTTCGTCGCCGACTGGCCGACCACGCTTGGCGGCAGGATCTACTCCTGGCTGAGCGTCATCGGCCACTTCAGCTTTCTGGTATTTGCCACCTATCTGCTGATCCTCTTTCCGCTCACCTTTGTGGTGATGTCGCAGCGGCTGATGCGCGGGTTCTCCGCCGTGCTGGCTACCATCGGCATGACGCTGCTGCTGATCGATAGCGAAGTCTTTACCCGCTTCCACCTGCACCTTAACCCTATCGTCTGGGAGCTGGTGATCAACCCGGACCAGAACGAGATGGCCCGCGATTGGCAGCTGATGTTTATCAGCGTGCCGGTGATCCTGCTGGTAGAGCTGCTGTTTGCCAACTGGAGCTGGCAGAAGCTGCGCAGCCTGACGCGCCGTCGCCGCTATGCCAAGCCGGTGGCCGCCCTGTTCTTTACCGCCTTTATCGCCTCGCACCTGAGCTATATCTGGGCTGATGCCAACTTCTACCGGCCAATCACCATGCAGCGCGCCAACCTGCCGCTCTCCTACCCGATGACCGCGCGCCGCTTCCTGGAGAAGCATGGCCTGCTGGATGCCCAGGAGTATCAGCGTCGGCTGGTTGAACAGGGGAACCCGGAGGCGGTGTCGGTGCAGTATCCGCTGAGCGATCTGCGCTATCGTGATATGGGGCCGGGTCAGAACGTGCTGCTGATCACCGTCGACGCGTTGAACTATGCGCGTTACGAGAAAGAGATGCCGTCGCTGGCAGGGTTTGCCGCAGAGAACATCACCTTTACCCAGCACATGAGCGCCGGTAACGATACTGACAACGGCCTGTTTGGCCTGTTCTACGGTATCTCGCCCTCCTACATGGACGGTGTGCTGTCGGCGCGTATTCCGGCGGCGCTGGTGACCGCGCTTAACCAGCAGGGTTACCAGCTGGGCCTCTTCTCTTCGGACGGCTTTAGCAGTTCGCTCTATCGCCAGGCGCTGCTCTCTGACTTCTCCCTGCCTGTAGCGAAGGCGCAGTCTGATAAGCAGACCGCCGACCAGTGGATTAACTGGCTGGATCGCTATGCGCAGGAAGATAACCGTTGGTTCTCATGGATTGCGTTGAACGGCACGTCGCTGGACGCAGAGCAGCAGGACTTCGAACGTCGCTATGCGCGGGCCGCTGGTAACGTCGATGCACAGATTGAACGCGTGCTGACCGCCCTGCGCGACGCGGGCAAGCTGGATAAAACGGTGGTTATCATTACGGCGGGCCACGGCGTCTCCGCTGAGAGCAGTGACATGGACGAGGGCTGGTCGCGGGGCGATCTGCATGTACCGCTGGTGATCCACTGGCCGGGCACGCCTGCCCAGCGCATCAGCAAGCTGACCGACCATAAAGATGTGATGACCACCCTGATGCAGCGCCTGCTGCACGTCAGCACCCCGGCGAACGAGTACTCTCAGGGGCAGGATCTGTTTAACGCCACGCGTCGTCATAACTGGGTCACCGCCGCCAATAGCGATACGCTGGCGGTCACCACGCCGGCGATGACGCTGGTGCTAAAGCACAACGGCACCTATCAGACCTATGACCTGAAAGGTAAGAAGATCGGCGATCAGAAGCCGCAGCTCAGCCTGCTGTTGCAGGTGCTGACGGATGAAAAGCGCTTTATCGCTAACTGATTGATTAATTATGAATCAGTCGGCGGGTTGCCTCTTGCATTCGATGGTAAAAAGGGTACTATTAGCGCCACAGATCGGCACGTAGCGCAGCCTGGTAGCGCACCGTCATGGGGTGTCGGGGGTCGGAGGTTCAAATCCTCTCGTGCCGACCAAAAAATCCCAGAAGAACCAGCCTCTTACGGCTGGTTTTTTTATGCCTGCTTTTTGCCTACGTATAAAAAACCTCTCTTCACCGACTATTTATAGTGCATTTTCTAATCGCTGAATATCCCTCATGCTGTAGCTGAGTTGAAGATCGTTGGTATCACTCACAAGCGTCATCAACATGAGGTCATACACTATGTCATGGGATAATGTTTCAAGTATTAAAAATATCAAAATCTGGACAAACTATTCTGACTCGACGCAGGGGCATCTGTTTATCAACAATAACCATCAGCTGCTGCTGAACGTCGGGATCTCTTTCAATTTAAAAAGCGGTACTACGGCAGGCCCAACCCAACAAGAGGTATCGAATGCGCTGTCACTAATTAACGATCAGGACAGCGGTCCGCTAAAATACCTAAAAATAACGACCGCAGGAAGATACACTGCGATTTACGACCCCTCCCTTGCCCTGTCAGCCGCTGATAGTGACGCAGCGAGTGCAGAGTCGGGGACCTATGACTATCAGTTAACTTACTATGTGTATAGCCCAACGAGCATGAACGCGGAGGCCCATGCTGAAGGGGTTGCGCTTAAGCTGGACTACACTGATACGTCGGGAAACAGGGTAGTACAGGAGACGTCCGCCACCGGAAATTACAATACGAAAACCTGTGTCTATATAACCTGCTACCCCGCTAAGTTATATGGTATGAAAGGGGAAAACCGCACCAATATTACCTACAGCAGCAAAGCCGTTGCCGAGGCAGATTGCTGGGACTACAGCGGTCATTTTAATCACTCTGGCGATAGTTTTACAGTAATCTGGTTTTATATTGACGATCCCTACTTTCAGCTTTTTTACTTTGATGGTTGCAGCGACCCGGATGAAAACAATGCACATAATCCCTATTATATCTACAAAGCGCAATCCAAACCGAAATGGGATATCGTTTATAATGCCTTCTTCCCAAATGTAAAATGCGGAGCGTTTGACTACGGTGTACAAATTGTCCTCCGTTCTGATATGGATGACTCTCACACTACCCTCCTTACTGAACATATTGAAGTTCACCAGCAACAAAATCAGATAACGTTTCTGGGGGCACACACCTCCGTGGAGAGTTTGAACCATGCAACCGATATGAGTAATCGTGTGCGTATCCAGGCGTATGATCAGTTTGGCAACAGCACCTACATCGTAGCTTACTCAAACGGTGCGGATGCACTGCCTCTTAGCATTAGTTAAATATTAATTAGATAAACCTGAGGTAATATTATGTCATGGGATAATGTTAAAGGGGTGAGCTCCGCTAAAATCTGGACGGACAACCCGAATCTGAGTCAAGCGTATCTTTTTGCCAACGGTAATCATCAGGTTAAAGTCACCGTTGGCCTGAGTCTGACCCTTACCAATATATCACAGGGGGGGCCAACCGCAGATGAAGTCAAAGCCGCGCTGAGCCTGATTGATTATGAAACCGGTGCCTCCCTCTCGTACCTAAAAACCGGCTCTAAGGGAAGCTATGGCTCTGTTTACCTGCCCAACTTGCCGATGGCAAACAACGCTGTCACGGCCAGCAGCGATATCGCCTATCAGTATGAGTTTGACTACTACCTTTCCAGCGACAGCACCATTAACCCTAGCTATGGCTCTGAAAAAGTAGCGCTGTTACTGTCTTACACTGACAGCAGCGGTACAAAAGTAAAGTACAGTACGGCAAGCGGCAACAAATCGCAAAGCTCTGTGGCAGTAACGGTTTATCCGCCTAAGCGCTATGGTATGTCCGACGGAAACACAATGCCAATCATCTTTAATATCGTAGACGATCAGCCAAACTTTCAATTATTAAGTGAAAACACGGTTGTAATAGATTATTATCCTCAGGAAATGACTGTCTATGGACTGAGAATTGATGATCCCTATTTCAGGCTAACTCAGTTTGAGCCTGTGAGCACCCCTGAATCACCTACAGCGTTTTTGCAATATCAAATAAATGATCAATCGAGTTCAAATCAATATTTCTTTAACGTCGCACACAGCTTTCTTCTTTCAGAAAATAATCCAACCACCACCGGCACTAATTACACTGCCAAATGTAGCTTTGTTACTAACCAAAATTACTTTTTATTACAATATGGCGTTAGTGTTCATCAACAATGCGGCCAAATAATGTTTGTTCGTATTCAGACCGGCATACAATATGATAATGTTAATGTGCATGTGGGCCCCATCGCCGACTCGGGCGGGCAAGCTAACTTTACCGTTTTTGATCAATTTGGTAATTCAGCATCTGTCGATGTAGTTAAAGATGGTAATGGGTATTTAAAACTGAGTAGCGTAAGCTGAATGAGTTGCCGATTTTATAAAGGTAATGCACTGGCTCTACGGCCAGTGCATTTTTTTCATCACGCCAGATCCGTTACCGCGTCAACCTCAACCTGTACCTGCTTCTGTGCCGCTTTCACCACAGGAACCACATCCACCACCGGCTGCGGCTCATAGGTCAGGTCCAGCACCTGGCTTGTCTGCTGCAGGACCCGCTGGGTCGCTTCGACGTTGCCGTTAAGCTGCATACCAAAGCTCGGGATGATCTCCTTCAGCTTCGCCTGCCATGCGGGCGACGCGAACTGGGCCTTAAAGACCTTCTTCATCAGCTCCAGCATGATTGGCGCTGCGGTAGAGGCCCCCGGCGACGCGCCGAGCAGCGCGGCAATGGTGCCCTGCTGGTCGCTTACCACCTCGGTTCCGAGGCGCAGAACGCCACCCAGCAGCGGATCGCGCTTGATGATCTGCACCCGCTGCCCCGCCTGCCACAGACGCCACTCCTCTTTTTTCGCCTGCGGATAGTATTCGCGCAGGGCGGCAAAGCGTGCATCGTCGTTCTGTAGCACCTGCCCTACCAGATATTTCACCAGGCTGAAGTTAGTCAGCCCCACCTTCACCATTGGCATCAGGTTAGACGGGGTGGTTGAGCGCGGCAGATCCCACAGGGAGCCGTTCTTGAGAAATTTAGTCGAGAAGGTGGCGAACGGTCCGAAGAGCAGTACGCGCTTGCCGTTAAGGATGCGGGTATCAATATGCGGGACCGACATCGGCGGTGCGCCGACCGACGCCTGGCCGTAAACCTTCGCCAGATGGCGGTTCACCACGTCCGGATTGTCGGACACAAGGAACTGTCCGCCCACCGGGAAACCGGCAAAGTCCCGCGCTTCCGGAATGCCGGACTCCTGCAATAGTTTCAGCGCCGCGCCGCCCGCGCCGATAAAGACAAACTTCGCGATGATAGTGCGCGTGCTGCGAGGATGATTGACGTCGGCAACGGTCACCGCCCAGCGGCCGTCGGCGTTGCGCTTGATGGCGCGCACCTCGGTGCTCAGGTTTAGTGAAAAGTTCTCGTGCTTTTGCAGAGAGGCCACCAGCTGGCGGGCGATCTCGCCGAAGTTGACGTCCGTCCCCAGCTCGGTGCGGGTGGCGGCAATTTTCTGTTTTGCATCGCGCCCCTCCATCACCAGTGGTGCCCAGCGTTTGATCTGCGCGTGGTCTTCACTGTAGCGAATGCCGCTGAAGAGATTGCTCTGCTGGAGCGCAGCGTAGCGGGCGCGCAGGAAGTTGACGTTCTCTTCCCCCCACACAAAGCTCATGTGCGGTACGGTGTTAATAAAGGAGCGGGGATTATTCAGCACGCCCGCTTTCACCTGGTGAGCCCAGAACTGGCGGGAGAGATGAAACGCCTCGTTGATTTCGATGGCTTTGTCGATGCTCACGCTGCCATCGGCCTTTTGCGGCGTGTAGTTCAGTTCCATTAATGCAGCGTGCCCGGTGCCGGCGTTGTTCCAGCCCTCGGAGCTCTCCTTTGCGACTTCATCCAGGCGCTCAATCATGGTCATCGACCACGTTGGTTCCAGCGCCTGCAGATAGGTTCCCAGCGTGGCGCTCATAATGCCACCACCCAGGAGGAGTACATCAGTTTCTCGCTTCTTCGCCGCAGTTGCCTTCCCTGTCCGTGAGGCAGCGCGACTACCCGTAGCCACAGAAGAGAGCACGGCACGCATTTTTTTCATAATGATAATGCCCTACAATTAGTACTGCTTTATTGGAATTTATTGGAGTGAAATTACCCGGACAACTAACCTACCACCCTCATCCGAGAATTTAAATATTGTTGAGATAGTACACAGCAAGTTGATAGATGTTAACAAAAAGTTAGATTTTTATAACGTCTATGACAAAAAAACTGGTATCTCCTGCGCTGCGCCGCTACTATTCTTCGCTTTGCTACACTGCACACTTTCCGTCCGCTTTGACTCTGTGAAACTCTATGTCTGATGCTCAAAAAGCTTTAACTCCTGTACAAGCGGGAAACGTCGCCACGGTGCTGCGCTCGCCGTCTCTGCTGATGCGTGAAACCCTGGCGGGGGTGATGACCGCGCTGGCCCTGATCCCGGAAGTGATCTCCTTCTCGGTGATCGCCGGCGTCGATCCCACCGTGAGCCTGATCGCCTCCGTGGTACTCTGCCTTGGGATGTCCTTCCTTGGCGGCCGCCCGGCCATGGTTACGGCCGCCGCGGGCTCCGTGGCGCTGGTGATCGGCCCGATGGTGCACCAGCACGGAGTGGAGTACATCCTGCCTGCCGTTTTACTGGCGGGGCTGATTCAGATCGTCTTTGGCCTGACGGGAATGGCGCGCCTGATGCGCTTTATTCCGCACACGGTGATGACCGGCTTTGTTAACGCACTGGGGATCCTGATCTTCTTTGCGCAGGTGCCGCACTTCTGGACCCGCGATCCGCTGATCCTCGGGCTATTTGTCCTGACGATCCTGATTGTGCTCTGGCTACCGAAGGTGCTGAAGAGCGTCCCCTCCCCGCTGGTCGCTATCGTAGTGCTGACTCTGTTTACCGTCTTCTCCGGGCAGATCCTGCCGGTAGTGGGCGACGAAGGCCCGATGCAGGGTGGCCTCCCCGGCCTGACTCAGTGGCTGGTGCCGTTTAACCTGACCACGCTGAGCATCGTCTGGCCCTGTGCCCTGAGCATCGCCTTTGTCGGCCTGATGGAGTCGCTGCTGACGGCGAAGCTGGTGGACGATCTCACCGAAACGCCGTCAAACAAGGGCCGCGAGAGCGCGGGTCTTGGCATCGCTAATATTCTGGCGGGTTTTTACGGCGGGATTGCAGGCTGCGCAATGATCGGCCAGACCATTGTCAACGTGGAGATGGGTAAAGGGCGCAGCCGCGTCTCGACCATCGCCGCGGGGCTGGTCCTGCTGCTGTTGGTGACCGCGCTGAGCAACGTGATGGCGAAGATCCCGATGGCGGTGCTGGCCGGGATCATGGTGATTGTGGCGGTGAAGACCTTCAACTGGCACAGCATTCAGCCTGCGCAGTTAAAACGCGCCCCGGTAGCCGAGACGCTGGTAATGCTGGTGACGGTGATTGCCACCGTCACCACCGGGAACCTGGCGATTGGCGTAGTGGCTGGCGTCGCGCTGATGTTCCTTCTGCCTCCGGTCTTTAGCCGTAAAAAACGCGCTACAGCAGAAAAATCGTCGCCAGACCGAGAAAAATAAAGAAGCCGCCGGTGTCCGTCAGGGCGGTGATCATTACGCTGGAGCCGACCGCCGGGTCGCGCCCCAGCCGGACCATAATCATCGGGATCAGCACCCCCATAGTGGCGGCCAGCAGCAGGTTTAGCACCATCGCCAGGGTCATCACCCCGCCGAGGGCCATATCGTCATAGAGCCACCAGGTCACGCCGCCCATAATTCCGCCCCACACCAGGCCGTTGATCAGCGCCACGCCCAATTCGCGGAAGATGAGAAAGCGGTAGTTCCCCGGCTGAATATTCTGTAGCGCCAGCGCGCGCACGATCATGGTGATGGTCTGGTTGCCGGTATTGCCGCCGATCCCGGCGACGATAGGCATCAGCGAGGCCAGGGCCACCAGCTGGGAGATGGTATGCTCGAAGCCATCAATCACCCGCGAGGCGATAAAGGCGGTACAGAGGTTGATCGCCAGCCACGCCCAGCGGTTCTTGACCGCTTTGCCGACCGGGGCAAAGACATCCTCCTCTGGGCTAAGACCGCCCATCAGCCGCATGTCGTTATCGCTCTCCTCATAGACCACGTTAACAATCTCATCGATGGTCACCCGTCCCAGCAGCTTGCCGTCGGGGTTGACCACCGGCGCACTCACCAGGTTGTCACGCTCGAAGGTACGGGCGGTCTTCTCCGCATCGTCATGAGGCGAGAAGGTCACAGGATCGTCCTGCATCACTTCGCTGACCCGCGTCTGGGTATCATTAAGTAAAATCGTTTGCAGCGGCAGCTCGCCGAGCAGCAGCCCTTCGCGATCGGTCACAAAAAGCTTATCGGTGTTCTGCGGCATGCTGCCGAGGCGATGCAGATAGCGCTGCACCGTCTCCAGGGTCACCTCCGGACGGACGGTGATCACCTCAAACTCCATCAGCGCACCCACGCTGTTCTGCTCGTAGCTCATCACCTGATGCACGCGGGCGCGATCGTCCGGGGGCAGCGAAGCCTCCAGCCGCCCGGTGAGGTTACGCGGCAGACGCTTAACCAGATAGATCTGCTCGTCGATATCCAGCCCGCGCAGCGCCTCCAGCAGCGCCTGATCGCTCATCTCCTCAATCAGATCCTCGCGCACGCTGTCCGTGGCCTCAAGCAGGATGTCCCCGCGTTTGAGATCGTCAACCAGACGCCACAGCGCTCGCCGCTCCTCGGTGGGCAGCGCCTCCAACGTATCCGCCAGGTCCGGGGCCGGGAGATGGGAGACCAGCACGCCAACTTCGGCAATATCATCGTTTAGCGCGCTGCCGTCGAACTGCTCGACCAGGGTCAGCTTGCCGAGGATCTGGGAGGTAATGGCGCTGTTGGTATTCAGCAGCCAGATGAGGCGCGCCCGCTCCTCGTCGCGAAGGCGGGCGCTATTTTTAGGGGTGGCGGACATTAACGACTCCTTATCCTTTATTTATTCCTATGCGGTGCGTGAAACGGCGTCGCGGGACGCGAGCGTTCGTTCTTCTCCTGTCAGCTCTGAGAGTACGCCACTGCGCATCTCCAGCAGGCGATCGGCATGTATAAAGTAGTGGTCGTCGTGACTAATAGCAAAAATGGTTTTCCCTTCGGCCTGCATCAGCGGCAGGATCGTCTGGTAAAACTCGCGGCGGAAGTGCGGATCCTGATCGGCAGCCCACTCATCCAGCAGGATGATATCGCGCTCCTCCGCCAGCGCCAGCAGCAGGGCCACGCGCTTCTTCTGCCCTTTCGACAGCTTGAGGTTCAGGATCTTGCCGTTCTCTAGCTCCAGCTTGTGGGTCATCTTCAGCTGCGCTAACCATCTGTCGACGATAGCCGGATCGGCCTGCTTCCCTTCCGGGCCAATGAGCTGGTCAAACAGCCAGACGTCGGTAAATACCGCCGAGAAGAGCTTGCGATAGTCCTCTTCACGCCCGGCAGCCAGCGGCTGGCCGTCGATGAGAATGGTGCCCGACACCGGCTGATAGAGACCGGTCAGCAGCATCGCCAGAGTCGACTTGCCGCTGCCGTTGCCACCGATCAGAAATACCAGTTCGCCGCGCTTCAGAGTCAGGTTAATCGGCCCAACGGAGAAAGCGCCCTCCTGGTAGGTAAAGGTCACGTCACGCAGCTCCAGCGTCTGCCAGCCGGTAAAGGCGGTCGGGCGCGGGAACTCAGGGTTATAGGGCGCAAGAGAGAACTGCTTAAGTTTGTTAAACGCCACCTGGGCGCTGAGCAGGGTCGGCAGCGCCCCTACCGCCGACAGCAGCGGCGTGCGCAGGAATAGCACGGTCAGGGAGAAGGTCGCCGCGACGTTGGTATCCGCCCAGCCAAGGCCGTTAGCCATCCAGAATACCAGGCCAATCGCCCCCAGCATCATGATGTTTGACCAGTTAACCGCGCTGAGGTGGAAAGTGTCGGCGCGAATAATATGGTGGCGATACTCTTGCGCATCCGGCAGGTAAGCGTTGTTAAAGATCGCCTCGGCACGCTCGCGGTTGAGGGTCAGCTCTTTACGCCCCTCCAGCACCGTCTGATAGTCATGGTGCAGCTTGTCTTCGGTTTCACGCAGTCTCGCTAAATGCTTATAGACCCGCGACACCAGCACAAAACCGCCCCAGATGGTGATCGCCATCCACAGGGCGGTGACCAGCAGCATTTTGCCAGAGAGCCAGCCCAGGTAAGCCGCCGATCCGGCGGTCAGGATGATCCCCTGCACCAGCTCCGGCAGGCGCACAAAGGCGATGGTGATGTTACGCACGTCGCTGGTCAACGCGGCCAGCAGCGCGGCGTTGCCTAACTGCTCCACGCGCTCCACCTGGGTGTCGAGGATGCGCTTAATGAACTCTCCCCGCAGACGGTAGACAAAGTGATGGCCGAGGGCGGTCAACGCCAGCTGCGAGCCAAGGGTCACCGCCATCAGCAGCAGCAGCAGGCCGAGAAACTCCGGCAGCACCGTCAGGGAGATATCGACGTTCTCGATGAGCCGCGCGTTAATAAAGGCAATGAGGCCAATGCCAAGCGCCGCGCTGAGCAGGGTCAAGAGGATGACGGCAATAAAGGGCCAGCGGTACTGCCGCCAGACAAGAAGAAGAAGTTCCATGAGAGCGATCCGGCAAGAAAAATCAGCCCGCAGTGTAAACTGCTGCTGTAACGGATCAAGAATAATTCTGATTTATATTCTTAATTACCTGCCCGGCGAAAGGTTAAGTTGTAGCGGCATTCGCCGGTCGCCGGATGCTGGCCTGGCTTAAGCGGCTGCACGCCGTGATAGAAGAGCCGCGACGGGCCGCCCCACACTACCACGTCGCCATGCTCCAGCAGCAGGCGCTTGAGCGGATCGCTGCGTCGGCTGCCACCAAACTGGAAAACAGCAGGCAGGCCCAGCGAGACCGAAACGATGGGTGCCCGCAGATCCGGCTCGTCTTTATCCTGATGCAGAGAGAGTTTGGCGCCCGGCAGGTAGCGGTTGATCAGGCAGGCGTCCGGCTGAAAATCGCTGTAGCCTGCCGCCGTTGAAGCCTGCTGGCATAGCGCGGCAAAGGCGGGCGGCATAGCAGGCCACGGCTGGCCGGTGAGCGGATCGCCAGGGGCATAGCGGTAGCCGCGCGCGTCGGTCGTCCAGCCCAGGCGGCCACAGTTGGTCATCGCCACCGACATGGTATAGCCGCCGGGGGTGATCATCTGGCGAAACGGCGACTGGCTGGCGACCGCATTGATGTCGGCCAGCAGCGCATCGGCATCGGCAAGGGCAAAGCGACGCAGGATAGTGGCCCCCGGTGCCAGCGGCTCCTGCCAGGGTTCAGCATCGGCAAACAGATCGAGCATTATGACTCCTCTTTTAACGATTCGCGCGCCAGCAGCTGGGCCTTGCGCGCCGGGCCCCAGCGGTAGCCCGAGAGCATGCCATCCCCACGAACCACACGATGGCAAGGGATCACGATCGCCAGGCGGTTGGCCGCACAGGCGCTGGCTACGGCGCGGATCGCCTGCGGCTTGCCGATGGCGCTGGCAACGGCGCGATAGCTGGCGGTTTCCCCTGCCGGGATCGCCTGCAGTGCCTGCCAGACCTGCATCTGAAAGGCGGTGCCGCGTAGATCCAGCGGCAGGGCCAGCGGGCGGCCAGGACTTTCAATTGTCGCTACTACCTCGGCAACCCGGGCGCTGAAGTCGGCATCATCCTGCATAAGCTGAGCCTGAGGAAACATCGTGTGCAGCTCGGCGGTGAGCAGCGAGTCACAGTCAGCCAGCAGGATCGCGCAGATACCGCGCTCGCTCTCGGCCACCAGACAGCGGCCTAGCGTAGAGTGCGTTAACGCGTAGCGGATCGCTGCCCCCTCCCCGCCCTGACGATACTGGCGAGCCGTCATACCCAGCGACGCATCCGCCTTGCGGTAGTAGCTGCCGCTGTCCGGGAAGCCAGCGGCCAGCACCGCATCGGTAATGGTTGTACTGTGAGCAAGCACATTGCGCAGGCGCTTCGCTCGCGCGGCCTGCTGCCAGGCTTTCGGCGTCATGCCGGTAACGGCTTTAAACTGGCGGTGAAGATGGTAGGGGCTGAGACCCACCCGTTGCGCCAGCGCCGCCAGGGTTATCGGCGTCTCCTGCTCCAGCAGACGGCAGGCAGCGGTAATTTTTTGCGCCAGGCTGCGCTTGTCTGCGGGTCTGTCAGGCTGGCAGCGCTTGCAGGGACGAAACCCCGCCTGCGCCGCCGTCTGTGGATCGGCAAAGAAGCGCACGTTTTCGCGCAGAGCGTGGCGCGCCCGGCACGAGGGGCGGCAAAAGATGCCGGTGGTCATGACGGCAAAGACGAAAAGATCGTCCGCGTCCGCACGCCGCTCAAGCACCGCCTGCCAGCGCTGCTCGTCTTCAATAAAGGTCGTTACGCTCATATCAGGCTCCTCTCTTTAGCTTAGCCCGACTATGCCCTGGGGCCAGACTACCTTCACCTGAAATCTTGCGCTTTAATTCTTTTTGCTCTGCAAAAAGGCAGCAAACTGCGGCGACATCCAGGGGGTAAAGGTATCGCCCTCCTTGGTGATCATATAGATTGCCAGCCCTTCGCGCATCGCCACCTCGCGGGCCTTCTGCGGGCCCAGTACCATCAGACCGGTATCCCATGTGTCGGCCTCCAGCGCCGTCGGGGCGATCACCGTGACCGACACCAGGTTATGATCGACAGGATGCCCGGTATGCGGATCGATAACGTGCGACAGACGTTTGCCGTCCAGCTCATAGTAGTTGCGGTAGCTGCCGGAGGTGCTGATACCGTGTCCGTTAATATCCACCACCGCCTGTACCGCGTTCTCGCGATCGGTCGGCTTCTGGATCGCCACCCGCCAGGGTTTACCTTCGCCGTTCATACCCCGGCTCACCAGCGCGCCGCCTACCGAGACCAGATAGCGGGGGATCCCCTCCTGCTCCATTAGCCGTGCCAGGTGATCGGCTGCGTAGCCCTCGCCGACCGTAGAGAGATCGACATAGAGGTCAGGAATATCCTTCTGCAAAAACTGCTGCCCGGCCTGGTAAGAGACCGCCAGATGTTGCAGGCCAACGCGCCTTTTTGCCGCCTCAATCTGCGCTGGCGTCGGCGTCGTAGCGGGCTGGTGATCCGGGCCAAAGCCCCACAGGTTAACCAGCGGGCCAATGGTGATGTCCATTGCACTGTCAGTTTTGATGCCGATACGCAAAGCAAGAGTAATAATGTCTGCCATCGCGGCGTCAACCGGCCACGGCGTGGTGCTGGTGGAGGCGTTAAAGCGGCTCAGGGCTGAGTCGCTCTTCCAGGTCGAGAGCAGCATGTCATCAGCGTCGAGCTGGGCGGTAATTTTTTCCCGCAGTGCATCGGTCTCGGCTTTATCCCTATCCACAACGCTGACGCGCCAGGAGGTGCCCATGGTTTTGCCTTCCAGCACGGTAACGGCAGCGGCAGGCTGCGGCGCGGGCGGCGTCGGATCGCAGCCGGTGAGGATCAGGGTAAGCGCCAGCAGGGCAGCGCGAAAAAGAGTGGTATCCATAGCAATGATTCCCTTACGCAATGCGCGCAAGCGTACACCAAAAGTGTGTCTGTCCAGAAAAGAATCGATAAAAAAAGGGGCCAGCGCGGCCCCCTCATGCATGTATGTATGTAACGACTTAGAACTGGTAAACCAGACCCAGGGCTACGATATCATCGGTGCTAACACCGGCCTGACGGGTGAAGTCGTTGTCATCCAGCAGGTTGATTTTGTAGTCAACGTAGGTAGACATGTTTTTGTTGAAGTAGTAAGTCGCGCCAACGTCGACGTACTCCAGCAGATCCTGGTTGCCGTAGTTAACGAAACCGTTGTCTACGTCTTTGCCTTCAGACTTCAGGTAAGCGATAGACGGACGCAGGCCGAAGTCGAACTGGTACTGAGCAACCACTTCGAAGTTCTGCGCTTTGTTAGCAAAACCGTATACGGTGGAGTCGTTCTGCGAGTTACCGAAACGGGTTGCATTGTAGGTCTGGGAGTACTGTGCTGCCAGGTAGAGGTTGTTCGCGTCGTATTTCAGACCGCCGGTGTAAACGGTAGCACGGTCGCCGCTGCCATAGACGCCGAGAGCATTCTGGTCAGCAGTACGCTTAGAGGTAGTGATCGCACCACCGACGCTGAAGCCTTCGCCCATGTCATAGGTCAGAGAGCCGCCGTAGCCGTCGCCGTTCTGGCGCAGGGTGCTACGACCGGTGTCGTTTTCGCCGCTGGCGCTGCCGTTTTTGCCCTGGTACTGCAGAGCAAAGTTCAGGCCGTCAACCAGGCCGAAGAAGTCGGTGCTGCGGTAGGTCGCCACGCCGTTAGCGCGGGACTGCAGGAAGTTATCGGCACCGTAGGTGTCGCCGCCGAACTCAGGCAGAACGTCGGTCCAGGCAGTAACGTCATAGGTTACGCCGTAGTTACGACCGTAGTCGAAAGAGCCCGCGTCGCCGAATTTCAGACCAGCAAATGCCAGACGAGTCCAGGACTGGTTTTCGCTTTCAGCAGTGTTGCCCTGCACCTGGTATTCCCACTGGCCGTAGCCGGTGATCTGATCGTTAACCTGGGTTTCGCCTTTGAAGCCGAGACGCATGTAGGTCTGGTCGCCATCGCTACCGTCGTCATCAGAGAAATAGTGCAGGCCATCAACTTTACCGTAGAGGTCTAATTTGTTGCCGTCTTTGTTGTAAATTTCAGCCGCATTCGCTGCGCCTGCTACCAGCAGAGCCGGTACCAGGAGGGACAGTACTTTAACTTTCATGTTATTAACCCTCATTTATATGCTTTTTATAGTTGCCACTGCTTACTGATTGAGCGTCAAATCAGTCGGCACAGCCATTCTCCTAAAAAATACAGAATAATCCAACAAGAAAATGCTACTAAAACTTTTAATATGTTTCAGAGAGGGTGATAGGTGTTTCATTTTGTAAATTTTGGGGAACTTTTTTCAGCATCAATGGTTAAAAAATAACGCACTAATAATCAAAAAATAATATTTTTACTTATAAATCATGAGACTGTATGATTTTTCAAGCATAGCACTGAAAGACAAAACAAATCGCGGATGGGCTACTAAAATAACTCTCGCTATCATCATTAACTTTTATTTATTACCGTCATTCGACTCTGAATGTCCGTTTACCCCCAATTCTCGCCGAATGCTCTGCATTCGGCTTTTTTTTACCTTTCTTTACGTTGCCCATGCAATTATGTGCTACCGTCCCGAAATCATAACGACTATTAACTAATGACAGTGGAAAGTAAACAAAATTTGCCAAGGGTAGAGCCCGGACAATATCTTGTTATTTCGTGCAATTTGCCCACACATCTTGCTGAATATTTATACCATTGTTTAAAGCCTGTACAGGTTTGCCGTTTCGCCAGGCTGAAATAGCATTTTTGGCGTTTAGTTCCTCTTCAGAGGTGAAGAGAGTCTGGAAATTCATGCATTACCCTTTATACTGCCTGCTGTACGCCACCCAGTAGCTTAACTTTTACCAGCCTGATGACACACTGATGAGTCGATCCGACAGCATGATCCCTGGCAAGTTTTCCCTGATACCAGGCAACATTACCCGTTTTTTTCTATTACTGATTATCGTTCTGTTGGTCACCCTGGGCGTCATGGTGCAAAGCGCCGTCAATGCATGGCTGAAGGATAAGAGCTATCAAATCGTCGACATCACCCATGCGTTGCACAAGCGAGTCGATACCTGGCGCTATGCGACGTGGCAGATTTACGACAATATCGCTGCCGCCCCTGCCGCACCCGCAGACGGTCTTCAGGAGACGCGTTTAAAGCAGGACGTCTACTACCTTGAGAAGCCGCGGCGTAAAACCGAAGCGCTGATCTTTGGCTCACACGACAGCTCCACCCTTGAGATGACGCAGCGCATCTCCACCTATCTCGATACGCTGTGGGGCGCGGAGACCGTACCCTGGTCGATGTACTATCTCAACGGCCAGGATAACAGCATGATCCTGGTGTCGACCCTGCCGCTGAAGGATCTCTCTTCGGGCTTCAAGGAGTCCTCCATCGACAATATTGTCGACTCTCGCCGGGCAGAGATGCTCCAGCAGGCCAACGCCCTTGACGAGCGGGAGAGCTTCTCTCCGCTGCGCAGCCTGAACTGGCAAAATGGTTACTACTTTACCCTGCGCACCACCTTTAATCAGCCGGGCCATCTGGCGACGGTGGTGGCGTTCGATCTGCCGATTAACGACCTCATTCCTCCCGGCATGCCGATGGACAGCTTCCGCCTCGAAGCAGACAACGGTCCTACTCCCCTGCGAACCTCAGACAAGGAGACGGCAGACAGCGTTTCGATCAACTTTAGCGGCGCGAAGATTGAGATCTCCTCCGCGCTGAACTCGACGGATATGCGTCTGGTGTGGCAGGTACCTTTCGGCACCCTGCTGCTGGAGACGCTACAGAATATCGTTCTGCCGCTGCTGCTCAACGTCGGCCTGCTGGCGCTGGCATTGTTTGGCTTTACCACCTTTCGCCATCAGCCGGGCCGCCAGCTTGACGGTCAGCCCTCGCCGGGGGCCAATAACGAGCTGCGCCTGCTGCGCGCGCTGAACGAAGAGATTGTCTCCGTGCTGCCGCTGGGGCTGCTGGTGCACGACCAGGAGGCCAACCGCACGGTTATCAGCAACAAGATTGCTGACCATCTGCTGCCGCATCTGAACCTGCAAAACATCACCAGCATGGCGGATCAGCATCAGGGGGTGATCCAGGCGACGGTCAACAACGAGCTGTATGAGATCCGCCAGTTCCGCAGCCAGGTGGTGCCGAGAACGCAGATCTTTATTATTCGCGATCAGGACCGTGAGGTGCTGGTGAATAAAAAGCTCAAGCAGGCCCAGCGTCTGTATGAGAAAAACCAGCAGGGCCGCTCGGCGTTTATGCATCATATCGGCGATGCGCTCCGCCTGCCGGTACAGACGCTTGCCGGAGAAGCCGCAGCGATCGACAGCGAAGAGAGCCGTCATCTGGCCCACCATGCCCAGACGCTGGTGCAGCTGGTAGAGGATATTCAGCTGGCAAACCTGCTGGAGACCGACAGCTGGAGAGGCACGCTGACCCAGTTCTCGATTCAGGATCTGATTGATGAAGTGGTCCCCGAGGTGCTGCCGACCATCAAGCGTAAAGGCCTGCAGCTGCTGATCAACAATAACCTGCCCGCTAACGAAGAGCGGCACGGCGATCGCGAGGCGCTGAGGCGCATCCTGCTGATGCTGATCCAGTATGCGGTGACCACTACGCAGATCGGCAAAATTACCCTTGAGGTTGATACCGACGAGTCGGCAAACGATCGTCTGACCTTCCGTATTCTCGATACCGGCGAGGGGGTCACGGCCAGCGAGGTGGACAACCTGCACTTCCCATTCCTCAACGATACTCAGAGCGATCGCTACGGCAAAGCCAACGCCCTCACCTTCTGGCTGTGCGATCAGCTGGCGCGCAAGCTCGGCGGACATCTGAACATTAAAGCACGCGAAAGCCTGGGCACCCGCTATACGCTGCATGTGAAGATGGCGGCGCAGGCACAGGAAGCTGAATCCGAAGAGAAGCTGCTGGACGACGTGGTGGCGATGATCGACATTACCTCCAACGAAATTCGCCATATCGTGGTTCGCCAGCTGGAAAACTGGGGGGCAAGCTGCATCACGCCTGATGAAAGGCTAATAAGTCAAGAATACGATCTCTTCCTGACAGATAATCCGTCTAATCTTACAGCCTCGGGCTTGCTTTTAAGCGATGATGAGGCCGCCGTGCGGAAAATTGGCCCAGGCCAGCTGCGGGTGAACTTTAATATCAGTACTGCCATGCAGGAAGCCATACTGCAGCTTATCGAAGAGCAGCTGGCGCAGGATGAGGTAGCTCCCTCACCGATGGGCGGAAATGAAAATGCCGAACTGCATGCCAGCGGATATTATGCCCTGTTTGTCGATACAGTACCCGATGATGTTAAGAGGTTGTATACTGAAGCGGCTGTAAGCGATTTCGCGGCGCTGGCACAGACAGCGCACCGCCTCAAAGGGGTGTTTGCCATGCTAAATTTGGTTCCCGGCAAGCAATTATGTGAAACGCTGGAACATTTAATTCGAGAGAAAGATGTTTCAGGCATAGAAAAATACATCAGCGACATTGACGCCTACGTCAAAAGCTTGCTGTAGCAAGGTAGCCTTATACATGAACAATATGAACGTAATTATTGCCGATGACCATCCGATTGTACTGTTCGGTATTCGCAAGTCACTTGAACAGATCGAGTGGGTGAATGTAGTCGGTGAATTTGAAGACTCAACACAGCTTATCAATAATCTGCCAAAACTGGAT
Source organism: Pseudescherichia sp. AS216 (assembly GCF_037152055.1). Taxonomy (NCBI): domain Bacteria; kingdom Pseudomonadati; phylum Pseudomonadota; class Gammaproteobacteria; order Enterobacterales; family Enterobacteriaceae; genus Pseudescherichia; species Pseudescherichia sp. AS216. The sequence goes on along the minus strand of NZ_JBBCMV010000003.1, from coordinate 329,185 downwards.
GCTCACGTCCTGATCACCGACCTCTCCATGCCCGGTGATAAATATGGCGACGGCATTACCCTGATTAAATACATCAAGCGCCACTTCCCGAACCTGTCGGTGATCGTGCTGACCATGAACAACAACCCGGCCATCCTCAGCGCAGTGCTGGAGCTGGATATCGAAGGGATTGTGCTGAAACAGGGTGCGCCGACCGACCTGCCGAAAGCGCTGGCCTCGCTGCAGAAAGGGAAGAAGTTTACCCCGGAGAGCGTCTCCCGCCTGCTGGAGAAGATCAGCGCCGGCGGCTACGGCGACAAGCGCCTGTCACCGAAAGAGAGCGAAGTGCTGCGTCTGTTTGCCGAAGGTTTCCTCGTCACCGAGATTGCCAAGAAGCTGAACCGCAGTATTAAAACTATCAGCAGCCAGAAGAAATCAGCGATGATGAAGCTGGGTGTGGATAACGATATCGCCCTGCTGAACTACCTCTCCTCCGTGACCCTGAGCCCGGCGGACAAAGATTAATTCTGTCTGACCGTTAAGCCGGGCGGCGCGTTGCGCTTGCCCGGCCTACCGTTTCCTACCCTACGTTCTTGCTTTTCTCACCCGCTCCGCATAGATCGCCAGCGTCTGCTGCAATACGTCCAGCGTCACCGGTTTCGACAGGCAGCTGTCCATGCCCGACTCCAGACAACGCTGCTTCTCTTCCGCCAGCGCGTTAGCCGTCACGCCCACCACCGGCAGGGTCAGCCCCAGCTGGCGAATGCGCTGCGTCAGGCGGTAGCCATCCATATTTGGCATGTTGACGTCGCTGAGAATAATGTCGATGTGGTTTTTGCTCAGCACGTTCAGGGCATCCACCCCGTCATTGGCGGTTTTGCACTGGTAGCCCAGGGAACCCAGCTGGTCGGCAAGCAGACGTCGGTTAATGGGATGATCGTCCACCACCAGAATCATCATGTCGTCATTGTAGGCATCCTGCGTCTCGGCAGAGAGCACCGGCGCGGTTTCGCTGGTGTCCACCTTGACGCTGTAGATACGCGCCAGCAGAGCCAGCAGCTCGTGCGGTGACGCCACGCTGTGCGTCCACTCGCCGGGCTTGCGCTCCTGCGGAATGCCGATATGCCGACGGCAGAAGATCACCGCCGCCCTGCCCTGCCAGGGCTGGTCGAGGGCGTCATCGGTCAGTAGCGTATCATCCGCGTCCGGGATCTGGCCCTCGTAGCGCTCGGTGCGAATGCCGTTGCGCGCCAGCAGCGACTCCACAAAGCTGCACAGGAAAGCGTTGCGGATCGCCAGCCAGCAGCGGGTGTTGGCCAGGCCGTCAACGTCAATCGCCTGCGGAGACTGGACGGAGTAGAGCGGGATACGCACCGTAAACTGGCTGCCCATTCCCGGCTCGGTATCCACGGAGATATCACCGTCCATCATGCTGATCAGCTTCTCACAGATAGCCAGCCCCAGCCCGGTGCCCTGGAAGTTGCGCTGCACTCCAGTTCCCACCTGGAAGAAGGGATCGAACAGGCGAACCACCTCTTTGGCCGGAATACCAACGCCGGTATCACGGACCTGAATAGAGAGATACTCCCCTGAGCGCTGCACGTGCAGCACGATGCAGCCCACGTCGGTAAATTTGATGGCGTTGCTCAGCAGGTTGGAGATCACCTGCTGCAGGCGCATCGGATCGCCCTCCATCATCACCGGCACGTCCGGCTCGATAAAGCAGTACAGCCCAAGCTGCTTACGCACCACCAGCGGCAGGTAGTTCGCGGTAATGTGGTTCATCACCTCGCGCGGGGAGAACTCTCGCGGCTCGATCTTCAGCTGCTCCGACTCGATTTTTGAGAAGTCGAGAATATCGCTGATGATCTTCAGCAGCAGGCTGGAGGAGTTGTTCATCGCCGTCACCAGCCGATCCACGCCTTTCGGCAGGGCCTTGGTTTGCAGCAGATCGAGGTTACCGATAATGCCGTAGAGCGGCGTGCGCAGCTCATGGCTAACGGTCGCCAGGAACATCGATTTCGACTGGCTCGCCTGCTCTGCCGCCTGGGCCATATCCTGCAGCGACTCCTCCATTTTTACGCGTGAGGAGACATCCACCAGCACGCAAATAGCCACGTTCTCATTGCGGTAGCGCGAATGGACAAAGCTAATCTGTAGGTTGGTGTTGTTGCTGGTGAGCACGTCAACAAAGTTGACCTGCTGACCGCAGATGATCTGCGTCAGCCGCTGCCGATCCTCGTGGGTCAGCATATTAAGGTAGTTGTGCGCCAGCTCGTTACTCAGAATGTTTGTGCCATCCTGGGTACGTAAAATACAGATCCCCACCGGCGCGGAGGCCACAATCTTGCGGTTGAACTGCTCATGCTCTTCAAGACGCTGGGCGTCCACCTCCGCCGGAATAAAGATGCGTCGCTCGTACATCCGCGCCAGGGTAAAGAGCGCAATCCCCACCAGCACGTTAAGCAGGACCGCGTTGAGGATCAGCATGCGGATATGCTCCAGCACCAAATCCACCGGCACCGAGTAAACCACGCTCAGCGATGAGGGTTGCAGGCTCTTCTTCAGCACCAGATCGCGGAAGCCAGAGGTGTAGCCAAACCAGGAGCGCTCCTGCATCCAACGCGGGTCGATCTCCGGCCGGTTGTCCGGCCCGGTCAGAGAGATCAGCGCATGGCCGTTCTCATCAAGAATGGTCACGCTTATCGGCAGCGTACCCGGGGTAAAGAAGTTATCCATGCGGATAGACTGCTCAACGCCCAGCAGCGCCTGCAGGCGGTTGGCCAGATAGACCGGCGTCAGGGCGTAGAAGTAACCGATGCCCGGACGCGCGCCCTGGCTTATCCAGAAGATGTTGTTGCCGCGCTCTTCCTGCGGGGCATTGCGGTACTTCATGATGCGCTCGTGCAGGTTTTTCAGAGCGCTTTCCCGCTCCAGCGGCACGTCGCGCAGGCCAAAGTCGGCCATGCAGAGGTTGGCGCTGCCGATTAAAAATACTCGATTGAGATCGTAGGCAGCGGAGAAGTTGTCCCGCCAGTAGCGCATAAACCACGCCAGCGACTCCAGCGAGCCGCGCCATGCGGTGCTCATTGCTGCGCAGTCAGAGTCTGGAAACAGCGGTTGAAAATCGGGAACGTCGTTCTGCGAATTCGGGGCGCGAGAGGCCATAATGCCGTTCTCTGCCGTCAGGCGGTTTTCCGCGATGTACTTAAGCTCTTTCATCACGTCTGAGGTGCGCTGAATATAGCGCTGGGCCTGATCGGAGCTGAGGTTGAACTCCTTGCGGATTTCAGACTCTTTCTGGTGCAGGGCGTTTACGATGTAGAACACCGAACAGAGAATAATCAGCAGCCAAAGCAGCAGCGCCAGCGCCCGAAACAGATAGCGTGAAACTTTGAGTGTAGTACGAAAAGAGACGAGGTATTTCAACGTGGCGATGCTCCGCCGTCAGGGTCACAAAAGGATGTCGATAAGGTAGCGGTAAAACGGGCAGACCGCAAAGAAAAAGGGCCGGATTGCCGGCCCTTTCATCAATGCTCAGAGTGACGGCGTAGAATTACTCTTCGCTATCGTCCGCTGCTTCATCGTCAGCTTCGGTTTCCGGCGCGATATCGTCATCGCCCTCGGCTACCGTACCGTCGATTGCGTCCAGCTCTTCGTCATCTACCGGCTCGGCCACGCGTTGCAGACCCACTACGTTCTCATCTTCCGCCGTGCGGATGAGGATCACGCCCTGGGTGTTACGCCCAACCACGCTGATCTCCGAGACGCGGGTACGCACCAGCGTACCGGCATCGGTGATCATCATGATCTGGTCGCAATCGTCGACCTGTACCGCGCCAACAACGGAGCCGTTGCGCTCGGTGACCTTGATGGAGATAACGCCCTGGGTACCGCGTGACTTGGTAGGGTACTCTTCCTGCGCCGTACGTTTACCGTAGCCGTTCTGGGTCACGGTCAGGATGGCACCTTCCCCACGAGGCACAATCAGAGAGACAACCTTATCAACGCCTGCCAGCTTGATACCGCGCACGCCGGTGGCCGTACGGCCCATTGCACGCACCGCATTATCTTTGAAGCGTACCACTTTACCGGCAGCAGAGAAGAGCATCACTTCGTCGGCGCCGGAGGTCAGGTCAACGCCAATCAGCTCATCGCCTTCGTTCAGGTTCACCGCAATGATCCCGGCCGAACGCGGACGGCTGAACTCGGTCAGCGCCGTTTTCTTCACCGTACCGCTGGCGGTTGCCATGAAGACGTTGACGCCCTCTTCATACTCGCGCACCGGCAGAATGGCGGTGATACGTTCGTTGGCTTCCAGCGGCAGCAGGTTGACGATCGGACGACCGCGCGCGCCACGGCTCGCTTCCGGCAGCTGATAGACCTTCATCCAGTAGAGCCGACCCCGGCTGGAGAAGCAGAGGATCGTGTCGTGGGTGTTGGCCACCAGCAGACGATCGATAAAGTCCTCTTCTTTAATACGGGCGGCCGATTTGCCTTTACCACCCCGACGTTGCGCTTCGTAATCCGTCAGCGGCTGATACTTCACGTAGCCCTGATGCGACAGGGTGACGACTACGTCTTCCTGGCTGATCAGATCTTCGATGTTGATATCGGCGCTGTTCGCAGTGATTTCGGTGCGACGCGCATCGCCAAACTGTTCACGAACCAGCTCCAGCTCTTCGCGGATCACTTCCATCAGGCGATCGGCGCTGCCCAGAATGCGCAGCAGCTCGGCGATCTGCTCCAGCAGCTCTTTGTATTCGTCGAGCAGTTTTTCATGCTCAAGGCCGGTCAGCTTCTGCAAACGCAGATCCAGAATCGCCTGTGCCTGCTGTTCCGTCAGGTAGTATTGACCGTCACGCACGCCGAATTCCGGTTCCAGCCACTCCGGACGCGCAGCGTCATCGCCCGCACGTTCGAGCATGGCAGAGACATTACCCAGCGCCCATGGACGGGCTACCAGGCCTGCTTTTGCTTCAGCCGGGGTCGGCGCATGGCGGATCAGCTCGATAATCGGGTCGATGTTCGCCAGCGCAATGGCCAGCGCTTCGAGGATGTGCGCGCGATCGCGGGCTTTACGCAGTTCGAAAATGGTACGACGGGTCACAACTTCACGACGGTGACGCACAAACGCGGAAAGAATATCTTTCAGGTTCATGATCTTCGGCTGGCCGTGGTGCAGTGCCACCATGTTGATACCGAAGGAGACCTGCAGCTGCGTCTGGGAGTAGAGGTTGTTTAGCACCACCTCGCCCACCGCGTCGCGTTTGATCTCAATCACGATGCGCATGCCGTCTTTATCGGACTCGTCGCGCAGGGCGCTGATGCCCTCGACGCGCTTGTCTTTCACCAGCTCGGCAATCTTCTCGATCAGGCGCGCTTTGTTCACCTGGTACGGAATTTCGTGCACGATGATGGTTTCACGACCGGTTTTCGCGTCGGCTTCCACTTCCGCGCGTGCGCGAATGTAGATTTTGCCGCGGCCGGTGCGATAGGCCTCTTCGATACCGCGACGACCGTTGATGATCGCCGCCGTCGGGAAGTCTGGCCCTGGAATGTGTTCCATCAGCCCTTCAACGCTGATGTTCTCATCGTCGATGTAGGCCAGGCAGCCGTTGATCACTTCCGTCAGGTTGTGTGGCGGAATGTTGGTGGCCATCCCTACTGCGATACCGGACGCGCCGTTGACCAGCAGGTTCGGGATTTTGGTTGGCATAACGTCTGGAATGCGTTCGGTTCCGTCGTAGTTATCAACGAAATCGACCGTCTCTTTTTCCAGATCGGCCATCAGCTCGTGGGCGATTTTCGACATACGGATTTCCGTATAACGCATCGCTGCGGCGGAGTCGCCGTCTACTGAGCCGAAGTTACCCTGGCCATCGACCAGCATATAACGCAGCGAAAACGGCTGCGCCATACGAACGATGGTGTCATACACCGCCGTATCCCCATGGGGATGGTATTTACCGATTACGTCACCAACGACACGGGCAGATTTTTTGTAGGCTTTATTCCAGTCATTGCCCAATACGTTCATGGCGTAAAGTACGCGACGGTGTACCGGTTTCAGGCCATCGCGGACGTCTGGCAGCGCACGGCCAACAATGACCGACATCGCATAGTCCAGATAGGAGCTCTTCAGCTCTTCCTCGATGTTAACCGGTGTAATTTCTCTCGCAAGGTCGCTCATCTAACCGCTATCCCTCTACTGTATCCCGGATTCAAAGGTCGCAAATTATAACACAGCCGACGTGATTCCGGTAAAGTAAACACCCCCGCCAATGCTTTATTGATACTTCTCTCCTGATATACTCAATGCACTGATTGATTAAGGAGTAAAAGCGCCCATGAATGCTGAAAAACCGCCGGTGGCTCAAAACGTTGACTATGAAGAGATCGCCAAATTTGAAGCCGTGGCGTCACGCTGGTGGGATACCGAAGGCGAGTTTAAACCGCTGCATCGTATCAACCCCCTGCGCCTGGGCTATATCGCCGAGCGCGTCGGCGGCCTGTTCGGCAAAAAAGTGCTGGACGTCGGCTGCGGCGGCGGCATCCTGGCCGAGAGCATGGCCCGGGAAGGCGCTAACGTCAGCGGCCTCGATATGGGCTTTGAGCCGCTGCAGGTTGCACGCCTGCACGCCCTCGAGTCCGGCATTCATGTCGACTACGTTCAGGAGACGGTAGAGGAACATGCGGCTAAGCATGCAGGAGAGTATGACGTCGTCACCTGCATGGAGATGCTGGAGCACGTCCCCGATCCGCAGTCGGTGGTTCACGCCTGCGCCCGCCTTGTTAAGCCAGGCGGCCACGTCTTCTTCTCGACGCTTAACCGCAGCGGCAAAGCCTGGCTGCTGGCGATTGTTGGCGCAGAGTACGTGTTGCGCATGGTGCCGAAAGGGACACATGACGTGAAGAAGTTTATTAAACCCGCCGAACTGATTAGCTGGATCGATCCTACTCCGCTGCAGGAGCGGCATATGATTGGCCTGCACTACAATCCGCTTAGCGATCGCTTTAAGCTGGCGCCAGGCGTTGACGTGAACTACATGCTGCACACCCAGGCAAAAAACAGCTAACGATATCTGAAAATGTGATGACAATTACGCAGCCTCATAAGCTGCGTAATTCACTTCCGCCAGTTCCGCGATGAAGATTTCAGCGTTCGATCACATTCACTTTTTTTTTTCACATGCGTTGACTTTCCTGTAGCCCTTATCGTTCGCGGACTTAGCGTTTATTACCTTTCCGCAACCGCAATTTAACCTCAAAATCAACTCTTGTACTGAAAAGAATCCAGACTAGAATACTCACCATATTGTGACGTTTTTATCAAACACCCCCTACATATAGTATTTATCCACAGGTTTAACCACAGTGTGAAAATGTGGATAAGCGGGGGATACTTTTTTCTTAAGGACAGGTACATGAATCAGAGTCTGCTGGTGACGAAGCGTGATGGTCGTACTGAACGCATCAATCTGGATAAAATCCACCGGGTGCTGGATTGGGCGGCAGAAGGGCTGAATAACGTATCGATCTCTCAGGTTGAACTGCGTTCCCACATTCAGTTCTACGACGGCATTAAAACGTCCGACATCCACGAAACCATTATCAAAGCCGCTGCGGATCTCATCTCCCGCGACGCGCCGGATTATCAATATCTGGCTGCCCGCCTTGCCATCTTCCACCTGCGTAAAAAAGCCTACGGCCAGTTTGAGCCGCCGGTGCTGATCGACCACGTACGCAAAATGATTGAGCTGGGCAAATACGATAGTCATCTGCTGGAAGACTACACGGAAGAAGAGTTCCAGCAGATGGACGGTTTCATCCAGCACGACCGCGACCTGACCTTCTCCTATGCGGCAGTGAAGCAGCTGGAAGGTAAATACCTGGTTCAGAACCGCGTGACCGGCGAAATCTACGAGAGCGCCCAGTTCCTCTACATTCTGGTTGCCGCGTGCCTGTTCTCTAACTATCCGCGCGACACCCGTCTGGACTACGTAAAGCGTTTCTATGACGCGGTCTCGACCTTTAAGATCTCGCTGCCGACGCCGATCATGTCCGGCGTGCGTACCCCAACTCGCCAGTTCAGCTCCTGCGTGCTGATCGAGTGCGGCGACAGCCTGGACTCCATCAACGCCACCTCCAGCGCGATTGTGAAGTATGTCTCCCAGCGCGCCGGTATCGGCATCAACGCTGGCCGCATCCGCGCGCTCGGCAGCCCGATCCGCGGCGGTGAAGCGTTCCACACCGGCTGTATTCCGTTCTACAAGCACTTCCAGACCGCGGTGAAGTCCTGCTCCCAGGGCGGCGTGCGCGGCGGTGCGGCTACCCTCTTCTACCCGATGTGGCATCTGGAAGTTGAGAGCCTGCTGGTGCTGAAAAACAACCGTGGCGTCGAGGGTAACCGCGTTCGTCACATGGACTACGGCGTACAGATCAACAAGCTGATGTACACCCGTCTGCTGAAGGGCCAGGATATCACCCTCTTCAGCCCGTCCGATGTGCCAGGGCTGTACGATGCCTTCTTTGCCGATCAGGACGAGTTTGAGCGCCTGTACGTGCAGTATGAGCAGGATGAGAGCATCCGTAAGCAGCGCGTGAAGGCCGTTGAGCTCTTCTCGCTGATGATGCAGGAGCGTGCCTCTACCGGCCGTATCTACATTCAGAACGTGGACCACTGCAACACCCACAGCCCGTTCGATCCGGCTGTTGCGCCGGTGCGCCAGTCCAACCTGTGTCTGGAGATCGCCCTGCCGACCAAACCGCTGATGGACGTCAACGACGAGAACGGCGAAATCGCGCTCTGCACGCTGTCGGCGTTCAACCTCGGCGCAATTAACAGCCTGGACGAGCTGGAAGAGCTGGCGGTGCTGGCGGTACGTGCTCTGGATGCGCTGCTGGACTATCAGGACTACCCGATCCCGGCCGCAAAACGCGGGGCAATGGGCCGCCGTACGCTGGGTATTGGCGTGATCAACTACGCCTACTGGCTGGCGAAAAACGGCAAGCGCTACTCCGACGGCAGCGCCAACAACCTGACCCACCAGACCTTTGAAGCCATTCAGTACTTCCTGCTGAAAGCGTCTAACGAGCTGGCGAAAGAGCAAGGCGCGTGCCCGTGGTTCAACGAAACCACCTATGCCCAGGGTATCCTGCCGATCGACACCTATAAAAAGGATCTCGACGGCATTACCACCGAGGCGCTGCACTACAACTGGGAAGCGCTGCGTCAGTCCATTCAGACCCACGGCCTGCGTAACTCCACGCTCTCCGCGCTGATGCCGTCTGAGACCTCGTCGCAGATCTCTAACGCCACCAACGGCATTGAGCCGCCGCGCGGCCACGTGAGCATCAAAGCGTCGAAAGACGGGATCCTGCGCCAGGTGGTGCCGGACTATGAGCACCTGAAAAACAACTATGAGCTGCTGTGGGAGATGCCGAACAACGACGGTTACCTCCAGCTGGTGGGCATCATGCAGAAGTTTATCGACCAGTCGATCTCTGCTAACACCAACTACGATCCGTCCCGCTTCCCGTCTGGCAAAGTGCCGATGCAGCAGCTGCTGAAGGATCTGCTCACTGCCTATAAGTTTGGCGTCAAGACCCTGTACTATCAGAACACCCGCGACGGTGCGGAAGATGCGCAGGACGATATGGTGCCTTCTATTCAGGACGACGGCTGCGAAAGCGGCGCATGTAAGATTTAATAAATTGCCCGGCGGCGCAAAGCTTGCCGGGCCTACGGATTAGGTTTTGTAGGCCGGGTAAGCGAAGCACCACCCGGCGTATAACGGCAGGACAGGAAACATTCGCATGGCATACACCACCTTTTCACAGACGAAGAACGATCAGCTGAAAGAGCCGATGTTTTTTGGCCAGTCGGTCAACGTCGCCCGCTACGATCAGCAAAAATATGACATCTTTGAAAAGCTAATTGAGAAACAGCTCTCCTTCTTCTGGCGTCCGGAAGAGGTTGACGTCTCGCGGGATCGCATCGACTTCCAGGCGCTGCCGGAGCATGAAAAGCACATCTTCCTCAGCAACCTGAAATATCAGACGCTGCTGGACTCCATTCAGGGCCGTAGCCCAAACGTGGCCCTGCTGCCGCTGATCTCTATCCCTGAGCTGGAGACATGGGTCGAAACCTGGGCATTTTCCGAGACCATCCACTCTCGCTCCTACACCCATATCATTCGTAATATCGTTAACGATCCGGCAATCGTCTTCGACGATATCGTCACCAACGAGCAGATCCTCAAGCGAGCGGAAGGTATCTCTCACTTCTATGACGATCTGATCCAGCTAACCAGCTACTGGCACCTGCTGGGCGAAGGGACGCATACCGTCAACGGCCAGACCGTTACCGTGAACCTGCGCGAGCTGAAAAAGAAACTCTACCTCTGCCTGATGAGCGTGAACGCGCTGGAAGCGATCCGCTTCTACGTCAGCTTCGCCTGCTCCTTCGCCTTCGCCGAGCGCGAGCTGATGGAGGGCAACGCCAAGATCATTCGCCTGATCGCCCGTGACGAAGCCCTGCACCTGACCGGCACCCAGCATATGCTGAACCTGCTGCGCAGCGGCGTGGACGATCCGGAGATGGCGGAAATTGCAGAAGAGTGCAAGCAGGCCTCGTACGATCTCTTCGTGCAGGCGGCAGTGCAGGAGAAAGAGTGGGCGGAGTATCTCTTCCAGGGCGGCTCGATGATCGGCCTGAACAAAGATATTCTCTGCCAGTACGTAGAGTACATCACCAATATCCGCATGCAGGCAGTGGGTCTGGATCTGCCGTTCCAAACCCGCTCCAACCCGATCCCGTGGATCAACACCTGGCTGGTCTCTGACAACGTGCAGGTGGCACCGCAGGAGGTTGAGGTGAGCTCTTACCTGGTCGGGCAGATCGATTCGGAAGTTAACACCGACGATCTCAGCGACTTCCAGCTCTAATGGGTGCGGTGACGCTGCGCATCACTGGCGCACAGCTGCTGTGCCAGGATGAACATCCGTCGCTGCTGGCGGCGTTAGAGTTCCACAAGGTTAACGTAGAGTATCAGTGCCGGCAGGGCTACTGCGGCTCCTGCCGCACCCGGCTGATTGCTGGTCAGGTTGAGTGGCTCACCGAGCCGCTGGCCTTTATCCAGGCCGGGGAGATCCTCCCCTGCTGCTGTCGCGCCATGGGCGATATTGAACTCGACCTGTAGTTGGCGACCAGAAAATATAAAAAATCCCTGAGCACACACATGTTCAGGGATAAATTTCCGGGTTGACATCACTCACGCCGGAATAGCTAACTCTCCGTTATTTTCTCAGGGCAGCGCTGGAGTTCACTGACTCTGTAATAGATTGGCGTAATATCAACATAGTTAATGATATAGCCGCTTCCCCTGACGTTGGCGATGAAATCATCAGGTAATCCCAGCAGGCTGAGCCGACGATTGAGGTTTCTTAATACCTGCCACAGGCGCTGGCTCGATGGCACCAGATCGTTCTCTTCCCACACCACGCGCAGCAGCTCCTCGCGCGGCACCGTCGCATGACGACCATGCTGTAAAAGATAGACAAACAGATGCAGCATCGTATGGTTAAATAATACCGAGCCAAAGATAAATGATTTATCGGCGCTTCCCTGCGGCAGGCGATAAAGCCTTCGGTTTTCAATCTCGAAGTGAATTTCTTTGCCTATTACGTAACCGTATAGCCGATATCCCATCGTATCTTTACTCATATCTCTTAAAACTGTCCGTAGAGTGCCGTTCGATCCTTATTTCATAAGCCGCACTGATAATAAGAACGATTATATGGCGATAGTGAATACTTTCAACATACAGCCCGGCGCTTATTTTTACACGCCGAGATGCATGTAAATAAATTATTGTTCGACGTTAACAGCAATATTTAGCGTTAAATAGTGAAAAAAGGTAAACAGAGAGTCGCACTGGGTCATCCAGGATCGTCGCGCGGATCATCAACATAATCTATTGATTTTACATGATTAATAAGAACTAAATGCTACCGCAACCTTACCTGTTTCCTGGATATAAAAAAAGGGCCTTGCGGCCCGCTTGGTTCTTTTTATCAAAAGAGTAGATAGAATATGTGGATCTAACCTTGTTTCCGTTCACTTTGAACACTCTGCTTATCTGAAAATACCGTACACGTGAACGTGCCAGGGTGGCTCGCCGCCACCACCCTGGCGACCCGGGCTCCCGGCAGGGAAAATCGCCGCTGCGCGGGTGCCTCGGCTTATCCCTTCCGGCTTTCGGGTCGGGCGTGAGGTAACTTCCCTGTAAAGCACGCCCTCAGCCCGCATCCATGCGGGCTGCCCCGGCCTGAAGTGAACGCCTCGGCGATTTTCAGCCGGACCCAATACCTCGCTTTGATACAGAGCCTACAGCGATTTCGTTGTTGCTGTGGAGTGCAGTCTAACAGCACGGGTGTTGAGTCCCCCGCTGAAACCGGCGAACCGGAGACCGGTTGACAAGGACTGGACGCCAGGGAGGGCGGCCAGAGGCGAAACGAGACACGACGTCGAGTCGAGCCGGCCGTCGGTCAGCCGGGCGGGAGGTGAGCGCAGTGCGTAGCACCGGTTTCCCCGCGGGGCCGCGGGGATCGATAAGGGGGCCGCGGTGGCCCCCTTATCCCGTTCACGTGTGACACTCGTTATATGTTCTTCCCTACATGAGGTGAGCGGAACACATACGCAAAAGCCACATATTTATTTATAAACAATGCATTACATGATAATCATTATGATCTCTGTTTAGTACTTATTAACGACGCGCCAGCATCTCCGCATGGTGCCGTTTTTCACCGAACATCACCACAATCAGCAGCAATACTGCCAGCACGCTTCCGCCGATCATCACCATAAAGCCACCATCCCAGCCGAAGAAGTCAACCGTATAACCTACGATGGCGCTCGCCGCTACCGAACCGCCCAGGTAACCAAACAGGCCGGTAAAGCCAGCCGCTGTGCCTGCCGCTTTTTTCGGGGCCAGCTCCAGGGCATGCAGACCAATCAGCATCACCGGGCCATAGATAAGGAAGCCGATAACAATCATGCAGGCCATATCCACGCCTGGGTTGCCCGCTGGGTTAAGCCAGTACACCACGGTCGCAATAGTTACCAGCGTCATAAAGAACACGCCCGTTGCACCACGGTTACCTTTGAACACCTTATCCGACATCCAGCCGCACAGCAGGGTGCCAGGGATCCCCGCATATTCATAGAGGAAGTAGGCCCAGGAGGATTTATCCAGCGCAAAATGCTTCACCTCACGCAGGTAGGTCGGCGACCAGTCGAGGATGCCGTAACGCAGCAGATAGACAAAGACGTTGGCTATCGCGATGTACCACAGCAGCTTGTTAGGCAGGACATACTTCATGAAGATCTGTTTAGCGGTCAGCTCCTCTTCGTGCTGTTCGCTGTAGTCATCAGGATAGTCGTTTTTGTACTCTTCAATAGGCGGCAGCCCCTGAGACTGCGGCGTATCACGCATCAGCGCAAAGGCAATGATTGCCACCACAATCGCACCGAACGCCGGCATATAGAGCGCGGCTTTCCAGTCGTTGAACCAGGCCATCCCTAGCAGGAACAGCAGAGGCGGGATACCGCCGCCCACGTTATGCGCGCAGTTCCACACCGAGACAATGCCGCCACGCTCTTTCTGCGACCACCAGTGAACCATAGTACGTCCGCACGGCGGCCATCCCATTCCCTGGAACCAACCGCACAGGAAAAGCAGGACAAACATCACGGCAATGCTCGACGTCGCCCAGGGCACGAAGCCCATAAACAGCATCACCGCCGCCGCCAGAATCAGACCGGCAGGGAGGAAAACGCGTGGATTAGAGCGATCCGATACTGAGCCCATAATGAACTTGGAGAAACCGTAGGCAATGGAGATGCCCGACAGCGCGAATCCGAGATCGCCGCGTGAGAACCCCTGCTCCACCAGATAGGGCATGGCGAGGGCGAAGTTTTTACGCACCAGATAGTACGCCGCGTAGCCAAAGAAGATGCCGATAAAGATTTGCCAGCGCAAACGGCGGTAGAGGGGATCAATTTCTGCTTTTCCCAGGCGCGCCTGATGTGGCGCTGGTTTAAAGATACTGAGCATGTAGCCTCCGTGGCCAACGATTAAATTTGTAGGGTTTAAGTGTCTCACCACTCCAGCGAGGCGGCGATGTTAAGGAATATCGGTCATTGTTACTGTGAATTCACGCACAGATTGTTACAGAAATATGACAGGATGCGCAAAAAAGCGCATTAACCCACAAATTAGCTTTCGAATCACGCTCGTTAGTGCTCGAAATCAAACAAAAATCTGATTCTCCATGGCTAAATGATAAAAAAACGAACATGAGGGCAGAGAATGAGTGTTCACGATCCTCACTATAGCGATGTGATTGTCATTGGCGGCGGCGCGACCGGGGCGGGCATAGCACGCGACTGTGCTCTGCGCGGGCTAAACGTTGTGCTGGTCGAGCGCCATGACATTGCTACCGGCGCCACCGGGCGCAATCACGGCCTGCTGCACAGCGGCGCACGCTATGCGGTTACCGATAATGAATCCGCCCGCGAGTGCATTGCCGAAAACCAGATCCTCAAACGCATCGCCCGCCACTGTGTAGAACCCACCGACGGGCTGTTCATTACCCTTCCCGAAGACGATCTCGCGTTTCAGCACACCTTTATTACCGCCTGCATCTCGGCGGGTATTGATGCCAAAGCCATCGATCCTCTTCTCGCTCGTCGGCTGGAGCCTGCCGTCAACCCGGCACTGATTGGCGCGGTTAAGGTCCCGGACGGCACCGTCGATCCCTTTCGACTCACGGCGGCTAATATGCTGGATGCCCAGGAGCATGGGGCGCGTATCCTGACGGGCCATGAGGTCACCGGCCTGATTCGTCAGGGAGATCGCGTGTGCGGCGTGCGGCTCTTTAATACGCACTATCGTGAGCACAGCGAACGGTATGCCAGCGTCGTGGTTAACGCGGCGGGTATCTGGGGGCAGCGCATTGCCGATTATGCCGATCTCGCTATTCGGATGTTCCCGGCTAAAGGATCGCTGCTGATCCTCGATCATCGCATTAATCACCATGTGATCAACCGCTGCCGTAAACCTGCCGACGCCGACATTCTGGTGCCCGGTGATACCATTTCGTTAATTGGCACCACCTCAACCCGCATTGACTATAGCGAGATCGACGCCAACCGGGTCACGCCTGAAGAGGTCGATATTCTGCTGCGCGAGGGTGAGAAACTGGCTCCCATAATGGGTAGAACGCGCATCTTGCGCGCCTATGCCGGGGTGCGCCCGCTGGTGGCAAGCGATGATGATCCGACCGGGCGCAGCGTCAGCCGCGGCATTGTGCTGCTCGACCATGCCCAACGCGACGGGCTGGAGGGGTTTATCACCATTACCGGCGGGAAGCTGATGACCTATCGCCTAATGGCCGAGTGGGCGACCGACGCCGTGTGCCGCAAGCTTAACCATAGCGTTCCCTGCACCACCGCCCGCGATCCGTTGCCTGGCTCACGGGAGCCGATCGACACCGCACGGAAGACCCTCTCACTCCCCGCTCCGCTGCGCGGCTCGGCCCTCTATCGCCACGGCGATCGCGTTTCCGCCTGGCCTGAGGAGACGCGCCACAGCCGCAGCCTGGTGTGCGAGTGCGAGGCCGTCACCGCCGGGGAGGTGCAGTATGCAGTTGAACATCTTAACGTGCGCTCTCTGCTCGATCTGCGCCGCCGAACCCGCATCGGAATGGGGACCTGCCAGGGTGAGCTGTGCGCCTGCCGTGCCGCGGGGCTGCTCAACCGTCTCAGCGTTACCAATGAGATGCAGACCCTGAGCCAGCTGTCGCAGTTTCTTAACGAGCGCTGGAAAGGCATCCATCCCGTGGCCTGGGGTGATGCGCTGCGGGAGAGCGAATTTACCCGCTGGGTCTACATGGGACTATGCGGGCTGGAAAAGGAGGAGCCAGATGAACTTTGATACGGTAATTATCGGCGGCGGGCTGGCAGGCTTACTGTGCGGCATAACGCTCACGGCACACGGCCAGCGCGTTGCTATCGTCAGTCGGGGAAGGAGCGCGCTCAGCTTCTCCTCTGGCTCGCTGGATCTGCTCTCCCACCTGCCCAACGGCGAGGCAGTAACGGATCTCCATACCGGCCTGGCGAGGCTGGCGGATCTGGCCCCGATGCACCCCTATGCTCTGCTGGGGCCTGAGCGGGTGATCGAGTATGCGCGGGAAGCCCAGCGCCTGCTGGCCAACAGTGGCCTGGTGATGCAGGGCCACATAGAAAAGCCCCATTTTCGCGTAACGCCGCTGGGCAGAGTGCGCCCCGCGTGGCTTAGTCCGCAGGAGGTACCGGTTGCGCCATCGCCGGGCGTGCATGTTGGCATCATCGGTATTGAAGGCTTCCTCGACTTTCAGCCAGCGCTTGCCGCTGCCGGGCTGCGCAGGCTGGGCGTTACCGCCACTGCCCACGAAATGAGCCTCCCTGCCCTCGACATTCTGCGTGACAACCCAAGCGAATTCCGTGCCGTCACTATCGCCCGGGTGCTCGACGATGAGGCGCAGTTTGCCCCGCTCTGCGACGCGCTGCACGCTTTAAGCCAGGAGCATGATGTGCTCTGGCTGCCTGCCTGCTTTGGCCTGACGGATAACCGCGTCTGGACTCGCCTGAATGAAGCATTACCCGGCAAGGTGCAGCTTCTGCCTACGCTTCCGCCGTCGGTATTCGGCATGCGGATGCAGACGCTGCTCCAGCGGCAGTTTATTAAAAACGGCGGCATCTGGCTGCCGGGCGATGAGGTGCTGAACACCACCGTTAGCGCGGGTCGGGTCAACGCATTGTGGACGCGCAGGCATGAGGATATTCCTCTGCGTCCACGTCATGTGGTGCTGGCCAGCGGCAGCTTCTTCAGCAACGGCTTGATTGCTGAACGCCAGGGCATTCGCGAGGCGGTGCTGGGGTTAGAGGTCCAGCAGCCTGAGAGAGGCAACTGGACTCGCGACGATCTGTTTGCTGCCCAACCGTGGCAGCATGCTGGCGTACGTACCGACAATACGCTGCGCGGCTGGCAAAACGGCGAACGGCTTGAAAATCTCTACGTTGCCGGTTCGGTGCTGGGCGGTTTCGATGCCATTACCCAGGGATGCGGCGGCGGTGTCTGCGCCGTAACAGCATTACACACGGCGCGGCAGATCTGCGCCAGGGAGGATCTGCAATGAGCATGACGCAATTTGAGAGCTGTATAAAGTGTACTGTCTGCACCACCGCCTGTCCGGTAAGCCAGGTGAACCCGGCCTACAGCGGCCCTAAACAGGCTGGCCCAGACGGGGAGCGCCTGCGGCTAAAGGATCCGGCCCTGTTTGATGAGTCGCTAAGCTACTGTACTAACTGCAAACGCTGTGAAACCGCCTGCCCTTCCGGGGTCAACATTGGCGATATTATTCAGCGCGCCCGCGCGCAGTATGCCCAACCTAAAAACGGGCTGCGCAATACCCTGCTCAGCCACACCGATCTGCTCGGCACGCTCTCTTCCCCGATCGCACCGCTGGTGAATGCCACCACGGGACTCAAACCGGTGCGCCAGCTGCTCGACAAGGTACTTCATATTGATCACCGCCGGACGCTGCCCAAATATGCCCGGGGCACCTTTCGCCACTGGTATCGCCGGCAGGCCAAGTGTCAGGCAGCCTACCCTGAGCAGGTGGCCTTTTTTCACGGCTGCTATGTGAACTACAACCACCCCCAGTTAGGGAAAGATGTCGTGAAGGTGGCTAATGCGCTGGGGATCGGCGTGCAATTGCTGGATAGGGAGCGATGCTGCGGCGTCCCGCTGATGGCAAACGGCTTCTATGATAAAGCTAAAAAGCAGGCAAGGGTGAACCTGCGCGCCCTGGAGCAGGCCATTGTCGATAACGGTCTGACAACGATAGCGACCTCATCAACTTGTACCCTCACGCTGCGCGATGAGTATCCGCACCTGCTGGATCTGCCCAACGCCCAAATGCGGTCGCATATCGACCTTGCTACGCGCTGGCTGTGGCGCAGGCTAGACGAGGGACGCACCCTGCCGCTGCGAACGCTACCGTTGACGGTGGCCTACCATACCCCATGCCATATGGAGAAGATGGGCTGGACGCTCTACAGCCTGGAGCTGCTGCGGAAAATCCCGGGGGTGAACGTCATCGTGCTGGATTCTCAGTGCTGCGGCATTGCCGGAACCTACGGTTTTAAAGCCGAGAACTACCCCACCTCGCAGGCAATTGGTGCGCCGCTGTTTCAGCAGATTGAAGCGAGCGGCGCAGACATTGTGGTGACCGACTGCGAAACCTGCAAATGGCAGATAGAGATGTCCACCTCCAAACGCTGTGAACATCCCATTACTCTGCTGGCGCAGGCGCTGGCAGAGTAGCCAAAAGCCAGATTAGTCAACAAACAGCGAGTCGACGACGTTGACCCAGCCGTGCTCACTGGCGACATCTTTACCGCTGAGCCAGCGGCGCAGCATGTTCAGGGCCATCATCGCACACACTTCCTGGCGCAGCGCCACGCCGTGGCGTCCGGTAGCGAACCTCACTCGCAGCGCGTGGGTGCCCTGCGGCGTGGCGAGGGCAAAGTTAATATGCTCCTCGTCCAGCCCACCGACGGTCAAGGCCAGCCCGGCCAGATGACGGTTACGTAGCTCGGCTGCCCAGCGCGCGGTCTGCTCCAGCGTGTCGGCCTGGAACGGCAGCACCTCGCTCGCCAGTAGCGGGGCGGAAGCGCGGGAGAGCTGTAGCGCCAGCAGGCCGCTGGTAAACTGCTCGCTAACGGTCAGGCTCAGCTGCTGCTCACGCATCTTCTCCGCCAGCAGCGCCGGTAGCCCCTGGGTACCTTCAAAGATCAGGCTCTCGCCAGCGACGCGCTGCACCTCTGGCCACAGCGCCTCCATGGCTTCACGCTGCTCCGCCGGGCCGGTCAGCTTCAGCTCGATGATCGGCATGGATGAGCGGTAGCCCATCACCACCCCCTCCGGCAGCTGGAGATGATCGAGGCTCTGGGCCAGATCGCTCTCAGAGCGGCCAAAGGTAGTCAGGCGCAGGCAGACTGGCGGTGACGGCAGGCTAAAGCGCTCCCGCAGGCGCGGCAGGATCTCCTGCTGCACCATCACCTTGAACTCAGAGGGGACACCCGGTGTAAAGAACATCAGGCAGCGGTTGAGCTTGATGGCAAAGCCGCAGGCAGTGCCCACCGGATTATCAATCAGCTCCGCGCTGGCCGGGATCTCCGCCTGCTTGCGGTTGCTGGGCGCCATCACGCGCCCGCGCTCAGTGAAGAAGCGCTCCATGTGGCTCAGCCACGCCTCATGCAGCACCAGCCCTTCGCCCGCAGCGGTAGCCGCCGCCAGCGCACTGAGATCGTCGCTGGTCGGGCCCAGGCCACCGTTAACAATTAAGATATCAGCGTGCTCGCTACGCTCGCGCAGAATAGCAACCAGATCGTTAAGGCTGTCGCCCACGGTGTTGCGGCGCGTCAGCGGCAGCCCTTCGGTGAAAAACAGATCGGCAAGCCATGCAGCGTTAGTATCCACAATCTGGCCGTGCAGGACTTCATCCCCGGTAGACAGCATTTCCACATTTATCATTGGTATCTCCGTACTCTCCCTTACCTGTTGTGGGAGTACTATAACGCATGGAGAAGCAAATAGCGGCAGGATCCAGCAGGAGAAAAGGCGCGACAGACCGCCGCGCCGGAGGATTAGAAGCTGGCGTTCACCCCAACATAGGGGCCATCGGCCAGCGCATTGTCGCGATTGCCGTCTTTACCCGCCAGGTTCAGGTAACGATAGCCCGCTTCAATACTCAGCGGACGCATGATGGTCCAGCGCGCACCGGCGTTGGCTTCCTGATAGCTGTCGATACCGCTGGAGAGCGAGTCCGGAGAGTAGTAGTACTCGCCAAACAGGCGGAAGCTGTCGCCGATCGGCCACTGCAGGCCGCCGCCTACCGCTGCGGCATAGCCCTCGTCACCGTCGTTCGGATTGGTATAGATGCCCTTACCGCCAACGGTCGCCAGCAGCGGCCCGAGCGGCAGGTTAAGGCCCAGCCCCAGACCGGCGGCGTCGCCGTCATCATCGCTGTGCGTCCAGTTGCCGCTCAGCGCCAGGCCGCTGGTTTCCGTGCCAAATCCGGCCGCCAGGTTGGTGTAGTGCTCACCTGCCTGACCGCTGAGGCTCAGCGCGCTGGCCGATGCCGATACCAGCATCAGGCTGGCTACTCCCCACAAAATTCTTTTATCCATTGCCCTTTTCCATACAAAAAATGTAATACGCCCAAAACCGGCACAGTGTACAAGCCTTTCAGGCCGGCCGATGGGCGAAAAGTGTTTTACACGGTTTAGCGGCGCAGGGGAAGCGCTATCCGCCGCGCAGGGTCTGCTGAACCCAGTCGATCAGCGACCGGCGGGAGATCTTAATTCCGCCCAGATTGAGGCTCTCGGGCAGGGCCAGCCAATGTATCGGCTGCTGAAAACGGGCCAGCCTGCCCTTGACCCACTCCCCCAGCGAGTCGATAGCAAAGCCGGTGTCGCACGCCACCACGGCAACCGGACGTTGGCCAAATTCACGGTCGTCCAGCGGGACCACAAAAGCCTGCTGCACGCGGGGATGGGCCACAATCACCCGCTCCACCTCTTCTGGCTGGATCCCCTCCCCGCCGCTGAAGAAGAGATTATCCATCCGCCCGAGTACGCTTAGCCGTCCGTTGTTCAGCACGCCCCGATCGCGGGTAGCAAACCAGCCTTCATCATTGACCAGCGGGATAAGCTCACCGTGACGCCAGTAGCCTGCGGCCATACTCTCGCCGCGCAGCCACACTTCGCCGTTGACGATCCGTACCTCACGCCCCGGCAGCGGCTGACCGACGTCCGGCTCGCCGTCGGCTGTTTTTGCACACACCGTGGAGGCAAACTCTGTCAGCCCGTAGCCGCACCATGTACGGATCCCCCGTTCACTGGCACGGGTGGTCAGCTCAACAGGAATGGCCGCCCCTCCCAGTAATACCGCCTTCAGGCTTACGCAGGCATCCTCACTAAGCAGCCGCCAGAGCTGGGTCGGCACCAGCGAGGCGTGAGTACATCCGGCGAGCGCCTGCGCCAGGGGCTGTTTATCGCGAACCGTTAGCCGCCCGCCCGCCAGCAGCCAGCGCCATAAAATACCCTGACCAGAGACGTGAAACAGCGGCAGGGAGAGCAGCCAGTCCTCTTCAGGACCGTAAGGCAGCAGGGAGAGCACGCCATGTGCGCTGGCAAGGTGCGCAGCAGCGGTGTGTACTGCCGCCTTGGGCAGGCCGGTTGAACCGGAGGTGAGCGTCATGGAAGTCAGCCGCTGCGGCTGCCAGCAGACAGCACAATCGCCCTCTGCTTCACGCATTGCCAGCGTCGGAAGCCCGATGCCGCGCCAGCTTTTATCAACGCTAACTGTATGTTGTAACGAAAGCGGCGGCAGCAGCACCGCCAGCAGGGAGTCAGGCAGCTGGGGGTTAATATGCAGTACCCGCGCTCCGCACTGGAGCAGCGCCAGCCAGGCCAGCAGCGTTTGAGGTGAATTGCCGGCGCGGAGCAGCACGCCATCCCCCTGCCGAACGTTTTGCCGGGAAAAGCCTGCCGCCAGGGCATCAATGCGCGCACAGAGCACGCGCCAGCTGAGGGTTTCACTGTTCAAACGCACGGCGGCGGCGTCGCCCTGCTGCTCACGCCAATGACGCCAGGGCCAGTCGGCAAAGGTCATCGCAACGGCTCCAGAGCGGTAATATCAATGCACGGCAGGGTGCTGCCCGGCCAGCGGCGAACCTGCTGCGCCTGCATCAGGCCCAGCGTGTCGAGGCCCGGCAGGGTGTGTGGCGTCAGCCAGGCGGCAATCCGCGCCAGCTGGGTCAGACCAAGGCTTGATTCGATAGAGGAGCTGATCACCGCCGTCATACCCAGCGCATGAGCTGCCTGCACCTGCTCGCGAACCCTCTCCAGCGCGCCGGTGAGCGTAGGCTTGATCACCACCGCTTTTACGCCTGCGTCAGCGGCCAGGGTAAAATCAACGTCGTGCAGGCTCTCATCCCATGCGATGGCAATCCCGGTATCACGGGCAAAATCCAGCGAGTCGGCACGGGTTCGGCACGGCTCCTCAAGAAAGGCGATGCGCGAGCGATAGTCAGGATGGACATACTTCGCAAACTGCTGCGCCTTCTGCGGAGTCCAGGCGCGATTGGCGTCCAGCCGCAGCTGGAGATCGGGCACCGCCTCCAGCAGGAGATTGACCACCATGCCGTCACGTACCGCTTCATAGAGGCCCACTTTCACCTTTGCGACTTTCTCACCGGGCATGGCGGCCAGCTGCAGCATCAGTTCGTCAGGATCGCCGCTGCAGAGCGGCGCGGCGCGATAGTCCGCTGCCTCAGGTAAGGTTCCGGCCAGCTCTGCCTGCGCACAGCTTATGCCAAAGGCCACCGACGGCATCTCCGGGAGTGTTTCTGTACCCTGTAGCCAGCGGTCGACCCAGGCCATTAGCACAGCCTGCGCCTCATCGCATGTTTCATGGCTGAAGCCCGGCAGCGGAGCAATCTCGCCCCACCCTTCCCGGCTGCCGTCATGCAGGCAGAGATAGAGTCCTTCGCGGGTTTTCAGCCGCCGCTCGCGCAGTACAACCCCCGCGTCCATCGGGATCTGCCAGCGGTAAACCTGTGCCCGACGCATTACGGGTTCCGTTTAAATTTACTGAAGTCCGGCTGACGCTTCTCGTTGAAGGCGTTGCGCCCCTCCTGCCCCTCTTCTGTCATGTAGAAGAGCATCGTAGCGTTGCCCGCCAGCTCCTGCAGGCCCGCCTGGCCGTCACAGTCGGCGTTGAGCGCCGCCTTCAGACAGCGCAATGCCATCGGGCTGTTTTGCAGCATCTCGCGACACCAGCGCACGGTCTCTTTTTCCAGCTCGGCAATCGACACCACGGTGTTGACCAGCCCCATATCCAATGCCTGCTGCGCGTCGTACTGACGGCAAAGGAACCAGATTTCACGCGCTTTTTTCTGTCCGACGATGCGGGCCATATAGGCCGCGCCCCAGCCGCCGTCGAAAGAGCCGACCTTAGGACCGGTCTGGCCGAATACCGCGTTCTCTGCCGCAACGGTCAGATCGCACATCATATGCAGGACGTGGCCGCCGCCAATGGCGTAGCCCGCCACCATCGCCACCACCGGTTTCGGGCAGGTACGGATCTGCCGCTGGAAGTCGAGCACGTTAAGATGGTGCACGCCAGAGTCATCCTGATAGCCGCCGTAGTCGCCGCGCACCTTCTGGTCACCCCCGGCGCAGAAGGCCTTCTCACCTTCGCCGGTGAGGATAATTACCCCAACCGCATCATCGTAGCGGGCATCCGCCAGCGCCTGGAGCATCTCTTTTACCGTCAGGGGACGAAACGCATTGCGCACCTGCGGACGGTTGATGGTGATTTTGGCGATGCCGTCCGTAGATTTTTGGTAGCGAATGTCGCTGTAGCCTTCAGAGCAGTCCTGCCACTCAACCGGCGCGTAAAGCATGGATTCATCGGGATAGATCATCAGAGTTCCTTAATCAGTAGCGCAAAATGTGCGCCAGACAGGCCGCCGTCCCGTTGGGATTCTCCCGGTGGGCGTTGTGCCCGGCGTCGTTAATTAACAGGCAAGGTGCCGCAAGCTCTGCACCAAGGGCGCGGAATTTGTGGTCGTGTTCGCCGCACAGGTAGTAAAAGGGAATGTCGCACCGGCGCAGCGCCGGACGAAGATTGGGCTGCCCCGCCAGAGAGGTGGCTTCCAGCATGGCGGCCAGCGCCTCGCCGCTGTTGTCGCATCTTATTGCCACCAGCTCACGCCGCTGTGCAGCGCTCAGCCCGGCAAAGACCGGCTGTCGATACCAGTGGTTAAAAACGTCAGTCAGCGGTTCATGGCGAAAGCGCTGTGCCCAGCGGGCATCGCTGAGCCAGCGCGCCTCCCGTGCGGCGGCGGCGGTAAGCCCGGGATGGCCGCCTTCCACGACCACCCCCTTTAGCCCAACAGGGTTTTGACAACAGGAGTACATAGCGATGCGGCCGCCGAGGGAGTACCCCACCAGCCAATAGTTTAGTATGTTGTAACTAACTAGCGTAGCACGCAGCTGTAAGCAAACCTCATCCAGGTCACGGGCGTAGACAGCCGATGAACCGCCGTGACCGGGGAGATCGATATAGAGTCGAGGGTGGCGGGAAAAGCGCTCCCCTACTTCCATCCACTCCCGGCTATCGCCGGCAAAACCGTGCAGGAACACCAGCCAGGGCCGCTGCGCCTCGCCCGCTTTCGCCACCGCGTGCAGGATCATAGCTGGCTGACCTCGGCAAGGAGCTGCTGTAAGGTTTGCGCTCCCGCCTGCGGATCGACCACCAGCTCGATAAGCGTTGCCTGCGGTGTATGCCAGGCTCCCGTCAGCGCCGCCTCCAGCTCGGCCCAGCTTTCAGGGCGATGGTAGGCCAGGTCGAACATCGCTGCCGCATGGTCAAAGTGGACGTTCTGCGGCATCAAGTAGAACTGCTCCCGCTCGGCCTGCGGAGTCGGCAGCAGGGAGAAGATCTGCCCGCCGTTGTTGTTCACCACAATCAGCACAAAGGGCGCGGAGACCTGGCGCAGCAGCGCCAGCGCGTTGAGATCGTAGAGCGCAGAGAGATCGCCCACCAGCGCCAGGGTCGGCCTCGCGGTAGCCCGCTGTACCCCGGCAGCAGTAGAAAGCAAACCGTCAATGCCGCTGGCACCGCGATTGCTGTACACCGGATAGCCCGCTGGCAGCTGCGCAAGGGCATCCACCAGGCGGACGACCAGGCTGTTGCCCAGAAACAGCTGCCCCTGCTCCGGCAGAAACTCCGCCAGACGGTGTGCCAGCTGCGCTTCGCCAAAGGTTTCACGCCGGGCCGCAGCGGCCTGCCACGCCCGATCCGCCAGGGAGGGGATCGCTGTATACCACGGATGACGCTTCTCGGCCGGATGCAGCGCCAGCCACTCGCCTACGCCGGATATCAGCCGCCGCCCGCGATGGTGCGCTGGATCAAGACGTCCTGCAATGTTATCCACCAGCCAATACTCATCCGGTGTGCAGGTTGCCTGCCACTGCAACAGCCGTTTTCCGGTCAGGCTGCTGCCCAGCTGGATGACAATCTGCGCCTGAGCCAGCTCGCTCACCGCGCTGGCGTTGCCCAGCCACAGATCGGCACAGGGCAGCGGCTGTCCGGTCTGGGAGAGCACGTCGCTAATCAGGGGCCAGCCTAGCATCTGCGCCCACTCTGCCACCCGCTTGCCCTCGGCGGCGCTCATCCGCCCGGCCACCACAACGCCGCGCTTCTGTCGCCAGAAGAACCAGTCGCGCTGCTTCTCGCTCTCGCGACGAATATCCTCCCGCAGCCAGGGACGATCGCTCTGCCACCAGCTGCCCAATGCGTTCTGCCACTCAAGGCCAGAATCATCCAGCTCGCCGTAGAGCGGCTCGGCAAAGGGACAGTTGATATGTACCGCCCCACCGTGCAGCGATCCCAGCGCGTTATCCAGCGTGGAGACCAGCCAGCGGGCCGGGATCTCCTGGGCAGGACGTGGCAGCGAGACCGTCTGTGCCGGATGCGAGGCAAACATGCCCGGCTGGCGGATCGCCTGATTGGCCCCGCAGTCGATAAGCTCCGGAGGACGATCGGCGGTAAGCAGGATCAGCTTTTCACCGGTCAGCCCGGCCTCAATCAGCGCCGGATAGAGGTTCGCCACCGCCGTTCCGGAGGTGACAATTACCGCGACCGGCTGCTGGCTGGCTTTCGCCAACCCGAGCGCCAGATGTCCCAGCCCGCGCTCGTCGAAATGGGTATGGTGAATAAACGCTTTATTCTGCGCAGCCGCCAGGGTGAGCGGCGTCGAGCGGGAGCCGGGCGCGATGCAAACGTGTCGGATGCCGTGGCGCGCCAGCGTTTCGAGGATAACCTCCGCCCAGCGCCGGTTGAATGAGCTTGCTGACATGAGTTTGTCCGGTATCAAGAATACGGACAAGTATACGGAGATGCAGAGACGGGATTTTTGATGTAAATCGGTAAGGCGTGAAGAAGAGAGAAAAAACAGCGGGCGCTGCCCTTAAGACAGCGCCCGCGTAGGGAGGCACGTTACAGCATTAGCGACGCAGCAGCAGCCCTAATACCAGGCCAGCGGCAGCACCGATGCCCACGCCCTGCCATGGTTTTTCACGCACGTAATCGTCCGCACGGTAAGCCACCTGCTTAGCACGCACGTAATACGTGTCAGATGCCTGGCTAACGCGGTCTTTTACATCATGCAGAGCCTGCTCGGCGCGTGCTTTCAGCTCGACGTATTTCTGGTCGGCCGGATCGCCGGAGGAGCGTAGCACTTCTTCCAGCGTGTCGCTTAGCAGGTTCAGGTCGTCATCGATACGGGTACTCGTAAATTGGTTAGACATTAGGTTTCTCCATGTTTTGCACCTGTCAGCTAACTATAGACAATGACTTGCGGTTACGCCTGGTCAACGTGAGGGATGATTTCACGTGCCATACCGATATGCGGAATACCATCCTCGTCATAAACCTCGGTCACCGGCACAAAGCCAAAGTGGCGATAGAAGTCCTGGAGATGCGCCTGCGCGCCCAGATATATCGGGCTTTGCGGCCAGTTTTTGCTACAGCTGGCAACGGCCCTTTCCATAAGCTGGTAACCCAGTTTTTCGCCCCGCACCGCGGCGCTAACAATAACGCGACCAATGGCCACCGGCGCAAAATCATCCTCGCTTTTCAGAATCCTCGCATACGCCACCAGCTCGTTATCACGCCAGCCAAGCAGGTGTCGGTTTTCACCGATCAGGTCATCACCATCAACGTCGAGATAGACGCATTTCTGCTCAACCACAAAAACCTCGCAGCGCAGCTTCAGCAGCGCGTAGAGTTCAGAGACGGTTAATTCAGCGTGGTGCAGGTCTTGCCAGCGGATCATGGTGCGCTCCTTTTTATGCGTTGCTCGCTATAATAAGGCTTTTATCGACCCAGAGCGCATATGGAACTGATATTTTTAGGCACCTCAGCAGGCGTCCCCACGCGCACGCGTAACGTCAGCGCGGCGCTGCTGAATCTACGCCACCCAACGCGGCCCGCCCTGTGGCTGATTGACTGCGGCGAGGGCACTCAGCAGCAGATGCAGCGCACCGCCTGGCATCCCGGCAAGTTGGATCGCATTTTTATTACCCATCTGCATGGGGATCATCTCTTTGGCCTGCCGGGCCTGCTGTGCAGCCGTTCGATGGCTGGCAACGTCCAGCCGCTGACTATCTACGGCCCTAAAGGGCTGCGGGAGTTTATTGATACCGCCCTACGCCTGAGCGGCTCCTGGACCGACTATCCGTTGACGGTGGTGGAGATTGAGGAAGGCCCGGTGATGGATGACGGTCTGCGTCGCGTCACCGCCGTTGCGCTTAACCACCCGGTTGAGTGCTACGGCTACCGCATCGAGGAGCACGACAAGCCCGGCGCACTCGACGCTGCCGCGCTGATGGCCCAGGGCGTTAAACCTGGCCCGCTCTTTCAGCGTTTGAAAGCCGGAGAAAGCGTTACCCTCGAGGATGGCAGGCGCATCGACGGTAAAGATTTTCTCGCCCCTGCTGTGCCAGGCAAAAAGCTGGCTCTGTTTGGCGACACCGCCCCCTGCCCCGGCGCGCTGGCGCTGGCCCGTGGTGCAGACGTGATGGTGCATGAGACAACGCTGGAGGCGGAGATGGAGGAGAAAGCCAATAGCCGGGGTCACAGCTCGACGCGCCAGGCAGCGCGGCTGGCACAGGAAGCGGGCGTCGGCAAGCTGGTGATGACGCACATCAGCTCACGCTACGATGACGAGGGCGGTCAGCGACTGCTGGCCGAGTGCCGGGCTATCTTCCCTGACACCTTGCTGGCAGAGGATTTTGCTGTTGTAGAGATTTGATGTAAATCGCGCCTCCACTTTTTCCTCCGCGTGCCGATAACTGTGTAAACGCAGGTACTTCACTCTGAGGGCATAATGGATAGTTTCCAGAAAGATATTGATGACAGGGCTAATCTCACCCTGTCCAACCGCTTCGAGCTGTTACTGTTTCGCCTTGGTACGTCACAACACGAACAGAAATCAGAACTCTATGGCATTAACGTATTTAAGCTGCGTGAAATTGTGCCCATGCCTGCGTTTACTCGCCCTGCCGGGATGAAATCGCCCCTGCTGGGGATGGTGAATATTCGCGACCAGGTGATCCCGGTTATCGATCTCGCTGCCGTGGCGGGCTGCAAACCCAGTACCGGTCTGAATATCCTGCTGATCACCGAGTATGCCCGCAGCGTGCAGGCCTTTGCCGTCGAGTCGGTGGAGAATATTACCCGTCTGGACTGGAAGCAGGTGCACACGGCGGAAAAGGCGATCAACGGCCGCTACATTACCAGCATCGCTTGCCTCGACGACGATAAAGACACCAACAATTTAGCGCTGGTGCTGGACGTTGAGCAGATCCTCTATGACATTGTGCCGTCCGATCATGACGTTCATGCCAACAATGCCGCAGTACAGAAATTCAATATTAAGCCGGGTGCGGTGGCGATAGTTGCCGAGGACTCCAAAGTCGCGCGGGCAATGCTGGAGAAGGGGCTGGAGGCGATGCAGATTCCTAACCAGATGCACGTAACCGGCAAAGACGCGTGGGAGAAAATCCAGCGTCTGGCCGAGCAGGCGGAAGCCGAGGGCGTACCGGTGAGCGATAAGATCGCCATGGTGCTCACGGATCTGGAGATGCCTGAGATGGACGGTTTTACCCTGACGCGTAAAATCAAAACCGATCCGCGCCTGAAGCATATTCCCGTGGTGATCCACTCCTCGCTCTCTGGCAGCGCCAACGAAGATCACGTTCGCAAGGTGCAGGCCGACGGCTACGTCGCCAAGTTTGAAGTGACCGAGCTGTCGGCGGTGCTCAAAGAGGTGCTGGATCGTGCGGCAAGCAAGGCTAACGGCCCGCTGATTAGCCACAAGCAGGCGGTGTAATCGATAACGCCTGATGGCGCTGCGCTTATCAGGCCTACCCCAGACGAAAAAAAACCGCCGAATCTTCGGCGGTTTTTATTTTGCTCTAAAGCCTTACATCAGCGGCTGGGCCATCTGTACCAGGCTGATCAGCGGCTGCGGATAAACACCCAGCAGCAGCACCAGCAGCGCAGAGATCAGAACCACAATCCCGCCCGCGCTGTAGGCCCAGTCGGACGGCGCATCGCGGTTAAGCTGCTGCGGCGCACTGAGGTAGAGGCTCACCGCTACGCGCAGGTAGTAGTAGAGGCCAATTGCGGAGCCGATCACTACCGCCGCCGTCAGCCACCACAGGTGGGCATTCACACCCACCGCCAGCACGTAGAACTTACCGATAAAGCCGAGGGTCATCGGGATGCCCGCCAGCGACAGCATCATCACCGTCATTACCGCCGAAAGGATCGGACGGTGCCAGAACAGGCCGCGGTAGGAGTAGAGCGAGTCGGCATCCGGGCCACGGTATGGGCTGGACATCAGGCTCACCACGCCGAACGCGCCGAGGCTGCTAAACAAATAGCCTGCCAGGTAGACGCCCACGGTCTCCATCGACATCTCACCGCTCTGCAGGGCGATCAGCGCCACCAGCAGATAACCGAGGTGAGAGATAGAGGAGTAGCCGAGCAGACGTTTGATGTTGGTCTGGCTCAGGGCCATCAGGTTACCGAAGATGATCGAGGCGAAGGCAATAATGCCCAGCACCACGCGTACCGCTTCGCTCTCACCTACCGGCGCGTAGAGGAACAGACGCATCACCACGCCAAAGATCGCAATCTTGCTGGCGGTCGCCAGGAAGGTAGAGACCGGCGCAGGCGCACCCTGATACACATCTGGCGTCCAGAGATGGAACGGCACCAGAGACAGCTTAAAGCCGAGACCAACGATCATCAGGCCGAGACCAATCAGCAGCAGCGGCTCGTGCAGCATGCCGTCGCCGAGGCTCTTACCGATAGCCAGGAACGACAGGTTGCCGGAGTTGGCATACACCAGCGCCATACCAAACAGCAGGAACGACGAGGCTGCGGCAGAGAGAATGGTGTACTTGATGCTGGCTTCCAGCGAGCGCTTCTGACGGAACGCGTAGCCAATCAGGCCGAACAGCGGCAGCGAGATCAGCTCGATGCCGAGGAACAGCGCAGCCAGGTGATTAGCATTGGCCAGCAGAATGCCACCGAGGGCGGCAATCAGCACCAGCAGGTAGAACTCTTCCTGGTTATCTTTGTACCCTTCCAGCCACGGGTAGGCAAAGGTACAGGTCGCAAGGCTCGCCAGTAGGACCAGGCCGGTATAGAACATGGAGAAGCCGTCAACGCGCATCAACGGCGTGACGTCCATTGCTCCCGCCTGGCCAACCAGCCAGAGCGAGACCAGAGCGGCGTTCAGACCGATAACGGCAATCGTGGCGTTCAGGAAATGGTTGCGTCGCCACGCAATGGAGAGCATCACAACCACCACCGTCAATCCGACGATCAGCAGCGGTAGCAGCGCGATCAGGTGTTGTGGAGTAAGAGTCATATGCGCTTTACGGCCTTGTAGTAGTAACGGAATTAACAAACCACTGCTGGATATTGCTCATCGCAGAGTGCGAGGTATCCAGAATCGGCTGCGGATAGAAGCCAAGCAGTACCAGAAGTACTACCAGCAGCAGGATGATAAACAGCTCACGCAGCGACATCCCTGGCAGTTCTTTAGCGGCAATTTCACTCTTCGCCTTACCAAAGTAGGTACGGTGCAGCATCGCCAGCGAGTAAACCGAGGCGAAAACCAGACCAAAGGTCGAGACCACGGTGATGACCGGTACGACGCCGTAGCTGCCGAAGAGGATCATAAACTCGCCCACGAAGTTACCGGTGCCCGGCATCCCCAGGGTGGCGACGGCAAAGAACATCGACAGCGCTGGCAGCCACTTAATCTTGTTCCACAGGCCGCCCATCATGCGCATATCACGGGTGTGCAGACGCTCGTAGATCTGGCCGCAGATGATGAACAGACCGGCCGCAGAGAGGCCGTGGGCAATCATCTGGATCACTGCACCCTGGTAGGCGAGCTGGTTACCGGTGTAGATGGCGATCAGCACGAAGCCCATGTGGGACACGGAGGTGTAGGCAATCAGACGTTTGATATCGGTCTGGGCAAAGGCCATCCACGCGCCGTAGAAGATACCGATCACGCCCAGCCACATGGCAATCGGCGCGAACTCCGCAGAGGCGTTCGGGAACAGCGGCAGCGCAAAACGCAGCAGACCATAGGCAGCGGTTTTCAGCAGGATCCCCGCGAGGTCAACGGAACCGGCGGTCGGGGCCTGAGAGTGCGCGTCCGGCAGCCAGCCGTGCAGCGGCACCACCGGCATTTTCACCGCAAAGGCGATGAAGAAGCCCAGCATCAGCAGATATTCTACGCCGTGGGACATCGGGGTTTTCAGCAGCTGCTCGTAGTTGAAGGTCCAGACGCCAGTGGCGTTGTAGTGGACAAACACCAGTCCGAGGATCGCAATCAGCATCACCAGCCCGCTCGCCTGGGTGTAGATGAAGAACTTGGTGGCCGCCGTGATACGCGTTTTACCATCGGAGGCCTTGTGGCCCCAGAGCGCGATCAGGAAGTACATCGGCACCAGCATCATCTCCCAGAAGAAGAAGAACAGGAACATGTCGATGGCAAGGAACACGCCGATCACGCCGCCCAGGATCCACATCAGGTTGAGGTGGAAGAAGCCCTGGTACTTTTCAATCTCACGCCATGAGCAGAGCACTGCCAGCACGCCAAGGAAGCCGGTCAGGACAACCATCAGCAGCGACAGGCCATCCAGCGCCAGGTGAATGGTGATACCAAAGCGTGGGATCCACTGCCGCACGTACTCCGACTGCCACTGCGGCAGGCCTGTAGACTGGGTGAGAGAGTAGCCGCCCTGTAACCACAGTTGCAGGCCAAGCGCGAGCGTCAATCCCATCGTAATCAGCGCGATCCAGCGCGGCATCTTCACGCCAAAGCGTTCAGTTTGCCAGCAGAGGAAGCCGCCAATAAAGGGAATCAGTATTAGCCAGGGTAATAACATGGCGATATTTGTTCCTTGTTAAAGTCTAAATTGCCCGGTGGCGCTAGCGCTCACCGGGCTTACCGATTAACGCAATACCACCAGCAGGGCAAGCACCACGACCGCACCAACGCTCATGGATGCCACATACCAGCGCAGCTGTCCGTTCTCGCTGAACAGCAGGCCCTTCCCGGCAAAGCGGGAGAGAATAGCCGGCGTGTTCATCACCGCATTCAACGGATCGCGCTTAATTAACCACGCAATGCCGAGGAAAGGTTTTACGAAGATTTTGTCGTACAGCCAGTCGAAGCCCCAGGCGTTGTACCACCAGGTACCCAGCAGGCGGCCCGGTGCGCTGTTAGCAATAGAGGTGACCAGCGTACGCTTGCCCAGCCACAGCCATGCGGCAATCAGGATCCCGGCGATAGCGACCACGCCCGAGGTGATTTCCAGCGTCAGCACACGACCATGTTCAAGCTCGGTAGTATCCGGCAGCACGCCCTGCAGCGGCGGCACGATCATCGCCCCAACGAAGGTGGAGAGTACCAGCAGCACAATCAGCGGCAGGTGATGGGTGATCCCCTTCCCTGCGTGGGCATGGATCTGCTCTTTACCGTGGAAGACGATAAAGATCATCCGGAAAGTGTAGAGCGAGGTCATGAACGCCCCGACCAGGCCCGCTACCATCAGGTTGATATGGCCGTTTGCCATCGCCCCGGCGAGGATCTCATCCTTACTGAAGAAGCCTGCGGTAATCAGCGGCAGTGCCGCCAGCGCCGCGCCGCCCACCAGGAAGCAGACGTAGACCAGCGGGATAGACTTACGCAGCCCGCCCATTTTAAAGATGTTCTGCTCGTGGTGGCAGGCAAGGATCACCGAGCCAGACGAGAGGAACAGCAGCGCTTTGAAGAACGCATGGGTCATCAGGTGGAAAATCGCCGCATCCCATGCCTGCACGCCCAGCGCGAGGAACATGTAGCCGATCTGGCTCATGGTGGAATACGCGAGAACGCGTTTGATGTCGGTCTGCACCAGCGCCGCAAAACCGGCCAGTACCAGGGTGACCGCGCCAACGATCCCCACCAGATGCAGGATCTCCGGGGTCATCAGGAACAGGCCGTGGGTACGGGCGATTAGGTAGACACCGGCGGTAACCATCGTGGCGGCGTGGATCAGGGCAGAGACCGGCGTCGGGCCAGCCATCGCGTCCGCAAGCCAGGTCTGCAACGGCAGCTGTGCCGATTTACCGACCGCACCGCCCAGCAGCATCAGCGTCGCCCACGTCAGCATGTTGTTGCCTGCTTCGAAGTGCGCAGGTGCCAGCTCGACCATCTCACGGAAGTTCAGCGTGCCCAGCTCGGTGTAGAGAATGAACAGCGCAAACGCGAGGAAGACGTCACCCACGCGGGTCACGATAAACGCTTTCATTGCCGCCGCACCGTTCTTCGGATCGGTGTAGTAGAAGCCGATCAGCAGATAGGAGCAGAGGCCCACGCCTTCCCAGCCGAGGTACATCAGCAGCAGGTTGTCCGCCAGCACCAGCACTACCATGCTCGCGATGAACAGGTTGGTGTAGGCGAAGAAGCGGGAGTAGCCCTCTTCCCCACGCATGTACCAGGAGGCAAACATATGGATCAGGAAGCCAACCCCGGTTACCACCGAGAGCATGGTCAGCGACAGGCCGTCCAGCACCAGGTTGAAGCCGATGTTGAAATCGCCCACTGCCATCCAGGTCCACAGCGGCTGGCTGAAAGCCTCGCGTCCGTTGTTAAAGAAGTCAACGCCAGCAATCGCCGTTACCAGCGCCGCCAGCCCGACGGAGCCCATCCCCACCGCAGCGGAGAGGTTTTCCGACCAGCGGCCACGGGAGAACGACAGAAGCAGGAAGCCAATCAATGGCAAAATAATGGTTAAGGCAAGCATGTTCATCCACGCAACTCACTTACTGAATCGATATTCAGGTTCTGGCGACGGCGATGCAGCTGGAGCAGCAGCGCCAGACCAATACTGGCTTCCGCAGCCGCGAGGCTAATCGCGAGGATATACATCACCTGGCCGTCACTCTGGCCCCAGTAGCTGCCCGCGACGACAAAAGCCAGCGCGGCGGCGTTAATCATAATTTCCAGGCCAATCAGCATGAACAGCAGGTTGCGGCGGATGATAAGCCCCGTCAGCCCGAGCACAAACAGAACGGCGGCGAGGATCAGTCCGTGTTGTAAGGGGATCATACGTGCTCCTCCGTTTTTCTTTTCGCATCCGCCGGACGGTTGCTCAGCACTTCGCCCGGACGCTCTTCACGGCCAACGTGGAAGGCCACCACCAGACCCGCCAGCAGCAGCATCGACGCCAGCTCAACCGCCAGAACGTATGGCCCGAACAGGGTGATACCGACCGCTTTCGCGCTAATCGCGGTACCGTCAATGCCCTGGTCGTTAACGGTGAGGATAGCGTAAACCATCACCGCCAGCAGTACGGCAGAGACCAGCCCCGGGCCGATCCACACCTGCGGCTTCAGCCACTGGCGCTCCTGCTCGATTTCGGCTCCGCCAAGGTTAAGCATCATCACCACAAACACGAACAGCACCATAATGGCCCCGGCGTAAACGATGATCTCCAGCGCACCGGCAAAGTAGGCGCCAAGGGAGAAGAAGACCCCTGAAATCGCCAGCAGGGAGACAATCAGGTACAGCAGCGCATGCACCGGATTGGTATGCGTGATCACGCGTAGCGTGGTCACGATGGCAACAAGGCCACAGATATAAAAAGCGAACTCCATTGCCCCTCTCCTTACGGTAACAGGCCCTTGACGTCGATAGGTTTGGCTTCGTTCTCTGCCTCGCCCTTATCCTTGCCGTCGATTGCCATACCTGCCATCCGGTAGAAGTTATATTCCGGATATTTACCCGGACCGGAGATCAGCAGATCCTCTTTTTCGTAAACCAGGTCCTGACGCTTGAACTCGCCCAGCTCGAAGTCTGGCGTAAGCTGGATGGCGGTAGTCGGACAGGCCTCTTCACACATGCCGCAGAAGATGCAGCGTGAGAAGTTGATACGGAAAAACTCTGGATACCAGCGGCCGTCGACGGTTTCCGCTTTTTGCAGCGAAATACAGCCTACCGGACAGGCTACCGCACACAGGTTACAGGCAACGCAGCGCTCTGCGCCGTCCGGATCGCGGGTTAATACAATGCGGCCACGGTAGCGCGGCGGCAGGTAGACCGGCTCTTCCGGATACATACGGGTTTCGCGTTTGGCAAACGCGTGCAGGCCGATCATCCAGATACTGCGTACCTGGGTGCCGAAACCTACGATTAACTCTTTTAAGGTCATGGTCTTTTCATCCCTTATTGCGCCTGCCACAGAATGACAGCCGCCGTTACCAGCAGGTTGATTAGCGTAAGCGGCAGGCACACTTTCCAGCCGAAGGACATCACCTGGTCATAACGCGGACGGGGTAATGCTGCGCGAATCAAAATGAACATCATCATGAAGAATGCTGTTTTCAGGGCAAACCAGACGAACGGAGGTAAGAACGGACCGTGCCAGCCACCGAAGAACAGGGTGACGATCAGCGCGGACACGGTAACGATAGCGACATATTCGCCCACGAAGAACAGACCGAACTTCATGCCGGAGTATTCGATGTGGTAACCGTCCGCCAGCTCCTGCTCAGCCTCTGGCTGGTCAAAAGGATGTCGGTGACAGACCGCAACGCCTGCAATCGCAAAGGTGATGAAACCAAAGAACTGGGGAATGATGTTCCACAGGTGCGCCTGGTTGTTCACGATGTCGGTCATGTTGAATGAACCGGCCTGCGCCACAACGCCCATCAGCGACAGCCCGAGGAAGACCTCGTAGCTCAGCGTCTGGGCCGAGGCGCGCATCGCCCCCAGCAGCGAGTATTTGTTGTTACTCGACCAGCCGGCAAACAGCACCGCGTAAACCGTCAGCCCCGCCATCATCAGGAAGAACAGGATGCCGATGTTGAGATCCGCCACGACCCACGTCGGGCTGACCGGCACAATAGCAAAGGCCAGCAGCAGCGAGGTAAACGCGATCATCGGTGCGAGGGTATAGATCATGCGATCCGAGAAGCGCGGGATCCAGTCCTCTTTAAAGAACATCTTGATCATGTCCGCCACCAGCTGGAGTGAGCCACCCCAGCCTACGCGGTTCGGTCCATAGCGGTTCTGGAACAGGCCGAGCAGACGACGCTCGGCAAAGCTCATAAACGCCCCGCAGATGACCACCACCAGCAGGATCGCCAACGCCTTAAGAATGCCGATCAGGATATCAATCAGCTCCGGTGTTAACCAACTCATTGCTGTGCCTCCTGCAAGTTCTCAAGACGCGCGCCTGCCAGCACCGGTGCGATGCCCGGCATACCCATCGGCAAGCCCACCTGCCCTGCTGTCAAACCTTCTGCAATCACCAGCGGCAGAGTGACCGTCTGGCCCTCGTAGCTGAATGCAACCTGCGCACCCGCATTGACGCCAAGCTTCGCGGCATCTGCCGGGTTGAGCTTGATGTACGGCTGCGGCATCCGGGTCTGGAACACCGGAGAGCGCTGGGACAGCTCATCGCTGCCGAAGAGGTGATAGTACGGCGCCACACGCCATTTCCCCTCTTCCGCCTGGAAGCCCGCCGGTACGCGGTCAAAGTATTCCAGACCGTTGGCGGACGCTTCAATCAGGCGCACGCCCGGATCGCCATGACGCAGTTTGCCCCCCACTTCGGCCTGGAACTTGTTCCATGCCTGCGGTGAGTTCCAGCCCGGAGCCCAGGCAAACGGAATTTGCGAGCGCGGAGCGGACGGCTGGTTGTTCCCTTCCATAGAGAAAGCGAACATGGTGTCTTTATCCTGCGGCTGACGCGGCTCGTGCACGCTGATATTGGCGCGCATTGCCGTCCGACCGCTGTAGCGGTGCGGTTCACGGGCCAGCTTCTGACCACGAATGCGGAAGCTGGCATCCGGCGCGGCATCTTTAATACCGGCCAGCTGCGGCAGCTGGACAATCGCGGCGTCGATCACGTGATCGAGCTGGGTCCAGTCTACTTCGCGACTCAGCACGGTGCTGTGCAGGGAGTGCAGCCAGCGCCAGCTCTCCAGCATCACAGCGCTGCTGTCGTAGTAGGCCGGGTCGTAAACCTGGAAGAAGCGCTGGGCGCGGCCTTCGTTGTTGATCACCGTTCCGTCGCTTTCGGCGAAGCTTGCCGCCGACAGCACCAGGTGCGCTTTCTCCATAATCGCCGTGCGCTGGTGGTCAATCACCAACACCAGCGGCGCTTTAGAGAGGGCCGCGTCAACGCGTGCCGCAGAGGCGTGGCGATGCAGATCGTTCTCCAGCACCACCACGGCATCCGCTGCGCCGGTCTCCAGTTCGCTCAGGGCATCATCCAGAGAGCCGCCGCCAATCAGACCCAGGCCGACGCTGTTCACCGCCCGGGCA
This sequence comes from Pseudescherichia sp. AS216, assembly GCF_037152055.1. Lineage (NCBI taxonomy): Bacteria > Pseudomonadati > Pseudomonadota > Gammaproteobacteria > Enterobacterales > Enterobacteriaceae > Pseudescherichia > Pseudescherichia sp. AS216. The sequence goes on along the minus strand of NZ_JBBCMV010000003.1, from coordinate 291,607 downwards.
ATCATGGTCACACCCACGTCTGCGCCGCGCCCTTTCAGGGCCTTCGCCACGTTCGCTGCCGCCTGAATGACCTCGGCGCTGCCGGCGTTGGTGCCGGAAATAATCAGTGGTTTTTTCGCCCCGGCCAGTGCCTGGACGATCACATCAATTTTGTTTTGCAGATCGCGATCGATACCGTCTACCGCCGGGGCGGAGCCGTCCAGCGCATGAGCGATGGCAAAGCCTAAGCGTGCCTGATCCTCGACCGGGGCACGGTAGGTCCATGCCGCGATATCGTCCAGACGAGTGCTGTCAACGTTGGTCACAAACAGCGGATGTTTGGCACGCTGGCCGATGTTCTGGATTGCGGCAATCTGCCAGTCGGCCACTTTCTGGGCCGCCGCCATTTCGCGCGCTTTGCCTTTCACCGCCTGACGCACCGCCAGCGCGGCACGCGCACCGGTCTGGGTGAGATCTTCACCGAGGATCAGTACCGCGTCGTAGCTTTCGATTTCACGCAGCGCCGGAGTATGAATGCCCCCTTCGCGCAGCACCTTCAGGGCCAGCTCAAGACGCTCCTGCTCACCTTTGGCGATGCCGGTATAGAAGTTGTCGGCACCCACCAGCTCACGCAGAGCAAAGTTGCTCTCAACGCTGGCACGCGGGGAGCCGATACCGATCACTTTCTTCGACTGGCGCAGAATATCTGCCGCACCCTGCATCGCCTGCTCGGCGTTGAGGGCGATCAGATCGTCGCCGCGACGCTGAACCGGCTGGCGCGGACGATCCTTCAGATTCACGTAGCCGTAGCCAAAGCGGCCGCGGTCGCAGAGGAAGTAGTGGTTCACGGTGCCGTTATAGCGGTTTTCAATACGACGCAGTTCGCCGTAGCGTTCGCCTGGGCTGGTGTTACAGCCCAGAGAGCACTGCTGGCAGATGCTCGGGGCAAACTGCATGTCCCACTTACGGTTGTAGCGTTCGGAGTGCGTTTTGTCGGTAAAGACGCCGGTCGGGCAGATCTCTACCAGGTTGCCGGAGAACTCGCTCTCCAGCACACCATCTTCCGGACGACCGAAGTAGACGTTGTCATGAGCACCGTAGACGCCGAGATCGGTGCCGTCGGCGTAGTCTTTGTAGTAGCGCACGCAGCGGTAGCAGGCGATGCAGCGGTTCATCTCATGGGAGATGAATGGCCCCAGATCCTGGTTGCGGTGGGTACGTTTTGTAAAGCGATAACGACGGAAGCTATGACCGGTCATGACGGTCATATCCTGCAGGTGGCAGTTGCCCCCCTCTTCACAGACCGGGCAGTCGTGCGGGTGGTTGGTCATCAGCCACTCCACGACGCTCTCACGGAACTGTTTTGCCTCTTCGTCATCGATAGAGATAAAGGTGTTGTCCGTCGCCGGTGTCATACAGGACATCACCAGGCGACCGCGCGTATCTTCCGCGTTCTGGTACTGCTTCACCGCACACTGGCGGCAAGCGCCAACGCTGCCCAGCGCCGGATGCCAGCAAAAATACGGAATATCAAGACCTAACGAGAGACATGCCTGTAGCAGGTTGTCCGCCCCGTTGACCTCGTAATCTTTGCCGTCTACATGAATCGTAGCCATTAGCATGCTTCCAAAATAAATAAACCTTTAGATTACCAGCGCGTCTTAAGCAGGTTAGGCTGAATACCGTTAATCAGATGGGTATTGCTAAACTGCTGCTTGATGCCGGCTTCGAATTCATCGCGGAAATATTTTATTGCACTCTGCAGAGGCTCTACCGCGCCTGGCGCATGGGCACAGAAGGTTTTACCTGGCCCGAGGAATCGACACAGCTGCTCAAGCGTCTCGATATCGCCAGGCTGACCTTCGCCGCGCTCAAGGGCGCGCAGGATCTTCACGCTCCACGGCAGGCCGTCGCGACAAGGCGTACACCAGCCGCAGGATTCGCGGGCAAAAAACTCTTCCAGGTTACGCACCAGCGACACCATGTTGATTTCGTGGTCCACCGCCATCGCCAGCGCAGTACCCAGACGGCTGCCGGCTTTGCCAATGCTGGCAAACTCCATCGGCAGGTCAAGGTGCGCATCGGTGAGGAAGTCGGTTCCCGCGCCGCCCGGCTGCCAGGCCTTGAACTTCAGGCCATCGCGCATGCCGCCCGCGTACTCTTCCAGGATCTCACGTGCGGTGGTGCCAAACGGCAGCTCCCAGACGCCGGGATTTTTCACGCGGCCAGAGAAGCCCATCAGCTTTGTGCCGTTGTCTTCGCTTTTCGAGATACCCTGATACCATTCGACGCCGTTGGCGAGGATCGCCGGGACGTTGCACAGGGTTTCAACGTTATTGACGCAGGTCGGCTTGCCCCACACCCCGGAGCTTGCCGGGAACGGTGGCTTAGAGCGCGGGTTCGCGCGGCGGCCTTCCAGGGAGTTGATCAGCGCCGTCTCTTCACCGCAGATGTAGCGCCCTGCCCCGGTATGGACAAACAGCTCGAAGTCAAAGCCGGTGCCAAGAATGTTTTTACCCAGCAGCCCCGCTTCGGTCGCTTCGGCGATGGCACGACGCAGGCGCTCGGCGGCCTCGATGTACTCGCCGCGCAGGAAGATGTAGCCCCGGTACGCTTTCAGCGCGAAGGCGGAGATCAGCATCCCCTCTACCAGCAGGTGCGGCAGCTGCTCCATCAGCAGGCGGTCTTTATAGGTGCCCGGCTCCATCTCATCGGCGTTACACAGCAGGTAACGGATGTTCATGGATTCATCTTTCGGCATCAGGCTCCACTTCAAACCGGTGGAGAAGCCCGCACCGCCGCGCCCTTTCAGGCCCGAATCTTTAACCGCATTAACGATCTCATCCGGCGCCATGCCGGTGAGCGCCTTACGCGCCCCGGCGTAGCCGTTTTTGCTCTGGTACTCATCCAGCCAGACCGGCTGCTTGTCAGCACGCAGACGCCAGGTCAGAGGATGGGTTTCAGGAGTCAGGATAATGTTTTTCATTATTTATACTGCTCCAGCAGGTCGGGGATGGCTTCCGGCGTCAGATAGCTGTGCGTATCTTCGTCGATCATCATCGTTGGCCCTTTGTCGCAGTTACCCAGGCAGCAGGTCGGCAGCAGGGTGAAACGGCCATCAAAGGTGGTCTGTCCCGGCTTGATATCGAGTTTTTTCTCAATCGCGGCCTGGATGCCCTGGTAACCGGTGATGTGGCACACCACGCTATCGCAGTAGCGGATAACGTGGCGACCCACCGGCTGGCGGAAGATCTGGCTGTAGAAAGTGGCGACACCCTCTACGTCGCTGGCTGGAATATCCAGCACCTCGGCGATGGCGTAGATCGCCCCGTCCGGCACCCAGCCACGCTGCTTCTGAACAATTTTCAGCGCTTCGATGGACGCCGCACGCGGGTCTTCGTAGTGGTGCTTCTCGTGCTCGATAGCATCACGCTCTGCCGCACTCAGCTCAAAAGCCTCGGTTTGTGGTTGTTGATTTTCGTGCATAATTAGCGGTCCACGTCTGACATAACAAAATCGATACTACCCAGATAGACAATCAGGTCCGACACCAGGCTGCCGCGGATCGCCGAAGGGATCTGCTGCAAATGCGGGAAGCTTGGCGTACGCACGCGGGTGCGGTAGCTCATGGTGCTGCCGTCGCTGGTCAGGTAGTAGCTGTTGATACCCTTGGTTGCCTCAATCATCTGGAAGGATTCGTTGGCCGGCATGACCGGGCCCCAGGAAACCTGCAGGAAGTGGGTAATCAGGGTTTCGATATGCTGAAGCGTGCGCTCTTTCGGCGGCGGCGTCGTCAGCGGGTGATCCGCCTTGAACGGGCCTTCCGGCATGTTGTTGAGGCACTGCTCAAGAATGCGCAGGCTCTGGCGCAGCTCTTCGACTTTCAGCATCACGCGGGTGTAGGCATCGCTGATGCCGCCGCCGACCGGGACCTCAAAGTCAAAGTTTTCGTAGCCAGAGTAAGGACGCGCCTTACGCACGTCGAAGTCGATACCGGTGGCGCGCAGACCAGCCCCGGTGGTGCCCCACTCCAGCGCCTCTTTCGCGCCGTAGGCGGCAACGCCCTTCGAACGGCCAATCAGAATGGTGTTGCGCAGCGCGGCTTTCTCGTAGGAGTCCAGACGCTTCGGCATCCACTCCAGGAACTCACGCAGCAGGCGATCCCAGCCGCGCGGCAGATCGTGCGCTACGCCGCCAATGCGGAACCAGGCCGGGTGCATACGGAAACCGGTGATGGCCTCAACCAGATCGTAGATTTTCTGTCGATCGGTGAAGGCGAAGAACACCGGCGTCATTGCACCGACGTCCTGGATAAAGGTCGAAATATAGAGCAGGTGGCTGTTGATACGGAACAGCTCGGAGAGCATGACGCGGATAACATCAACGCGTTCAGGCACCTTGATGCCTGCCAGCTTCTCAACCGCCAGCACGTACGGCATCTCGTTCACGCAGCCGCCGAGGTACTCGATACGGTCGGTGTACGGAATGTAGCTGTGCCAGGACTGACGCTCGCCCATCTTCTCTGCGCCACGGTGGTGGTAGCCGATATCCGGCACGCAGTCGACAATCTCTTCGCCATCAAGCTGCAGGACAATACGGAACGCACCGTGCGCCGACGGGTGGTTAGGCCCGAGGTTGAGGAACATAAAGTCTTCGTTAGCGGTGCCGCGCTGCATGCCCCAGTCTTCCGGCTTGAAGGTCAACGCCTCCATCTCCAGATCCTGCTTGGCTTTGGTCAGCTCGAACGGATCGAACTCGGTGGCGCGCGCCGGGTAGTCTTTACGCAGCGGGTGGCCGGTCCAGGTCGGCGGCATCATGATGCGCGTCAGGTGCGGGTGGCCTTCGATATTGATGCCAAACATCTCCCAGGTTTCACGCTCGTACCAGTTGGCGTTGGGGAAGAGTTTGGTAAAGGTCGGCACGTTGAGATCGTTTTCTGACAGCGCCACCTTGAGCATAATGTCGCGGTTACGCTCAATGGAGAGCAGATGGTAGAAAACGGAAAAATCCGCGGCGGGAAGCCCGTCGCGGTGCGTGCGGAGACGTTCGTCCATGCCGTGCAGATCGTACAGCATGACGTAAGGCTTCGGCAGTTTCTTTAAGAAATCGCCCACTTCCAGTAACTGTTCACGCTTTACCCAAACAACAGGGACGCCGGTGCGGGTCGCCTGAACGGTAAAGGCATCCGGCCCAAAACGGTTGCGCAGTTCGCCAATAACTGGGTCGTCCAGGTGATCCCGGGTTTGCCAGAACGCGTCTTGCGCGGTTAAGTCGGTCATAATGTTCACCATTGCAAAGGGTCCGTGGTGACTGCCGGGCGTGGCTTCGCGCTATAAGTTTATTATGCGAAGGTGTTTTCCACGGCCCGCAGGCGCAAATTAAATCTCGTCCGGCGTACGCAGGTTAGTAACAGCAATGCGTTCGCCGCGTTTGCGCTCGCGCTCTGACTGCATGTTGGCGCGATAGACGCCCTGGTCGCCCACAACCCATGAGAGCGGACGACGCTCTTTGCCAATCGACTCCTGAAGCAGCATCAGCGCCTGCATGTAGGCTTCCGGACGCGGCGGACAGCCCGGGATGTAAACATCAACCGGGAGGAATTTATCAACGCCCTGCACCACGGAGTAGATGTCGTACATGCCGCCTGAGTTGGCACAGGCACCCATGGAGATAACCCACTTCGGCTCGAGCATCTGATCGTACAGACGCTGAATAACCGGGGCCATTTTGGTAAACGGCGTACCGGCGATCACCATCAGGTCAGCCTGGCGTGGTGAGGCGCGCAGCACTTCCGCACCAAAGCGTGCCACGTCATGGACCGCGGTGAAGGAGGTCACCATCTCAACGTAGCAGCAGGAGAGACCGAAGTTGTACGGCCAAATAGAGTTTTTACGGCCCCAGTTAACCATGCCGTGCATGACGTCTTCCAGCTTGCCCATGAACACGCTGCGGTTAACTTCTTGCTCGAGGGGGTCGGTTACGATCTCCTGTTTTTGCAGGGGGTAACGGTCGTTCTCACCGTTGGGATCGATGCGGGTGAGCGTGTAATCCATCTTATTGCCTCGCTGTTAGCGTTGACGGTTAGTGATATTGCCTGACTCAGGGTTGAAGCGCTCGCGGCGTGAACGCGCGGGCGTCCAGTCCAGCGCGCCAATACGCACCAGATAAACCAGACCAGCCAGCAGCACTAAAATAAAAATTGCAGCCTCAACAAAGCCAACCCAGCCGCTTTCGCGAATGGAGGTTGACCATGCAAACAGGTAAAGCGCTTCGACGTCGAAGATGACGAAGAACATGGCGACCAGATAAAACTTGGCAGAGAGGCGCAGACGAGCGGTGCCAACGGAATCGATACCCGATTCGAAAGGCGTGTTCTTGTGCCGCGCGCGGGCGCGCCCGCCCAGTAACCAGCCGCCGACCAGCATCAGGCAGCATAAGCCAATGGCAACAATAAGAAAGATCGCGAATGCCCAGTGATGAGCAATAACTTCAGTGGATGTTGACATACGCATTGCTTAACTCAAAAAGTGGCACCGTTACCTCTGCTCTTCTCGGCAGATGGACGCCACACAGTTTCAGGGAGGAACAAAAAAAACCTTACACTCACTGTTAGAAACGGCTTAGACAGCTAAATGATGGGGTTTTTTACTCCTTTCTATAACCTTTTGTCAACTTTGACCAAAAGTTCCTTCACATTAGTTTACAGCGGTATCAATTCATTAACATAAAATGCCTTTTTTTCCACCAACACCCATTTTTTATAGGGTGTTTAGCGGTGTTGAATCGTGTCCGTTGTGCGGTGATACAAAAAGTACCCTCTTATTTTGACAGGATTTCGGCAGGATTCCTCCCCCTCTATGGGAGTATTTTCTTGATCTGAGACACGCTTTTGTTAATTCACACAAAAAAACGGCAACAATCAGACTTGTTTTTTAACATGAACTTTCGCTATGCATAGTAGCATACAAAGCAGGGTTTACTGAGGGCGGTAGCGCTTAACTGCCTGATGGCAAAAGCGATAAATAATGGTTTTTGATAATTTGTGCTGAAAAAGCGCACGAAGCACGCCGCTGGCAAATTTTCTGCTACCAGCGGCTCGCCCGATTCCTGACAAAATGTTACCTGTGCCAGGCAACTGTGTTACGTAAATTCCCTGTATGACATCCACTGTCCGCGTTACTCAAAGTCCCCTTCAACAATTAGCGAACTGTCGCCGCCCTGCGGCGTAGCGGCACCGTAGTGCCAGGGTGTCTGGTACTCCGTCATGGCCTGGAAAACAACCTGGGCCAGTTCATTCTGGCTTTGCGGGTTATGGCACAGAAGATATTCGGTCTCTGCCAGCGCAGGCAGCCCATCGCTTGGTCCCAGCACGCGGAGATCCGCGCTCATCATCTCTACCGGCCTTGCGGTAATCCCCAGCCCGGCCTTCACCGCCGACTTTACCGCCGAAAGCGTTGAGGCCACGTAGGCCATACGCCAGGGGATCCCGGCGGCATCAAGGGTATTGAGAACAACGTCGCGGAACGGATTAGGATCGTCAAGGAAGACCAGCGGCAGCGTTTCCCCCTTCTGCAAGACATACTCTGCCGCACAGTACCAATGGGTCGGGGAGGTACGCAGCGTCAGATGTTCAAACTGGTGAGGCCGATGCGTGGTCACCAGCAGATCGACCTCTTGGGCTGCCAGCATGTCGACCATAGAGAGATTACGCTTTACGCGGACGTCGAGCGCCAGCCTGGGATAGATCGAACTGATGCGGTTTAACAGAAACGGCAAAATAGTATCCGCAGAGTCGTCGGAAGCACCGACCGTTAATACCCCCTGCAAATTGTTGAACATTAATGAGCTACAGGCCTCATCATTAAAGCGCAGAATTTTTCGCGCATAGCCCAGCAGCTGTATACCGTGTTCAGTTAATAGCTTATTACGACCGTGGCGAACAAACAGCTCTTTACCTACCAGCTGCTCCAGGCGCTGCATCTGCTGACTGACCGCAGATTGCGTTCGGCATACCGCTACAGCGGCAGCCGCAAAGGTGTTGAGATCGGCGACGGCAACGAACGTTCTCAGTAGATCGAGATCGAGATTGAGTATCGGACGATTTGCATTAATCATATGTTTTCACTTACAGGGTACTCCTGACGAGCGCCCCGGCTTTTGCTGTGTTCAAAGATTTAAGCAATCCTCATTGAGAAGGGATCTGTGTGGCAGAGACCAAACCGATCGTAGTTAATAATTCGCGTACGCTTGCGATCCGCTATATATAATTACAGTGTATAACTGTAAATTATTTTACCAGGCCACATGCTATTACTGCATCTTTAAATGCAATCGCAAATCATTTACCAATCCATCTCAGAGAGATTCACGGAAAAAAATTTTTAATATCAATTAATTGTATATTCAACCAGAGAATTATGCGGACGCGATTATCGCTTTTAGCCACAGTTTCTGCCGATCATCTTACCTCATACCCGCATCGGTTATAAGACCCTTTACGAATGACCTTAAGCCTTCTGATGTTATACAGGAGAGGTGAGTGCTATTAATATTAACAATTGTCAGTAATCGCAAGCTATCGTATTAAATAATTATCTATTGATAATAGAAACGTGTCTTAATAGTCCTTAACATTACCTTTACACCCTACCTGTTTTGCCTGATGTCCGGCCCTATCTTCTCTCCCCCCCGTTGCGTATATTAGCTAAAAAACGCCCTGCTTTCGCCCTACAATACAGTGATAACAGCGGCAATTTTGCGATCTACCCACACATTAATCCAAAATTAATATTTTTGTCGAAATTATTATCAGCTCCATGCTTGTAACCTCAGCGTAAAAAACCGGTATCTCTCTAGCGCCAGAGGCAAAATCTTCTTCTGTGCACCCTTCTAAACTGCCATTCGGGGGAGTACATTGTTCCGTGCTGACTTCCACGGCAGGAAGTCGCACCAACAGCTAAAAGGTCAACGATTCATGTCCCCCATCGAAAAATCCAGCAAATTAGACAATGTCTGTTATGACATCCGTGGCCCGGTTCTGAAAGAGGCGAAACGCCTTGAAGAAGAAGGTAACAAAGTACTGAAGCTTAATATCGGTAACCCGGCTCCCTTTGGCTTCGACGCCCCCGATGAGATCCTGGTAGACGTTATCCGTCATCTGCCTACGGCGCAGGGCTATTGCGACTCCAAAGGGCTCTACAGCGCCCGCAAAGCGATCATGCAACACTATCAGGCGCGCGGTATGCGCGACGTGACCGTAGAAGATATCTACATTGGTAACGGCGTCTCTGAGCTGATCGTGCAGTCGATGCAGGCGCTACTGAACAGCGGCGATGAGATGCTGGTTCCGGCTCCGGACTACCCGCTGTGGACAGCGGCCGTGTCGCTCTCCGGGGGTAAAGCGGTACACTATCTTTGCGATGAGTCGTCTGACTGGTTCCCGGATCTTGATGATATCCGTGCGAAAATCACCCCGCGCACCCGGGGGATCGTCATCATTAACCCGAACAACCCCACCGGCGCAGTCTACTCGAAAGCGCTGCTGCTGGAGATCGTGGAAATTGCTCGCCAGCATAACCTGATTATCTTCGCCGATGAGATCTACGATAAGATCCTCTACGACGAGGCGGAGCACCACTCCATCGCCGCGCTGGCCCCGGATCTGCTGACAATTACCTTTAACGGCCTCTCTAAAACCTATCGCGTGGCGGGTTTCCGTCAGGGATGGATGGTGCTTAACGGGCCCAAAAAGCATGCCAAAGGCTATATCGAAGGCCTGGAGATGCTGGCGTCGATGCGTCTTTGCGCCAACGTTCCGGCCCAGCATGCTATCCAGACCGCGCTCGGCGGCTATCAGAGCATTAGCGAATTTATCGTGCCCGGCGGGCGACTCTACGAGCAGCGTAACCGCGCCTGGGAGCTGATCAACGAGATCCCCGGCGTGACCTGCACCAAGCCGAAGGGCGCGCTCTATATGTTCCCGAAAATCGACATCAAGCGTTTTAACATTCATGACGACCAGAAGATGGTGCTGGATTTCCTGCTGCAGGAGAAGGTGCTGCTGGTGCAGGGAACGGCCTTTAACTGGCCGTGGCCGGATCACGTCCGCATTGTGACCCTGCCGCGCCTGGACGATCTGGAGATGTCTATCAACCGCTTTAGCCGCTTCCTCTCGGGCTACCATCAGTAAGCGTATCAAGGGGAAGATTTGCATCTTCCCCTGCTCTCTGCGCACAATGGATCCTTAGCGCCGTTACTGACAGGGTCCATCATGAGTACGAGTCAAAGCCACTTTTTCGCCCACCTCTCCCGCCTGAAACTGATTAACCGCTGGCCGCTGATGCGCAACGTGCGTACCGAAAACGTCTCCGAACATAGCCTGCAGGTGGCCATGGTTGCCCACGCCCTGGCGGCGATCAAAAACCGCAAGTTTGGCGGCCAGGCTAACCCGGAACGCATCGCCCTGCTGGCGATGTATCACGACGCCTCGGAAGTGCTGACCGGCGATCTGCCGACCCCGGTAAAGTACTTCAACTCACAGATCGCCCAGGAGTATAAGGCTATCGAGAAGATCGCCCAGCAGAAGCTGGTGGATATGGTGCCGGAAGAGCTGCGGGATATTTTTGCCGGGCTGATCGACGAGCATCGCTACAGCGAGGAGGAGACGTCGCTGGTGAAGCAGGCCGACGCCCTCTGCGCCTACCTGAAGTGCCTGGAGGAGCTATCCGCCGGTAACAACGAGTTTTCGCTGGCTAAGTCACGGCTGGAGAAGACCCTTGCCGCCCGCCGTAGCCCGGAGATGGACTACTTTATGGCCGTGTTTGTGCCCAGTTTTCATCTCTCATTAGATGAGATAAGCCAGGATTCGCCGTTGTAGTGTTGCTGTAGCCCCGGTAAGCGCAACGCCGCCGGGGAGAGTTAAAACGGGAACAGCATCGGGATCAGCACCACGCACACCACCATCACAATCAGCGTGAACGGCACGCCAATCTTGACGAAATCGCTGAAGGTATAGTTTCCGGGTCCCAGCACAAGGGTATTAACCGGAGAAGAGACCGGGGTCATAAAGGCGGCCGAGGCGGCCATGGCCACCATCATGGCAAAAGGATACGGCGAGACGCCCATCGACTTGGCCGTTGCTAATGCAATAGGTGCCATCAGTACCGCCGTGGCGGTATTCGAGATAAACAGCCCAATGGTGGCGCACATGATAAACAGACAGAGCAGCATCATATACGGCCCATAGCCGCCGCCAAACTCCATCAGCCCCCTCACCACCAGGTCGACGCCGCCGGTTTTTTGCAGTGCCAGAGCAAACGGCATCATGCCGACGATAAGAATAATGCTCGGCCAGTGGATCGCTTTATAGGCGCTGGCGGCATCAATGCAGCGAAACTTACCCATCAGCAGGCAGGCGATAATCGCCGCAACGGGATTAGGGATCTCATCGGTCAGCATCAGGGCAACCATTAGCAGCAGGCAGAAGATGGCGTGAGGCGCCTGGCTGTGGGCGGGCGAGGCGTCCCCGGCCTCGATGGGCATATTCAGCACCACAAAGTCGCGCCCCTTCTGCGCCATCTGGCCGATCAGCTTCCAGTTGCCGACCACCAGAAAAATGTCGCCCAGCTGCAAGGGCTCGTCCACCACCGGCCCGCTAATCGCGCTCCCGTCACGCTTAATGCCGACCATGTTCAGACCGTAGCGGGTGCGAAAACCTATTTCGCGTACGGTTTTGCCAACCAGCTCTGAGTCAGGGATCAGCGACACCTCCGCCATGCCGACGTCCAGCGCCTGATCGGAGAAGTATTCACCGCGCAGGATCATTGGCTCCAGCAGCTGTTCGCTGCAAAAATCGCGCAGGTCGATGTCGGCGGCGGACATATCAATCAGCAGTACGTCTCCGGCGCGAAACTCCGACACGCCGTTGACGTTAACGATCACCCGGCGAAAGCGCCGCCAGCGCTCTACGCCGATCACATTTGCCCCGTAGCGCTCGCGCAGCTTAAGATCGTCGAGGCGCTGACCGACCATCGGGGAGCCGGGACGGATAGCCAGTCGCCGGGCGCGTCCGGTCAGACGATACTCTTTAATCAGATCGCGAAAGGTGCGCCGTTTCCAGCCGTCATGCTGCCCCGCCTGCCCGTCACTCTTCAGGGCAAAACGCATCACCAGCATATAGACGATGCCCAGCAGCAGAATAACGATCCCCAGCGGAGTTACGCTAAAAAAGCCAAAGCCTGGCAGCCCCTCGCGCAGCAGCTCGCTGTTTACCACCAGGTTAGGCGGCGTAGCCACCAGCGTCATCATACCGCTAATCAGTCCGGCAAAGCTGAGGGGCATCATCAGGCGCGACGGGGCGATCTGCATCCGCATTGAGACGCTAAGCACCACCGGAATAAAGATGGCGACCACCCCGGTGGAGCTCATAAAGGCCCCCAGTCCGGCGACGGTAAGCATCAGCAGAACCAGCATTTTGATTTCGCTGCTGCCCGCCACGTTCACCAGCCAGGCCCCCATGCTGGTAGCGACCCCGGTACGCACCAGGCCATCGCCGATAATAAACAGGGCGGCAATAAGAATAACGTTGGGATCGCTAAAGCCAGAGAAGGCCTCGCTGAGGGTCAGGGTGCCGCTCAGGCTAAAGGCCACAATCACCAGCAGCGCCACGGCATCCATGCGGACCTTGCCGGTGGCGAAGAGTACGACGGCAATGGCCAGTAAACACAACACCCAAATCAGTTCACCGTTCACAACGTATCCTTGTTCATTGCGGGGATAGAGCCAGTTTGCCATAAAAAAGCCCCGCTCAGGCGGGGCTAAATCAATAGCATGGGCTGTTGTTCACTATTTTTGCGTATTTGCCTGCGGCTATCAGGCGTTAACGATCTGGTTAATTTCGTTAGCGCTCAAATGGTACTGGCGCGGGCAGGCGTGCCACGCTCCCAGCATACGCTGATATTTTTCCCACATCGGCGTCTGGGCATTAAAGCCGTGCGTGCCGGCGTCAAAGTGGGTGTAACGCCCTTCGGTGTTAACCATAAAGCGCACATAGCTCAGGTAGCGCGCCTCGGTGGCGGCATCAAAGCCCAGGAAGGTCACCCGGCGCTCGTCAATAGATTGAGTATCTTTCAGGTTGGTCCAGGATACATGCAGCGCGTGATACATCTCCATGATGTCGATAACGGTGCGGCAGGTCTCCTCCGGCAGTTCGCCAAACTCGCGGTCCAATTCGCGCATTTGCAGGCCAAAGCCGCGCTCGACGATGGTTTGCAGGCGGCGGTAGCGCTCGGCGTTGGTGGGATCGAGCATCGTCATCATTTTGTACTGATTCGATAAAATCAGCCGTTGGGCATTGGTCATTTCCATCTTACACTCCCGTATCACGTCGGCAAAAAAAGAGGCACATAAATTATGTGCCTTCTTTTATATGCGCAATGGGGGGTGAATTACAAATCATCGAGGAAAGTTTTGTCGAGCTGACCAAATGCGCGCTTAAGCGTATCAGCCAGGGCCTGGTAGTCCGGCTTGCCGGTAACCGGGGCCATCGTCTGGCCAGCATCCTGTAATTTACCGCGTACTTCATAGAACCAGTGTAAAATGCCTGGCGGCAGCGGCGTAACGGAGCGTTTGCCCAACCACCACAGCCCCTGCAGCGGCAAACTCAGCGCAAAGAGCGCGGTGGCTACCGCAGGACCCAGCTGGCCGCCAAGGGCGATCTGCCAGCAGAGGGTGAAGACGGCAACCGGGGGCATGATGCGGATCGCGTAGCGGGTGGCGCGAATGACACGGTTATCGATAAAGACAGGAGCGAGGCTTTTTTCCATAGGCCAGGTCTTCGCATAATGCTGTCCCAGGCGAAACAAACTGAAAAAGCTCACGGGGCGATTCTCAGGTGTGTTCATGGCGTTACCTCAACTTCACATATAAAAATTAAAAAATTTGTGCAAAACAACAACTGCTCATGACAACGTTCAAAATATTTTGTCATCGCTACCCAGTATCGGGTATTCTGTGCCCGCCTGAGTGGGCCTTAGACGATGAACGCAATGTCGTCAATGTAACGCCCAGTATGCCAATTCCTCTTATGGGGCCAAAATGGCATAAACTCAACCGTATTCTCTTTCATCGCGCCAAAAAAATCGTTCTGGCATGATGTTAATCATAAATGTCAGCGTCAACATGCGCTACGCTGAAAGACTCACTGACGTTTTTTTAGCCACGTATCAAAAATAGGTACTTCCATGTCGAGTAAGTTAGTACTGGTTCTGAACTGCGGTAGCTCCTCACTGAAATTTGCAATCATCGATGCACTGAACGGTGAAGAGTACCTCTCTGGTTTAGCCGAATGCTTCCATCTTCCTGAAGCGCGTATCAAATGGAAAATGGACGGTGGTAAACAAGAAGCTGCTTTAGGTGCAGGTGCCGCTCACAGTGAAGCACTGAACTTTATCGTTAACACTATTCTGGCACAAAAACCAGAACTGTCTGCACAGCTGACCGCAATTGGTCACCGCATCGTGCACGGTGGCGAAAAATACACCAGCTCCGTGGTGATCGATGACTCCGTTATCCAGGGCATCAAAGACTCAGCCTCTTTTGCACCGCTGCATAACCCGGCTCACCTGATCGGTATCGCTGAAGCACTGAAATCCTTCCCGCAGCTGAAAGACAAGAACGTGGCCGTATTTGATACCGCGTTCCATCAGACCATGCCGGAAGAGTCCTACCTCTACGCTCTGCCATACAAACTGTATAAAGAGCACGGCGTTCGTCGCTATGGCGCACACGGCACCAGCCACTTCTACGTTACGCAAGAAGCAGCAAAAATGCTGAACAAGCCGGTAGAAGAGGTGAACATCATCACCTGCCACCTGGGCAACGGCGGTTCCGTTTCAGCTATCCGTAACGGCAAATGCGTTGATACCTCTATGGGTCTGACCCCGCTGGAAGGTCTGGTGATGGGTACGCGCTCTGGTGATATCGACCCGGCGATCATCTTCCACCTGCACGATACCCTGGGTATGAGCGTAGAAGATATCAACAAGATGCTGACCAAAGAGTCCGGCCTGCTGGGCCTGACCGAAGTCACCAGCGACTGCCGCTACGTTGAAGACAACTACACCAGCAAAGAAGATGCTAAACGTGCCATGGACGTTTACTGCCACCGCCTGGCGAAGTA
This sequence comes from Pseudescherichia sp. AS216, assembly GCF_037152055.1. Taxonomy (NCBI): domain Bacteria; kingdom Pseudomonadati; phylum Pseudomonadota; class Gammaproteobacteria; order Enterobacterales; family Enterobacteriaceae; genus Pseudescherichia; species Pseudescherichia sp. AS216. The sequence goes on along the minus strand of NZ_JBBCMV010000003.1, from coordinate 276,450 downwards.
CATCGGCTCCTACACCGCGCTGATGGAAGGTCGTCTGGACGCCGTGGTCTTCACCGGCGGTATCGGTGAAAACGCGGCGATGGTGCGCGAGCTCTCCCTGGGCAAACTGGGCGTGCTGGGCTTCGAGGTTGACCACGAGCGTAACCTGGCAGCCCGCTTCGGCAAATCCGGCTACATCAACAAAGAGGGTACCACCCTCGCGATGGTCATCCCGACCAACGAAGAGTTGGTGATTGCCCAGGACGCCTGCCGTCTGACTGCCTGATTCCACACCGCCAGCCCACGCTGGCGGTGCTGTTTTGTATCGCGCCAGTTTTCTGGCGGTAACGAAAAAGAGGATATACCGTGTCCCGTATTATTATGCTGATCCCTACCGGAACCAGCGTCGGCCTGACCAGCGTCAGCCTTGGCGTGATCCGTGCTATGGAACGCAAAGGCGTTCGTCTGAGCGTCTTTAAACCTATTGCCCAGCCACGTGCCGGGGGCGATGCGCCAGACCAGACCACCACTATCGTGCGTGCGAACTCCAATCTGCCTGCCGCTGAACCGCTGAAGATGAGCCACGTTGAGTCTCTGCTCTCCAGCAACCAGAAAGACGTGCTGATGGAAGAGATCATCGCCCGCTACCACGAAAGCGCAAAAGACGCGGAAGTGGTGCTGGTTGAAGGTCTGGTGCCGACGCGCAAACACCAGTTTGCCCAGTCGCTGAACTTTGAAATCGCTAAAACGCTGAATGCCGAGATCGTCTTCGTCATGTCTCAGGGTACCGATACCCAGGAGCAGCTGAAAGAGCGTATCGAACTGACCCGCAACAGCTTCGGCGGCGTGAAGAACACCAATATCACCGGCGTAATCGTTAACAAGCTGAACGCGCCGGTTGACGATCAGGGCCGTACCCGCCCGGATCTCTCTGAGATCTTCGATGACTCCTCCAAAGCGAAAGTGATCAGCATCGATCCGGCGCAGCTGAGCGCGTCCAGCTCGCTGCCAGTGCTGGGTGCCATTCCGTGGAGCTTCGATCTGATTGCCACCCGCGCAATCGACATGGCAAAACACCTGAATGCCACCATCGTTAACGAAGGCGACATCAACACCCGCCGCGTGAAGTCCGTGACCTTCTGTGCGCGTAGCATTCCGCACATGCTGGAACACTTCCGCCCAGGCTCTCTGCTGGTGACCTCCGCTGACCGTCCTGACGTGCTGGTTGCCGCCTGCCTGGCCGCGATGAACGGCGTTGAGATCGGTGCAATCCTGCTGACCGGTGCCTATGAGATGGACGCCCGCGTTGCTAAGCTGTGCGAGCGTGCCTTCGCCACTGGCCTGCCGGTATTCATGGTTAACACCAATACCTGGCAGACCTCCCTGAGCCTGCAAAGCTTCAACCTGGAAGTGCCGGCTGACGACCATCAGCGTATCGAGAAAGTGCAGGAGTACGTGGCTGGCTACGTGAACGCTGACTGGATCGAATCCCTGACCGCCACCTCCGAGCGTAGCCGCCGTCTCTCTCCGCCTGCGTTCCGCTATCAGCTCACCGAGCTGGCGCGCCAGGCCGGTAAACGCGTTGTGCTGCCGGAAGGCGATGAGCCGCGTACCGTTAAAGCGGCGGCCATCTGTGCCGAGCGCGGCATCGCGACCTGCGTGCTGCTAGGTAACCCGGAAGAGATCACCCGCGTTGCGGCGGCTCAGGGCGTTGAACTGGGCGCAGGCATCGAAATCGTTGACCCGGACGTGGTGCGTGAAAGCTACGTAGCCCGTCTGGTTGAGCTGCGTAAGAGCAAAGGCATGACCGAAGCCGTTGCCCGCGAACAGCTGGAAGACAACGTAGTGCTCGGCACCCTGATGCTGGAGCAGGACGAAGTTGACGGCCTGGTTTCCGGTGCGGTTCACACCACCGCGAACACCATCCGTCCGCCGCTGCAGCTGATCAAAACGGCACCGGGCAGCTCGCTGGTCTCCTCCGTATTCTTCATGCTCCTGCCGGAGCAGGTATATGTTTACGGCGACTGCGCGATTAACCCGGATCCGACCGCTGAACAGCTGGCTGAGATCGCTATTCAGTCCGCGGACTCTGCGATTGCCTTTGGTATCGAGCCGCGCGTAGCGATGCTCTCCTACTCCACCGGTAACTCCGGCGCGGGTAGCGACGTAGAGAAAGTGCGTGAAGCGACTCGTCTGGCGCAGGAGAAACGTCCTGACCTGATGATCGACGGTCCGCTGCAGTACGATGCTGCGGTAATGGCTGACGTAGCGAAATCTAAAGCGCCGAACTCACCGGTTGCCGGTCGCGCTACCGTGTTCATCTTCCCGGATCTGAACACCGGTAACACCACCTACAAAGCGGTTCAGCGCTCTGCCGACCTGATCTCCATCGGGCCGATGCTGCAGGGTATGCGTAAGCCTGTAAACGACCTGTCCCGTGGCGCACTGGTTGACGATATCGTCTACACCATCGCGCTGACGGCGATCCAGTCTTCTCAGCAGCAGTAAGCGAATACCACGCGTTAAAGGGTCATGGCGCTGCCATGGCCCTTTTTTTGTGGGCCAAATTCGCCCTCCTCCGCTTCTTCTATTAGGGTTAACAGGTACGATTTAACCTGATAACGGGAGAAAGCATGACGCAATCTGCAACCGGGCACGTTAACGACAACGACTTCACGTTACTGGATCGCTACTGGCGCGCCGCAAACTACCTCTCCGTCGGCCAGATCTATCTGATGGATAACCCGCTGCTGCGCGAGCCGCTTAAGCCGGAACATATCAAACCCCGCCTGCTGGGCCACTGGGGCACCACACCAGGGCTGAACTTTATCTATGCGCACCTTAACCGCGCCATTCGCCAGCGCGATTTGGATATGCTCTACGTCTGCGGCCCTGGCCACGGTGGGCCTGGCATGGTCGCGAATACCTGGCTTGAGGGTAGCTATAGCGAGATCTACCCCGACATCAGCGAAGACGCGCCGGGGATGCAGAAGCTGTTCAAGCAGTTTTCGTTTCCCGGGGGTATTCCCAGCCACGCCGCGCCGGAAACACCCGGCTCGATCAACGAAGGGGGCGAGCTGGGCTACTCCCTCTCCCACGCGTTCGGGGCCGTGTTTGATGCCCCCGACTTGATTGCCGCCTGCGTGATCGGCGACGGCGAAGCCGAGACCGGCCCGCTCGCGGCCAGCTGGCACGGGATCAAGTTTCTCAACGCCGCCCGCGACGGAGCCGTGCTCCCGATCCTGCACCTCAACGGCTACAAGATCGCGAACCCGACGCTGCTGGCCCGCACCAGCGATGAGGATCTTACCCAGCTGTTTCGCGGCTACGGCTACGATCCGCTCTTTGTCAGCGGCCACGAGCCGGAGAAAATGCATCCGCAGATGGCCGAGGCGCTGGATAACGCCCTGGATAAGATCCGCGCGTTCCAGCAGCGCGCCCGTCAGGGTGAGACTGCGGAGTCCATCCCGCGCTGGCCGATGATTATTCTGCGCAGCCCGAAGGGGTGGACCGGCCCGCAGACCGTCGACGGCAAAAAGGTAGAAGGCTTCTGGCGCGCCCATCAGGTGCCGGTCTCTTCCTGCCGGGAGAACGACGAGCATCGACAGATCCTTGAGCGCTGGATGCGCAGCTATCAGCCAGAGGATCTCTTCGACGAGCAGGGGCGGCTTAGGCCTGAGCTAAAGGCGCTGGCACCAGCGGGAGACAAGCGGATGGGAGCGACTCCCTGGGCCAACGGCGGAAGGCTGCGCCGCGAGCTGGTGACGCCCGAGCTGCAGGAATTCGCGCTTGATATTGCCTCTCCTGGCGAAACCCAGGCGCAGTCCACGGAGGTGCTGGGGCGCTATCTGCGCGGCATCTTCACCCGTAACCCGGACAACTTCCGCCTCTTTGGCCCGGATGAGACCGCCTCCAACCGGCTGGGGGATGTCTTCGACGTGACTAACCGTACCTGGGAAGGGGAGATTGAGCCTTACGATGAGCAGCTTGCTCCCGATGGCCGGGTGATGGAGATCCTCAGCGAGCATCAGTGTCAGGGCTGGCTGGAGGGCTACCTGCTCACCGGACGCCACGGCCTGTTTAACTGCTACGAGGCCTTTATTCACATTATCGACTCGATGTTCAACCAGCACGCTAAATGGCTGAAGGTGACGCGCAAGCTGCCGTGGCGCGAACCCGTCGCCTCCCTGAACTATCTGCTCTCCTCCCACGTCTGGCGACAGGATCACAACGGCTACAGCCATCAGGATCCTGGCTTTATCGATCACGTCGCCAACAAGAAAGCCGATATCGTGCGCATCTACCTGCCGCCGGATGCCAACACTCTGCTGTGGGTAGCCGATCACTGCCTGAAGACCTGGGATAGGATCAACGTCATCGTCGCGGGCAAGCAGCCAGAGCCGCAGTGGCTCACCCTGGAAGAGGCGGCGAAGCACTGTGAAGTCGGAATGGGCATCTGGCCCTGGGCAGGCAACGAAATACCGGGCAAAGCGCCGGACGTAGTGATGGCCTGCGCCGGGGATGTCCCTACCATGGAGGCGCTGGCGGCAGTAGATCTGCTCCGGGGTTATCTGCCGGATCTTAGCGTGCGGGTGGTAAACGTAGTCGACCTGATGGCGCTCCAGACCGAGGATCAGCATCCGCACGGGCTGAGCGACGAGGCGTTTGAGGCTATCTTTACCGCGGATAAGCCGGTGATCTTCGCCTTTCATGGTTACCCAAGCCTGATTCATCGCCTGACCTACCATCGTAATAACCATCGTAACTTCCACGTGCGTGGTTTTATGGAGGAAGGCACTACCACCACACCGTTTGACATGACGGTGATGAACGAGCTGGATCGTTTCCATCTGGCGCAGGAGGCGATTTTGCGGGTAGAGAAGCTGGCGGGCAAGGCCGATGCGATCCTTGACGATTTGCAGGAGAAGATTGCTGAGCACCACCGCTACGTGCGCGAGCACGGGGAAGATCTGCCTGAGGTACGCAACTGGAAGTGGCCTTCGCAGCAGGGAAGCGGCGACGTGCCGGAGTAAATCGAGGCGATAAAAAAGCCGGCCATGGCGTACCCTGGCCGGCTTGATGCTTTTAGGCAGGCCTACTCGGTTTCAGCCAGCTTAAGCGTATCGTTGTTGGCGTTGCGGCTCATCCACAGCGCCAGCGCCTTAAGGGAGTCCGGGGTAAACTCATCGCAGCGGGCGGTGATCTCTTCCGGCGTCATCCAGATGGCTTCGCTGACCTCATCCTCCTGCAGGGCAAAAGGCCCGTGGGAGACGCAGCTGAAAAGCCCACCCCAGACGCGACAGTGATCGTCTTCGTAGTAGAACTGCCCATGCTCGGCAAACGGCACGCCAGCAATGCCCAGCTCCTCTTCCGCTTCACGACGTGCGGACTCCAGCATCCCCTCGTCCGCCTGCACCACGCCACCCGCCGTCGCGTCCAGCAGGCCAGGCAGGTAGTCTTTTGTCTCGGTACGGCGCTGCACCAAAATTTTCCCCATGCCGTCATGCACGACAATGAAGGTGGCCCGATGACGCAGACACTGCGCGCGCATCTGTTCGCGGCTAGCCTGCGCAATCACCTCGTTGTCCTCATTGACGATATCTACCCATTCCGTGCCTGTAAAATGACTCTGTTCCACCATCGGAAAAACCTTCTCTGCATAGCGCTCTGGTGGCGCGTTTCTGGTTGAGAGCTAACTTACGGATTAATGGCGACCTCTGCAATAATCCGTTGATCGTTCAGTGCGATTACGCGAAAAATACCGTCGTCAAACATACCGTAGCTGGCGGCGAAGCCCCCTTTCGGGATGCTTACCGAACCGGGGTTGAAGTAAATAATATCGCCGCGCTTTTCCGCCACCGGAATATGAGTATGACCGGAGATCAATACATCGCCAGGGTTGAGCGGGGGTAAATTTTCTGCATTATAGAGGTGACCGTGGGTCAAAAACAGCCGGGAATGACCGAATAATACCTGCTGCCAGGGGGCAGTGATGGGAAACGTAAGCAGCATCTGATCCACTTCGCTGTCACAGTTGCCGCGCACGGCGATGATCCGCGACGCCTGCGTGTTCAGCCGCTCGGCCACCTGCGCGGGCGCGTACCCCTCCGGCAGCGCATTGCGCGGCCCGTGGTTAAGCAAGTCGCCCAGGATCACCAGCCACTGTGCGCCGCTCTCGGCAAACCGCGCCAGCACACGCTCCGTCGCCGGCAGCGACCCGTGAATATCAGAGGCAAACATCAGCTTCATCGCTTACACCCTTATCGTTGAAAAATGTGCTTCATGATAACGGATTTGCCAGTGCTAAACAGCTTCAGCGCGCGGCCGAAAGGGCGATATAGCGCTGCACCGAGGAGCGTTGCCACTGGAAGGCGGCGTAGTCTGCGAGGCGCTCGGGCACCTCGTCGCCGTTAAGCACCAGTCGGTTCAGCATCAGCGCCAGATCGGCATCGGCAATGCACCATTCGCCAAACAGATTGGGGTTGGCATGGGCCAGCAGCGCGCCGGCAATAGTGAACAATTTTTCTGCGCTCCGCTGGCCCGCCTCGCTCAGCGGGGGCTTTTTCACACCGGCGAAAATCACATCCGTCGAGCGCTCCTCGCGGATCGGCATCAGATCGCTGCGCAGCCAGGCCTGAATCTGCCGTGCTCTGGCGCGCTTCTGGATATCGTGAGGATAGACGCGCTCCCACTCCGGCGGCGCAAAACGCTCCTCAAGGTATTCGCTAATCGCCGAGGACTCCGTCAGCTCAAAGCCGTCAACCTCCAGCAGCGGCACGCGGCGGCTGAGATGGTATCCCTTCCACTCCGGGCGCAGATGTTCGCCATCGTTGAGGTCGACGGTCTTCAGCGTAAAAGGCAGCGCCTTTTCGTGTAGCGTGACGTACACCGACATGACGTAAGGAGAGAAAAAGTCTGCATCAGACCACAACGTTATTGCTGGCTCGCCCATGGGTATCCTCATTAAATTATCGAATTTCATCTAAAATATAGCGTCCTGTGCGGGCTGTCACTGCCTTAAAATCCCGCCTCGCCCGCCAACGCCTATACTCCTGTTTGCGACTTTATTCCCTGACAGGAGCTGAGATGATCGATCTCTATTACGCGCCCACCCCTAACGGTCACAAAATTACGCTATTCCTGGAAGAGGCGGAGCTGGATTACCGTCTGATCCGCGTCGATATCAGCAAAGGCGATCAGTTTCGTCCTGACTTTCTGGAGATCTCGCCGAATAATAAAATTCCCGCCATCGTAGACCATGCCCCTGTCGACGGTGGTGCGCCGCTTAGCCTGTTTGAATCAGGGGAGATCCTGCTCTATTTGGCAGAGAAGAGCGGCATGCTGCTCAGCGGCGAGCTTCGCGAGCGGCATCTGACGCTACAGTGGCTCTTCTGGCAGGTAGGCGGTCTGGGGCCGATGCTCGGGCAAAATCACCACTTTAACTACTTTGCGCCCAAGCCAGTGCCCTACGCTATCGAGCGTTTTCAGGTTGAAACCCAGCGTCTCTACGGCGTGATGAACAAGCGTCTTGAGCGCGTGCCCTGGCTGGGCGGCGAGCACTACAGCATCGCCGACATCGCCGCCTGGCCGTGGATCAATGCCCACGAGCGCCAGCGGATCAACCTCAGCAGCTACCCGGCGGTAAACAACTGGTTCGAGCGCATTCGCACCCGCCCCGCCACCCTGCGGGCGATGCAAAAAATTGCGCAGAATTAGCCGTCTCGCCCGCGTGGGCAGGCCGTTTAACCTCGTGTATGATATTGCCGATCACTACACAGAGGGAATTTATCATGTCGCAACCAGACGCTGTCATACGAATAAAAAATTTGCGCCTGCGGACCTTTATCGGCATCAAAGATGAGGAGATAGCAAACCGCCAGGATATCGTGGTCAACGTGGTTATCCACTACCCCGCGGACAAAGCGCGGGCTAGTGAGGATATCAACGATGCCCTGAACTACCGCACCATCACTAAAAACATCATTCAGCATATTGAAAATAATCGCTTCTTTTTGCTGGAAAAATTAACTCAGGATGTGCTTGATATCGCACGCGAACATCACTGGGTTACCTATGCTGAAGTGGAGATCGATAAACTTTACGCGCTACGTTATGCCGACTCGGTGTCGATGAGTATGAGCTGGCGACGTTAAGCGCAGCCCTGGAGGTTGCATGAGGATTTTAATTACCGGCGGTACCGGCCTGATTGGCAGCCATCTTGTTCCTCGCCTGCTGGCGCTGGGGCATTCAGTAACGGTGATTACCCGCAGCCCGGAGCGGGCACGCCGCACGCTGGGGGATGGTGTGACCTTCAGCAAAGGACTTGACGATCGCCACGATCTCAACGACATCGACGCGGTAATTAATCTGGCGGGCGAGCCGATTGCCGACAAACGCTGGAGCGAGGCGCAAAAAGTGCGCCTGTGCAACAGCCGCTGGGAGATCACCCAGAAGCTGGTGGATCTGATCAAGGCTAGCGCTACGCCGCCCTCGGTGCTGATCTCCGGATCGGCAACGGGCTACTACGGCGATCTCGGTGAGGTAGTCGTGACCGAAGAGGAGCCGCCGCACAATGAGTTTACCCATAAGCTCTGCGCTCGCTGGGAGCAAATTGCCTGCGGCGCGCTGAGCGACCAGACCCGCGTCTGCCTGCTGCGCACCGGCGTGGTCTTTGCCCCGAAAGGCGGCGTGCTGGCGAAAATGCTGCCGGTGTTCCGCCTCGGCCTCGGTGGCCCGATCGGCAGCGGACGACAGTATCTGGCCTGGATCCATATCGATGATATGGTCAACGGCATTCTCTGGCTACTGGATAACGATCTGCGCGGCCCGTTTAATATGGTCTCCCCCTACCCGGTGCATAACGAACGCTTCGCCCATGCCCTCGGCCATGCCCTGCACCGTCCCGCCTTTATGCGCGCGCCAGCCAGCGCCGTGCGTCTGCTGATGGGTGAGTCGTCGGTGCTGGTGCTCGGCGGCCAGCGTGCGCTGCCCAAGCGTCTGGAGGCCTCCGGGTTTGGTTTTCGCTGGTACGATCTGGATGAAGCCCTTGCAGACGTACTGCGCTGAATCGTTAAAATAAATAGTACCAACTTATCATTCTGGTGATAATGTAATCGACATATTCACCAGAATGATGATTCCAATGCTGACGCTGACCACTCCCCGCCTGAGCCTCTCTCCCTTTCAGGAGTCTGACTGGCCGTTTTTCCTGCGCCTGCGCCGCGATCCGGCCATTATGCGTTTTATGGCGGATATCGCCTCGCAGCAGGATATTCGTCGGGTATTTGATGCGCGTTTGATCGACGCCGGGGCGTTTGTCATTCGCCAGCAGGACACTGGAGCCGCGCTGGGGGATATTGGTCTGAGCCGGTCGGGAGCGAACCCGCAGGAGGCAGACGTCGGCTACAGCATTGCCACCTGGGCTCAGGGTCAGGGTTACGCCAGCGAAGCCCTGCGCGCCCTGTGTCACTACGCGTTTAACGAAGCGGGCGTCACGGCACTCAATGCGTGGGTGCTGGCAGGGAACGTCGGCTCGCAACGCGTGCTGGAGAAGCTAGGGTTTAGCCGGGTGGAGATCCTGCAGAAGGTTTATCGCCTGAACGGCGTGTTTCACGATGACTGGGTTTACCGTCTGACTGACAAGGCGTTCAGCTCAGCCCTCCCCGGTTAAGAAGAGGGCCGGAGCATTACTTCAGCGAGCCTTTAAGGAACTGCTGCAGGCGTGGGCTCTGCGGATTGTCAAACAGCGCCTCCGGCTTGCCCTCCTCCTCAATTTTCCCCTGATGCAGGAAGATCACGTGAGAAGAGACGTGGCGGGCAAAGCCCATCTCATGGGTCACGACCACCATGGTTTTCCCCTCTTCTGCCAGCTTCTGCATGATGCGCAGCACTTCGCCCACCAGCTCAGGATCCAGCGCCGAGGTCGGCTCGTCAAACAGCAGCACCTCAGGCTCCATCGCCAGCGCGCGGGCAATCGAGACGCGCTGCTGCTGACCCCCGGAGAGGTGCACCGGGTATTTCGCCTGGGCACGCTCGTCGATGCCGACCTTCGCCAGATACCTTACCGCCCGCTCCCGCGCCTCCTGCTTGCTTAACCCCAGCACCTGAATCGGCGCTTCCATCACGTTCTCCAGCACCGTCATGTGGCTCCAGAGGTTAAAGTGCTGGAACACCATGGTCAGGCGGGTACGCAGCAGGCGCAGCTGATGCTTATCAGCCACCTTCAGCTGGCCGTCTTTATCCCGCACCAGGGTGATGTTCTGCCCGCTCACCACAATCGTGCCTTCGCTTGGCTTCTCAAGAAAGTTAATGCAGCGCAGGAAGGTACTCTTGCCGGATCCCGACGAGCCGATAATGGTGATCACATCGCCTGCGTTAGCCTGCAGCGATACCCCTTTCAGCACCTCATGTTCGCCGTAGCGCTTGTGCAGATCTGTAACGTTTAATTTATTCTCGGACATCGTATTCTCAGTGCGTCGAAGAAGGTTTCATATGCTTCAGCCAGCGTTTCTCCGCTTTGCGGAACAGGCTAATCAGCGCATAGGAGATGATCAGGTACAACACGGCGGCAATACCAAACGCGGTAAAGGGCTGGTAGGTGGCCGAGTTAATATCACGAGCGATTTTCAGCAGATCCGGGACGGTGGCGGTAAAGGCCAGCGCCGTCGAGTGCAGCATGAGGATCACTTCGTTGCTGTAGGCAGGCAGCGCGATGCGCAGCGCCGACGGCAGAATAATGCAGCGGTACATCTTCACCGACGAGAAGCCGTAGGCCCGCGCCGCCTCGATCTCGCCGTGCGGCACCGAGCGGATCGCGCCGGCAAAAATCTCGGTGGTGTAGGCGCAGGTATTGAGCGTTAACGCCAGCACCGTACAGTTGAGGCCGCTACGGAAAAAGGCGTTCAGCAGCTCCGTGCCCTTTACAATCTCCAGGGTGTACATCCCGGAGTAGAAGACCAGCAGCTGGACGTAGAGCGGCGTGCCGCGAAAAATGTAGGTAAAGAGCCAGATAGGGAAGCAGATAAATTTGTTGCTGGAGACGCGCCCGATGGCGAGAAACAGCGCGAGGATGCCGCCCATCACCACCGACAGGATCAGCAGCCAGAGAGTGATTGCCACGCCGGTAAAGCGGTAGCCGTCGGTCCACAGCAGGGCGCGCCAGTACTCCTGAATAATTTCGATCACAGGTCAGCCCTCTTCACGCCCACGGAGTAGCGGCGTTCGAGCAGAAGCAGCACCCCATTAGAGACGGTGGTAAATACCAGGTAGATAAGTCCGCAGACCACGGCGAAGTAGAACGGCTCCCAGGTGCTTTTCCCGGCGAGCTGGGTAGCTTTGACTACGTCTTCCAGGCCCAGCAGCGATACCAGCGCGGTGGCCTTGAGGATCACCTGCCAGTTGTTACCAATTCCCGGCAGGGCGTAGCGCATCATGGCCGGAAAGAGGATGCGGCGAAAGGTCTGTCCGCTGGTAAAGCCAAAGGCGGTCGCCGCCTCGATATGCCCTTTCGGCACGGCCATAAACGCTCCGCGAAAGGTTTCCGTAAAGTAGGCTCCGTAGATAAAACCGAGGGTGATGATACCGGCGATCATCGGATCGATATCAATCTGCGCCATGCCGACGGCATCGGTGACGCTGTTCAGCGCGATTTGCAGCCCGTAGAAGATGAGCAGCATCAGCACCAGATCGGGCACGCCACGGATAAGCGTGGTGTAGCCTTCAAAAATAGCGGCCAGCAGGCGGCTGTGAGAGAGCTTGGCCCCTGCCCCCGCCAGGCCGATCAGCACGGCCAGCACAACGGAGCTGAGCGCCAGCTCCAGCGTGACAACAGCGCCCTGGAATATAACTTGAGAAAACCCGTACAGCATGCAGCCTGCCCCGTGGTGTGTAGTGTCTGCCGTGTCTTTTCCCCTCCCGCGATGGGAGGGGCCGCACGTTTGTCACAGGTGGGGATTAGCCACCGTAAACATCAAAATCGAAATACTTTTTCGCCAGCTTTTCGTAGGTGCCGTCGGCACGCATATCGGCAAAGGCTTTGTTCAGCGCTTCGCGCAGCGCGTTATCCTCTTTGCGAATGCCCATGCCGGTACCCACGCCAAACAGCTTCTCATCTTTGATCGACGGGCCACCAAATTTGTACTCTTTGCCTGCCTGGGTTTTCAGGAAACCTTCGCTGGCGGCCACTTCATCCTGGAATGCGGCGTCGATACGGCCTGCGGTCAGGTCGGCATAGATAGAGTCCTGGCCCTGATAGGAGACGATCTCAACGCCTTTCGCCGCCCAGTGTTCGTTGCCGTAGGTCTCCTGGGTGGTGCCCTGCAGAACGCCGACGCGTTTGCCTTTCAGGGTCGACAGGTCCGGCTGGATATTAGAGGCTTTGGCCACTACCAGACGTGAATCTGCTGCATAAAGCTTGTCAGTAAACGCGATCTCCTGCTGGCGCTTCTCGGTAATCGAGAGCGACGACATGATGGCATCGATTTTCTTCGCTTTCAGCGAGGGAATTAGCGCATCCAGCGGGTTCTCAATGAAGGTACACTGGGTATTAATGCGTTTACACAGCTCTTTAGCCAGATCGATATCAAAACCCACTAATTCACCCTGCGCATTCTTCGATTCGAACGGCGCATAGGTAGGATCGGTGCCAATACGCAGTTTTTGCGGAACAGCAGCGAAAGCGCTGGACGCGCTGGAAAGAGCAAGTACCAGAGAAAGCGATAATACCAACTTATTCATAAACATCCTCAACTGACGGTCTTTTAACGGGATTTTGCACAGAATACGGTACGGCTATCGTGCCATTATTCGGCCCGGCAAGGCAAAATATTCTGCCCTGCCGGGCGCTTTTTTTTGCAGCGCCACTGCTTAACTATGCTGTTTTAGGTCCCGTTGCCTGACTTAAGTACGTTTACCGCACCGCCGTAAGGCATCAACCGCATCAATGCACCATGCTGGATCACCACCCTGGTGCAAAGGCGTACCGTCACTTAGTCACCGTAAACGTTAAAGTCGAAGTATTTTTTCGCCATTTTGTCATAGGTACCGTCTTTGCGGATTTCCCCCAGCGCTTTGTCGAACGCGGCCTTCAGCTCGGTATCGTCTTTGCGCAGGCCAACCCCGGTACCGTCACCGAAGAAGTTTTTATCTTTTACCGACGGACCGGCGAAGGCGAACTCTTTCCCGGCAGGCTGTTTAAGGAAGCCTTCGCTGGCGGCAACCTCATCCTGCAGGGCGGCGTCCAGACGACCGGCGGCAAGGTCAGAGTAGATCAGATCCTGGTTCTGGTAGGCAACCACATCAATGCCTTTGCTGCGCCAGTTGGCGTTGCCAAAGGCTTCCTGAGTTGAACCCTGTAACACGCCAACGTGCTTGCCCTTCAGCGACTCAATGGTCGGCTGGATCGGCGAGCCTTTGGCGGCAATCAGACGTGAATCGGCAGCGTAGAGCTTATCGGAGAAGGCGATCTCCTGCTGGCGCTTTTCAGTAATAGAGAGAGAAGAGATGATGGCATCAATTTTCTTGGCTTTCAGGGAGGGGATCAGCGCGTCAAAATCGCTGCCCACCCAGGTGCACTTAACCTGAATACGTTTGCACATCTCGTTGCCGAGGTCGATATCAAAGCCGACAAACTCACCCTTCGCGTCTTTAGACGAGAATGGCGCATAGGTCGCGTCCGTACCAATGCGCACGGTCTGAGGAAGCGCAGCGTAAACGCTGGCGGCGCTGGAGAGTCCCAGCAGTAAAGAGAGAGCTACAGCCGTCTTCTTCATACATTACCCTCGAGTTTCTGATTTTATTATCTATTGCGTGTTGTTGTTGTATACGTTGTGTTGTGTTACCCGCTGATGCTTGCACGTCTTATGCCACTTTCTCATGACGAATAATAATCGCCGTCAGAAATGTTAATAAAAGGTTGCAGCATTACCGTTAGGGTGAAAGATAGCAGGTCTGCCAAATGAACCGCAGCGTTACAAACTGAAAACAGCGGTTAAATGTTGAGGATATGATCGCGCTTGCAGATTTGCCCTGAAACAGGGCAATCCAGGTGAGATGCACTATTTTGACGCAGCGGGTCCCTGCCAGCGGGTAAAGAGATCTTCCGGCAGGTCAATGTCGAACTGATCGATAACGCGATTCACCGTCTGGTTGATGATGTCATCGAGGGTCTGTGGGCGATGATAGAAGGCAGGGACCGGGGGCATGATCGCCGCGCCCAGCTCCGCTGCCTGCGTCATCAGCCGCAGATGGCCGAGATGCAGCGGCGTTTCCCGTACGCAGAGCACCAGCGGGCGGCGCTCTTTCAGTACCACGTCCGCCGCACGCGTTAGCAGGCTGTCGGTATAGCTGTGAACGATGCCGGAGAGGGTTTTGATGGAACAGGGAAGGATCACCATACCAGCGGTTTTAAACGAGCCGGAGGAGATGCTGGCGGCGATATCACGCGAGTCATGCACCACGTCGGCGAGCGCCTGCACGTCACGCAGGGAGAGGTCGGTCTCCAGCGCCAGCGTCTGGCGGGCGGCGTTGCTCATGACCAGATGGGTTTCCACTTCAGCCACGTCGCGCAGCACCTGTAGCAGACGCACGCCATAGATGGCCCCGCTGGCACCCGAGATGCCAATAATCAGTCGTTTCATATTCCCGTCCTTTTACTTTCGTGAGAGGACTTTGCCGGATTATAGCGGGCGTTGCAACGTTGAAGCGCCCTGCGAACGCAGGGCGCGCGAGAGTTAACCCTCGTTATGCATCTCTAAGCTTTCGAGATCGTTTTGCATCTGCACGGCTTTGACATCGTCATTGCGCAGAGAGTCGAGATAGTCGAGGTACTGCTGGTTCACGTCTTTGGTCACGTAGATCCCGTTGAACACCGAGCACTCAAACTGCTGGATATCCGGGTTCTCGGCGCGTACCGCGTCGATGAGATCGTTGAGGTCCTGGAAGATCAGGCCGTCAGCGCCGATGATCTGGCGGATCTCGTCCACTTCACGCCCGTGGGCGATCAGCTCGTTCGCGGTTGGCATATCGATGCCGTAGACGTTCGGGAAGCGGATCTCCGGTGCTGCTGAGGCGAGGTAAACTTTCTTCGCCCCGGCTTCGCGTGCCATCTCAATGATCTGCTCCGAGGTGGTGCCGCGCACGATGGAGTCATCCACCAGCAGCACGTTCTTGTCGCGGAACTCGGCGCGGTTAGCGTTCAGCTTACGGCGTACAGATTTACGACGCAGCTGCTGGCCGGGCATGATAAAGGTGCGGCCAACGTAGCGGTTCTTCACAAAGCCCTGACGGTAGGGTTTATCCAGAATGTGGGCAATCTCCAGCGCGATATCGCAGGAGGTCTCCGGGATCGGGATCACCACGTCAATGTCGAGATCTTCCCACTCGCGGGCAATCTTCGCCCCCAGCTTTTTACCCATATTAACGCGGGCGCTGTAGACGGAGATCTTGTCGATAAAGGAGTCCGGACGGGCGAAGTAGACATACTCAAACAGGCACGGGTTGCTGACCGGGTTGTCGGCGCACTGGCGGGTAGAGAGCTGGCCCTTCTCGGTGATGTAGACCGCTTCGCCAGGGGCAACGTCACGCAGGAACTCAAAGCCCAGCGTATCCAGCGCCACGCTCTCGGAGGCCATCATATACTCGGTGCGGCCGTCGCCGATGTCACGCTTGCCCAGCACCAGCGGACGGATGCCGTTGGGATCGCGGAAGCCGACCATGCCGTGACCGATAATCATCGCGATGCAGGCGTACGCGCCGCGGATCTGGCGGTTGGTCGCGGCGATAGCGGCAAAAATGTTATCCGCCTCTAACGGGTAGTGGCGGAAGTTATCCAGCTCGCTGGCGAAAATATTGAGCAGGATTTCAGAGTCGGAGGTGGTGTTGATGTGGCGACGCTTCTCCTGGAACAGCTTCTTACGCAGCTCGTGGGCGTTGGTCAGGTTGCCGTTGTGGGCAAGCGTGATGCCATACGGCGAGTTAACGTAGAAGGGCTGCGCTTCAGACGCGCTGGAGCTACCAGCGGTGGGGTAACGCACATGGCCGATACCCATATTCCCCTGGAGGCGCTGCATGTGGCGGGCTTCAAATACATCGCTAACCATCCCGTTCGCTTTACGTAAACGGAAGCAGTTGTTTTCATCGATAGTGATGATGCCTGCGGCATCTTGACCACGGTGCTGAAGCACCGTTAACGCGTCATAAATCGACTGGTTTACCGGCATAACACCGGCGATACCGACAATACCGCACATACGTCTTTTCCTCGCTAGGCCACATCGCAGGGCTTACGCCCTGGGCAAAAAACTAGACGAGCTTTGCAGATAGTCAAAGAACCACCTGATGATAACACTGAACTGTGGGATCAGCTGCGAACGCTGCCAGTCATCGCTTTTCGAGAACCCGGTAAAGGTATCGAGAAAGAACAGGATTGCGGCAACAATCAGCGCCCCACGTAGCGCACCGAAGCAAATCCCCAACACCCTGTCGGTTCCCGACAGGCCGGTTTTATCGACCAGCGCGCCGAAAATGTAGTTAACAATAGCGCCGACAATCAGCGTTGCGATAAACAGTACTGCGATAGCAATCCCGTTCCGCACCAGTTCGTCTTCAAAGCCCGTGAACCAAACAGACAGGTAAGTGTAGTAATGACTGGCAACAAAGAAAGCACAACCCCATGTCACCAGCGATAACGCTTCACGTACAAAGCCACGGATCAGGCTAACCAGACAGGAAAAACCTATTACCGCGATGATGGCGTAATCAATCCAGACCATATGTGTCCCATGATTTTACGCCCTGTCGTCCAGTTCGGGGCGCATTCTAACAGAAAAAGAAAACGTTTGCGTAGCGATTTCCGTGCCGCGCGAAAATAAAAATGGCGCTGAAAAAATATTCAACGCCATCAGACCTTTTGCCTCTATGGGCCTGCCGGCCGCGCTTTTTTTAACCCGCCAAAGGATCAGTTTGCGCTGTAGTTCATCACCACGCCGCTTAAGCCTGAGAGCTGTTTTAACTCCCCGAGCGATCCTTTTAGCTTGTCTCTGGAGGCGTCCGGGCCGACCAGAATGCGGGTTATTTTACCCTGTACCGGCGTATTTGGAATAGTGTAAACGCGATACCCTGCTCCGCGCAGCTTGCCGACGATCTCGGTGACTTTATCGGCATTTTTTAGCGCCCCAAGCTGGACGACCCAGGCTTTGCCGGTTGGCGCAGGTTTCTCCTCCGCCGCCGGTTTAGGCGGGGCCACCGGCGCGTCGTTCGCGGCCGCTAACTGCTCGCTGGCTCGGTCACGCTGCGGCTGTGGCTGCGGCTTAGGCTGCGCCTTTTCCACCGGCTTCGCTTTCGGCGTCTCTACCGGATACTGCTCTGCCTCCAGCGCGCTGCCTTCTAGCGCCTGGCGAGACGTTTCCAGCGACGGCGCGGCGGCATCCCCCGCCCGCACCTCTTCCGCCGCGCCCTCCGGCGGCTGGGCCGGTAGCGCCTGCGTGGCCGCTGGCATCATGTCCGGCTCGTCGCGATCGCCTGGCTTTGGCACCAGCGGGATCGCCGCAAACTCGTCCTGATAGTGTTTTTTCTGCCCGTCCAGCAGCCCTGGCAGGATAATCACCCCCAGCGCCACCAGCACAATGGTTCCCATTAAACGGTTCTGAAACTTACTTGCCACCTGCTCTCCCCGCGTCCATCGCTTCCATGACATGTGCCACCGTGTGGAATGAACCACACACCAGCACGGTATCTTCAGGTCTGGCATCCGCCATTGCCGCGCGCCACGCCTGCTCGACGTCAGCAAATGCCGCCCCGCCTTTCAGATGGGCCAGCAGCTGCTCTGCTGTTGCACCGCGTGGCCCCTCCAGAGGGGCACAATACCAGCTATCGACGCACTGCTCCAGACAGGCCAGCGTACCGCCGATGTCTTTATCGTGCAGCATCCCGACCACCGCCAGTACCCGCCCGTGAGATGGCAGGGCTGCAAGCCGTCCTGCAAGGTAAGCCGCCGCGTGCGGGTTATGCGCCACGTCGAGGATCACCCTTGGTGACTCGCTCACCGTCTGAAAACGCCCCGGCAGGATCGCGCTGGCAATGCCCTCGCGGATTGCCTGCTCGCTCACCTTTAGCCCACTGGCGCGCAGCGCCGCCAGGGCGGTCGCCGCATTCGGCTGTGGAACGTGGGGCAGCGGCAGCGCGCTCAGCTCGCCCGCCGTATCCTGAAATGTCCAGCTATTATCCGCTACCGCGTAGTGCCAGTCGACCCCGCGACGCAGCAGGTTGGCCCCCTTCTCGCTCGCCACCTCAGCAATGGTATGCGGCATATCGGGTTCACCCACCACAGCCGGTTTGTCGCCGCGGAAGATCCCGGCTTTTTCCCGGCCAATACTTTCGCGATCCGGCCCCAGCCAGTCGGTATGATCGAGGGCGATGCTGGTGACCACTGCCACGTCAGCATCCACCATGTTGGTGGCGTCCAGACGTCCGCCCAGCCCGACTTCAAGAATGACCACGTCCAGCGCGGCCTGCTTAAACAGCCACAGCGCCGAGAGCGTGCCGTACTCAAAGTAGGTAAGTGAGGTTTCGCCGCGGGCGGCCTCAATGGCGGCAAACGAACGAGTATGCTCCAGCTCGGGAAGCTCCCCGCCCTGCACGCGCACGCGCTCGGTATAGCGCACCAGATGGGGCGAGCTGTAGACGCCAACCCGGTAGCCTGCCGCCAGCAAAATCGACTCCAGCGTACGGCAGGTGGTGCCTTTGCCGTTGGTGCCTGCCACGGTAAAGACGAAAGGTGCGGGCTTTAAGACATCCAGCGCCGCGGCCACCCGGCTGACGCGCTCAAGACCCATATCGATGGTTTTACCGTGTAGGTTTTCCAGATAAGAAAGCCACGTGGCCAGGGGCGACGTGGCTTGAGGAGTGCTTTTCATTTCCATAGTGCCCGGGGATTGCTGCCAGTGTGAAAAGAAAAAAGGCAGAGCCGGCTGGCCCTGCCTCCTGATTTATCAGACTCCGCCTTCCTGATCCGGTACCGGCGGTACCACTACGCTTTCACGCGGGGCATCCGGGTTGGGTGCAGGCTGGTTCATCAGCTTCGCCAGAATGCTCGCCAGCTTCAGGCGCAGCTCTGGACGACGCACGATCATATCGATCGCGCCTTTCTCAATCAGAAACTCGCTGCGCTGGAAGCCCGGCGGCAGTTTCTCACGCACGGTCTGCTCGATAACGCGCGGACCGGCAAAGCCGATAAGCGCCTTCGGCTCAGCGATATTGAGATCGCCCAGCATCGCAAAGCTTGCAGAGACGCCGCCCATGGTCGGGTCGGTCAGCACGGAGATATACGGCAGACCGCGCTCCTGCATTTTTGCCAGCGCGGCAGAGGTTTTCGCCATCTGCATCAGGGACATCAGCGCTTCCTGCATACGCGCCCCGCCGGAAGCGGAGAAGCAGATCAGCGGGCAGTTGTCTTCCAGCGCCTGCTCAACGGCACGGACAAAACGTGCGCCCACAACCGAGCCCATGGAGCCGCCCATAAAGGCAAACTCAAAGGCTGCCGCCACAACCGGCATCTCGTGCAGGGTGCCTTTCATCACCACCAGCGCGTCTGTCTCACCGGTCTCTTTCTGAGCCGTGGCCAGACGATCTTTGTACTTCTTAGAGTCGCGGAACTTCAGCACATCTTTCGGCTCAAGCTCGCTACCCAGCTCCACCATGGACCCTTCGTCCAGCAGGCTATGCAGGCGATTACGCGCTGACATACGCATGTGGTGGTCACACTTCGGGCAGACCTCCAGGTTACGCTCCAGTTCGGCACGGTAAAGCACCTGACCGCAGCTGTCACATTTGGTCCACACGCCCTCAGGGATGCTTGCCTTGCGGGTGGGAGTAATATTGCTCTTAATTCGTTCAATCCAGCTCATTGATAACCTTTCTGCATGAACCTGGTAGCCCATAAATGGTGCACATTAAAACATAACAGTCGGCAACTTGGGACAAAAAAGTGGTCGAACCGTTGCCGGGTTCCTATTTTGCCTGTCGTGATGCCGCCCGTCGATGACGAATAATTTCGACTACGCCTGGCAGGATAGAGAGCACGATAATCGCGACGATCATCAGCTTCAAATTCTCCTGCACAACCGGCAGATCGCCAAACAGATAGCCTGCATAGGTAAACAGCAGCACCCACAGCAGCGCGCCGATGACGTTATAAGCCGCAAAATGACGATAGGACATATGCCCCATTCCCGCCACAAAAGGCGCGAAGGTTCTGACGATCGGCACAAATCGCGCCAGAATGATCGTCTTGCCGCCATGCTTGTCGTAGAAGGCATGGGTCTTATCGAGGTAGCTGCGACGGAAGATTTTGGAGTTGGGATTACTGAAGAGCCGATCGCCAAACAGACGGCCAATGGTGTAGTTCACCGCATCGCCGAGGATCGCCGCGACAATCATCAGCATCACCATCATATGCACGTTGAGATCGTTGCTCGGCAGCGCAGAGAGCGCCCCGGCCACGAACAGCAGCGAGTCGCCCGGCAGGAACGGCGTGACCACCAGCCCGGTTTCACAGAATAAAATCAGGAACAGGATGGCGTAGATCCAAATGCCGTATTCGGCCACCAGCTCCGCCAGGTGCACATCAATGTGCAGGATAAAGTCGATCAGAAAGTAGATAAAATCCATGTCATTAGCCTTTGTCTGTCTGCATTTAGTCCGCTAAAAACAGCGGGCCCATAGGCAATACCGGCAGCGCGAACCTGGCGGGATAGTCCACCGCCACCAGGTACAGCCCTTCCGCTTTTGCCGTTGCCGCTGCAAGCCGACGATCCCTGGCCGCCAGCAGCTCTGCTATCCAGCTCTCCGGCTGGTTGTGGCTACCTACTTCCATCAGGCTGCCGACAATGTTCCTGACCATATGATGTACAAAGGCATTGGCTTTGATATCGACCACCACATATGCACCGTAACGGGTTACGTTAATGTGCATCACGTTACGCCACGGCGTGCGCGACTGGCACTGTACCGCCCGGAACGAGGTAAAGTCATTCTCGCCAATCAGACACTGGGCCGCGCGGTGCATCCGCTCTGCGTCCAGCGGCTGATGGTAGTGCGTCACGCCCTGGCCAAGCACCGCCGGACGCAGGCGATGGTTGTAGATGACGTAGCGGTAACGGCGAGCCGTGGCGCTAAATCGGGCATGAAAATCATCGGGCACATCTTTCACCCAGCGCACCGCAATGTCACCAGGTAAATTCGCATTTACGCCCAGCGTCCAGGCAGCGTCTTTACGCAGGGCGGTGGTCTCGAAGTGCACCACCTGCCCCGTGCCGTGCACGCCTGCATCGGTGCGGCCCGCGCAGAAGACCGAGATCGGCTCGTTTGCAACCTGCGAGAGCGCCTTCTCCAGCTTCTCCTGCACGCTGCGAACTTCGTTCTGCCGCTGCCAGCCGTAATATTTGCTGCCGTCGTACTCAATGCCCAGCGCGATCCGATAGACCGGCTTCTCCTGCACTTCTGACATCAGTAGAGATACTCCTGGACCAGCTTCTCAGCGATCTTCACCGCCATCAGCGCGCCGCCGAAGCGCACGTTGTCGGCGACGGACCAGAACTGGATCTGCTCCGGCATGCCGTAGTCGTTACGCACGCAGCCGACGGAGAGCTGAGTATTACCGGAGGCATCTCCCACCTGGGTCGGAAACTCACCCGCTTCGGAGAGGACGATATCTTCGCCATGGGCAAAGGCGTCGCGAGCCTCTTCCGCCGCCAGCGGACGCAGGGCTTCAAAGGTAACCATCTGCGCGTGGCCGTAGAAGACCGGCGACTGGACGCTGCTGACGGAGATCATCAGCCCCTCATCCTGCAGCACCTTGCGCACCTGGTCGACGACGCGGCGCTCGTCAGGGACGCTGCCTTCGCCATCAACGCGCAGCGGCAGCATGTTGAACGCCAGCTGGCGGCCAAAGTAGTCCTCTTCATCCACGGGAATGCCGTTGAGCAGTTTGGCGCTCTGCCCGGCCAGCGCATCCACCGCCGCCTTGCCCTGACCCGAGACCGACAGCAGGTTGGTCACAGCAATGCGTGACAGGCCACCCGCCTCAATCAGCGGCTTCAGCGCGGTCAGCAGCTGGCTGGTGAGGCTGTCGGCGACGGCAATCACGTTGCGGTTGCGGTAGTCGGCCAGCACAAACGGGTTAACGTCCGGCACAACCAGCGGCACGTCCGGCTCCAGCGCAAACAGGCCGCTGGCGTCGATCACCAGGCAGCCGGCGTTGGTCGCCTCTTCAATATAGGTAGCTGAAGCCTCCGCGCCAGCCACGAAAAAGGCCAGCTGCGCCTGCGTCCAGTCAAACTCGGCGGCGTCCTGGACATAGATTGTTTTACCCACGTAGCGCAGATCTTTACCGGCGCTCTCGTGACGGGCCAGCGCATACAGATCGCCCACCGGGAACTGACGCTCAGCAAGCGTTTCGAGCAGGGCTTCGCCGACAGCGCCGGTCGCGCCCAGGATGGCAATGTTCCAGCCTTCTGACATGGTGGTTTACTCCAGACAATAGCAGTACGCTCCCCGCAGCAGGGCGGAGAGCGAAAGAGAATAAGTTTAGTGCGTCGGGTGATAGACGGCGGTAAAACCGAGCTTATGCAGCAGGCTTGCGGCCTCGGCGTCATCACACTGAATATAGAGCGATGACCACTCGCGGCGCTCAAGATAGTTTTTGCGCAGCTTATCAAACTCACCCGGGATGCCCGCCACTTTACGCAGGGGTGCATCATCGCGGCGCACATCATACACCAAATGGGCCACTCTTTTCAGCGTTGGCTGATCGAGGGGGCCATGCAGAGTGATGCGGCCAAATTCCGGCGCGGGCAGCAGGGTATCGAGGGCAACCTGCTGGCGATGGCCGATAAAGGCGCTAAAGGCTTCAAAGACCTGGGTAGTGCCGCGCGCCTTGCCCTCCAGGGTGTAGCCGGCGATGTGCGGCGTCCCGATATCGACACGCTTGAGCAGCTCGACGTTGAGATCCGGCTCCGGCTCCCACACGTCCAGCACCACGCTGAGATCCTGCCCGGCCTCCAGACGCGTGAGCAGTGCGGCGTTGTCCACCACCGCGCCCCGGCAGGCATTGATCAGGATCGCGCCCGGCTTCAGGGCGCTAATCAGCGCGTTGTCAGCAAGGTGCAGCGTTTTATACGGCCCCTCTTTGAACAGCGGCGTGTGGAAGGTGAGAATATCAGCCTCGCGCACCAGCGCCTCCAGCGGGCGGAAATCCCCCGCGTCGCCGCGTTCGGCACGCGGTGGATCGCATAGCAGGGTGCGCACCCCCCACGCCTCCAGCCGCGCCTGTAAACGCGACCCGACGTTGCCGACGCCGACAATGCCCACGGTGCGATCTTTCAGCGTAAATCCGTCGCGTTCGGCCAGCATCAACAGGGCGGAGAAGACATACTCCACAACCGCAATCGCGTTGCAGCCCGGTGCAGCAGAGAAGCCAATCCCCGCCTCGTCCAGCCATGCCTGATCGACATGATCGGTTCCGGCGGTAGCCGTACCGACAAATTTAACGGCGGTCCCGCTGAGCAGTGATGCATTGACCCTGGTGACGGAGCGCACCATTAATGCCTGTGCGTCAGCCAACTCGTCCACGGGGATCGGGCGGCCTGCAACGGGTTTTACCTCGCCCAGACGGCTAAAGAGTTCGCGGGCATAAGGCATATTTTCATCAACGAGGATTTTCACGTTACGGTACCTGTATGAGAACGGGAGATAACGGCGCAAGTGTGCCATAATCTCGCCGCCAGGCATACCGACAATGCCGCAGACCGTTACGCGAGCCGCATACGTAAGAGAGAAGGACAGAGATGATGCAACCCATTCAGGGTGCGCCGGCGCGCCCTCCCGGGCAAGAGCCGACCACCCCCACCACAGCCGCAGGCGACCAGCCCCTCTCCACCCAGCAGCGCACGGTGCTGGAGAGGCTGATTACCCGTCTGGTGGCCCTGACGCAGCAGCAGAGCGCCGAAGTCTGGGCCGGGGTGAAGCACGATCTGGGTTTAAAAAACGACGCTCCCCTGCTCTCCAGGCACTTCCCTGCCGCCGAGCAGAGTCTGACCCAGCGCCTGGAGGGTGCCGTCCAGAATAGTGCTAACCGTCAGGTGCTCTCACAGCTGACGGAGCTGCTGGGCCAGGGCAACAATCGCCAGGCGGTGAGCACGTTTATCCGCCATCAGTTTGGCCAGACGGCGCTTAGCCAACTCTCTCCCGAGCAGCTTAAGACCGTGCTGGTGATGCTGCAGAAAGGCGAGCTGGCGATCCCCCAGCCGCAGCAGCGCCCGGCCACCGATCGCCCGATGCTGCCTGCCGAGCACAACACGCTGAACCAGGCGGTCACCAAGCTGGCTGCCGCCACGGGTGAGTCCAGCAAGCTTATCTGGCAGTCGATGATTGAGCTTTCCGGCGCGAAAACCGGCGAGCCGATCCCAGCCAGGCAGTTTGCCCACCTCCTGACATGGCTGCAGGCGCGCCAGACGTTGAGCACCCAGACGGCGCCGACCCTGCATACGGTGCAGTCGGCCCTGAAGCAGCCGCTGGACGCGCGCGAATGGCAGAGCATGCAGGATTATGCCCAGCAGACGTATCAGGTCACGCCGCAGACGGTGCTGACCACCGCCCAGGTGCAGGATCTGCTCAACCACATCTTCCTGCGCCGCGCCGAGCGCAACGAGGCCCTGCTGGAGCCGCGTAATATTCAGCCGATCTACAATCCGCTGTTCGCACCGGTGATGGAGTCGGTCAAGTCGCTCTCTGCCCGTCCGGGCCTGATTGCCCTCGCGCTGCTGGTGGTGATGGCGGTGATCTGGCTGGTGATTTAACGCGCACCTGACGCAGATAACCGGGATAAGAACGCAATTCTCTATTAGGCTTTTTATCTGACCTGGTTATGAGGAGAGCGCGATGCGCAAAAAAGCATTGATAGTGGGTATCAGCGGCGTGATTGGACGCGCCCTGGCAGAGAAGCTGTTGGAAGAGGGCTGGGAGGTTACCGGCCTGTCACGCGGACGCGGCGACGTGCTCGCGGGCTGTACCAGCCTGACGGCGGATCTGACCGACGCGGCGGCGGTCAACGAGGCGCTGAAGTCGGTCAAACCGGATGCGCTCTTCTTTAGCGTCTGGGCGCGTCAGGAGAGTGAGAAAGAGAATATCCGTGTGAACGGCGCGATGGTGAAAAACGTCATTGAGGCGCTGGGTAACCGTCTGCACGGCGCGCACGTGGCGCTGGTCACCGGGCTTAAGCACTATCTTGGTCCTTTTGAAGCCTACGGCAAAGGTGCCGTACCGGTGACCCCTTTCCGTGAAGAGCAGGGTCGACAGCCGGTGGAGAACTTCTACTATGCCCAGGAGGATGTGCTTTTCGCGGGAGCCGAGAAGTATGGCTATCGCTGGAGCGTGCATCGTCCGCATACCATTGTCGGCTATGCGCTGGGCAATGCCATGAATATGGGCCAGACGCTGGCGGTGTACGCCACCCTGTGCCGGGAAAAAGGCTGGCCCTTTATCTTCCCAGGATCCCCTGAGCAGTGGAACGGCGTGTCGGACGTGACCGATGCTGGCCTGTTGGCCGAGCAGCTGGAATGGGCAGCCACCAGCCCGACGGCAGCCAACCAGGACTTCAACGCCGTTAACGGGGACGTATTCCGCTGGAAGTGGCTGTGGCCGCGCCTCGCTGCGTATTTTGATATTGAGGCCGCGCCCTACCCTGAGAAGATGATGCCCCTGGAGGGTCGAATGCTGGAGGCCGAGGCCGCCTGGCGGACGATTGCCGCGCACCATCAGCTGCGTGAGGCGGATATCAACAAGCTGGTCTCATGGTGGCATACCGATGCCGACCTAGGCCGTCCGATGGAGGCCTTTACCGATATGAGTAAAAGCCGCAAGGCCGGGTTTATCGGCTATCGCAGCACGCTGGACTCTTTTACCGGGCTGTTCGATCGGCTGAAGAGCGAGCGAATTATCCCCTGATGCCGTGCCAGCCAGTCAGCGCCGCCGCTGACTGGCTTTTCCCGCTACAGGTTCTCGCCGTTGCTTCTGATCACCTCTTTATACCAGTCGAACGATTTTTTCTTGCTGCGCGCCAGCGTGCCTTTACCTTCATTGTCCTTGTCGACATAGATAAAGCCGTAGCGTTTTTTCATCTCGCCGGTTCCCGCCGAGACCAGGTCGATGCAGCCCCAAGGGGTGTAGCCCATCAGATCGACACCGTCTTCCTCTACCGCCTTCTTCATTTCGCGAATATGGTCGCCCAGGTAGGCGATGCGGTAGCTGTCGTCCACCGTGCCGTCCGCCTCCAGCTTGTCGATAGCGCCAAAGCCGTTTTCGACAATAAACAGCGGCAGCTGATAGAGATCGTAGAAGTAGTTCAACGAGTAGCGTAACCCCACCGGATCGATCTGCCACCCCCAGTCGGAGGCTTTTACCCACGGGTTAGTGACCAGGCTTTTGGTTTCGTCATAGTCAAGGCGAGGATTATCCTCGGTGGCTTTGGTGGCAAACGACATGTAGTAGCTAAAGCCAATGTAGTCGACGCAGCCGCGCTGCAGGATGCGCAGATCCTCATCGGTCATATCGAGGTTGAACGCTTTCCGCGCAAAGTAGTTCAGAGTGTGTTTCGGGTAGTAGCCCCGAACGTGCACGTCGGCAAACCAGTAGCGGCGATGCATGGCGTTGACCGACATCATCATGTCGTTGGGATCGCAGGTGAGCGGATAGACCGGACACATGGCGATCATGCAGCCAATCTGGAACTCCGGGTTAATCGCGTGCCCGGCCTCCACCGCCAGCGCGCTGGCCACCAGCTCGTAGTGCGCGGCCTGATACATAATCCGCTCGCGATCCTCACCCGGCTTATAGTGCAGCCCGGAGTTGGTGAACGGCGCGAAATCCTCGTTGAAGTTGGCCTGGTTGTTGATCTCGTTAAAGGTCATCCAGTACTTCACTTTCTTCTGGTAACGGGTAAAGACGGCTTTGGCAAAGCGAACGAAGAACTCAATTGTCTGCCGGTTGCGCCAGCCGCCATATTCGGTGACCAGGTAATAGGGCATCTCAAAGTGTGAAAGGGTGATCACCGGCTCGATGTTGTACTTCAGGCACTCGTCGAAGAGATCGTCATAGAACTGCAGCCCGGCTTCGTTCGGCTCCAGCTCATCGCCGCGAGGGAAGATGCGTGTCCAGGCGATAGAGGTACGGAAGCATTTAAAGCCCATCTCCGCAAACAGCTTAATGTCCTGCGGGTAGCGATGGTAAAAGTCGATGCCTTCATGGTTGGGATAGTATTTCCCCTCGATGACGCCTTCGGTAATTTCTCGCGGTACGCCATGCCGCCCGGCGGTCATTACGTCGGCAACGCTAACGCCTTTGCCTCCCTCCTGCCAGCCGCCCTCCAGCTGATGCGCGGCCACCGCCCCGCCCCAAAGAAAATCTGCTTTAAATCCAGGCATCTGTACCCCCTCTTCGTTGGAATCTACTGGAGGATAGCAACCGATGCGGCAGATTGCCGGACGCATGTCACATAATTGCCGCTGGCTTTGGCCATCGCTTGAGCATAAAAAAAGGAGCCAGAAGGCTCCCTTTTATGTTGCCGGAAGGCAATTATTTGTTCAGCTTGCGCATCACCAGCGTGGCGTTGGTGCCGCCAAAGCCGAAGCTGTTGGACATCACAGTGTTCAGCTCACGCTCGGTCGTCTCGGTGACGATATTCAGGCCTTCTGCTTTCTCGTCCATCTCATCGATATTGATGCTTGGGGCGATAAAGCCGTGTTCCAGCATCAGCAGAGAGTAGATGGCTTCCTGCACGCCCGCCGCGCCCAGCGAATGGCCGGTCATGGCTTTGGTAGCAGAGATAGCCGGGCTGTTGTTGCCGAAGACTTCACGGATCGCACCCAGCTCTTTCACGTCGCCTACCGGAGTAGAGGTGCCGTGGGAGTTCAGGTAGTCGATCGGCGTGTCCAGGCCGTGCATCGCCATCTGCATACAGCGCACCGCGCCTTCGCCGGATGGAGCAACCATGTCAGCACCGTCGGAGGTGGCGCCGTAGCCCACGATCTCCGCATAGATGTGCGCGCCGCGTGCCAGAGCGTGCTCCAGCTCTTCCACCACCACCATACCGCCGCCGCCTGCAATAACGAAACCGTCACGGTTAGCGTCGTAGGTACGAGAGGCTTTCGCCGGATCGTCGTTGTACTTAGTAGAGAGCGCGCCCATCGCGTCGAACTCACAGGCCATTTCCCAGCCCAGCTCTTCGCCGCCGCCAGCAAAAACGATGTCCTGTTTGCCCAGCTGGATCTGCTCAACCGCGTTACCGATGCAGTGTGCGGAGGTCGCACAGGCGGAGCTGATAGAGTAGTTGACGCCGTGGATTTTGAACGGCGTGGCGAGACAGGCGGAAACCGCTGAACCCATCGCTTTGGTCACGACATAGGGGCCAACCGCTTTCAGGCCGCGCGGGCTGCGCATGGCGTCCGCACCAAAGACCTGTGCTTTGGACGAGCCGCCGGAGCCAGCGATCAGGCCCACGCGTGGATTATTCTGGTAAACCTCTTCGCTCAGGCCAGCATCAGCGATGGCCTCCTGCATAGAGAGGAAGGCGTAGATGGCGGCATCGTTCATGAAACGGACCACTTTGCGGTCAATCATGCCCGTGGTGTCCAGTTTTACATTACCCCATACGTGGCTGCGCATACCAGAATCGTGAAATTCCTGGGAGAAAGTGATCCCTGAGCGCCCTTCACGCAGAGATGCGAGGACTTCCTGCTGGTTATTACCGATGCTGGAAACGATGCCCAAGCCAGTAATCACTGCACGTTTCATTCAATACCTCTGTCATTCGCACTATTATAAGATTCGATTCGCAAGATAGCGTACAGTTGTACGCCGAACAAGTCCGATCAGCCAATTTCTGGAGAAATTTGCGCCAGCGGGCCGACATCGTTAAGATCGTGCCACTGCCTGCCACGCGAGTAACTTACGTGAAACAAACCGCTATACAATCTGCCAACCTCGAATTCAACGCTGAGGGTACACCTGTTTCCCGAGATTTCGACGACGTCTATTTCTCTAATGATAATGGACTTGAGGAGACACGCCATGTTTTCCTCGATGGCAACCAGCTCGCCACCCGTTTTCCCGTGCATCCGCGCCCGCTGTTTATCGTTGCCGAAAGCGGCTTCGGCACCGGGCTAAACTTTCTTACGCTGTGGCAGGCGTTTGATGCGTTTCTGCTCGCACACCCGCAGGCTACGCTGCAAAGATTACACTTCATCAGTTTTGAAAAATTTCCGCTAAAGGCCACGGATTTAGCCCAGGCGCACCGACACTGGCCCGAGCTGGCCCCCTGGGCGGAGCAGCTTCAGGCGCAGTGGCCTGCCGCCCTGCCGGGCTGCCATCGTCTGCTGCTGGCAGGCGGACGCGTTACGCTCGATCTCTGGTTTGGCGATATTAATACACTAACCGATGCGCTGGATGATTCCCTCAACCAGAAGGTTGATGCCTGGTTTCTTGACGGCTTTGCCCCGGCGAAAAACCCGGAGATGTGGACGCCGTCGCTGTTTAGTGCCATGGCCCGTCTGGCGCGTCCCGGTGGCACGCTCGCAACCTTTACCTCCGCCGGTTTTGTCCGCCGGGGATTACAGGAGGCGGGCTTCACCATGCAAAAAAGAAAAGGATTTGGCCGCAAGCGCGAGATGCTAACCGGTGAGATGCAGCAAACGCTGACCCCCGTATCGCGCACGCCATGGTTTGCCCGCACGCCAGCAGCGGGTCAGGAGGCAGCGATTGTCGGCGGTGGCATTGCCAGCGCTCTGCTCTCACTCTCTCTGCTGCGCCGGGGCTGGCAGGTGACGCTCTACTGCGCCGACGAGACGCCCGCTCAGGGAGCGTCCGGCAATCGCCAGGGAGCGCTCTATCCCCTGCTGAGCGCCCACGATCCGGCTCTGGCGCGCTTCTTCCCGGCCGCCTTTACCTTTGCCCGCAGGCTGTACGATACCCTGCCGGTTGAGTTCGACCGCGACTGGTGCGGCGTCACTCAGCTTGGCTGGGATGAAAAGAGTCAGCAGAAGATTGCCCAGATGCTTAGTCTGGCCCTCCCTGCCGAGGTGGCCGTGGCGGTAGATGCCGAAGCGGTGAAGGCGACCACCGGGGTCGATACCGGCTGCGGCGGCATTCAGTACCCGGCAGGCGGCTGGCTCTGCCCGGCCCAGCTTACCGCCGCCGCGCTGGCGCTGGCAGTTTCTCAGGGCCTGCGCGTACAGTATCAATCCGAGGTTAACGCCCTCACCGCCACGGAGACGGGCTGGCAGCTGACGTTTACTCAAGGCGAAAGCGCCTGCCATCAGACGGTGGTGCTGGCGAACGGTCACCGCGTCAATCAGTTTACCCAGACGGAAAACCTGCCGGTCTACGCCGTCGGTGGCCAGGTGAGCCACATCCCTGCCCGCCCTGGAGTGTCGGCGCTGCGTCAGGTGCTGTGCTATGACGGCTACCTGACGCCGCAGAATCCCGCTAACGGCGAGCACTGCATCGGCGCGAGCTACCATCGCGGTCAACAGGAGGCGAGCTACAGCGAAGAGGATCAGCAGCACAATCGCCAGCGGTTAATCGACTGCTTCCCCGAGGCGGAGTGGGCAAAAGAGGTAGACGTCAGCGGCAAGTCCGCCCGCTGCGGCGTGCGCTGCGCCACACGCGACCATCTGCCTATGGTGGGTAACGTTGCCGATTATGCAGCTACCGTGGAGAACTATGCGGAGCTGGCTGAGCAGCAGGAGCACGCCGTTTCGGCCCCAGTGCATGCAGGGCTGTATATGCTTGGCGCGCTGGGTTCACGCGGGCTATGCAGCGCTCCGCTGGCGGCAGAGATCCTGGCGGCGCAGATGAGCGACGAGCCGATCCCGCTGGAGGCGGAGACCCTGGCGGCGCTGAATCCAAATCGTCTGTGGGTAAGAAAACTGCTGAAGGGTAAGGCAGTGAAACGCGCTGAGTTGTAACGAGGGTTCGCCGGGCGGCACTGCGTTTGCCCGGCCTACAGGCCCGTAGGCCCGTAGGCCCGGTAAGCATCGCGCCACCGGGCAAAATTGCACCTTAAGCCAGCGCCTGCTGGTAGAGTCTCTCCCACATCTCCAGCACCAGCACCTGATCGCGCGGAGAGAGCTCGCCGCCCTGAATCGCCTGCTCAAGGCTGGAGGTCACCTGGGCGTACACCGCCTCCGGGGAGTGATCGTCACCGTTTTCCAGCACGGCGACGGCCAGCGTCAGGTGGCCGCTCAGGTAACCGCTGGCGAAAAGCTCATCGTCACTGGCGTGCTCAACCATGTCATCAATTAACGCCAGAATGCGTGATTCAAATTCCGCGATCATCTTCTTTCCTCTTTAAAAACCGTGGCGCTAGTTCAGATCGTTCGGCCACGGAAACTGGTCTGCCGTTAAAGACGGCGTGTGATAATAATCCTGTAATGCCTTGATAAAGCGGGCCGGACGCTCGGGGATCCCCTGCTCCAGCCAGGTCATCACCTGGGCATGCACCCGGCGCTGAAAGGCAATGCGATCCGGCTCGACGTCGCCTTCAAGGTTGTCGCAGCTGACGTTAAACGGGAAGCCCGCCGCCACGCAGAAGAGCCACTCAAAGGACTGAGGTTTCACCTCGACGTCCTCAAACTGTCCCTGGGTAGCGGCATCGCGACCGTCCGGGCAGTACCAGTAGCCAAAATCGACCAGCTCCCGGCGTGCCTTGCCGGCGACGCACCAGTGTGAAATCTCATGCAGCGCGCTGGCGTAAAAGCCGTGGGCAAAAACGATCCGGTGATAGTCGACCTCGTCGTCAGCCGGAAGGTAAATAGGCTCGTCGTCGCCCTTCACCAGGCGCGTATTAAAATCATCGGCAAAGCAGCCGTTGAAGATCTCAATCAGCTGCTCGTAGCGGTGTGTCGTACTGCTCATGCGTGTATCCCCACCCAGTGGAGGATCTCCTGTCCGTGGCTATCAAAAAGAAGTTTGGCGCTCATCACCGCCGAGACGATAACAATCATCGGGCGGATCAGCTTTTGCCCTTTGCTCAGCACCAGGCGCGAGCCGAAGCGCGCACCGATAAACTGCCCGGCAAGCATCACAAATCCGGTGGCCCACACCACCTTGCCGCCGATGATAAACAGCAGCAGGCCGCCAATATTGGAGGTGGCGTTGAGTAGCTTGGCGTGGGCGGTGGATTTCGCCAGATTGAAGCCGCAAAGCGTCACGAAGGCCAGGGCGTAAAACGATCCGGCGGCTGGGCCAAAGAAGCCGTCGTAGAAGCCTACGCAGCCGCCAGCCACCAGCGCAAATGGCAGGCCGTAGAGGCGGCGCTGCCGATCCTCTTCCCCGAGCTTCGGCATCAATAAGAAGTAGAGCCCGATACAGATGATCAGTACCGGCAGGATCTGGCGCAGCACGTCGGACTGGACGTGCTGTACCAGCAGCGCCCCCGCCATGGAGCCGATAAAGGTCATCAGAATATTCAGCTTCTGATCGCCCAGGCTCACAACTCCACGGCGCAAAAAGTAGAGAGAGGATGAGATGGAGCCGCCGCAGGCCTGCAGCTTGTTAGTCGCCAGCGCCTGGGCGGGGGTCATGCCCGCCGCCAGCAGCGCCGGGATGGTCAGCAGCCCACCGCCCCCCGCCAGAGAGTCAATAAACCCGGCCAGAATGGCCACAAAAAAAAGCACTGCCAGCAGCAGCGGAGAGACCAAAAAGAGATCGCTAAAATTTTCCATTAAAGTACATGCTCGTCCAGTAGCGCCTGGCAGGAAGGCGGCAACGGCGGCGGTGTCTTCTTCTCAGGCTTCGTTGAGGCAGGTTTAGGCGGTTCAAACCAGCTTTGCAGCTCTGCACCACAGCCGTCTCCCGGCGGCGGCAGAGGTTGATCGACGCACTCCAGGCTATCTGCCGGGCAGCGCAAACGCACGTGCATATGCGCCCGATGCTGGAACCACGGACGCACCTTGCGCAGCCAGTCGCGATCGGTTCCCGCGTCTTCGCACAGCCGCTGCTTAATGGCCGGATTAACAAAGATGCGCGTCACGTCGTTATCTTCCGCGGCCAGCTTAATCAGATGGTTGATTTCCGGCTGCCACAGGGAGGAGACGACGTGCTTGCCGTCCTGAGAGACCAGATCCAGCGCCTGGGGCTTCAGCAGCTGCGCCGCGGTCCAGCGCGTTTTTGGCAGCTGTAAGAAGATATCGACGTCCAGCCCGGTCTGATGGCTGGCGTGGCCGCCGTTGAAGCGCCCCCCAGCGGGCATGCCCATATCCCCTATCAGCACCGTTCCGAGGTT
Source organism: Pseudescherichia sp. AS216 (assembly GCF_037152055.1). NCBI lineage: Bacteria > Pseudomonadati > Pseudomonadota > Gammaproteobacteria > Enterobacterales > Enterobacteriaceae > Pseudescherichia > Pseudescherichia sp. AS216. The sequence continues at coordinate 243,140 of NZ_JBBCMV010000003.1, read as the reverse complement.
GAGATTGTGCACCCGTCCGCTGAGGCGTTGAATAAACTGCACCAGGTCGGGGTGGCCAAAGTAGCGACGCTGATCGGTGCGCATCACCTGATAGGCGTCAGACTGGATCGGCAGCGCGCTGGCGCCAACGATACAGCCATTAGAGAAGGCCCCTATCGACTGCACGCTACCGGCAATCGGCTGGGAGATTTTTTGCCACGGCGTCGCCGCAAGCGTGGTATGGCTGGCGAGCACCGCCAGCAGCGCAATAAGCGTTTTTTTCATCGTTTACCAGCGTGGGAGGGTTGTCGTCACGTCCGCGTTTTGCGCCCGCTGGCGCATAAAGTGATCCATCAGAACAATTGCCAGCATCGCTTCGGCGATGGGGACGGCACGGATACCTACGCAAGGGTCATGACGGCCTTTGGTGATCATCTCCACCTCTTCCCCGGTGCGGTTGATGGTTTTTCCCGGCACGGTAATGCTGGAAGTCGGCTTCAGGGCGATATTGGCGACAATCTGCTGGCCGCTGCTGATACCGCCGAGAATGCCGCCCGCGTGGTTGCTGGTAAAGCCCGCGTGGGTGATCTCGTCCCGGTTTTCGCTGCCGCGCAGGGCTACCGACGCAAAGCCTTCGCCAATCTCCACGCCTTTCACCGCGTTGATGCTCATCAGCGCGTGGGCAATATCGGCATCGAGACGGTCAAACACCGGCTCGCCCAGCCCCGGCGGCACGCCGTCGGCGACCACGGTGATCTTCGCCCCAATAGAGTCGCCCTCTTTTTTCAGGGCGCGCATCAGCTCATCAAGCGCTGCAATCTTGTCTGGATCCGGGCAGAAGAACGGGTTCTGCTCAACCTGGTCCCAGGCTTTGATCTCCAGCGGGATATCCCCCATCTGGGTCATGCAGCCGCGAACGGTGATGCCCAATTTCTCTGCGAGGAATTTTTTAGCGATCGCCCCTGCCGCCACGCGCATGGCGGTTTCACGCGCCGACGAACGGCCGCCGCCCCGGTAGTCGCGCAGGCCATATTTCTGCTCGTAGGTGTAGTCAGCGTGGCCTGGACGGAAAACATCTTTGATGGCGCCGTAGTCCTGCGAGCGCTGGTCAGTATTCTCAATCAGCAGGCCGATGCTGGTACCGGTGGTGACGCCCTCAAAAACGCCGGAGAGGATCTTCACCTGATCCGGCTCGCGGCGCTGGGTGGTATAGCGTGAGGTGCCCGGACGGCGGCGATCCAGATCGTGCTGCAGATCGGCTTCGCTCAGGGCGATCCCGGGTGGTACGCCGTCGACAATGCAGCCGAGCGCCAGGCCATGCGACTCCCCGAAGGTGGTCACGCGAAAGAGTTGTCCAATACTGTTTCCTGCCATCACGGCTCCACTGTCGTTATGTAACTATGTATTATGGTTTTATTAATCTTTGTAGATGCTGAAGTGCTCCCGGGCCGCCAGCAGCTGCGCTTTAGTCAGCATAAAGACGCCGTCGCCGCCGTTATCGAACTCAAGCCAGGTAAAGGGCACCTCAGGGTACTGCTCTATCAGATGTACCATGCTGTTGCCGACTTCACAAATCAGCACGCCGTCGTCGGTGAGGTAGTCTGGCGCACAAGCAAGAATGCGGCGCGTCAGCTTCAGACCGTCGCTGCCGGAGGCCAGGCCCAGCTCAGGCTCGTGGCGATACTCGTTAGGCAGATCCGACATATCCTCTTCATCCACGTAGGGCGGATTGGTGACGATCAGATCGTACTGCACCTTAACCAGGTCGCGGAACAGATCGGAGCGGATAGGCGTCACGTTATGGATCAGACCGTGCTCTTCGATATTGTGCTCGGCCACGGCCAGCGCCTCGGTAGAGATGTCTACGGCGTCGACTTCCGCCTCAGGGAACTCGTAGGCGCAGGCGATAGCGATGCAGCCGCTGCCGGTGCACATATCCAGAATATGCTGCGGCTGGTGGTTGATAATGCCAGCAAAGCGGCTGGTGATGAGTTCGCCAATTGGTGAACGGGGCACCAGCACGCGCTCATCGACGTAGAACTCGTGACCACAGAACCAGGCTTTGTTGGTCAGATAGGCGACCGGGATACGCTCGTTGACGCGGCGGATCACGCGCTCAACGATACGGTGGCGCTCGCTGGAGGTCAGGCGCGCGCTGCGCATATCTTCTGGAATATCCAGCGGCAGGTAGAGGGTTGGCAGCACCAGCTGCACCGCTTCGTCCCACGGGTTGTCGGTACCGTGCCCGTACCAGATGTTTGCCGCGCTGAATCGGCTGACCGACCAACGTAACATGTCCTGAATGGTGTGCAGCTCACTCACTGCTTCATCGACAAATATTTTATCCACGCTATCCTCCGGGACATGCCTTGCTATAAATTCGGCGGCTAGTTTGCCATGAAGACGCCGATAAATCAGCATTCTCGCGCACAGCCAGCCGGAAAAAAACATTTTGCCTGAACACAGAGCGCGGCGAGTCGGGTAAACTGAAAAAAATCAGAAATGAGATGAATAAATGAAGAAGAAAACATCACTTAGCGAGGCGGATCAGACCCTGTTCCGCCAGTTGATGACCGGTACGCGCCAGATCAAGCAGGACACCATTGTGCACCGTCCCCTGCGCAAGAAGATCAGCGACGTGCCGGTCAAGCGACTGCTTCAGGAGCAGGCCGACGCCAGCCACTACTTTTCTGATGAATTCCAGCCGCTGCTCAACACCGACGGGCCGGTAAAGTACGTTCGTTCGGACGTGAGCCACTTTGAAGTAAAGAAGATGCGGCGGGGAGACTATTCGCCGGAGCTCTTTCTTGACCTGCACGGCCTTACTCAGCAGCAGGCCAAGCAGGAGCTGGGCGCGCTGATCGCCGCCTGCCGTCGGGAACACGTCTTCTGCGCCTGTGTGATGCATGGTCATGGGAAGCACATCCTGAAACAGCAGACGCCGCTGTGGCTGGCGCAGCATCCACACGTGATGGCCTTCCACCAGGCGCCGAAAGAGTACGGCGGCGATGCGGCACTGCTGGTGCTGATCGAGGTCGAGGAGTGGCAGCCGCCAGAACTCCCATGATGAGCGGCCCAGATACCGCGACCAGATGCCAGAAATGACAAGAGCCGCATAAGCGGCTCTTTAGCGATGGCCAGGCAGTGTTAAATCGCCTTAGCCATTTTCAGGTTGCAGGGGCTAACCTGCCAGTTTAAGGTCCCCTTCCCTTCGCCATCCAGCGTCACGCTGGCAATAGCAGAGGTCAGGAACATCGGCGGCGTCTCTTCCGGGCAGAGCTCGGAAACCAGGTAGCCGACCAGCGGCAGGTGAGAGATCACCAGCACAGAGGCGACGCCTTTACTGGCGAGCGCATGAAGATAGTCGCCAACCAGAGCCACGTCGCCGCCAGGTGTTAACTCAGGCAGCACATCAACGCTGTCCGGCAGGTTCATACACTCCCCTACCTTCTCCAGCGTCTGTTCAGCGCGCAGGAACGGACTGACCAGCACACGCTCAACGTTTACTTTTTGTCCCTTTAACCAGGTCGCCATTTGACGGGACTCATCACAGCCACACAGCGTTAAAGGACGTACCGAGTCACTGGCTGCTTCGAGAGCAGCGTCGCCGTGACGCATGATAAAAACTTGCATATTGCACCGCTTTTGTTAACCAGAAGCACTGATATCGCCCGAGCAGAACTGCGTAAACGCATCGGGAAACAGCAGTGGCCGGGCATTGTGCCTTATCCATTCGTCGAATGAAACGCTGTGTTTTACCTCAACGGCGTAACTCTCGTCAATCTCTGTTTATAAATTGAACAGCATTGACATATTCAACGCCAGATTTACCCTTACCAGACCTTAACTTACCCGCTCGGCCTCCTTGTTCGGCCAGAACGTAGTGCCGTGCTGCGCCATGTGTAACAAAATCTCACAGGGCATAAAACGATCGCCGTACTGGGCGGCTAAACGCTGAAGGGTCGCCACCACGTTATCTGCCCCCAGGCGATCCATGTAGCGGAACGGCCCGCCCAGAAACGGCGGAAAACCGATGCCAAACACGGCGCCAATATCACCATCGCGCACGCTTCTGATAACCTTCTCATCGATACAGCGTGCCGCTTCATTAAGCATCATCATTACGCAGCGTTCAGCCACCTGAGCTTCGGTTAAACGCCCGCTGCCTGCGGCACCCACCAGCGGGTAGATTGTAGGATCCACCTGTTTCTTGCTTGTACGCCCTTTCGCGTCATAAAGATAGAAACCCCGGCCATTTTTTCTGCCTTTGCGATCGTCATTCAAAATTGCACTGACGACATTTGCGGGCGGTGAAAAACGTTCTCCATATGCCGCTTCAAGCACAGGTATAATTTTAGTGCCGGTATCGATTCCTACCTCATCCAAAAGTTGGATCGGGCCAACCGGGAAACCAAACTTTACCAGCGCGTTATCAATGTGCTCTACACGCTCACCCTCGGTCAGCATCTGCATCGCTTCGTTAATATAGGGGGCAAGAATACGGTTAACGTAGAACCCGGCCTTGTCCGCTACCACCACAGGCGTTTTACCCTGCTTTTTCGCCAGCTTCACCGTGGTGGCGATGGTTTGCTCATCCGTGCCAGCGTGGGGAATAATCTCAACCAGCGGCATCTTCTCCACCGGACTAAAGAAGTGCAGGCCAATAACCTTCTCCGGACGTGCCGCGCGAGCAGCGATATCGCCAATCGGCAGGGAGGAGGTATTGGAGGCGAAAATAGTGTGCGGCGCGCAGTGGGCTTCAACATCGGCGACCATCTGCTGCTTCAGACTTAACTCTTCAAATACCGCCTCAACGATCACGTCCCGCTGAGAGAAGCCGCGATAGTCCGTCGCGCCTGAAATCATCGCCATCTGGCTGTCCCGCTCGCTGGATCTGATATGGCGGCGGCGCACTTTTTTATCAAGCTGCTGCCAGCTATATTTCAGCGCATGGTTGATGCCCGTCGGGTTAATATCCTTGATGCGCACCGGTAGCCCGGCCTTGCTGGCGGTGACAAACGCGATGCCGCCTCCCATCAGGCCGCCGCCCAGCACGCCCACTGACCGCAGCGGGCCAGGTTCAACGCTGCTACCCGGATCCTTTTTGATCTCAGTGGTGGCAAAGAAGATCTGCCGCAGCGCCTGGGACTGGGGCGTCATGGCCAGCTCGCCAAAGGCACGTGCCTCGGCCGTATAGCCGCTACCTTTGCCCTGCGCCAGCCCGATATGAATAACGTCCAGAATGCGCGAGGCCGCCGGATAGTTGCCGTGGGTCTTCTGCTGGGTCTTTTTACCCACGAAGTGGAACAGCAGCGCGCGCCCAAGGGGGCCTGCGAGAATGCGCTCTTTTACCGGCAGCCGACGGCTCACGGGTCGCCCCTTTAGCGCCAGCGCCGCCGCTGCGTCCAGTAAAATAGCGTGAGGAACGACGTCATCCACCAGCCCGACCTTCCGTGCCTGGCGGGCCCGCAGCTGCTTGCCGGTGAGGATCATCTCCAGCGCCGTGCTGACGCCCACCAGACGTGGCAGACGCTGGGTTCCCCCTGAACCAGGAAGCAGCCCCAGCTGCACCTCCGGCAACCCCAGCACCGTTTTCGCGTCGTCACTACAAACGCGCCCGTGGCAGGCCAGCGCCAGCTCAAGGCCGCCGCCGAGGCAAGGCCCATGGATAGCGGCAATCACCGGAATGGTGAGCGCGTGAATATCAGACATAATTTTCCGCCCCTCATACGCCAGCGCTTCAGCCTGCTGGGCAGTGGTGCAGCCGTCAATCATGTTGATATCGGCCCCGGCAATAAAGTTATCCGGCTTGGCAGAGATAAACACCACGCCGCGCAGATCTTTATTATCACGGATCGCTTTTATGATGGCGCGGACCTGGCTGCCAAATTCCGCCTTAAGGGTATTCATCTTTTCGCCGGGCACGTCGATCGTGACGACAGCGATATTGTCCGGCCGCACGCTAAGGGTAAATGCGGAGGGGGTTGCCATTTCAATCTCCATGTCCATTATTCGGCCTCCAGAACCATTGCCGCACCCAGCCCACCGGCGGCGCAGGCGGTCACCAGCCCAAAACCGCCTCCGCGACGACGCAGCTCGTGCAGCGTCTGGGTAATCATCCGCGCGCCGGTAGCGGCAAAGGGGTGCCCGTAGGCAATAGAGCCGCCCAGTACGTTAAACCGACTCTCGTCGACGTCACCAGTGGCACGATCGCGCCCCAATACTTCGCGGGCGAAGCGGTCGCTGGCCATAAGCTTCAGGTTAGCCAGCGTCTGGGCGGCAAAGGCTTCATGCATATCAAACAGGGTAAGATCGCCAAGCGTGAGCCCGGCACGCTCCAGAGCCAGCGGCGTAGACCACGCCGGGCCGAGCAGCATGTCCTGCTTCACGTCAATGGCGGTAAAGGCATAGCTGCGCAGGTAGCCGAGCGGGGTTAGCCCCAGCTCACGGGCGCGGGATTCGGTCATCAGGATCACCGCCGCTGCGCCGTCGGTGAGTGGCGTACTGTTAGCAGCGGTTACCGTGCCGTGCTGACGGTCAAAGGCCGGACGCAGCCTGGCGTAGTCGGCGAGCGACGCGTTGGCCCGCACCGTATTATCCTGAATAAAAGGCTCGCGATACGGGGGTGCATAGGCGGTCATCACCTCCTCCGCCAGCCTGCCATCGGCCCACGCCTGAGCCGCACGCTGATGGGAACGGTGCGCGAACACGTCTTGCTCCTCGCGGCTGATGCCATAGGTTTTCGCCATCTGCTCGGCGGTATCCCCCATGCGCAGCCCGGTCGAGTACTCGGCAACCGCAGGCGGCACCGGAAGCAGATCGCGCAGACGCAGGCGAGAGAGAAGCTTGAGCTTTTGCCCGCCGGAGCGAGCCTTACTGAGATCGACCAGGGTGCGCGCCAGCGTTTTGCTGACGCCAATCGGCAGGACGGATGAAGAGTCGGCTCCCCCGGCGATACCGGCGCGGATGGTCCCCGCCAGCAGGCTTTCGGCAACGTTTGCTACCGCCTGAAAGCTCGTAGCACAGGCGCGGCTCACGCTGTAGGCATCGGTATGCACGTTCATCCCGGTTCCGAGCACGATTTCGCGGGCGATGTTAGGCGCCTCGGGCATCTGAACAACCTGACCAAAAACCACCTGCTCAATGATTTCTGGCGCAATTTCGCTGCGCGCCAGCATCTCACCCACGGCCATCTTGCCCAGTTCGATGGCGGTGACGCCATGAAAGGCGGTGGCCTGGCGGGCAAACGGGGTGCGTAACCCGCTAACAATGGCTATACGATCGCCCTGACGGGTGACAAGCGGTAATGCCTGACTCATAACTCTCCCCTGTTGACATACTGCGCAAAGTGGTCTGACCTGCTAATAGTCTTAACCATTTTTTTACATTTAGCCAAGCGGAGAGGCGAAAAAATGCGAGCTAAAACACAGAGAAAAGCGGAGATAACGCTCCCGGTAGCGGGAGCGTTAGAGGAAGATTAACGCAGGCCCAGCTGGAAGATCAGGGTTTCCGCTTCACAGGCAAAAACGAAGTCGATATCGAGCTTAACGCCACCGTCAACCTCGGTGAAGGTTGGGGTAATTTCACACGGCTCAGACTCGACGCCGCGCGCTTTTTCCGTCAGCGCTGCCAGCGTCTCTTCGGCCTGGGCGCGGTCGGTGAACACACGGCTGTAAGAGGCCGTGCAGTCGCTGTTGTCCATGATGGTACCAACGTCCATACAGCAGCAAACGGGGGTTTCATCAGCACTGCATTTACTCATATTGAAAGTCCTCTCTCATTCGCACGTAGCGTGCCCGATAAATAGTGAGGGTATTTTACGCGCTGACGGTGACGGTCTCCAGTTGTTAGCGCTCCAAAAGTGGGTAAGTGACCGATATCACACTTAAAAATGATCTGGCGCAATAATCACCTTTCTCTCTCATTGATAACCGTCGCGTTTTTGCCAGCCAGATCGCGTTTCCGTGATCACATTTGAAAATACTTATAAACATACTTGCAACATTCGGGCTGGTCAGACCTATACTCTCGCGACTGGTCTGATTTGTATGTCGTAGCTCAGACCCTACACTCCGCGCTCCTGTTACGGCATGTAACATTTATTGTATAAAAATAAATTATGAGGTTATGGTCATGAGCCAGAAAACCCTGTTTACCAAGTCTGCACTCGCAGTTGCAGTGGCAATTGTCTCAACACAAGCCTGGTCAGCAGGCTTCCAACTTAATGAGTTCTCTTCCTCTGGCCTTGGCCGTGCCTACTCAGGTGAAGGCGCTATCGCTGATGACGCAGGTAACGTTAGCCGTAACCCCGCCCTGATTACGATGTTTGACCGCCCTACTTTCTCTGGCGGCGCTATTTTTGTTGATCCGGACGTGGACGTCTCCGGCGTCTCTCCGTCTGGCCGTAGCCTGGATTCAGATAACATCGCGCCGACAGCGTGGGTGCCTAACCTGCACTTTGTTGCGCCGATTAATGACCAGTTTGGCTGGGGCGCGTCCCTGACCTCTAACTACGGTCTGGCTACCGACTTTAACGACACCTACGCCGCAGGGTCGATGGGTGGTAAAACCGAGCTGGAAACCATCAACCTGAACCTCAGCGGTGCGTATCGTCTGGATAACCACTGGAGCTTCGGCGTTGGTTTTGACGCGGTATATGCGAAAGCGAAGCTGGAGCGCTACGCCGGTGACCTCGGTCAGCTCACCGCAGGCCAGCTCAGCCGCACCCCAGGCTTTACGTCCGCCACGCCGCAGGGCGCAGCGCTGCGCTCGATTGCTGGCTATGCCAATAGCCTGACCAGCGATACGCAGATTGCTTACCTGAAGGGTGACGAGTGGGGCTTCGGCTGGAACGCCGGTATTCTTTACGAGCTGGATAAAGACAACCGCTACGGCCTGACCTACCGCTCTGAGATCAAAATTGACTTTGACGGTGACTACCGCAGCAGCCTGAACCCGGCCTTTAACAGCTTCCTGGGGCCGCGCGGCTTGCCTTCCGGCACCGGTGGCAACACCATCGACGGTGCGCTCAACCTGAACCTGCCAGAGATGTGGGAAATTTCAGGCTATAACCGCGTGGCGCCGAAATGGGCCGTACACTACAGCCTCGCCTACACCAGCTGGAGCCAGTTCCAGGAGCTGAAAGCGAAGAACAGCGACGGCGGCACCCTGTTCTATAAAGATGAGGGCTTCCGCGACTCCTACCGCCTGGCGCTGGGTACTACCTACTATATGGATGATAACTGGACCTTCCGCAGCGGTATTGCCTACGATGACAGCCCAATCCCGGCTGACAAACGCTCTATCTCTATTCCGGACCAGGATCGCCTCTGGCTGAGCGCGGGTACCACCTACGCCTTCAATCAGGATGCCTCCGTGGACGTCGGCGTCTCCTATATGCACGGTCAGAAGGTAAAGTTCACCGAAGGCCCGTATAACTTCGAGTCTGAAGGCAAGGCCTGGCTCTACGGCGCAAACTTTAACTACGCGTTTTAAAACCAGGCGTTCTAAATCCGCGATGCGCATAAAAAAAAGGTGAACTTCGGTTCACCTTTTTTATTGCCTTACGCCGTATTATTCGGCGTCGATATCCTGCAGATCGCCCTGAATCGCCTGCGCGTTCGGGTTCTCCTCGGGCTTCAGCTGACCACTGTTGGCGATAAAGTCATGCTGCTGGAAGTAAGCCTCGCGCACCAGAATATAAGGGTCCGAAGACTGGCGCAGCAGGCCGTCGGAGTCCAGCAGCTGGGCGCGGGTCTCAACGCCCTCTACTGCCCATTTGCCTACCGACAGCGGCCATGTCAGCCAGGAGAGCACTGGATAGAGCGTATCCGCCGCATCGCCGCCGTCTTCACGCAGCGTAAAGCTGCCGTAGAAAGGCAGCTGCACATAGGGGCCGTAGCCGACGCCATAGTGACCCAGCGTGCTGCCGAAACGGCGCGGCACGGTGCGCTGCAGATCTTTGTTCGCCATACCTGCCACGTCGATAAAACCACCCATGCCCAAAATGGTGTTCAGGAAGAAGCGGGTGAAGTGCTTCATCCCCTGGTAGGGATCGCCCTGCAGGAAGGAGTTCACCATGATGGCGGGCTCTTCAAGGTTGCTGGTGAAATTGCTCAGGCCGTTTCGCGCGGGCTGCGGCACGTAATCACGCCAGGCGACCGCCACCGGACGCAGAACATAGGGATCCACCACGTTAAAGTTGAAGTTGTACATGGTACGGTTGAACCCTTCCAGCGGATCCGAACGTCCCTGAGGCTCACCGGAATCAGAGCTGGCACAGCCCACCAGTAGCGTCATGCCCAGCGCGAGCGCCGTCAGGCGAAATTTCATAGATGTCTCCCTGTAAAATTTGGCGATGACTGAATGCCACCTGTGACGGCACAACTGCACCGCGCCCCGGCGAACGCCGTAGAATACGCAAGCGATTGTATCAGCACGTTTTAAGATGTCCATGCGTGCGGAATAGCGCGTCGGTCTGATTTCAGCATAGCCTGACTTTGACTTTCTTCTCTGTTTCGCTATCCATTTTAAACTCGCCAGCAGATAACGCCGTTGCGATAGGTGCGCTTCGCAGCAAAATTAGCGGATACCGCTACGCTTATAGCATTAAAGTGAGTAAGAGAAAGGTGACCCATCGTGGACGAATTAAAAGAAGATAAAATCAGCAAAGACTCCGAGGCGCTCTCGGAAGAAGAGATTGAGGTAGAGAGCGAGGAGAACAAGCGCGGCGAGGAGATAGAGGTAGATGAAGAGGAGCTCCCCTCACGCGCGATGGCGATCCATGAGCATATTCGCCAGGACGGCGAGAAAGAGATGGAGCGCGATGCCATGGCCCTGCTGTGGTCGGCTATCGCCGCCGGGCTGTCGATGGGCGCATCGCTGCTGGTGAAGGGGATCTTTCATGTCAAGCTGGACGGCATTCCCGGCAGCTATGTGCTGGAGAGCTTCGGCTACACCTTCGGCTTTATCATCGTCATTATGGCTCGCCAGCAGTTGTTTACGGAGAATACCGTAACCGCCGTGCTGCCGGTGATGCAGAACCCGACCTGGAAAAATGGCGGCCTGCTGCTGCGCCTGTGGAGCCTGGTGCTGCTGGGCAACCTGATCGGCACGGCGATTGCCGCCTGGGCGTTTGAGTACATGCCGATCTTTGATGAAGCCACGCGGGATGCCTTTGTTGAAATCGGTATGGAGGTGATGAAAAACACCCCGGCCGAGATGTTTGCTAATGCCATTATCTCTGGCTGGCTGGTTGCCACCATGGTGTGGATGTTCCCGGCCGCCGGTTCGGCGAAGATCGTGGTAATTATTCTGATGACATGGGTTATTGCGCTGGCGGACACCACCCATATTGTGGTGGGTGCGGTGGAGATCTTCTACCTCGTCTTTAACGGCACCATTCCCTGGACCGACTTCCTCTGGCCTTTCGCCATTCCGACCCTGGCAGGCAACATCTGCGGCGGCACCTTTATCTTCGCCCTGCTCAGCCATGCGCAGATCCGCAATGATATGAGCAACAAGCGCAAGGCTGATATGAAAGCCGAGGCGGAAGAAGCCAAAAAGAAGATGAATAAGGCGTAAATGGTGACACTTTAAGCAGTCGGGCGGCAGTGAGCTTAACGCAACGACCAAATAGCGTTATACTCGTGCCGCCTCGTCCCCTTAGTTAAATGGATATAACGAGCCCCTCCTAAGGGCTAGTTGCAGGTTCGATTCCTGCAGGGGACACCACTTCGGCACAACCAGGCATAACCGAAAGCCCGATCCCAAGCGCATTACTCTCGATCGTTCATCACCCAGCGTTACTCTACATGGAATGGCTACGCTTCATCTTTGCTGACACATAAAAGTTGTGAAATTTTTGATGTTTGTTGTATAGCGCCAGAACCATCGTTAATTATTTCTTATATGTAAATACTCTCCTTCACGACTCCCAACTGCAATACACCTTGCCTCTACCATACTGACATAATAGTACGAGGGATTTGGCATATGCTTCATCATCCAAGGGAGTTCGTCAGAGTACTCAATATCAGAGGTCGCAACCATCCACACAGGCTCGCCCTCTATGGTCATAACGCTGGCTTTATGATAATTATCATCCCAACCGCGCCCGTTTTGTTCAGCATAATCCCTGGCTATCTGTAACGCTCTCTCTTGTGTAATCACCGTTGAACCCCATACCAGACACTATACATAATGCCACCCACTATTACTGGCCCCAAGAGAATCCCCGAGGCTTCATGTCGCAGAAGAGAAAAACTTATCTCATAGGTATTGCCTAAAGGAAATTTAAATCCCTTAACAATGTACCCCGGACTCATTCCCCTTGCACGCAGCAGACCTATAGTTTCGGCAAGGGTCTCTTCGAGATAGCGTAATATGTATGACTTTGAATAAGCGGATTGTCGCATGAAAACGCGTAACTCACGTAGCAGATAGAATTTAGGAGCAATAATCATATGTACTTGCTCATGATAGAGTGTAGTGAGCATTTTAAGATAAGCTTCATCTTTAGATATCGTACCCGGATAGAAGTTACGGCCAACCACCGCATCTCCCCAAGGTTTCGTCGCTCCCTGTATAACATCCTTGTATTTGGTAATTTTGATTGTGGGCGTATAACGCCACCCACCGTTTCGGGGAAGCTTCATACGTGAAGCAACCTCACCACTGTATCGGGGTATGGCAACCCCTTTATAAGGTCTTTTGAAGATATCTCCAGGTTTCTTTCTAAAAAGGAGAATAAGGATAGAGTTAATACCGATTAGGGTAATAGCTGCTGCCAGATCCTTGGCAGCAGTATCAAGGTCTACTTCTGCTCTGGCACTATTAGTTTTGACAGCAAAATCATAGAGCTTGGTTCCTGCTTCAAAAGCAACCCCTCCTATTGCACTCCATCCCACGACCAACAATATGACATCTGCAACCTCGCCAATACCAAAAAAATGTGTACCTGCCCATATCACGACCACACTAGCCATAGTAGCCAGTGCTTGTGGAGCGATCATAGCCAGAAGCTGTTCTCCTACTTCAGACGGTAACAGAACGCGGCCTTAGTAAGAACTACTTGCAACTTTGACTGCAAATCCATTTGGATAATATTCATTGATTTTCCTCACAAGAAGCTATATGTCGATTATAAAAACATTAAATCCTCTTCTCTATTATTTTATTATTAAAATTCTTTTCAGTTTGGAGATCAAAAAGACATAACAAGATGCTGATAGCACTAGTTAAATAATAATACCAAATGCATTTAGTGAAATGAATAATACATATGAATAATACAGGAACAGATAATTACTCATGGGATACAAGCATCATTGCTAGTTATATTAAGGCGTTAGTGTTCTCTTTCTGAATAATCAGTTTATTATGTGGAGCATTAGCCTACCGATAACAAGTGGTGTGAAATGACAGCTTCAGCTAAATATGTAATTTTTGATGAACATAAGATGTGGGTCGAACTAAGCGATGCCCGCACACTGGGCGTACCCCTGGCATGGTTCCCGAAACTCATGCATGCCAGCCCCGATGAGCGCAATGACTACGAGTTAAGTCGCCGTGGCATTCACTGGGATAGCCTTGATGAGGATATCTTAATTGAAGGGTTACTGGCTGGCCGTGGCGATGTGACGTTCAAACCGCATAGCGCTGCATAGAATTCCATCGCGCGGTAACGCTTATCTTCCCGTTATTGCTGTTCTATTTCCTCCCCCTGTTGTCAGCAACACGCAAGAAAACCCATAAAAAAGCCCCCGGCGCATAGCGGCGGGGGCTGACATAAGAGCTTAACGCTACAGCGCCATGTCGTGCTGGGCAGGCGCGGCTTCAGCCGGTTTTGCCTGCGGCATGGACTGCGCCGCGTCCTTCATCTGAATGACCGGCGGTTTGGTCAGGTTCAGCGTAGAGGCGGTTTCATCCCAAACCTGCTGGGTGAGCGCTACGTTGCCGTTCAGCTTCTGACCATAGGTCGGTACGATGGCGTGCAGCTTTTCCTGCCACTGCGCAGAAGCAAACTGTGCCGGGAAGAGCTGCTTGATCACATTGATAGAGATAGGCGCGGCGGTAGATGCGCCAGGCGATGCGCCGAGCAGCGCCGCCAGGGTTTTCTGCCGATCGGTAACGATTTCGGTACCGAGCTTCAGCACGCCGCCTTTATCTGCATCTTTCTTGATGATCTGCACGCGCTGGCCTGCCTGGATCAGTTTCCAGTCCTCTTTACGCGCCGACGGATAGTACTCTTTCAGCGCCTCGAAGCGGTCATCATCGCTCAGCATCACCTGACCAATCAGGTATTTCACCAGATCGAAGTTATCCAGACCGACATCAGTCATCGGCATCACGTTCTTGGTGGTCGTGGTGCTCAGCAGATCAAAGAACGATCCCTGCTTGAGGAATTTAGTGGAGAAGGTGGCGAACGGCCCAAACAACACCACGCGTTTGCCATCAAGGAAACGGGCATCCAGGTGCGGGACCGACATTGGCGGCGCGCCCACGGAAGCCTGCCCGTAGACTTTCTCGTTGTGCTGACGGGTGATTTCCGGGTTCTCGGTTACAAGGAAGGACCCCCCTACCGGGAAGCCTGCGTAGTTATCCGCTTCCGGAATACCGGTTTTTTGCAGCAGCTTCAGCGCGCCGCCGCCAGCGCCGATAAAGACATACTTCGCGTCAACCGCACGATCTTTACCGCTCTTCACGTCGGTAATAGTCACGTGCCAGGAGTTGTCACCGTTACGTTTAAAATCAGTTACTTCTGCACCGGTCTCCAGCGTGAAGTTGCTGGTCTTTTTCAGGCTGCCAACCAGCTGACGGGTTATCTCGCCATAGTTAACGTCGGTCCCGACCGGGGTCCAGGTGGCAGCAACGCGCTGCTGCGGATCGCGGCCTTCAATGATGAGCGGCGCCCATTTTTTGATCTGCTGCTGGTCGGTAGAGAACTGCATGCCCTGGAACAGGGTCGTCTGCTGCAGTGCAGCGTAACGCTTGGTCAGATAGTCAACGTTGTCGCCCCAGACAAAGCTCATGTGTGGGGTAGAGTTGATGAAGGAGTGCGGGTCGTTCAGCACGCCGCGCTTCACCTGAGATGACCAGAACTGGCGCGAAATCATAAACTGCTCGTTGATCTCCAGCGCTTTGGTCACGTCAATCGAACCGTCTGCACGCTCAGGCGTGTAGTTCAGCTCCATGTTGGCGGAGTGGCCCGTACCAGCGTTGTTCCAGCCGTTAGAGGATTCCAGCGCAACGCCGTCCAGTTTCTCAACCATGACCTGTTTCCAGTCAGGCTGAAGTTCCTGTAGCAGCGTACCCAGAGAGGCGCTCATGATACCGCCACCAATCAACAGAACGTCTGTTTTCTCAGCAGTGTCTTCAGCATGGACGTTAGCGGCAACAAGCATCGCGATAAGCGAAAAAGCGGGAACTACTTTTCTGAAATGTGACATCTGTTATTGCAATCAACTTAATTTGAACAAATAGAAGATTATTTTAACAAATTAACTAACAATTTAAAGCATTATTAAAAGAAGCTGCCCTTACAGCAGCCTTTCTCCTTCTCCTGATCTGCATCGCCGTGGCCCTTACTGGCATAGAGATCTTCCCTGCAATCTGGCTCCGCCTCTACTGTTAGGGTTATAATCCCGGTACGACTTTACTTAATTTAGCGACAAACATGACAAAGTTAACCCTACAAGAGCAGATGCTGAAAGCTGGCTTAGTGTCCGGCAAAAAAATGGCGAAAGTGCAGCGCACTGCCAAGAAGTCGCGGGTTCAGGCGCGTGAGGCCAGAGAGGCGGTAGAAGAGAATAAAAAGGCCCAGATTGAGCGCGACAAGCAGCTCAGCGAGCAGCAGAAGCAAGCCGCCATGGCCAAAGAGTTTAAGGCGCAGATTAAACAGCTGATTGAGATGAACCGGATCACCATTTCCCGCGGCGATATCGGCTATAACTTCACCGACGGCAGTCTGATCAAAAAAATCTACGTGGATAAAACTACCCAGGCGCAGCTTATCAGCGGTCGTCTCGCCATTGCACGTCTGGCTGCGGACAATAGCGCTGAGAGCGAATACGCGATCATACCTGCGAGCGTCGCTGACAAGATTGCCCAGCGCGATGCGAGCTACATTGTATTGCGGAGCGAACTTAGCGAGCAGGCTAAGGATGAAGACGATCCGTATGCCGATTTCGTCGTGCCTGACGATTTGATGTGGTAAGCAAAAGTAGGCCGGATAAGCGCAGCGCCATCCGGCTTTTTTGCAGGAGTTACTTAACCGGACGCATTGCCGGGAACAGGATCACGTCGCGGATGGTGTGGCTGTTGGTGAACAGCATCACCATACGGTCGATACCAATGCCCAGACCTGCGGTCGGCGGCAGGCCGTGCTCCAGCGCGGTCACGTAGTCTTCGTCAAAGAACATCGCTTCGTCGTCACCGGCGGCTTTCGCATCCACCTGGTCCTGGAAACGCTGGGCCTGGTCCTCCGCGTCGTTCAGCTCGCTGAAGCCGTTACCGATCTCACGTCCGCCGATAAAGAACTCAAAGCGGTCGGTGATCTCCGGGTTCTCGTCATTACGACGCGCCAGCGGAGAGACTTCGGCCGGGTACTCGGTGATAAAGGTCGGCTGGATCAGATGCGCTTCGGCCACTTCATCAAAGATTTCAGTGACGATACGGCCCAGTCCCCAGCTCTTCTCAACGTGAATACCAATCGACTCGGCCAGCGCTTTCGCCGCGTCGAAGTTGTCCAGATCCGCCATATTGGTCTCCGGACGATACTTCTTGATCGCCTCGCGCATGGTCAGCTTCTCGAATGGCTTACCAAAGTCGAAGGTTTCATCGCCGTAAGGCACCTCGGTGGTACCCAGAATGTCCTGCGCCAGAGTACGGAACAGGGATTCGGTCAGCTCGATCAGATCTTTATAGTCCGCGTAGGCCATATAGAGTTCCATCATGGTGAACTCAGGGTTATGACGAACAGAGATGCCTTCATTACGGAAGTTACGGTTGATCTCAAACACGCGATCAAAACCACCGACCACCAGACGCTTGAGGTACAGCTCCGGGGCGATACGCAGGTACATGTCCAGATCCAGCGCGTTATGATGGGTGATGAACGGACGCGCGGAGGCACCGCCCGGGATCGCCTGCATCATCGGGGTTTCCACTTCCATAAAGTCGCGGTTAACCATGAACTGGCGAATACCGGCCATGATCTGGGAGCGAATTTTAAAGGTCTTGCGGGACTCATCGTTGGAGATGAGATCCAGGTAGCGCTGACGGTAACGCGCCTCCTGATCCTGCAGGCCGTGGAACTTGTCCGGCAGCGGGCGCAGGGCCTTGGTCAGCAGACGCAGCTCGGTGCAGTGGATGGAGAGCTCGCCGGTCTTGGTTTTGAACAGCTTACCTTTCGCGCCGAGGATATCGCCCAGGTCCCACTTCTTGAACTGCTCGTTGTAGATGCCTTCCGGCAGGTCGTCACGGGAGACGTAGAGCTGAATACGGCCGCCAACGTCCTGCAGGGTGATGAAGGATGCCTTGCCCATGATACGGCGGGTCATCATACGACCGGCCACGCTCACGTCGACGTTCAGCGCTTCCAGCTCGTCGTTCTCTTTCGTGTCGAACCCGGCGTGCAGCGCATCGGAGGTGTGGTCGCGGCGGAAGTCGTTCGGGAACGCAACGCCCTGCTCACGCAGCTGCGCCAGCTTCTCGCGGCGGGTTTTTAGTTCACTGTTAAGATCGATTGCCTCATCGGCTTCTTGTACCAGTTGTTCGGACATGCTGTCTCCTTATAGAGTTAATCACGACTGGGATGCTGTACGCAGGGGGCCGGAGACATGAAAATCAACCTTGCACCGGCAAGCAGCGCGACAATCAGCGCTACGCAGCCGAAGGTCCACAGTCCCATCTGCGAAAAAAAGTGTTGGTAAGCCGCAAGCGCGGCGGTGCCGGTCTGCGGCTCAGCGGTCTGCTGTGCCACCACCCCCGCTAACCAGTTAGCAACAGCACCGGTTGCCAGCATATAGATGCCGGTCAGAACCCCGGCCACGCCAGGCATGTTGAAACGTGTAATTTGCGCCATTGCTACCGGGTCGATAAACAGCTCGGCAAAACCCATCATTGCCAGACCGGTAATCATCAGACCCATAGAGGCCTGCCCATCCTGCTGTCCACCGTGGGCGTTAATTGCCAGCAGCATAAAACCCCCGGCCATCAGCCCGAGGCCAAACGCAAACTTCAGCCACATACGCAGTGCAGAATGGACGCTGCCTCCGGGGCCTGCCAGCCATGCCAGCACTACACCCGCAGCCATCACGGCAACGGCATTAACCGACTGGAACAGCGCGGTTGGGATCTCTGCGTGCAAAATGTGGCGATTAACAAAGCGATCGATGAACAGGCTAATAGAGCTGCCGCCCTGCTGCGCCAGGACCCAGAACAGCGTGCCGGTTAGCATCAGCAGGATAATCTGCCACAGCGCACGACGGTGCTCTGGAAACTTCACCATAATGCGCGCCACAATACGGGCAGCGATGACGCAGACGATCGCGAGCAGGTAGCCAGCCCAGTTATTTTTCAGCAGCAGAGAGAAGAAGAACGGAGCCACGCACAGGAGCAGCACCATCCATGCCCAGGCGGGAAGCATAAGCGTCGTCGCGCTGAGAGCGGGTTTGTTAACCCGACGAGCATGACGAAAATGGCGGTGGCCGCTTAAAAAGATTGCCAGGCCGATGAACATGCCGATTCCCGCAAGCGCGAAACCTGCATGCCAGCCGTACCAGTGTGCCACCAGCCCACAGGCTATCGGCGAGGCTATCGAGCCGACGTTGCCAGCCGCATAAAGCAACGCAAACCCACCGTCCCGGCGCGTATCCTCTGACGTATACATTTCGCCAAGCAGGCAGCTAACGTTGGATTTAAACAGGCCGTAGCCGCAGATAATAATGGCCAGCGCGAGATAGAGACTCCTTGTGGAATCTGAACCCAGGCCCAGTACGATGTGGCCGAGGGTCATCAGCAGTGCGCCAGCAACGACCGCCGCGCGGTTGCCAAGCAGGCGGTCGGCAAGCCAGCCGCCGAGAATGGGGGTTATGTAAACTAAAGAGGCGTAGGCGCTGAACAGGCTGATAGCATGCCTGTCATCGAAGCCAAGCTGATGGGTAAGATAGAGGATGAGTAAGGCACGCATGCCGTAAAAGCTGAAGTATTCCCAGATTTGGATCGCGACGATGTAGTAAATCGCACGCGGCTGTGAGGGTGTTTTCATAGGGTCTCCATTAGCGCTGGTTTATGCCCGGCGGCGCTACGCTTACCCGGCCTACGATCCCGCAGGCCAGGTAGACGTTTTATTGTTTATTTATCGTTTTTCAGCACCTTAACGGTGTAGCGACCATCCTTCTGGCGATAGGCACCGTGAATATCGGTTTCAAAGCCCGGATAGTGCGCGCCGATTTCACACAGCATTTGCAGGAACTCCAGCACCGGACGGCTCTCTTCGGTGATCATCTCGCCAGGCATCACCAGCGGCACACCCGGCGGGTACGGGAGGATCATGTTGGCATTAACACGCCCCACCATCTCTTCGAGGTAAATCTCCTCGGTCTGACCGTGCAGCTCTTTCTGGAACGCGGCAAACGGGGTCATTACCATTGACGGCAGCACTTCAAATGCGCGGAACATCAGATCCGGCAGGTCATGCTTCTCAACCAGCTTGTGGATATTCTCCGCCAGCTCCTGAATACGCATGTTTTCATAGAACTCCGGATCCTCACGGTACAGCGACGGCAGCAGGTTTTTGACCCGCAGGTTCAGGTCGAAGCCGCGTTTGAAATCGGTCAGGGCGCGCAGCAGGCTCAGCGCTTTGGTTTTATCGATACCGATGCTGAACAGGAACAGCAGGTTGTAAGGCCCGGTTTTCTCTACCACGATGCCGCGCTCGTCCAGGTACTTCGCCACGATGCTGGCCGGGATCCCAAACTCATCCATCGCGCCGTCTTTGGTCATCCCCGGCGTCAGAATAGTGACCTTGATGGGATCAAGGTACATATGCTCGTTATCGATGTTTTTGAAACCGTGCCAGCTGCTGTCAGAGCGCAGCGGCCAGCATTCGGGTTCATCAATATGCTCCGGCTGCCAGACATCGAAGAACCATCCTTCAGACTCCCCTTTCAGGCGCTTGATCTCTTTACGGAACTTGATGGCACGCTGGATAGAGCCGTCGATCAGGCGCTTACCGGCATTGCCTTTCATCATCGCAGCCGCGGTTTCGGTAGAAGCCACGATGCCGTAGTGCGGCGAGGTGGTGGTGTGCATCATAAAGGCTTCGTTAAAGGTCTCTTCATTAACGTCACCCTTTACGTGGATCATTGATGCCTGGGAGAAGGCCGCCAGCAGCTTGTGCGTTGACTGGGTTTCATAGATCACTTTCCCTTCCACCCGACCGCCGCTCATACCACACTTGCCAGCATAGATAGGCGAGAAGTTGGTATAAGGTACCCAGGCAGAGTCAAAGTGAATTGACTTCACGTCCAGGGTTTTCTTGATGTAATCCGTGTTGTAGAGCAGACCATCGTAGGTAGAGTTGGTGATTACCGCATGTACCGGCCAGGTTGCATTGCGGGTCTCTTTGACGCGCTTAGCGATAGTGGCATGCTGGAACTCACTCTGCGGGATCCCACCGAGAATACCGTAGGCGTTACGGGTCGGACGGAAATAGATCGGCGTAATGTCGCTCATCATCATCAGATGCGTCAGCGATTTGTGGCAGTTACGGTCAATCAGTACGGTACTGCCCGCTGGCGCAGAGTACATGCCGACGATTTTATTGGCGGTCGAGGTACCGTTAGTCACCATATAGCTGCGCTCGGCGTTAAATACGCGTGCGATATACTCTTCCGCTTCTTTATGCGGACCGCTGTGGTCCAGCAGGGAGCCCAGCTCGGAGACCGAAATCGACACATCGGATTTCATGGTGTTCGGACCGAAGAAGTCATAAAAGAGGCTGCCGACCGGGCTTTTCTGGAAAGCCGTGCCCCCCATGTGACCTGGGGTACAGAAGGTGTATTTGCCTTCACGGACATATTTAAACAGCGCTTTGGTTAACGGCGGCAGGATGGCATCGATGTACTCATCGGTGTTCTGCTTGATTTTATGAGCAATGTCTTCAGCAGCGCCCAGCGCATACTCAAAGAAACGTACCTGCATGCGTAGATCGTTGAGGCTGACATCCAGGGTGGAATAGGTATTAGCAAACGCGTACAGCGGCATGTACTCGTTCATTTTGCTGATCTCTTCGCACAGCTCGAGATTGTATTTATCCCAGTCGAAGATAACGCCACACAGACGGGCATTGTTTTCAATTAGCTTCAGCAGATCGTCGCGATCGTTAGGGTAAACAACGCGAAAATCGAGGCGTTCAAGTGCACGATGGAGTTCACGGATGGGCTCTTCTTTGAAGTAAACGCCCATATGATTCATGATAGCAATAACGTTCATAATCTAATCTCCGGGTAGAGCAAGCCCCTCCCGCCGTAGGTGACAGGTGAAAGAAGGGCTACAGGAAAGGGTTAAGGTTTACAGCGCGCTAGCGGTCTCTCTTTCGGCAGCGTCGTTGTTAAGCTGGCGCTGATGCATTTTGCGACCGTAGAACATCAGGATGATCAGGCTAACGATGAAGGTACCGGCCAGTTCAAAGGAGCTGGCACCCATCAGAGCGATAAAGCAGAATCCACAGCCCAGCACGGAGCAGATCAGGCTCACAAAGTTACGGACGTTGATGCCTTCGAAGCGGATCAGATCCACACAGGAGTAGAAGTAAGGCAGCATGGTCAGCAGTACTGCGATACCGGTCAGCTCACCAAACAGGTCGGATGCTTTACCCCCCGCGGAGTTCATCATGGTGATCACCACCATCAGAACGGTCATTTTGACTGCGGCCAGTAGCAGGCCCTTTTTCGGAATGCCGTTGCTATCCATCTCGCCGTAGACTTTCGGGAAGTTACCATCGTTAGCGGCACGGACACCGGCCTGGCCGACCAGCATCATCCAGGAGCCCAGCGACGTCAGGCAGGCAAACGCGGTAAATGCGGAGACAATTGGCGCAGCCCAGCCACCAAGAATGGTGGAAGCACTGACGGCGAACGGCGCACCGGAGGAAGCCATCTGTGCTGCGGGATACATACCGGCGATAACCTGCGTGGCGGCAATATAGACAATCCCGGCCAGCGCTGTGCCCAGCATGGTCGCCAGCGGGACGGTACGTTTCGGATCCTTCACCATGCCGGTGCTGACCGCTGCGGACTCGACGCCCACAAAGGCCCACAGGCAGAGCAGGATACTTTTAATTACCGCGTGGCTGTCTGTGGTGGTGGAGGTGTTCCAGTTTGCCTGGTAGGTTGCCATATCAAACCAGTGCCAGCCTACAACCGCTGTCATCACCACGGGAATAAGGACCAGTACCAGACCGATAGTGGTCAGTCGGCTGACCCAGGTGCCGCCGAGCATATTGACGAAGGTAAAGAGCCACACAATGGCAATACAGGCGATGCCGGCAGGAACAGGGTTATTTAATACCGGGAAAAACGTAGAAAGATAAGAGACGGCGGTAATCCCGATAGCCAGGTTACCAATCCAGTTTGCATGATAGTAAAGGACGCCGGTCTGGAAACCAAAAGCTGGAGAAATCTCTCCTGCATAAGCGATAGGTCCGCCCTGCTGAGGGTTTTTGGTTGCCAGTCGCGCATAGACATAGGCCAGCGACATGGCACCAATAATAGAGATGACCCAACCCCAGATTGAAATAGCACCAATGCTGGCGAGGTTCGCAGGTAATAGGGCGATACCGCTCCCCATCATATTCCCGGCAACTACACCGGTACAGGCAAACAGCCCGATCTTTTTGGCAGTACTCATGTTTCGTTGTCTCCTGAGAGTTATTTGGAGGTACGGATCATGAGTTAAAACGCGTTATTGATCCGACCAACTGCCAACGAGGTTACGGATCTGCACTAACAAAGTCCTAAGGATAAAGTGAAATAAAAACAAACTGCAAAAAAGTGACACCCTGACCTTTCTGCGTTAAATATCAGGATAACATTTAAAGGTCAGGGAAAGATAAACATCATTAAATTACAGTGGGTTACAAAGATAAAATCGTACTAAGTAAGTTCTCATTCAAGATATAAGAAGACATTTAAATAACAAAACAAACCATTATTTAAACATTCATTTAACCTTATAATAAGTTATTTATTCTTGTGAGAGAAAATTATCGAGATAGGGAACCACACGATTTACCGATGTCTGGAATACGCTGTTTTCAATCCAGTAGAGCGTGTTCTCACCCGGGCGTAAATTAAAGGCGGTAATATAGGCATCTGCCGCCAGGCGGTTCTGCCCTTTCATTTCATAAACCTTGCCCAACAGCACATAGCTCATCCATGACATCTCAAGTTCGATAGAGGTATTAATATTTCTATAGGCTTCATCAACGTTGCCCTTACTGAGCATATTGACAGCGTTAACCTGATAGAGAATGGCCATCTCTTTCATGCCAGGCGCATCGCTGACCTGCGTAATTTCGTTATTCAGCACGGCGAGCTGCTTATCTTTCAGAGGCTGCTGGGAGTGACGTAAGATATCTACCAGCGCTTTTTCCGCTCGTGCATAGGTAAAATCCGGAGACGCTTTAAGCACCTCGTCAAGCAGTTCGCTGGCTTTATCAAGGGAGTCGACATCGCCATTCATGAGCAGTTGATGAGCCTGGTAAAAAGTGACTAGAGATGAGCTTTGCGCCGGCTGATAGTGACTCAGCATCGCCTGAAGACGATCCGGCCACGGCTGGGTCAGCGCGTCAGACAGGCTATTCATCAGATCTTTTTGGATCGACAGCTGGTTGTCATTGGTAACGAAATAACGTTTATCCAACATGGTCGAACCATCCGCGTTATCTACCAGTTTAATTGACATGAAACACTGCTGAGCGCGGTAGTGGCGCTGATTGACAAACTCAATGGTCAGCGTTTTACCGGAGCTGCTGGGTTCACTAATGTTGTAGTTAGTTTTATCGTGCACCATAAAGGTTGAGAAGGTGTTCAGGGAGGTGGTGATCAGGCTGCCCAGTCCCACGGCGTAGGCGTGCTGTGCGTTGCGGTTGGTACAGCCGCTACCACTGACAAGATGGATGTCTATATCTCGTGGGTTTAGCAACAGGCGGGTTTTGGTGACCGGTGGATGGGCATCGATGGTCGCCAGCGCAACCAGTGCCACACATGAACCCAGCGCCAACAGAAATAACCCCCACACAATAAAAGCATTAAGCCGACTGCGTAGCGTAGTGCTTGCAGGCGGCGGCTCAGCCGTTGCTTCAGGCAGTGTACCTGACGCAGGGGGTAGCGTATCCCCTGCTTCTTGATCTTCTTCACTAAGCCATGTTACCGGCACCGTGAGCTTATAGCCCCGTTTTGGTACCGTGACGATATATTCAGGCGCGTTAGTATCGCCATCTTTTAATGACTTACGCAGCTCGGAGATGCTCTGGGTAACGACATGCCCAGTCACTACGCTGCGTGTCCAGACGTTATCAATCAGTTCATCTCGCGTCAGAACCTGTCCAGGATGACGAGCAAAGAAGACCAGAAGATCGATTAATCGCGGCTCAAGGGTAAGCTGACGTCCTTGCTGGCTGATTTGGTTAATAGAGGGTGTAACCATCCATTTACCTACATACACAACGGGCTGTTGCATATAAAAGTGCCCCAAAGCGAAAAGAGAAATGAGGGGCAGGATTATATCACGATTAAATTGATTATTAATGATGGCAATGGCCAACAGAAATGAGTCATACAGCGCGACGCGTAATATTTTATATCAGATTCATCTCTATTAGACAGAATGCCATTCTCCCTTGCCGGACGATAAGTAGCCATTCGTACCACCTGACAGGGCGATACGAATGGCACTATAGCTACTCTTTTGCTGTCTGCGCCTGCTTCGGCAGGGAGACGGTATCGCTAAGCAGCACCCGATAGATCAGCCCGCCGATCAGGCCACCGACGAGCGGTGTTACCCAGAATAACCACAGTTGCTGCAGTGCCCACGTTCCCTGGAAGATTGCTACGGCAGTGCTGCGTGCAGGGTTAACAGAGGTGTTGGTAACAGGAATAGTGATAAGGTGGATAAGCGTCAGCGCCAGGCCAATCGCCAGCGGCGCAAACCCCGCTGACGCATACCTGTCCGTTGCGCCGAGAATAACCAGCAGGAAAAACGCCGTCAGTACAACTTCGGCTACGGCGCAGGCAGTTAAGGAGAAACCACCCGGCGAGTGGTCGCCAAAGCCATTGGAAGCAAAGCCGCCAAGGGTCGCATCAAAGCCGGTTTTACCGCTGGCGATAAAATAGAGCACCGCCGCCCCGGCGATACCGCCAATAACCTGCGCCACAATATAGGGGATAACGTTACGGGCAGGAATACGACCGGCAACCCACAGTCCCAGCGTAACCGCCGGATTAAAGTGGGCTCCGGAGATATGGCCAACCGCGTATGCCATCGTCAGTACGGTCAGGCCAAACGCCAGCGCCACGCCGACAAACCCAATTCCAAGCGCTGGAAACGCCGCCGCCAGCACGGCGCTGCCACAGCCGCCCAGCACCAGCCAGAACGTGCCGAAAAATTCAGCCGATAATATTCTAAACATAAAAACCACCTTGACAGAGTGTTAAGTAACTTCCTGCAAGCGCAGGCGTAAATAGTCATTCCTTTAATAACAAACGAGTAGCTTGCCAGGCCTGACTGTTGTCGGCCAATATTGAAGCAATTAGCCGCATCCTCAACAAATAAAAAGAAAGAAGGGTCCCGTACGGAAGTATAATTTCCGGGGAAGAGTATTCCCCTCATACAAAGCTATCAATCTGAAAAAATGTAATAAACCGTAATTCATTAACGCAGCACCCCCACAAGGCGCGCCAGGACTGGCTTTATCTGCTTTCAATAAAAAGATTCATCTCAAATAAAAGTAATTACCTATGTAATTCATTCACTCTATAAATACAAAAGAATTATCAATTGATATATTAGATAATTGATAGCGGATCACAGAAATTCGCATAACCCACTATTATTTTCACTCCGTTACCATTAGAAAACAAATTCGCGTGGCTATCTGCTTTTAAGTGCGTATTCTATTTTTAGCCAGACGAGAAGTATTATCGTGCTTCACGCCGGTGCACCGTTACAGCAGACAGTGACGACAGGAAGTGCGCGTCAGTCTGTTTTCATCTTTGCTTGTTGGATTAAAATATGAACAAAATTTTGCGTTCCGCTTTACTGGTGTCTGCTCTGGCGCTCTCTTCAGGTGCGGCTTTTGCAGCAAATGTCTCTACGGCACCGGCCCCGTCTCAGGATCCTATTGTGCAGCACCTGAAGCTGAGCCAGGATCAGGTAACAAAAATTCAGCAGTTGCACCAGCAGCTCAAAACCAATATTCAGCAAATTAAAATCACCGGCGCGAAAGATGGCGCGATCATCGATATGATCCGTTCCGGCAAATGGAGTGATAACACGGTAAAAACGCAGCTTACCGCGTTCGGCAATGCCGAACAGCAGGCGCGTTACTACAAGGTGAAGTACTACTTCGATCTTAACCAGGTTCTGACCCCGGCACAGCGCCAGCAGGTGCAGGACGATCTGGCTAAAGCGGCAATGGAATAACCTTTTGCCCGCCCTCCCGGCGGGCTTCTTTCTTCCTGCAAACAGGCTATAAAAAGCGATCTGCCGCACACTTTTTCGTCATATATTCCTTAGGAATCAAGCGTCAAAAAGTCGTCTGCCGTCAGGTTAATCTCGTCGCTGAATGGCAAATAATTGCAGTCAGGAATTAAAGTGTCGCTGTTCAACGACACCGCTAAGTCATTAAAAGTATTTAAAAAAAAGCCTCTTGCACCCTGTAAAAATTAAGCGTACATTAGCGCCGTCTGGCGTAAGGTACGCCCGAAATTTCGGGGTGATGCCGCCATCTTAAGCGAGAAAATTCTCAATTTCGCTTTGGGGTAGCCTCATCTCTCTATAATCAGTCCTGATGTTCATTAATGCGTACCCTGACGTATGCGGAGTGATGAAACGTGAAATATTTTTTTATGGGCATTTCAGTGATGGTCATCGTTTGGGCCGGCACCTTCGCCCTGATGATCTGAGCAGCTGTCACGCATAAAAAAACAGGAGCCATTTGGCTCCTGTTTCTCTTCTATCTACCGTTTATCTCTCGTACAGCGCTACTCGCCCTCTTCCGCAGGGGTTTTTGCGGTCACGGGAAGCAGGCCATCGGCGCGGAACATCGCTTTGATTCCGCGCACCGCCTGACGAATGCGGTCCCGGTTCTCAATCAGTGCAAAACGCACGTGGGTATCGCCATATTCGCCAAATCCAACCCCTGGCGACACGCACACTTTCGCGTCGTTGAGCAGCTTCTTAGCGAACTCCAGCGAGCCCATCTCCGCGTAGGCATCCGGGATCTTTGCCCACACGTACATAGAAGCTTTGGGCATCTCTACCATCCAGCCCGCCTCGTGCAAACCTTTAACCAGCACGTCGCGACGACGCTTGTACTGGTCGGCAATATCACGCACGCACTGCTGATCGCCTTCAAGGGCAGCAATAGCCGCCACCTGTAGTGGCGTAAAGGTTCCGTAGTCGTGGTAGCTTTTAATTCGCGCCAGGGCGTTCACCAGCTCGGCGTTGCCGACCATAAAGCCGATCCGCCAGCCTGCCATGTTGTAACTTTTTGACAGGGTAAAGAACTCTACCGCTACGTCGCGCGCGCCGGGTACCTGCATGATGGACGGCGCTTTCCAGCCGTCGTAAACGATATCAGCATAGGCGAGATCGTGTACCACCAGCACGTCATAGCGTTTTGCCAGGGCAACCACCTTCTCAAAGAACTCCAGCTCTACGCACTGCGCCGTTGGGTTAGACGGGAAGCCGAGGATCATCATTTTTGGCTTCGGATAGCTCTCGCGAATAGCGCGCTCCAGCTCGTTAAAGAAGTCGACGCCCTCGACCAGCGGCACGGAGCGGACCTGTGCCCCGGCAATCACCGCGCCATAGATATGGATCGGATAGCTGGGATTCGGCACCAGCACGGTGTCGCCGTGATCCAGGGTGGCCAGCATCAGATGCGCCAGCCCCTCTTTTGAACCAATGGTCACGATGGCTTCGTTTTCCGGATCGATCTCAACCTGGTAGCGCTCCTGGTACCAGCGGGAGATGGCCCGCCGCAGGCGTGGAATACCGCGTGACGTTGAGTAACCGTGGGTATCCGGGCGCTGGGCCACGGTGCAGAGCTTTTCAACGATGTGCGGCGGAGTAGCACCGTCAGGGTTACCCATGCTGAAGTCAATAATATCTTCGCCGCGCCGACGCGCAGCCATCTTCAGTTCAGCAGTGATGTTAAAAACGTAAGGGGGGAGACGATCGATACGCGTAAAGCGGCGTTTAGGACTGAATTCAGCCATAGATTCCTCGGATAACGTGAGCGCCCGGACCGTCCGAGCGACGTTGCCACCTGTCGTAGTGGCATGACATTGAAAATAGCCTGAAAAATTTCCTGCTGTCGAGAAAAAAAGCAAAAATTGTTTGGCGAAGAAAAAGCGGAACCATCGGCTAAACAAAAAATGGCGCTGCGGTTAATTTAAACATTAAATGCAATACCATTTAACATGATGATATCAATGAAGTTACCGTAATATTACTCTGCACGCCTGGGTTTGCCAGCCAACCGCCTGCCTTTATCAATCCCCTTTTCTGTAAAGGGTTTTTCCCTATTTACCCTTTAGGGAAGTTAACTGGTCTTCTGTCGCTAATTTTTTTATCATCGCTTTTTCATGTCATTCACAAGAGCTACCCGTGCACGAAATTTTCACTATGCTGCTGGCGGTTTTCGATCGTGCGGCGTTAATGCTTATTTGCCTCTTCTTTCTTATTCGCATCCGCCTGTTCCGCGAGCTGCTGCATAAAACGGCCCACTCCCCTAAAGAGCTGCTGGCCGTGACCGCTATCTTCTCGATGTTTGCCCTGTTTAGCACCTGGTCAGGTGTGCAGGTCGAGGGCTCGCTGGTTAACGTGCGGATTATTGCGGTGATGTCGGGTGGGATCCTGTTCGGGCCCTGGGTCGGCATTATTACCGGCATGATTGCCGGTACCCATCGCTACCTGATCGATATCGGTGGCGTTACCGCCGTCCCCTGCTTTATTACCAGCATCGTGGCGGGCATTCTCTCGGGTTGGATCAACGTCAAAACGCCGAAGGCGCAGCGCTGGCGGGTGGGAATTATCGCGGGCATGCTGTGCGAAACACTGACGATGATTTTGGTCGTTCTCTGGGCACCCACTACCGCGCTGGGGCTGGATATCGTGTCAAAAATCGGCGTGCCGATGATTTTAGGCACGGTGTGCATCGGTTTTATCGTGCTGCTGGTGCAGAGCGTTGAGGGTGAGAAGGAGGCCAGCGCGGCGCGCCAGGCGAAGCTGGCCCTCGATATCGCCAATAAAACGCTGCCTCTGTTCCGCCACGTGAACAGCGAGTCGCTGCGCCAGGTATGCGACATTATCCGCCGCGATATTCACGCCGATGCGGTTGCCATCACCAACATCGATCACGTCCTTGCCTACGTGGGCGTCGGTGAAAACAACTACCGCGATAGCGATGATATTATCAGCCCCACAACCCGCCGGGCGATCGACAACGGCGAAATCGTCATTAAAAACAATGACGAGGCGCACCGCACGCCGGAGATCCACTCTATGCTGGTGATCCCGCTATGGGAGAAAGGGGTGGTCACCGGCACGCTCAAGATCTACTACTGCCACGCCCACCAGATCACCTCGTCCCTACAGGAGATGGCGGTGGGCCTGTCACAGATCATCTCCACCCAGCTGGAGGTCTCCCGCGCCGAACAGCTGCGGGAGATGGCCAATAAAGCAGAGCTGCGGGCGCTACAGAGCAAGATTAACCCGCACTTCCTGTTTAACGCGCTGAACGCCATCTCCTCGTCGATTCGCATGAATCCGGATACCGCCCGGCAGCTGATCATCAACCTGTCGCGCTACCTGCGCTATAACATCGAGCTGAATGACGACGAGCAGATCGACATTAAAAAAGAGCTGTACCAAATTAAAGATTACATTGCCATTGAGCAGGCGCGTTTCGGCGACAAGCTGACGGTGATTTATGATATTGATGAAGAGGTTACCTGCGTGATCCCCAGCCTGCTGATCCAGCCGCTGGTTGAGAACGCTATCGTCCACGGGATCCAGCCGTGTAAAGGCAAAGGTGTGGTGAACATCAGCGTGGAAGAGTGTGGCAACCGGGTGCGCATTGCCGTGCGCGACACCGGCCACGGTATCGATCCCAAAGTGATTGAGCGCGTTGAAGCCAATGAGATGCCCGGAAATAAAATCGGCCTGCTGAATGTGCATCATCGCGTGAAGCTGCTCTACGGTGAAGGTCTGCACATTCGCCGCCTTGAGCCGGGGACGGAGATTGCCTTTTACGTGCCGCATCAGCACACCCCGGTTCCCGGACCGGTTACGCTGCTGCGTTAAACAGGAGAGTGACAGTGAAAGTTATCATCGTTGAAGATGAGATCCTTGCCCAGCAGGAGCTGAGCTGGCTTATCAAAGCGCACAGCCAGATGGAGATTGTCGCCACCTTCGATGACGGTCTGGACGTGCTGAAGTACCTTCAGCACAACAAGGTGGATGCCCTGTTTCTCGATATTAATATTCCGTCCCTGGACGGCGTGCTGCTGGCGCAGAACATCAGCCAGTTCGCGCATAAGCCTTTTATTGTGTTTATTACCGCGTGGAAAGAGCATGCGGTCGAGGCGTTTGAGCTGGAAGCGTTTGACTACATTCTGAAGCCCTATCAGGAGTCGCGGATCATCACCATGCTGCAAAAGCTGGAGGCGGCCTGGCAGCAGCAATCCGGCACCAGCGGCGGCACGGTCGCCACCCGCGAGAACGACACCATCAATCTTGTTAAGGACGAGCGTATTATCGTGACCAGCATTCACGATATCTACTATGCCGAAGCCCATGAGAAGATGACGTTTGTCTACACCCGGCGTGAATCCTACGTTATGCCGATGAATATCACCGAATTTTGCAGCAAGCTACCAGCGGCGCACTTCTTCCGCTGCCATCGCTCTTACTGCGTCAACCTGAACAAGATCCGCGAGATCGAACCCTGGTTTAACAACACCTATATTCTACGGCTGAGGGATCTCGATTTTCAGGTTCCCGTCAGCCGCAGCAAGGTTAAAGAGTTCAGGCAGCTAATGCACCTGTGATCAGAGGATGTAGCCCAGGGTCTGGCGCATATGCGCCCCTGCGCCCAGCAGGCCTGGGTTGTCATGCACGATCAGGTACACCGGAATGTCCTGCACATAGGCTTTAAAGCGCCCTTTATCCTCAAAGCCGCCGCGGAAACCGGACGCCTTAAAGAAGTCGAGGAAGCGCGGCACGATACCGCCCGCGATATAGACCCCGCCGAAGGTGCCCAGCGTCAGCGCCAGGTTGCCACCAAAGCGGCCCATCACCACGCAGAACAGCGACAGCGCCCGGCGGCAGTCGGTACAGCTGTCCGCTAATGCACGCTCGGTGACATCTTTCGGCTGGAGGTTTTCCGGCAGGCGGCCATCCGATTTCACAATCGCCCGGTAAAGATTAACCAGCCCAGGACCTGACAGCACGCGCTCGGCAGAGACATGCCCCACTTCAGCACGCAGCTCCTCCAGGATAATGGCCTCCTCTTCGCTGTTTGGCGCGAAGTCAACGTGGCCGCCCTCACCCGGCAGGCTCACCCAGCGCTTATCGACATGCACAAGATGCGCAACGCCAAGGCCGGTACCGGCCCCGTAGACGGCAATCGGTTTACCTTCGACCGGCTCTCCGCCGCCAAACTGGGTCAGATGCTCTCTGTCCAGCATAGGGATCGCCATCGATACGGCGGTAAAGTCGTTGATGATCTCCAGGTGAGCAAAGCCGAGGTTCTGCTTCATCTCAGCGATGGAGAAAGCCCATGTGTGGTTCGTCATGGCGACCCAGTCGCCGGTAATCGGGCAGGCGATGGCAATGGAGCCATCTTCAACACTGACGTTGTGTTCAGCAAGGTAGACGCGAACCACGGCTTCCAGGCTTGGATAATCCAGCCCGGAATAGGTCTTAGCCTGGGAAATTTCGCCGTTGGCGACATCGCATAGCGCTAAACGCGCATTGGTGCCGCCTACGTCTCCTACTAAAGCATACTTTGTCATTCTTTTACGGCTCCGCTAAAGTCAGAATAAATCTTTGGCACACTGTAAATTCAAGGCGCTGTAACAACAACGACCATAGCACGAGTGCTGAGGGATTATAGAGCTTCATCACAGAATAACTTTACTCTTTCCGCATCATTTGTGTCGACGCCGCCAGGCGAGCCGTGCAATGGTGCACCTAAGTGAAAGTAGAAGGAAATCATCATGCTCCATCCGCGAGCCAGAACCATGCTGTTGCTGTCGCTTCCCGCGTTGATTATTGGCATTGCGTCGAGTGTTGTACTGGTGGCGGTGATGAAAGTCGCCTCCGTGCTGCAATCTATTCTCTGGTCCAGCCTGCCGATATCGCTGGGCGTCCCCCTGGATTCCCCCTTCTGGACGCTGCTGATGCTGACCCTCACCGGCGTGGCCGTCGGGCTGGTGCTGCGCTACAGCCCGGGTCACGGTGGACCGGATCCGGCCACCGAGCCGCTGATTGGTGCGCCGGTAGCCACCTCTACCCTCCCCGGCCTGCTCTGTGCGCTGATTATTGGCCTGGCGGGCGGCGTCAGCCTTGGCCCTGAGCATCCTATTATGGTAATCAATATTGCCCTTGCGGTTGCCGTAGGCGCGCGGCTCTTTCCGCGGGTGACGGCGCTTGACTGGACGGTGCTGGCCTCTGCCGGCACCATAGGCGCGCTGTTTGGCACGCCGGTTGCCGCCGCGCTGATCTTCTCCCAGACCCTGGGCGGTAACAGCGACGTCCCGCTGTGGGATCGGCTCTTCGCTCCGCTGATGTCCGCTGCCGCAGGCGCGCTAACCACCAGCCTCTTTTTCCACCCGCACTTCTCGCTGCCGATTGCCCACTACGGGCAGATGCAGCTGATGGATATCTTTAGCGGCGCGGTAGTGGCCGCCATCGCTATTGCGTTGGGGATGATTGCGGTGTGGTGCCTGCCACGCCTGCACCAGCTGATGCACCGGCTGGGCCATCCGGTGTTGATCCTCGGCATCGGCGGCTTTCTGCTGGGTATTCTCGGCATCATCGGTGGGCATATCACGCTGTTCAAGGGGCTGAGCGAGATGCAGCAGTTGGCCTTTAGCCAGACCTTTACCGTCAGCGACTACCTGCTGTTTGCGGTGGTGAAGCTTGCTGCGCTGGTGATTGCTGCCGCCTGCGGCTTTCGCGGCGGGCGCATCTTCCCGGCCGTATTCGTGGCGGTGGCGTTAGGGCTGATGCTGCACGAGCACGTCGAGGCCGTTCCGGCAGCGATTACCGTATCGTGCGCCATTCTTGGCCTGGTGCTGGTGGTGACCCGCGACGGCTGGCTGAGCCTGTTTATGGCGGCGGCGGTGGTGCCGGATACTACCCTCCTGCCGCTGCTGTGTATTGTGATGCTTCCCGCGTGGCTGCTGCTGGCGGGAAAACCGCTGATGATTGCGCCACGTCGCAAAGATTAACGCCCGCGCGGGTTTCATCGGCTCGTCCGGTGTAATGTTGCGCTATTTACAGAACAGAGAGGGTAACTGCATGGTTTATCAGGCCAATCCTGAGCGCTATCAGGGAATGGAGTATCGCCGCTGCGGCGATAGCGGCATCAGGCTACCGGCAATATCGCTGGGGCTGTGGCATAACTTTGGTGACGCGACGCGGGTTGATACCAGCCGCCAGCTGCTACGTCACGCCTTCGATCTGGGTATCACCCATTTCGACCTCGCCAATAACTACGGTCCGCCGCCGGGATCTGCCGAAAGCAACTTTGGCCGCATCCTGCAAGAGGACTTTTTACCGTACCGCGACGAGCTGATTATCTCTTCCAAAGCCGGTTACACCATGTGGGACGGCCCTTACGGTGACTGGGGTTCACGCAAGTATCTTATTGCCAGCCTCGATCAGAGCCTGCGCCGGATGGGGCTTGAGTATGTCGATATCTTCTATCATCACCGCCCGGATCCGCATACGCCGCTGAAGGAGACCATGCGCGCGCTGGACCATATTGTGCGCCAGAGGAAAGCGCTCTACGTTGGGCTGTCGAACTACCCGGCCGATCTGGCCCGCGAGGCTATCGCCATCCTCGACGATTTGGGCACGCCCTGCCTGATCCATCAGCCGAAATATTCACTGTTTGAGCGCTGGGTAGAGGATGAGCTCCTGGATCTGCTGGCGGAAAAAGGCGTCGGCAGCATCGCCTTCTCGCCGCTGGCAGGCGGTCAGCTCACGGACCGTTACCTCAACGGCATTCCGGAAGATTCACGGGCCGCCAGCGGGAGCCGCTTCCTCAGCCCGGATCAGCTTACCGAGGAGAAGCTGGAGAAGGTGCGTAAGCTTAATGCGTTGGCGCAGGCGCGTGGACAGAAGCTCTCCCAGATGGCGCTGGCATGGGTGCTGCGCGGGGACAGAGTGACCTCGGTGTTAATTGGCGCAAGTAAAATTGCCCAGTTAGACGACGCTGCGGGCATGCTGGCTAACCGCCACTTTACCGAGCAGGAGTGTGCCGCCATTGATGCAATTCTGAACGACGCAGGTTAATCTTTTTTTAACAAAAAGTGCTGCCATCCACGAATTAGGAGTTTAGGCGATGCTACGGGACTTTACGTCTCGTAATATTTTCTTACAGGCCATCGTGGCCCGCTCGTGGAGGAAATTTTTATGTTCAGGTCACTTATTCTGGCAGCACTGTTAATGGCTACTACAGCCCCGCTGGTCGCCCACGCCGGTGAGATCACGCTGTTGCCGTCTATAAAATTACAGATTGGCGACCGGGACGATCGGGGCCACTACTGGGATGGCCGAGACTGGCGCGACCGGGACTACTGGAATCGCCACTATCAGTGGCGCGATAACCGCTGGCGTCCGCACGATCGCGGTTACCATCGCGGCTGGGACAACCGAAAAGCGTATGAGCGTGGCTATCGCGAAGGCTGGGAAGATCGTAGCGATCGTCGTGGTCCGGGGCGCGGTCATGGCCATGGTCACGGCCACCACCATTGATAAAAGCGTAATCCTTGCCCAAGCCGGGTCAGGCGCAGCCGCCACCCGGCGTTACCCTCACACTACAGCCCCAGCGCCATACCTATCAGCAGCCACAGGTTAAGCCCTACCACCAGAGCCACAATCACCCAGCCGAGACGTTTTACCAGTTTGGTATTGACCAGCTCCCCCATCAGCTTGCCGTCGCTGGTAAAGATCAGCAGAGGTACCAGCGCCAGCGCGATACCAAAGCTCAGCAGAACCTGACTCATCACCAGAATACGCGTCGGATCCAGCCCCATCAGAATCACGATAAACGAAGGCAGCATGGTGATAGACCGACGTAGCCACAGCGGAATACTGAAGCGAACAAACCCCTGCATCACCACCTGACCGGCCAGGGTGCCCACTACCGTGGAAGAGAGCCCTGCCGCCACCAGGCTCAGGCCAAAGATGGTGGCTGCCGCATGGCTTAGCAGCGGTTCGAGAGTAAGATAGGCCTGATCCAGGTCGGCAACCCCGGTATGGCCGCTAAAGTGAAACGCGGCGGCGGCGGTGGCCATCATCGCCAGGTTAACGAAGCCCGCGATGGTCATTGCAATCGCTACGTCCCACTTCGTTGCCGAGTAGCGCTCTTTGCGCGATCCGTCATGCAGGTTCTGGGTCAGAGAGGAGTGCAGATAGATGACGTGGGGCATAATGGTTGCCCCCAGCACGCCCGCCGCCAAAAACACCGCTTCGGTAGTCGGCAGGCTCGGGATCAGCATCCCTTTACCCAGATCCACCAGCTTAGGCTGGGAGAAGATCAGCTCTACCACGTAGGCCACAGCGACAAAGAGCAGCAAACCGCCGATCACCTTCTCCAGCGGTTTATCGCCGCGCCGCTGCAGCATCAGAATCAAGAAGGTGGCAATGCCGGTGAGCACCGCCCCCTGCAGCAGCGAGACGCCGAGAATGAGCTTAAAGCCAATCGCCGCCCCGATAAACTCCGCCAGGTCGGTGGCCATGGCGATGATTTCTGCCTGCACCCAATAGAACCACACCACAGGACGCGGATAGCGATCGCGAATATGCTCGGCAAGGTTTTTGCTCGTGGCAATCCCCAGTTTGGCGGAGAGCACCTGGATCAGCATCGCCATCAGGTTAGCCCAGACCACCACCCACAGCAGCTTGTAGCCGAAGCTGGCCCCGGCCTGAATATTGGTAGCAAAATTGCCGGGATCGATATAGCCAATAGCCGCCACAAAGGCGGGTCCCATTAATGCGAACCGAAGCTTCCGCGCTGTACGTCCGCTGCTACTCTCAACGCTGCTATCGTTCATTTTTGCCTCTAATATAGCCTTTGCTATGTTTCATGCTAGCAAAATGCGAATGATTATCAAGTTGGTTTGGGTGGATTTCTTTGATAGATAAAACCGATTAACGGAGTGAAGATCAGGAAAAGAGCGAAATTGCGTGGGGAGGTTGTCCCATTTGTTACAGTTTAGCAGCGTAAAAGGGTTTTACACTTCTTTTATTAACATAACAAAATTGTATCTTTGATCACTATTTTTGAGTCTCGTCACAGGACATTACGATAGTGTGTATTTGATCTCGTTTTATTTACTCTTGTTTCATAGAATGTGCACGAAAACTAAACCTGCCTCATGTTTGGAGCAAAAAGTATGTCCCGCGTTCTTCACTTTGTTTTGGCGCTTGCCGTTGTGGCGCTGCTTGCCTTACTGGTCAGCAGCGATCGCAAGAAAATTCGTATTCGTTTCGTTGTTCAGCTTTTGGTTATTGAAGTGTTACTCGCCTGGTTCTTCCTGAACTCCGACATTGGTCAGGGCTTCGTGCGTGGCTTCTCCGAGATGTTTGAAAAGCTGCTCGGCTTTGCCAACGAAGGGACAAACTTTGTCTTTGGCAAAATGAACGATGAAGGTCTGGCGTTCTTCTTCCTGAAGGTACTCTGCCCTATCGTCTTTATCTCGGCGCTGATCGGTATCCTGCAGCACATTCGCGTTCTGCCGATTGTCATTCGCGCTATTGGTACCGTGCTGTCAAAAGTTAACGGCATGGGCAAACTGGAGTCCTTTAACGCGGTAAGCTCGCTGATTCTGGGGCAGTCAGAAAACTTTATCGCCTATAAAGATATCCTCGGCAAAATGTCGCGCAACCGCATGTACACCATGGCAGCCACGGCGATGTCTACCGTCTCCATGTCGATCGTTGGCGCGTACATGACCATGCTGGATCCAAAGTACGTCGTTGCGGCGCTGGTTCTCAACATGTTCAGCACCTTTATCGTTCTGTCGCTGATCAACCCTTACCGCGTGGATGAGAGCGAAGAGAACCTGCAGATGGCGAATCTGCATGAAGGCCAGAGCTTCTTTGAGATGCTGGGTGAGTATATCCTGGCAGGCTTCAAAGTGGCGATTATCGTTGCCGCTATGCTGATCGGCTTTATCGCCCTGATCTCCGGCCTGAACGCCCTGTTCGCCGCCGTACTGGGTATCTCCTTCCAGGGCATTCTGGGCTACATCTTCTACCCGGTTGCATGGGTAATGGGCGTACCGGCCGGCGAAGCGCTGCAGGTAGGCAGTATTATGGCAACCAAACTGGTCTCTAACGAATTCGTTGCCATGATGGACCTGCAGAAGATCGCCAGCACCCTGTCGCCACGTGCGGAAGGGATCCTCTCCGTGTTCCTCGTCTCCTTTGCTAACTTCTCCTCTATCGGCATCATTGCCGGCGCCATTAAAGGCCTGAACGAAGAGCAAGGCAACGTGGTATCACGCTTTGGTCTGAAGCTGGTCTACGGCTCTACGCTGGTCAGCGTACTGTCTGCGTCTATCGCTGCGCTCGTGCTGTAAGTTTACGTTGTACCTATAAAAAACCGGGGCCCTGCCCCGGTTTTTTTATCTCTAGTCTGCCAGCTTCTCGGGTTTACCAAGCAGATACCCCTGTAGGTAGTCCACCCCCAGCGAGAGCAGCAGGTCACGCTGCTCCTCGGTCTCCACATACTCTGCCACCACGGTCAGGGATTTGGCCTTCGCCATAAAGCAGATCGATTTCACAATCATCGCGTCCAGCGAGTCGGTGAGGATATCTTTCACGAAGCTGCCGTCAATCTTTACGATGTCAGCATGCAGACGCTTCAGACGCTCGAAGTTAGCGTAGCCGGTACCAAAATCATCGATCGCAATCTTAAAGCCGTAGTTTTGCAGACGCTGAATGTTATGCATGCTGGTTTCAGAATTAGAGAAAGCCTGCTCTTCTGTTATCTCAATGATCACGCACTGAGGGGCAACGTCATAGCTTTTAAACAGGGTCATAATCTGCGTGGCCGACTCTTCTTGCATCAGGGTCAGCGGCATCAGGTTGACGGAGAAACGCGCCTGAGTACCGGGAACCGGGTGCGCACGTAGCCAGCGCAGCAGGGTCTCCAGTACCTGCATATCGAAGCGAATGCTCAGGTTAAACTGGGCGATCACCGGCAGAAAGCGGTCAGGCGTCAGAACTTCACCTTCAACTGCAAGACGGGTCAGCACCTCATGGTATCCCACGCCATCGGCATTCTGGATTGGCTGGGCATAGAGCAACAGTCCATCCTGCTCCAGGGCGCGCTTTACGCGGTTAAGCAGCAGCACACGCTCGGTAGTGTGGCCGCATACGGTCTCAAGGCTCTGGGTTAGCGCTAGCACATGCGAGCTTGCACAGGCCTGCTCGGAAAGCCAGCTCAGCTGCCCCAGCATTTGGTGAAACATCTCCCCTGCGCCTTCAATAATGCCCCACGAGGCCCCAAACTCGATATCCATTGCGGTGTGGTGCCAGAAAATTTTCCGCCCGCTGAGGTAGTCCACCATGTGCTGAAGCCGCGCCGTGGGATCGGCACCGTTGAGCAGCAGCAGGAGTTCGCTTCCCGGCAGCTGATAGACCTTCTCATTGCGCATCAGCAGCGGCTGTAGCTCACGGGTGATGCTGCGCTTACACTGCACGCGCATCATCATGCCGTAGTGGCGACTGAGAAACTCCAGGTTGCTGATGTGCAGGCAACAGACGACCCGATGCGTATGCTTCTCTAACTGCTGTTCAAGGGCGCGTAAATTCGGCAGACCGGTAAGGGGATCGGTTAGCGCCTGCGCCTTCCATGCCCGCTTAAGCCACTCGCTGCGCCGGTAAATAGAGGCCATGTAGAGAATGCAGATGGTAAAGGAGATCAGCACCGACAGCACGAAGGCCATAGAATATTCAGTGTAAACACCCTGCAAGAAGTTTTGATTGTTAGCAAGGAGCATCAGGGCGGTAATTGCCCAGCTCATACCGATTAACGGCGGGCTTAACTTACCGATCCCTAAGGTAAATAAGATAAAGATGATCGGTACCAGGTACCCGGCTATATAGTCAGACTGATACGGTGAACAGACGACAATAAGAAATAGCGCTAATGTGAGCAGCCAGCCTAAAGTAAAATTTCTTCTTCGTGGTGACAAAAAAGGTCTGATGCTTTTTCGCCACAGCGTCCGGCCATAGCGGGGATTCACCATCATGCGCAACGGATAATAAAACATCATGGTAAAAATCAGCGCCGCGCACATCAAACTCTGTATATCAATGATGCTGTAAATAACCGAGCCGGTATCAAAGAACCGGGCCATCGGCGTTGGAAATGTCACCCTGGCACCCGCAACGTACATGGTTGCCTTAATAGCGGCAGGCGCTACGAAGGCCAGCCAGACGGTGCGCACCCCCATATCCCGGTTTGGCAAGCCGTGTCGCCAGCGCGTGCCCAGCTGCCAGCGCACAATGGTGCATGACAGCAGGAGGGGAAAGAAGAAGCAGAAAAGGAAAACACCGGTTTGCAACAATGTTAAATCCAGCAGCTGCTCATAAACCAGGGCAAATCCCACCACCAGCGGAAAGATGGCCCGGCGACCAAAAAGCAGGATCATTGCCAGCGAGACGCTGAACGGTAGCCATGCCAGAAAGATTTCACTCGCATCTACCTGGGCGCGCGGAGAAATAAGACGTGAAAAAGGGACAATTGCTATACACATTATTAACGCAATTAAAAACACTTTCACATGACTGTATATTTTCATTTTCATTTGAGTTAATAAATGTGCTCTGGGCATGCATTTTCGCTGGGCAGAAATAATAGGTTTATTCACAAGGTGAATCAAGTTAGCAAGCTGATAGTGAATTGGTGCTTAACAATAGTTAAGGAATGGGAGAATTTCCTGGAAACGCTATAAAAATTTTACTGAATGTTCGTGAAAGAGGAGTGACAGATATAAAAAAACCCTCGCAAATGCGAGGGTCTGAATTTTGGTGGAGCTAAGCGGGATCGAACCGCTGACCTCTTGCATGCCATGCAAGCGCTCTCCCAGCTGAGCTATAGCCCCACAGTCTTCTTTACGCACCAAATCTGTTGGGTTCAGAATTTGGTGGAGCTAAGCGGGATCGAACCGCTGACCTCTTGCATGCCATGCAAGCGCTCTCCCAGCTGAGCTATAGCCCCGTTGCGTAAAGCTGTCGTGTTGACGGGCGGCATAATATGAATTCCTTTGTCAGGTGTCAACGGCAAAATCTCACTCTGTCTCTCAACCGCTGAAAAAGCAAACAAATGAACGACATTGCGCGCCTGCTCGCAGCCAGGAGTTAAACCTGTCACATTTTCGCGTAAAATGGTGCTATAAAATGAACCCCTAATTACCCCTACTGCTCGTCAGGAAATCGTATGATCAAGGAACGAATGACGCCGGAAGAGTTAGCCAGACTGACAGGCTATAGCCGCCAAACCATTAACAAGTGGGTACGCAAAGAGGGCTGGGTAACGTCACCTAAGCCAGGCGTTCAGGGTGGCAAGGCGCGCGTGGTGCATATCAATGAACAGGTGCGTGAGTTTATCCGCAACGCTCGCCGGGCTGCCGATGCGACGCTCTACGCTGATGCCAGCCTGGATAGCTCACTCGACGTGCTGCTGGTGACGCTGGCGAAAGAGATGACGCCTTCAGAACAGAAACAGCTGACCTCTCTGTTAATGCGCGAGGGGATCAGCGGCCTGCTCCAACGGCTGGGTATTCGCGGTAGGGATAAGTAAGATGAAGCTACCTGACAAAATGACGCCTGAAGAGATGGCGGACTACCTTGGCGTGGCCAGACAAACCGTTAACCGTTGGATCCGTGAACAGGGTTGGACAACCGAGACGCTAACCGGTGTGAAAGGCGGCCGGGCACGGCTGATCCATATTGATGAGCGCGTGCTGGCCTATATGCGCAAAACGCCGGTGGTTCGTCACCGCCAGTCGGCCTGGTCAATGGCGGAACCCGCCGCAGACTATGGCACGCTGTTTCAAACCGCCTCGCTACGCCAGATTAATACCGTTCTGCAGAATATGACGCCCGCAGAGCAGGAGCGCCTGGAGCGCTTTTTGGCACGCGAAGGCCTGCGCGGGTTTTTAACCCGGCTGGGCATCGCCGACGCTGAGGCATAAAAAAACGGCAGGTTAACCCTGCCGTTTTTGTTGAGTGCGGTTACCGCCTGCTTACTGCTGGCTTTCGCGCTCTGCAATAAAGCCCAGCGCGCGGTTAATACGCTCAACGCTGCGGGTTTTACCAATCGCATGTACGGTAACGTCCAGCGCAGGCGACTGCCCTGCCCCGGTCACGGCCACGCGCAGCGGCATCCCGACTTTACCCATTCCCACTTCCAGCTCATCGGCGGTCGCCTGAATCGCATGGTGGATATTTTCCGCCGTCCAGTCGGTCAGAGCGGCCAGCTTGTCGCGCACCACTTCCAGCGGCTGACGCGCAACCGGACGCAGGTGCTTCTTGGCAGCGTCGGCGTCAAACTCAGCAAACTCCTCATAGAAGTAGCGGCAGCTCTCGGCAATCTCTTTCAGCGTTTTGCAGCGCTCGCCCAGCAGTCCGATCAGCTCTGACAGCTGCGGGCCGGTGCGGGTGTCGATATTTGCCTGCTCAATATGCCACTGCAGGTGGGTGGCAACGTACTCCGGAGCCAGGGTGTTGATATAGTGGTGGTTCAGCCACAGCAGCTTGTCGGTGTTAAAGGCGCTGGCCGATTTGCTTACCGCACCCAGCGAGAAGAGGTTGATCATCTCTTCGCGGCTGAAGATCTCCTGATCGCCGCTGGACCAGCCCAGACGCACCAGGTAGTTAAGCAGCGCTTCTGGCAGATAGCCGTCATCACGATACTGCATAACGCTCACCGCGCCGTGGCGCTTGGAGAGCTTTTTGCCGTCGTCGCCGTTGATCATGGAGACGTGAGCATAGACCGGCACCGGGGCATTCAGCGCTTTCAGAATGTTGATCTGGCGCGGGGTGTTGTTGATGTGGTCTTCACCGCGGATCACGTGAGTGATCTGCATATCCCAGTCGTCAACCACTACACAGAAGTTATAGGTTGGCGAACCGTCGGTGCGGCGGATGATCAGATCGTCCAGCTCCTGGTTGCTGAATTCGATCGGGCCACGGATCTGGTCATCAAAGATCACTGAGCCATCCTGCGGGTTCGCAAAGCGTACGACGCAAGGTTCATCGGCAGCGTGTTCGCTGTGGTCATGGCGGCAGCGACCGTCATAGCGCGGCTTCTCGCCGTTGGCCATCTGCTCTTCACGCAGCGCCTCCAGACGCTCTTTAGAGCAGTAGCAACGGTAGGCGGTGCCCACTTTCAGCATGTCGTCAATAACTGCATTGTAGCGGTCGAAACGTTTGGTCTGGAAATAGGGGCCTTCATCCCACTCCAGATTCAGCCAGTTCATGCCATCCATAATGGCTTCGATAGCCTCTGGCGTAGAGCGTTCGAGATCGGTGTCTTCAATACGCAGCACAAACTCACCGTTCTGGTGACGTGCGAAAAGCCAGGAATAGAGAGCGGTACGCGCCCCACCGACGTGCAGATAGCCGGTCGGGCTTGGCGCGAAGCGAGTTTTGATTTTCATGAAATGGCCTTACGTTGATAACGATGCCGACAGCCGGCAAGTCCTGGAAAACAGAATGGGCAATATTCTATCACCCTGCGCTGATTCCTCAATGTTGTTACTACTCTGGGTGAGTCAAAGCCGTTTTTTGTTTAGAAATCATGCGTACGCAGCGATTTATGCGCCGCTTTGTCTAAATTTACGACGAACAAACAAAATCTTGAGAAAAGGCGTTGACTCATTTTCAACTCTCCCTATAATGCGACTCCACACAGCGGGGGTGATTAGCTCAGTTGGTAGAGCATCTCCTTTACACGGAGGGGGTCGGCGGTTCGA
The DNA here is from genome assembly GCF_037152055.1 of Pseudescherichia sp. AS216. Taxonomy (NCBI): domain Bacteria; kingdom Pseudomonadati; phylum Pseudomonadota; class Gammaproteobacteria; order Enterobacterales; family Enterobacteriaceae; genus Pseudescherichia; species Pseudescherichia sp. AS216. Next base: position 199,644 of record NZ_JBBCMV010000003.1, on the reverse strand, counting down.
GCCCGTCATCACCCACCATCATTAAGATGATGACCGCAGTGTAGATAAGCAGTGAGATTGGGCGATTAGCTCAGTTGGTAGAGCATCTCCTTTACACGGAGGGGGTCGGCGGTTCGAGCCCGTCATCGCCCACCAATCTCAACTTATCAACAGCAGTTCCGAAATGGGCGATTAGCTCAGTTGGTAGAGCATCTCCTTTACACGGAGGGGGTCGGCGGTTCGAGCCCGTCATCGCCCACCATTTCGGGTCGTTAGCTCAGTTGGTAGAGCAGTTGACTTTTAATCAATTGGTCGCAGGTTCGAATCCTGCACGACCCACCAATGTAAAAAAGCGCCCTAAAGGCGCTTTTTTGCTATCTGCCGTTTTCAAAAGATTCGACAAAATTGTCCGGAACAATTTTGAGCAACGCATAGCGTTGACCCAAAGGGCGAGTCTCAGGATGAGACGAGTATACCTGCGGCAGGTTCGTGTCGAGCGCAGTGAGACAACGGAGCCGTTTACGGCGACGGCCCGAAGGGCGAGCGAAGCGAGTCATCCTGCACGACCCACCAATGTAAAAAAGCGCCCTAAAGGCGCTTTTTTGCTTTCTGCCGTCCGTGATTTAACGCCGGGCGGCACTGCGTTTGCCCGGCCTACGGTGAGCGCAGTGCGGTTTGTAGGTCGGGTCAGCGAAGCGCCACCCGACATGCCGATGTCGACTTTCTCTCTCAAGCTCTCTAAAAAAATGCCGATATAACAAGTTTATGGCAAGAGAGGTTTTATAATGACAACAATTTCAACAACTACGCCGTCAGTCCAGTCCGGCAGTTCCGGACGCTCTTCCAGCAGCGCCAGCAGCGATATCGCCTCCCAGATCCAGAGCCTGACCCTGCAGGTCACCAAACTCACCAAACAGCTGAAAGAGATCGCGAGCGGCAGCGGCACCACGGAAGAGAAGAAAAAGCAGCAGGAGCTGATTCAGGATCAGATCAAGATGCTGCAGGCACAGATCGCACAGCTTCAGCGCCGTCAGGCAGAAGAGGCGCAGAAAAATCAGGAGCAGAAACAGGCTAAAGCCGAAGGCGTCAATTCCCCCTCCGCCGAAAATAAGATTGATATCTATATCTAATCGCTCAGAGAGGCATTAAGCCTCTCTCATTTCTCAACAAACGCGATAAATCACTTTTCATTAACATCCAGATAAAAGCAAAATGGTGGCACTGTCTTTCAGGAGTCATTATGAAATTTTTACGCGTCCTCGATCCGTTTACGCTCACGCTTATTGCCGTTGTTTTAGTGGCCTCTTTTTTTCCAGCCCGCGGCGGCTTCGTCCCCTTCTTTGAAGGACTCACCACCGCCGCTATCGCCCTGCTCTTCTTTATGCACGGCGCCAAACTCTCCCGCGAGGCCATTATTGCCGGCGGCAGCCACTGGCGACTGCACCTCTGGGTGATGTGCAGCACCTTTATCCTCTTCCCGGTGCTGGGCGTGCTGTTTGCCTGGTGGGCACCGGTCAACGTCAGCCCAGAGCTCTATACCGGTTTTCTCTACCTCTGCATTCTGCCAGCCACCGTACAGTCCGCGATCGCTTTTACCTCGCTGGCCGGTGGTAACGTAGCGGCTGCGGTGTGCTCCGCCTCAGCCTCCAGCCTGCTGGGCATCTTCCTCTCGCCGCTGCTGGTGGGTCTGGTGATGGATATGCACGGCGCACAGGGCAGCCTTGAGCAGGTAGGGAAAATCATGCTGCAGCTGCTGCTGCCGTTTGTGCTCGGCCACCTGTCACGTCCGTGGACCGCCGCATTTGTGGCGCGTAATAAAAAGTGGATCGCTAAAACCGACCAGACCTCAATTCTACTGGTGGTCTACTCTGCCTTCAGCGAGGCGGTGGTGAACGGTATCTGGCATAAGGTTGGAATGGGATCGCTGCTGTTTATCGTGATTGTCAGCCTGGTCCTGCTGGCGATTGTGATGGGGGTAAATATCCTCGTGGCACGCCTCTGCGGCTTTAACAAAGCCGATGAAATTACCATCGTCTTCTGCGGCTCAAAAAAGAGCCTGGCCAACGGTATCCCGATGGCCAATATACTTTTCCCGACGTCCGTCATTGGCATGATGGTGCTGCCGCTGATGATCTTCCACCAGATCCAACTGATGGTCTGTGCCGTGCTGGCGCGCCGCTATAAGCGTCAGGCGGAGGCGCAGCAGGCCCATCAGGCTGCTGATAACAGCTAAGAACGCCGGAGGGGCTGCACAAGATGCGTCAGCCCCTCGGTTTTAATCAGCAACGTAAAGGCCATCAATTGCCCAAGATGCCCGGGCGGAAATGTCTCCTTGCGGGCAAACCAGAGCAGATACTCCTCCGGAAGATCGATCAGCATCCGGCCCTTATATTTACCAAAGGGCATCTCAGTGTTAGCAATCTCTACCAGTTGGGCCTTATCCATCTCAGGCTCCCATCAGGCGCAGCATCTCGTCTTCGTCGATCACCGCAATCCCCAGCTCCTGCGCTTTAGCCAGCTTAGAGCCCGCCGCCTCACCGGCAATCACCAGATCGGTCTTTTTCGATACGCTGCCCGCAACCTTCGCCCCCAGCTCCACCAGCCGCGCCTTCGCGTCATCCCGGGACATCTGGCTCAGGCTACCGGTTAGCACCACCGTTTTACCGGCAAACGGGCTGTCGATCTCTTCCGCATTAACCACCAGCGGCTTCGGCCAGTGAATGCCCACCCCTTCGACCAGATCGCGGATCACCTCGCGGTTGCTCTCTTCTGCCAGGAAGTTAAACACGTGGGTAGCAACCACAATGCCGACGTCCGGCACCTTCTGCAGATCCTCAATCGATGCTGCCTCCAGCGCCTCAAGAGTACCAAAGTGCGCGGCGAGGCCTGCCGCCGTGGCTTCCCCTACCTCGCGAATGCCCAGTGCATAGAGGAAGCGGGCAAAGGTGGTCTCTTTCGCCTTCTCCAGCGCGTTGACCACGTTCTGCGCCGACTTCGGCCCCATGCGATCCAGCCCCGTGAGCTTACCCGCCGTCAGGCGGAACAGGTCGGCGGGCGTATGCACATACTCCTTCTCCACCAGCTGGTCGATAATCTTATCGCCCATGCCGTCAACGTCCATCGCCCGACGGGAGACAAAGTGTTTCAGCGACTCTTTACGCTGCGCGCCGCAGATCAGGCCCCCGGTACAGCGGGCTACCGCCTCGCCCTCAACGCGCTCAACGTCAGAGCCGCAGACCGGGCAGTGCGTCGGGAATGCAACGTCACGGGCATCTGCCGGACGCTCGGACTTAACGACGTTAACCACCTGCGGGATCACATCCCCTGCCCGGCGGATCACCACCCGATCGCCAATTTTAAGCCCCAGCCGGGCGATTTCGTCCGCATTGTGCAGAGTGGCGTTACTCACCAGTACACCTGCGACGTGCACCGGCTCAAGGCGCGCCACGGGCGTGATCGCCCCGGTGCGTCCCACCTGGAACTCCACGTCGCGCACAAAGGTCAACTGCTCCTGGGCGGGGAATTTAAACGCCACCGCCCAGCGTGGGGCTCGGGCAACAAACCCCAGCTGCTCCTGCAGATCGAGAGAATCGACCTTGATGACTACCCCGTCGATATCGAACCCCAGCGTTGGGCGATCCGCTTCTACCTGATGATAAAAGTCCAGCACGGCTTCCGGCGTATCACAGATGCGAATGCGATCGCTCACCGGCAGGCCCCAGGCCTTAAACTGCTGTAGGCGTCCCAAATGGCTGCGGGGCAAATCGCCGCCCTGTAGGATCCCGACGCCGTAGCAGAAGAAGGTCAGCGGTCGTTTGGCGGTCACGCGCGGGTCGAGCTGGCGCAGCGAGCCTGCCGCCGCGTTGCGCGGATTAGCGAATACCTTGCCGCCAGTACGCCGGGCTTCGTCGTTGATCTTCTCAAAACCGGCCTGAGGCAGAAAGACCTCGCCGCGCACTTCCAGCCGCGTCGGGATATTATCCCCGCGCAGCTTGAGCGGGATTGCCCGGATGGTGCGCACGTTGGTAGTGATATCCTCGCCGGTGGTGCCGTCCCCGCGCGTCGCGGCCTGGATCAGCACGCCGTTCTCATAGATGATACTCACCGCCAGCCCATCGAGCTTGAGCTCACAGCAGTAGCTCAGCGCATCGGTACTTTTCAGGCGATCCTGTACGCGCTTGTTGAACGCCAGAAAGCTCTCTTCGTCGAAGACGTTATCCAGCGACAGCATCGGGACTTCATGGCGTACCTGGGTAAAGGCGGTTAGCGGCGCAGCGCCAACCCGCTGGGTAGGAGAGTCCGGGGTAATAAGATCGGGATGCTCTGCCTCCAGGGCGCGTAGCTCGCGCAGCAGGCGGTCATATTCGGCATCCGGGACTTCAGGGGCATCCATCACGTGATAGAGATATTCATGATGGCGAAGCGTGGTTCGCAGTTCAGTTAGCTGTTGTTCGATTGAGTCCATATCGCACCATCAATAGAAAAAACCCCCGACAGGCGGGGGCTTATAAGAGAGATAACACTACTACCGCAGGCGTTACGCGTTCGCTTCTTTCACTTCGCGAATGCGGTCCTGGTACTCACGCAGTTTCTGCGGAGTCATCATTCGACGCTGATCGTCCAGTACGACGCCGCCAACTTCATCGGCAATGTACTGCGCAGACTGAAGCATCAGCTTAAAGTTCTGCATCTCATCGCCATAGGACGGCACCTGCATAAACATGGTAACGCCCGGCGTCGTAAAGTTGCCGGTCATCTCAGGGTCGAATGTACCCGGATTAACCATATTTGCCAGGCTGAACAGCGCCGGGCCACTGCCGTCGGGGCTCAGGTGGCGATGGAAAATGTTCATGTCACCAAAGGCAAAACCGGCCTGCTGAATGCTGGCCAGCAGCACTTCGCCACTCAGTTCGCTGCCGGGATGCGCGGCAACGTTCATGATAATCACAGTCTCTTTGCGCTGCGGCTTCTCTGCGACAGCTGGTGTTTCCTGCGGCGCAGGCTCCGGTGCTGGCTGCTGGGCTACCGGCTGCTGAGCTACTGGTTGCTGAGACAGAGGCTGCTGTACAGGCTGTTGCTGAACAGGTTGATGCTGTACCGGCTGCTGTTGAATCGGTTGCTGTTGCACAGGCGGGTGCTGAACAGGCTGCGTCGGTGCACTTCTCACCGGCTGAGGTTCAACGTACGGTGCAGCAGGCTGCTGAGGCGGAGCCTGGCGCAGCGGCTCATCCGGCTGCACAGGGGCGTGCTGGCGAGGTTGAGCAGACGCGTAAGGCGGCTGATACTGGTGCTGCGGCGTTCGCGGAACGTCATGCTCCTGACCCGCACCCGGGGCGTGGCCCGTTTTATGAACACGCACTTCACCCACGCCTTCATCGACGTTATCTTCGGTATCGTCGTCATACGACTCATCGTCGTCACGACGCGACTTCATGCGTTTCATTGGGCGATCGCGGAACATCGTCGAACGCTCTTTCCGGCTGGTCCAAAAACCGTGAACCAGTAAAGCGATTATGGCGATCGCGCCAACAATGATTAATATCAGACGCAAATCCTGCATCATTATATTCTCTGTTGTTCTAACACCTTGCCACCACGGCAAACATTTACTCACTAAGAGTATTTGCCGTTCACCGCAAGTGCAAGTGCACACGCAGCTTTCACCGCATAAAGATGTGTAAAATCGTGATTTTTGCTGTTTTTTCGAACATTTCCGAGCTGTGCAGCCTGCGCGATACGGATAATATAGCCATGCACCCCATTCGGGGGTGATTAAAGGAGTATAGCCTGACTATGGTTTCAACATCGGTCACCCCACCTCGCAGTGGCGTTTATTACTTTTCCCAGGGCTGGAAGCTCATCACCCTGCCCGGCATACGGCGCTTTGTGATTATGCCGCTGCTGGTCAATATTGTCCTGATTGGCTGTGCCTTTGCCTGGCTCTTTACCCAGCTCGATAGCTGGATCCCCGCGCTGATGAACCACGTACCGGACTGGCTGCAGTGGTTGAGCTATCTGCTCTGGCCCATCGCCGTGATCTCTGTGGTACTGGTCTTTGGCTACTTCTTCTCAACCATTGCCAACTGGATTGCCGCCCCGTTTAACGGCCTGCTGGCCGAGCAGCTTGAAGCCCGGCTGACCGGCGCGACGCCGCCGGATACGGGCATCACCGGTATCGTTAAAGATCTGCCGCGGATCATGAAGCGCGAGTGGCAGAAGCTGGCGTGGTATCTGCCGCGGGCAGCCGTTCTACTGCTGCTCTACTTTATTCCCGGTATTGGGCAGACGGTCGCCCCGGTGCTGTGGTTCCTGTTTAGCGCATGGATGCTGGCGATCCAGTATTGCGACTATCCATTTGATAACCACAAAGTGGCCTTTAAAACCATGCGCGGCGCCCTGCGGGCCCGAAAGGTGACCAACATGCAGTTTGGCGCGCTTACCAGCCTGTTTACCCTTATCCCGGTACTCAACCTGGTGATTATGCCGGTTGCCGTCTGCGGTGCCACCGCCATGTGGGTGGACTGCTATCGCTCGAAGCATGCCCTGTGGAAATGAAGGGTGGAAATGGATGGGCTATTCCGTTCTTATTCCATAGTTGTTGCTATTATTTCTCATCAGCATATAGATATGCGAAATCCGTACTTCCGCATATTCCTTAACCGCGTATGCTGATGTCGTTCCCAAATTCATACAGTTAAGGACGGGCTATGAGTAAGATTTTTGAAGACAACTCGTTGACTATCGGCCACACGCCGCTGGTCCGACTGAACCGCATCGGTAATGGACGCATCCTCGCTAAGGTCGAGTCCCGTAACCCAAGCTTCAGCGTAAAATGCCGTATTGGTGCCAATATGATTTGGGATGCCGAAAAACGCGGCGTGCTAAAAGCAGGCGTTGAGCTGGTTGAACCGACCAGCGGCAACACCGGTATCGCCCTGGCCTACGTGGCGGCCGCACGTGGCTACAAGCTGACCCTGACCATGCCGGAAACCATGAGTATTGAACGGCGTAAGCTGCTGAAAGCGTTGGGCGCGAACCTGGTGCTGACCGAAGGCGCGAAAGGCATGAAGGGTGCGATTCAGAAAGCGGAAGAGATCGTTGCCAGCGATCCGGCTAAGTATCTGCTGCTGCAGCAGTTCAGCAACCCGGCTAACCCGGAAATTCATGAAAAAACCACCGGCCCGGAGATCTGGGAAGATACCGATGGTCAGGTTGATGTGTTTATCTCTGGCGTCGGCACCGGCGGTACGCTGACCGGCGTGTCGCGCTACATTAAAAACACCAAAGGTAAAACCGACCTGATCACCGTGGCGGTAGAGCCGACGGACTCCCCGGTTATCGCCCAGGCGCTGGCAGGCGAAGAGCTGAAGCCTGGCCCGCACAAAATTCAGGGTATCGGCGCTGGCTTTATCCCTGGCAACCTCGATCTGAAGCTGATCGACAAAGTGGTGGCGATCACCAACGATGAGGCGATTAGCGTTGCCCGTCGCCTGATGGAAGAGGAAGGCATTCTGGCTGGGATCTCCTCCGGTGCCGCCGTTGCCGCTGCGCTGAAGTTGCAGGAAGATGAGGCCTTTACCAACAAGAACATTGTCGTTATTCTGCCTTCTTCAGGTGAGCGCTATTTGAGTACCGCCCTGTTTGCCGATCTCTTTACTGAAAAAGAGCTGCAGCAGTAGTCGCGGACAGCGAGAATCGCATAAAAAAGCACCTTTCGGGGTGCTTTTTTGTGGCCCACGTCAAACTTTCAACTCACCTGGCATTGATTCGCCCCGTTGGGTCTGGTATTTAACCAGCACATTTATTTTGAAGCGCGAAATTAATCGAATTGTGACTTTAAACTAGCTGAATCGATTTTAGGATTTGGTTGAAGTCTCGCTTTCGCGGCATAATGTTAATGACGAGTACTTGCCACGGTCAAAAGTGCCCGCAGCGGATTGCGCAGGCGAACTTTTGCCCCGCGTCCCGTTATGCCGGCGCTAACAATACAGGCTAAAGTTGTGCCGCCAGGCTAGACTTTAGATCCACAACACTAAACCTATAAGTTGGGGAAATATAATGTTCCAGCAAGAAGTTACCATCACCGCTCCGAACGGTCTGCATACCCGCCCTGCTGCTCAGTTTGTGAAAGAAGCGAAAGGCTTCACTTCAGAGATCACTGTGACCTCCAACGGCAAAAGCGCTAGCGCAAAAAGCCTGTTCAAACTCCAGACTCTGGGCCTGACCCAGGGTACCGTTGTAACGCTGTCCGCCGAAGGCGAAGACGAGCAGAAAGCCGTAGAGCATCTGGTAAAACTGATGGCTGAACTCGAGTAAGTTCCGGGTTCTTTTAAAAAATCAGTCACAAGTAAGGTAGGGTTATGATTTCAGGCATTTTAGCATCCCCGGGTATCGCTTTCGGCAAAGCACTGCTGCTGAAAGAAGACGAGATCGTCATCGACCGGAAAAAAATTTCTGCCGATAAGGTTGATCAGGAAGTTGAACGTTTTCTGAGCGGTCGTGCCAAGGCATCCGCACAGCTCGAAACGATCAAAACCAAAGCTGGTGAAACCTTCGGTGAAGAAAAAGAAGCCATCTTCGAAGGCCACATCATGTTGCTGGAAGATGAGGAGCTGGAGCAGGAAATCATAGCCCTGATTAAAGATAAAAACATGACGGCTGATGCAGCTGCGCATGAAGTTATCGAAGGTCAGGCAACTGCCCTGGAAGAGCTGGACGACGAGTACCTGAAAGAGCGTGCGGCTGACGTGCGCGACATCGGTAAACGCCTGCTGCGCAACATCCTCGGCCTGGCGATCATCGACCTGAGCGCTATTCAGGACGAAGTCATTCTGGTTGCGGCGGATTTGACTCCGTCAGAAACTGCACAGCTGAACCTGAACAAGGTGCTGGGCTTTATCACCGACGCGGGTGGACGCACCTCCCACACCTCTATCATGGCGCGCTCTCTTGAGCTGCCTGCCATCGTGGGTACCGGTAGCGTCACCTCCCAGGTGAAAAACGACGACTATCTGATCCTCGATGCGGTGAATAACAAAGTTTATGTTAATCCCACCAACGATGAGATCGAAAACCTGCGTAACGTGCAGGAGCAGGTTGCTTCCGAGAAAGCTGAACTGGCGAAGCTGAAAGATCTGCCGGCGATCACCCTTGACGGCCATCAGGTCGAAGTGTGCGCCAACATTGGTACCGTGCGTGACGTAGACGGCGCCGAGCGCAACGGCGCAGAAGGCGTAGGCCTCTACCGTACCGAATTCCTGTTCATGGACCGTGACGCGCTGCCTACTGAAGAAGAGCAGTTTGCTGCCTATAAAGCGGTGGCAGAAGCCTGCGGCTCTCAGGCAGTGATCGTCCGTACCATGGACATTGGCGGCGATAAAGAGCTGCCGTACATGAACTTCCCGAAAGAAGAGAACCCGTTCCTCGGCTGGCGTGCCGTGCGTATCGCTATGGATCGTAAAGAGATCCTCCGTGACCAGGTCCGCGCTATCCTGCGTGCCTCCGCGTTCGGCAAGCTGCGCATCATGTTCCCGATGATCATCTCTGTTGAAGAGGTGCGCGTGCTGAAAAAAGCGATCGAAACCTTCAAGCAGGAGCTGCGTGACGAAGGTAAAGCTTTTGACGAGAGCATTGAAGTGGGCGTCATGGTGGAAACCCCTGCCGCTGCCACTATCGCCCGTCACCTGGCGAAAGAGGTCGATTTCTTCAGTATCGGCACCAACGACTTAACCCAGTACACCCTGGCAGTTGACCGCGGTAATGATATGATCTCCCATCTGTATCAGCCGATGTCGCCGTCTGTATTGACCTTAATTAAGCAAGTTATTGATGCTTCTCATGCTGAAGGTAAATGGACCGGCATGTGTGGAGAGCTTGCAGGCGACGAACGTGCTACACTTCTGTTGCTGGGGATGGGGCTGGATGAATTCAGTATGAGTGCCATTTCTATCCCGCGCATTAAGAAGATTATTCGTAACACGAACTTCGAAGATGCGAAGGTTTTAGCAGAGCAGGCTCTTGCTCAACCGACAACGGACGAGTTAATGACGCTGGTTAACAAGTTCATTGAAGAAAAAACAATCTGCTAATCCACGAGATGCGGCCCAAATTACTGCTTAGGAGAAGATCATGGGTTTGTTCGATAAACTGAAATCTCTGGTTTCTGACGATAAGAAAGATACCGGAACCATTGAGATTATTGCTCCGCTGTCTGGCGAGATCGTCAATATCGAAGATGTGCCGGATGTGGTGTTTGCTGAAAAAATCGTTGGTGATGGCATCGCTATCAAACCAACCGGCAACAAAATGGTTGCGCCTGTTGATGGCACCATTGGCAAGATTTTTGAAACCAACCATGCCTTCTCTATCGAATCCGATAGCGGCATTGAGCTGTTCGTTCACTTCGGTATCGATACCGTTGAGCTGAAAGGCGAAGGTTTCAAACGTATCGCTGAAGAAGGCCAGCGCGTTAAGGTTGGCGATCCGGTCATCGAGTTCGATCTGCCGCTGCTGGAAGAGAAAGCCAAGTCTACCCTGACGCCGGTTGTTATCTCCAACATGGACGAGATCAAAGAGCTGAACAAGCTGTCCGGTAGCGTAACCGTGGGCGAGACCCCGGTGATCCGCATTAAGAAGTAATTCTTGCCGGAATGCAAAATGGCACCCACCCGGGTGCCATTTTTGTTTCTTATCTTGATAAAATCAGGCCGGTAATATTAATTCATCGTAACCTGCCTGCTGGGTATAGCGCATTACCGCTGTAACCCGATCGCCTGCACGACCCATCGCCTCTGCCACCCTCGTCCCCTGCACGATATGGCTCACCAGCTCAGAGCAGAAGAGATCGCCCGTACCTTTCAGATCGGTGGCTACCCGTGGGTGTGCACTGATGGTCACCCCCTCTTCAGTAACCAGCACAATATGGATCGCGTCCGGGTCGTCGGCAACGGGCGCGCTGGTAATGGCCACCCACTTGAGCGTCTCTGACAGCAGCCCTTTCGCCGCTGCAACGGCGCTTTCAGGATCCCGGCACGGCTGGCCGCTCAATATTTCCAGCTCATAGACGTTGGGGGTGATGCCCTGAGCCAGCGGCAGCAGATGCTGACGATAGGCCTCAGGGATGTCAGGATGCACGTAGGTGCCGCTGTCGATATCACCGATCACCGGGTCCACCAGAATCAGCAGATCCGGATGCGTCTCTTTTACCGTACGGAGCCACTGCGCCAGCAGCGCAATCTGGCTGGCGCTGCCCATATAGCCGGTGGTCACCGCCTTCAGCTCACGCAGAATATCCCGCTCCCCTAGCGCTTTCAGGTAGCCGCTGAACCACTCGTCGGGAATGACGCCGCCGTAGAAGGTATCGTAGTGCGGCGTATTGCTGAACAGCACCGTAGGTACCGCCGTGACGGTCAGCTGATGCTGACGAATATTGGGCACGGCGATGCTGTTGCCAACGCTGCCGTAGACCACCTGAGACTGCACCGCCACGATATCCGTCTGCTGAGCTCGGGTCTTATCCCGAAATAAGATCATCTCCATAATAGTTAAATCCCCGCCCCCTGGGCATAGCTCTCCTCACCAAATACGCCGGTTGACAGGTAGCGATCGCCACGGTCGCAGATAATCGCCACCACCACCGCCCCCGGATTTTCATTGGCCACGCGAATTGCACCCGCAACCGCGCCGCCGGAGCTCACGCCGCAGAAGATCCCCTCCCGCACCGCCAGCGCCCGCATGGTGTTCTCAGCGTCGCGCTGGTGAATATCCAGCACCTGATCCACCAGCGAGGCGTTGAAAATGCCCGGCATGTACTCCGCTGGCCAGCGGCGGATACCGGGAATGCTGCTCCCCTCTTCCGGCTGCAGGCCGACGATGGACACCGGTTTCGCCTGCTCGCGCAGAAAACGCGATACCCCGGTAATAGTGCCGGTCGTGCCCATACTGGAGACAAAATGGCTGATGCGGCCGCCGGTCTGCTGCCAGATCTCTGGCCCAGTGGTGGTGTAGTGGGCATAAGAATTATCGGGATTATTGAACTGGTCGAGAAGCTTACCCTCCCCGCGCTGGGCCATCGCCGCAGCCAGATCTCGCGCCCCCTCCATCCCCTGCTCACGGCTCACCAGAATCAACTCCGCGCCGTAGGCGTGCATCGCTGCACGTCGCTCCTGACTCATATTGTCCGGCATGAGCAGCTTCATGCGGTAGCCTTTGAGTGCGGCGATCATCGCCAGAGCGATACCGGTGTTGCCGCTGGTGGCCTCAATCAGTACGTCGCCGGGTTTTATCTCGCCCCGCTTCTCTGCCTGTACGATCATCGAGAGCGCGGCCCGGTCCTTTACCGAGCCGGCAGGATTATTTCCCTCCAGCTTAACCCAGATTTCACTGCCGTTGTCGGGGGTCATACGCTGAAGTTTTACCAGAGGGGTATTGCCGATGGTGTGTTCGAGTGTATTCACGATCGCTATCCAATAAAAAGCCCGGTAGCGCTATCGCTTACCGGGCCTACGGGGAGCTTTGTAGGCCGGGTAAGCGCAGCGCCACCCGGCAAAAACCACGTAACGTTAAACTATCAGGCAGAGTGCGCCAGAGCAAGATCCCCACGCTCGGCAAGACGCTCGGTGCCATGGTAGAGACGCGCATTTTGCAGGCCGATGAACAGACGCTCACCGCGCTGCGGCGCATCCTCTCCACGCAGCACCACCGACAGCGGTTCGTCATACCAGCCCTGAGGCTGCACCACCAGTTGGGTATAGTGCCCTTTCGGGCTGGCTTCAACGACAACCACCGGCAGCGGCGCGTCGAGGCTGGTACGGCGGCTGATATCCACCTCCCACGGACGCAGGAAGAGATCGACCTCGCCCTGGTGCGCTGGCGTGTAACCCAGCGGCCAGCGGTGTGCGCCGACGTGGAACTGACTGCCGCGCACCACGCCGTGCAGGCGGTTTACCTCACCCATAAATTCCAACACGAAGCGGGTCGCGGGCTCACGCCAAACCTGCTCGGGGACATCGACCTGCTCAATATTGCCCTGGCTCATGACCACCACGCGGTCGGCCACTTCCATCGCCTCCTCCTGATCGTGGGTCACGAAGACGCTGGTGAATTTAAGCTCTTCGTGCAGCTCACGCAGCCAACGACGCAGCTCTTTACGCACCTGAGCATCCAGCGCACCAAAAGGCTCATCCAGCAGCAGGATCTGCGGATCCGGGGCCAGGGCGCGTGCCAGCGCGACGCGCTGCTTCTGCCCGCCGGAGAGCTGAGCCGGATAGCGATCGGCGAGGTGCGCCAGCTGAACCATCTCCAGCAGTTTAGTCACCTTGGCTTTGATGGCCGCCGCGTTCGGCCTCTCGCGTCGCGGTAGCACCGTCAGGCCAAAGGCGATGTTGTCGAACACCGTCATATGGCGGAACAGCGCGTAGTGCTGAAACACAAAGCCGACCTTACGATCGCGGGCATGCAGACGGCCCACGTCAGTGCCGTGAAAACGGATATGTCCGCTGGTCTGGTGCTCAAGCCCGGCAATAATACGCAGCAGCGTGGTTTTGCCCGAGCCGGACGGCCCCAGCAGCGCTACCATCTGCCCGGAGGGGATATCCAGCGAGATATCATTCAGCACCTGGGTGCGACCAAAAGACTTCTTAATATTGGCAATCTCAATGCTCATGATTTCCCTCCTGTTGCGCGCGTTTCTCTTGATTATGTAAACGCCACTGCAACCCACTCTTTAAAAACAGGGTCAAAATAGCCATTAACGTCAGCAGGGCCGCGGCGGTAAAGGATCCCACCGTGTTGTAGTCCTGCTCAAGTAACTCAATCTGTAGCGGCAGCGACAGGGTTTCGCCGCGAATAGAGCCGGACACCACCGATACCGCACCAAACTCGCCGATGGCGCGGGCGTTGGTCAGCACCACGCCGTAGAGCAGCGCCCAGCGAATGTTCGGCAGCGTGACGCGACGGAACATCTGCCAGCCGGATGCACCCAACAAAATTGCGGCCTCGTCCTCGTGACTGCCCTGACTAAGCATCACCGGCACCAGCTCACGCACCACAAACGGACAGGTGACGAAAATGGTCACCAGCGCCATGCCGGGCCATGCGAACATAATCTGTAAGTTGTGCTCGTCGAGCCAGCCGCCAAGCGGGCCGTTGGAGCCATAAAACAGCAGGTAGACAAGGCCCGCCACCACCGGCGATACGGCAAACGGTATATCAAGCAGGGTCAACAGCAGCTGACGACCGGGGAAATTAAAGCGGGTCACCAGCCAGGCGAGCAGCGTTCCGAATACAAGGTTAACCGGGACGGTGATCAGGGCAATCAGCACCGTCAGCCAGATAGCGTGGAGCATATCCGGATTGGCGAGGTTCTCCAGCACCGGCATCAGCCCTTTACTAAAGGCCTGCACGAAAATGTAGACCATCGGCACCACCAGGATGAATGCCGAAATCAGCATCCCGGTACCGATCAGGAACCATTTACCCCAGTTAATCCGGGAACGATCGTGTTTCAATTGGGAGACTTCCGCCATTAGTGACCTACCACCCGTCGACCAAAGCGACTTTGCAGAGTATTAATTGAGAACAGCAGCAGCAGTGAGGCCGCGAGGATCACCGAGGCGATAGCGCTCGCCGCCGGGTAGTCAAACTCTTGCAGACGCACGAAGATCATCAGCGAGGTCACTTCGGTTTTCCAGGCGATGTTGCCAGCGATAAAGATCACCGCGCCGAACTCACCAAGGCTGCGGGTAAACGACAGCGCCACGCCCGCCAGCAGCGCTGGAGAAAGCTCTGGCATCACGACTTTACGGAAGCTTTGCAGCCGCGTTGCGCCCAGCGTCTGGGCCGCCTCTTCATACTCCGGCCCTAGCTCCTCCAGCACCGGCTGCACCGTCCGCACCACAAAGGGGATGCTGGTAAAGGCCATCGCCACGGCAATGCCGAGCCAGGTATAGGTGACTTTGATATCAAACTGCGCCAGCCACTGGCCGTAAAAGCCGTTGACGGAAAAGAGCGAGGCGAGAGTCAGGCCCGCCACCGCCGTCGGCAGGGCAAACGGCAGGTCCATCAGCGCATCCAGCAGGGTGCGCCCAGGGAAACGGTAGCGCGTCAGGATCCACGCCATCAGCAGGCCAAAGACGCCGTTGAAAATCGAGGCGACAAAGGCCGACAGCAGGGTGACCTTATAGGCGGCGACAACCTGCGGATTAGTCACCACCTCCCAGTACTGCGCCCAGCTCATCTCTGAGAGCTGCATAACCAGCGCGCTGAGAGGCAGGAGCAGGATCAGGCAAACGAACAGCAGGCTGGTTCCAAGGCTTAGGGTAAAGCCGGGCAGCACGCGTTTTGAAGCCACTGCAAACATTAGCTACGCCCCGCCGCCAGCAGCTTGTCCAGCTCGCCGCCGCTCGTAAAGTGGGTTTTCATCACCTCTGGCCAGGAGCCAAAGCGATCCTCCACCTTAAACAGCTCGGTCTGCGGAAACTTTTCCTTCAGCTTGTCCATCACGTCAGGGTTATTCACCCGGTAGTAGTAATCAGTAATGATGGTCTGCGCCTGCGGGCTATAGAGATAGTTCAGGTACGCTTTTGCCGCCTTCTCTGTGCCGTTGGCCTTCACGTTTTTATCAACCCACGCCACCGGGAACTCCGCCAGGATGTTGACCTTTGGCACCACAACCTCAAAGCCCTGAGCCTCATACTGCTTACGAATGGTGTTCACTTCGGATTCGAATGTGATGAGCACGTCGCCGAGGCCACGCTCAACGAAGGTGGTGGTGGCGCCACGGCCGCCGGTATCAAACACCTCAACGTTTTTCAGGAACTGAGTCATGAACTGTTCGGTTTTTGCTTTATCGCCGCCGTCGGCTTTATCCGCCGCGCCCCATGCTGCCAGATAGGTATAGCGGGCGTTGCCGGAGGTTTTCGGATTCGGGAAGATCAGCTTGACGTCAGAGCGCACCAGATCGCGCCAGTCGTGGATATTTTTCGGGTTGCCCTTGCGTACCAGGAACGCCATCGTAGAGTAGAACGGCGAACTGTTGTTCGGCAGGCGGCTCTGCCAGTCCGCTGGGATGAGCTTGCCTTTATCATGCAGGATCTGCACGTCAGTGATCTGGTTATAGGTCACCACGTCCGCCTTCAGCCCCTGCAAGATAGCCAGCGCCTGCTTGGAGGAGCCCGCGTGTGACTGTTTGATCGTCAGCGTGTCGCCGCCGTTCTCTTTCGCCCACTGCTGCTCAAACGGGGGATTAAGGGCGGCAAACAGCTCGCGAGAGACGTCATAGGAGCTGTTGAGCAACTCCGTCGCCTGCGCCTGCGCTACCAGCAACACTGAAGCGGCAAGCGTCAGATATCCTTTTTTCAGTAAGTTAACGGCCATTGCGCACCCTTATATCTGTGATGACTATCAAAAACACAGTTTATTTATAAGCAGTACGAAAGGAGTAACGGTTTTATATACCGTTTGGTGATTTGCAAGCAGAAAAGAGCATAAGCGGTGTCCGGGCTGACCAGGGTGATAGCCGGGCACCGCTTACAGCGCGGTATCATCTGGCGCGATAGAGATAGCGATGGCTCATGCCGTTCCGTTTAATCTCCCGGCAAACCATTTGCAATCTGACCAGAATGGTTAAGATAAACCCAACCTGCTTCCTGTTTAAATCGAGAAAGTCGCATACGTCGTTAACTGAGAAGAGGATCCGCGGATTCTCGTAAAATAGAAAATAGGCTTTTTTAATCAGGCCCAGATGTACCGTTTTTGCAAAATAGCTTTTGATATCCATAAGAAATATATTCAGCATGAATAAACTTATCGGTTGTTATGCTATTTAAAGCCTGAACCGATAAGTCACGCTCATTTCTCCGCAAAGAGAGTTAGCGCGTTGCGAATGTCCATCATAAAGTTTTGGCGTGGTGTAGTCTGACTCTTGCTCATGATGCCAGCCATAGCCACCATTTAAATAAACAGACCAGTTTTTAGCCGGATTCCAGTTGCTGTACATCCCCAACTGCCCCTGACGCAATGTTTCGCCTTCATACTCAAACTCACTGTAGTTCGTCCGCACGCCCACCGCGAGATCGGGGGTAAATTTATACTCAGCGGCTAACGCCAGCATGGTTTCACCGTCGCGGACGTAATCAATATCCGCATAGGCCGGGGAGTTAAAACGGCCACGGGCATTACCAATGACGTTACGGGTAAATTGGCCTACCCCGTTTGTTTTCTTGGCCTCGGTATAGGTTAAACCGCCCAATATTTTCCAGGGTGTTTGGGGAATACGCCATTCGACAGTGGCCGAGTAGTGCCAGGCTCGCTTATCAAAATCCTGTTTTCCCCTCGCAGTGCTGGAGGTGGTTCTTTTCGCATCGCTGCCATACTCCTGCTCATAAATTTGCGTCCCGAGGGTAATATCGGGAAACGCATCCCACCAGCCTTCAAAGCCCTGCTTGAAAAGCAGATCGTCGGCTACGCCGTAGAAGTAGTAGGCTTTCAGGGGCTTACTCTTGTAATTGATGCCACCGGTGATCACGTGATCGACATTGCGGCTCTCTCCGTTGCCATCACGGATATACATCCTGTCGATGTTCGGGCTATCACGCCGCATCACCTTCCCGTCGAGAAACAGCGTATCAACGCTGACATTATCGATAGCCGTATTAGCAAACCAGCCTGAGTGGGTGTTAAGGGACATGCGCTGTGAGTTAGAGAAGATGCCGGTATTCTTGATGGTAAACCAGCCGCCTTTGACGTTCACTTTAGCGCGAAGAATATCCATTTTCAGTTTTGCATAGCGCTGACCAATTTTGGTATAGCCTTTGGCTTCTCCGTCGTCGTTATAGAGAATGGCGCGGGAGGAGAAGTTATCACTGGCGCCTAATTTTGCGGCGCTGTAGTAGGACGCATCAAAACCGATAAAGTCCGCGAAATATCCTGAGGTATAGTCAACGGTCAGCCCCTGTGCCCAGGCCTGCTGTACAGAGGTGGCATAACGCTCTTGCTCATTATCGTAACGGTTTTCCGTCTTTAAATATTTCCACATATTCCTTGCAGAAAGCTCAAAGGAGGAGTCGGCAAAGAAAGGATCATCTGCAAGCGTTTTTTCCCAGTCGCTCGCATTGACTTCCGTTATAAAAAAACAGCATGGCGAGCACGCCATCAATAACAGTTTTTTCACTCTCATCATAAATCCTTTTAAACTTATTCTTGTAATGAATAATGTTTCCAGAAGTTATCAGGAAATAAAACCAATAATGCGGGCAGGGAAAGTAATATAATTTTCAAATTAAAAAATGGAGAGGAGTCACATTTGAATGTTCAGGTATCAATTACCACGGTAGAAGATCCTCTGCCATTATCAGAAAGGCAGAGGATAAAAGAAAACTACAGATTTAATAGACGTTCTAACGACGGGGCAAAATAGTAGCCGCCGGTGACCGGGCGGGTGAAGCGCAGCATAGCGTCGCGCTTGCCGTCGGTATCACCAAACATGCTCAGCAGCTGTTGCTCAATGTTGTACAGGCGGGCGCAGTAGGCGCAGAAATAGAGCCCGTGCTTACCGCTTGCCGTACCGTAAGGCAGGCTCTGACGCACGATTTTCAGCCCTTTACCGTTCTCTTTCAGATCGACGCGGCTCAGGTGCGAGGTCATCGGCCGGGCGTCGCCGTCGATCTCTTCATTGGCCTCTTTGGTGCGGCCAATCATCATCTCCTGATCCGGCACGCTCATTCGGTTAAGCTGCTTCAGGTTATGCTCCCAGCGCTGGACGAAAACGTAGCTGCCGCCCGCATCGATGCCCTCCTGAATCACGGCCACCTCGGTGCGTTTTTCGCTGCCCGCCGGGTTCTCCGTGCCGTCAACAAAGCCGCTCAGATCGCGATCCTCTACCCAGCGGAAGCCGTGGGTCTCCTCTTTAACCTCCAGCGCGTCACCAAACGCCGCCAGCGCCGCCTGGGCGACAGAGAAGTTAACGTCGTGACGCAGAGAGAGAATGTGGATCATCACATCGTACTGAGTGGCCGGAGCCAGCCCTTTGCCGTAGGGAACAAACTCTTTCAGCTCTTCGGCCCCTTCCCCACCGCTCAGTTCGGGCCAGACGCGATGACCAAAGGCCACTACCGCCCCGAGATTCGCCTCAGCAAAGGCGAGCTGGAAGTTAGCCAGCTTATCGGCAAAAATTTTACTGCCTTCGCGCAGGGCGTTAACGTCGCCCTTTACGTTCGCTTCGATCCAAATCGCCGCCCGGCAGTGTTCCGGCAAAATGCCGCTTTGAACCTGAGACATCGCTACTCCTCTAAAAAATATGCCGCGCAGCCGCGGCATCAATCGCGCTATTGTACGCGTTTTTTCAGAGAACCAGGATTGTTCCGATCAATTAACGGCGCCAAATAATCTTACTCAGGGTCCATTTTTTCAGCTCGTCGTCCGGCGGCATTAAGCCCTCCGGGCCGTTCCAACTGCCGGTAAAGACATAGCTGACGTGCTGGCTGCCCTGAGCCTTACACTCCACGCCGCCGCTGTCGTCGCCGGTGGCCTTGGTGCAGTTGCCGTAGGCTTTGTCATACAGTTCACTGAAGGGCATGCCGACTTTAGCTCCGGTGTCGCTCTCAATGCTGCTGTCGAGCACGTCGATGCGGCTCACTTTGCCGTTTTCACCGTTGACGATCAGCGCGACTTTATCCCCATCCAGCGCCTCATAAAAGCGGATAACGTTGCCGCCCTGATCGGAGCGCATCCCGCTGCGCAGGCGGTAGTCACCGTCCAACGCATCGGCGATAGACGCCTCATCCAGCGCGGTATCGGCCGTCAGGGCCCCCACGCCTTCGTCAGTGACCTCTGATGAGGAACCAAACCAGTTCCAGGGGTTGGCGGCTGACCAGTTCACCGACCCAAGAGTCGAACAGCCGGTCAGGGCCAGCGGCAGGACGCAGAGAAGCATACGCAGCGATTTCATGGCTTAAATCCTTTTGTCTTGGTTGACTAAAACTCAATACTCTTCATCTTCAATCAGGCGCTTACCGAGGTTAACGACGTCGGCATGCTCATAGCCCAAACGCTCGTACATTCCCAGCACGAGGTCGTTCTCTTCCCGCACCTGAATGTTGATCTTCGGGCAGCCACGGGCAATCAGCTTTTTCTCCAGGCGGTTAAGCAGCGCGTTGGCGATCCCCCGCCCCCGGAACTCCGGATGCACCCCGAGATAGTAGGCCGAGCCGCGATGGCCGTCGTAGCCTCCCATCACCGTACCGACGACTTCCCCGCCGACCTCGGCCACCAGGAACAGGCTAACGTCATGATTTAGCTTGCGTTCGATGTCCATCTCCGGATCGTTCCATGGTCGCAGCAGGTCGCAGCGCTCCCACAGGGTGATCACCTCTTCGAAGTCGGCCTGGCGAAAAACGCGTATCTCCATGGTATGTACCTGCCTTCAGGATCAAAAGGTTGATTATGGCGTGAAGTGCCAGTGAAGCCAATATGCGGCGAAATGACAACGAAAAAATGGCATAATGATGGATTGTCACGTATTGAAATGAAAAATAAAGCAATTCAAAACGTGACGTGTCGTAAGCTTGTAGGCGATACGCTACAACACCAGGGACGCAGGAATACATTTCGAGTCGTATGAGCACATTTAAACCATTAAAAGTACTTACATCGCGTCGTCAGGTTCTTAAAGCAGGTCTGGCGGCATTGACACTGACAGGCACGTCGCGGGCCATCGCTAAAGATGATTCATCGCTGAAAACCGGCAACGGGCACACTAAGCCGAAAGCCAAGAAGGCCGGGGCCAGACGCGTGGTCATGCTGGATCCTGGCCATGGCGGGATCGACACCGGAGCCATCGGTCATAACGGCTCGAAAGAGAAGCATGTGGTACTGGCGATCGCCAAGAACGTGCGAGCGATCCTGCGCAGCAAAGGCATCGATGCGCGGCTGACGCGAACCGGGGATACCTTTATCCCGCTCTACGACCGCGTGGAGATTGCCCACCAGCACGGCGCGGATCTCTTTATGTCTATTCATGCCGACGGCTTTACCAATCCCGATGCAGCAGGCGCGTCGGTATTTGCCCTCTCCAACCGGGGAGCGAGTAGCGCCATGGCAAAATACCTCTCCGATCGCGAGAACGCCGCCGACGACCTGGCCGGTAAAAAAGCGCGCGATAAAGATCACTATTTGCAGCAGGTGCTGTTTGACCTGGTGCAGACCGACACCATTAAGAACAGCCTGACCCTTGGCTCGCATATTCTCAAGCAGATCAAGCCGGTGCACCGCCTGCACAGCAAGCACACCGAGCAGGCGGCGTTTGTGGTGCTGAAGTCTCCCTCCGTCCCCTCGGTACTGGTCGAGACCTCCTTTATTACTAACCCTGCTGAAGAGCAGCTGCTGGGTACCAAGGCGTTTCGCCAGAAGATCGCCACGGCTATCGCCTCTGGCGTGCTGAGCTACTTTAGCTGGTTCGATAATCACAAAGCGCACTCGAAGAAACGTTGATGAGCAAACCTGACGCAAGTACCGTTAAAGCCTTTTTCCTTCAGCTGCAGGACCGGATCTGCCAGCAGCTCTCCGCCGTCGACGGCAGCGACTTCTTTGAAGATAACTGGCAGCGTGAGGCCGGCGGCGGCGGGCGCACCCGCGTTCTGCGCGACGGCGGCGTCTTCGAGCAGGCGGGAGTGAACTTCTCCCACGTGCACGGCGACGCCCTGCCCGCCTCGGCGACCGCGCACCGCCCCGAGCTGGCCGGACGCAGCTTTGAAGCCATGGGCGTTTCGCTGGTGGTCCATCCCCACAACCCCTACGTGCCGACCAGCCATGCCAACGTGCGCTTCTTCATTGCCGAGAAGCCGGGTGAGGAGCCGGTCTGGTGGTTTGGCGGCGGTTTCGACCTCACGCCCTACTACGGCTTTAGCGAGGACGCCGTGCACTGGCATCGCACCGCACGGGATCTCTGCCAGCCGTTCGGCGAAGAGGTCTATCCGCGCTACAAAAAGTGGTGCGATGACTACTTCTATCTGAAGCACCGCCACGAACAGCGCGGCATCGGCGGCCTCTTCTTTGACGATCTCAACACGCCAGACTTTGACCAGTGCTTTGCCTTTGCCCAGGCGGTGGGCGATGGGTATACCCAGGCTTACCTGCCGATTGTCCAGCGGCGGAAAGCGATGGCGTACGGCGATCGCGAGCGCAACTTCCAGCTCTATCGCCGGGGTCGCTACGTTGAATTTAACCTGGTGTGGGATCGCGGGACGCTGTTTGGCTTACAGACCGGCGGGCGCACGGAGTCGATTCTAATGTCGATGCCGCCGAAGGTGGCGTGGGAGTATAACTACCAGCCGCAGGAGGGCAGCCCGGAAGCCGCCCTCAGCGAGTTTATTAAAGTCAAAGAGTGGATTTAACGCTCTTATAGCGGCTGCGTCTGCGCCTCTACCACCGCCAGCGCCACCATGTTGACGATGCGGCGGACGGAGGCGATAGGCGTCAGCACGTGCACCGGTTTTGCCACGCCCATCAGCACCGGCCCGACGGTGACGCCCTCCGAGCTGGAGACGCGCAGTAAGTTGTAACTAATGCGCGCCGCCTCAACGTTAGGCATAATCAAGATATTAGCCGAGCCTTTCAGCGGGCTATCCGGCATCCGGTCCTGTCGGATGCTCTCAACCAGCGCGGCGTCGCCGTGCATCTCCCCGTCAACCATCAGATGCGGATCGCGTTCGCGCACTTTCGCCAGCGTCTCGCGCATTTTGCACGCCGCCGGTGAGTTCGACGAGCCGAAGTTCGAGTGCGACAGCAGAGCCACCCGCGGCTCAATGCCGAACCGGCGCACGGTCTGGGCCGCCATCAGAGTAATGTCCGCCAGCTGCTCCGGGGTCGGATCGTCGTTGACGTAGGTATCAGCAATAAAGGTGTTGCCGCTCGGCAGCAGCAGCGCATTCATCGCGCCCGCCGTATGCACTCCGTCACGATAGCCAAACAGCTGCTGAACCACGCTAAAATGCTCGTGATAGTCGCCGATGGTGCCGCAGATCATCGCATCCGCCTCGCCGCGCTGAACCATGATCGCCCCAATCACCGTGGTGTTGCTAATTACCGCCCGCTGGGCCTGCTCCTGGGTGATGCCGCTGCGCTTCATGATGCTGTAATACTCGCTCCAGTACTCTTTGAAGCGCGGGTCGGATTCGTTATTAACGATCTCGAAGTCAACGCCGGGACGGATCTGCAAGCCCAGCTTCTGGATACGCATCTCGATGACGCCGGGGCGACCCACCAGAATCGGCTTCGCCAGCCCGAGCGTGACCAGCTCCTGAGTTGCGTGCAGAACGCGTGCCTCCTCCCCTTCCGCCAGCACCACCCGCTTCGGATCGTTGCGTGCCTGAGAGAAGACCGGCTTCATGAACAGGTTGGTTTTGTAGACAAACTCGGTGAGCTTATCGACATAGGCGGTAAAGTCGGCGATGGGCCGCGTCGCTACGCCCGAGTCCATCGCCGCTTTCGCGACCGCCGGGGCGATCTTGACGATCAGGCGTGGATCGAAGGGTTTGGGGATCAGGTACTCAGGGCCGAAGCTCAAATCCTGATCGCCATAGGCCGAGGCCACCACTTCGCTCTGCTCAGCATGGGCCAGCTCGGCAATGGCGTGCACCGCCGCCAGCTTCATCTCTTCGTTGATCGCCGTAGCGCCCACATCGAGCGCGCCACGGAAGATGAACGGGAAGCAGAGCACGTTATTGACCTGGTTGGGGTAGTCAGAGCGCCCGGTACAGATGATGGCGTCCGCACGCACCGCTTTCGCCAGCGGGGGAAGGATCTCCGGCTCCGGGTTCGCCAGGGCGAGGATCAGCGGCTGACGCGCCATCTGCTTTACCATCTCCTGGGTCAGCACGTTGGGGCCCGAGCAGCCAAGGAAGATGTCCGCGTCCTGCATCACCTCTGCCAGCGTACGCTTGCCGTTATCCTCAATGGCGTAAGCGGCCTTGGTTTCGGCCATGGGTGTCTCACGGCCCTGGTAGATCACCCCTTTGGAGTCGCACACCACGATGTTGTGCTTCTGCATTCCCAGCGCCACCAGCAGGTTCATACAGGCGATGGCCGCCGCCCCTGCGCCGGAGACCACCATCCGCACGTCGGAGAGGTTCTTCTCCACCACCCGCAGACCGTTGAGAATAGCCGCGGTGCTGATGATCGCCGTGCCGTGCTGATCGTCATGGAATACCGGAATATTCATCCGCTCGCGCAGCTTCGCCTCAATATAGAAGCACTCGGGGGCTTTGATATCCTCAAGGTTGATGCCGCCAAAGGTCGGCTCAAGCGCCGCCACCACGTCGATAAACTTGTCCGGATCCAGCTCATCGACCTCGATATCAAAGACGTCGATGCCGGCAAATTTCTTAAACAGAACGCCTTTGCCCTCCATCACCGGTTTGCCCGCCAGCGCGCCGATATTGCCCAGCCCCAGCACCGCCGTGCCGTTGGAGACGACCCCCACGAGGTTGCCGCGTGCGGTGTATTTAAAAGCTGCGAGCGGATCTTTTTCAATCTCCAGACAGGGGGCGGCGACGCCCGGCGAATAGGCCAGCGCTAAATCGCGTTGCGTAGCGAGCGGCTTGGTTGGGGAGACCTGAATTTTACCGGGGATGGGGAACTCGTGAAAATCGAGGGCACTCTGTTTTAACTGGTCGTCCATTATGATGTTCCTTTCACGTATCGTTTGTAGGGTTGAAGCGTGATAGCGCTCCTGACGCGCCCCCTAGTATCGCCGTTGAGCGCGGCATAAACTTTGAACGCTGCCAAACTCTGACCACCCCGCCGCAAAATTTGTTATCAATTTATATCAACGGTGTTATGCCCTTACGCCAGCAAACCGGTGTCCGTCTGCTATGCTTTTTTGTTATGCATGTTCTATTTTCCACGAAGGTGTGAACCAACGCACTCACGTAAGCTTTTGCTTTTCAAGGAGTATTGTGTATGAACTATCTAGACGGCATCAAACAGTTCACCACCGTCGTAGCCGACAGCGGTGATATCGAATCCATTCGCCACTATCAACCGGAAGACGCCACCACTAACCCCTCCCTGCTGCTGAAAGCCGCAGCGCTGGAGCACTTCTCGCACCTGGTTGACGATGCGTTGGAGTACGGTAAAGCGCGCGGTCAGACACAGGAGCAGCAGGTTGCCGAAGCCAGTGACAAGCTGGCGGTGAATATTGGTGCGGAAATTCTGAAAAGCATTCCGGGCCGCGTCTCTACCGAAGTTGATGCGCGCCTCTCCTTTGATAAAGAGAAGAGCATCGCCAAGGCGCGCCGTATCGTACAGCTCTATGAGGAGCTGGGCATCGACAAGTCACGCATTCTGATCAAGCTGGCCTCCACCTGGGAAGGGATCCGCGCCGCAGAAGAGCTGGAGAGAGAAGGCATTAAGTGTAACCTGACCCTGCTCTTCTCCTTTGCCCAGGCACGAGCCTGCGCCGAAGCGGGCGTCTACCTGATCTCCCCGTTTGTAGGGCGTATCTACGACTGGTACCAGCAGCGCAAGCCGCAGGATCCCTACGTGGTTGAAGAGGATCCGGGCGTGAAATCGGTACGTAATATCTACGATTACTACAAGCGCAACCGCTATGAAACCATCGTGATGGGGGCAAGCTTCCGCCGGATCGAACAGATTGTCGCCCTGGCCGGCTGCGACCGCCTGACCATCTCTCCATCTCTGCTTCAGGAGTTACAGGACAAAGAGGGCACCATTGAGCGCAAGCTGGTTCCAACCTCACAGAGCTTCCCACGTCAGGAGCCGCTGACCGAAGCTGAATTCCGCTGGGAACATAACCAGGATCCGATGGCGGTAGAAAAACTCTCTGACGGTATCCGCCAGTTCGCCGTTGATCAGCGCAAACTCGAAGATCTGCTTGCCGCTAAACTTTAATTTTTGTCATGGAGTGAAATATGTCTCGTAAAGAGCTTGCCAACGCTATTCGCGCCCTGAGCATGGACGCGGTACAAAAAGCCAACTCCGGCCACCCTGGCGCGCCCATGGGCATGGCCGATATTGCTGAAGTGCTGTGGAACGATTTCCTCAAGCATAACCCGACCGATCCGACATGGTATGACCGCGACCGTTTTATTCTCTCTAACGGCCATGCCTCAATGTTGCTTTATAGCCTTCTGCACCTCTCCGGCTACGATCTGCCGATTGAGGAGTTGAAAAACTTCCGTCAGCTGCACTCGAAAACGCCGGGCCACCCGGAGATCGGCTATACGCCGGGCGTTGAGACCACCACCGGCCCGCTCGGCCAGGGGCTGGCTAACGCGGTGGGGCTGGCGATTGCCGAGCGCACGCTGGCAGCGCAGTTTAACCAGCCGGGACATGAGATCGTCGATCACTTCACCTATACCTTTATGGGCGACGGCTGCCTGATGGAGGGGATCTCCCACGAGGTCTGCTCTTTAGCGGGTACGCTGGGGCTGGGCAAGCTGATTGGCTTCTATGACCACAACGGCATCTCTATCGACGGTGAAACCGAAGGCTGGTTTACCGACGATACCGCTAAGCGCTTTGAAGCCTATCACTGGCACGTAGTGCATGAGATTGACGGTCACGATCCAGAGGCGATTAAAGCGGCCATCCTTGAAGCGCAGAGCGTGAAAGATAAACCGTCGCTGATCATCTGCCGTACGGTGATTGGCTTTGGCTCGCCGAACAAAGCGGGTAAAGAGGATTCCCACGGCGCGGCGCTGGGGGAAGAAGAAGTTGCCCTGACCCGCCAGAAGCTGGGCTGGAAGCATCCGGCCTTTGAGATCCCAAAAGAGATCTACAAGGCGTGGGATGGCCGCGAGCGCGGTGAGAAAGCCCAGCAGTCATGGAAAGAGAAGTTTGCCGCCTATGAGAAGGCACACCCCGAGCTGGCAGCAGAATTCTCCCGTCGTATGGGCGGTGGCCTGCCAGAGAATTGGGAGCAGCTGACCCAGGAGTACATCAATAAACTGCAGGCCGAGCCAGCGAAGGTGGCCACCCGTAAGGCCTCGCAAAACGCGCTCAACCAGTACGGCCCGGCGCTGCCGGAGCTGCTGGGGGGATCGGCAGACCTTGCGCCAAGTAACCTGACCATCTGGTCCGGATCGACGTCGCTGAAAGAGGACCCGGCCGGGAACTACATTCACTACGGCGTGCGCGAGTTCGGTATGACCGCCATTGCCAACGGTATCGCCCACCACGGCGGCTTTGTACCTTATACCGCCACCTTCCTGATGTTCGTCGAGTACGCGCGTAACGCTGCGCGCATGGCGGCGCTGATGAAGGCGCGTCAAATCATGGTTTACACCCATGACTCCATCGGTCTGGGGGAAGATGGCCCGACGCACCAGGCGGTTGAGCAGCTCGCCAGCCTGCGCCTGACGCCAAACTTCAGCACCTGGCGTCCCTGTGACCAGGTCGAAGCAGCCGTTGGCTGGAAACTGGCGATTGAGCGGCACAACGGCCCGACCGCGCTGATCCTCTCACGTCAGAACCTTACCCAGATGGAGCGTACCCCGGAGCAGGTGAAAGCCATCTCCCGCGGCGGCTATATTCTGAAGGACAGCGACGGTCAGCCGGATCTGCTCCTGATCGCGACCGGCTCTGAGGTTGAGATCACCATGAAGGCGGCGGAGCAGCTGAGCGCCGAGGGCCATAAGGTGCGGGTGGTTTCTCTGCCATCGACGGACATTTTTGATGCCCAGGATGATGCGTACCGTGAGTCGGTGCTGCCATCAGACGTCAGTGCCCGCGTGGCCGTTGAGGCCGGGATTGCCGACTACTGGTACAAATACGTTGGTCTGAAGGGGGCGATTGTTGGGATGACCGGCTACGGTGAGTCCGCTCCGGCCGATAAGCTGTTCCCGTTCTTTGGCTTTACCGTTGAGAACGTGGTCGCTAAAGCGAAAAAAGTGCTTAACGTGTGATCCACAGCGTGGGCCAGGCGTCTGGCCCATGCCAGCTATCACAGCTTGGCTCTTCTGCATAGCGCACCAGACGAAAGCGCTGGCCGTCAAAACGCCAGCGCGTCTGGATACCGCAATCCGCCAGCCCGCGACCTTTGGCAAGCGTTGTCAATTCGCGGGCTTTCTGATCGAATTCAGCATTCATTAACTCCATCTCATCGTTGCCGCTGCCGGGGGTAAAGGGCAGGCGCAGGCGCACCGCTTTGGTCGCGTAAGGCTTATGACGCGATACAAGCCAGGCGAGATCCACCGTATTGTAAGCTCCCGCCTCACAGCTAACGATCAGCAGCGCTTTATCGTCGGTAAGGGCTGTCACACGCACCTCTCGCCGCATCGGATCCAGCGAGCACTGGCTGCTGTTCATCCGCATGCTGCCGTAATCCAGCAGGGAATCCATCTCTTCACGGGTAAGCGGGGTCGGCGTTGGGTTTACTACCGCCACCCCTTTCAATGCCGGGGCAGGCGGCACGCTGAGAGAGGGATTATCGCCCTTTTTAATCCACGCGGTTTCGCTGCCGACGCGCTTTTGCTGCGCATCAATAAACAGCAGCGCCGCCTTGAGCCCGATCAGGGAGATGGTGCCCTGCCCCTCTTTCAGGGTTATCGCCTGCGCATTCTGAATGGTCTGTAGGAATACGCTGATGGTAGGCGCATGCTCGGTGATCAACCGCCACGGTGACATCGCCCAGTGCTGAGGCTCCAGCCGCAGCGGCATACCGTCAATCAGCAGGCGCGGCGCAACAGGCGGCTCTTTTGCCGACGGTGTCTGGCTGCCGCCAAGCTCGATACGCAGCTGCGCATCGGTCCGCGCTCCCGCGCTGCGCGTCAACGTCATGACGAGTCCATGGTGTTCGCCGGTATTGCGTGCTACGCAGAAATTTTGGTTATTACAGGTCACCTGCCAGTCGGAGAAATTCTGCTGGGCGGGTGCCGCCCACGCAAACGAGGCGACAAACAGATTAAGCAGTAGCAGCAGCAAAACGCGATAACGCATGAACGGTACAACCCCAAAAGTAGAAGCCTGGCAAATAAACAGCGTATCTTCGTCTTCTTGGGGTAGCGGACTCAATCGGATTTATCGGATAGATTTATTTTAAATACATGTTATTAACCCGATTAATATCAAGATATTAGACCAGATACCTGTAAATATTGCAGTAATATCACTGCCTTAGCGTCACGTATCTCGCCGCTGGCCACCGCCTCCAGCGCCTGGGTGAAAGGCATCTCAAGGACTTCAATATCCTCATCTTCCACGCCGCCGCCCGCATTAGCCTTCAGGCTGTCGCTATATTCGGCAATAAAGAAGTGAACAATTTCGGTGACGCCGCCAGGGGACATATACAGTTCGAACACCTTACGTACTTCACCGACCTCGTAACCCGTCTCCTCCATCGCCTCTTTACGCGCACACACTTCCGGCGCATCGTTGTCCAGCAGTCCAGCGCAGGGCTCAATCAAACGACCATCTTCGTTGCCGTTCACCCAGGTGGCAATACGGAACTGGCGAACCAGCACCACGCTACGTTTCTCCCGGTTATAGAGCAGAATGGTTGCCCCGTTACCGCGATCGTACACTTCGCGGCGGTGACGGATCACCTCTCCGTTGCGGCGGGTCAGATCGTAGGTGATATTGCGTAACACGAAGTAGTTTTCAGAGAGGATCTTATCTTTGATAACGTCTATTTTCAGCGACATACCAGTCCTATACGGTGAGTGTGAGCCTCTATTTTACGCGCTGAGGCCAGCCTTGTCGCGCCGGTTAATCGGTTCGTCCTGTGCAAACAACGTGATAATTTACACTTTCTCCTTTTTTTCTCCACGTTTAGTCAGGCAATTGCCGCTAAAGTGGGGTGAAGCAATGTAGAGTTATAAAGCAAAATAAAAGAGGTCTCCCTTCTGATGGCGAATTTCTTTATCGACCGCCCAATTTTCGCCTGGGTATTAGCTATCATTTTGTGCCTCACCGGCACGCTGGCAATTATTTCGCTGCCCGTTGAGCAGTATCCCGATCTGGCCCCGCCCAACGTGCGGATCGCGGCCAACTATCCCGGTGCCTCTGCACAGACGCTGGAAAACACCGTTACCCAGGTTATTGAGCAGAATATGACCGGGCTGGATAACCTGATGTATATGTCCTCGCAAAGCAGCGCCACCGGGCAGGCAACGGTGACCCTGAGCTTTGCGGCGGGTACCGATCCCGACGAGGCGGTTCAGCAGGTACAGAATCAGCTCCAGTCGGCAATGCGTAAGCTACCGCAGGCGGTGCAGAACCAGGGCGTAACGGTACGTAAAACCGGCGATACCAATATCTTAACCATCGCCTTCGTCTCAACGGACGGTTCGATGGATAAGCAGGATATTGCCGACTATGTCGCGAGTAACATTCAGGATCCCCTCAGCCGGGTTAACGGCGTGGGTGACATTGACGCCTACGGCTCGCCCTATTCGATGCGCATCTGGCTCGATCCGGCCCGTCTGAACAGCGTCCAGCTAACGGCTAAAGACGTGACCGATGCTATTGAGGCGCAGAACGCACAGATCGCCGTCGGCCAGTTGGGCGGTACCCCGTCTGTAGACAGACAGGCGCTGAACGCCACCATTAACGCTCAGTCGCTGTTACAAACCCCGGAACAGTTTCGCAACATCACCCTGCGGGTCAACCAGGATGGCTCGGAAGTCCGCCTTGGCGACGTCGCTCAGGTCGAGATGGGGGCAGAAAAATATGACTACCTGAGCCGCTTCAACGGCAAGGCGGCCTCGGGGCTTGGGGTCAAGCTGGCCTCCGGGGCTAACGAGATGGAGACGGCGAATCTGGTGCTCAACCGGCTGGACGAGCTGGCGCACTTCTTTCCTCACGGCCTGGAGTACAAGGTAGCGTATGAGACCACTTCCTTCGTTAAAGCCTCGATTATCGACGTGGTGAAGACCCTGCTGGAGGCTATCGCCCTGGTCTTCCTGGTGATGTACCTTTTTCTGCAGAACTTCCGTGCCACCCTCATTCCAACCATCGCCGTGCCGGTGGTGCTGCTCGGTACCTTTGCCGTGCTCTACACCTTCGGCTACAGCATTAATACCCTGACCATGTTCGCTATGGTGCTCGCCATCGGGCTGTTGGTGGATGATGCCATCGTGGTGGTTGAAAACGTCGAACGCATCATGAGCGAGGAGGGCCTCTCCCCGCGCCAGGCCACGCGCAAATCAATGGGCCAGATCCAGGGTGCGCTGGTAGGTATCGCGATGGTACTGTCGGCGGTATTTGTGCCAATGGCCTTCTTCGGCGGCACCACCGGGGCGATTTACCGCCAGTTTTCGGTCACTATCGTCGCGGCGATGGTGCTGTCGGTGCTGGTGGCGATGATCCTCACCCCGGCACTGTGCGCGACCCTACTCAAGCCAGTACAAAAAGGCGAGCAGCACGGGCAGACGGGCTTTTTCGGCTGGTTTAACCGCATGTTTAACCGCAGCGCGGCGCGCTATGAATCCGGCGTCGCCAGGATCCTCCATCGCAGCCTGCGCTGGATGCTGATCTATGCCCTGCTGCTCGGTGGCATGGTGTTTCTCTTCCTGCGCCTGCCCACCTCGTTTCTGCCGCAGGAGGATCGCGGCATGTTCACTACCTCGGTGCAGCTGCCCAGTGGCGCTACCCAGCAGCAGACGTTGAAGGTCGTGCAGAAGGTAGAGAAGTACTTCGCCACCCATGAAAAAGATAACGTTACGTCGGTCTTCGCCACTATCGGCTCCGGGCCTGGCGGCAACGGCCAGAACGTGGCCCGCATGTTTGTCCGTCTGAAAGACTGGAACGATCGCGATCCGACTACCGGCAGCTCGTTCGCCATTATCGACCGTGCCACCAGGGCGTTTCGTGATATCAACGAAGCGCGGGTTTTCGCCAGCAGCCCACCGGCCATCAGCGGCCTCGGCAGCTCGGCCGGGTTTGATATGGAGCTTCAGGATCACGCTGGCGCCGGACACGATGCCCTGATGGCCGCTCGCGACAAGCTGCTGGAGCTGGCCGGGCGCGATCCGTCTCTGGCCCGTGTGCGCCACAACGGTCTGGACGACAGCCCGCAGCTACAGATCGATATCGATCAGCACAAGGCTCAGGCGCTCGGCGTCTCCATCGACGACATCAACGACACGCTGCAAACCGCCTGGGGCTCCAGCTACGTCAATGACTTTATGGATCGCGGCCGCGTGAAGAAGGTCTACGTTCAGGCAGCGGCGAAGTACCGCATGCTGCCGGATGACATTAACCTGTGGTACGTGCGCAACAGCACCGGGGGCATGGTGCCCTTCTCCGCCTTCGCCACCTCCCGCTGGGAGACCGGCTCTCCGCGCCTGGAGCGCTACAACGGCTACGCCGCCGTGGAGATCGTCGGCGAAGCCGCCACCGGGGTAAGTACCGGCACCGCCATGGACATTATGGAGAACCTGGTGCGCCAGCTGCCCGGCAGCTTTGGCCTTGAGTGGACAGCAATGTCTTACCAGGAGCGGCTCTCTGGTGCGCAGGCTCCGGCGCTGTACGCCATCTCCCTGCTGGTGGTCTTCCTCTGCCTGGCGGCGCTCTATGAGAGCTGGTCGGTGCCCTTCTCGGTCATGCTGGTGGTGCCCCTCGGGGTGATTGGCGCTCTGCTGGCGACCTGGATGCGCGGTCTGGAGAATGACGTCTACTTCCAGGTGGGGCTGCTCACCGTTATTGGGCTATCGGCGAAAAACGCCATTCTGATCGTCGAATTTGCTAACGAGATGAATGCCAAAGGCCACGATCTGCTTTCGGCAACGCTGCACGCCTGCCACCAGCGTCTGCGGCCGATCCTGATGACCTCTCTGGCGTTTATCTTTGGCGTCCTGCCGATGGCGACCAGCAGCGGCGCAGGCTCCGGCAGCCAGCATGCGG
This sequence comes from Pseudescherichia sp. AS216, assembly GCF_037152055.1. Classification (NCBI taxonomy): domain Bacteria; kingdom Pseudomonadati; phylum Pseudomonadota; class Gammaproteobacteria; order Enterobacterales; family Enterobacteriaceae; genus Pseudescherichia; species Pseudescherichia sp. AS216. Next base: position 166,806 of record NZ_JBBCMV010000003.1, on the reverse strand, counting down.
TGGGAACCGGGGTGATGGGCGGGATGATCTCTGCCACCGTGCTGGCTATCTTCTTTGTACCGCTGTTCTTTGTGCTGGTGCGTCAGCGCTTCCCGCTAAAAGAGCGTCAGGAAGATTGAACAATAAAAAAGGCGGCCCACAGTGGCCGCCTCGCTGTTGCGTGATATTGTTCACGCTTTTGTTATATTAGTGCTTCTTGGTAGTGCTTATCTGGAATTATTTACGAAGCATGCCTTCGATAAAATCTTTCCAGTTCCCCAGTTCATGTTCAATCATAACAACCTCATCTAATTATTATGGGTATTCTACAAAAAATCGTCATTGCTGTGAAGAGACGCGAAATCAATTGCTATGATTGGCCACCTCCGCGCTATTTGTTGGGCTTGAACAGACTATGACGTAGCGGCGTGTGTAATAATGTGACACATAGCAACATTCCTAAAAACGGGCAGCGAAACGTTTCGCGAGCGTGATGCACGTCGCAAGTTTGCACTTTCGCTGGCTCAACGTTGCCGAATAACTGCAGGACACTATTCAGGGCATATATTGCGCAAGAGATAATTTAATTAGCAAACAAATCTATTAAGGATCGCCTGCTAATTATTTCCTGAATACGTTTTTCTTTATACAAAATAGATGAACACTAAACTAAAACTTAAACAAACTGCTTCACCATCATGGCATATCGGGTAATACTCTCTCTTTACCTGCTTACAAAGTGAAATTTTATGAATAACATTTCATCAGACGCTCTGCCGGTGATGTACGGCATCAAAAACTGCGACACCGTTAAAGAGGCGCGCCGCTGGCTAGACGCACAGCAGATAGCCTACCGCTTTCATGACTACCGGGCCGACGGGCTGGATGCGGCTCTGCTTGATACCTTTATCGTTGAGCTGGGATGGGAAGCGCTGCTGAACACCCGGGGCACCACCTGGCGCAAGCTGGACGATGCGCGACGGGAAAGCATTCAAAATGCCCCCTCAGCGGCAGAGCTGATGCTTGAAATGCCGGCAATTATCAAACGCCCATTGCTCTGCGCGCCCGGTAAGCCTATGCTGCTGGGTTTCACAGAAGCCAGTTACGAGCGCTATTTTAACGAGGTGTAGTCTATGTCATGCCCGGTTATTGAGCTGACCCAACAGCTTATTCGCCGCCCTTCTCTTAGTCCCGACGACGCAGGATGCCAGGCGTTACTGATCGAACGCCTGCGTGCTATTGGCTTTACCGTTGAACGGATGGATTTTGGCGACACGCAAAACTTCTGGGCATGGCGCGGCCAGGGCGAGACGCTGGCATTTGCGGGTCATACCGATGTGGTTCCCGCGGGCGACGTAGACCGCTGGATCAATCCGCCGTTTGAACCCACCATTCGCGATGGGATGCTGTACGGTCGCGGCGCGGCCGACATGAAAGGCTCCCTCGCAGCAATGGTAGTGGCTGCCGAGCGCTTCGTGGCCCGACATCCGAATCATACAGGTCGTCTGGCCTTCCTGATCACCTCCGACGAAGAGGCCAGCGCCACGCACGGCACGGTGAAGGTCGTGGAGGCGCTGATGGCGCGCAACGAACGCCTCGACTACTGCCTGGTAGGCGAACCCTCCAGTACCGAAGTCGTGGGCGACGTAGTGAAGAACGGGCGTCGCGGCTCGATGACCTGCAACCTGACCATTCACGGCGTGCAGGGCCACGTGGCCTATCCGCACCTGGCAGATAACCCGGTACACCGCGCTGCGCCGATGCTTAACGAGCTGGTCGCTATCGAGTGGGATCGCGGTAACGAATTTTTCCCGCCGACCAGCATGCAGATCGCCAATATCCAGGCCGGGACTGGCAGCAACAACGTGATCCCCGGCGACCTGAAGGTGCAGTTTAACTTCCGCTTCAGCACCGAGCTCACCGACGAGGCGATCAAGGCCCGCGTCGCTGCGCTGCTGGATAAACATCAGCTGCGCTACACCGTGGACTGGTGGATCTCCGGCCAGCCATTCCTCACCTCGCGCGGTAAGCTGGTGGATGCGGTGGTGAAGTCGATTGCACACTATAATGAAATTGAACCGCAGCTGTTAACCACGGGCGGGACCTCGGACGGGCGGTTTATTGCGCGGATGGGGGCTCAGGTGGTGGAACTGGGGCCGGTGAATGCGACCATTCATAAAATTAACGAATGCGTAAACGCCGCCGATCTGCAGCTGCTGGCCCGTATGTATCAACGCATTATGGAACGGCTCGTTGCATAATAGGCGTTTCTGAATGAGGACATGAGCATGGAATGGCTGGCTAAATACTGGTGGATTCTGTTACTGGTTTTCCTGGTGGGCGTGCTGCTGAACGTCATTAAAGACCTCAAGCGCGTCGACCATAAGAAATTTCTCGCCAACAAGCCCGATCTGCCCCCGCATCGCGACTTTAACGATAAGTGGGACGACGAAGACGACTGGCCGAAGAAGAAGTAGTCGGTGCTGATTACGCCGGGCGGCGCTACCGCTTGCCCGGCCTACAACTTGCTCCACCGACAACTTGCTCGACCTACGAAACTACATAAACTCGACAATATCGTCGTCGTTGAACTTGCCGCCGCTCAGCGCCTCATCAAAATAGTGCTTCGGCACGGTGTAGCTCAGACGGTCCAGCGCCAGCTGCATACTCTCATGGCTGATGCCGTGTCCCACATCATCAACAATATCCAGCGTGACATCGCCCCCGGCCTGTAACAGCGCCTCCTGAGCGGCAACGGCATGCGTCAGCTCAATCACGCGATCCTCCCCGCCGTGGATCAGGTGGATCGTCACCGTCGCGCTGATAGCCGCAGGCAGGCTGGCAAAGCGACCGCTAAAGGCGATCACCCGCGACGCCAGCGTGGGCTGGGCTTTTACCCCCTCAAGGGCCATGATCGCCCCCTGCGAGAAGCCGATCAGCGCCGTGGCCTGTGGCCCCAGTCCACTCTCCTGCTGCCAGTAACGTACCGCTTCAATAAAAGCGGGCATGATGGCGTCCACGCGTTCCTGACGATTCTCCTCCGTGACGCCCTGCACGGAGAACCACTGCCGCGCGGGCGGCGGACCGCAGGGTTCAGCCCCGCCAACGCTAACGATCAGCGCATCCGGAAAGCGGGCGGTAAAGCCGGTGCCGACCTGTCCCATGGCGACCGGATTATCACCGACGCCGTGAAACAGCAGCAGCAGCTGGCTGGCAGGTTTGTCCGGGCGTTGTACTACATGGTAGTCGTGTTCCATGGCGGTCTCCTTATAGCGTTGAGGTAAGTTTACGCCGCACGGCGGCGATGACCATGCCATTTAACTGAATGAGTTAGTTAGAAAAATTGCAGCTGTGCTATCTGCTGCTGGCTTTGCGCTGCCCGATCGGCATCGATTGACGTCAGCGCCTCTGCCGTCTCGTGTCGTTGAGCCGCCAGCAGCGCCTTACGTCCGGCTAACCGGAGGCGGTGGCAGGCCTGCGCCTCATTCAGACTCTGCTCCAGCTGGCTACGTAGCGCCGCCAGCGGCAGGGTGCTGTGCATCAGCAGACGGCTGAGCGCACCGATCGCCGCCGAGAGTGGGCGATGGGCAAAAGCAAAGCCAGCCAGCTCGTGCCAGTCATCACTATTAAGGGTAGTTGGCTCCCCCGGCGGCAGAGGTAACTTTTCGTCACGCCAGGGCGCTAGCCAGGGGAGATCCCTCGCCAGCCTGCGCTGCTCCGTCGCTGCCAGCGCCTCTGCCGCAGGGGTGAGCGGCAGGATAGCCATCGCCGTGTAGCAGCCGCTGCTGGCTTCGCGATGGCTGCCCAGCCGCACCAGTTGAAAACCGCAGCGCTGCCAGAAGCGCCATAGCTCGCGAGTGTAGCCGAAGCTCACCGACAGATAGTCATAGCCTGCGCTGTGGGCGTGCGCCTTTGCGATCAGCCGCTGGCCGATGCCCTCCCGTTGGCGCGAAGGGTGGACGGCAATACGGCTGATACGACACCCCACCAGCGTGGCCGCCAGCGGGCTGGCTCCGTGCGCCGCCAGCGACTGAGCGACCAGATTGCCGCGCGGCCGTCGAAAGCCCGCCCACACCGCCTGGCTAAGCTCGGAAGAGAGTCCTCCCTCCTCCACCAGCCACAGCGCGGCGATGGGCTGCTCTCCGGCCAGCGCCTGCCAGAAGCGCTGGCCTGGCGCATCCATCATCCGCCGCAAATCGAGAGGCGAGGTCCGGTAGTGGGCGCTGGTCAGCAGGCGATAGAGCGCGGCGGGCTGCGCCGGCGAGGTCAGCCAGGCATCCTGCGTCAGAGGAGAAATAGCGTAGTCAGCACCGGCAGCCGAACCGGGAAGAGCATCATCAAACAGCAGCAGGTCACTGATGAAGACCTCGAGCGGGCAGCCGCTGGCCCAGCGTAGCGGCGTGTTGAGGCGATGGTGTTGCAAGCGATCCAGCCCGGCGCAGAGCTTCAGCAGGAAGCCCTGCCCTGTTCCCTCGTAGCCCTGTACGGTCGTCGTAAGCAGAACCCGGTTGAATCCGGCGATCAGCTGGCGCAGCAGCGGGCCAGGTATCGCCGCCGCCTCATCCACGATCAGCCAGTCAGGATACGGCGTATCTCCGTCAGCCAGCCGCTGGCGCAGCGTATCCGGTGGAACAAAGTTCACCTCCTCTCCGGCAAACTGTGCCAGCACGTCGGTGGCGGCCCGGGTGGGTGCGGTCACGATAGCATTGCCGTGCAGATGACGAAGATGCATCCCTGCCAGCGCCGATTTGCCGCGTCCGCGTGGCGCGGTCACTACCATGACACCGGGCGACATCGCGTGTAATTCAGCAAGGATCGCGGCCTGCTCCTGCTCCGGCGCCCCGCTGGCTGGGTGCCACGTCGGGCGCACGGCAAACTCAGGAAGCGTGCGCGGCTCTCCCTGCTGCCAGAGGATCGCTTCGTCGTGCGTCCGTAGCATGCGGCAAACGTGGCTGATAAAACGTGGGGTGGCGATGGGTTGAGCGGTGTCGCTCCAGCGACAGGCGTCGGCGTCAGGCGTTTCTGCCCAGCGGGAAAAGGGAGGAGTCAACAGGATCAGCCAGCCTCCCGCCCGTAGCGTACCGCCGAGAGCCGCAAAGGCGGCCACGTCAAAGCCGCGGCGCGCATCAAAGACGGCGTGGCTAAACTCGCGGCCCAGCAGCGTAATGAGCGCCCGCGGATGGCAGTAGTCTGCGGCCTGAGCAGCATCCTGCTCGTCACCTACCCACAGCGCCGCCTGCGGCGCTATCAGGGCAGTGGCCTGCTGCTGGCACCACGTCTCTTCCCCGCTGATAACCAGCAGGCGACGGATCCCCTCGCGCGCCATCTGCGCGCTCAGGGCGATCAAACGCTCCATGTCACCGTTCCCGAAAATGAAGCCTTACAGCGTATTGCCAAAGGTGTTGCACTGGGCGACATCACCCGTATCAAAGCCGCGCTTAAACCAGGTATAACGCTGCTCGGAGGTGCCGTGGGTAAAGCTGTCCGGTACTACGTGGCCCTGGCTCTGCTTCTGAAGACGGTCATCACCGATCGCTTCGGCGGCGTTCAGACCTTCCTGCAGATCGCCCTCTTCCATTACGCCCTGCTGCTGCATGCTGCGGCCCCAGACGCCAGCAAAGCAGTCCGCCTGCAGCTCCATCTTCACCGACAGGCGGTTAACTTCAACCTGGGAGGCGTTTTGCTGCAGCTGGCGTACTTTCGGCTCGATACCCAGCAGCTTCTGCACGTGGTGACCCACCTCGTGGGCAATGACATAGCCCTGAGCGAAGTCGCCTGCCGCGCCGAGCTTGCTCTTCATCTCATCGTAGAAAGAGAGATCGATATAGACTTTGCTGTCTGCCGGACAGTAGAACGGCCCCATGACCGACTGACCGGTACCGCAGCCGGTTTGGGTAGCGTTACGGTACATCACCAGCGTTGGCTGCTGATAGGTGCGGCCCATTTTCTCAAACAGCTGGGTCCACGTCTCTTCGGTGGTCGCAAAAATGACGCGGGTAAACTTCGCTGCCTCATTCTCCTGGGGAGTAGCAACCTGCTGAGTGCCTGGCTGAGACATCGGCTGTCCGGTGAGCAGTCCGGTTAAATCCACCCCGTAGTAGCCGCCAATCACCACAATCACCAGCAAAATAATCCCGCCTTTGCCCCGGGGCAAACGTAGCCCTCGGCCGCCGAGCGGGCTACCTGATTCGTTACGCCTGTCTTCAACGTTATTACTTTCGCGACGCCCTTGCCAACGCATAATCACCTCAGAGATATTTTAATAAATATGATTGATCGTAGGCGGTTAAAGGCAGGATTACCATAAGAAAGGTGCTGTAACAGGCCGGAGGAGTGGGGAACGCCTCCGGCTAACAGTGAAAGGGTGAAACTAGTCCAGTTTCACACCGAGACGGTGGGCCACGGCTTCATAGGCTTCAATCACGCCGCCCAGGCTCTGGCGGAAACGGTCTTTATCCATTTTATCCATAGTCTCTTTGTCCCACAGGCGGCTGCCGTCCGGCGAGAACTCATCGCCCAGCACTACTTCGCCGTTGAACAAACCAAACTCCAGCTTGAAGTCCACCAGGATCAGACCCGCATCGTCAAACAGTTTGGTCAGCACATCGTTGGCCTTGTAGGTCAGCTCTTTCATGCGCGCCAGGTTTTTTTGATTCACCCAGCCGAAGGTTTCGCAGTAGGAGTCGTTAACCATCGGATCGTGCATTTCATCGTTTTTCAGGAACAGATCGAACAGAGGCGGATTCAGGATCATCCCCTCCTCAATACCCAGACGCTTCACCAGCGAACCCGCCGCGCGGTTACGGATAACGCACTCTACCGGCACCATCTCCAGCTTCTTCACCAGGCACTCGGTATCGGAGAGCAGCTGCTCCATCTGTGTTGGGATGCCCGCTTCTTCCAGCTTGCTCATAATGAAGTGGTTGAACTTATTGTTCACCATGCCTTTACGATCGAACTGTTCAATGCGCGCGCCATCCCCTGCTGACGTATCATTGCGGAATTCGAGCACCAACAGGTCGGGGTTTTCCGTGCTGTATACGGTCTTCGCTTTGCCACGATACAACTCAGCTTGCTTTTGCATCTTTGTTACTCCAGGTTCCAGGTGTGATGATTTGAAGTCTAACTGCGGCCATTATCCGCTACGCACACGTTTGCGTCTACCCTGATAAAAAAGGCCGGAGCAATCCGGCCTGATTTTTTACTTGAATGCAGCTTCGAAAACAGCCACCAGCGCGTCGTTTTGCGCCTGGGTCAGGGTGTGCCCTTTCGGATCGATAAACTGCAGGCTGCTGCGGTTATCGAGATCGCCTACCTGTAACTTGTAGTCACCGGAGGTGAGACCCGGATCGCGTGCGCCAAGTGCCAGCCAGTCGCTGTCAGAGAGCGGCTTGTAGGTCACTGCCATGCTGCCGGTTGAGCGCGTGGAGTCGGTCACTTTCATGCCCACTTTCTCGAGGGTCGCAGGCAGACGCTGCCAGACCACGTTAAACGGCCCGCGGACCACCAGCATCGGCAGACCGGTGTCGTCGGCACCGCTCTGTACGTCGAGGGTCGCGGCGGAGCGGTTCTGCGCGGCGTTCTGTGACGCAGTGGCGGTTTTATCCAGCCCGGCGGAGATTGCGTTCAGCATTTCGGTGCTGTAGCGCTGCAGCGAGGCGGTATCGGCCACCGGCTTGCCAGCCTGCTCGAGGTTCATCAGCTTGACGACAACCGCCTGCTGATAGCCCTGCGGTTTAACCGAGATTTGATAACGGCCACGGTACTGCTGATCTTCGTCGAGGCGATTCCAGTCAATCCAACCGGTTGTCAGGGTCTGCGCGGCATCGTCACGTTTATCAATCGCGTAGTTGTTGCCCTGAACGATGCTTACCACCTGTGGCCACAGCGTGCTACGGTTGCCGTTCTCCACCAGCAGCGTTGCGGTATCACCGGTAAACTGGGTGCGGGCCCCTGTCACCAGCGCCAGCGGCTGGGCCGGTGGGCGGATATCCAGCGCTTTACCGACGGCACCGCTGCCGTTGGTCACTGGAATGTTGTAGTCACCGTTCTGCACTGGCAGGATCATGCCAGCAGGCGCATGAAGTTCACCAAGCGGCGCGGCATCCAGATAGGATTCATCACCGCTAACCTGGCGTTTATAACGCGAGTCCGAATTACAGGCAGCGAGCAGCATAACAAGCGAAACACTCGCTACCTTCACCAGGCGCGACTTCTGTACTGAGTAAGCCATCAAATCTCCCTAAACTTTACAGCAAACCGGCGTGCTTAAGCGCAGCGGTAACAGCCTCACGACCGTGGTCGGTAATCGGCGTCATCGGCAGACGCAGCGTGTCGGTCGCCACAAGCCCCAACTCCTTACATGCCCATTTCACCGGGATAGGATTGGGTTCGACAAATAGTTTGTTGTGTAACGGCATCAGACGCTGGTTAATCACCCGCGCTTCGCTAAACTGCCCTTCGGCAGCCAGACGGCACATCTCTGCCATGTCGCGTGCGGCCACGTTAGAGGTCACGGAGATCACACCGTGACCGCCAAGCTGCATAAAGTCCAGCCCGGTGGCATCATCACCGCTCAGCAGACCAAAGTCATCTGAAACCAGCTCTTTGATCTGGTGAACACGACTTAAGTTCCCCGTGGCCTCTTTGATTGCGACAATATTGTTCACTTTCGCCAGGCGACCCACGGTTTCAGGCAGCATATCGCAACCGGTACGCGAAGGTACATTATACAGAATTTGCGGCAGATCAGTGTGTTCCGCGATGGCTTTAAAATGCTGGAACAGCCCTTCCTGAGTTGGACGGTTGTAGTACGGCGTGACCGTCAGGCAGCCTACCACGCCGCTGCCGTTGAAGCGCTCGGTAAGACCAATCGCCTCAGCGGTGGCATTTGCACCGGTGCCTGCGATAATCGGGATGCGCCCGTCGGCCAGTTCAAGCGTCAGCATCACGACGTCACCATGTTCCTCATGGCTCAGCGTGGCGGACTCACCGGTCGTGCCTACCGATACAATCGCCGAGGTTCCGCTGGCGACATGATAATCAATCAGTTTCTTCAGGCTTGACCGGCAGACATTACCTTTCTCATCCATCGGTGTAACAAGCGCGACAATACTTCCCGTGAACATGGGCCATCCTCTGTGCAAACAAGATTCTCAATGGTACGTTTGGTGCTGTAATAAAAGCAAGCGACGCGAGGCGTTCCGGCGGTTGTATGCCGGTTTTTTTTATGCTTTCCTTAGGATTACCGAAACCGTTAGCGAAGCATCTACAGGAAGAACAGGTTTGACCCCTTCATCACAACATTATCTGGTTATTACCGCGCTAGGTGTCGACAGGCCTGGTATCGTCAATACGATCACCCGTCACGTGAGCAGCTGCGGCTGTAATATTGAAGATAGCCGGCTGGCGATGCTCGGGGAAGAGTTCACCTTTATCATGCTGCTTTCCGGCTCATGGAACGCCATTACCCTGATTGAATCCACACTGCCGCTGAAGGGCGCGGAGCTGGATCTGCTGATCGTCATGAAACGCACTACCGCACGGCCCGGCGCGGCGCTGCCCGCCACGGTGTGGGTGCAGGTGGAGGTAGCGGACTCCCCGCACCTGATCGAGCGCTTCACCGCCCTGTTCGATGCCCATCAGATGAATATTGCCGAACTGGTCTCTCGCACCCAGCCAGCCCAGGCTGGTGCGGCCGCCCAGCTCTTTATTCAAATCACCGCCCATAGCCCGGCGCTGGAAGATGCGGCAAAAATTGAACAAGCTTTCAAAGTACTATGTACAGAATTAAATGCGCAGGGCAGTATAAATGTCGTCAACTATTCCCAGAACGAAGAACAGGATGGAGTGAAGTGATGAATCCACTGAAAGCCGGTGATACCGCACCGAAATTTAGCTTGCCGGATCAAGACGGAGAACAAGTTAATTTGGCCGACTTCCAGGGACAGCGTGTATTGGTCTATTTCTACCCGAAAGCCATGACCCCAGGCTGTACCGTTCAGGCCTGCGGCCTACGCGATAACATGGACGATTTAAAGAAAATAGGTGTGGAAGTGCTGGGCATCAGCACCGACAAGCCGGAAAAGCTCTCCCGCTTTGCTGAAAAAGAGCTGCTGAACTTTACCCTGCTGTCCGATGAAGACCATCAGGTCTGCGAACAGTTTGGCGTCTGGGGTGAAAAGTCGTTTATGGGGAAAACCTACGACGGCATTCACCGCATCAGCTTTTTGATTGGCGCTGACGGGGTCGTTGAGCATGTGTTCAACGATTTCAAAACCAGCAACCACCACGATATCGTGCTCGGTTGGTTACAACAGAACGCGTAATCTATTAATGCCCGGCGGCGCTGCGCCTGCCGGGCCTACACCCTACTCTTCAACCGCCGGGACATCCGGCCAGGCATGCACCACGGCCTTGATCAGCGTGGCAAGCGGAATCGCAAAGAACACTCCCCAGAAGCCCCACAGTCCGCCGAAGATCACCACCGACAGAATGATCACCAGCGGATGCAGATTGACCGCCTCCGAGAAGAGCACCGGCACCAGCAGGTTACCGTCCAACCCCTGAATAATCAGGTAAACCGCAAAGCAGCTCCAGAACTCGGTTCCCAGCCCAAACTGGAACAGCGCAACGCCGATCACCGGGATAGTGACCACAAACGCGCCGATGTAGGGAATGAGCACCGAGAAGCCCACCAGCACCGCCAGCAGCAGCGAGTAGTTGAGACCGAAGAGAATAAAACCAATCCACGTCGCCACGCCGACGACGATCATCTCCAGCACTTTGCCGCGAATATAGTTAGTGATTTGCTGGTTCATCTCCACCCACACCTGGCCTGCCAGGCCACGGTTGCGCGGCAGAATGCGGCGCACAGCGTTGAGCATCTGCTCTTTGTCCTTCACCAGGAAGAAGACCATCAGCGGCACCAGCACCAGATAGACCGCGAGCGTCAGCAGCCCCACCAGCGAAGCGACGGAGTATTTAACCACTGAATCCCCGAGGCTAAGCATGCGGGTGCGCATGTTCTCCGCCATGGCATCGATAATGCCCGCGTCCATCAGCGCCGGATAGCGTCGCGGCAGGGTAGCCGCAAAATCAGAGAGCTTGTTGAGCATGCCGGGCATATCGCGGATCAGATTGATGCCCTGCTGCCAGGCGATAGGCATCACCACGAAGGCCATCAGCAGCAGGATGCCGACAAACAGCACCAGCACGATGCTGGAGGCGACGGTACGTGAGCAGCCGACGTTTTCCAGCCTGGCGGTAGGCCACTCCAGCAGGTAGGCCAGCACCATGGCGACCAGCAGCGGGGCTAATAACCCGCTAAAAAAGAACAGGATGCTAAACCCTGCCAGCAGAATGACCAGCAGCGCAATCGCCTCCGGATCGCTAAAGCGACGGCGATACCACTGCATTAACATTTCGAGCATAACTTACCTTACCTGTAGGTCCCTGGTGGGTTTTCCGGAGGAATTGTATCGAAGTGAAACAAAAAAGACTTCGCTTTTCGACGCTGCCACAGGAAACTAACGCATCAATTGATTAAGATGTTCATCATGCTCGCCATACAGGATTGAGGTTATGTTCAGGACGTTGAGAAAAACGCTGGTTGCTACCCTGATTGCTACCCTGACGCTGGGCCAGGCCGCGCCGGTCTTTGCGGATTCAGCGGATACCCTGCCGGATATGGGCACCTCGGCGGGCAGCACGCTGTCGATTGCCCAGGAGCTGCAGATGGGCGACTACTACGTTCGCCAGCTGCGCGGCAGTGCGCCGCTGATTAACGATCCCCTGTTGGTGCAGTACATTAATGGCTTAGGGATGCGCCTGGTCGCCCATGCCAATTCGGTGCGCACCCCGTTTCACTTCTACTTAATCAATAACGACGAAATCAACGCCTTCGCCTTCTTTGGCGGCAACGTGGTGCTGCACTCGGCCCTCTTCCGCTATGCCGATAACGAGAGCCAACTGGCCTCGGTAATGGCGCACGAAATCTCCCACGTTACCCAGCGCCACCTTGCGCGGGCGATGGAGGATCAGAAAAACAGCGCGCCGTTGACCTGGGCCGGGGCGTTAGGCTCTATTCTGCTGGCGATGGCCAGTCCGCAGGCGGGGATGGCGGCGCTGACCGGTACCCTCGCCGGCACTCGTCAGGGGATGATCACCTTTACCCAGCAGAATGAGCAGGAGGCGGACCGCATCGGCATTCAGGTGCTACAGCGTTCGGGGTTCGATCCGCAGGCGATGCCAACCTTCCTCGAAAAGCTGCTGGATCAGGCCCGCTACTCTTCACGACCGCCGGAGATCCTGCTGACTCACCCCCTGCCAGAGAGCCGTCTCTCGGATACCCGCAACCGTGCCAACCAGATGCGGCCGGTCGTGGTTCAGTCCTCTGAGGATTTTTACCTGGCGAAGGCGCGTACGCTGGGGATGTATAACAGCGGGCGCAACCAGCTTACCAACGATCTGCTGGATGCGTGGGCCAAGGGCAACGTGCGCGAGCAGCGTGCCGCCCAGTATGGCCGGGCACTCCAGGCGATGGAGGGCGCTAACTACCCCACCGCCAGCCAGGCGTTGCAGCCCCTGCTGAGCGCAGAGCCGGGCAACAGCTGGTATCTCGATTTAGCCACCGATATCGATCTCGGTCAGAGAAAGTTTGATCAGGCCATCAACCGGCTGAAAAATGCGCCGAAGCTGAAAACCGACCCGGTGTTGCAGCTCAACCTGGCCAACGCCTATTTGCAGAGCGGCCAGGCAAGCGAGGCGGAGAAGATCCTTAACCGCTACACCTTTACCTATAAAGATGACACCAACGGCTGGGAGCTGCTGGCGCAGACCGAGGGCACGCTCGGCAATCGCGATCAGGAGCTGGCCGCCCGCGCCGAGGGCCTGGCGCTGCATGGTCAGCTGGATCAGGCGATCTCGCTGCTGGGCAGTGCCAGCGCGCAGGTGAAGCTGGGCAGCATGCAGCAGGCGCGCTACGACGCCCGCATTGACCAGCTGCGGCAGATGCAGGAACGCTTTAAGCCCTATACCAAGATGTAATCAGGAGAATGTATGTCCGACGCGGTCACTATCTACCATAACCCCCGCTGCTCGAAGAGCCGCGAGACCCTGAGCCTGCTGCAATCCCACGGCGTTGAGCCGCAGGTGGTGCTCTATCTGGAGACGCCGCCGGATGCGACCACGCTGCGTAACCTGGTGCAGATGCTCAATTTAAGCAGCGCCAGGGATCTGATGCGGCAGAAAGAGGATCTCTACCGCACGCTCAACCTGGCGAACAGCACGCTTTCGGAAGAGGCGTTAATTCAGGCGATGGTAGAGAACCCTAAGCTCATCGAGCGCCCTGTCGTGGTGAAGGGCGACCAGGCGCGTATTGGCCGACCGCCGGAGCAGGTGCTGGAGATCCTGTAGGTACCGTAGGCCGGATAAGCGAAGCGCCATCCGGCGACTTCAGAGTTTAAGGATCTCTTTCACAAACGGGATGGTCAGCTTGCGCTGGGCGGTAATCGAGGCGCGGTCCAGCTGATCCAGCGTCTCAAACAGCGTGCGCATCTCGCGATCCAGCCTCTTGAGCAGAAAACGGCACACGTCCTCCGGCAGCTCAAAGCCACGCTGGCGGGCGCGCAGCTGCAATGCCAGCAGCTTATCCTCATCCGACAGCGGCTGAAGCCGGTAGATCTGCCCCCAGTCGAGGCGCGAGGCGAGATCCGCCAGGTGCAAATTGAGCTGGCGCGGCGGGCGATCGCCGGTGATCAGCAGGCGCGTGCGGCCTGATTCCAGAATACGGTTGTAGAGATTAAAGATCGCCATCTCCCAGGGATCGTCCCCGGCGATGCACTCAATATTGTCGATGCAGACCAGCGAAAGCTGCTCCATGCCGTCCAGCACTTCCGGCACAAACCAGGTGCGCTTATCAAGTGGGACATAGCCCACGGCGTCGCCGCGTGCGGAGAGTTCGGCGCAGGCGGCATGCAGCAGATGGCTACGACCTGCACCTTCCCGCGACCAGAAGTAGATGTATCCGCTATGATCCTGACGCAGCACGTTTTGCACAGCTGCCAACAGAGAGGGGTTATCACCCGGCCAGAAACTGGCAAAGGTTTCATCGTCGGGAAGATAGAGTGGCAGAGAGAGCTGCGCCGGTGCGTTCAGAGATACCTCAACAGGGCTTACGGAAAACGCAGCGAGTTTACCACAAAACGATGCGCGGTTTGAACCGGGCACGACGCCCGGTTCACATTCCAGATTAATGCGGAGTGACGTCGTTCTCCTGGGCGTCAATCACCTCTTCTTCTGGACGCAGGACGCTGATCAGTTTGAAGATCAGCGCCAGGCCGATGCCAACGATGGTGGCCAGCGCCATGCCCTTCAGCTCTGCCGCGCCGATGTGCACCTTCGCACCGCTGACGCCGATGATCAGGATCACCGAGGTGAGGATCAGGTTCTGCGCTTTGCTGTAGTCCACCTTGGACTCAATCAGCACACGAATACCGGACGCGCCAATCACCCCATACAGCAGCAGCGATACGCCGCCCATCACCGGAACCGGAATGATCTGGATAGCCGCCGCCAGCTTGCCGACGCAGGAGAGCAGAATAGCAATGATCGCCGCCCCGCCGATAACCCAGGTGCTGTAGACGCGGGTAATCGCCATCACGCCGATGTTCTCGCCGTAGGTGGTGTTTGGCGTGGATCCGAAGAAGCCGGAGATGATGGTAGAGAAGCCGTTGGCAAACATAGAGCGATGCAGGCCCGGATCACGGATCAGGTCGCGCTTAACGATGTTGGCCGTTACCACCAGGTGACCGACGTGCTCGGCGATGACCACCAGCGCGGCAGGCAGAATGGTAAAGATAGCGAACCACTCAAAGCGCGGGGTGTAGAAGGTTGGCAGCGCAAACCAGTGCGCCTGGGCAATCGGAGTGGTATCCACCACGCCCATGGCGAACGACAGCGCATAGCCCGCCAGCACGCCGATCAGGATTGGGATAATCGCCAGGAAGCCGCGGAACAGTACCGAGCCAAACACGGTAACGCCCAGCGTCACCAGAGAGATGATCACCGTTTTGCTATCCGCAGACTGCCCATCCGCCGGCAGCAGGCCGGCCATGTTGGCCGCCACGCCCGCCAGCTCAAGGCCGATTACGGCCACGATTGCGCCCATCGCCGCCGGAGGGAACATCACGTCAAGCCAGCCGGTGCCCGCTTTCTTAACGATAAACGACACCAGGCAGAACAGCACGCCGCACATAATAAAACCGCCGAGCGCCACCTCGTATCCGAGCGGTAGCAGGAGCAGCACCGGGGAGATAAACGCAAAGCTGGAACCCAGATAGGCAGGAATTTTACCTTTACAGATAAAGAGATAGAGCAGCGTGCCGACGCCGTTGAACAGCAGCACGGTAGCCGGGTTAATGTGAAACAGGATTGGCACCAGCACGGTTGCACCAAACATGGCGAACAGGTGCTGCAAACTAAGCGGGATTGTCTGTAAAAGCGGCGGTCTTTCACTCACCCCGATAGCACGGCGCGTCATAGTGTTTTCCTCTGAGTTGTGTTTTGTATTAGGCGAACTGCGTCTTTTATTCAAAAAAAAGCCGACTATCAAAGTCGGCTCTTTTTCATTTATTCAATTACTTGGTACCAAAAATCTTGTCGCCGGCATCGCCGAGACCAGGAATAATATACCCGTGCTCGTTAAGTCCCTGATCGACCGATGCGGTATAGAGTTCAATATCCGGATGCGCCTTCTCCAGCGCGGCCACGCCTTCCGGAGCGGCAACCAGTACCAGCACCTTGATGCTGCTGCAGCCCGCTTTTTTCAGCAGGTCAATGGTGGCGATCATTGAGCCGCCGGTCGCCAGCATCGGGTCAACCACCAGCGCCATACGCTCGTCGATGTTTGATACCAGCTTCTGGAAGTAAGGTACCGGCTCCAGGGTCTCTTCGTCGCGGTAGATACCGACCACGCTGATACGCGCGCTCGGGACGTGCTCCAGCACGCCTTCCATCATGCCCAGACCGGCACGCAGGATCGGCACCACGGTAATTTTTTTACCTTTGATCTGCTCGATCTCCACCGGGCCGTTCCAGCCTTCGATGGTTACCTTCTCGGTTTCCAGATCGGCAGTCGCTTCATAGGTCAGCAGGCTGCCTACTTCAGAGGCGAGTTCACGAAAGCGTTTGGTGCTGATGTCATGCTCACGCATCAGTCCCAGCTTGTGTTTGACGAGTGGGTGTTTTACTTCCACGATCTTCATACTCTTCTCCTTCCCCAGACAGTTGGCAGCCACAAAAAAAATCGCCGGATTATACCGCTTTTTCTCCGTTGCGCTATAGGTAGAGGGTTGATCCCGATCAATCAGATTGAAAATCAGTATATCGCAATGATCTCTGAGAGCCATGAATAATGGACTCGCAAACGTTTGCCTTGACTGTTAGAATTGCGCCGAATTTTATTTCTATCGCCATGTGGGGATCCAAGCAGTGACCGATAAAACCTCTCTCAGCTACAAAGATGCCGGTGTTGATATTGACGCAGGTAATGCACTGGTTGACCGAATCAAAGGCGTAGTGAAGAAAACCCGCCGCCCGGAAGTAATGGGTGGACTGGGTGGCTTCGGTGCGCTGTGCGCGCTGCCGCAAAAATATCGTGAGCCGGTGCTGGTTTCCGGTACTGACGGCGTGGGCACCAAGCTGCGCCTGGCGATGGATCTCAAGCGTCATGACGCTATCGGCATCGATCTGGTGGCCATGTGCGTTAATGACCTGGTGGTTCAGGGCGCTGAGCCGCTCTTCTTCCTCGACTACTACGCCACCGGCAAGCTGGACGTCGACACCGCTGCCAGCGTGATCGGCGGCATCGCGGAAGGCTGCCTGCAGTCTGGCTGTGCGCTGGTGGGCGGCGAAACCGCTGAGATGCCGGGCATGTACCATGGCGAAGATTATGACGTCGCGGGCTTCTGCGTGGGCGTGGTTGAGAAATCGGAAATCATCGACGGCTCCAAAGTCACTGACGGCGACGTGCTGATTGCCCTTGGCTCCAGCGGCCCGCACTCTAACGGCTACTCGCTGGTGCGTAAAATCGTTGAGGTGAGCGGCTGCGATCCGGAAACGACCCAGCTCGACGGTAAATCGCTGGCGGATCACCTCCTGGCCCCGACCCGCATCTACGTGAAAAACATTCTTGAGCTGATTGCCAACGTTGACGTTCACGCCATCGCCCACCTCACTGGCGGCGGTTTCTGGGAGAACATTCCGCGCGTGCTGCCAGACAATACCCAGGCGGTGATTGACGAATCCAGCTGGCAGTGGCCTTCCGTTTTCAACTGGCTGCAGCAGGCAGGCAACGTCAGCCAGCACGAGATGTACCGCACCTTTAACTGCGGCGTCGGCATGGTGATCGCGCTCTCTGCCCAGGATGCAGATAAGGCGATTGAGCTGATGAACGCGAAAGGTGAAAAGGCATGGAAAATCGGTATGATTAAAGCCTCTGATTCCAGCGAGCGCGTGGTCATCGAATGAAAAACATAGTGGTGCTCATTTCCGGTAACGGAAGCAATTTGCAGGCAATTATTGACGCCTGCGCGCAAAAGAGAATTAACGCCACTGTCCGTGCGGTATTCAGTAACAAGGCCGACGCGTTCGGCCTGCAACGTGCGCGTGAGGCCGATATTGCGGCCCACGCCATTACGGCCGACCAGTTTGCCAGCCGTGAAGCATTTGACCGTGAGCTGATGATGGAGATCGACGCCTACGCCCCGGATCTGGTGGTGCTGGCAGGCTATATGCGCATTCTCAGCCCCGAGTTTGTTGCCCACTATCAGGGCCGCCTGCTGAACATCCACCCCTCCCTGCTGCCGAAATATCCCGGCCTGCATACCCACCGTCAGGCGCTGGCCAACGGCGACGAAGAGCACGGCACCTCCGTGCATTTTGTTACCGACGAGCTGGACGGCGGACCGGTGATCCTGCAAGCCAAAGTGCCGGTATTTCCTGGCGATGGTGAAGAGGACGTCACCGATCGCGTCCAGACCCAGGAGCACGCGATCTACCCTCTGGTGGTGAGCTGGTTTATTGATGGCCGTCTGGCAATGCGCGAGGGTGCCGCATGGCTCGATGGCGTTCAGCTTCCCCCGCAAGGACACGCCGCCGAGTAGGCCTTCTGTTGCCGGACAGCCTGCGCTGTTCGGCAATAACCTCCGTATTATCAGATTACTGTCATACTTATCTGTCACAATTGGACAAGCTGTGGTAATTCTCACCATAATAAAGGCTGAGATGGATTTGCCACGTCCCGAGATTGAACCGGAGTGTGAGTTGTAATGGGTCAGGAAAAGCTATACATCGAAAAAGAATTAAGCTGGTTAGCGTTTAACGAACGCGTGCTTCAGGAAGCCGCCGACAAGAGCAACCCTCTTATTGAGCGAATGCGTTTTCTGGGCATCTACTCCAATAACCTTGATGAGTTCTACAAGGTGCGTTTTGCTGAGCTTAAGCGCCGGATCATCATCAGCGAAGAGCAAGGCTCCAACGCCCACTCCCGACACCTGCTTGGTAAGATCCAGACCCGCGTCCTGAAAGCCGATCAGGAGTTTAACGGCCTGTACAACGACCTGCTGCTGGAGATGGCCCGTAACCAGATCTTCTTGATCAACGAGCGCCAGCTCTCTGAGAACCAGCAAACCTGGCTACGCCACTACTTTAAACACTATCTGCGCCAGCACATCACGCCGATCCTGATCAACCGCGAAACCGACCTGGTGCAGTTCCTGAAAGATGACTACACCTATCTGGCGGTAGAGATTATTCGCGGGGAGAGCATTCGCTACGCGCTGCTGGAGATCCCGTCGGATAAGGTGCCGCGCTTTGTTAACCTGCCGCCAGAGACGCCGCGCCGCCGTAAGCCAATGATCCTGCTGGATAACATCCTGCGCTACTGTCTGGACGATATCTTCTACGGCTTCTTCGACTACGATGCGCTGAACGCCTACTCGATGAAGATGACCCGTGACGCCGAGTACGACCTGGTGCACGAGATGGAGTCGAGCCTGATGGAGCTCATGTCCTCCAGCCTCAAGCAGCGCCTTACCGCCGAGCCGGTGCGTTTTGTCTACCAGCGTGATATGCCGGAGGCCATGGTTGAGATGCTGCGCGACAAGCTCACCATCTCCCGCTATGACTCTACTGTGCCCGGTGGCCGCTACCACAACTTTAAAGACTTCATCAGCTTCCCGAACGTGGGCAAAGCCAACCTGGTGAACAAGCCGCTGCCGCGCCTGCGCCATGTCTGGTTCGATAACTTCCGCAACGGCTTCGACGCCATTCGCGAGCGGGACGTGCTGCTCTACTATCCGTACCATACCTTTGAGCACGTGCTGGAGCTGCTGCGTCAGGCTTCCTTCGACCCTAACGTGCTGGCGATCAAGATCAACATCTACCGCGTAGCGAAAGATTCTCGCATCATCGATGCGATGATCCACGCCGCACACAACGGCAAGAAAGTGACCGTGGTGGTGGAGCTGCAGGCGCGCTTCGATGAAGAGGCCAACATCCACTGGGCAAGGCGCCTGACCGAGGCCGGGGCGCACGTGATCTTCTCCGCGCCGGGGCTGAAAATTCACGCCAAGCTGTTCCTTATCTCGCGTAAAGAGGGTGAAGAGGTAGTGCGCTACGCTCACATCGGGACCGGTAACTTTAACGAGAAAACCGCCCGGCTCTATACTGACTACTCTCTGCTTACCGCCGACGCACGCATCACTAACGAAGTGCGCCGGGTGTTTAACTTTATCGAGAACCCCTACCGACCAGTCCACTTTGAGTACCTGCTGGTGTCGCCGCAAAACTCGCGCCGCCTGCTGTACGATATGATCGACCGCGAGATCGCCAATGCGCAAAACGGTCAGCCGTCGGGGATCACCCTCAAGCTTAATAACCTGGTGGACAAAGGCCTGGTGGATCGGCTGTATGCCGCATCCGGCTCCGGCGTGCCGGTTAATCTGCTGGTGCGCGGCATGTGCTCGCTGATCCCTGAGCTCGAAGGGCTGAGCGATAACATTCGGGTGATCAGCATCGTGGACCGCTATCTCGAACACGATCGCATCTATATTTTCGAAAACGGCGGCGATAAGCAGGTTTATCTCTCGTCTGCCGACTGGATGACGCGTAATATTGACTATCGCATTGAGGTTGCGGCCCCGCTGCTCGATCCGCGCCTTAAGCAACGCGTGCTGGACATCATTGAGCTTCTGTTCAGCGATACCGTGAAGGCACGGTATATCGACAAGGAATTGAGCAATCGCTATGTGCAACGGGGCAATCGCCGCAAGGTTCGCGCTCAGCTGGCGATTTACGACTATATCAAATCACTCGAACAACCAGACTAATCTATGCCGATAAATGACAATACCCCACGGCCGCAGGAGTTTGCTGCGGTCGATCTCGGTTCGAACAGTTTCCACATGGTCATTGCCCGTGTGGTGGATGGCGCCATGCAGATCATTGGCCGCCTGAAGCAGCGCGTGCATCTGGCCGACGGCCTGGATGAGAACAGCGTCCTGAGCGAAGAGGCGATTGAGCGCGGCCTGAGCTGCCTGTCGCTGTTTGCCGAACGCCTGCAGGGCTTTGACCCGGCTAACGTCTGCATTGTGGGCACGCATACCCTGCGTCAGGCCGCTAACGCCTCTGATTTCCTTAAGCGTGCGGAGCAGGTCATCCCCTATCCGATCGAGATCATCTCCGGCAACGAAGAGGCCCGCCTGATCTTTATGGGCGTTGAGCACACGCAGCCGGAAAAAGGCCGCAAGCTGGTGATTGATATCGGCGGTGGCTCTACGGAACTGGTGATCGGCGAAGATTTTCAACCTATCCTGGTTGAGAGCCGCCGGATGGGCTGCGTCAGCTTTGCGCAAACCTATTTCCGCGGCCGCATCATTAACCGGGAGAACTTCCATCGCGCGCGCATGGCGGCGGTGCAGAAGCTGGAGAGCCTGACCTGGCAGTATCGTATTCAGGGCTGGAACGTGGCGCTGGGCGCATCGGGCAGCATTAAAGCCGCCCATGAAGTGCTGCTGGCGATGGGCGAGAAAGATGGTTTCATCACTCCTGAACGGCTGGACAAACTGGTTACCGAGGTGCTGAAACATAACAGCTTTGACGAGCTGAACCTGCCGGGGCTCTCCGACGAGCGCAAGGCGGTCTTCGTGCCGGGCCTGGCGATTTTGTGCGGCGTGTTTGACGCGCTGGCCATTCGCGAGCTGCGTCTCTCCGACGGCGCGCTGCGTGAAGGGGTACTGTATGAGATGGAGGGCCGTTTCCGCCATCAGGATATCCGCAGCCGTACGGCGCAGAGCCTTGCCAACCAGTATAACATTGACCGGGAGCAGGCTCGCCGCGTGCTGGAGACCACGACCCACATGTACGAGCAGTGGGAAGCGCAGAATCCGAAGCTGGCAAATCCGCAGCTGGCGGCGCTGCTGAAGTGGGCGGCGATGCTGCATGAGGTTGGGCTGAACATCAACCACAGCGGGATGCACCGCCACTCGGCCTATATCCTGCAGAACAGCGACCTGCCTGGCTTTAACCAGGAGCAGCAGCTGATGATGGCGACCCTGGTGCGCTTCCACCGCAAAGGGATCAAGCTCGACGACCTGCCGCGCTTTACCCTGTTCAAGAAGAAGCACTTTTTACCGCTGATCCAGCTCCTGCGCCTCGGCGTGCTGCTGAACAACCAGCGCCAGGCGACCACCACCCCACCGACTCTGCGTCTTACCACCGACGATAACCACTGGACCCTCAGCTTCCCCCGCGACTGGTTCTCCCAGAACGCGCTGGTGCTGCTGGACCTGGAAAAAGAGCAGGATTACTGGGGGGCAGTCACCGGCTGGCTGCTGAAGATCGAAGAGGAGCACTCCTCCGGCGTCGCGGCCTGAGCCGCACCGCCCTGCCCCTCTCATGCTCAGGCACGCTGTGACAGTGCCTGAGCATCTCCCGCCAGCGCCTCAAGCGGCGCGGGTTTACCAATCAAGAACCCTTGCAGATAGTCAATCCCCAGCGAAAGGGCCGCGCTACGCACCTCCTCCGTTTCGACGTACTCTGCCACCACCCGCATCTTTTTCATCCGTGCCAGATGGCAGATAGAGGCCACAATCTGGTAGTCGAGGCTGTTTGACGTCAGGTTGCGAATAAAGCTGCCGTCGATCTTCAAAATATCGGCGTTAATGTTTTTCAGGCGCGCATAGCTGGCATAGCCGGTACCGAAGTCGTCTATGGCGACCCGGCAGCCTAGTTGTTGCAGCTGGCCCAGTGTCTGGTTTGCCTGGTTAATATTGGTCAACGAGTTACTCTCCGTGACCTCAAAAATAAGCTGCCAGGCCTCAATGTTATAGCGCTCAAGCAGTCTGGCGACCTCACGGACAAAATTGCTCCGACAGACGGACGCTGGCGACAGATTGATGGAGAAGCGCGCCCCCGGCTCAGTTTCGCGATAGTGCGCCATAAAGCGCAGGGTGTGTTCAATGACCCACAGGTCGATGCGTGACGAAAGGCCAAACTCATGAGCCACTGGCAGGAACGCATCCGGGCTGATGAGCTCGTCATCGTCATCAAGCATCCGCAGCAGGATCTCGTGGTAGCCGTCACCGCGCACGCCGACGATTGGCTGGGCCATCAGGCGGAACCGGTCCTCCTCCAGCGCCCGTTGCAGGCGGTTCATCATCTCCACCTTACCTTTCAGGCTGCGCTGTAGGTTGACCGACCCGCGATGCTGCAGGCTTTCTGGACGTTGGGTTTCCAGGGAGAGATCCGCCGTGGTGCTCAGCTCGCCCAACAGCAGATAGAGATGCGCTACCGGCGAACGCACGTAGCAGTAGCTCATGCCGACCTGCGGCTGCAGCGGCATGCCATCCCAGGCGAAGCGGAACTGCTTGATGAGCTTATCCAGCTCGGCGATACGCAGCGCATAGGATTCGGTATTTAGCCGGATAACGACGTCATACCCCGACAGATGATACACACACTCATTGCGTTGCAGCTTCTGCATTAGCCACTCGGACAGCATCTGCTTGTACTGGATGCGCAGCATAATACCGTAGTGCCTTCCCAGCAGCTCCAGATCGGGGATGCGTAAAAAGCAGAGCACCGACCAGGGGGTATCCGCCAGAGCGCGGTTGAGCGCCCGCAGGTTGGGCATATTGAGGACCGGGTCTAGCCACGCCAGGCGGCTCACCCGCTCGTGCATCAGCCGCTGGCGCGTTGCCAGCATCGACATCCAGGCGATGATAAACGAGAACACCAGGTAGCTGGAGGAGAGGATCGTCAGCTGGATTTCGTAGCGCGGCGAGACCGGCGTATAACGGTAGAAGTAGTGAATGCTTACCATCATAAACGGCGTCCAGACGATAGACATCAGGCGGTAGCCATAGCGCATCGACCCCCATAGCATCACCGGCAGCAGCAGCGACAGCGTATAGTTAGTGGTGAAGATGCCGGTATTTTCATCCCACGGGGAGAGCATCAGCAGCATCAGCAGTGCAATGACGGCAAACCAGGCGACCACCTCCAGCCGGGTCACCTTGGGATCAAAATCCCGGCGCAGGCGAGAGAGGTATCCTTTTATGTGGCGCGGATGGTGGAGCACCCTGATCAGCAGATAGCAGAACGGCGTTCCGGTCAGGCCGCTCACCAGCAGCGCCTGATAGTTAATCAGCGTGCGCAGGCTAAACGGCGTTACTCCGGCCAGGGCCAGATATTTGTCATACAGGCCAAGCCAGGCGATGGTATGGAAGATCAGCAGGAACAGCGTAGCCGGGCAGACGACCTGCCAGAACATACGCTGCGCGGTGAGCTGCGCATTGCCGTAGGAGACGTTATGCCGCCGGGTGACGAAG
Source organism: Pseudescherichia sp. AS216 (assembly GCF_037152055.1). Classification (NCBI taxonomy): domain Bacteria; kingdom Pseudomonadati; phylum Pseudomonadota; class Gammaproteobacteria; order Enterobacterales; family Enterobacteriaceae; genus Pseudescherichia; species Pseudescherichia sp. AS216. The sequence goes on along the minus strand of NZ_JBBCMV010000003.1, from coordinate 142,936 downwards.
ATCCGGTAGCCGCCCCAGCTTACGATGATGGGCCCCATAAAATGGACGATTTTGAGCAACGTCTCTGGGGCGCTGGTCTGCGGATAGTAGTGCCAGGCCAGCGAAAGCACAATGCCGGGCAGCGCTGCCCAGCCGTAGAAAAGCATCAAGCTTAACAGGAGCGATAGCGGCAGGTAATAGAGCACCATGCTGCCATCCGAGACCCAGGTAAAGGTATCGACCATGTGGGCAAGGGGCAGCAGCAGGAAAGGCAAGACGAGCGGCAACGCCCACCATTTAGCTTTATAGAGAGTATAAATTTTCGCGTAGCTCATCGATGTTCAGTGTAAAACCCAGCGTGCTGAAATCGATTTCAGGCGGGGTTCCAGGCTAACCATGAAGATTATAGAGTCGGTCAGACTGTGCTATTTGTGAAGAGTTTAGTGCCGCAAAAGCGGCTGCAATTGACCAGGATCAAGCAACCGAGTGCCTTACAAATATTGCCATCTCTTCTTCGCGCAATTTTTGTTAATAATTCATGCGCTTTACTATTATTTCATTATTATTGCTTTAGTAAATGCTTTCTTTGACGAAATTTTACATAACGACCGATTGATCTGCGCTGCGCTCTGTGCATTAATACAGCAATCGCCCGCCCGTCGGGTTAACCCTTAGGAACCTCTTGTGAGCCAGTCACACAGTATGCGAAAACGACAGCGATTTGACAGTCGCATGACCCGTATCGTATTGCTTATCAGCTTTTTCTTCTTCTTCGGACGCTTCGTCTACTCCTCTATCGGTGCCTGGTACCATCATCAGGATAAAGCCCAGTCACAGCAGTCCTCTCTCTCCGTTGAGACGCCGGTAAATAAGACGCTAAATTAACTCGCTTTTCTTTTGCAGCATTTGAATGATTGCCCCTATGCCTCTGCTCAGGATCTTATCCTGACGGATGACTATCGCCAGCTGGCGCTGCAAAAGCGGATTCAGTGAACGCACGTTTAGCGCCTTACGATCGTTTGGGTGAGCCACTGACATCTGCGGAACAATGCTATATCCCAGCCCGGCGCTAACCATGCGTTTGATCGCTTCGATACTGCCAAGCTGCATCACAGGTATCGTCGGCAGCCCGGCTGTTGCAAACCAGCCGTCGATAAGCGTGCGCGTACTGCTTCCGTTCTCAAAGGCGATTAGCGGCAGCGCATGTAGCACCTCGGGCGTTAACGATCCCGCCGGGTGCGGTTGCGCCAGCGCTTCGATAAAAACAAACTCTTCGTTGAGAAACGGCGTGATATCCAGCGTTCGTCCGCTGGCGGGTAGCGTAACCAGCCCCAGATCGAGGCGATTTTCCTCTACCGCCTGGACAATGCTGGGCGTATTTCCGGTCGTAACGCCTACCTGCAGCAGCGGATAGTCTAGCCGCAGCCGCTGCAATAGCGGTGGCAAAAGGTGAATGCACGCCGTCGCCCCCGTACCGAGCGTAACCGTGCCGCTGACTTCATGACTAAACGCGCTAACCGAACGTATCGCTTCGTCCACAGCCTGACCAATCCGCTCGCCGTGGGCCAGCAACGCTACGCCAGCGGCGGTCGCCTTAACGCCTCGCCCGGTTCGCTCGATCAACCGTGCCTGAAGAAACTGCTCAAGCTGGCGAATTTGTAGGCTTACCGCAGGCTGGGAGAGGCCAAGCACGTTTGCCGCGGCAGAAAAACTGCCCCGCTGTACAACCAGCCGAAAGGTCGCCAGATTTCCCAGGTTTAGCGTCGTCATGCAAAGTTTCTCTTATAGAGGTGATAAACGTTGAGGCCTGCCTGAACCATACCGCGCACGGTATGCTCAGGACAACTGCCTAACGGAATGAAAAATAATGACTTCGCGCGCGATACCTCGCTTTATCCCTCTCTTCGCTGGCTGTAATCAGCTGATTAACTGGGGTATATCGTTCTATATGCCCGGCACGTTTGCCCATGCTATCGCCCGCGATACCCACTGGACGCAGCCGCAGATCTATCTCGGCCTGACGCTGGCGATGCTGGTCATGGCGCTGGTATCACCCTTTGTCGCCAGGCTGCTGACCAGACTGGGCGGAAAGCATGTTGTAACTATTGGCACGCTGCTGATAGCGTTAAGCTGCGCCGCTATGGCCTGCACGCACTCGCTTGCGGGCTGGTATAGCGCCTGGCTTATCATGGGTATCGGTATGCGCCTGTCGCTTTATGACGCGCTGTTTGCTGCACTCATCACCCTCTACGGACAGCACGCCCGACGCACGATTTCCCAGGTGACGCTGGCGGGTGGACTGGCATCCGCTGTTTTCTGGCCGCTCGGTGAGTCGCTGTTAGCCATCATGAGCTGGCGTGAGGTGCTGCTGATCTATGCGCTGTTCGGCCTGCTCAGCGCCGCGCTGATCCGCCCGCTGCCCAACCAGCCGCTGGCCATGACCGCTGCCTTAACGCCGAAAACCGGCACTGCCCAAGACCGTCGCAGCGGCTGGCTGTTTGCCGCTTTTATTGCCCTTATCACCTTTGTCTCTAACGGTACATCGACACACTTGCCGGAATTTATCGCCAGTGCTGGGCTACCGGTCGCTGCGGGCATGCTGTGGGGAATCGGCCAAACGGGAGCGCGGTTTATGGAGGTCGTTGCGGGCGCACGTCTCACCCCGCTCAGGTTGACGCTGGTTACCGCTCTGGCCATGCCGCTCTGCTTCCTGCTCGGTCTGAGCGGATCTCTGTTTGCCAGCTCGGCCGCAGGGTTTGTGTTGGGGTACGGCGCGATCAATGGCCTGATGACGATTGTTAAAGCGACGCTGCCGCTTCAGCTGTTCGCCGCAGAGGATTATGCCCGACGGACGGGCGTCCTGTTGATTCCGGCGCAGCTGATGGCTGCCGCATCGCCCTTTGCCTATGCATGGCTCGATCGGGCGCTGGGGATCCAGGGCGCACTGGCCTTCTCACTGGCGCTAACGGTAGTCATCGCCGCCCTGGCAATCGCCATCGTCATGTATCAAACGCTGCGCGCTTCGGGCATTATCAGTAAGTCACTGGAATAAAAATGATTAAAATAACAGGAGATAAAATGCAGCTGCACTCTGAACGACTCATTCTGCGCCAGGTAAGGCCTTCCGATCTCAACGATCTGTTTCGTATCTACGGCGACCCGGCGACAAATCAATTTAATCCGGCCGGGCCGCATCCGGATATCGCTCATTCCCGCACGGTGTTGGACGGCTGGCTTGAGCACTGGCAGACCCACGGGTTCGGCAACTGGGCAGTCTCCCGACTCGACAATCCTGATGAGATTGTTGGCTTTGGTGGAATACGCATCGTGCAATACGACACGTTCACGATCAACAATCTGGGCTATCGCCTGGCGGTAGAGGCGTGGGGACAGGGTTTCGCCTCCGAGTTCGCCAGTGCAGCGCTGCACTACGGTTTCGATACGTTAAACCTTGATGAGGTTTCGGCAGTGGTGAGGAAAAATCATACCGCGTCACAAAAGGTGTTAACCAAGTGCGGACTGGCGTTTGTCAGGGAGATCCACGATGTAAAAGACGCGCCGCCTAGCCTGCTCTATACGTTGACGCGCAGCCGTTACAGAAGCAAAGATCGGTAAGGTGATAGGGAAACCCTCTGTAAGAGCAGAGGGCTTGATCCGTTGAGGTGGGCTATTCTAAGCTTAGATTGCTCGCTAATCTGCTATTAAACTACTCACATCGCGAATAGATGTTAAAAACCTATCGCCTGTGTTCACCTCTGACCATCCCTAATAAATAACTCGCAATGTAAGCAATAGCAAATGACCCGACAAAACCCGCGACCTTCATGGCAATATTATCGAAAACAAATAGTGAATAAAGAGCCACAAAACTCATCGCTACTGTTATAGTTCCCTCTAACGCATGGGCAAGGAACCAAAAAAGTGTTTTACCTGGCCAACTTACAAGTTTCATTATCAATCCTTTTACACACCACTGGAAATTGGTGATAATTTAAAATTTCCGTTAATCATACAAAATTTAGATAATTTAATTTGAAACCATTTCCCCCAAAAATATAATCAAGCATCCTCTTAAAGGATTGAGTAATGAAAAAAAGCAGTATCTTAGTCATTATCATAGCAGTTTTAGCCCTGGGGTTTTTCTTTGTTAATAAACCTGCTTCCGTTGAAGTGATGGCGGTAGACAAAACCCCAAATACAGTATTGATTGCGGTGAAAGGACTCCCCTACTCAGCTAAAAGCAAACTGAGCTGGTGGCTTGATAACAAAAGTCTGCTGTCATCACAGTATAAACTTGATTTCACCGAGCCTAATGAGCAGCCTAGTGTTTACATCTATGACTTTGGCGATGGCTTTAAAAAGGAAGAGATGAAGGACAGGATATGCTTTAACAGCGTATCGCCGCCCAATAACTGCATTGATAAAGACATCGCTATGGTTATTTCTCAACTCAGGAATGGAGAGATAAAGCTAGCCATTGATGACGATGTTTTCATTCAGGATAAAAGTGGCAAGATAGCAAAACAAAGCCCGCATTAAAGCGGGCTTAGAATATTTAGCGGATAACAACGCTTAACAAGCGGTTATTCCCACTCAATTGTTTACAGTCTAATTAACTTGCTGATATATAATGATATTTTAGTAGGTGCGATTGCACCATACCGTTTTATATACCGTCACCGGGAAGAAGTGCCCCGTTTCGTCAGGGAGTCATACTGCCTTTCGCAGGTGGCTCCGGCGGCGGCAGCCCGGTCAGCGAAGTCTGCCAGCTGTCGATTTCGTTCGACAGATTTGCTGAGCAGGTCGGCAAGCAGTATGCCGGTTTTTCCGGCTGACGACCCAAAGCCGTTAGCGGCGGAATACTCTCTGAGCTGCTGCCCGATGGTATTGAGTTGGCGCTGCAGCCCGCCAGCACGCTGAGCAGCAAGCATAGCATCGTTGCGCGCCTGGTCGATACGGTTTTGCGCTTCACGTTCATTGCGGGCCTTCTCCTCTTCTCTGAGCTTAAGAGAGGCTTTATCAGCCTCTACCTGTTCTTCTCCTCGCTTGGCATACCCGGCGTCGTATTGCGTCAGCCCATGCTTAACCCAGGCGATCCGGCAACCAGCCACGAGAAAAGCTAAAACCGCCAACAACACCAGCGGTTTCCACCATGCCTTTAGGAAGTAGGTCATTCCCCGATCACCTTACCGCCAGCTGCGCGGAAGTATTTCAGGAAGTCATCCATAGTCTCCGTGCGCTGTCCGTACTTCGACCCCGGCAGCGAGGCCCATATGTTATTCACTTTCGACACAGCTTCCCGGATCCGCCCAGCATCGATATCCGCTAGCGCGCGGCGCTCGCTGATCTGCTGGAGGGCGATCTGGTCCTGACTGGCCGGTCCGAAATCCGGGAGGTTGAGCTGCTGTTTGTACGTATCGTAATACTTGCTCAACAGCTGATAGCGTCCGGCGGCGGTAGAAGATAACCCGGGACGGAGACGAACAAGGCGGTTAGGATGCCTGCTGTAATCCGAGAAAAGCGAGCCGCCGACCACCACGTCGTAACCGTGGTTGCGCGTTTGCTGGCGTCCGTTGTCCGTCCCTTCCCCTACGGCGATTGCGTCCAGGAACGCCCGGCGCTGAGGCGTAACGTTAAATTTCATTATGCTGACCTCTGGCTATCTTGAAAATTTGCACGACGTTGCCCTTTGTCTTGAGCATCGCCGCCAGGAAAACGCCGTTCAGGATGACGTCACCCCAGTCGACGGTTGTGTAGTGACCATAGAAAATGCGGATCGGGATGCTGGCCGCCACGACGATCACCAGGTAGGCCAGCCAGCCACCCCACCAGCGGTGGCGCGACCCCTCCCGGCGGAACAGCAGCACCCGCAGCGACAGCAGGCCGCAGATGATGGCGTTGGCTACTAGTAGAAATTCATGGCTGATCATCGTCCCCCCTTTTCGGCAGCATCTGCCCAGGATTGTCAGACCGGTGATACAGCCAGATGCCGACCCGCACGGCTACGATGCTCGCAACGAAAGCGCCGGCAGAGAAAACTATGCCGGTTTCGAATGAGCTGGCCGTGATGGTTGGGATCAGGCTGAATACACCGATGATGATGGCGGCGGCAGGCTTGAAGAAGAGAAGTCCACAGACGAATGACAGAAGCGCCAGCAGTAGCCTGCGACGTATTGGATACTCAATCGCAGAGGTAACAAATATTACTGCCCCGGCCAGTGCTCCAATCGCCACCTCCGGAGGAACGCCTACGAGCCATGCCGTCAGCGCACCGACACTAAGCCCCTGATTGATACCGGAGACGGTTAGCGAGGCTGACATGGTAGCCACCGATTTTTGTGCATATAAACCCCCTTATGTTGGTGGTTACATGATACACAATAAACCGAAAACGGATAATGTTACCTAGGAATGGTCTTAACAAAATTACCTTATTGGTATAAAGTGCATGTCTAAGGGAGTGACCAGCCGCCAACGGAGGTTACTTAATGATGATAAGCGCCTGCTTCAGGGCAATTTCAAAAAAAAATTCATGAAAAAATTTAGGAATGACATCGTCACTTTACGGGCTATCGCGGTCATTGCGGTGGTTTTCTATCATTTCAAGATCCCGTTTTTTAGCGGGGGATATGCAGGTGTAGATATATTCTTTGTTCTTTCTGGTTATCTCATGTCATCTATTTACTATGACAGGATTTCCACAGGAACACGGGGTGTGCTTGATTTCTACATTTCGAGGGTGAAACGTTTGTTCCCGGCTTTGCTGGCGACCTGCGTTGCAACAACCATCCTGATATATGCTATATTGCCTGAATATATGGCATTGAATTTTATTAAAGAAGCGAAGCACGCTCTCACATTTACTTCTAACTCATTCTATAACATTCGCTCCAGTTATTTTAGTGAAGCGTCAGAGACATACTGGTTACTGCATACATGGTCATTATCTGTTGAGTTCCAGTTCTATCTTATCTTTCCGTTTATAGTCCTGCTATCTAAAAAAATACCATCTAAAAATAAAGCAATCGCCACTTATATTGTGCTTATGATTATCTCATTTGCATATTGCCTGTATCTTGCCGGGCATAAAGGCGAATCACCGTTCTACTTATTGTCTACGCGTGCTTGGGAACTGCTTGCAGGTGCTGCAGCATCGAGAGTGGTGCTAACCGCAAGCAACCGCTTAAGATTTGTTTTGTCTTCAGTAGGCGCGATTATGGTCGTTGGCTCAATTCTTCTTTTAAAAGAGCCAACATCATGGCCGGATATGAAAACACTGCTTCCTGTATTTGGCGCGGTGATTTGTATCATAGCCTGCAACAATAGTCACTTTGACTTCAAGAGTAACAGGGTCGTCCGCTTCATTGCTGACATATCTTATTCCTGGTACCTGTCACACTGGATCGTAGTGTCTTACATCAACAACAGCGATTTGCAACTCGAAGGCAAGACAATAATTATAGGTATTGCAGCTTCCTTTGCTGCTGCTGTAGTTTCGTGGCTGTTCATTGAGCGAAGCCTTGGCGCATCGCTAAAGCGTGTTGTGTCTTTCGCCGTGGTCACAGCTGCCGTGATGGTTCCGCTTGGGCACACTATATCGACCTCTGTTGGTGCCATATCGCAATACACGGATTACGCATCGTCTGATGATGTAAAAACCCAGTTCCACTTCGAGTGCTTTGTGCAGGGGCCTAAGTTCAACGTCGCAGACTTTAGAGCTTCTGGTTGTGAAAGTATTGACCCTAAAAAGAAAACCGTTCTTCTAATTGGGGATAGTCACGCAGCCCAGCTATCAACCAGCTTCAGAAAAAACATCAGCGGTTATAATATTATTCAGTTCACCGCTTCTGGATGCTTCCCTTTTAAAGATGCATACAAAGATGTCGATAACGGGTGCAGCCAGTTAATGGCTTACCTGTTTAACGATTTCCTGCCGAAGCATCATGTTGATTATGCCGTGGTGTCCGCTCACCTGATCGTTTATGCCGGTGACCATATTGAAGAGCGTGTAGGTACTCTGTCCGGGGACCTTAAAAAATATGTTCCGAATGTTTATGCCGTAGGGCAAACTAAAGTTTTCCTGAAACCTTTTGTTAAGGTTGCTTTAACCAACCGGAAAGAGGATATTTGCATTCATCAGCGCGATGATGTTAAGGGTTTTAATGACTGGCTGCATAAAATGTACGCCAATGGCGGAGTTAGTTATATTGATGTGTTCGCTCTCGATGAGATCGATAATATTTGCGGCTTATCAAAAGATGGCGAACCTCTGTACTTTGACACTAACCATCTCACACCAACTGGCGCAGACATCATTACTAAAACCATTAAAAAATCAGTAGCGTTATAGTTTTACGCCGCAAAAAAATCAGGCCTTGCAGTTAGCAAGGCCTTTTTTTTATTTGTTCGCTGGTATGAAGTGTCCGGCACTATTATCAAACAATGCAACCATCCCGATGTCTACCCCATTAGTTGCATACATCGTTAACGTAATACCGGAGATATTTGTTTTGTTGGGAAAATTACCTGCAAGGATAGTTGAAAGATCCACCCGCACCATTGTCCACTCTGACGCAAACTCCAATTGTGGGATCGCTAGCGTGAGGTTTCCCGTCGTTACCCCTATGGTCAGCGTAGACCTATTGGTGCCGTTAAACTCAGGAGACAGAGAAGATATTGAGTGACCGTTTCTGGCAACGACAACCAGGTTGTAGTTAGAAAGGTTGCGCTCCATATTGTTCTGGATGTCAACGCACTGGATAAAGGTTGAGGGGTACGCGTTCAGCCTGACGCACCAGGAGCTACCAGCATATCCGTGAGCAATCTTGGTGCAGTTCCCTGACCAGGAATCCGGAGTCGCTCCTGTCCATGCATCAAATTTTGTATTTGGCACGATCGAATAAGGAGAATATCTCAGACATTGCTCGAAAGTCATTTTGCCCGCATTTCGGGTCTGTCCAAGATCTGCTTCCTTAAAATACCTAAGGAAGTTATTGTCCTGCCACCCGCATTTTTCTCCAGCCAGGTTCGAGAATCCGCTTGGGTTTTCAAAGTCTTTGGTTCCGATCTCCCTTCCGAAGAACTCCGCTTTGTTATTAAAGCCAGATGCTAATGCATGAATCTGTAAAGGCCAGCTCGCGTTTAACGTATCAAAATACCCTTTAACAAGACATCCCCGCGTCAGGCCCGTTTCAAACTTCACTACAGCATCGCCATTGCTTGGCGCGCCTGATGCGGCAGCAAAATTATTCTCGAAGTAACCATCGATCTGGATGTCGTCAGCAGTGCCATAAACTGAAACAGCGCGTCTCTTATTCCCCTCAATAATGGCCCATATTCTTACGGAGAACTGATTATTTAGCCCTATACCGTCCCCACCGCGGCAGGCAGTAATTTTGTTGACGCCGGTCATATAAAATGTCGTGCCTTTCGCACCGAAAGATTCGGAGCCATCGAGATAGATGCTGCTCGATCCCCTGGCCAGTAAACTATCGGAATTATGCCACTCGGTGTAACCAAGCCCAAACGCATACATATTGTATGTCTGGCCGTTCCATAGAGCGATATCTCTAATCTTGTTCCTGTAGCTCAGACCGCCTAACGCCACTAACGACGGTGGTATTTCCGGGTTCGTTAAGGATTGCAGTCGCAACAATCCATATTTGTAACCAGTAGCGTCGGGAAGCTTACTATCAAGAGAGATGGCTTCAAGGATGCAGTCCCAGCCCAGCGTTAACAGGTCAACATCAACATCATGCAGTTCGAGCCATGTAAAGAATTTGCCAGCGCCACGGATGTATGTGCCATCACGGGGCTTTAGGCCTGCTGTAATTTTATAGTGCCCTGCGGGTACAAAAACCTGATACGACGCATTAAATGCCTTGATGAAGGCCTGTGTATCATCTGTCTGGCCATCACCTTTAGCGCCAAAGTCTTTCACACTTATCCATTCAGCATTTTTATCATGCTGAGTCCGCGCTACCGCTCCCTGAAGAGGTTGTCGAACCGAAACCAGTTGATCACCTTTTCCATCGCTACTGCTGGCCAGCTGTAACAAAACGTCAGCAGCGCTACCCGATGGAACTGGTAAACCTACGGGCCTGCCATTGGCAAAGCCAAGTACAGTTCCCTCCATTTGCGACAGTGGAGGGAGGGGATCTACAAAGCCATCAGGAAGTCGTAGCGTCCTCTTAGAGAGGGCCTGCAACGAATAAATACTTTGCTGGATCAGCATTGTCAGATAATCAAAAGCATCTTCATGCACTTCAGGGAAAAACGCGCCCTGGTTGCGCAGGTCGGTCTCCTGAACAGCCGGCAGATCTCGGGTGATGGATAAAATGGTCCCGGCTGCGACCGGCACGCTGGTTACCACACTGCCGCCGCTACCGGCGTTAATGCCGGTAACAGTGTAGTCAGTTCCCAGCGCCAGCGTTTTCACGTTGCCAGAAGTATCTGTAGCGCTGACCTGTAGTTGAGTCTGATTAAAAATACGAAAACTATAGGGAAAAACAGTCGTCACACCGTTCCCTGTGTACTCGTTATGGCTGACCTCTGTCGATACCGTCATCGTGAAAGCTCCGTCATTCAGCGCGGGCGCGCATGGGGGATAACGGCATTTTATAACCTACCAACTCACATATGCATTATTATGACTAATAATCAACATAAAATTACCTATTAGGTAACTAATTACATTTTGAAAAAGATCGCCGAGTCTGTTATATGTATATATATACAGTGTTTGCGTGGAGGGATAGCGATGCGGAAGGTGTACAATCACCCCTTAGATGTTGGATTTTCTGAAAAAATACATACCCCGGACGGGGTGAGATCCTTAGTAGAAAAGTCCCATCTGATGGAGCTTCTGAGGGAACTGGAGAAGGATGGCCATAACGTCAGTGGCGCTTCGGCAGAGTTAGCTGCACTGGTGAACTATGTCACCGGAACGCATATCGCAATGAACGATATTCAGACCCACCTGGATTACTGCGCTTTAGCTTTGAAAAAAAATATTGGGTAATAAAAAGCCCGCCATATGCGGGCTGTGACATGTCACGTTTTCAATATCCCCAGCAACTCTAAACCGCGCCGAAGCCCCATAATAAGCAGACCTATACCTATCCCGAAAAACACGAGCACCAGGACAAAGTCGGTTGAGGTAAGCCTCGTATCATCAAAGAAAAGGATCGTGATGCTTGGCCATAGGAAGAATGCCACCATGAATATATAGACCAGAAAGAACTTTAATTTTTCCATTATTTACCCAGCATAAATTGCGATGGTGGCACCAGGAATTCATTGCCCTGCTCACGCTCAACACGACGCTGATAGCGCTCAAGCGACCCCGGATCAAGTGCATCCTGTATCCTGTTCAGAATTAAACCATTCATTGCCGTGCGAAGCCAGAACACGTTCAGGAATGGTGTGTTGTCCAGCGTGGTGCGATACCAGTCCCCCAGGTCAGCGTCGCCGCGCGTCGTGCTCTGCAGCAGGGTAATGATGCTGTCTGCATTGGATGCCGCGGGCCCCATCATCGAGGTTACGGGACCTGCGCCCATACGGTTAACCTCACCAAACATGAAGTCGCCAAGAATACCCAGCCCCCCGCCCTGCGCTGCCGCTGCAAGGAAAGTCTTTGCGTCCGCCGGGCGCGGCGTCTGGCCCTTCAGCAGCAGCTTGGCCTGCATTGACGTATAGCCAAACAGCGTCGCCCAGACAAAGAGGTTAGCGGCACCGATGAAAGCGCCATTGCCATTGCGCATCAGCGCATTGGTCATAGACGTAGTTTTCGATTCGCCCAGTCCGGCAGGCGTATAGCCGCGGCCAAACACCTCCCGGCCGAGCACGTTCTGCATGAAGCTGGCGGTAAAGGACTTGTACTGTCCTGCGAACCGGATCGCCTCCCCTGCTACTGTTCCCGGCACAGTGCCCATTTTCATGAATACCTGTGTGCGATCGCCAGGCTCCGACATAGCAATGTTCAGGCGGTCAAGGACGTAGCCGCGCAGCTGTCCCTCAAGCTGGTCGCGGGCATCGGCTATAGCGCGCTCGGTTGGCTTCAGGCCTTTGCTCTGCACATAACCGGAGATCACTTCTTCCGGCACGCCACGGATACCACTGGTCGTCATGAATTTACGGCCTTCGCTGTCGGCCATGTCCATGTGCCGGAAGATCTCCCACTCACGATCTCCAATGCCGTGCAGGTCCAGCACCCGGCGCAGGTCCTCCGGGAGTCGGGCATGCGCCTGGTCGGCGTTCTGCGCCAGCCAGTTGGTGATCATCATGGCGTTGCTGTTACGCCCGCTCTCCGTCCAGAAATTCATGAGGTTATATTTGAAGAACAGCTGCTGTGCGCGGCCCATTTTCCCGGTCAGGCTGTCATCGCCGGAGATGCGGCGGATGATCTCCTGCGTCATCGCATCGGAGTAAACGCCGATCGATGACAGGATCTCTTTCTGCTCAGCGCTGGTATAGCGGGTAAAGCGCCCTTTCATCGCGCCAAGCACCGCCTGCATGAAGTTCTGCCCCTGGTAGCGCATCTCGGTCGCGGAGATAGGCACGTCGTTGAATGAGGAGATCACCGCGCCGCCGAGCTGGCTCATACGCAGCCAGCCGCGCACGTTGGCTGACGCATTGGCCCAGCCCACGCTGCCGGGGATATTCAGGGAGCCATCAACCTGCGGCATGACGGTGCGGTTAAGCCTGCGTACCTTGGTCATGTAGTCGGCCAGCGCCGCCGGGTTGCCGGACTTGCTGACGTCATCGGCAATCGTGTCGGTCAGGTACTTGAACATGTTTCCGGGGTTAGTGCCCAGCACCCGCATCATGCCAGTGTTGCGCGCCGCGCTGTTCAGGCCGCCAAAGACTGCCTCGCGCAGGCTGCCGGTGCCGAACTGCTGATTGTATTCATGCCACGAGATACCGTCTCTAAAGTGCAGGACGCGCTCCTGGCTGGCGCGCTTGGCGGTGTTTGCCGACCCTTTGAAGCCGTTCATCCAGTCCGGCTTCTCAGACGTAAGGTGTACGCCGGAGGCCAGGCCGTTGTAAACACTGCGCATGAACTGATCCCGGTCGCTCACGCCGTCGAACGTGCGCTCATTGAGGCGCGGCAATATTGCATTGCGCCAGGCGTCGAAACCTGCGGCCCGGATTTTCATGATGTCGTGCGACTGCCGAACAATATAGCCTGGCTCTTTGCGGATCCATGCCCCTGCACGGTTCTCATCGATGCGCGCCGACTCCTGCCACTTAGAGATAATCTGCGCGGCGGCCACAGACTGGCGTGTCATGCCGTCGGTAGGCTCACCGCGACCGATACGCCACATGGCGTCGGCGATCTCTCGGTCATTACTGCCGCTGGCGATAAACTTCACCAGGTCAGCACGGTCAAAATCGTAGTTAATACCGGCGTGATACTTGCCGCGAAGCTGGGCCACCTCTGAGGATACAGAGCGGCGGGAGCCAGTACGCGCATCGTTACGACCCACCAGCAGCGCTTCAAGCCCGATATCTGGCCGGTCTTTCCATGTGGTTCTCAGTTCGCCCAGGCGCTGGGCAGCGATGCGGGTATTGATAGCCTTGTTACGGGCCTCAATCTTCTTCGCCAGCACGTCGGCGTTACTCAGCTCCTCGGCGGCACGCAGCGCGGCCTCTTCGAGAGACAGAGCCTCGTTGCCTGCCATAATCCGCTCGGTGGTATCGCGCATGTCGCGCACCAGCGACTCCATTTCATCAGGTGACAGGTCACGCCCGGCGGCGGTGTTAACTGTACGCTCACACTGCGTTAAAAAATCATTGGCTGCCATCAAATCCCCCGGTTAATCATACAGGCGGCAAAGGCCCGGAAAGCGTTGCTCATGCTATTGTCGCTGGCCTCGGCGCGAATAGCATTGAGGTTTTCGCGCATCGTGGCCGCAAGCTCGGGATTGTCGACAGCGATATCATCCAGCAACGCGTTACTCAGGTTGAACTCGTTTTCGAGATCGGCAGCTGCGGCGGTGACTTCGTGATTTTCCTGCTGGGTTTCGCGATACACGCGATCAGCGGCTTCGCTGGCCGGGCGGGCCGTTTCATCCACCTGGCGAACCGGGTTCTGTATGCGCTGAATGGCCCGCTCCCGGAGCGCTGGGGTGTGCAGTTCATAGAAGGGCTCAACATCCGGGCTTCTGCCTTCCATCATGTGCGCGAGCGCAGCGCGGTACGCCTGCTGGTTAACAGCCCAGTCGGCCTCGCGTATAGCACTGGCGGCGGTACGAACAGCACCGGCCACTGGCGACATCTGCATGCCGTCGCGGATCTGCTGCGCACGGTCGGCAATACGCACCTTCAGGTCGTCGGGGATCTCGCCCTTATTAACCTGAGACTGACGGCCTCGCGCCTGCTCGGCGGCGGCATTCTTCTCCAGCGTGCGGTTAATTTCATCGTTGCGGGCGGTGAATGTATCCTTTTCGGCCTGAATATCTTTCAGCGCACGCGCCCGCGCATCCTTGAATTTCATCCGCTGAGACTGGTAGTCAGTAGTGCGTTGCTGCAGGGTGGCGTCTAGCGCGTCGGCCTGGCGCTGATTTGCAGTAAGCTCAGCGCGCAGATCAGCCACGTTATCGATCTGCCCTGTCTGTAGTTCCCGCTGCTGTGCCATGTACTCCGGTACAACATCATCATAGGCCCGGCTGTATGCGTAGTTCTCAGCGTCGCTGGAGATGGCAGCAGCCAGATCTGAGTTAGTCCCGCGCTCCGGGATATTGACGCCTGCCGGAATATTGTCGGGGGTCACCACCGGAGTGGGCTGCGCGTCTGCAGCGGGGATCGCTGTTTCTGCTGCGGCAGGTTCGGCTGCGCGACGTGGGCGCACCAGGTCAGATATAACCCCGCCGCCCGCATGCATCAGGCCGCCCGCCAGCGTGTTAAAGAATGTGCTCTCCAGCGCGTTGCCATACGTGAAATCATCGCCGTCGGCAGCAGCTGCCATCGCAGTAAATGGAACAGTAGCTACTGCCTGCGCAGCACCCAGGCGTGAACCGGCAACAAAGCGCTCACCAAAACGGCCCAGCATGGAGGCCGCCCGCGCCTCACCGGCGAAAGGCACAAACGCCAGCGCCACGTTGCCGGGATCAGCCATCGACCCGGCCAGGCTTGCAGTGAAGTTGAGCGGCGTTGCCACCCAGCCGGACGGCGCAGACGCGGCGATCTGCTGGCGTGCAAGCGAATCCTTGCGCTCGGCAACAACGTGATCGAGAAACGCCTGGGTAACGCCGGTATCCGGCACGTTGATGCTTTTCACGCCGTACTGCTTCAGGCGCTCGTCAGCGTCCGCCTTGCTGACGATAGCGGAATTAGGGTCATTCGCCAGCATATCAGCCTGCGCGAAGCGGTAACCGGACATAACCGGCCCCTCTTCAAAGCCCTGCTTAAGGGAGGACAGCAGCGATTCACCCAGACCGGATGGAGCGTTGCCGATTGGCTGGTTAATCCCCAGCCCCGGATCGTCGGTATAAATTGGCATATTATCGTCCTGACTGCTGGCCGCCCTGGAAGATGTCGATCAGGTTGTCGCGCTGACTTTCAGCGCTGTAGCCTTTCGACTGCCCCGGCGTGTATTTAACAGGCGTATCGGTGAATTTCAGCATGCTGTTCCACGTTGAGCGGTTAGCCGCGCCCAGTTTTGACAGGTCCTGGAACGAAACCGAAACAGGACGTCCGTCGGCACCATTGACGATCAGGCCGTTGAGCATAAGGGTTAGCCCCGTCTCGTTGCTGTTGGTGACCCACTGCGCAGAGTCTTTAATGCGTGACAGACTCTGCTGGCGGTTAACTTCCTCCGGCAGCCGTGGGTCGCCCACCAGCGGCATTATCTGCTCAGCGGTGAGCTGCTCAAGGTATTTGCCCGCCCCGTCGTTGACGTCCCGCAGATCCACTCCGGCCCGGTTAGGCAGCCGCCATGTGCCGCTGGTCTGGTACTGCTCGCCGAGAATGTCCTGGTAGGCCTGTTTAGCCGCGTCAGAGGCTGACATTCCGCGCTGCATGTTGATGTAGGTAAGGCGCTTGCCCTGCTCGTTGAAATTGTTCCACACAGCGGTGCCGCCGGGCTGTACCACCATCGTGCTGGCGAAGTCTTTCGCCTTGTCGTTCCATGATGAGTCGGCGCTGTCGGCGTCGGTCTTTTCAAAGCTGCCGCGCAGTTCTGACGTTTTCACGCTGCGACTCTGCCAGAGGGCATTAGCGGCGCGAGGGTTCTCTGTGGCCATGATGACCTGCAGCGCCGGGTACGCGTTTTTCTGTACCTGCTGCATGACCTGATCCGAGTATTTACCGAACGACTGCGCCACTGCCTGAATGGCCGTAACGCTGGATTCCTGCGTGTTGTCGATGCGATGCAGCAGGTTATCGATCATGGTATCCGGCAGCACCTTTTTGCTGTTGATGCCCAGGCGATCTTTTTCTGCCTGGATGCGCGATACCAGATACTCCCCGGACTGCTGATTGTTCTGATACTCGGCAAATGCCGATTTAACGACGGGGGAGTTTAGTTGCAGCCAGTTTCCGGGATCGGCCTCGCGGGCCTTTTGCACCTGGTTTAATTTTGCCTGGGCAGAAGAATAAAGCTCGGCCTTGTATTTGAAATCAGGATCAGACTCTTTCGGCATCATAGCCTGTACTGCTGCGATTCCCTGCTGGGCGCTGCCCTGCACAATAGTCTGGTAAACAGGTTGCAGCGTCATCGCCTGCTGATACTGCTGGTAGGTTTTTTCCATTTGCAGGCGTTCGGCTGGCGCGGCCTGCAGCGGCATCACCGCCGCCCATTCACGGGCAGAGATCGGGGTTACCGGCTGGCCTGCTTCGAGTTTCGCGAGATCGTCCTGCATACGGCCCTGAATAGCCACGCGACCGGCAGCGGCCTGCATGTCATACAGCCCGGCAACCTTGCTCATCATGGCGGATTTTTTATCCGAACTCATCGCATTCCAGAACGGCTGGCGTGACAGGTTTTCCATGGTTGCAGATCCGGGGATCGCACCAGCGCTACCAGTAACTTTCGCTACGTAGTTACGGGTTTCCTCATAGGGGATAGCGGCGGCAAACTGCGCATTGCTGACCTGGCCGGTACGCGGATCCCCTATTTTTTCAAGCCATCCATCAACAGCACCAGGGCCTGCGTTATACGCAGCAACCGCAAGCACAGGGTTATTATCGTATTTCAGCATCTGCGCGCCGAAGTACGCCTGGCCCAGCTTCGCATTATAGCGGGGGTCGTTCATCCACTTATCACGATCCCATGGCACGCCAGCAAGACGCGCAGCCTCGGGGCCCGTGGACTCCATGACCTGGGCGACACCGACAGCGCCTTTCGGTGAAACGAGCGGCGCGCCGTCTTTGCCATACTGGTTACCGCCGCTCTCCTGCCAGATCATGGCCGAGAACAGCTGCGCCTCGCTGGGTGTGTCGGTTACCTCAATCTTGCCGTCCGGGCCAAGCATCTGCTGATACATCGGCGTGTACCATGCCTCAGCTGCGCCGTTGGCAGCATTCTCGCGCCAGGAAACCCAGTTCTGCTCGATCTCCTCCTTGCTTTGACCGTGGGCCTCACCGTATGCCACGATACTGTCCATCGCCTTCGTGGCAACAGTGTGAGCCATTTCAGGGTTGCGGAACTGCATTGAAAGGTTTTTCAGTGTGGCATCCTGCATCCCGGCTTCGTACTGCCGCACCTGCCCCACCTCATGCCGCCCGGCCTGCGTGCTGAATGCCATGCGCTGCTGCTGCGCCTGCTGCAGGAATGCGGTGCGGGCATTGGCATCCGGCAGCCCTGCGGCGATCTCTTCAATCTGCTGATCAAACTGCTGGCTGTATTTCTGCGCCTGGCCTATGACGTTTTTCCCCTGCAGATTGATGAATCCCGTATCGGGGTTATTCATCAGGTCATTGCCGATAGCGTCAAGCTTCAGGCTGGCTTCCTGTGTCAGGGCCACGTTGGCGCGATTTTTGGCATCGGCCAGCACACCAATAGTTTTCTGCCCGGCATCGGCCAGAGCGTCACCGATGGTCGGGGTGTTGAAGGATGCGATTGCTGGAGCGTTGACACCGCGGCTTTCAACCTGGCGCCCGGTTACTGTAGGTACGACTGGCATGCTGTTTTCTCCTTATCGACGAGCAGCAGAGATCGGCGCGGCTTTCTGTCCAAACGGATTCCAGTCTCCGCCGCCCATCTTATAGGCACCATACGCCTGAAGCGGCGTTGTCAGCAGGGTTGAAAACGCGCCAACGTTCCCCTGTTGCTTCGCTGCCGAAGCCTCTGCTTTGTAGTTGCTGGCCTGCACCTCGTAGCCGTAAGCCTCACGCTGGGCGTTGTTGACTGTGGTCAGTGCATCAAGCTCGCCGAACTGAGCGGTATCGCCGAAAATATCCACTACAGAGCCAGAGGCGAGATCCGCACCATTAGCGCCTGCAGTAGCCAGCTGCGTGCCCAGCGCCTGGCGGTTACGTCTGCGAGCCTCATCAGCTGCGGCGTTGCCACGGTTAATGGAGTCCTGCGCCTGAGCCTGAGCGGATTCTGCGTTAGCGCTGGCAACAGCGGCAGCCTGGCGCCCTGACTGATACTGGGTAACCGCTGATAGCGCCCCCGCGGCAAGAGACGCTCCAGCGAGTGCGGTAGCCGGATCACACATTATTTTCTCTCCAGGTGAAAACGATGAAAATTAAGACCTGCGGCGCCAAACGGCGCGGCATCTTCCAGCCGGAAACCCAGCCAGTGGAGCCATGCCTTGGCGACGTGGTTCCGCTCATCGACATAATTTTCAAGATAAGGGTAAACAGACAGCATTGCATTGACGACATTGCCGCAGCGGCGGAGGAAGGTGCGCTGATAGCGCTCCAGATCGTCGGTTCCCACCAGCCACGGCGTGCCGGTGCCGCCAATCATTGAGCCTGGCGCCACGCCGAAAATGGTCACCACCTGCCCGTTAATCAGCCCGGCGCAGGCAAATGTCGATATTTTCAGGCCGGTCAGCAGCACCTGCTCCGGCGTCGAACCATTGATCGCCAGAAACTCGTCGATATCCGCCTGACGGACACGAGGCAGCATTTCGGCGATATGGGCGGCGGTGGCCGGTACTATGCGGGCATCAATCATCATGAACCTCCCACAACCAGACGAGGGATAACGGCCAGCACCGACAGCGGGAGCGGGTCGGTCTGTCGGATATAAACGCGTCCGTTTTTGTCCCAATTGCTGTCTAGCTTCACCTCAACCACACCCGTAGCGTCAGAAACGGGATCGTCGTAAAACTCAAAATCACGCTGTGCATATTCATAGAGGTGATCAGCATCGGTTCCCGCGAAGATGCCGCGGCTGGCATTCACCACCAGGCTGACCGACGGGATCAGCTTTTTCTTGTCCAGGAGCGTCTCCTGTCCGTTGATATTGACGTCCAGCGTCTCAAACTCGGCGATCACCGGCAGGCCGATATGCACCACTGCGCCAGGGTTCTCCAGCGTGACAGCGCCACCGGTGACAACCTTTTGAGGCTCAACGTTGGCATCGCTGAGAATGTTCACCGTTTTGCCTTCGAGGTGCGCGAGGCCAGCAAATCGCTTGCGGGCCAGCTGCCAGTTAATAGTTGCCACATCCTGCAGCGCGGCGGGAACGTTGCGGTTAGGTACGATCTTCACGACGTTGCCGTTGACGAATGTGGTGATGTTGCACCGCAGCTCAGCGTTACCGTCATAGGGGATCTGCACCTGAGACCCGACATCGGCGGCGGTAAAGTATGCCGATCCGGAGAGTGTCAGCGTATACTCGTTGTCATAATCCCATTCACCTGAACCGCCGGAGATCGTCACAGTCCTGGAGGTATCAGTGTTTCGCCCGTCATAGCTCAGGCCGCAATCCACAAAGAAGGCGTCCTCTGTTTTGGTAAACAGCCTGCTGGCCAGCCGCTCGATATAGCGTACTGTCTGCCCGTTCACCCAGCGCCTGACCACGAAATACACTGCATCTTCGCTGCCTTCGCTGATGGAGCAGGTAGATTCAAAAAGACCGTCTGATGGTTGCGGTGCCCAGGCAAAAACCTGCTGTTCGCGCAGGTAGGTCAGCACCAGCAGCGTGCCGTCGTTACGTATGGCCCAGGCGGCGCTGTATGGCACGATAGTGAATGCCCAGTCAACGATGCTGTGGCGCTGGAAAAGGTGGTTTGCCAGTATGGTTAGATCGTTTCCCTGATAACCGTCCACGTCGAAAGAGTACGCCAGATCCCGGACGGTGCTGCCCTTCTCCTGGATAAACAGCGCAATGTTAGCCACAGCGATCGGCGGCACAGTGCTAGCGCCGTTAGAACCCTGCGAACTGAGAGAGAAGGATCCTGGCGTCAGCACCTTGTTCTGGTCACCGGTCGCTACATACTCCCCGCCGGAGGTCAGCACCACCAGCGATCCGACATCAATCATATGGCGGATCTCGTTCACCTGCTTGCCGGCGTAGGTGTAGATGATACGGTCATCGTCCTGGGTTGGGATGCTCTTGCCGAAGTCTTTATAATCGCCGGTGCGGCTGGCCCAGATGGTTTGCGGGTACGCTGAGGACGCAGCGAAATAAAGGCGCTGCTGATAGTAGACGACGGTGCCAGGGTAGCCCTTGGCGCTGTTCCATGCGTAGTGCGCCCATTTGTAAGACGCCTTGCCGCTGCCGATCACATTTTCCGGGATGCGGGAAACAACGGTAGCTGTAGCCGTAGTACCGCCATTGCCGATAGTGTTTATGCGTGCCAGGCCAAATCCTGAATGCAGGTATTCCCACTGGATCCCGGTGTCATCGTCGCCAGTCCCGCCCCATCCGTCATAGGCCATGCCCTCGGTGTGTGACGGGCGGAGTGTGCCGGTTTTGCCGCTGGTATTGGCCCGGTAGTAGTTGCTGTCCGCCCGGCGGATATCTCCGGCCGTTGTTTTCTTACTGGTCTCCCATACCGGAACGGCGTCGACTGCCGGCTGCTCCAGGTAGAACAACTTGCCGACCTGCTCGGCACTGAATATAGCTGAGCTGGCGTTAAGCATGATCGTGCCTGTGGCCGCGCTGGCGTAGACGGTCACGGACTGGTTAATGTTGATGTCGTCAAACGGGCCGTTTACGGTCACCACCTCGGCGATCTGCCAGTT
This sequence comes from Pseudescherichia sp. AS216, assembly GCF_037152055.1. Lineage (NCBI taxonomy): Bacteria > Pseudomonadati > Pseudomonadota > Gammaproteobacteria > Enterobacterales > Enterobacteriaceae > Pseudescherichia > Pseudescherichia sp. AS216. Next base: position 121,813 of record NZ_JBBCMV010000003.1, on the reverse strand, counting down.
GTCATGCGCATAGCGGCGCAGTTCCATGGGCGGATATGCAGGATGACAAAGCGTCATGACGTCAGCGCTCTGCGTGAATTTGATGCGGAAGAGATCCGGCTCGTTGTAGGGCATGAACAGCTCATAGATTTCGTTACTGCTGTTCAGCACGTATGCGCCATCCTTGATGACGCGCAGGTACTGGTGACCGAACTCCAGCGCATAGGTCTGGATGGTAGAGAACTGGAACGGTATCAGACGGCTCTTGCGGTTAGGGTATTTTGTTTCGCCAATGAACTGTGTGCCCGGGCGGTTTTCGACCCCGCCATACTGCCGCACAATGAAATTCCGGCACTTGCGAAGGGCTACGGAGTATTTCGCCATATCGACACGCCCATAGAGCGACGGGCCGATCTCGCCACCGGCAAAGCTAGGCTGGATCCAACTGAAAGTCATCAGCACAACCTCGCATTAGTAAATTCACTCTCAGGCGCAGCCGGTTCCTGCGACTCGTTCATGCTGTGCGTTCCGGCGCTGCGGATAACGACTGAGTACATGTTCAGTGCGTTGTTCCCTAGTGATGCGTCACCGGTAAGTTGCATATTAATCGCGGCGGCCAGACGCCACGCGAGAGCCTCAACGAAGATAGGATCGAACATATTGACGTCAGTAACGCGGGAGACGTATTTAAGCCAGGCAGCAGGCTGATCCGTGTAGACCAGTTTCCCGGTACCGCCAGCATCTGAACCGACCTCATACTGGATGCGCATTGCTGCCGTCGGGTAGCGGTGTCCGGGGACCATAATTTCCGTGATCCGCAGACAGTCAGTGGGGTACTGATAAGCGAACTGCCAGTCAGGCGGCGGGTTTCCGATATCGGCCAGCGCCACGCGCTTGGTTGCGAAATTCCAGTCGAAGTCCGCCAGCACAGCGTCACGGCATCCTTCGAAATGAAGGTCGCACGCCCCGGCCTCTTTGCTCTTCTCAGTCAGGCTGTTGATGGTGCGACTGTTGCCGATATAGCTCAGCGCCAGGTTACAAATTCCGATGACGGAAGGCATTAAGCACCTCCGCCATACAGGGTGTCAGCGGCGCTCTTCTGCTCTTGCGCCTGGGCGGGTTCCATAGCCATGTCAGTGATTTGCAGGCAGGAATCGTGGCGGGTTCCCTCTTCGGTTTCCCGGGATGAGGTGCTCTTGATGATAGCGCGGGCGGTGATCATCACCTCAGTACCCACCGCCTGCGGCGTGGCGCCGAGCTTTTTCAGCGTCTCGTTATCGAGGTTGATGCTCAGGCCCCAGGGGTAATCATCGCGTGTCTGCGTTTTACCGCTCTCGTCCTGGTAGGTGTCGGTACCGCTTTTCAGGTTAACCAGTTCCATAATCCACTCCTGCAAGAAAGGGGCCGAAGCCCCTCTGTTTTACCCGCGAGGCTTAAACGCCCAGTTCTTTACGCTTATCAGCAATTTTCTGCTTGATGGTCTCAAGCTTCATATTTCCCGGTCGCTCGCCGAACAGCTCCTGATACTGCTGGCGCAGCGCATCAGGGTCCTGCTCGCCACCTTCAGGCTTTTTCTCATCGCCGTCAGTAATAACAGTGGTTTCGGCTGGCTTGACATCCTGCTGTCCGCCGCGCTTCTGATCCGCCTTTTTCTTGGCCGCTTCCGCAGCTTCGTTCAGCGGCTCCAGCGCGCTACCCGGCTCGCCGTCGTACTCCACCTCTGCGCCTTCGTCCAGAAGCTGATTGCCGATGAAAGACAGGCGCGTGATGCGGTAACGTGCTTTTTCCTGTGACATTTACGGCTCCTTAGCCAGTGATTTTGGAACGGATGCCGTAGTACTTATTGTTCCCGTCCACATCAAGGTTGATGCCGGAAGTGAACGCGCCAGCGGTAAGCGGGCCAGTACCGACGGTATAGTTAAGGCGCAGGTAGCGCAGAACGCCCTGAGGCACTTTTTGCGAAACGATGCGCTTACCGGCTGTTAGTGCAGACAGAGCCAGGTCGCCAGAGCTTGCCAGCGTTACCCAGGTGGAGTTATCCGCGCTGGTTTGCAGGTTAACGTTGACCGTAGCAGCACCAGCAGCTGTTGCAGTGGTGTCGGCGTTGACGAACCATTCCAGTGGCTCACCCACACCGATATCACGGACAGTGCCGTCAATCGGCCCCAGGTCGATTACATCAGTCGAGGCAGCGGAAGCCGTAACAGCCTGCTTCTCGGAGAACATCAACAGTTTGTCGAGGATCATCTTACTTTCTCCATACATGGGCCTTTCGGCCCATCGGTTAATGACAGGCGTTACACAACGCGGGATTCTGTTTCCAGAAGCGCGTCAGTTTCACGGATCGGGATGCCACGGAAGGTGGTCCAGAATTCGCCTTCAGTCTCTTTCACGCTCAGCGCCAGAGACGCTTTATCCAGAGATTGCAGGTCCAGCGCCTGGGCAATTGTGCGGTTCATGTAGAACACCGGCTTGCCCATGCCACGGTTCGGGATGCGGTGCAGCGCGGCAACCATCAGCTTCACAATGTTGGCCGCATTCGCGGTGACCGACAGATCGCTAACATCGATGTTTGCGATTCGCACAACATAGCGCCAGTCACGCAGGGCCAGGCCGTTATCCCACTTATAGTGGGTGCGGTAGCCTTCGTACTGTCCGCCGTTAGCGTCTGTCAGTGTCTGCTGCCCTTTATCTTCCATCTGAAGACCAGCTTTCTGGCCTTTCGGGAAGATGCCGTGCACGGTGTTTTCTCCCCAGACCACCAACCAGATCGAGGTGTTATCGGTGCCAGTGCCGCCAGCGTCGATAATGTTCTGAGCGTTACCTGCGGATTTGCTGGAGTAACGGGAAGAAAGCCCCATGAATTGCTGCGGGTTGACGCTGGTATCACCATAGAAAAGCGTCTGCGCCATCTGCTGGTTCATACCTTCGATGAAGGCGCGATCTTCCGACAGGCGGAATTCTGCGGTGTTGCCGTTCAGATCGGCCAGAGACTTATCCACCTGGGCATAGGTTTCCAGCATGCCGACGGTATCGGTGATCTGCACGGTGGTGGATTTGCTCGGCTGTACGCCATAGTTAAGCAAGCGCCAGGTTGCCTGCGGCAGGCCTGAGCGAATGGTGGTGCGGTGCCCGGTAGGCAGGTTGCCTTCCACGAATGGCATATCCATCAAAATCGGGTTGGTCTGCCCAAGCAGCTCAATGATTTTGTCGATCTTACCGTTTGGATCTACGCGCTTACCCCAGTCAGCCAGCGTCAGCGCAGTTAAGCCTTTAACAGCCATGGTTGTTTCCTCTCTTATTTGCCATAAAGCACTTCGGCAGCAGAACGCTGACCGGCTTCTTTCCCGGTAACCATGCCGTCTTCTGACATAGCCTTACCGATCTTAACGAACGCCTTGACCAGCTCGGGGTGATTACCGAGGCCGGAGGCGGTCAGATATTCTTTGAGTTCAGGTGTGCCGAACGTATCAAGCGCTCGCTGGGCCACGCTGATGTTGCTGGTCAACTTGTCGCCGCCGATCTCTTTATCTGCTTTGACGTCAGCCGCCCACTGCTCGGTGGTCTGCTGCCAGGCTTCTGCCTGCTGTTTCTGCACCATGGGCAGGATCTGCGAGCCGTACAGGTCGACCATTTTCTGAGCCTGCTCATTGGTCAGGTTCAGTTCGCGGGCGATTGGCTCAAACTGCTCCAGCGCTGCGGCGTCCAGCTGCTGCCCCTCGGCGGGCTTGAACTCATATTTCTCCGGCGCACCTTCCGGCTTTTGCTCTTCCTGCTTCTTCTGGTCGTCCGGTTTGTCACCTTCCGGTTTCTCCGGATCTGCAACAGGCTTAGCCGGGTCTGCCGCTGGAGGCTCATTGCCTGCAGGCGCAGATGGATCAGCAACTGGCGCGGGAGCATCACCACCACCGCCTGAATCTTCCGGCGCTGGCGCTTCACTCATCAGCACTGACTGGATTAGCTTTCTGAACAATGCATTGCCCATGTTGATACCTTTAAACGATGGTTAAGTTGGTCAGCGCACCAGCTGCTACAGCGCTGGTCACTTTGCGGTTAGTGGTGCCGATGGCAAGCAGTGCGTTATTAGTCACCGGCACGGCGTTCTGCACCTGTCCATTGATGAGCGGTGCAACAGTCGGGTCTAGTTTCAGCGTCAGCACACCGTTGACGATCGAGAGCTTGTGAGAGCCTGCAACTGCCACGCCTGCGCTGTTCTGCACCGTGACGGCGTCACCATCTGTCATCAGCTTCTGGTTGCTGTTGGGCGTGGTGGAGTCACCCATCACCATGGTCTGGAAAAAGTCGTAGCCACCGCTGGCGTTATTGGTGTTGCGGATCTGCACTGAGCCATAAGGCTGCCAGCCCGATTTCAGAAGTGGTGGAACCATGGTTTCCAGTTCGGCTATGGATGAGGCGCGCACAAACTTGACGTCGGTAATCGGCATCTATTTCTCCTCCTGGGTGTTGGCCTCGGCGGCCATCTTCAGATACTGCTCAGGGCAGACGGACATGACGCGCATGAACAGCGCCAGGGCGATGTTACGCTGCCCTTCGTTGAATGCGGTGATCGCCGGGTCTACGGCGAACGTGGAGCCGAACACCTTGCCCTGCTCCAGCACGGACCAGACGACGCGGCGGCCCTGCTCGGTACTCATCACCTGACGGATATCGTCGGCGTCACGCTCTTCGCGAATCTGCTGGCGCTTTACCTGCTCAGGGTTTGGCTGGTCGTCGTCCCAGGTATCGGTCATTGCTGGCCTCCTGCTGCGCCTGTCAGCGCGGTTAGCGCGCTAGGCTCGCTGGTCTGCGTCTCGCTGAGCGTTTTCGCGCCCTGGGCGGCGGCCTGAGCCATCGCGGCGGTTTGCATCTGCTGCTGCTGTTGAGCGCGGTCTTTGCGGATCTGGTCAACCTGTTCCTGCGGAAGGATGACGGTCGGCGACACGCCGGACATTTCGGCGTAGGAGTCGATGGCCTCATCGATGTTCAACTTGTCGAGTGCCTCCGGCTTGACCTGCGCCAGCTGGCCGATAAAGCCAACGGCCTGCGTCAGGCTGCTGAGACCGATGGATTTCTGCGCCTGGGCCATCACGGAGATGTATTCGATGCGCAGCGGCATGCCCTGCATGACCTCCGGCGGCTGCGGGATCATGTTCTTGCGCACCATCAGTGAGAAGGCGCGGTCGATGAGCGGGTTTAGTGCTTCGTCGTTCAGGCGCTCCAGCACCGGCCCGAGCATCAGGAGCTTTTCTTCCTTCATCTCGATCACGGCTTCCACAGGCATGGAGCGGGTATTGATGCTCTGGAGCATGCGGAACAGGTCAACGAAGTAGCAGCGATCGATGATCTGCCGCGTGTCCTGGATATCGGCCAGCAGCCCGGACATGTCGGGATTAACCTGATACGCCGGGCGGAAACCGTCCTGCTGGGTCATCTGGTCGATGTAGGTGATATCGCCTGGTAGCAGGCTGACACGCTGGTTTTTCAGCGAGGACGGACCGACCATCGGCGGGTTAGTGACTTTGTCGATGAGCTGGCTTTTGCGCTTCTGCTCCAGCTGAAGAGCTTTTATCTGGCCGAGCGCCGTCATACCCGGGCATTTGCTTCCGTACACGTCCTCGCCGTTGACGGTCCAGCGCGGTGCGATAATGGGGAACTCGTCGAAGCCGGACTCGCGCAGCAGCTTGTCACTGTCGCCGCCGACCTCGTAGTAAACCGATTTCCAGGGCTTGTTCTTCGAATCCATGCGCCCGGTATCACGATCCACGTTCGGATAGACGGCGTGCATAACCTCTACCCACTGCTCGTAATTACCGGATTCCCACATGCCACGGACTGACAGACTGACGTTGTCCTTGCCGAACTGCATTACCAGCTGGCGCACCGTCATGCTGAATTTGCGGTAGCAGGTATCGACGCTGCCGCGCGCGGAGTTAGCCAGGTGGTAGCTGCCGATCGGGAATGGCACGGTGCGGATGATGTCGTCGTCGTCTTCGAGAACGGCCATAGCGCCGGTGCTGTAGTTGCCCAGGCTGGAGTAGAGCAGCGGCAGGGACTGGTACAGGTTCGACTTATTGAACATGTCGTTCATGCGGTTCTGCACGGTCTCAAGCCATACCTTCACCGGGCCATAGTCCATCATGTCGGGATCAGGTGTTGCCAGGCGGAACCACGGGCGGGCCGGGGAGGTGATGCCGGACATCATGCCGCTGGATAGCGTATCCGCTGCCAGAGTAGCGCTGGGGTCGACGATGCGGGAGTTACGGCGCTCGTTGCGGTTAGTTTCACTGGTGAGAAAGCGGGATCCGCGCGGGTCGATAAACTCGCTCAGTTCGCGCCAGTGCGACACGAACGACGACCGGTCGCTATCCAGCTGCGCAAACTGTTTGCCGAGTCTTTCTTTCAGTGATTCCGCCATCTGCATTCGCTCCGTTACTGACCGAGCAGGGTCTTGCCGCTGGTATTAGCGGTGGATGTGTCACCCTGCGCACCGGTCAGCAGCGTGGAGCGCTGGCCTGATGCAGCGCGGCGGCGGCGGGTTTCCTCGTCGCGGGCGTCAACAACAGCGGCGTCCTGCTCCTGCGGGGCGGCCTGTATTTCCGGGGCGGCGGGAGCTTTTGGGGTCTTGGCAACGCACATAGAACAACTCCGACGGGATTAAATTATTACCAATTTAACCACATAAGAATTATTTAGCGTAGGGTATTGACAGTCAGCGCCTCAATTATTACCTTTTAGGTAAATAAAACACGCATCAACGAATGACTCTTAAGCCGGGTCGTTAAATGCAAACGGCGGTGCGTGGTTTATTTCGGTGCATGGCACATGTGCCGATAGCGGTCTTTCAGGTTCCCTTAGTTTTCATGCCCTGACAGGTAGCCGGAATGTGCAAGCCAGGCAAGCACGAAAGGCGATCCACCATCGCGGCGGTACGGTGTGACACCTCGGAAGAGACGAGGGCATAACCAAAAGAGCGCTGGCATGCAAAAAACATCTCGCAGCCGTTGCAGTACCAAAAGCCAGGATGGAACGGCAGAACGCGGTAGTGCTCTTTTTGTTGTGGTGAATGGCGGGGCTGACCGTCAAACGGTTGAGAAAAGATAAGCAGGCGAAACGTTCTAAGCGAGCATAAGGACTGATCGAACGCGGATGGAACGGGCGGTTACGATATTGAAACACCGCGCCACTGAGCCGGAGATCAGCACCGGACATCACAACCCAATCCAGAGTCGTGTGGATAGGATCAGCTTTCGGGCGTAACTCCTACATAAAAACGGCGAGCGATGTCCTGAGCTCATAAGTGACGTTAAAGAGCCGAGGCCGGATGCGTGAGTTCCGGCACATAACAGGAAAGAGCATTGAGGGGCGCATTTACCCCGAGCCGCTGTGCTGTCAGCCAGTGCTCTTTCCGTTGTGGTAACTGCGGCTATGCGCGCGTGACGAGCCAAACCCGTCCAGATGAATACGTTTCCGGGCAGTGTACGTCGCTGGAATTGGCTAATACCAGCAGGTGGAGGCACCACCGCCACAACCCAATCACGTAGGGCCGTGATGCTGTGTAGTACCCCGTAATCATTGCTTCCAGTTTCGCCCGGTTCGCCGGGCATTTTTTTAAGGTGATCCGAATGAAAACAGTTGAGATCCTGGCGAAGTATTTGCCCGAGTGGCCGCGGCGTTATGCGCGAATTGTGCAGGGCGGAGAATCCTCTTTCTACGGCGTGCTGGTAGGCGACGAGCTTGCTCATGTAAAGATCGATTCTATTAGTCTGTCTGGGCTTGTTTTGGCGGACGATTACGGCACCAGCGTAACCCGTGAGGAGTGGGAAGGCTGGCGCTACAAGCACCTTGCTACACAGGGTTGTCAGGTGGCTTTAGGTGAGGACAAGATCAAAGCAGCCTCGGTCAAAGCGGATGATTTAGAGCACTCAGTGATCGCCGAAGCTCGCTACCAGGAGAAGCTCGTCTCTTTGCGCGAGTGCCTTGTGACGACCGTAAGCCGGGAGGGCAGCATCAGCAGAATTGAATCTGAAGGCATCGCCGATGCTGTCAGCGCAGCATTCGATAAAATTAAAATGTAGTTCCGTGACATGTCACGATAGCCCGCTGCGTGCGGGCTTTTTTTGTACTTAGTGACTAAGAATTACCTTATAGGTAAAATAAGGCAAAACCTAAAAGGATCTGGTCATGCTGGAATCACTTAAAGAATATGTTTCTTCGACCATCAATACCGCATCACAAAGGGTAAGCAACCCAGTCTTTGGAGCTTTCGCTCTCTCTTGGTGTGCTTTCAACTGGAAGTCAATTCTGTATCTCTTCCTCAGCGACACTAAAATAGCCGACAAGATCGATTACATTTCAGCTCACAGCAGCTGGAAAACGGTAGCTCTTTATCCGTGCCTGTCAGTAGCAGTTCTATGCGGCTGCCTACCTTGGATTAACAATGTTATTTCAGCGTGGCAAGCTAAGCCACTGGACAATAATGATTCCATTGAAAACCACCGCAAAGCTAAGCAGATTATCCGCTCTACGCGCTTACGACGCCTTGAGGCCAAAAGAGACGTCACTTATGAAAAAGTAAGAACTGGCGATGAAATAAACATTCAGCAGATGAAGGAGCAGATCGCTCAATCCCAGGAGCGAATGGGTGAAATTACCGCCGAAAAAGATATGGCAGTCAACCAATTTATAGAGCTCTCTAAAAAGTTTGAGCAACTAAAGGAAAGAGCCGAGAGGTTCAAAGCCGAAGCAAATCATTTTAAAGAGCTAAGCGAAAGCCAATCAGCTGATATAAAGGAACTTTCTTACAAAATAGAAGATTTACAACAGATTAATGATGAAAGGTTAAAGGCGATGTACAGCGCAAACAATGAGCACAAAGAACTTCGTGACATCATTCTTGGGCAGCAAAAAAATTAAGCATACGGATCGTAGTCTGTGATCGCCCTTCCCTGCTGGCCCTGCTGCTGCCCGGGAATGTACTGCTTCTTCACTACCGGGAAAGCGTAGGTCAGCACATAGGCGTCGGCGTTGTTAGGCGAACGGCCCAACGTCTCTTTAACCTCCTCCTTGTCCTGCAAAATCTTCCGGCTGTCCTTGAGCCTTACCTTGTACTCCGGCGCGCTCAGCTCGTCGGCTAAGTCTTGGCTGTCCAGTTGAGCGCCAAGCTTCAGCGCGTCGCGGGCTGATTTGTACATCTCGCCACGCTTATTCGCCATCTCGGGATCTGATGTGCCACCACCGAACTGAATCAGCGTCCAGTTTCTCCCCCAGTTATCGCCGACAGATTTAAGCCCCGTGCCATAGCCGTAGTCGATGAATACCGCGTCAGCCTGGTACTGGTCTTCGAAGTCAGCGATCACCTTAGCAAACCATACATCGTCAGTGGTGCGCGGCCACTCGCCAAGCTTCTTGCAGTGCAGTCCCTGCCGCAGGTAGATAACCGCCGGGTCTTTACCCTGGTGAGACGGATCGACACCGAGGACAACAGCGGCATGCTGCACCTGCGCTGGCGTGATAACCCGGACAACAGCCGGCTGCGTCAGGCCGGACGGAATAAACTGGTTCTCCGACGCATCCGGGAAGATCCCCCGCACACGCACCTTAACAAAATCGCTATCCTCGCCGTAGTCCTCAACCCATTTCTGGAGCTGCTCTTTGTTCGTGCCTTCCACGGTGCGACTGTCTATCTGCTTGGCCTTCCAGCGGTGCCGGTACTTGCGGAAACATTCGCGGAATCGCCCGGTGTTTCGCGTCGGGTTACCGAACGCCACCCAGATAATCTCCGTGTCCTCATCGGTCAGCGCCCCCTCTGCTACCTCCCACACCAGATCCGCGATATTGGACGCCTCATCGAACACGACGATGATACGCTTACGCTCGTTATGCAGACCTGCAAACGCTTCGGTATTGTGCTCAGACCACGGGATAGCATCCGCGCGCCAGCGCTTGTCATGGCCCGGATCGTTGCTGTACATCGCCGTCGCGGTGGTGGTGAACCAGTCTTTGGTGATGGACAGATTCGACCACTTGATGATTTCCGGCCAGGTCTTGGTGCGCAGCTGGTTGTCGGTGTTGGCGGTCACCACCACCTTGCAGTCCTCGCAGGTGTCCATCCCCCACTTAATGAGCATCGATATGAATGCCGATTTGCCGATCCCGTGCCCTGATGCGCGGGCTATCAGACAAGGCTCATGGCGTGTAGCCGGGTTTCGCAGGTGCTGTCCTATCTCGTCGAATCCCTCAGCCTGCCATGTGCGCGGGCCGCTGGCGTGCGACAACTCTGTACCCTCCTCACCCCAGGGGAACGCGTATAGCGCATAACCCAGCGGATCGTGAGTGAATCCGGCGATATCCTCAACGAGTTGCTCTTCCGGTGACATGGTTGCGGCTGTCACTGGTCACCACCACGCTCTTTGACGCGCTTGCGGGCGGCGGCCATACGGTCGGCAATGGTCACCGTGCCGGACACCTCCACGCGCTCTTTGAACGCGTTCACGTCGACGTGCTTACCGATTAGCTCCAGGTTCTTGACCTTGTCCGGCCACTTTATCGACTTCAGTACGCCGATAATCTTTTTCTCGTCGCCCTTTCCCTCGAACAGCTCGGCCACCTTCACACCTGACAGGAACTGACGCCACGCCTTCGGCCACGAGCTCAGCGGCTTTAAGCTCAGGTCATCATCCATGATGTCGGCCAGGTCAAGCTCGTCGATCTCCTTCAGCCTCATGAGCACATAGTCAGCCGAGATGCGTGATCGCTTGTTGCGCTGCTCCATCAGCTCGGCGATACGTTTCTGGATGCGTTCATCCCGCATCATCCCGCAGGCCTTGGCAGCTGCCGTGTTGGGCGAGAATCCTGCGTCAATGGCCGCCTGCCGCTGATTTTCTGGCATCTTAATGTATGACTGGCAGTAAGCCTCCTGCATGTCCGTAAGAGGCTTAAACTGCGTTGATTTGCGCTTGTGAGTTTTGGGCGTCGCGGCCATTGTTACCACCATAGTAATAATTACCAATATGGTAATACTATCACGCAAAATAAAGCCGCCATAGTCGGCGGCTACTGTGATAGCTCAAAGTAAATCGTGACATGTCACACCGTTAACTTCAGGGCGTGCCACCCGCCGGTCACCCAGCACTGCGAATCACCCTGGCACGGGCAGCTGTCTACCGGCAGCCTGTCGCCGCACTTGCCGCACTGGCTGGACTCCAGTATCTCCACCTGCTCTTTCAGGCGGGCATCATCCTGGCGTATCAGCAGCGTGATGTACTCGTTCAGGTCGTAAGGCTCGCGCCCGGGACGACGGGCGGCGCAGTTACGCGCCACCATGTCCAGCTCCTGCTGATCAAGCACCAGCTCCATCTTGCGGCCACCGGAAGCGGCCTGGCGGGCACGCTGCGCTGCTTTGCGTTCTGCTGGGGATTTAGGCATCGTCTTCCACCTTTAATTTTGGAACTTGTAGCAACGGCCAGAACACTGCGCAAATAACGGTGTTTATGGCGCGGTAAAGCAACCGATTATTACGCTGAAGTTGCCAGTGGAAAGGTACACACGCCAACACGCCGCCAATGTAAAAATCGAGCAGCACTTCCATCACCCCTCCTTGCCCGGCGCTGCTGGTAGCAGCATCCAGTGGGTTATCTCACTGCTCTGGAACTGTGCCTGTAATTCACTCTTGATAAACCATACAGGGCCTTGTCGCTTGCTTTCGCTCCACCACCCCCAATAGTTACCGTCCACTTCCGGTAACCGCTCGCTGCACTTGATCCAACCCTCCGTAATCACCGGAGAGTTCGACTGAGGCGCGGCATACTCCATGGCCTCGACAAAGAGGCACTGTATTTTGGCAAGCAGCTGGACGTCGCCGCCGATGTGCTCCTGCCTGGTCAGCGCCATCACCTGCCGCGCCAGGGTCAGCGCTTTGCTGTCGTGTGAGTAGGTCATGACTGCCCCTCTTTGCTTGCTGGTTGCTTGATTTCATCGCTCGCACCCTCGCCATTGCTGGCCTGAATGCTTGCTGGTTGCTTGAGCATGGCGGCGCGGCAGAATGCAATGCCATCTCGCGCACGGTGCCATGCCTCGTGGTCGCGGTCAGAAATACGCAGCACTTCTTCCATTGCTGCCAGCATCTCATCCGGCACCGCGACGGCCTGCGCTGGCGGGGCTGGTTGTAGCGCATACTGCCAACGAAGAACATGGTTCGAATCAAGCCTACGCCCATCACTCATCTGTATTGCTACACCTGACTCCCGCGTATCCACTGCGGAACCGTAACCAACAAACTTACCCGTCTCGTCCCAAACTATGAGTTTTGCTCCCGGCACTGGACGAGATACTGGATATTTTGTCGCTTTCCAGGCTGGCTCTACCGGCACAGCCGTTTCCCGCTCTTTGCGCAGCGCCAGAAGCTCCCCTGTCGCATTGAACACATCGTCAATAATTCGGCCCAACTGATCGCTCAGTGGAATCTCGTTATCGAAAATAAATTTGTTCAGACGCGCTGAGATATTCAAAACTTCTTCATTGCTGAGTGTGTTCACTGTTGTTCCCCTGTCTCAAGAGTGATGCCAGCTGCGGGTTTAACAAAAATAATCCAGTGGGTTTTGTCACCTTTGCCAGTGCGCTGCCATATCACCGGCTTAACGTCGGTAAGCGCTATGACCTGGCTAACCGGGATCTGCGTTTCGTTCCATTTAAAGATGAGTACGCCGTGTGGCCGCAGCACGCGGAAAGCCTCATCTGCAAACGGCAGCGCGCGGAAATCGGCGATCACGTCCGGGCTGATTACCAGATGGCGGCCATCGCAAAGCTTGTGCTCTTCGGCGCGGATATCGCTGAACAGGGCGCGGGGATCCTCTTTATCGAACCAGAACATGCGGCTGCCGCAGCACATGTCGAGGATGGTTGCGGTATCTGTCACGCTGCACCCCCATCAACCCGGCGGAACTCGATCACCCACACCCACGGGTTGCTTTCCCAGCTCTCTTCGCCGTAGATGGATGACCACAGCCAGGAAAATACCTCTCTCGCATCATGGCTCGCACCACCGAAATATTGATCGCCCTGATTGATACAGTAGCGACCGCTGGCAGGTAACCTAACCAAACCCTCCCGTGCAGCGTCATTTTGGCTGATTGACTGAAGGCGCTGGACTCCCACATTTGTAATCTCCAGCGTGATACGGCTGGCCCAGCGCGGCATGTGGATACTGGGCGTCCATTTTTGAGACGGCTGTTTAGTGCATGACGCCACCGGCACGGTGCGCGTAGACTCCGTGAAGCTGTTGCGCTCGCTAGCCTTGTACATCAGGCGGGCAACGTCAGTAGCACACCCCATAACGCGGAACGCTTCCCGCACCCACAGGCGATCACCTACTTCACCGAAGGGGCAACGCACGCGGATGGGCTGCTTAAGCAGTGGTGATTTGCCAATAGCCCAACATGCTTTGCCTTCATCTTTGGCACTGGTGCTGCTTAAGACCCATCCGTGGAAATCGTGAGTGGTCGGAACGCCGTTTACTACCCGGCGCGTCTGCGTTTTCCTGCCGTCTAGGATGGCGCCCACCATCTCTGCGTTAAAAATCATGCCGCGCTCAGCCATGATTAGCCTCCCCGGCGCGCAGCTTGGCGGCGAAGTACTCAGCTGCTTCTTTAGCGTGCGTCCAATAGCCTGCGTGAACCTTTAGAGAGCAAGACGAAGCTTTATCCGATGCAGCTTTCGCAAACATCTCCACCCCTTTAGCCATCTGCTCGCGAAGGAAGGAGTCCGTGGCGGGGGTTTCTTCCTTGATGATTTCCTGAGCACGTGGATGGTTGATGCTTGCGCGCATCTGATGAGTTGCCCATGCATCGATGTCGTCGACCTCATCTGGGAACTCGAATCCCGGACCGGCGATAGTTCCGTAAAGCCATTCCTGAGCAGCCTTCTTGTTGCCATTATCCAGATACATAATTGCCGCCTGAATACCGATCAGATATTTATGAAGCACCCATGCATTCGACAGTTCACTGGCAGCTCTCGGCAGCAGATATGCATTCTCAGCCGCCAGTGCATCGCACTGCTTCGACTTCTCGCGCAGCACTATCGCAGTGATATCCAGTTGCGCGGTCAGGCGCTGCACCAGGGACGCGGCATCGTGCATGCCATGCTGAGTGCCCAGCAGCACGACCAGCTCATGTCCGGCCTTGACTAACTCTTTAGTTTTGCTTTCCATCATTACCCCTTTTTACCCGTATAAGTTGTTGATTTAACTGATATCAAAAAGGATCTTCATTTCAGAACTCTTCGACCTTCCAGCCTCCCCCGGCCTTTTTCGTCTGTCTGGTGACACCGATGATGCGAAACGGGTACTGGTCGGCGGCGACTTTGGTTTTTACCCTGGCGTCATCAGTCCAGAAGCCTTTCACCTCGTGCAGCTCCATCTCGCCGGTGGCACGCATGACCGCGAAGTCAGGCGTGTAGAACGTGTTATCAGCCAGGCGCAACTTGATGCCTTCAAACCGGTACCATGCGATCAGCCCGGCGTGCTTCATGCTCTCAAGCGAGGCGGCGTACTCTGCCTCGGTCTTGTTCATCTGTCCGGCCTTGAGACGCCCAAGAGCCTGAATGCCTTTTTTCATACTTACCTCACTGGTAATAATTACCTTTCAGGTAACAATTTGCAAGTAAAAAAATGCGCTTCCGCGCTCGTTTAGCCAGATTCGGTCTGGTTGTTACCGTCAGCCGCTGAAGCCGAAAGGGATCTCGTTATCAGGTTCCGACACTGCCATGATATCCCGGCGTTCCGGTTTGACTGTTTTCGACCTTACCGTTTTAACGCTCTGTACGAGCTTCTGCTGCCATTGCGAATGATGGTAGGCCTTACCCTCGGCTTGCCAGTAAGAAACGAACTGAGCCAGCTCCTGCTTCGTTATTTCGCCTGTCAGAGTTACACCCCACAGCGCAGCCTGCCGGAGGATGTCCGGATCCGGTTTCCATCCATCGTGCATTGTGAACTTTCCGATTGCTCCTTGGCCCCCTGGTGGGACATATCCATCAAGCACCGAATTGTTCGCGCCGGGATCGTGCTCTTCGCTCTGCTGCCCGATATCCAAATTAGACTTATCCACAAACGGAATTTCTTCACGCGCAGAGAGAGTATTTTCCTTTCCCTGTTCCTTTCCATTCCCTTCCCTTCCAGGTGGTAGCTCTCCCGTATCGCTACCGTACTCATACAGTACAGTGCATAAGTCTTTGATTACGCTTCTCTTTGCCTTGTTTATGACCTGATGCTTAGAAAAGTTATTCACAAGCCCGTAGATCTTGCTGTCAGGACCGGAAAAAAGGGTGATATACCTGACGCTGGACAACTCCCGTAGTAGTACCGGAATGCTACCGGACTGTTCCCGAATTGGGAAAATAGCCGCCTTGATCAGCTTGGGGTTGGCATTAAAAAACCCTTCATCGTCGGCATAATTCAGAAGGCCAATAGCCAGAAGGCATGCTGCCTCTGATACCTCTGACAAATCTTCATCTGTCCAGAACTCAGGCTTGATAGTGCGGATGCGGGCCATCAAAGCACCTCCATATAAGCGCGAATGAATGCGGCGGCAGCGTAGACGTTTATGGCGTTGCCGTAGCCTCTGAGCCTGCCGACGCGGTTACGGCCTGCCAGTGCTCGTGGTGAGGACTTACCGTGTCCCATTCCTTTGGGAAACCCATCAACCAGCGGGAATGTGCCGGGTTCAACTGGACGCCATTTTCCGTCCCGACAAAAGAGCCAGTCTGCATCACGCCAAAAACCGTTAACCTCAAGGGGCCGCAGATGTAAGCCTGCCTCGGTAACTGATCCAGCCTGTCCCGTCCTTCCCGCTGTGCAGTCATGCCCGCTGTATCCTTCCAGTCGCGGGTGGTTGGTGTTGTCCATCCAGTGAGCAGCACTGTTCCCGGTAGTTTGAGGCATATCTTCGGCGATCCGTCCGGGTTGCGTCCGCTGTAGCAATGTGTCGAACCGGTCGAGTCCATTGCTATTGGCGTCTGCCAGCCGGCTAATTTCACTGCCCCGGCGATGTTCTGTAACCCCCTTGGCGTTTCCGGCTGAGGATTCACATTGCAGGTGGGTGTAGGCCAGTGTGCCAGTACCGCAAAATCCTGTAGATTCGGCTGACGTCCTGCTTCCTTTCTCGCCATGATCTTGAGCCAGTCCTGATAGCAATTTTTCTCGTTGCTCGCTAAGGGACTCGGCCACCCAGTAAGCTCGTTCCCGGATGTGCGGCGCACCGATGCCCGCTGACGTAAACGGGACAAGCCCGAAGGCGTAGCCCATTCCTTCCAGGTCTGACTGTACAAGGTCGAACCAGACGTTTGCGTTACCAGCTGCAACCTGCTCGCCAAAGACCGCGACAGGCTTTCGCTCGCCGATGAGCCAGGCAAAATCTGGCCAGAGATGGCGCGCGTCATCAAACCCATCGCCTTTGCCTGCCGAGGAGAAAGGCTGGCACGGGCAGGAGCCAGTCCAGACTGGTTTATCGTCTGGCCATCCGGCAACACGGAGGGCATGAGACCATCCGCCGATCCCGGCGAAAAAGTGGCACTGGGTAAATCCTCGCAGGTCGTCAGGTGCGACATCTTCAATACTCCTTTCGTCAACTTCACCCGGCGCTATGTGACCGCCGGCGATTAGATTTCGCAGCCATTGAGCCGCGTATGGGTCCAGCTCGTTGTAATACGCTGCGGGCTTCATGCTGCCCCCTGGGCTGCCCTGAGCGCTTCAGCGAACTTGTTGCGGTGTTTGTTAGCGCTTTCCAGAGCACACTGGACACACGTTCCGTTATGCACGTAACGCGGAGAGCGGTGGCCATTCAGGCACGGCTTACCGGTGTTGTATTTGTTCAGGCCTTCTTTGGCGGCCTGCATACGGGTGATGATTTTCACGTTGGCGACCTCACTTTTTGCTATTGATATCGGCTATTTTCGACTCAGAGCGAAAAAAGATCAACCATAAATGGATATTTATTACCGTAGAGGTACGAATAGGTATGAAAAGACCGCCCGGAGGCGGTCAGAGGGGAGATCAGGAGTAGAAGAAGGTGACCAGCTCGGGCTTGTTCTTAACCCACTTACGGGAGCGGGATGCCCTGAAAAGCCCGTCCATCACGCGTTTGCCGGGCATCTTGCGCCTGCCGGTCAGGTGCGTCTGGATGTAGTGGGCGGTGGTTCCGGCCTCCACTGCGAACTGCTCACGCTCATCCGGTGTGAGTGCCAGCCAGGCCTTTTTAAAATCAAACTGTGCGTTCTCGCTCATAGCTATTGCCTGATATTTATTTCAGATAATAAATATTCACCCAATTGGTAATAAAAATCAAGGAATGTTACCCGAGAGGTTCATTTACCTCTGGGGTAAATGCGCGATAATGACGATCATCAAATCATTCATATAAGAGAAATTTTTCCGGCAATGAAAAGCATCCATGATATTCGTCGCGATAACCTGAAAGACCTGATCGACCGTGATTTTAACGGCGTGCAGTCTCGCCTGGCGGAAAAAATGGGAACTGAGCCTAACCTGGTCAGCCGCTGGACGTCGGGAAAGAAGAACATCGGTGATGCGGCGGCGCGCAAGGTCGAAGCAGCCGGCAACAAGCCGCGCAACTGGCTGGACGTTGATCACTATCTGGCGCTGCAGGCTGACGTGCGCGACTCTATCGACACGTCAGAGATCGGCCTGGTGGCTGCGCACAATCTAAAGCTGTGGATGAGCCAGAACCGGGAGCTGTCATCACAGCAGCGCGTTGCGGATGCGTCCGGCGTCAGCCAGGCAAGTATTAACCGCATGCTGCGTAATGAGGTGAGCATCACCATCGCCAACCTGGAAGCCATCGCCCGGGCGTTCGGCCGCCGCGCCTACGAAATGCTGATCCCGCCTGGTGATGCAACCGTCATCAACTATGACCGCCCGCGCTACGCATTGTTACCTGAAGGCGAGAAGGCGAAGATCGAAAGCTATGTTGATTTTGTGATAGTTCAGAGCGCAAGAACCACTAACTAACTCCTTATAAATCAATATTAAGCCCGCCATGCGCGGGTTTTTTTGTGCCTGCAATATTACCTTTCGGGTAATTTTTTATGTTCATACCTATTGACTACCAATCACATATGGATAATTATTACCTCACTGGTAACGCGTAGTGTCCTGGTGACGGGGCTTCTCACGGAACCAATTATTACCAAATTGGTAAACATGAGGATCAAAACATGCAGTGGCGAATCATTAATGGCTGGCACTGTGTAACCCTCTCCGGGCTGATGAGTTGGAAGTTCCGCTCCCTCGGCGAAGCAGTCACCTGGGCTTTCACTACCAAAGAAGCCCGCAGTGTGGATGCACAGTGGAAACCAGAGTAACCGCACTGTGGCGCGGTCAGCAGTACACGGTCACAAAGCTGGCGTGCGGCTATCTCTGGCGCATGTCATCAACAACAAACCCGCGTAACGGTCAGACGCTGAATTATGACCAGATGATTAAAGCGGGACTACCAACGGGGTATGAAGATGAAAGTTCAACAGCAAATGAAACTCCAGGCTCTGATGCCAATTTTTGAACGCGATTACCATCTGGCCGAGCAGTTGCACGATCGCCAGGTCGAGCTGCAGGAAACTCTCAAAACCGAGTACATCCTGCCCGCGTTCGAAAACCTTCTGCGTGCCGGTGTCCGCAAGGAGATCCTCGAAGTCGCTATGGAGAGCGTTGAGTTTGAAGAAACCCTGGGCGCGTTCATCAGCGAACTGACCGGCATCATCGGACGCTGGGAAATGGCCGACAAGCTGGACGGCGAGAGGAACGCAGCGTGATGCAAAACGTTGGCCAGCTTAATCGCGAGAAATATATCGGCGGCAGTGATGTCGCCGGGATCCTCGGCATCAGTCCTTGGCGGACTCCTTTAGAAGTTTATCTCGACAAGATTCAGCCTCGTCAAAAGCCGATCGATTTGAACAAGCAGAAGGTTTTCACCCGCGGACAGCGCATGGAGCCATACGTTATCGATCTGCTGGCTGAAGAGACAGGACTGGAGATCATCCATCGAGGTAACCGTTACATCCACCGCGACTACGGCTTTATCGCTGCGGAAATCGATGCAGAGGCTGCCAGCGGTGAAAACATCGAGATTAAAACTGTCAGCCCATTCAAGGCTAAGGAGTGGGGTGAGGTGCAAACGGATGAAATCCCGGTGCACTACACCGCTCAGGCCATGCACGGAATGATGGTGACAGATAAGCAGGTATGTGTGTTCGGCGTTCTCATCGGTGGTGATGACTTCCGTATCTACCGGGTCGAGCGTGACGAAGAAACCATACAGGCCATCCTGGAAAAAGAAATCGCCTTCTGGGATCGCGTCGTAAACCTTAATCCACCAGATGCAACTAGCGTCAGTGACATCTACATGATGTTCGATAAGGACGCCGGAACCAGCATTGAGGCTGATGGAAAGGCATTAACGCTCTTTAACGATCTGCGTGACATGAAATCACGCTTCAAAGAACTGGAAGAAGAAATCACTGTATCGGAAGAGAAGCTGAAGCTCTACATGCAAGAGCACTCAATCCTGACACTCGATGGTAAGCCGATCTGCACATGGAAAACACAGGTCAGTAATAGATTCGATCAGCAGTCCTTTCAGGTAGCACACCCAGGACTGTTCGAGAAATTTAAAACTGCGTCTAAATCGCGCGTATTCAGATTGAAGTAAGGAGAAAAAATGTCTACCAACGCACTCAAAGCAGCGGCTACTGGCCAGCAAGTCACCAAACATGGTGAAAAGCCAACCACACTGGCTGGACTTCTCGCTGATCCAAAAATTAAGGCTCAGATGGCACTGGCTCTTCCAAAGCATATGACTGCAGATCGCCTGGCGCGCATTGCAACCACTGAGATCCGCAAGGTTCCCAAACTAGCCGCATGCGACCAGGCAAGCTTCCTCGGCGCAATAATGCAGTGCGCTCAGCTTGGACTTGAACCTGGTGGCGCCCTTGGTCATGCATACCTGATCCCGTTCGATAAGCGCCAAAAGGTAAACGGCAACTGGAAAACCGTATCTACTGAAGCACAGCTGATTATTGGTTATCGCGGCATGATCGACCTCGCCCGCCGGTCAGGTCAGATCCTGAGTATTTCAGCGCGCACTGTCCACGTTAACGACAAATTCAGCTACGCATACGGACTCGAAGAAACCCTCGATCACGTGCCGAGCGAAAGCGGTGATCGTGGTGAATTAACTCATGTCTACGCCGTAGCGCGCCTTAAAGATGGCGGTGTGCAATTTGAGGTTATGAGCCGTGCTGATGTTGAAAAAGTTCGTGCGTTGAGCAAGGCAGGAAGCAGCGGCCCGTGGGTAGATCACTTCGATGAAATGGCGAAGAAAACCGTAATCCGCCGCCTGTTCAAGTATCTCCCGGTCTCCATTGAGATGCAGCGCGCCGTGATAATCGACGAAAAAGGAGAAGCAGGAGTAAGTCAGGATAACGCGGCTGTTATTACAGGTGAATATTCGGTGGTTGATGAAGATGCCCCCCTTGACGAAGCCGTGGACGGAAAACAGGAAGATGCCCGTGCTTACATTGAGGCTCTTTTTAACAGTCTCGATGCCTCTTCCCCTGATGCAAAGGCTTTGTTTGAAAAAATTGAGCAGGAGCTAAAGGAACAGGAAAAAACCCTTGGCCACGAATTATTTTCCGGCTTCATGACGACGCTGAATGATCTGCGCCCTGAATTCAAATAACCACCGCGCGGCGCAGTGCGCGCCGCACCACCTCGGAGTATCTATGAAAAACGCATTAAGCAAGAAGCAGGTGCTGGAGATGGTTCCCCTGTCATGGAGCACCATCGATCGCCTGGAACAGGCGGGGCAATTCCCGCAACGTTTCTACATCACTGACCGCCGCTGCGCATGGAACGGCGACGAGATCGAGCAGTGGCTCGACAAGCGCCAGGCGAACAGCCCGGCAGAGTTCACCGGAAAAAAGCCGCCAGTTGAGCAGCGCGTTTTCCGCCCCGTTAGCTCAGCTGCTGCGTGAGGTGCGCATCATGGCTAAATCCCGTCTCGAAAAGCACCACGAAGAAAAAGTGTTAGCCCGGCCAGCGCCGGGTGCACCGGTGGCAGTAACACCGGCAGCAATGGAGATCGAAAAGCTGGCTATCGCTCGCGAGGAGCGTGGCCAGTACCGCGTCGCCGCCAATCTCTGGCTGAAGTGCATGGACAAAGCGCGGGGAGAGGTAGAGCGATCCCGCATAGCCGTGCGCCGCCAGCGCTGCATAGGCTTCAGTAACGGGCTGCGCCGGGGTGAATACAGCGGCATCAGCGCCGGTTGCGGGGTGATCTATGACTAGCACCACCGACAACATCAGGGTAGGCAGCGTCACTCTGGTCTATTCGGTCACCCGCCGGGGCTGGATATCTCCCCGCGGCGCCGTGATCAAAAACCCGCTCAAGGCTCAGCGCCTGGCGGAAGAACTCAACAGCAGGAAGGTGGCAGCATGAGCTATTACAAATATAACAGTGCTGAGGCGCTGGCGGCATTGGCCGACATGGAGAGCCAGGAGCGGGATCTTAAAAAACTCGGCGAATCCTTTGCCGGCATTTTTGGCGGCAAACCAGTGTTCCAGAAAACAGCTTCTGACTGGAGATTCCACGGCATACGCTTTGAGGATGGAATGTACGGTAGCCACTTATTATGGACAAAACCTAATGCAAACAATGGCTGGTCTCAACAACCTCGCGTTAAGGTTCCGGCCAACCTAAAGGAAGAGTCAAAGGCCCTATGGTTTCTGTGGAATGAAAAGCGTCCTGATCTGATTGTTAGCCGTGATCAATTCTATGAATCACTAGGACTCGATTGGGGGAACTTGCTGTTTGGCGGGTTTGAAATGTTTCGGTTAGGTGATGTTATTTTCGTGGGTACTGGCTGCACGCCGAAATCAGAATCTGGGGCGGTAGAAATATTAGGAAGTGAGTACATATCAGCAAAGCTCAAGGCAGTGGATGAGAATAGTGCTGCTAAAGCAGCGAAAAAGGTTGGTGCAGCATGACAGGTAAATACACCCTTATCTACGCCGATCCACCCTGGGCGTACCGCGACAAGGCTGCCGACGGCGACCGCGGCGCTGGCTTCAAGTACCCGGTGATGGGCGTGCAGGATATCTGCCGTCTGCCAGTGTGGGATCTGGCCGCCGACATCTGCCTGCTGGCCATGTGGTGGGTGCCGACGCAGCCGGTAGAGGCGCTGAAGGTTGTCGAGGCCTGGGGCTTCCGCCTGATGACCATGAAGGGATTCACCTGGAACAAATGCGGCAGCCGGCAGCACGACAAACTTGTGCTCGGCATGGGTCACATGACCAGGGCCAACAGCGAAGACTGTCTGTTTGCCGTGAAGGGTAAGCTCCCTGAACGCATGGATGCCGGGATCGTCCAGTCATTCACCGCGCCGCGCCTGGCCCACTCACAGAAGCCGGACTACGTGCGGGAGAAACTGGTGCAACTGCTTGGCGATGTGCCGCGTATTGAGCTTTTTGCCCGCCAGTCCTCACACGGTTTCGACGTATGGGGTAACCAGTGCTCATCACCGGCGGTGAACCTGCTGCCTGGCATAGCTGAGTTCATCAAAAACCAGAAGGAGCAGGCAGCATGAAGCTCGACGAGATCCATAACGTTGCAGTGTTCTTCAGCATGGGCGGTAAAACCCTGGCACTGCGCATGACGCCAGAGCAGAAGAAAATCGTAGCCCTTTTTGCGCTTAATTCTGCTGTTGATACCGCTGAGCTTATCCCGGTTCCGCACATGACGTTACCAGCAGATCCAGAAATGAAGGAGGCGCTATGACATCTCATCAGATCGCCGCCTGGTGCCTCGGTTACGGCGTACTGCTGGCGCTGGTATGCGTCAGCCAGTGGCTCAACCTGCGCGGGCGGGAGGTGCATCGTGACGCGCAGTGACATCGAGCGATACGAGCGCGAAAGCGTGATGCGCGCCCTGGCTAATCATCGCGGCCCGGGCGATGACGGCGCGCAGCAACTCATCCGTAGCAGTGAGCGCCGCCGGGCGGCGCGTGAAGCAGAACAACATGAAGAGGTGAGGTCGTGAGTGTTTATCAGTACATTACCGCTGCATACCTTGCAGCGGGCCTGGTTTTTCTGATCATCACCGGCATCAAGTTAAAGACAGGCTGGCGCGTCTGCGAAGATCAAAAAAGAGAACTCAACGATATTTATTTCCGCCTGAGTAACTTGCCAGATAGCATGAAGTTCCTGGCATCAACTTTACTGACTGTTTTCGCTATCGCCTTTTCTGCTGCCGTGATCCTTGGATGGCCCTATATGCTGATGAAGAAAAGCAAGCCACGTGATTAACCCCGATCTTCCATCCACATCTCATACTTAGCCGGGGAGAATGGCACCAGATCGGTGTGCTCCCCTGCTATCCAGGCATCTATCATATCGGCCCACTGCTGGAGCATATAGGTACGGCCATCGGCATATTCAGCCTTGTTATAAACAGCCCGCACGCCGCGCTGCTCATGCGCCAGCGCCTTTTCAATCCAGTCTGACGGGAATCCAGCCTCATGCAGTAGTGTGCTGCCCGTGCGCCTCAGATCGTGTACCGTCATAGATTCCAGCACTTCTCCGTCTTTATTGGCCTGATCAACGGCCCGGTCGATTACTGAGTTAAGCGCAGCATTAGACAACGGCTTGCTCGAACTGAAACGACCAGGCACAAGGTACTCACTGCCACCAGCGCACATTTGCAGGCCGACCATAATATCCTGCGCCTGCCTGGGCAGATAGATAACGTGATCCCTGGACGCCTTCATCCTCTCGGCGGGAATGGACCAGGTATTTTTGCGGAAGTCGATCTCCTTCCACGTGGCCAGCGTGAACTCGCTTTTCCTGACCATAGTGATCAGCACCAGCTTAACGGCGAGCTTCAGGGTCGGCATTGTCCCGACATTATCCAGTGCGCGGAATAGCGTGCCGATCTCTTCAGGCGTAAGGCTTCTGTCCTTGGGCTTAAACGTGGCAATAGCAGACGGGTTTATTGCTGCCGCCGGATTAAAGAACCCGTGCCCACGATCATTCGCGTGACGATACACGCTGCTAATTATCTGCCTGGCCTGCAGCGCTGTAGCCCGCCCACCACGACCGACGATCTTATCGCACAGGTCCCGCACCATCCCGGTGTTGATCTCCGTCATCATTTTGTTGCCCAGCGCCGGGAGAATGTCACGCTCAATTACAGATTGCTTCATCTGCCGCGTGCTGTCCGCCAGGGTGACGTGTTTCATGTAGGCGTCGGTATGAGCGGCAAACGTCTCTTCTCCCTTTATGCGTCTGATACCGTCGCGTTTCGCCGCAGCCGGCGACTGGCCTGACTTCAGGAGCTTTTTGGCGGCAATTAATTCCTCTCTCGCTTCCGCCAGGCTGATACCGTCACGACCATACTGGCCGATCACCAGCGTTTCTCTCCTGCCGTTGATCCGGTAATCGTACCGGAATGAGACGCTGCCTGACGTGAGCACCGCTACATACAGTCCGTCACGGTCGGCAACTTTGTAGATTTTGTCCTGCGGTTTGAGGTTTTTTAGTTTGGTATCGGTCAGCACATTTCACCCGGTTTGCGATGATAAAAATGACGGGATGAGCATATACCTTTAGGGTAATACCGTCACGCGTACCGACGAAAAATATGAGGTAGAGTGAATAGATATGAGTAGCTATAAACAAAAACCCTCTGTAAAAACAGAGGGTTGCGTATGTGTTTGAATAGATATGATTAGTTATAACTTAGCTATTAATCATTCCCACTCGATCGTAGCCGGTGGTTTCCCGCTGATATCATAAACCACACGCGATATCCCATTGACTTCGTTGATGATTCTGTTCGACACACGGCCGAGGAAGTCGTACGGCAGGTGCGCCCAGTGTGCGGTCATAAAGTCGATGGTCTCTACTGCGCGCAGGGAGACAACCCAGTCGTACTTACGGCCGTCGCCCATTACGCCTACCGAGCGTACCGGCAGGAACACGGTGAAGGCCTGGCTAACTTTGTTATACAGATCAGCTTTGCGCAGCTCTTCAATGAAGATCGCGTCAGCGCGACGCAGCAGGTCGCAGTACTCTTTCTTCACTTCGCCCAGCACGCGGACGCCCAGACCTGGCCCCGGGAACGGGTGACGGTAGAGCATGTCGTACGGCAGGCCCAGCTCAAGACCAATCTTACGCACTTCGTCTTTGAACAGCTCACGCAGCGGTTCAACCAGGCCCATCTTCATCTCTTTCGGCAGGCCGCCCACGTTGTGGTGAGATTTGATGACGTGTGCTTTACCGGTCGCAGACGCAGCGGATTCGATAACGTCAGGGTAGATAGTCCCCTGCGCCAGCCACTTAACGTCTTCCAGCTTCAGCGCCTCTTCGTCAAACACTTCAACAAAGACGCGACCGATGATTTTACGTTTCGCTTCCGGATCGTTCTCACCCGCCAGCGCGTCAAGGAAACGCTGCTCGCCTTCAACGTGAACAATGTTCAGGCCGAAGTGGTCGCCGAACATATCCATCACCTGCTCGGCTTCGTTCAGGCGCAGCAGGCCGTTATCAACGAATACGCAGGTCAGACGCTCGCCAATGGCGCGGTGCAGCAGCATCGCGGTCACGGAGGAGTCCACGCCGCCGGAGAGGCCAAGGATCACCTTGTCATTACCAACCTGCTGGCGGATACGCTCGATAGCGTCGTCGATAATCTTAGCCGGGGTCCAGAGGGCTTCACACTCGCAGATGTCGCGCACGAAACGCTCCAGCATACGCAGGCCCTGACGGGTGTGGGTCACTTCCGGGTGGAACTGCACGCCGTAGAAGCGCTTCTCTTCGTTAGCCATAATGGCGAACGGGCAGGTCTCGGTGCTGGCAACGGTAACGAAGCCTTCCGGGATAGCGGTAACTTTGTCGCCGTGGCTCATCCACACGTCCAGCAGCGGGTTGCCTTCTGCGCTCAGGGAGTCCTCAATACCGCGCACCAGCGCGCTCTGAGTCTTCACTTCAACCTGAGCATAGCCAAACTCACGCTCGTTGGAGCCTTCAACGTGGCCGCCAAGCTGCATCGCCATCGTTTGCATACCGTAGCAAACGCCGAATACCGGTACGCCTGCCTCAAATACATACTGCGGCGCGCGCGGGCTGTTGTTTTCAGTGGTGCTCTCCGGGCCGCCGGATAGGATGATCCCGTTCGGGTTGAACTCACGGATTTGAGCTTCGGTGACGTCCCAGGCCCACAGCTCACAGTAGACGCCCAGCTCACGCACGCGGCGGGCAACAAGCTGGGTATACTGCGAACCAAAGTCGAGGATAAGAATACGATGCTTATGAATATTGTCGGTCATTGACGATTGTTCCGAGGCAGAAGCAGATAGAGAAAATAAGTGCCGGGCAGCGTTACGCCCACCCGGCCTACAAATTAAATCAGGAACCCATGCGGTAGTTCGGGGACTCTTTAGTGATGGTCACGTCGTGAACGTGGCTCTCCTGAATGCCCGCCCCGCTGATGCGTACAAATTCAGCCTGCGTACGCAGCGCGTCGATAGTACCACAGCCGGTCAGACCCATACAGGAGCGCAGGCCGCCCATCTGCTGGTGAATGATCTCTTTCAGGTAGCCTTTGTACGCTACGCGGCCTTCGATACCTTCAGGCACCAGCTTGTCAGCAGCGTTATCGGTCTGGAAGTAGCGATCGGAGGAGCCTTTGGACATCGCGCCCAGCGAGCCCATACCACGGTAGGATTTGTAAGAGCGGCCCTGGAAGAGTTCGATCTCACCCGGAGACTCTTCGGTACCGGCCAGCATGGAGCCCACCATCACCGCCGCTGCGCCTGCGGCAATTGCTTTAGCGATATCGCCGGAGAAGCGGATGCCGCCGTCGGCGATAACCGGAATGCCGGTGCCTTCAAGGGCTTCAACCGCGTCGGAGACGGCGGTGATCTGCGGAACGCCCACGCCGGTCACGATACGGGTAGTACAGATAGAGCCAGGGCCGATACCCACTTTCACCGCGCTGACGCCAGCGTCGGCCAGGGCACGCGCACCTGCGCCGGTCGCCACGTTGCCGCCGATGATCTGCAGGTCAGGGTATTTCGCACGGGTCTCACGAATACGCTGCAGTACGCCTTCGGAGTGGCCGTGAGAGGAGTCAATCAGCAGCACGTCAACGCCAGCGGCAACCAGCGCATCGACGCGCTCTTCGTTGCCCGCGCCCGCGCCTACCGCAGCGCCCACGCGCAGACGGCCATGCTCGTCTTTACAGGCGTTCGGTTTACGTTCGGCTTTCTGGAAATCTTTTACGGTGATCATGCCGCGCAGATGGAAGCTATCATCTACCACCAGCGCCTTCTCAACGCGTTTTTCGTGCATTTTAGCCAGCACGACATCACGGGTTTCGCCTTCGCGCACGGTAACCAGGCGCTCTTTCGGCGTCATGTACACGCTTACCGGCTGGTTCAGGTCAGTCACGAAACGCACGTCACGACCGGTAATAATACCGACCAGCTCATAGTTTTCCGTCACTACCGGGTAACCGGCAAAGCCGTTACGCTCGGTCAGCGCTTTCACTTCGTGCAGCGTGGTGGTTGGCAGAACGGTCTGTGGGTCGGATACGATACCGGACTCATGTTTCTTCACGCGGCGTACTTCTTCCGCCTGGCGCTCGATGGACATGTTTTTATGGATAAAACCGATGCCACCTTCCTGCGCCAGGGCGATAGCCAGGCGTGCTTCCGTCACGGTGTCCATTGCTGCAGAGAGCATAGGAATATTCAGGCGAATGGTTTTGGTTAACTGGGTGCTGAGGTCGGCAGTATTCGGCAGAACGGTAGAATGAGCGGGAACGAGGAGGACGTCGTCAAACGTCAGGGCTTCTTTAGCGATACGTAGCATGGGCAATATCTCTGACCGGGTGGTTAAATATTGCCGTGGCATTATACAGAGCGTAACCGATTGCATCTACACTTTTTTGGAAAAATAGTTGCGATTGCGGCCCATCGGGTTACTATCGATTAATTAACCTTCTGATTTAAAATTTGATCTGGCTCACATGTCATCGATGCAATCCCCCGCAATTTTTACCGTTAGCCGCCTGAATCAGACGGTACGCCTGCTGCTGGAAAGAGAAGTTGGCCAGGTCTGGATCAGCGGTGAGATCTCAAACTTTACCCAGCCTGCCTCCGGTCACTGGTACTTCACGCTGAAGGATGACACCGCCCAGGTTCGCTGTGCGATGTTCCGCAACAGCAACCGTCGGGTGACCTTTCGTCCCCAGCATGGACAGCAGGTTCTGGTCCGCGCCAGCATTACGCTCTACGAGCCGCGCGGCGAGTATCAGATCATCGTCGAAAGCATGCAGCCCGCAGGGGAAGGCCTGCTCCAACAGAAGTACGAGCAGCTCAAGGCGAAGCTGGCGGCAGAGGGACTGTTTGATCAGCAGAGCAAGCAGCCGCTTCCCTCCCCCGCCCACTGCGTAGGGGTGATCACCTCGAAAACCGGGGCCGCGCTGCACGATATTCTGCACGTGCTTAAACGTCGCGATCCCTCCCTGCCGGTGGTGATCTACCCTACCGCCGTTCAGGGCGAAGATGCCCCGGGGCAGATCGTTCGCGCCATTGCGCTGGCGAACAGCCGCAAGGAGTGTGATGTGCTGATCGTCGGGCGCGGCGGCGGCTCGCTGGAGGATCTCTGGAGCTTCAACGACGAGCGCGTAGCGCGGGCGATTTTCGCCAGCCAGATCCCTATTGTCAGCGCCGTCGGCCATGAAACCGACGTTACCATCGCCGACTTTGTAGCCGACCTGCGTGCGCCGACCCCGTCCGCCGCCGCAGAGATGGTCAGCCGCAACCAGCTTGAACTCCTGCGTCAGCTGCAAAGCGGCCAGCAGCGGCTGGAGATGGCGATGGATTACTACCTCGCTAACCGCACCCGGCGCTTTACTCAGCTGGAGCACCGACTGCAACAGCAGCACCCGCAGCTGCGGCTGGCGCGTCAGCAAACCGTGCTTGAGCGACTGCGCCAGCGGATGACCTACGCGATGGATAATCAGCTTAAGCGTTCAGGTCGGCGCCAGCAGCGGATGACCCAGCGGCTAAACCAGCACTCTCCCCAGCCGCGTATTCACCGCGCTCAGAACCGGGTGCAGCAGTTAGAGTACCGTCTGGCCCAGCTGATGAGCGCCAGGCTTAGCGCTACCCGGGAACGCTTTGGCAACGCCATGACCCATCTCGACGCCGTCAGTCCACTGGCTACCCTGGCACGCGGCTACAGCGTGACCACCGCAACGGATGGCAACGTGCTGAAGCAAACCAAACAGGTAAAAGCCGGGGATGTGCTTACCACCCGCCTGGTTGATGGCTGGGTGGAGAGTGAAGTGAAGGGCGTGACCGCCGCTAAAAAAACACGGGCACGCAAAAAAACCTGACCTGACGCTAGTTCGCCTGATGATGTCTGTCAGGCGTAACGGCAAGCATTATCCATGACAGGCCGGAAAAAATAGCCAGTGCGCCAGTTGCACCGATCGCGCCATAGAGCTGGCCAAAGACCACTGAGCCCACTACCTGCCCTGCGGCCAGCATCAGGAAAGCCATACTGACGCCCGCCGCGGGCGAAGGTTGCGCAATCTCCGCCCCCTGAACCAGCAGCACGCCGGACAAAATGACATACCCCGCGCCGCTCATCGCCACAACCGGAAAAAGCCACCCGCTAAAACCGTGGCTCACCGCCAGCGCGGCCAAAGATACGGCCATAAAGAGCTGCGATCCCCAGTAAACGCCGCGCATGCCGATACGTCTCGCCACGCTGCCGGTAAACACGGCGAGGACGCCTGCACCACCGCTCACCAGCCACAGGATGTTTGTCATCGCGCTATCTACCCTGGTGTGCTGCTGAAGTAACTCAGGCCCAAAGCTCCACCAGGCTGCGCTGGCAGTACCGCTGACAAAAGCAATGACTAACAACCGCAACATGCCCGGCTTGCGAAAAAGTGCGCGCCAGTGCGGCGATCCCTCTCTCGGTTTAGACACGTGCTTAGGAAGAGTACGCCACGCAGCGACCAGGCATATCAGCGCCAGTAAAGCAAAAACCATGCAGGAGACGCGCCATCCGCCAGGTATGAAAAAAAGAATGGGGACAGACAGGATGATGCCCCCGCTTGTTCCGGCGTTAATCGTTGTATTCACCTGCGTCTGCCGTTCATCGGCAACGGCATCGTTGACGGCACCCGCCAGGGAGGGAGAGGCCAGTCCAGAGCTCATACCAGCAACAAACAGGCCGAGCGCCAGCCAGAGCGGCGCAGCCGCAAAAGCCATGATGAGCAACCCAGCGGCGGCCACCATGGCAGCCAATATTGCCGTGACGCGGGGGCCGAAGCGGCTGGTCAAAAAGGACGCGATAAAGACAGATAAGCAATAGGCTACGTAGCTGCAGGCAGCAATTAACCCAGCGACTTCTGGTGTGAAAGGGATCGCCTGCCGAATATCGGGCAGCATGATCCCCCATGAAAATCTCGCCATCCCATAGGTTACGGCGATCAAAGCAAAGCCGGTGACTCCTAACGTCACGTCTCTTTTCATTACGTTTCTCTTTTTATGAGCAGTTAAAAACGTAAGTGCTAAGAGACAATTGCGCAAATTTTGCGGCTAGGCGTCAGACCTGACGAACTCGACGCGCTTTTTCGAGATCAGCCCATGGCCATGCTGGCAGAAGTAGTCCACCGCCCCGCAGGCTTTAAGCACCTCTAATGGCTGATGGCACTCGGGGCAGCGGGCTTCTAACGCCACATCACGATTACAATTTTCGCAATGTGCATGGGTGCCAACAAGCTCCACCGGTTTATCGCAATCAGGACAGGTCAGTTGCATAACGCCTCCTGTAATATTTTAATTAACTCATTATACCGCTCTTATGCTCCTGTGGACAATGCAAGTGACTGCATAGGGTGTGCCGCTTATAAGCCGCCATATTATTCATCAGTAATATGATCAAGAGCCATATATTCACCCCACCTCTTTTGGTTAATTTTATTACATAACATATTACACCTACAAACCATTATAAACGCTAATGAATAGCTAATTGCGTTATAGATTAATATATTGAAGAAAGCTGATGTAGAATTAAAGGTTATCCGATGAAAGTTTTAGTACCTTTCATTATCATAGTGCTGCCGACGGTGAGTTATGCTGCGGGTTTACCCGGAAGTGAATGCGCCGCTCCAGGCCACTACGCTGAAAGTATGTTACAGGTCAGCATTAAAAACGATCTTGGGATTAAGCTGGCAAACATACCAAACAGTAAAATCGTCACGGAGATATTGAGTATTACTCCGGTATCCGAAGTCTTTGCTCGGCAGATGGCTAAAGCCGATAGCGCAACCGGAAACAGTCTATCTGAAAATGATTACTTCGAAATTTATCACAGCAATCATGCAATGAATTTAATAGTACGTTACACCTATACTAATAATGACGGCAAAAAAGACGTATTCATCTCCTCAGCATTGATGAATGATGAAGAGTGCTCAGTACGCTATAACGGCTATATGACAATATCGCGAGAGTTTTAAGCGCCGGGCCGAGGGTTGGCTTAACCTACTCAATAAGTACCGGGGCATAGCATCTGCCCCGGCAACGTTAAGTGTTATCCGGCGTTAGCTGCTGTCAGTAAAGTGCCGCATCAAGATGAATTCTAACGCTGTAACCTACATTTCTAAAAGAATAGACGTTTCCGCGAACATACAAATCAAGCTGCCCATCTCTCACCTCTGCGTTAGCCTTATAGTCGTCAGTAACCATAATAGGCTCCACGTCTTTTATATGCGCCATGAAATCATCAGGACTTTTCTTGGCATCATAGAGATAATAACGGTAGGTATCCTTTGAAAGCGAACTGGATGCCGCCTGCGTGATATAGAGATTTAGCTCATCGTTGACACTCATCTTACCCTTCAGCTGTTCATATACGGTAAACAGATCGCGAATTGATACGCCCAGAACCCAAGGATAAGCAAAACAAAGACAGCCCCTGTACGCCAGCTAAAACCTATATTCATGGTGCAGCTTCAAGATAGATATCAACGCTGTGGATTTCAGAACCACTCTGATACACCGCAGGGCTATCGAAAGAGTAAATTTCACCGCGAACGCGGAGGTAAATTTGGTTATCCTTCACCTTCAGTACGGCTTTTTCATCCCTGGTGTTTAGGAACGGCGCAGCGTTAGCAACGTTTGCCATAAAATCAGCATCGCTTTCCTTTGCATCCACTACGTAATAACGGTACGAATAGGCAGTCGTCGCTCCCGCATCGGTCTGTACTACATAGATATTCGCTTTATCGTTCACAGAAACTTTTTTACAGAGCGTATAAGCCAACAGGGAAAAACCAGCTGGGGAGCATATAGGCTGTCCATGCCAGTACAATGATGACAAGAGCGACAATGTATCGCTTTTTAAAAGCCCATTCTCTTTGCATCACAGCGCCTTATCGGAATGACCTTGCAACATCCTCAAGTTCAAGAGTTCAAGCATAATACGACTTTAGATATGCCGATAACTTGCGCTTTAGTGCTTCGTTATATGCTTCATTGATATGAAAAAGCCCGCAGGATGCGGGCTGAAGAGTAGTTATATGCGACACGATTTTACCGGGGCATAGCATCTGCCCCGGCAACGTTAAGTGTTATCCGGCGTTAGCGGCCGGTTTAGCCTGGGCGTTTGCCAGCATGCGGCGAACCGGCACAATAAGGACGATCAGCACGGCAGCGCAGATCAGTAGGGCAACGGAGCAGCGGGCAAAGAGATCCGGCAGCATATCAAGCTGGTCGGCCTTGACGTGACCGCCAATCAGGCCTGCCGCCAGGTTACCCAGCGCGCTCGCGCAGAACCACAGTCCCATCATCTGGCCGCGCATTCTTTCCGGGGCCAGCAAGGTCATGGTCGCCAGACCAATCGGGCTCAGGCACAGCTCGCCGAGCGTCAGCATCAGGATGCTGCCTACCAGCCAGAAAGGTGACACCCCTGCCCCGCCGCTATTCAACACGTTCTGTGCCGCCAGCATCATCAGGCCAAAGCCTGCCGCCGCAAAGAGAATACCGATCACGAACTTGGTGATACTGCTCGGACGAATGTTCATGCTCGCCAGCTTCGGCCACGCCCAGCTGAATACCGGGGCCAGCAGAATAATGAACAGGGCGTTAATTGACTGGAACCACACGGCAGGGATTTCAAAATCACCGATCATGCGATTGGTATAGTCGTTGGCGAACAGGTTGAACGAGG
Organism: Pseudescherichia sp. AS216; assembly: GCF_037152055.1. Classification (NCBI taxonomy): domain Bacteria; kingdom Pseudomonadati; phylum Pseudomonadota; class Gammaproteobacteria; order Enterobacterales; family Enterobacteriaceae; genus Pseudescherichia; species Pseudescherichia sp. AS216. Next base: position 88,515 of record NZ_JBBCMV010000003.1, on the reverse strand, counting down.
TCGGCTTCTGCTCAAACGCAGACCAGAAGAATGCTGCGGAGACCAGCAGGATAAAGCAGACCAGTAGGCGGGCGCGCTCTTTGCGGTTCAGGCCAGCAAAGATAAACAGGTAGATGAAGTAAAGCGCCACCGACGCCGCAATCACGTACACCAGCACGCTGGCGACCGCGACCGGGTTGATGACAATCACGCCCTGTGCAATCAGCGTTACGATAACCGCTACGCCAACCGCCAGCGCCAGCAGCCACATGCCTACGCCTTTTCTCTTCACCACCGGGCTGTTCCAGGTGGAGTCCAGACCGACTTCGCTGTCGTAGCGTTTCATGGCCGGAACGGCAAACACGCGGAAGATGATCAGCGCCACCAGCATCCCGATGCCGCCGATACCAAAGCCCCAGTGCCAGCCGTGGCTCTTAATCAGCCAGCCAGAGATCAGCGGCGCAATGAAGGAGCCCATGTTGATGCCCATGTAGAACAGCGAGAAACCGCCGTCGCGACGCGCATCACCTTTTTTATACAGGGTGCCGACCATCACCGAGATACAGGTCTTGAACAGACCAGAGCCGAGCACGATGAACATCAGGCCAATAAAGAACAGGTTGTCGCCCATAAAGGCAGAGAGTGCAATCGACAGGTGGCCGAGGGCAATCAGGATCGAGCCGTACCAGACCGCGCGCTGCTGGCCGAGCCAGTTATCCGCTAGCCAGCCACCCGGCAGTGCGGCCAGGTACATAGTACCGGCAAAGATGCCGACAATGGCGGAGGCATTCTCACGTGCCAGTCCCATCCCGCCGTCATACACCGTGGCAGCCATAAACAGGATCAGCAGCGGACGAATGCCATAAAACGAGAAACGCTCCCACATCTCGGTGAAGAACAGCGAGCCGAGCGGATAGGGATGGCCAAAGAACGTTCGGCTCTCTTGATGATTAACAGAGGATTGCATATTTCTCCCGAAAGGTATGTCGTTGTGCAGGTAAACACCGCGAAGTACGCCGGCCAGTTACGTATCTGACCGATTTTTTTACATGCGGCAAAGTGTTTGTTAACTATTTGATAATCTGGCGCTAGTTTTGTCTAGTACCAACCCCGGGACTTTAAGATGAAAACTCGACGTTTGTCTACTTTCTTAGATTTAAAGTTGGCTAATAACGAATAGTGTTTGACATAGCACAGGGAAATTTGTGTTTTGAATAGACGAGAAACGCGTATTAGCGAGCAGAATAGAGCAGATGATCGGGGTCGAGCCATACAACATGAAATACATCACCGATGAAAAAGCCATGTATGCGGCCATATTCATTGCGGGATACCGCAAACTGGTAGGGAGTGTAGCTCTGAAACTGCTCGTTCAAGAGTGCGAATCCGTCAGGTTCAGAAGTGCTTACCCAATCTATGCAATGCGACTTTAGTGCTGCGTTACGATTAGTTGTGAACTCCAACAATGTAAGGCTCGATATACCCTTAAGTCGCTCGATCACCTTGCAGAAATAGGCGGCACCCTGCTTTGCAAAGCCAAACTTAGCATGGACTGAATCAATATATTGAAAAGAGAAGCTTAAAGCCGATCGGGCGTTTTTAGGCTTGCTTACAACAATCCTGGCGCCTGAAGAGAGGATCTTCCCCGCTTTAACCTTCCCTCTGTTCATTGTTAAGCTTCCATCATGCTGCGATAAAACTCCGCAGTCTCTTTTTTATCCAGAACATGAGTACAAACAGCGCTGACTGCTAAATCTCCTCGCGCGCTTATCCAAGGCTGCTCCTGATGCGTTAACTGCTCCAGCTCGTAAGCGGTATAGCCGCCGAACACCTGATAGATCTCATCCAGATGTTTAGTAATATGGGCAGGAAGGTCCGGACGCGGTATTTCAGCAGTGATAGGCTGCCATTTGTAGTGGGCAAAGCGGACATAGAGATCTCTAGCGACCGGACCATGCACCCAGGCTTCGAAACGTTCGGGCACGAGTTCAGCGCCATCATTCAACGCCATGTACCATGCGTCGGCATAAAATATCATTTTCTGCAATTTAAGCGGTGTAATGATGTCTCCATGCTCTTGAGCAAAGCACAGCAGATAGTCTGCTACATCGTTCAGGGTTGCCACTGCCATGATTTGTCTCCTTTTATAACCCGTTGACAATAGATAGGTATTGATTGCAACGATCGCATGCCCCTGAAAATATTGCGAGTGAAAGCGTGCTATCTCACCACTCAAAACGTTTATCTGCGAGCAAGGCCGAAAAATAAAAAAGCCCGCAATATGCGGGCTAGATAGCGGTGCTACGCTCAGGCCTGTTACTTGCCTTTCTTAATATGCTTGATCAGACGCTTACGCTTACGCATCTGGTTCGGGGTCAGGGTGTTGCGCTTGTTTGCGAACGGGTTATCGCCCTCTTTGAACTGGATACGGATCGGCGTACCCATGACGTCCAGCGATTTGCGGAAGTAGTTCATCAGGTAGCGCTTGTAGGAGTCCGGCAGGTCTTTCACCTGGTTGCCGTGGATCACGACGATTGGCGGGTTGTAACCACCGGCGTGGGCGTATTTCAGCTTCACGCGGCGACCGCGCACCAGCGGCGGCTGGTGATCTTCCGCAGCCATGTTCATGATGCGGGTCAGCATCGCGGTGCTCTGGCGACGAGTCGAGCTGTCATAGGCTTCACGAACGGATTCAAACAGGTTACCAACGCCGCTGCCGTGCAGAGCAGAGATAAAGTGCACGCGAGCAAAGTCGATAAAGCCCAGACGGAAATCGAGGGTCTCTTTGACCTGCTCTCTCACTTCATTGCTCAGGCCGTCCCACTTGTTGACGACGATCACCAGCGAGCGACCGCTGTTGAGGATAAAGCCCAGCAGGGAGAGATCCTGATCGGAGATGCCTTCCCGGGCGTCGATCACCAGCATTACCACGTTGGCGTCTTCAATCGCCTGCAGGGTTTTGATCACCGAGAACTTCTCTACGGTATCGGTGATCTTGCCGCGCTTGCGCACGCCCGCGGTATCAATCAGCACGTATTCACGCTCGTCGCGCTGCATCGGGATGTAGATGCTGTCGCGAGTGGTGCCTGGCATATCGTATACCACCACACGATCTTCACCGAGAATGCGGTTGGTCAGGGTAGATTTACCGACGTTAGGACGACCCACGATCGCCAGCTTGATCGGCAGATCCAGCGGGTTGAAGTCATCTTCCGGCTCTTCAACTTCTTCACCGTTCTGCTCGGCTTCAAACTGCGCCCAGTAGGCCGCATCTTCGTCCACCTCTTCCTCTTCACGGGGATCGATTTCCTGCATCCACGGCACCAGCACGTGCTCCAGAAGGCTGGTCACGCCGCGTCCGTGGGAGGCAGCAATCGGGTGGATTTCGCCCAGACCCAGGGAGTAGAAGTCAAGGACAGCCTGATCGGGATCGAGACCGTCGGTTTTGTTGGCGACCAGGAAGGTCGGTTTTTCACGCGAGCGCAGGTGCTTGGCGATGGCCTCATCGGCAGGCATCAGGCCTGCACGGGCGTCCACCATAAACAGCACCACGTCCGCCTCTTCAATCGCCAGCAGTGACTGCTCGGCCATACGGGTTTCAACGCCGTCTTCCGTACCGTCAATACCACCGGTATCGATACAGATAAACTCGCGGCCCTCGACCTCGGCCCGACCGTATTTACGGTCGCGCGTCAGCCCCGGGAAGTCCGCTACCAGCGCATCACGAGTACGCGTTAAGCGGTTAAAAAGGGTGGATTTGCCAACGTTCGGGCGTCCGACAAGCGCGACCACAGGAATCATGTTTAAAGCCTCATTCAAAAAATCATTGTCAACGTCGCCAATTCGCGCCGCTGGTAAATCAGTAAAAATTAAAAACAGTAAAACGGCCCCTGAAACAGGAGCCGTTTTTCAATGCTAACGACCGCCGTAATTAACGCGTAATCGCGTAGAGCGTACCGTCTTTCGCCTGGATCAGCAGTTTACCATCGGCGACAACCGGTTCGGTCAGCAGACCGGAGCTGTCAACTTTCTGCTGTGCCACGAAACGTCCATCTTCCGGGTTGATCCAGTGCATGTAGCCTTCGCTATCACCTACCACGATGGATCCATTATACAACGCTGGCGAGGTCAGGTTACGGTGCAGCAGGTCGCTGTTTGTCCAGAGCGTGACGCCGCCGTCAGTTGTCAGGGCCAATACGCGATCGGTCTGGTCAACCAGGTAGATGCGGTTGCCGTCAACAATGAAATCGTTCACCGAACCCAGCTCACGTTTCCACATAATCTGGCCGCTGCGCAGATCCAGTGCGGTCAGGTTACCGTTGTAGGCCAGCGTATAGACCACGCCGTTCACCACAACCGGCGTTGTATCAACGTCGCTCAGACGATCGATCTCCGTTGCGCCGGTGGCCTGGGAGATACGCTGCTGCCAGATCATCTGACCCTCTTTCAGCATCACCGCGCTGACGCGACCGTTATCACCGCCAACAATCGCCGCACCAAAGGCCGGAGCCGGAGCGGATTCACCACGCAGCGACAGGGCTGGCATATCAAGGTTAACGGTCCACTTCACTGCACCATCGCTCTCGCTCAGCGCCTGCAGCTGGCCGTTGCTGGTATGGATCAGCACCAGGCCATCGCTCACGACCGGACGGGAAAGCACTTCCCCGGCGGCGGTGGTCTTCCAGGCCTGGGAGCCATCGTTGGTGTTCAGGGCATAGACCTGCGCCTTTTCACTGCCGACGTAGACGTGACCGCCCGCTACCGTCAGGCCGCCAGAGAGCAGCGCCGGGCGGGTTGAGAACCAGCCGCTCTTCTCGGCCAGGCTGATAGACCACACCTCTTTGCCGTCATCAGCATTGAGGGCTTTCACTGTCCCATGACGATCGGCAGCGTAAACCACGCTGTCGGCAAACGCCGGGTGCAGGTTAGAGTAGAAATCGCCAATGCCGTCGCCGACAGAGGTGCTCCACGCGGTGGACGGGTCAAACTGGTTCTCTACCGTCGGCAGCGGAGACATTTTGACAACGTCCTCTTCACCGTTAAACAGAGAACAGCCACTCAGCAAGGTGACCGAAAGCAGCCCTGGCAGAAGTAATTTACGCAATTGCATCGGGTCCCTCTTAGATGGACAAATTATTGATTTTCATCTGCAACATTTCACTCAGCGCTGGAGAAGCGTCGCTTTTCGCGCCTGCTTCCCACGCGCTGCGCGCACCTTGCTTATCGCCCTTGCTGAGCAGGGCTTCACCACGCAGATCGGCTACGATGGCCGTCCAGCCTTCACCCTTGATTGACTCCAGGGTTTTCAGCGCTGCGTCAGGCTGCTTCAGCTGAACCTGAACGCGCGCCAGACGCAGATTGATCACCGCTTTGAGATTCTCATCACTGGCGGCGGCCAGGCCCTGCTGCAGCTGCGCTGCGGCTTTATCCAGCTGGTTGCTCTCTACAAACTGCTGGGCCAGCTCAAGGGAGGCAAAGGCACCGTAAGTGTTTTTCGTATCAGCCGCAAACTTCTCTGCGGCCGCCAGCGTCTCTGGCTTATCTGCCCGCAGCGAAGAGATAGCAGTTTCATAGGCCCAGGAGGACTCGCGCACGGAATCATCCTGATGACTTGTCCAGTAACGCCAGCCTACCAGCGCGCCAACGCCTAAAATAACCCCAACGGCCAGTGCTTTGCCATTCTCGGCAAAGAAGCGTTTAATCGCATCAACCTGGTCGTGCTCGTTCTCGTAGATTTCCACGCAGTCCTTCTCCTAAACGATAATTCCCCGGGGAGATTAACCCAGTAGTGTGCGCACATGCGCGGCAACGCTATCCTGCGCTACGGTAGTCTGCTCACCAGAGCGTAAATCTTTTACCACCACGTTGCCGTCAGCCACTTCTGACTCACCCAGCACCAGCGCAACGCGAGCGCCCCACTTGTCGGCACGGGCAAACTGTTTCTTGAAGTTGCCGCCGCCGTGGTTGGTCATTAATTTTACCTCTGGCACAGCATCGCGGACACGCTCAGCCAGCTGCAGCGCAGCGGCCTGTGTATCCGTACCCGACGCCACCAGGTATATATCGACAACGGGATCGGCATTAAATTCCGGATTAACTGCCTGAACTAACAAAACAAGTCGCTCGAGGCCCATCGCAAAACCTACCGCTGGGGTCGCGCGACCGCCGAGCTGTTCTACCAGACCGTCGTAGCGGCCGCCTGCGCACACCGTACCCTGGGAACCCAGGCTGCTGGTGACCCACTCAAAGACGGTGCGGTTGTAGTAGTCGAGGCCGCGTACCAGACGCTGGTTAACGGTATAGGCGATGCCAGCCGCGTCTAACAGTTTGCACAGACCGGCAAAGTGTTCGCGAGAGTCGTCGTCCAGATAGTCGCCCAGCGCCGGCGCATCGTTTAACAGCGCCTGTACGTCCGGGTTTTTGGAGTCCAGCACGCGCAGCGGGTTGCTGTACATGCGACGCTTGCAGTCTTCGTCAAGCTTGTCTTTATGCTGCTCAAGGAACGCCACCAGCGCATCGCGGTAGTTAGCACGCGCCTCCAGCGAGCCGATAGAGTTCAGCTCCAGGCGGACATGATCGGCGATGCCCAGCGCGCGCCACCAGCGGGCGGTGAGCAGGATCAGCTCGGCGTCGATGTCCGGGCCCTGCAGGCCAAAGACTTCGCAGCCCAGCTGATGGAACTGGCGATAGCGCCCTTTCTGCGGACGCTCGTAGCGGAACATCGGCCCGACGTACCACAGACGCTGCTCCTGATTGTACAGGAGACCATGTTCGATGCCGGCGCGTACGCAGCCCGCCGTACCTTCAGGACGCAGCGTCAGGCTATCGCCGTTGCGGTCGTCAAAGGTATACATCTCTTTTTCAACCACGTCGGTGACTTCACCGATGGCGCGTTTGAATAACGGGGTCTGCTCTACAATCGGCAAGCGGATTTCACTGTAACCGTAGCTGCCGAGCACGTTCTTAAGTGTGCCTTCAATGCGCTGCCAGATGGCGGTGTCGCCTGGCAGGTAATCGTTCATGCCGCGAATGGCTTGAATATTCTTTGCCACGTTTATTCTCTTTATAAATATAAAAATGAACCCTCAGGGCAAACCCGAACGTGCGGGCCCTGCGGGTTCAATCATACACGGGAAGCCAGCCGCTTCCCAGCTACGTTATTTTTCCAGCTGCTGAACGTCAATGCGGCGGGCTTCATCAAGCATTGAGGCCTTGGCGCGGATGCGTGCTTCCAACTGGGCGATCATATCGCCGTTATCCAGCCGATCCTTACGCACGCCGTCTTCATACAGACCGCTTTTCTTGTTGCCGCCGGTGACGCCAAGGGTGGAAACCAGCGCTTCACCCGGACCGTTCACCACGCAGCCGATGATCGAGACATCCATCGGGGTGATGATATCTTCCAGGCGCTGCTCAAGGGCGTTAACCGTGCCGATAACATCAAACTCCTGACGGGAGCAGGTCGGGCAGGCGATAAAGTTAATGCCACGTGCGCGGATACGCAGGGACTTGAGGATATCGAAGCCCACTTTGATCTCTTCAACTGGATCCGCCGCCAGCGAGATACGCAGCGTGTCGCCGATCCCTTCTGAGAGCAGCAGCCCAAGGCCGATAGCGGATTTCACCGCGCCCGCACGTGCGCCACCGGCTTCGGTGATCCCCAGGTGCAGCGGCTGATCGATCTGCTTCGCCAGCAGGCGGTAGGACTCAACGGCGAGGAAGACGTCGGAGGCTTTCACGCTCACCTTGAACTGATCAAAGTTGAGACGATCCAGATGATCCACGTGACGCATGGCGGACTCCAGCAGCGCCTGCGGCGTCGGCTCGCCATACTTCTCCTGCAGATCCTTCTCCAGCGAGCCGGCGTTAACGCCGATGCGGATCGGAATATTTTTGTCACGCGCGCAGTCCACAACGGTGCGAATACGCTCTTCGTTACCGATGTTGCCTGGGTTGATACGCAGACAGTCGACGCCGTACTCCGCCACCTTCAGCGCAATACGGTAGTCAAAGTGAATATCTGCGACCAGCGGAACGTTAACCTGCTGTTTGATGAGCTTAAAGGCTTCCGCCGCGTCCATAGTCGGCACGGAAACACGGACGATATCCGCACCCACGCGCTCGAGGGCTTTGATTTGATTAACCGTCGCTTCCACATCCGTGGTGCGCGTATTGGTCATTGACTGAACGGCGATAGGGGCACCATCGCCGATTGGTACATTCCCCACGTAGATGCGTTTCGATTTTCTACGCTGAATAGGGGCCTGGTTATGCATGAAAACTCTCCCGCGTTGCCCGTCAGTTACTGAGCTGCTGATTGTTCGGCATTGAGGGTCAGGCGCGCAACCTGGTTACTTCTGATAAAGCGGCTCAGATCGACGGGCTTGCCCTGGAACTGGATCTGCACGGCTGACGGTGCGCCAATTTTTAATTTGTAAGGGGTCTGACCGGCCAGGTTCAGGTTAGCACCGCTGCGCTGGATGCCGCTGAACAGCTTTTTGCCGTTTGCATCGGTCACTTCCAACCAGCAGTCGGCGGTAAAGGTCATGACCAGCGCGTTGGCATCGGCGGTATTGTTTACGCCCGCCTGATCGGTTGGCAGCGGCGCGGCACCCGGCGTGCTATTTGCCGCCGCGGTCGCCGCAGGTGCGGTGGTGGTCGCAGGGGCAGTCACCGAGTCAACGTTAGCCTGAGAAGGAGAGACCACGGCGTTTTGCGCATTGGTTTGCGCCGGTGCGCTGGTGGTAGCCGCTGGCGGTGTCTGGGTCGCCACGTCGGCAGGCCCGGTACCGGTGGTCTGCGCGTCAGCAGGCTCGGTTGGGTCGGTGTTCAGGGGGACGCTTTGCGTTTCGTTGTTGTTAGCGTTCAGTTCAGCAGAGGATTGATCGGCCATCGTGCTGATCTCTTCCTGCTGGGCTTTGTGGTTCTGCCACCACCATGCGCCGGTCAGGCCAACAACGACAAAGACAATCAGCCAGGTAATGCTCGACAGCCAGCCATCGCGCTTCTTACGGCGTTTACCGAGGGAGAAAGAGTGCATTGGGGCGACCTTAGCCGCTCTGACCGGAGCCTGTTTCTCCATCATAGGCAGCAGCTCTTCTTCCGGGATGTGCACAAGACGTGCATAGGAGCGGATATAGCCCCGCAGGAAGGTGGAAGCCAATTCGGCAGGCGCTTTGTCTTCTTCGATATCGCGAACGGTGGAAACCTTGAGGCACAGGCGTTCAGCGACCGCTTGTTGGCTTAGCCCAAGTTGTTCACGGGCGTTGCGCAGACGGACGCCAGTGGTTTGTGTTGCATTTAGGTCTTGAGTGGCTTCAGTATTCATTCGCTACAGCTGCTGGTACGTGAGATGTAAAATCAGGTGCCGGTAAGTCACAATGCCCACCCGCACCGCGAAACTTCTGGGTCAGTTAACCTTAGACCGACAGTATAAGGCTGTCAGGCCGGGGATAACAGAACAGCTTTTACCTCAAGGGCTAAACTGTTGTTCCATCGTTACATACTGCCTTAAACACGACGGAAACGCACCGTAATTATTTATCGAAACTGTATATTTAGGTTACTTATACCACGCGATTATGCTGCACGATCCCCGTACGGGACCGTGCAGAAAGCATAATTAAACGGCCTTAACTGAAATTGGCTCGCCCTGCATACGCTTGCGCAGGGTGCGCTTGGTACGGTCGATTACTTCACCTGCCAGCTGACCGCAGGCAGCATCAATATCGTCACCGCGCGTTTTACGCACGATCGTGGTAAACCCGTACTCCATCAACACTTTAGAGAAGCGGTCGATACGGCTGTTCGAGCTACGGCCATACGGCGCGCCGGGGAACGGGTTCCATGGGATCAGGTTGATCTTACATGGGGTATCCTTCAGCACTTCCGCTAGCTGATGCGCATGCTCGGTTCCGTCATTAACGTGATCCAGCATAACGTACTCAATGGTGACGCGGCCCTGGTTAGCATTGGATTTGCTAATGTAACGGCGCACGGCGTCGAGGAAGGTTTCGATATTGTACTTTTTGTTGATCGGTACAATTTCGTCCCGGATTTCGTCCGTTGGCGCGTGGAGCGAAATAGCCAGCGCCACGTCAATCATGTCGCCCAGCTTATCGAGGGCAGGCACCACGCCAGAGGTCGACAGCGTCACGCGGCGCTTGGAGAGGCCAAAGCCGAAATCATCCAGCATGATCTCCATCGCCGGGACGACGTTGTTCAGGTTGAGCAGCGGCTCGCCCATGCCCATCATCACCACGTTGGTGATAGGACGCGTGCCGGTGACTTTAGCTGCGCCAACGATTTTCGCCGCGCGCCACACCTGGCCGATAATCTCTGACACCCGCAGGTTACGGTTAAAGCCCTGCTGAGCGGTAGAGCAGAATTTACACTCCAGGGCGCAGCCGACCTGGGAAGAGACGCACAGCGTGGCGCGATCCTCTTCCGGGATATAGACCGTCTCAACGCGCTGATCGCCCACCGCGATTGCCCATTTAATGGTGCCGTCGGTAGAGCGCTGCTCTTCCACGACTTCCGGGGCGCGGATCTCTGCGACCTCTTTGAGCTTGTTACGCAGCACCTTGTTGATATCGGTCATATCATCAAAGTTGTCGCTGCAGTAGTGGTACATCCACTTCATTACCTGATCGGCGCGGAACGGTTTCTCGCCCATCTCTTTAAAGAATTCGCGCATCTGCTGGCGGTTCAGATCCAACAGGTTGATTTTTCCATTTTTATTTGGAACCGCAGGAATGACGACTTCGGAGGTATTAACTAATTCAGACATAATTTTTTCCGGCCTCGTTGTTACACGTTATGGCCCATGGAGGGTTGAAAAGAAACGCCCCGGAAAGCAGTGTGCTCATCCGGGGCGTTGCATTGTACAAAGTCTGGCGCAGGGATGCCACGTTTGCACGCGGCATTTACGAAATTATTAACGCGTGCGAGCGCACACTTCGCCTTCGGCGAAGAAGAATGCGATTTCACGCGCGGCAGACTCAACGGAGTCAGAGCCGTGGGTGCCGTTCTCGGTGAAGCTGTCAGCGTAGTCGGCGCGCAGGGTGCCGGCCAGCGCGTTGTCCGGGTTAGTAGCACCCAGCAGATCGCGGTGACGCTGTACGGCGTTTTCACCTTCCAGCACGGAAACCACGATCGGACCAGAGGTCATGAACTCAACCAGACCATCAAAGAAAGGGCGACCTTCGTGCTCAGCGTAGAAACCACGAGCCTGCTCAACGGTCAGATGCAGCATTTTGGTGCCAACGATTTTGAACCCAGCGGATTCAAAGCGCGAAAAGATGCTGCCAATAACGTTTTTTGCCACCGCGTTCGGCTTGATGATGGAAAAAGTACGTTCAATTGCCATGATAACCTCTGTTATGTGTTTTGTTGTCGTGCATACACGCGTATGACCCGGCGCGAATTATAGAGAGCAACGTCACCCTTGCCTATGGATGAAGATAACATTTTTTTAAAATAAGATGAGTTTTAGCAACAGCCAGTCGCAAACTGGCTCTACAAAACCCGAAAAAGCACCGTCGCGGTCTGTCCTACCCCGTCCATCACCACCAGCTGATACTCCCCTTGCTTCTCAAGACGCAGGCTTAACGCTCGCCCATGATCCTCTAACGGCTCACCGTTGATAAACCACCAGCGCGCCCCCTCCCCGCCCGTCGCCTGTAGCGGCAGGGAGACGTACGCCTCACCGGGCAGGCGCTTCACTACGGCCCCCTCTCTTACGCCGGTAAGCAGCAGCGGAGGGGGATACTCCTGCTGACGCGGTGGGCAGGAGACCGAAGGCGCAGGCAGGCGGGCGGCGCGGCGCTCGCTGGCAGGCAGCCACGGCTCTAGCGGCAGAGGCCATACGACCTGGGTTTGCTGCCGGGCATCCGGGCAATCCGCCGCCACGCGCTGACCCTGCGCATTAAGCCAGACCGGGAAGCGGATCCCGCGGATCCCCTCCTGCTGCGGCAGTAAAAGCGTGGGCGGCTCGCTCTTGTCCAGCAGCCAGGTCGCGAGACGGCGGCGACAGTTGCTATCCCCGGCAGGCAGGCTCTGACCGCCGGGCCAGCAGATAACGCCCCGGCTAACCGACTCCGGACGCGGATCGCGCGGCTGGCGGGCAACGTCCAGCGCCGAGCGAGCCTGCAGCATCGTGTTAACCTGGTTAAGCAGTGGTATGGCACTGGCAAAGCCAAACTGTCCGGCAACCGGAGTGCCGTCGGGCCGCCCAGTCCAGATGCCAATCACGTAGCGGGCGTTGATCCCCACCGCCCACGCGTCGCGATAGCCATAGCTGGTACCGGTTTTCCACGCCAGGGGAACAACCTGGCCCAGATCGGCGTCGGGAAGCGGCTGCGCCTGAGAGGCAAGAATACGACGGATAATCCACGCGGCTCCCGGCGACATGAGCGGTCGCTCCACAAGCGGATCGTTCGGCTGCAGACGTAAGTACCCCGCCTTGCCGTGGCGGGCAAAGGCGCTGTAGGCGGCAGTGATATCGGCCAGCGTTGCGCCTGCTCCGCCGAGGATCAGCGACAGGTTCGGCTCGGCTCCGGCGGGCAGGGTCAGCGGTAGCCCGGCGTTGCGCAGGCGGGCGGCGAACCGCTTCGGGCCATAGGCCTCCAGCACCTGCACCGCAGGTAGATTAAGCGAGCGGACCAAGGCCTCGCTCATGCTGACCGGACCGTGAAAGCCGCTGTCAAAGTTGCCGGGACGGTAATCCTCCGCCAGCCGGGGGACGTCCTGTAACAGCGATGCCGGATGGATCAGCCCTTCGTCCATTGCCAGCCCATAGACAAAGGGCTTGAGCACCGATCCAGGGGATCGGATGGCGGTGACCATATCCACATGGCTGAAGCGGGTGTCATCGTTGATATCCACTGAGCCAACCCAGCCGCGCACCTTCATGGTGGTGTGATCGACAACGATCATCGCCAGCGAGCTGCGCGGCGGCAGCTGCGGCTTAACGTTGAGGGCCAGTGACTCCAGCTGGCGTTGCAGCGAGGCGTCGAGGGTAGTGATAATTTTGCTCTGCTTATCCCGGCCCGCCACACGCCGGGCAAAGAGCGGGGCAAGCTGCGGCATCTGCCGGGGTGCAAGCCACACTGGCTCCTCGCGGGACTCGCGCACCTGCTGCGCTGACCAGACCTGCTGCGATGCCATGCGCTCCAGCACCTTATCCCGTGCCGCCTGCGCCCGCTCGGGCCAGCGATCCGGGCGCAGACGGCTCGGCGCCTGAGGCAGCACCGCCAGCAGCGCGGCCTCGGCATAGCTCAGCTGCGCCGGAGACTTACCAAGATAAGCCCAGCTAGCCGCACCGACACCCTGCAAGGTGCCGCCGAAAGGGGCGCGATTAAGATAGAGGGTCAGAATTTCGCGCTTGGAGAGATGCCACTCCAGCTGCATCGCGCGCCACAGCTGGCGCACCTTGCCGCCGAAGGTGCGCGGATGGGGATCGAGCAGTCGTGCAACCTGCATAGTGAGAGTGCTGCCGCCAGAAACCACCCGGGCCGAGCGCAGATCCTGCCAGGCAGCGCGGGCGATCGCCAGCGGGTTAACCCCAGGATGCGACCAGAACCAGCGATCCTCATACTGGATCAGCGCCTGCAAATAGCGCGGCGACACCTCTTCAATGGTCACCGGATAGCGCCAGATGCCGTCGGCGTCAGCAAATCGCCACAGCGGCGTGCCATCTTCAGCCACCACCACCCGCGCCGGGTTGACCTCGGCGAGAGGCAGAGGCCAGATCCGATCCGCAAGCAGCAGCGCAATAAGCAGAGTAACCAGCGCCCCCGGCAGCAACAGCCAGCGGGAGCGTCCTACACGACCACGTTTCACGCTATGGCCGGACAATCAGCGGGCCGCTTGCTTCGCCCGTTGCCCGCCACTGGGGGACGTACATCGACTCGACCTGCGGCATCGGTACCTGATAGCTGCCCGGCGTAACGGCGCGGGCCAGATAGACCAGCGTCACCGGCTGCCCCTCGTTTACCGCTACCGCTGCCACAAAGCGATCGTCACGGAACTCCATATGCTGGATATCCGCCTGCTGCATCTGGTTAAGCAGGTTCTGCACCTCGCTGGCGCTCTCCTGCAGGCTGGCGCTGCTGCTGGCCAGGTTCTGGTTCTCCAGCTCCAGTCCGGCAGGCAGCAGATCAACCACCAGCGCATCCGGCACGCTCTGGCTGGCCTTCACCTCCAGCCAGACCAGCACCAGCTCGCCGCTCTTCAGCGCCGATAACGATTTGCTCTTGCCGTCGGTGCCGAGGATCTGCCGTTCGATGTGCAATACGTTCGATGACGGCGATGGCGCATACTGCGCATAGCCGCTTGTATCGAGACGCAGCCAGAGCGGTGCGCTGCCGGTGTTGGTTACCTGCAACGCCGCGAGCGTATCTGCCGTCAGCGGCAGCGTCCGGGCACGGTCGCCGCTTAGCGCCTCCCCTGCGAGGGAGGTCTGGGCCTGCCAGTTACCCGGGCTTGCCGCCAGGGTTCTGCCCGCCAGGAAGAGCGCGTTGCTCTCCTGGGTCGAGAGCCAGCGCTGGCCAAATGCCTGTGCGGAGAGCGTGTGCAGCAGACGGTTTTGCTCATTTGGCAGCAGGTTGTTCTCCTGCAACAGAGAGAGCATCAGGGCGTTATCCCGAATGGCGCTGCCGTAGTCTGCCAGCCAGCGGGTATCATCCTGACGCGGCGTTTTTAACCCCAGCGCCACGGCCTGATCGCCTCGCTCACCGTCGCCCATCAGCTTCAGAGCAATGCCCACCTGCACCAGAGGCAGTCCTGACGCCGCCTGGTCATGGCGCTGCCAGATCTCACGCAGCGCGCCGAGCGGCGCTTTCTGCTGCTGAGCCAGCACCAGCCCGGCGTAGGCCTGCACGGCAAACTTACTTGCCTGGTCGTTGTCGCTGTAGCGGATCGCCATCATGCCCGGGTCCTGCAGATAGCGCAGAAGGCGATTGTTGGCCTGGGTCAGCGCCTCGGCGGGCACGCTGTAGCCCTGCTGACCGGCACGTACCAGGAAGTCGGTAACATAGGCGGTAAGCCAATACTCTTCCAGCCCGCCCTTATCCCAGAGCGCAAACCCACCGTCGTCGCGCTGCATCTGCAGCAGACGCGCGATCCCCGTCTCTACCGCGGCACGCCGTTTCTCATCGCTGTCACCGGCAATGCCCAGCGCCTTAAGCTGTGCGGCATTGGTATAGAGCGATGGGAAGAGGCCGCTGGCGGTCTGCTCCAGGCAGCCGTAAGGATAGGCCTTCAGCTCGCGGATATAGCGCGCCAGGTTCAGCGGGGGTTTGCCGCTCAGCAGCAGCTGCCCTTGCAGCGTGGCAGGCGCGAACCCTGCCAGCAGATCGGCAGGTGCGGTCCAGCTCTGACCTGGAGCCAGCATCGTCCCGGTGTTGACCGTCTGTGCAGGCCAGGCGGGACGCACGCCGATCTTCCACTGCTTGTGCTGCGGAGCGAAGGTTTCGCCAGGCAGCGTCAGGCCGTTAATCTGGGCACCGATCTCGCCGTCGCCAAAGCCATCCCGGGCGGTGATGGGTATAAAGATTGTGGTCCGCGCCTGAGGGGCAAGGCTCACTGGAGTGGGCTGCTGGCTTTGCAGCTCTACGAGGCCGCTGGCGGTGAGCGCGACGTTCAGCGTCTGCGGGCTGTCGGTCAGGTTGGTGATATCCAACGCCAGCCGGGTGCTGTCTCCGCTGGCAAGAAAACGCGGCGTGTTCAGCTCGGCGATCAGCGGCGCGGCGACCACCACTTTGCTTTCAGCGCTGCCAAACTCATCCTCGCTCCAGGCCTGGGCCATCACTCGCAGCTCGCCGTTGAAATCACCGATTGGCAGCGTCACCGTGCCTTCGCCGTGCTCATCCAGCGCCACCGGCTGCGCCTGCTGGGCGATGATATTGACGTGGTTAACCGGCGGCTTCCCGCCCCGGTTCAGCTCGTCGCCGTCACCACCAAAGCGCAGGGTGGCTGCCCGGCCCTGGCCTTCAATCACCTGGCCGTAGATATCATAGATGTCGGCCCCGTAACGTTTCTGACCAAAGAAGGATTTCCACGGATCCGGCGTGACGTAGTCGGTAATATTGAGCACGCCGCTGTCGACCGCTGAGAGCAGCACGTTCACCTTTTTCGGCATCTCGCCTGCATTTACGCTGGCCTTGACCTTAACGGTCAGCGTCTGGTCAGGGCGCATCTTCTGCGGACCGTCGAGGCTTATCGCCAGACGGCGACCCTCATCGCCAAGCGGCAAGTGCAGCAGGCCAACCGCGCGCTTCGGCGTCGCGGCGCGGGACTTATCGCCGGGACGCACCACCAGCGTGCTGAGGTAGAGATCGTGGCGCTGCCAGGCTTTATCCACCGGGATAGCCAGATCCAGCCCCTCTGCAGGAACGTCGATCTCCTGCC
Source organism: Pseudescherichia sp. AS216 (assembly GCF_037152055.1). Taxonomy (NCBI): domain Bacteria; kingdom Pseudomonadati; phylum Pseudomonadota; class Gammaproteobacteria; order Enterobacterales; family Enterobacteriaceae; genus Pseudescherichia; species Pseudescherichia sp. AS216. The sequence goes on along the minus strand of NZ_JBBCMV010000003.1, from coordinate 72,126 downwards.
ACCACAGCGGACCATCGCTGGACTCGACCATCGCATAGCCCTTACCGGCAGCGGGGGCAGCAATATGCAGCTTGATGGTATCGCCCGGCTGATAGGCGGGCTTATCGAGCTTCAGGGTGACGCGGTCAGGACGCGCCGTATCCGCCCCGTCGTTATTATCCTGCCAGCTGTAGCCTGCCCAGAAGCGCACGCTGCTGACTGTCTCATCCGGCGCTTTGACCTCAAGGCGGTAGGAGCCCCACTCTACGGGGAAGCTGACTTTACCGGTCTCATCCGCCGTCAGGTTGAGAGACTGCTCGCCCTCCACCAGATCCTTTTGATCGAACTGGGACTGCCAGCCGTCGCTCTCGGACCAGTTCCAGTAGTAGTCGCGACGCTCGCGGATCAGCCGCACCTGCAGATCGTTTACCGCTTTTTTCACGCCGTTGGCATCAACGTAGACAATGTCAAACCCGGCCTGACCGTTCTCGTCAACCGTAGGCCGGTCAACGGTGGTATCGGTGCGGTAGTCATAGACGGATTTAGCCGCAAACTGCGGACGAATGCCCGGCAGCGCGGCGGCGGGCCAGATGGCCTGCTCGGCACGACGGGTCACCGGACGACCGCCGGACTCCAGCAGGCTTGCCTGAAGGATCAGCTGCAACGGCGAATGGGCCTCCTGCCACTGGCTATCAGTTGTCACCTCGCCGTGGCCTTTCTCGTCCAGCGTTACCTGTACCTCATCAAGGCTACGAGAGAGATTCTCCTCGGCAATGTTACCGAACTGGAAGCCTGGCAGCGCAGGGACGGCCTCCCGCAGCGGGCGCAGGAACAGCTGTCCCTGTAGCGTATTGCCGTTGGCAGGCGCACCGTAGAGATAACGTCCCGTGACGTCGAAGCTGACGCTGTCGGCCATCGCCAGCGGCGCTTTTTGCGCAGTCAGGTTGAGCGCCATGCGCTCCGGCATAAAGTCTTCCACCTGGAAGCGCCACTGCGGGCTCTGGTTATCCCCGGTATTGGCGCGAACGTGCCACATGCCGGTTGGCGCACCGGCGTCCAGCGAGTAGGTGAACTGGTAGAGCCCCCCTTCCTGCGGCTGGCTGACAACCGTGCGCACCACCTGGCCATCCGGCTTCACCACCTCGAGCTTCACCGGCTGGGCAGGGAGCGGTTTTCCGTCCCGATCGCGCAGCAGCGCGTTGAGGATCACCGTTTCGCCGGGGCGGTAGAGATCGCGTGGACCAAACATAAACAGCTGCTTGCTGTATCCCGGCTCGCCGGCAATGGCAAACTCGGCCAGGTCCAGCGCCGGCAGGGTTAAATCGAGCAGCGTGGTTTCACCATCTTTGCGTGCCAGCAGCAGGGCAGCCTCTTTGTCGGTGTTCAACACCGCATGGCCTTTGGCGTCGCTGGTGGCCTGGGCAAGGGTCTGCCCCTTCTCATTGAGCAGGGTAACCTCAACGCCCTCACCCGCCGCGCCGTTCTCAAGGCCCTGGGTAAAGACATCCAGCTGGTTATGGTAGCGATGCACCGACAGGCCGATATTGCTCAGGGTAAACAGCGTGGCGGCATTGCTGTAGCTGTAGTGCCCGGCCTGATTCATGACGGCGATATAGACCCCCGCCTGCTGGAGCGGTTTGATCTCGGCCAGCGGCAGAAGCAGCTTCTCGCGGGTATTCCGCGCGGGGTTCAGGTCGAAACGCCCGGTATAGACCAGATCCGCCATCTTCAACAGCGTATCGGACTCCCAGTTAGTGAGCGAGTTGCGGTACTCCCACTGGCTGACAAAGGATGTCAGCGACTCGGGCTTCACGCGATAGAAGTTAACGTCGACGTTATTGACGTTGAGCGCCATCACCGGCAGCCCCTCTACCACCTTACCTGGCAGCAGCGAGCCCCGGCTGGCAAAGCCGACGCTCGGCTCCACGTCGCGGGTGGTAAGGGTTTTTTCGAAACTGCTGCCGAAGGTCGCCTTGTTCAGCGCCACCAGCCCGCTATCAACGGAGACAATCAGCTCCCGGTTCGGCTCCAGATGACGGAAGCGCAGCTCTTTCAGGTTTGGTGCCAGCTCCCACGCCCCGTCCAGCTTGCCGCTCTTCTTATCGACAAGGTGCACCGTCCGGGAGAAGTCCTGATCGGGATCGAGGGGGATATTGAAGGCCAGCACCAGGGCGGCTGCGCCATCAAGCTGCACCTCTGAGGCATCCTGCAGAGTCAGGGATTTACCTGCGCTCTGGGCAGCAAGCTTCTCCCGCTGGGCGCTGTCGACTTTAGCCACCGGCTTTGGGTCAGCATCCGCGGCTTTGGTGACCGCCGCCTGGGGGGCGCCGCTGTTATCACAGCCCGCTAAAAAAGAGGTGGCGACCAGCGCCATCGCAAGCGCAGTAAAACGTAACGGTTTCATTCCTTTATCCCTGCCGTTGATCGAGAGTCAGCCATAGTATGCGCCAGTTTTTGCACCAGCCAAAAGAGAATGAAAACTTTGGAAAGCGGCTCGCAATCTTTGCTTGACGGCGGGCGCAACTGTTAGGTCGATCACAACCCAAAACGTCACATGTTACGTTAGCCGTCATTTGTTTTTAAAACAAGAAGATAGCTGGCATGAAACCGCCTGGCACTGCTAACGTTACTCTGTTATCGCACCTCTGTGCGCGGTTCATAATGAGAGACGACGATGAAAAGAGCCGTTAATGCCCTACAAAATTTTGGTAAGTCCCTTTATGGTCCGGTGCTGATTTTACCCATCGTCGGCCTGTTTATTGCCTTCGGTAATTTGCTGGGCAACGGCAATGTGGCGGAGTACCTGCCCTTCCTCGGCTACCCCTTTATTCAAAGCCTCGGCCAGCTAATGGCGAAATCGGCCGTGTCGGTGCTGGTCAACCTGGCGCTGGTCTTCGCCGTGGGGATCCCTGTGGGTCTGGCGGCCCGTGACAAGGGTTATGCGGCGCTGATCGGGCTGGTTACCTTCGTCGTCTTTATCAACGCCATGAACGTCACCCTGAGTTTGCAGGGCGAGCTGGCGGCGGCGGATCAGATGAAGGCCGCCGGTCAGAGCATGGTACTGGGCGTTCAGGTGCTGGAGATGGGCGTCTTTGCCGGGATCCTCACCGGCGCGCTCTCGGGCTACCTGTATAACAAATACTCCGGGGTGCAGTTCTCCGGTGCGATGGCGGTCTACTCCGGCCACTGCTTCGTGGCCATCATTATGCTGCCGGTCTCCATGCTGCTCGGCGTGATCATGAGCGAGCTGTGGCCTTTCGCCCAGCAGGGCATCAGCACCGCCGCGCTGGCGATTAAGGGCGCGGGGCCGTTTGGCGTGGCGGTCTACGGTTTTCTGGAGCGCATTCTGGTTCCCACCGGCCTGCATCATCTGGTCTATACCCCGTTCCTCTATACCGAGCTGGGGGGCACGGCGGACGTCTGCGGCCAGACTTACCAGGGCGCACGCAATATCTACTTTGCCGAGATGGCCTGCCCCTCGGTGCACCAGCTGAGCAGCACCGTGGTATGGGACGCGCGCGGCATCAGCAAAATGTTTGGTCTGCCCGCCGCCGCGCTGGCGATGTACATGACCGCTAAACCCGAGCGCAAAGCGGCGGCCAAGGCGATTCTGATCCCCGCGGCGCTTACCTCCCTGCTGGTGGGCGTCACCGAGCCGATTGAGTTTTCATTCCTCTTCGTCGCCCCGCTGCTGTTTGTGGTTCACGCGGTGCTGACCGGCATTGGCATGATGCTCTTCTACCTGCTCGGGGTTCACGCCATCGGAGCGAACGGCATTGTTGATTTCATTATCTATAACCTGCCGCTCGGCACCGAAAAATCCAATTGGCCGATGTATATCGTGGTCGGCCTGATTATGTTCGCCCTTTACTTTGTCATCTTCCGCTTCCTGATCCTGCGCTTCAATATGAAGACGCCGGGGCGCGAGGAGGAAGATCAGGAGACCCGCCTCTATAGCAAGCAGGAGTATCAGGCGAAGGGTAGCAACGACGGCCTGGGCGAAGCGATTGTCGCCGGGCTGGGCGGGCGCGACAACGTTGAGGTGGTGGATAACTGCTATACCCGCCTGCGCGTAACGGTGAAAGACGTGGCAATTATCGACGAGCCACGCCTGAAAGCCACCGGCGCGAAGGGGGTGATTAAACAAGGCAATAACGTTCAGGTGGTCTACGGGCTGCACGTCAAAAAAATGCGAGAGGCCGTTGAGGCGTTTCTTTGAAGGAGGCACACATGCTTACCCCCCCATTTATTCTCTCCATCGCCGGCGGCGGCAGCACCTATACGCCGGGCATCGTCAAAAGCCTGATGGTGCGGCTGGAGGATTTCCCCCTGGCGGAGATCCGTCTCTATGATATCGATGAGGCACGCCAACGTACGCTGGCCCCGGTAGTGGAGAAGGTGATCCGCGACCACAGCGACACGATTAAGTTTACCGTCACCAGCGATGCCGAAACCGCCTTCAGCGGAGCACACTTCATCTTTGCCCAGATGCGCGTCGGCCAGTACAAAATGCGCGAGCAGGATGAGAAGATCCCTCTGCGCCATGGCGTAGTAGGCCAGGAGACCTGCGGGCCAGGCGGCCTGGCTTACGGTCTGCGCACTATCCTGCCGATGGTCGAGCTTATCGACCTGGTAGAGCAGTATGCGGATAAAAAAGCATGGATCGTGAACTACTCCAACCCGGCGGCGATTGTGGCCGAAGGGGTACGCCGCCTGCGTCCTGACGCGCGGGTGCTGAATATCTGTGATATGCCAGTGGCGGCGATGCGTAACATCGGCGCTATTCTGGGGGTCGATCGCCACAAATTACAGGTGGACTACTTTGGCCTGAACCACTTCGGCTGGTTTACCCGTATCCTGGTGGACGGTGAAGACCGCCTGCCCGAGGTGCGTCGTCACGTGGCACAGTTTGGGCTGCTGACGGAGGACGCCTCGAAGACCGATCCGCAGCACGCCGATCCCTCCTGGGTGAAGACCTGGCGCAACATTAAGCCGATCATGGATCACTTCCCGGACTATCTGCCGAACCCCTATTTGCAATATTACCTGATGCCGAACCAGATCGTTGAGCATCAGGATCCGCACCTGACTCGCGCCAACGAGGTGATGAACGGCCGCGAGAAGAAACTGTTTGCCGCCGCCGAAGAGTACCAGCGCACCGGGATCCTGCCGGATGCCTTCCACGTTGGCGTCCACGGGGCGTTTATCGTCGATGTCGCCTGCTCGCTGGCCTTCGACCTGCGCCAGCGCCATCTGGTGATTGTCGAAAACAAGGGAGCAATCGCAAACCTGCCCTATGACGCCATGGTTGAGGTGCCAGCCTACATTACCGCCAACGGGCCTGAGCCGGTGCGCATGGGCGCGGTGCCGCTGTTCCACCAGACCCTGCTGATGCAGCAGCTGGCCTCTGAGCAACTGCTGGTGGAGGCAACCATTGAGGGTAGCTATGAGAAAGCCCTTCAGGCCTTTACGCTGAACCGTACTGTGCCCACGATGCAGCACGCGAAAGCGATCCTCGACGATATGATCGAGGCCAACCGTGACTACTGGCCGCAGCTGCAAAAAGCCTGGCAGGACGGAGAATCCATATAAATTTCTGAAGCCTGCTCGCGGCGTTGCGAGGGTAAACTTGTCGGTGTGAGAAAAAACACCGACAATCCTTTAATCAACACATTAAAGGAGGCCCACCTGCTATGACTACCTCATTCTTCGTTGCTGCCGACTGGCTAATTGAACACGGCGACTCGCCTGACGTACAGATTATTGATGCGCGCATGGCACCGGTTGGCCAGGAGCACAGGGATATGCGCGCCGAGTACCGCGCCGGACACCTGCCGGGCGCGGTCTTTTTCGATATTGAAGCCCTCTCTGACCATACCTCTTCCCTGCCCCATATGCTGCCGCGCCCGGAGGCCTTCGCCGTTGCCATGCGTGAGCTAGGCATCAGCAGCGATAAGCACCTGGTGGTTTACGATGAAGGTAACCTCTACTCTGCGCCTCGGGCGTGGTGGATGCTTAAAACCTTTGGCGTGGAGCAGGTATCGATTCTGGCGGGTGGCCTGGCAGGCTGGCAGCGCGACGAGCTGCCGCTTCAGCAGGGTGACGTGACGCTGCCTGAAGCTGAGTTTGAAGCCCACTTTGACGCCGACCGCGTGAAGCGCCTCACTGACGTGCTGCTGATTAGCCATGAGAAAACCGCTCAGCTGGTAGATGCCCGTCCTGCCCCACGCTTTAACGCCGAAGCGGATGAGCCGCGTCCGGGACTGAAGCGCGGTCATATCCCTGGGGCGCTGAACGTGCCGTGGGGCGATCTGGTGTTTGAGGGCGAGTTAAAGACCACCGACGAGCTGAGCGCTGTGTTTGGCCGTCAGGGTGTCGATCTCAACAAGCCGATTGTGGTGAGCTGTGGCTCAGGGGTTACCGCTGCCGTGGTGGCGCTGGCGCTGGAGACGCTGGGTGTAGAGGGCGTTACGCTCTATGACGGCTCATGGAGTGAGTGGGGCGCGCGGGACGATCTGCCCGTTGAACCATCCTGAGCATGGACAACCGCCTTGCGCCGTTGCTGTCGCGCGGCGAGTCGCTGACCCGCGCGGAGTATCGCGTGCTGGCCCATCTCACCGCCCACCCGCTTCTGGTGGGCAACATCACCGTGCGCGAGCTGGCCCAGGAGACCTTTGTCTCTACCGCCACCATCATGCGCCTGTGTCAGAAGCTGGGTTTTAGCGGCTACAGCGAGCTGATCTGGTACTGCAAGCAGCTGCTTGCCGATACGCCACACATCGCGGTCCCGGCGGATGAAACCGCCGATCTCTCGCTGCGGTTTAATCAGTTTATCGCTAACTACCAGCAGACCTTTCGCTGGGCGACGGAGGAGAAGCGCCGTTGTTTCGCCGCTCTGCTGCGTGAGAAAGAGAGCTTTTCTCTCTACGGGGCGGGCTTCTCCTATCTCTTTGCGGAGTATCTCACCAAGAAACTACAGGTGCTGGGCAAGACGGCGTTTATCTCTGGGCCGGGGGACAGCCGCAATATTTTTCTCAGCAACGCCGCCCGCTATGAGGTGTTTATTGCCGTCTCCCGCAGCGGTGAAACGGAGCAGGTGCTGGATAAAGCGCGCATAGCGAAAAACGTTGGCATGACTACCGTGGCGTTTACCCGCGCCTCGGCCAATACCCTGGCGGGCATGGCAGATCTCCATTTCGGACTGTATGACGAGGCGGTGCATTTTGCCGCCGAAGCCGCAGGGGTAACCTCGTTCGAGTCGAACCTGGTACTGCTGATGGATTTGCTGCTGCTGGAAGCGACGGGGTGAACGCTCACCCCGTCAGAGGGACTAGATAATGCGCTGCTTGAAGTCGCGCAGGAAGCTGCCCCAGCGACGCTCGTAGAAGGGCGTAATGTGCGCCAGCATAAAGTGGCTGATGCCCTTCTCGCCTTCGGCAACGAGGCAGATGTCGACGGGCTCATCGCCCGGCAACGTGTCGGAGGCAACGCTGCCAGCTGACTGGATAATCGCGTCGATGTCGCTGTCGGCCTCAACTTCAATGCCGATCAGCAGGTTGGGCTGGGCGTCAGCCTCCTCTTTGATAGAGCAGAGAAACGCGCGTTTGACCGTTTTCATGGTCTTAAACAGCGTCGTCAACGAGTCAACCATCTGCGCAGGCGGCTCGGCCACCTCGGAGAGCAGCAGCGCGCTGCCGCCCTCTATGACCTTCTGCTGGCTGAGGGGGTTTCCCTCCTCTTTCCCTACCAGGTGGGCGATTTCACTCGGCGTAAACTCTTTGCCCGTCGGCAGCTTAGCGTTGAGGAACAGCGTCTCGCCGAGGGTCATCTCAAACAGAGTACGCACCGGCATTACCACGAATGCCTGCTCATCCTCAACCGCCTGCTGTAAAGCCTCAAGGGAGGTGAAAAACGGGATCACCGAGGTGCCGTCGTCTTTCTCCCAGTGCTGAATATCCAGGGCGCTATCTTCAACCACCGTCTGGCCCTCTGCCGCCGTACCGGGAACCCAGACGGTGGAGGTCATCAGCGTGCGGAAGAACGCAGGACGGTGACCCGGCTCGGTCGCCGCCTGCTCAAGCAGGGTCTCTAATTCGTTTTTCGTTTCAGACATAGACTCACAACTTCGTAAATCGCCGGGTGGCACTACGCTTACCCGGCCTACGTTATTATTCCGCAGTTAACAGGTTGGCGATGGTACGTACGCCCAGACCGGTTGCCCCAGCAGCCCACTGATCCACGGCCGCTTTACGGTAGGTGGCAGAGCAGTCGATATGCAGCCAACCTTCACGGTAGTTCTCAACAAAGTGGGAGAGGAAACCGGCGGCGGTGCTGGCTCCCGCCGGGAAGGCGGCGCTGGCAGTGTTGTTCAGTTCGGCAAAGTTAGACGGCAGCTGGCTGCGGTGGAACTCCGCCAGCGGCAGACGCCAGAACGGCTCGTTCTCCGCGCTGGCGCTGGCCAGCAGGCGATTTGCCAGCTTGTCATCAAAGCTCAGCAGCGCGTGGTAGTCGTTGCCGAGGGCGGTTTTCGCCGCGCCGGTCAGCGTTGCCGCGTCGATAATCAGCTCTGGATTTTGCTTCACCGCGTCGATCAGGCCATCGGCCAGCACCAGACGGCCTTCGGCGTCGGTATTCATGATCTCAACGGTTTTGCCGTTGCGGTAGCGAATGATGTCGCCAAGCTTGAAGGCGTTGCCGCTGATCAGGTTATCTGCGCAGCAGAGGTAGAGCTTCACGCGTTTGTTCAGGCCACGCGTAATGGCAAATGCCAGCGCGCCGGTGACCATGGCTGCGCCGCCCATATCGGACTTCATCGAGTCCATAAAAGCGCTCTGCTTAATGCTGTAGCCGCCGGAGTCAAAGGTGACGCCTTTGCCGACCAGGCAGGCGTAGACCGGGGCATTTTTATCACCGGTGGGGTTGTAGTCCAGCGCCAGCAGAACCGGCGTGCGCTCGGAGCCGCGGCCAACGGTGTAGATCCCCATGTAGTTCTGCTCGCGCAGATCTTCGCCTTTGGTAATGCGGTAAGAGATGTTCTCCCCGCCCACGCCGCTCAGCAGATCCACCGCGCGCTGGGCCAATTGCTCCGGCCCCAGCTCTTCGGGAGAGGCGTTGATGGCATCGCGCACCCAGTCGATAACGTTGCGGCGGCTCTCCAGCTCTTTCTGCTGGGCATCGTCCAGCGCAGCCCACTCAATTTTGCGGCTGCCTTTCGGCCCGCGGTAGCCCTGCCAGAATGCCCAGCTGCGGTCGACGTCCCAGCCCTCGCCTGCCAGCTGGACGTGCTTGATGCCCATGCCGTCGATTTTGCGCGCCGCGCGCTGGATCAGGCCCAGGTCGTCTGCACCGGTAAGGTGTAGCGCAACGCCGTCGCTGTTAATGCTGTAAGCTGCTTTCTCGCCCCAGCGCGCATCGGCGGGCTGAGTCGTCAGAGTGATTTTCATGGCTTCGGTTGTCATTATTCTGTCCTTATGATCAAGCCTGCGATGTGAAAACGGGCTACCCGAAGGCAGCCCGCTGTGCATTATGACGCTTCGTCTAACCAGACTAACAGAATCGCTTCCAGAATCTTTTCATTGGATGCGTTTGGTTCGTCATCAAAGTCGTCCAGTTCACAAATCCACTGGTGCATATCGGTAAAGCGCACGGTTTTCGGATCGAGATCCGGGTAAGCGTCATACAGCGCCTCGCCGATTTCACGGCTGTCACTCCACTTTAGGCCCATATCAATGCTCCCGCGCGTGGTTAATAGTATAACGCGGCATCTCGACCACCAGATCTTCGTCGGTGACGCGAGCCTGACAGCTCAGACGGCTCTCCGGCTCCAGACCCCAGGCTTTATCCAGCATGTCGTCTTCGTCTTCGGTGCTCTCCGCCAGCGAGTCAAAACCTTCACGCACTACGCAGTGGCAGGTGGTGCAGGCACAGGATTTTTCACAGGCGTGTTCAATCTCAATGCCGTTACGCAGGGCAACGTCAAGAATGGTCTCACCGACATTCGCTTCCAGAACAGCGCCATCCGGACAGAGATCCTGATGGGGCAAAAATACAATCTTTGGCATATTAAACCTCGTCCACAGAGTGGCCCTTCAGCGCTTTACGAACCGACTGGTCCATGCGGCGTGCGGCAAACTCCTGGGTTTGTTTGTCTATATTTTTAATGGCTTGCTCTATGGCGTCAGCGTCATCGCCCTCGGCGGCTACACGCAGACGTGCAGCGGCGTCGTCAATAACCTGACGTTCTGCGGCGCTTAACAGCGCGGCATCGGTTCCGAGCGCGCTTTGCAGACTCTCCAGCACGCGCGCGGCCTCCACTTTCTGCTCTGCCAGCATTCGCGCTTTCACGTCTTCGCCAGCAAAGCTCATGGAATCCTGGATCATGGTGGCGATTTCGCCATCGGTCAGCCCGTAGGAGGGTTTAACCTGAATTGAGGCGGCCACGCCAGTGGATTTTTCCATGGCGGTGACGCTCAGCAGGCCGTCGGCGTCCACCTGGAAGGTCACGCGAATGTGTGCCCCGCCGGCAGGCAGCGCCGGGATACCGCGCAGGGTAAAGCGCCCCAGCGAGCGGCAGTCGGCGACCAGCTCACGCTCGCCCTGCATCACGTGGATCGACATGGCGGTCTGGCCATCTTTAAAGGTGGTGAACTCCTGGGCGCGCGCCACCGGAATGGTGGTGTTACGCGGGATCACTTTCTCTACCAGTCCGCCCATGGTCTCAAGACCCAGCGACAGCGGGATGACGTCCAGCAGCAGCATTTCGCTGTCCGGCTTGTTGCCGACCAGAATATCGGCCTGAATCGCCGCGCCGATGGCAACAACCTTATCGGGATCGATGGTGGTCAGCGGCTGGCGACCAAAGAACTCGCCGACGCGATCGCGCACCAGCGGCACGCGGGTGGAGCCCCCCACCATTACCACTTCCAGCACCTCGCCGGCCTCAACGCCTGCGTCTTTCAACGCCCGGCGGCAGGAGAGCAGCGTGCGCTTAACCAGGGTAGAGATGAGATCGTTGAACTCGGTGCGGGTGATGCTGCCCTGCCAGCCCGCCACGTCAACGTCGACGCTTTCGGCATCGCTGAGGGCAATTTTTGCGTCGATAGCCGCGTCCAGCAGCTGACGCTGCAGACGCGGATCCTGACGATCGCTGATGCCCGCCAGCTCACGGATGCGATCCGCCAGCAGGTGGTCGAAGTCGTCGCCGCCCAGCGCGGAGTCGCCGCCGGTGGCCAGGACTTCAAATACCCCACGGCTCAGGCGCAGGATAGAGATATCAAAGGTGCCGCCGCCCAGATCGTAAACGGCGATCACGCCCTCTTTGCCAGAGTCGAGGCCGTAGGCGATGGCTGCCGCCGTCGGCTCGTTAAGCAGGCGCAGCACGTGCAGGCCCGCCAGCCGCGCGGCGTCTTTGGTGCCCTGACGCTGGGCATCGTCAAAGTAGGCCGGGACGGTGATCACTACGCCGTCCAGCTCGCCCGCCAGCGCTTCAGTGGCACGCGCGGCCAGCGCCTTGAGAATATCGGCAGAGATGCGCACCGGGTTCAGCAGGCCCGCAGCGGTGGCGATCATCGGCAGGCCGTTTTCGCTCGCCTGCAGCTGATACGGCAGATGCGGGTAGCGCGTCTGGATGTCGGCCAGCGAGCGGCCCATCATGCGCTTAACCGAGCTAATGGTATTAGCCGGATCGTTGACCGCATTGCTGCGCGCCTCAAAGCCCACCCGGTGGCCCTGCGGCTGATAGTGCACCACGGACGGCAACAGGTGACGCCCGTCGCTGTCCGGCAGCGTTTGTGCCTGGCCGCTACGCACGGTAGCCACCAGAGAGTGTGTTGTACCCAGATCAATGCCCGCCGCCAGACGACGCTGGTGCGGCGCGGCACTCATGCCCGGCTCACTAATTTGTAATAAGGCCATGTTTGCTTCCGAAATTTAAAAATCGAGCAGCTTTTCTTCGAGTTGTTCTGCTGTGCTGCGTAGTTTATCGAGAAAACGGAGTTTACGCACCGTCTCTGCGGCATCGCTCCACGACTCACCGTCAAGCTGCTCTACCATGGTCTGGTGGCGCGAGGTAAACATCGCCGCGACACGCTTCAGAAATGCCTCAAGCCGATCGGTATCGCGGGCCTGCTCAATCTCATCCAGCTCTTCACGCAGCTCAAGCTGCTCCATCAGGAAGGCGGTGTCGCGGACGGTGTGCTGCTCGCTGGCGAGGTCGAAACCGTGCAGGGAGAGCAGATACTCGGCGCGCGGCAGCGGATGGCGCAGCGTCTGCCATGCCTGGTTGATGGTCGCAGAGTGTTGGACGGCGGCAAGCTGTTCAGCGGCGGTGCCGCTGGCAAACCGGTCGGGATGGTATTGACGTTGCAGATCCTGAAAGCGGGTGGCCAGCGCCTGGGTATCCAGATGATAGCTGGCGGGCAACCCAAAGAGGGTAAAGTAATCCATAACAGTCTCGGGGTTAGGCGGGTTAAAGCAAACCCCACCGCAGAGCAGTGGGGTTGAGTCGTTCAGGCGCGGTTAAACGTGGAAGCTTTCGCCGCAGCCGCACTCATCTTTCACGTTCGGGTTAGTAAACTTAAACCCTTCGTTGAGGCCCTCTTTTACGAAGTCCAGCTGAGTGCCGTTCAGGAACTGCAGGCTTTTGCCATCGACCACGACCTTAACGCCTTTGTCTTCGAACACGGTATCTTCTGCCGCAGGCTCGTCAACAAATTCCAGCACGTAGGCCATACCCGAACAGCCGGAGGTTCTCACCCCCAGGCGCAGACCAAACCCTTTACCCCGGTTGGCCAGGAAGCTATTTACTCGCGCGGCAGCACTGTCGCTAAGGGTAATCGACATACAAACCTCTGCTCGTTATTTCGCGTCACGTTTGCTTTTGTAGTCCGCAATCGCCGCTTTGATTGCATCTTCCGCCAGGATAGAACAGTGGATCTTAACCGGCGGCAGCTCCAGCTCATCGGCGATGTCGGTGTTTTTAATCGCCTGGGCTTCGTCCAGGGATTTGCCTTTCACCCACTCGGTTACGAGGGAGCTGGAGGCGATCGCCGAGCCGCAGCCGTAGGTTTTAAAACGCGCGTCTTCAATGATGCCGTCGTTGTTTACTTTGATCTGCAGCTTCATGACGTCGCCACAGGCCGGTGCACCCACCATGCCGCTACCAACGCTGGCGTCGCTGTTGTCGAAAGAGCCAACGTTGCGCGGGTTTTCGTAGTGATCGATTACTTTTTCGCTATAAGCCATTTTAAATTCTCCTGATACCGCTACCGATTAATGATGAGACCATTCAATGCTGTTCAGATCCACGCCCTGTTTGAACATCTCCCACAGCGGAGAGAGGTCGCGCAGACGGCCAATGGAGTTGCGAACCAGATTGATGGTGTAGTCAATCTCTTCTTCGGTAGTGAAACGACCTAAAGAGAAACGAATAGAGCTGTGTGCCAGCTCGTCAGTCATGCCCAGCGCGCGCAGCACGTAGGATGGCTCAAGGCTTGCAGAGGTACAGGCGGAACCAGAAGAGACCGCGAGATCCTTCAGCGCCATGATCAGCGACTCGCCTTCAACGTAGTTAAAGCTGACGTTGAGGATGTTCGGTACGCCCTGCTCAAGATCGCCGTTCAGATACACTTCTTCCATATCTTTCACGCCGTCCCACAGACGGTTACGCAGCGTACGCAGGCGTGCCATCTCGGTGTCCATCTCTTCTTTGGCGATGCGGTAGGCTTCACCCATGCCAACGATCTGGTGCACAGGCAGCGTGCCGGAACGCATGCCGCGCTCGTGACCGCCACCGTGCATCTGTGCTTCAATGCGGATACGCGGTTTACGACGCACGTACAGCGCGCCAATCCCTTTCGGACCGTAGATTTTGTGGCCGGAGAAGGACATCAGGTCAACTTTCAGCTGGCTCAGATCGATAGGCAGCTTGCCCACGCTCTGGGTTGCATCAACGTGGTAGATGATGCCGCGCGCACGGCAGAGTTCACCGATGGTCGCGATATCCTGCACAACGCCGATTTCGTTGTTCACGTGCATGATGGAGACCAGAATGGTGTCGTCGCGCATGGCGGCTTCCAGCTCTTTCAGGTCGATAATGCCGTTGCTCTGCGGCGCGAGATAGGTCACGTCAAACCCTTCACGCTCCAGCTGACGGCAGGTATCCAGCACGGCTTTGTGTTCGGTTTTGCTGGTGATGATGTGCTTGCCTTTTTTCTGGTAGAAGTTGGCAGCACCTTTGATCGCCAGGTTGTCAGATTCGGTTGCACCGGAGGTGAAAACAATTTCACGCGGATCAGCGCCAACCAGCTCGGCAATCTGATTACGGGCGATATCTACCGCCTCTTCAGCATGCCAGCCAAAACGGTGTGAACGGGAAGCTGGGTTACCAAAGTTTCCGTCCAGGGTCAGACACTGCATCATTTTCTCGGCAACACGCGGATCCACCGGCGTAGTTGCGGAGTAGTCGAGATAGATCGGTAATTTCATTGCTCTATAGACTCCGTACATCGCTTCAATGCAAGGAACCAGGCAACCGGCTGGATGTACGGCCGACGTGGCGGAGCGTGGCGCTCCGGCCTGGTTCATAAATCTTTTATAGTTTTTTACCCTAACTGTTTTGCGGTGCGGCAAGGCGGCAAGCTTGTGAATCCCCAGGAGCTTACATGAGTAAGTGACTTGGGGTGAACAAGCGCAGCCAACGCAGCAGCGCCCCGAAACAGGACGGGTAAATTAGGCGCGCAGTTTGACGTTAATGGCGTCCTGCGCGCGGGTGGTGCGCTGTGTTTCCTGGCTGTGCTGGCGATCGGCAACGTCCATCACTTCCTGGTTATTGACCAGTTCACCGAGGGTGATATTGTTCAGGAAGCCGGTCAGACGATCGCTCAGGTCGCGCCACAGCGCGTGGGTCAGGCACTTATCGCCGCCCTGGCAGCCGCCTTTACCCTGACAGCGGGTGGCGTCTACCGATTCGTCAACGGCGCTGATCACTTCGCCAACGGCGATGCTGTTGGCATCTTTACCTAACAGATAACCGCCGCCCGGACCGCGCACGCTGGCGACCAGGCCATTTTTACGCAGGCGGGAGAAGAGCTGCTCCAGATAAGAGAGGGAGATTCCCTGACGCTCGGAGATATCAGCCAACGGCACCGGGCCCGATTCAGAGTTGAGCGCAACGTCCAGCATTGCAGTAACGGCATAACGCCCTTTAGATGTCAGTCTCATGTCTTACTTAACCTCAAACTCGCCCCTGCCCGGGGTTGTCGTTATATAGATAGTTATAAAAACAGTTATAAATGGTCTGTTACATAGCAGGCGCAAGTGTGACATTCCCGACTAAAATGGTCAACTATTTACTTGACTGTTTTAGTCAGGTATTAGGCGTTTTGTGCCGTTTTATTACTCTTTACTCTTCTGCTCAATCGACGCCAGAATACCGCGCAGGATGTTCAGCTCCTGGCTCTCCGGACGTGCGCGGGTAAAC
The DNA here is from genome assembly GCF_037152055.1 of Pseudescherichia sp. AS216. Taxonomy (NCBI): domain Bacteria; kingdom Pseudomonadati; phylum Pseudomonadota; class Gammaproteobacteria; order Enterobacterales; family Enterobacteriaceae; genus Pseudescherichia; species Pseudescherichia sp. AS216. The sequence goes on along the minus strand of NZ_JBBCMV010000003.1, from coordinate 56,669 downwards.
AGTCGACGCAGCTTGTTCATTACCTGTCCCGGATGATCGGGGCGGATAAAACCGGTCGCCAGCAGAGTCTGTTCAAGGTGGCCGTAGAAGCGCTCAAGGTCGTCTACCAGCGGATAAGGCGTCTCTTCCTCTGCCGGTTCAGCGTCGGCTTCCTGCGCCGCCAGCCAGGCCATGCGGACTTCATAGGCGATGACCTGTACCGCCATGGCCAGGTTCAGCGAGCTGTACTCCGGGTTCGCAGCAATAGCAACGTGGTAGTGGCACTTCTGCAACTCTTCGTTGGTCAGGCCCACGCGCTCGCGGCCAAATACCAGCGCGACCGGCGCGTGCTGCCCTTCGCTAACGCTCTTCAGTCCGCACTCGCGCGGATCCAGCATTGGCCACGGCAGCGTACGGGAGCGCGCGCTGGTGCCCACCACCAGGCTGCAGCCCGCCAGCGCGTCGTCGAGGGTGTCGACAATCTGTGCATTACCGATGACGTCGCTAGCCCCGGCGGCCAGGGCGATGGCCTGGGAGTCCGGCTTCACCAGCGGGTTAACCAGCCAAAGGTTTGTTAAGCCCATGGTTTTCATGGCGCGGGCAACGGAGCCCATGTTGCCGGTGTGAGAGGTTTCAACCAGCACGATTCGTATATTTTGCAGCATAGTTTTTCAGCGTCTTAAGAATATTTGCGCATATTAGCATAAAGCAAAGACATAATCCGAACTCGCTGGTATACTCTGCGCCGTTTTCACCCCCGTTCTTTAACATCCAGTGAGAGATACCGATGCATCCAATGCTGACCATCGCCGTGCGCGCAGCGCGCAAGGCGGGTAATGTAATTGCCAAACACTACGAAACGCCCGACTCTGTTGAAACCAACCAGAAAGGCAGCAATGATTTCGTAACTAACGTTGATAAAGCCGCCGAGGCTATGATTATCGACACTATCCGCAAATCTTACCCGCAACATACCATTATCACCGAAGAGTCCGGTGAACACGCAGGCGAAGATCAGGATGTGCAATGGGTTATCGATCCACTGGATGGCACCACCAACTTTATCAAACGTCTGCCCCACTTCTCGGTCTCAATCGCTGTGCGTATTAAAGGCCGTACCGAAGTTGCCGTGGTTTACGATCCAATGCGTAACGAACTCTTCACCGCTACCCGTGGCCAGGGCGCACAGCTCAACGGCTACCGCCTGCGTGGCGGCACCGCTCGCGATCTGGATGGCACCATCCTGGCGACCGGTTTCCCGTTCAAAGCCAAACAGCATGCCCCGACCTACATCAAGATCGTGGGTAAACTCTTCACCGAGTGCGCTGACTTCCGCCGCACCGGCTCTGCCGCGCTGGATCTGGCCTACGTTGCCGCTGGTCGCGTAGACGGTTTCTTTGAGATCGGCCTGAAGCCGTGGGATTTTGCCGCAGGGGAGCTGCTGGTTCGTGAAGCAGGTGGCCTGGTGTGTGACTTCACCGGTAACCACAACTACATGATGAGCGGTAACATCGTCGCCGGTAACCCGCGCGTAGTGAAAGCCATGCTGGCGAACATGCGTGACGAGCTGAGTGAAGCGCTGAAGCGTTAAGCATCGCTAACGCCGGATGAGCGCTTCGCTTATCCGGCGATTTAAAACGGCCTCAATCCCCTGCCCACCGGCACTGCACTGAGCCACATCACCACCGCCGCCGTTACCAGAATCACGCCTCCAGCCAAAGCCAGCGTTGACCAGCCTACCTGCTGCCACAGCACCGGCGTTTTAGTGCCGCCGAGTTTGACCGCCAACCGCCGAAAGCTATGCACCAGCAGCGCCAGAGAAGAGATGGTCAGCGAAGTGCCTGCCGCCATCGCCATGGCCGATGCCATTCCCCAGCTAAACACCCCGATAACTTTACTAAACAGCAGGACCATGATCGCCCCGGAACAGGGTCGCATCCCCATCGACAGAATAATCATCAGTCGGGCGCGCCAGTCATCGCCGCGCGTGAGCTGCTCCGGCGTGGGCAGATGCTGATGCCCGCAGCCGCAGTGGGCATCGTGCACATGGTGTGGGGTAAAAGCGGTAAACTTCGGCCTGCGCAAGAGCAGACGCAGCTTATTCAGCGCCCGCCAGCAGAGCAGGAGTCCCAGCACGCCCACCAGAGCATAGCTCCCCTTCTCTAACCAGTAGCTGCTCACATGCAGCTGACGGGCAGGCAGCTGGAGCAGGGTCAGAACCACAACCACCAGCACAATGGCTACCAGCCCCTGCAGCAGCGACGAGGCGAGGGTCAGGCCTATGCTCGACCTCAGTTTTGACGGATGGGTGGCGAGCCAGGTGGTTATCACCACTTTACCGTGGCCCGGCCCAAGGGCGTGTAGCACTCCATAAAGAAAGCTAAACAGCAGCAGCGCCCCACCCGCCCGGCTCGGATCCGCCGCCACGCCTTTTAACAGGGCGCTCATCTGCTGGTTAACTTCCCGCTGCCAGCCCGCGCTCTCCAGCATGATCCGGGGCCAGGCGTGCCACAGCTGAATCCCACCCACCACTGCACAGAGCAGCAGCAGGGCCAGCGGCCAGAGCGCACGCCAGCGGGGCGCGCCTCTTACTGAACTTAGCATCATGCCTTGCACTCCAGAGTCACGGTCTGGGCAAACTGCTTGCCGAGATCCATATCCTCCGGCGGCGCATCCTCTTTATCCAGCGACTGCGCGAAGGCCAGAGTCTCCTCCCCCGGCGTCGGCGTGTGCAGCTCTGCCTGGCAATGTTTTTGCAGATCGGCAGAGAGCGTAATGTCGCGCTCGCTCTGGTAGGTCATATCGACATAGTAGGTGGGATCGAAGGTGGAAAAGGTGTAGCGCTGCCCGGCCAGCGGCTGCGGCGTGGCCAGCGGCAGGGTAAAGGTCAGCACGGCCTGGTGATCGACCCGCGACATGCCGTAGTGCGTGGGCCGATTAAGAAACTTAACCCGCTGCCCGTTATGCCAGACCTCGGTAAAGTAGTGCTGCCCCAGCACGTTGGCCATCACCTCTGCCGCCAGCTTTTTCCATACCGGCGATTCCGGCTTAGCGTCGCCAGCGTCATAGAGCAGATCGGCTGAAGTGATCTCATCCATCGTCCAGCGCATATCGAGAGCAACGAGCTGCCCCTTCGCCACAACCGGCTCGGTTTGCAGACGAATAAAGCTATGGGGATGCGCCAGCGCGGGAAGCGATAAAAACGCGAAAACCAGCGCGCCAGCGTACGGTTTAACTGTTTGCATGTGTTCCTTACGAGAAAAATTCTGTGACGCCCCCCGGCATTCCTGAGGGAAAGCCCGACAGCGGGGCTTTCGCCGCCGTATCCTTTAGCTATTCTTATCGAAACCCCTAACTGGAATCCAGCAGATGACAACCGTAACGATACCGCCATCTGTGCTCTCCAGTTCACAACGCCGCTGTCATGTACTCCTAATGCTCGCCCTGCCAGGACAAACGGTGACACCAGATATACTCGGCAAGCTGAACAACGTGGACGGCACAATTACCCGGCAAGATATTGCCGATACGGGTCATGAGATCCAGCGCTACCATCGGCTGAACATTACCGCGCAGCAGGACGGCAGCTACCGCATCGAGGGCGCGGCCCTTGACCAGCGTCTCTGCCTCATCCACTGGCTCAAGCGCGCCATTCGTCTCTGCCCCAACTTTGTTAGCGCTCACTTTACCCCGGCGCTAAAAAATGCGCTTAAGCAGCAGGGTATCGCCAGAACATTGTATGACGATACTAACCTGCATGCCCTGATTAATCTCTGCTCCCGTCGCCTTGAACGGCAGTTTGAGCAGCGGGATATTCAGTTCCTCCGCCTCTATCTACAATATTGCCTGCTTGCGCACCAGCTTGGCTTTACGCCCGCGTTCGCCCCCTTGCAGCAGGCCTGGGCCGAGGCGCGGGCGGAGTATCTGGTCGCCCATGAGATCATTCGCCACTGGCAGCGCCGGGTCGTTCCGATCCCACACGTGAGCGAGCATCTCTTTCTGGCGGTGCTGTTTATGCTGCTGCGCACGCCGGATCCGATCCGCGACAGCCACCAGCAGGATACCCGGCTGCGGGAAGCTATTCACCGCACCATCGAACGCTTTCGCACCCTCTCCGGGATGGACTTTAGCGATGAGCAGGGGCTGACCGATCAGCTCTATATTCACCTGGCGCAGGCGCTGAACCGTAGCCTGTTTGGCATCGGAATCGACACCAGCCTGACGGAGGAGATTAATCTGCTCTATCCCCGGCTGATGCGTACCACCCGCGAGGCGCTGCTCTGTTTCGAAGAGGAGTATAACCTGTGCTTTACCCATGAGGAGGCGGGACTGGTGGCAGTGATCTTTGGCGCATGGCTGATGCAGGAGAGCGATCTGCACGAGAAGCAGGTGGTCCTGCTCACCGACGACGCGCCGGAGCGGGAGCGGGCCATTGAAGAGCAGCTGCGTGAGCTGACGCTGCTGCCGCTGAATATCAAGTATCTGCCGCTCGCCACCTTCCAGCAAGAGGGAGCCCCGCGCGAGGCCGCCCTGATAGTGACCCCTTACGTGACGCCGCTGCCGCTCTTCTCCGCCCCGCTGATCCATGCGGTGATGACCCTGAGCGAGCAGCAGCAGCGACACATTCGCGACATGCTGGAGTCTTAAGCCCGGGCGGTAACGCCGGGCCGAACAAACAGCGCGGGCAGCGCGACCAGCGCCATCACCCAGAATACGCCCTGGTGCAGATGCTGGAACAGGAAGCCAGCAAAGATGGTCATGACCGCGATGCTACCCCCCATCGCCACCGCCGAGTAGACGGCCTGCAGGCGGATCACCTCGCTCCCCTGGCGGGCGGCAATATAGCGCATCGCCGCCAGGTGGCAGACGGTAAAGGTTCCACAGTGCAGCACCTGCACCACCAGCAGCCACGGCAGCGCCGTGGTCCAGCCCATCAGCGTCCAGCGCACTACGCCGCACACCGCCGACAGCAGGAGCAGATCCCGGGCGCTCCAGCGGCGGAACAGGCGATTGCTCAGGGCGAAGATTATCACCTCCGCAACAACGCCCAGCGACCAGAGATAGCCCACCGTTGAGGCGGAGTAGCCCGCCTCCTGCCAGTAGATGGCGCTGAAGCCGTAGTAGGCGGCGTGCGCCCCCTGCAGCAGCGAGACGCAGGCAAGAAAGCGCCCGTTCTGACGTATCAGGCTGCGCCATGCGGGCCAGCCGGCGGCGGCCTGCGCCCGGCGCTCCCCAAGCGGCATCACCGACGGACGCAGCAGCATCCCGAGCAGCATGGAGACACTCCCCAGGGTAAGCATCGCCAGGATCGCCCGGTAGTCGAAGAGGCTCACCAGCTTGCCGGTTAGCGCCGAGCCGATCACAAAGGCGACCGATCCCCACAGGCGCACCCGGCCATAGTCCATGACGATCTGCTTTTGCCAGGTGTTGGCCAGCGCGTCGGTGAGCGGCACCAGCGGCGAGAAGAACAGGTTAAAGCCGATGATGATCGCCATCAGCCAGCCAACGTGGTTTCCAGCCCAAAAGGCCAGGGCAAACAGCAGCGTCAGGAGAGCCAGTACACGCAGGGCGAACACCAGCCGGGAGGGATCGGTGACCCGAGGGGCAATAATCAGGCTGCCAAGAAAGCGAGCGACCAGCCCTGCGCCGAGCAGCAGGCCGATGGTTTCCGGCGTCAGGCCGGTGCCCTTGAGCCAAACGCTCCAGAAAGGTAAAAAGATGCCGTAGCTGAAAAAGTAGGTAAAGTAGCTCAGCGCCAGCCAGCGCGTAGAATGCAAAACCATGAATCCCTCCCGTTTTGAAGGCGTTAGTCTGGCGTTAAAACCCTGCAGGTGCAAGCAAACCCTAAACAGCGAGACGGGTTGCCAAAGCGTGAATTTGCTTGTCTCGATTCAGTTCACATATTTGCAACTTGATACACGCTGGGAAAGGGTAAAACGACGCGAAACCGAGCCTGAGTTACGTTAAATGATAATAAAATGTTACATATAAGTTATTAATTAAGCATTTTTTAACATTAATAACCACTTATAACGTAATGTCATTATTGATATTTAACCTTATTTTAACCTAAAATTATCCTTGTATTTACATTTTCGTGCGCAGATCACACTTCAAATTTCTGCGATACGTTTCCCCTTCCCTTCATTGCTAATCTTCCCCTCGTGACATGCCTCGGTCCCTAAAAAAGGTAGAACTATGAAATTCAAACTCGCATTGCTCAGCGCAGCCCTGATTTCTGCATGCATGGTGTCCGGTACGTCGGTTGCAGCGGAGAAGTATGAAATTGCCGTGGTCGCCAAGGTGACCGGCATTCCGTGGTTTAACCGTATGGAAACCGGCGTCAACGAGGCGGCGAAAAAGCTCGACGTTAACGCCTACCAGACCGGCCCTTCAACGCCGGATCCGGCCCAGCAGGTGAAGGTGATTGAGGATCTGATCGCCAAAAACGTTAACGCCATTATCGTGGTACCGAACGACGCTAAAGTGCTGGAGCCTGTGCTGAAAAAAGCCCGCGATAAAGGCATCGTGGTGCTGACCCATGAGTCACCGGATCAGCAGATTGGTCAGTGGGATATTGAAACCATCGACAGCGAGAAGTATGCGCAGGCCAACGTCGATGAGCTGGCAAAAGATATGGGCGGCAAAGGCGGCTACGCCATCTACGTTGGCTCCCTGACGGTGCCGCTGCATAACGCCTGGGCCGATTACGCCATTAAATATCAGAAAGAGAAATACCCGGATATGTTTGAGGTGACCTCGCGCCTGCCGGTAGCCGAGAGCATCGACAAGTCCTACTCCACGACTCTGGACCTGATGAAAACCTATCCGCAGATGAAAGGGGTGATCGGCTTCGGCTCCCTCGGCCCTATCGGTGCTGGCCAGGCGGTGCAGAAGAAACGGGCAAAAGAGAAAGTGGCCGTGGTGGGTATCGCCATGCCAGCCCAGGCTGCACCTTATCTGATGCGCGGCGATATCAAGAAAGCGCTGCTGTGGGATCCGAAAGATGCAGGCTATGCGCTGGTGACCGTTGCCGACCAGCTGCTGAAGGGTAAAGAAGTCACGTCCGATCTGACCATCGACGGTTTAGGGAAAGCCGATGTCGACATGGAGAAGAAAGTGATCCGCTTTAACAAGATCCTCGAAGTCACTAAAGATAACGCACAGTCGCTCGGTTTCTAAGGCTCTCCGCCTACACCAGGGAACCTCAACGCCGGCCGTCTGGCCGGCACACTCGAACAAAACGACTTAAGCGCCCAAACGGGCGCTCGCAGGGGTATTGTCCATGGCCGACACCACCGCATTTATCACTCTTGAGAATATCAGCAAGCAATTCCCGGGCGTGCTGGCGCTGGATAACGTGAACCTGACGCTACAGAAAGGTGAAGTTCACTGTCTGGCAGGGCAGAACGGCTGCGGTAAGAGCACCATTATTAAAGTGATCTCCGGCGTCTATCACCCGGAAAAAGGGGCGCAGATCCAGCTCGACGGCAAACTGTTCCACCATCTGACGCCACAGCTCTCTGCCCACTACGGCATTCAGGTTATCTACCAGGATCTCTCCCTGTTTCCTAACTTCAGCGTGGCCGAAAACATAGCCGTTAACCGCTATCTGCCGGGCGGAGACGTTTGGGTGCGGCGCGGCGCGATGCGCAAGCAGGCGCTGGCGGCAATGCAGCGGATCGGCGTCAGCATCGATCCCGATAAAAAGGTCGAGAAACTCTCTATTGCCGACCGTCAGCTGGTGGCGATTTGTCGCGCTATCGCCGCCGATGCCCGGCTGGTGATTATGGATGAGCCAACCGCCTCCCTCACCCGCCAGGAGGTAAACGGCCTGCTACGGGTAGTCAACGAATTGAAAGCCGCCGGGATCTGCGTGGTATTCGTCAGCCACCGCCTCGACGAAGTGATGGAAGTGGCGGATCGCATCAGCGTCATGCGCGACGGCAAGCTGGTGGGGACGTATCCGGCGAGCCAACTCGACAGCCACGAACTGGCGTTCCTGATGACCGGCCAGCGCTTCCACTACAGCCCGCTGCCGGAAAAACCGTCTGCCGAGCAGGAGCCGATGCTGGAGCTGCGTAACTTAAGCCGCCGGGGAAAATACCAGAATATCAACCTGTCGCTGCGCAGCGGTGAGATTGTCTCCATCGTTGGCCTGCTGGGTGCCGGGCGCACCGAGCTGTGTCTGAGCCTGTTCGGTATGACCCACCCGGAGAGCGGAGAGATGCGCATCAACGGCAAGCCGGTCACCCTGCGCAATAACCATGACGCCATTAAGCACGGGATCGGCTACGTCTCAGAGGATCGCCTGACCCAGGGGCTGATCATGGAGCAGTCGATCTACGACAACACCATCGTCACGGTATTCGACAAGCTGCATTCGCGCGGCGGCCTGCTGGATCACGGCAAGGCGAAAAAGCTAGTGGCCGATCTGATCCGCAACTTGAATATCAAAGTTTCCGATCCGCATCTGCCGGTGAAAACGCTCTCCGGCGGTAACGCTCAGCGGATCGCCATTGCGAAATGGGTAGCGACGGATCCGCGTATCCTGATCCTCGACTCCCCCACCGTTGGGGTGGATATCGCCAACAAAGAGGGTATCTACCAGATCGCCCGCGACCTGGCAGAACAGGGCATGGCGGTGCTGATGATCTGCGATGAGATCCCGGAAGCCTATTACAACAGCCACCGCGTGCTGGTTATGCGCCGCGGCAAGCTGGTCGCAGAGTTTAATCCGCATCGCTGTACGGAACAGGAGATTGCTGAAGTGGTTGAGGTGATCCATGAATAACAGACTTTCCCGCCTGGTCGGGCAACATGAGTTCTGGCTTGGGCTGCTGGTGGTAGCGCTGGCGGTCGGGCTGAGCATCAGCACCGACGAGTTTTTCTCGCTGGGTAACCTGACGGACGTCGCCACCAGCTACGCAATCCTCGGGATCCTCGCCTGTGGCCTGTTCGTGGTGCTGATCTCCGGCGGGATCGATATCTCCTTCCCGGCCATGACCGCCATTGCCCAGTATGCGATGGCAAGCTGGGTGATCGGCCACGGCGGCAACTTTGCCCTCGCGCTGGCTATCGCGATGGCCGTCGGGCTGCTGCTCGGGCTGATCAATGGTTTCCTGGTCTACTGGCTGCGGGTCCCGGCGATTATCATCACCATCGCGACGCTTAACGTCTACTACGGCCTGCTGGTTTACGCCACCAAAGGCACCTGGCTGTATGGCTTCCCGGACTGGTTTATGAACGGCATCAACTGGCTGTCGTTTACCGCCGCCGACGGCTACGACTACGGCCTGACCCTGCCCCTGCTCTGCCTGGCGGCGGTCATTCTCTTTACCGCCGTACTGATGAACTTTACCCGCCTCGGTCGCCAGATTTACGCCATGGGTGGCAACCGCGACGCGGCCTCACGTCTGGGGCTGAATCTCGTGAAGCTGCACTTCTACGTCTACGGCTACATGGGCATTCTCGCCGGGGTCGCCGCCGTGGTGCAGGCGCAGATCACCCAGTCCGTTGCCCCCAACTCGCTGCTCGGTTATGAGCTGACGGTGCTGGCGGCGGTAGTGCTGGGCGGAACCAGCATGAGCGGTGGACGCGGCACCTTAACCGGCACGCTGCTGGGGGTTGTGCTGCTGGCGTTTCTGCAAAACGGCCTGACGCTGCTGAGCGTCTCCTCTTACTGGCACACCGTATTCAGCGGCGTCATTATCCTGGTCAGCATCAGCGCCACGGCGTGGAATGAAAAACGCAAACTCGCAAGGGAGCTTTAAGATGAAAGCAATCGCACGACTCTTACCCGGTGATGCCATCATCCGCCTGCAGTGCGTGATCATTATCGTCGTTGCCGTGGTCTTCTCGGCGCTGCTGGGCAGCCGCTTCTTCAGCGTTGCTAACTTCCAGTCCATCACCTCGCAGCTGCCGATCCTCGGTATGCTGGCGCTGGGAATGGGCATCACCATGCTCACCGGCGGCATTAACCTGTCGATTATCGCTGGCGCTAACGCCTGCTCGCTGGTGATGGCGGCGGTGATCGTCAGCCATCCGGATAATCCGCTATTTCTGGCGCTGGCCCTGCTAGCCGGGGCGGCGGTAGCGGTAGCGATCGGCACGCTGAACGGAGCGCTGATCGCCTGGGTGGGGGTATCGCCTATCCTCGCTACGCTCGGCACCATGACGCTGATCTCCGGCCTCAATATACTGCTCTCTAACGGGACGGTGATCTCCGGCTTCCCGGCAGCGATCCAGTTCCTGGGCAATGCCACCGTGGTGGGCATCCCCGTGGCGCTGCTGCTCTTCTTATTGGTGGCGGTGCTGCTGTGGGTTCTGTTGGAGCACACCACACTCGGGCGCAGCCTCTACCTGGTGGGCTCTAACGAGCAGGCCACCCGCTACAGCGGCGTGAATACCGTCCGCGTGCAGATTGCAGTGTATGTCATCTCTGCCCTGCTCGGCTGGGTCGCCGCCATTTTGATGATGGCGAAATTCAACTCAGCAAAGGCTGGCTACGGCGAATCCTATCTGCTGGTGACCATTCTCGCCTCGGTGCTGGGCGGCATTAACCCCGACGGCGGATTTGGCCGCATTGTCGGCCTGGTGCTGGCTCTCGTCGTACTGCAGATGCTGGAAAGTGGCTTTAATCTGCTGGGGATCAGCAGCTATCTGACCATGGCGCTGTGGGGTGCCGTGCTGATCCTCTTTATCGCATTACAGAATCGTAAAGCCTGATGTCAGGAGAACAAATTATGGCGAGTTACTTCATTGGTGTGGACGTAGGCACAGGGAGCGCCCGGGCGGGCGTGTTTGATCTTAACGGCAGAATGGTCAGCCAGGCCAGCCGGGCCATTGAAATGTATCGTCCGCAGGCTGATTTCGTTGAGCAGTCCTCCGACAATATCTGGCAGATGGTGTGCAACGCGGTGCGCGATGCGATGAATCAGGCGGATATCAATCCCATTCAGGTGAAAGGCCTGGGGTTCGACGCTACCTGCTCGCTGGTGGTGCTGGATAAAGAGGGTAAGCCGCTGACGATCAGCCCCTCCGGGCGCAGCGAGCAAAATATTATCGTCTGGATGGATCACCGCGCCATTACCCAGGCCGATCGCATCAACGCCCTGCACCATCGCGTGCTGGACTACGTCGGGGGAATTATCTCCCCGGAGATGCAGACCCCGAAGCTGCTGTGGCTGAAGCAGCACATGCCGAATACCTGGGCCAACGCGGGTTACTATTTTGATCTGCCGGATTTCCTTACCTGGCGCGCCACGGATGACGATACACGCTCGCTCTGCTCTACGGTCTGCAAATGGACCTACATGGGCCACGAGGATAAGTGGGACGGCAGCTACTTCCGCCAGATTGGGCTGGAGGATCTGCTTGAGCACGACGCGGAGAAAATTGGCCGCTACGTTAAAACCATGGGCGAACCGCTCGGCCACGGCCTGACGCAGCGTGCCGCCAGTGAGATGGGGCTGATCCCCGGCACCGCGGTGAGCGTGTCAATTATCGATGCCCATGCGGGTACCCTCGGCACGTTGGGAGCCAGCGGCGTCTCTGGCGAAGTAGCGGATTTCGATCGCCGCGTGGCGCTGATTGGCGGTACCTCGACGGGTCATATGGCGATCTCCCAGCAGCCGCGCTTTATCGGCGGCGTCTGGGGGCCTTACTACTCGGCGGTGCTGCCTGACTACTGGCTTAACGAAGGCGGCCAGTCGGCGACCGGGGCGCTGATCGACCATATTATTCAGTCTCACCCCTGCTACGAAACCCTGCTGGCGCAGGCTAAAACCCAGGGGCAGACCATCTATGAAATACTCAACGCCCTGCTGCGCAAGATGGCCGGCGAGCCGGAGGATATCGCTTTCCTGACCCGCGATATTCATATTCTGCCCTACTTCCACGGCAACCGCTCACCGCGCGCTAATCCGACGTTAACCGGGGTGATTAGCGGTCTGAAGCTCTCCCGTACGCCGGAGGATATGGCCCTGCACTATCTGGCAACTATTCAGGCGATTGCCCTCGGTACCCGGCACATTATTGAGACTATGAATCAGACTGGCTATACCATCGACACCATTATGGCCAGCGGCGGCGGCACCAAGAACCCGATCTTTGTGCAGGAGCACGCTAACGCTACCGGTTGCGCGATGCTGCTGCCGGAAGAGAGTGAAGCCATGCTGCTCGGCGGTGCGATGATGGGCACGCTTGCGGCGGGCGTGTTCGAAACCTTCCCGGAGGCGATGTCGGCCATGAGCCGGATCGGTAAGACCGTCACGCCGCAGACCAATAAGATCAAGCAGTACTACGACCGCAAGTACAAGGTGTTCCACGCGATGTATGAGGATCACATGAAGTACCGCCAGCTGATGCAGGAGGGCGCATGAGCTCATCGTGGCAGCAGGCAACCGCCGCCTGGGATATCTATAGCGAGGCGTTGGCTGGACTCGGTCAGCACCTCAGCGAGCCGCAGTGGGAGGCGCTGCTGGCCGAACTGCGCGGTTGCAAAGGCAAGATTGTCGTGACGGGAGTCGGTACCTCCGGCATCGCGGCGCGTAAGATTGCCCATATGCTGGCCTGCGTAGAGCGCCCAGCGATCTACCTGAACGCCACCGACGCGGCCCACGGCGATCTGGGCTTTTTACGCGCCGATGACCTGATGATCATGCTCTCCCGCGGGGGGAACTCCGATGAGCTGACGCGCCTGCTGCCAGGGCTTGCGGCCCGCAGCGTGCCACTGGTCAGCGTGACCGAAAATGCTGATTCGGCGATTGCTCACGCCTCGCGGCTGGTGATCTCTACCGGCGTGCAGCGTGAGATCGATCCATTGAACATGCTGGCAACCACCTCCATCGTGCTGGCACTGGCGATTTTTGATGCCGCCTGCGCCTGCCTGATGAGCGAGAGTGGGTATTCAAAAGAGAGCCTGCTGGCAGTGCATCCCGGCGGCGACGTGGGCGTTACGCTGCGCAGCGAGCAATGATACGCCCGGCGGCGCGATGCTTGCCGGGCCTACAGGCTAGCGCACTACCTGACGAAAAAAAGGCCGCATCAGCGGCCTTTTTTCATAACAAAGCGGGATTATGCGTAAACCGGGAAGCGGGCGCAGATATCCAGCACTCTCTTTTTGGTGCTTTCAATGACGGCTTCGTCGTTGATATTGTCCAGAATGTCGCACATCCAGCCAGCCAGCTCTTTCACTTCCGCTTCTTTAAAGCCGCGGCGAGTCACAGCCGGAGAACCGATACGGATACCGGACGTCACAAACGGGCTCTTCGGATCGTTTGGCACGCTGTTTTTGTTCACGGTGATGTTGGCGCGGCCCAGGGCAGCGTCAGCTTCTTTACCGGTCAGGTTCTTATCAACCAGATCCAGCAGGAACAGGTGGTTTTCAGTACCGCCAGAAACCACTTTGTAGCCACGGTTCAGGAACACGTCCACCATCGCTTTGGCGTTCTTCGCGACCTGCTGCTGGTAAACCTTGAACTCTGGCTCCATCGCTTCTTTCAGTGCCACCGCTTTTGCCGCGATAACGTGCATCAGCGGGCCGCCCTGCGCGCTTGGGAAGACAGCGGAGTTCAGTTTTTTGTACAGCTCTTCATCACCGCCTTTCGCCAGGATCAGACCGCCGCGTGGGCCCGCCAGGGTTTTGTGGGTGGTGGTAGTCACAACGTGCGCGTGCGGAACCGGGTTCGGGTAGACGTCTGCGGCAATCAGACCCGCAACGTGCGCCATATCAACGAACAGGTAAGCACCGATGCTGTCTGCGATTTCACGCATTTTTGCCCAGTCAACCACGCCGGAGTAAGCGGAGAAGCCACCGATGATCATCTTCGGCTTGTGCTCTTTAGCCTGCTTCGCCATGTCTTCGTAATCAATTTTACCTGACTCATCAATACCATAAGGGATGATGTTGTACAGCTTGCCGGAGAAGTTAACCGGGGAGCCGTGAGTCAGGTGGCCGCCCTGCGCCAGGTTCATACCCAGAACGGTATCGCCCGGTTGCAGCAGCGCAGTGTAGACCGCGAAGTTAGCCTGGGAGCCGGAGTGCGGCTGAACGTTAGCGTAGTCTGCGCCAAACAGCGCTTTGGCGCGGTCGATAGCCAGCTGCTCAACCACGTCGACGTATTCGCAGCCGCCGTAGTAGCGTTTGCCCGGGTAGCCTTCGGCATATTTGTTGGTCAGCTGAGAACCCTGTGCCTGCATAACGCGCGGGCTGGTGTAGTTTTCGGAGGCGATCAGCTCAATGTGCTCTTCCTGACGTACTTTCTCTTGTTCCATCGCCTGCCACAGCTCGGCATCATAATCGGCAATGTTCATTTCACGCTTTAACATCCGCATCTCCTGACTCAGCTAACGGTAATTTTCAATGGCCCTCGGGGCACCGGCGACCAGTATAACCGATCCATTTTCTGATAACAGGTCTTGACATGGGTTTTTACGCAAACGATTGGCTCCCCGTGGCGCAAGGGTTTGTCCCATAAGTATCCTCCCCTGTAATCACGATTTCTTTTCAGGTATATCGTGCAAATATTTCATGACATCGCGACGCAACCTAAATACGCTATTAACCATTTACAATGCAGGGGAACTTTTATAAGATGCATTTAAAATACAACTTATAGAAATGATCAATAAGGAAAAGGCAATGCTTGATGCTCAAACTATCGCAACCGTAAAATCCACTATTCCCCTGCTTGTTGAGACCGGCCCAAAGCTAACGGCGCACTTCTATGATCGCATGTTTAAGCATAATCCGGAGCTGAAAGAGATTTTCAACATGAGCAACCAGCGCAACGGCGATCAGCGTGAAGCGCTGTTTAACGCTATTGCTGCCTATGCCAGTAACCTTGAGAATCTCCCGGCGCTGCTGCCTGCGGTAGAAAAGATCGCCCAGAAGCACACCAGCTTCCAGATCAAACCTGACCAGTACAACATTGTCGGTGAACATCTGCTGGCAACCCTTGATGAGCTGTATAGCCCGGGTCAGGAGGTGCTGGAGGCGTGGGGTAAAGCCTACGGCGTGCTGGCGGGCGTGTTCATCAACCGCGAAGCCGAGCTGTATAAAGCCCACGCTACCCAGCCCGGCGGTTGGGAAGGCACCCGCCCCTTCCGCATCGTGGCGAAAACGCCGCGCAGCGCGCTGATCACCAGCATTGAATTCGAGCCGGTCGACGGCCAGCCGGTGGCCGAGTATCGCCCAGGCCAGTATCTCGCCGTCTGGCTGAAACCGGACGGTTTCCCGCATCAGGAGATCCGCCAGTACTCCCTGACCCGCAAGGCCGATGGTAAAGGGTATCGTATCGCCGTGAAGCGTGAGCAAGGCGGTCAGGTTTCCAACTGGCTGCACGACGAAGCGCGCGTGGGCGACGTGGTTCAGCTGGCTTCTCCGGCGGGTGACTTCTTCCTCGACGTGCCTGCGCAGGCTCCGGTGACGCTGATCTCCGCTGGCGTGGGTCAGACCCCGATGCTGGCCATGCTGGATACCCTCGCCAGCGCGCAGCATCAAGGCCAGGTGAACTGGTACCATGCAGCCGAGAGCGGCGAGGTGCACGCCTTTGAAGATGAGGTTGCCGCCCTGGGCAGTAAGCTGCCGCACTTCCAGGCGCACACCTGGTATCGTATTCCCACTGAGGCAGATCGCAGCGCAGCACGCTTTAATAGCGAAGGGCTGATGGATTTAAGCAAGCTGGAGGGGGCGTTTAGCGACCCGGCGATGCAGTGTTACCTCTGCGGCCCGGTAGCCTTTATGCAGTTTGCGGCGAAACAGCTGATTGCGCTTGGGGTTGATGCCGATCGCATCCACTACGAGTGTTTCGGTCCGCACAAGGTTCTCTAAGATCTCGCTTACCCCGGCCCGCGCAAAGGGGGGCTGGGGTAAGCCTGCGGACTCTTTAGATAGCCGCGTCGTCCTCTTCGCCGGTACGGATACGTACTACGCGTGCCACGTCGAAAACGAAAATTTTACCGTCGCCGATTTTCCCGGTCTGCGCCGTGCGGATAATGGTATCCACGCAGGTATCGACGATATCGTCCGTCACCACGATCTCAATTTTTACCTTCGGCAGAAAATCCACCATGTACTCCGCGCCACGGTACAGCTCGGTGTGGCCCTTCTGGCGACCAAAGCCTTTCACCTCGGTGACGGTCATCCCGGTAATGCCGACTTCAGCCAGCGCCTCACGCACATCATCGAGCTTGAAAGGTTTAATAATCGCATCAATCTTTTTCACGGTGATCCCCTAATTCTTTTGCCTGTCAGCAGCGTCGTAATCGATTGCTCACACTACCATATTTCACGTGCGTGTGCGGCCTACTCTTTAAAGTCGTTGGCGTCCAGCTCGTGACGAGAAAGCAGCTTATAAAACTCGGTGCGGTTACGCCCGGCCATCCGCGCGGCGTGGGTGACGTTACCCTTAGTGATCTGCAACAGCTTGCGCAGATAGTTAAGCTCAAACTGGTTCCGGGCGTCAGCAAAGGTCGGCAGCGCGGTGTTCTCTCCCTCCAGCGCCTGCTCCACCAGCGCATCGCTGATCACCGGCGAGGAGGTGAGCGCCACGCACTGCTCAATGACGTTCACCAGCTGGCGTACGTTGCCCGGCCATGAGGCGGTCATCAGGCGCTTCATGGCGTCGGTAGAGAAGGCCCGCACAAATGGCTTATGCCGGCTGGCCGACTGGCGCAGCAGGTGGTTGGCCAGCAGGGGGATATCCTCTGCCCGCTCCACCAGCGCCGGGATCTTCAGGCTGACCACGTTCAGGCGGTAGAAGAGATCCTCGCGAAATTCACCCCGCTCCATGGCCTTTGGCAGATCGCGGTGGGTCGCAGAGATGATCCGCACGTTGATATCGATATCGCGATTGCTACCCAGCGGACGTACTTTGCGCTCCTGCAATACGCGCAGCAGCTTGACCTGAAGTGGGATAGGCATATCGCCAATCTCATCGAGAAACAGCGTGCCGCCCTCTGCCGCCTGGAACAGCCCTTCCCGGCTGCTGACCGCACCGGTAAACGCCCCGCGCGCGTGACCAAACAGCTCCGACTCCAGCAGCTGCTCTGGCAGCGCGCCGCAGTTGATGGCAATAAAGGCATTTTTGCCGCGCGGGCTGGCGTTGTGGATCGCCTGGGCAAGGATCTCCTTGCCGGTTCCGCTCTGGCCGCTGATCAGCACGCTAACGTCGGACTGGGCCACCATGTGCGCCTGCTCCAGCAGGCGCAGCATCACCGGGCTACGGGTGATGATATTCTCCCGCCACGTCTCGTCGCTGGCGGGGGCCGCATGCTCAAGGGCATCGTCGATAGCTTTATAGAGCGCGTCTTTGTCCACCGGCTTGGTGAGAAAGCCAAATACCCCGCGCTGGGTGGCAGCAACGGCGTCGGGAATCGAGCCGTGGGCGGTGAGGATGATCACCGGCATGCCCGGCTGGACGCGCTGGATCTCGGCAAACAGCTGCATGCCGTCCATCTCGTCCATCCGCAGGTCGCTGATCACCAGATCGACCTTCTCCCGCGCCAGCACGCGCAGCCCCTCCTGGCCGCTTTCGGCGGTCACTACGCTATAGCCTTCGCTAGTCAGGCGCAGGCCCAGCAGCTTCAGCAGGCCGGGATCGTCATCCACCAGCAGCAGATGGGCGGGTTTACGCGGCGTCATCATGGCTTAACCTCCTCCTGTTGGGCATCCGGCTGTGCCGGACGGGTGCTGTCGGGGAGCTCCGCCCCGCCAGGTTTGCGCGTCGAGAGCCGCCGCTCAATGTCAGTTAAGTTCTCCAGCTTACGCGAGGTGATCTCCAGCTCCTCGCGCAGATGCTGCTGCTGCTGACGTAACGCCTCCAGATCGCTGTCCCGTGACTCCTGAAGCTTGGCATAGCGCGAACGCTCCTCTGCCAGCTGAAGCTGCGTCGCCTGACCGTCGCGCCACACCTGGAATAGCGTCCGCACCTGCATTGGCAGCTGCGGGCTGAGGGTGTCCATCCGCGTAGTAAAGGCGCGTCTCTCAAGCGGGGTAATTTTGGCGTTGGCCAGCAGAATGCCGCGCTTGAAGGTAGACTGCCAGGTGTCATCCGGCCAGCGCCTGGCTTCGGCACGCGCCATTACCGGCGAGAGGCGTTCCGCGCAATCCATGCCGCGCAGCCAGTAAAGCGGATTCGACTCAACGGCCTGCCCGGTGAGCGACCAGACGTTATCACAGGGCGTTGACAGAAAATCGGCCAGCTGATGCTGGGGAAGCTTCTCTTGCTGAACTTTATTCACCGGTTTAAGGGGGGCGTCAGGTGCGCAGCCCGCCAGCAGCAGGCAGGTTAAGCCAACAGGCAACGTGGAATGCTGCGAAATCATTTTCACAACGCGACTCAAAATATGCGACATAGTTACCTGATATAGATTCATTTAGCTTTTATCCGATCCAGCCAGCGGCAGCTCAATGCGAAAACAGACGCCCGCTTCATCGCTGGTGACCAGCTGCAGTTCACCCTGCATGCGCAGAATACAGTCCCTGGCGATGCTCAGACCCAGCCCGCTGCCTTTTACCGCGCCTTTTCGCTGGTGGCTACCTTGATAGAAAGGTTCGAAAATCATCTCCCGCTCGGCCTGCGGAATAGGTGTACCGCTATTGGTGACCTCTATACGCAAGCGCGTGCCGTGCGGATAGCTACGAATAAGAATGTTACCGGATTCAGTGCCATAGTGCACCGCGTTAGAGTAGAGATTGTCCAGCACGCTCAGTAACAGCACCGGCTCCGCCAGGCAGCTCTCCGCCTTCAGCGCGACCTCCGTATGCATCATTTTAGCCCGTGCCGGTAAACTGTGAGCGGAGATCACCGTCTCGACCAGCGGTGTAATGGCTACCGTCTCCAGCTCTACTGCCCCATCGGCCAGCTTGCGGTTGTAGTCCAGCAGCTGCTCGATCAGTTTTTGCAGGTTACGGCTACTGCCGTCCAGAATATCGACCACCTCTTTTTGCTCCGCCGTGAGTGGCCCCACCACCTCGTCGGCCAGCAGCTCCGTGCCCTCCCGCATGCTGGCCAGCGGAGTTTTCAGCTCGTGGGAGATATGGCGCAGAAACTGATGGCGCTGAGACTCCAGCCACGCCAGCCGCTCGCTGAGCCAGATGATGCGTTCGCCGACGGAGCGCAGCTCGCGCGGTCCCTTAAAGGCCACCCGACTGTTCAACGACTGCCCTGCCCCAAGCCGGTTGATCATTCGCTCAATCCCCTTCACCGGGCCGATGATCATGCGGGTAAAGAGCAGCACCAGCACCAGGCTGACCAGAAACAGCAGCAGCGCCTGCCAGCCAAAGAACTGACCGCGGGCGGCAATCTCCTGCTGAAGCTGCTGCCCGCGGTTAAACACCACTTTACGGGTAGTTTGCACCATCTCGGTATTGGCGGCAGCGAAGGCTTCAAGGCTGGTGGAGGCCGCCTGGGTGGGGCCGCTGTTGTGGCACTGCAGCTGGGCAAGGGCGTTGAGATCCTCCCGTAACGCCTGGGAGAGTCGCTCATCCGGCAGCACGTCAGCGTGGGCATCAAGCATGTCGCTGTAGCGTTTGCGCTGGCTCTGGTAGACCCGCGCCAGAGTGGGATCGTCAAGAACGCAGTACTGCCGGTAGCTGCGTTCCATCTCCAGCGCCGCGTTGGTCATCGCCTCGCTGCGCCGGGCATCGATAAGCGTGGTTCGGTTGGTGCGCGCCGCCTGGGCGCTGAGCGTGTTCAGGCTTTGCCACGCCTGCCAGGCCAGCACCAGCAGCGGCAGCAGAACCAACAAAAACGCCATAATGACAAGCTGTCGCAGGGAGTGGGGAAATGCAGGCCAGCGTTTCAACGCGTTACTCTCGTTAGAAAGGATTTACCGGAATGCTAGCTGAGGATGACCAAGGGGGGAAGGCTAAAAATAATAAAGCCGGGTAAAAACCCGGCATTATCATGAAATAGGCGGTGCCTTACTCGACGTTTCGCCTCGGGCCTGAAATAGCAGCGCTATGATCAGAAGTGAGACGGCAGGCACCTGTTTGTGCGTCATTCCAGGGTTTATGTAGCGCGTCCCGAAGGGGCTGACATAAGAAGGTGAATGAGCCACTGCGCTATTATATGCACAAGTTATGCCAATGTATATTGTTAATGCATAACCTTCTGTTTATATAGCTGTTTATTATTTTGTGAACTGCATCATCTTTGCGCTCTTTTTAAGCAAAGTGTCGCTAATTAGCAACACCTAACAAGCCTCAAAAATAAAGCATTTAAAATCAATAAATTAAATGTCTCCAAATGGAGACATCGATTTTTGCCGCTGTCGGGATTTTGCGACAGCGGCGTTGTGCTCTTAACCCAGCTGCTTACGGGCGTTGCGGAAAATGCGCATCCACGGGCTATCCTCGCCCCAGTTTTCCGGGTGCCAGGAGTTCGCCACGGTACGGAATACGCGCTCCGGATGCGGCATCATGATGGTGACACGTCCGCTTTCGCTGGTCACCGCCGTAATACCGTTCGGCGAGCCGTTCGGGTTGGCCGGATAGGTCTCGGTGACCTTACCGAAGTTATCCACGTAGCGCAGCGCCACCAGTCCCTTGCTCTCCAGCTGGGCGAGGTGCGCATCGTCACGCACTTCAACCAGGCCTTCCCCGTGGGAAACCGCGATAGGCATCATCGAGCCAACCATACCCTGCAGCAGCAGCGATGGGCTTTGCGTGACCTCAACCAGGCTGAAGCGCGCCTCGAAGCGATCGGAGACATTACGCACAAAGCGCGGCCACAGCTCGCTGCCAGGGATCAGCTCGCGCAGATTGGACATCATCTGGCAGCCGTTACAGACGCCCAGGGCCAGGGTCTGCGGACGGTGGAAGAAGGTTTCGAACTCGTCGCGTACGCGCTCGTTGAAGAGGATCGATTTCGCCCAGCCCTCACCCGCACCCAGCACGTCCCCGTAGGAGAAGCCGCCGCACGCCACCAGCGCGTGGGCGCTCTCAAGCGTAGTGCGGCCCGCCAGCAGGTCGCTCATGTGCACGTCAATGGCGTCAAAGCCCGCACGGTGGAAGGCGGCTGCCATCTCAACGTGGGAGTTAACCCCCTGTTCGCGCAGGACGGCCACTTTTGGCCGTGCGCCGGTGGCAATATAGGGCGCAGCCACGTCTTCATTGATGTCGAAGGAGAGCGTCACGTTGAGGCCCGGATCGTTATCCTGCGCCTTGGCGTTATGCTCCTGATCGGCACAGGCCGGGTTATCACGCAGGCGCTGCATCTGCCAGGTGGTCTCTGCCCACCACATACGCAGCGTGGTGCGGCTTTCGCTGAACACCGCCTGGTCGTTAGCGGTAATTACGAAGCGATCGCCCGCAACGGCGTGGCCCAGGTAGTGTACGCAGTCGGCCAGGCCATGGGCGCTGAGGATGTTCTCCACCGCCTCACGATCTTCGGCGCGCACCTGGATCACTGCCCCCAGCTCTTCGTTAAACAGCGCCGCCAGACGGTCGCTGCCCAGGGCGGCGATATCGGCCTCGATCCCGCAGTGGCCGGTAAAGGCCATCTCGGCGAGGGTCACCAGCAGGCCGCCGTCTGAGCGGTCGTGGTAGGCCAGCAGCTTACGCGCCGCCACCAGCGCCTGCATGGCGTCGTAGAAGCCCTTCAGCTGATGCACGTCGCGCACGTCGGCCGGTTTATCACCCAGCTGGCGATAAACCTGGGCCAGTGCCGTCGCGCCCAGCGCGTTGTGGCCCTTGCCAAGGTCAATCAGCAGCAGGGCGTTATCGTCGGTAGAGAGCTGCGGCGTCACGGTGTGGCGCACGTCCTCAACGCGGGCAAACGCGGTGATCACCAGCGACAGCGGCGAGGTCATCTCGCGCTGCTCGCTACCCTCCTGCCAGCGGGTTTTCATCGACATCGAGTCTTTACCCACCGGGATGGTCAGGCCGAGGGCCGGACACAGCTCCTCACCTACCGCCTTCACCGCCTCATAGAGGCCGGCATCTTCCCCCGGGTGACCCGCTGCGGCCATCCAGTTCGCGGAGAGCTTGATGCGTTTGATATCGCCAATCTGGGTGGCGGCCACGTTGGTCAGCGCTTCACCTACCGCCAGACGGGCGGAGGCGGCAAAGTCCAGCAGCGCCACCGGAGAGCGCTCCCCGATGGACATCGCTTCGCCGTAGTAGCTATCAAGGCTGGCAGTGGTTACCGCGCAGTTGGCCACCGGGATCTGCCACGGGCCAACCATCTGATCCCGGGCGACCATGCCGGTGACCGTACGGTCGCCAATGGTCACCAGGAAGGTTTTTTCCGCCACCGCAGGCAGGTGCAGCACGCGGTTAACCGCTTCGGCCACGGTAATGCCCTGCGGGTCGAAGAGATCACCAGCGGCTTTCAGCGACTCAACGTTGCGGGTCATCTTCGGCGTTTTACCGAGCAGGACGTCCAGCGGCAGATCGATAGGCTGATTGTCGAAGTGGCTGTCGGTCAGGCTCAGGTGACGCTCTTCGGTCGCTTCGCCGATCACCGCATACGGGGCGCGCTCACGGCGGCACAGGGCGTCGAAGAGATCCATCTGATCGGCAGCCACCGCCATCACGTAGCGCTCTTGTGATTCGTTACACCAGATCTCCAGCGGGCTCATGCCTGGCTCGTCGCTCAGAATGCTGCGCAGATCGAAACGTCCGCCGCGGCCGCCGTCGCTCACCAGCTCCGGCATGGCGTTAGAGAGACCGCCTGCGCCAACGTCGTGAATAAACAGAATCGGGTTGGCATCGCCCAGCTGCCAGCAGCGGTCGATTACCTCCTGGCAACGGCGCTCCATCTCCGGGTTATCACGCTGTACCGAGGCAAAGTCGAGATCGGCATCGGACTGGCCGGAGGCCATGGACGAAGCCGCCCCACCGCCAAGACCGATATTCATCGCCGGGCCGCCGAGCACGACCAGCTTCGCGCCAACGGTAATCTCACCCTTCTGCACGTGATCGGCGCGGATGTTACCGATACCGCCCGCCAGCATGATCGGCTTATGGTAGCCGCGCAGCTCTTCGCCGTTGTGGCTGTTGACCTTCTCTTCGTAGGTACGGAAGTAGCCGGTCAGCGCCGGACGGCCAAATTCATTGTTGAACGCCGCGCCGCCCAGCGGACCGTCGGTCATGATATCCAGCGCGGTAACGATACGATCCGGCTTGCCGAAATCCTCTTCCCACGGCTGCTCAAAGCCCGGAATACGCAGGTTAGAGACGGAGAAGCCCACCAGGCCCGCTTTCGGCTTCGCGCCGCGTCCGGTTGCGCCTTCGTCACGGATCTCACCGCCGGAGCCGGTTGCTGCGCCCGGCCATGGCGAGATCGCCGTCGGGTGGTTGTGGGTTTCGACCTTCATCAGGATATGGGTAGGCTCCTGATGGAAATCGTAACGGCCTGCTTCGCTATCGGCGAAGAAGCGCCCAACCTCTGAACCTTCCATCACCGCCGCGTTGTCTTTATAGGCCGACAGCACGTGGTCCGGGGTTTTCTCAAAGGTATTTTTGATCATTTTAAACAGCGACTTCGGCTGCTGCTCGCCGTCGATTACCCAGTCGGCGTTGAAGATCTTGTGTCGGCAGTGCTCGGAGTTCGCTTGGGCGAACATGTACAGCTCGATGTCGTTCGGGTTGCGCCCGAGGGTGGTGAAGGCATCGAACAGGTAATCAATTTCGTCTTCCGCCAGCGCGAGACCCAGACGCTGGTTAGCCTCTACCAGCGCTGCACGTCCCTGTTCCAGCATGTCCACGCTCTCTACCGGCGCGGGCTGATGGTGGGCAAAGAGTTTCTCCGCCTCTTGCAGCGCGTCAAAGGTCGTCTCCATCATGCGGTCATACAGCTCGGCGGCCACCGCCTGCCACTGTTCAGCGCTTAGGGTAGACGCTTCAACGTAGTAAGCGACGCCGCGCTCAAGGCGGGCGATCTGCGTCAGGCCGCAGTTGTGGGCGATATCCGTTGCTTTTGAAGACCAGGGAGAGATGGTCCCCGGACGCGGCGTCACCAGCAGCAGCTTGCCGGCAGGCGCGTGGCTGCTCAGGCGCGGGCCGTAGGTCAGCAGGCGGCCGAGCTGGGCGTGTTCATCGGCATTTAGAGGAGCGTTGAGGTCAGCGAAATGGACATACTCAGCGTAAATGTTGCTTACCGGGAGGGCGGCTGCCTGAAAGCGTGCCAGCAGTTTGTTGATACGGAATGCAGACAGTGCAGGCGAACCACGCAGAATTTCCATCATAAGTCTCTCGTCTTTAGCGCGTCGATGACGCTGTAAGAATGCGCCAGGGGGAAAACGGGCGTCATTATAAAGAATCCTGCCCGCCGACGAAACCGTTTGCGTGGAAATAAAATTGCCCGGAATTTTTAGCAATAGATGTTACCTAATTCTCTAATAAGTTGCTAAGTGCCGCAATCTTAAGCAAAATGCCGCTCACTTCCGGATAAATGCTTTTCTATAATAATGACGGCGGACTGAGGCGTCAGGTGACGCAGAGAATTAACTCCTTGAGAAAATTAAAGTTTAATTATCTGCTTATCGGCATTGTGACTCTGCTGCTGGCAGCAGCTCTGTGGCCCTCGATCCCCTGGTCGGGTAAAGCCGAAAACCGCATCGCTGCGATCCAGGCGCGCGGCGAGCTGCGCGTCAGCACCCTGGTCTCTCCGCTTACCTGGAACGCCACCAGTGATAAACCCACCGGCCTCGATTACGAGCTGGCCGAACAGTTTGCTACCTATCTCGGCGTGAAGCTGCGCATCACCGTGCGGCAAAACATCAACCAGCTGTTTGACGATCTCGATAACGACAGTGCCGATATGCTGGCGGCCGGGCTGGTCTATAACAACGAGCGCATCAAGCACTATCAGAGCGGGCCGGTCTACTATTCCGTTTCCCAGCAGCTGGTCTATCGGGTAGGCAGCCTGCGTCCACGCACGTTAGCCTCAGTGACCGATGCGCAACTGACCGTCGCGCCGGGGCACGTTGTCATTAGCGATCTGCAGGCGTTAAAGGAGAAGAAGTACCCGGATCTGAGCTGGAAGGTCGACGAGAAGCTGGGCACTAACGATCTGCTCTTGCAGGTTGCTCAGGGAAAGCTGGCCTATACCATCGCCGACTCCGTGGCCATCAGTCTGTTCCAGCGCGTGCACCCGGAGCTGGCGGTGGCGCTGGATATTACCGACGAGCAGCCGGTGGCATGGTTTAGCCAGAATGATAGCGATAACGCCCTCTCCGCCGCCATGCTGGACTTCTTCAACGTGATTAACGAGGACGGCACCCTGGCGCGCCTTGAGGAGAAGTATCTCGGCCACGGCAAGGGGTTCGACTATGTTGATACTCGCGCCTTCCTGCGCGCCATCGATAGCGTCTTGCCTGACCTGCGTCCGCTGTTTGAAAAGTACGCCCAGAAGATCGACTGGCGTCTGCTGGCGGCCATCTCTTATCAGGAGTCCCACTGGGACACGCAGGCCACCTCCCCCACCGGCGTACGCGGCCTGATGATGCTGACTAAAAATACCGCCCAGAGCCTGGGCCTGACCGATCGCACCGATGCTGAACAGAGCATCAGCGGCGGGGCGCGCTATCTTCAGGATATGATGGATCACGTCCCGGCAACGGTGCCCGAGGAGGAGCGGATTTGGTTTGCGCTGGCGGCCTACAACATGGGCTATGCCCATATGCTTGACGTCCGCGCCCTGACGGCGAAGACCAAAGGCAACCCGGATAGCTGGTCAGATGTCAAACAGCGTCTGCCGCTGCTTAGCCAGAAGGCGTGGTATAGCAGGCTCACCTATGGCTACGCCCGCGGGCATGAAGCTTACGCCTACGTGGAAAATATCCGTAAGTATCAGATTAGCCTGGTAGGTTATCTGCAGGAGAAAGCGCGGCAGCAGGAGCAGCAGATTGCTCACGAGCAGCGTATGGCGCAAAGCTATCCGGTGGTCGCTCAGGAGGAGCTTGCCGAGACCCACTACGGCGTGATGCCGCTGAGCGCCTTCTCTCCCGCCGAGGCGTTCGGTCAGTCCAGCTTTACGCTACCGGGGATTTTGAACCAGGCGTCAGCAGGCGCTGAGACGCCTTAGCGCGCCTGCTTTTGCGCTTTGATCGCCAGCCGACGCTGGCGGAAAAATTCGCTGAGCATGCCGGAACACTCCTCACTTAGCGTCCCCTCGACGATCTCTACCCGGTGGTTCATCCCAGGATGGTGCAGGACATCCATCAGGGAGCCTGCCGCGCCGGTTTTCAGATCGCGCGCGCCAAACACCAGCGTGCCGATACGGGCGTGAACCATTGCCCCCGCACACATAACGCAGGGCTCCAGAGTGACGTAGAGGGTGGTATCAAGCAGACGGTAGTTTTGTAGCACCAGCCCCCCCTGACGCAGGGCCATGATCTCGGCGTGCGCGGTGGGATCGTGGCGGCCAATGGGCCGGTTCCACCCCTCGCCAATCACGCGGTCGTTGTGCACCAGCACCGCCCCGACCGGCACCTCCCCTTCATCCCAGGCGCGCTGCGCGAGCATAAGCGCGTGGCGCATCCAGTATTCATGGGTCAATTCGGTATCGGACACGGCTCAGCACTCCAGTAGTCAAAACGGGGCGCATTATACACAGGTGTAAGTACGCACACACTATTCGAGTTGCTGAAGCTCACCGTGGGGGGTGACGCGCCACCGATGCTCGCAGAAGTAGAGCAGCGGGTTATCCTGCTTGCTGTCGCTGTAGCCGCTGTAGAGGCGCAGCGGCGTGCCGATTTTCCGCTCCAGCTGCACCACCTTCTCATGCCCGAGGCAGCGCATGGAGAGCACCCAGCCACCGTGGCTGCGCCGGATCTGGCTGGCGATCAGGTTGACGCGGGGCAGCCAGGGAGTATCAAAATAGACCTGCTCCACCAGCGGCTGCGGGGAGCCGGTGATCAGCCAGATATCAGCATCGGAGGCGTCGAGATAGTTGGTCAGGCGATCCTGCACCACCGGGAAGGCGGTGACGCGCTCGCGGAACCAGGTTACAAATGACTTTTCCAGCGCTTTAAGCCGCGCCTCGCTGTGGCCAAAGGTGCAGCCCCACAGCAGCAGGCTCATCGGCCAGCGGGCGGCCCGCCCCTTTACCAGTAACGCAATGCCGATAACCGGCAGCAAAGGTAGAACGAGCAGCGCATTGAGTGGCTGATGCCGCAGCAGATACCGCAGAAATGTCCCGAACATATCCTGCTGATGCAGCGTTCCATCCAGATCGAAAAACACAACACGACGCTCGCTATTTGCCAAACCCTACTCCTTTGGATCGTTAAAACCTAACAGCCAGGTAAACACGAACCCGGCGAGGACAGCCAATAAATAGCCTAACAGATAGATCGTGACTTTTCCGGTAACAATCGTTAAAGCCAGAGGTAAACCGGAAATGCCAAAGGTAATGACCGTCGCCACTTTCCAGTAGCAGACCAGTGCCCCACCCACCGCGCCGCCCAGACAGGCACCGATAAACGGCTTACCCAGCGGCAGCGTAACGCCAAAAATCAGCGGCTCACCGATGCCGAGCAGCCCTACCGGCAGCGCGCCTTTAATGACCGTTTTTAACCGGGTATTGCGCGTTTTCAGCAACACGGCGAGCGCCGCCCCGACCTGGCCGACCCCTGCCATTGAGAGGATAGGTAGCAGGGCGTTATAGCCATGCGCCTGGACCAGCTCCACGTGGATCGGCACCAGCCCCTGATGCAGGCCGGTAAGCACCAGCGGCAGAAAGGTCCCGGCCAGCACCGCCCCCACCAGCAGGCCGCCGCGATCGATAGCCCAGCCTGCCCCCTGAGCAATAGATTCAGAAATCCACCCCCCGAGCGGCTGTAGCGCCACGATAGCTATCGCCCCGGTGATGAGCGTGGTCAGCAGCGGGTTGAGAATCAGCTCCAGCGAACCCGGTAGCCGCTCGCGCAGCCGCTTCTCAAACCAGCACATCAGGGCTACCACCAGCAGCACGGCGATCACCCCGCCGCGCCCAGGCTGCAACGCTTCGCCAAACAGGGTGATCTGCGCCAGCTGCGGGCTGGAGAGAATACCGGCCATCACCCCGCCTAACGCCTGCGAGCCACCGAAGACCTTCGCCGCGTTGACCCCCACGAGAATATTCATGATCGCAAACACGGCGCTGCCAAAGATGCCGAGCAGCCCCAGCAGGTTGGGGTAGTGAATCGCGATATCGCCAGCAATATCGGGCCGCTTCAGGATATTGATAATGCCGGTGATAAGCCCGGAGGCGATGAACGCCGGGATAAGCGGAATGAAAACGTTCGCCAACATGCGCAGGGCGTCGCTCATTGGCGCTTTATACTGGGCTTTTGCCTGCGCCTTGTTACGGTCGATCTCATCCGGAATCGGCGCTGCCTCCGCCCCGTTAGCCAGCGAGCGCATGGCATCCACTACCTGGCCCGCTCTTCCTGGCCCGACAATCAGCTGATGCTGCTCCCCCTGCTTAACGTAGCCGCTGACGCCCGGAAGCGCTTTCAGCCCGCTGATATTGAGCAGCCCCTCATCCTGCACCTCAAACCGTACGCGGGTCATACAGTTTTCCAGCCGCAGAATATTGCCCTGCCCGCCAATGCCCTGCAGGATCTCTCCTGCCAGCGTCAGTGACTTATCCATGTGTACCTCTTAGCCATTCAGCGCGGCGCGTAAGAATCCCTGGTGCATGTCGAGCCGGGCGCGGGCTGCATCCACGTCCAGGCCGGTCAGCACCATCAAAATAGCGGGCTTGACGTCATACCCGGTCTGCTCCAGCACGCTGCGAGCCTGCTCAAGGGTAACGCCCGTGGCTTCAACTACCATTCGGCAGGCGCGGTCAATGAGCTTAATATTGCTCGCTTTCATATCGACCATCAGGTTTTGGTAGACCTTGCCAAACTTAACCATCGCCCCGGTGGAGATCATGTTCAGCACCAGCTTCTGCGCCGTGCCGGACTTGAGGCGGGTAGAGCCGGTCAGCGCTTCCGGCCCCACGACCGGCGAGATAGCAATATCCGCCGCCTGAGCTATCGGCGAACCGGGATTACAGGAGATAGCCACCGTGGTGCAGCCTGTAGCCCGGGCATACTTAAGTCCGCCGATAACGTAAGGCGTGCGGCCAGATGCGGCCAAACCTACTACCAGATCCTGGGGGGTGAGGGTCAGGTCACGCAGATCGTCCTCCCCCAGCTGCGGGTTATCCTCTGCTCCCTCTACCGCTTTAAGCAACGCCCCTGGACCTCCGGCGATCAGGCCAATCACCAGATCGTGCGGGACGCCAAAGGTCGGCGGGCACTCCGAGGCATCCAAAACGCCGAGCCTGCCGCTGGTGCCTGCGCCCATATAGATGATACGTCCACCTGCTTTCAGCGCTGTCGCGGCAGCATCCACTGCCCGTGCAACATCTGGCAATGTCTCTTTCACTGCCAGCGCGACCAGCGTATCCTGTTGATTAAAACGGGTTACTAACTCGATAGTCGAAAGCGCGTCCAGATCCATCGTCTCAGAATTTCGCGTTTCTGATACCAGTGAGCCAAGATTCATTATCAGTACCTTTTGAATATTTTATTCGTGTCCAGCGCAGTATAATGGAATATATAATTCATTGATGCCTGCGAACAGGATGTTTGTAGCCGTTGTCACGTTTTGCCCCTGGAGTTGTCATGAACTGTTTGATTCACATCCGTCAGCGCTATACGGGCCTGGCGCAGAGCGATAAAAAGCTGGCGGATTTTCTGCTTACCCAGCCCGCTCGCGCGCTCCATCTGAGTTCTCAGCAGCTGGCCGCCGAGGCGGGCATCAGTCAGTCGAGCGTGGTGAAATTTGCCCAGAAGCTAGGGTTTAAAGGCTTTCCGGCGCTTAAGCTGGCGATTAGCGAAGCGCTGGTTAGCACGCCAACGCCCCACTCCGTTCCGGTACATAACCAAATCCGCGGCGACGATCCCCTGCGCGTGGTGGGCGAGAAGCTGATCCATGAGAAGGTCAGCGCCATGAACGCGACCCTTGATGTAAATAGTGAAGATAAGCTGCAGGAGAGTGTGATCATGCTGCGCGATGCGCGACGGATCGTACTGACGGGCATCGGCGCATCCGGGCTGGTGGCGCGTAACTTTGGCTGGAAGCTGATGAAGATTGGTTTTCACGCCGTGGTCGAGCAGGATATGCATGCCCTGTTAGCAACGACCCAGGCGATGGAGAGCAGCGATCTGCTGCTGGCTATCTCCTATACCGGCGAAAGGCGGGAGATCAACATGGCGGCGGATGAAGCCTTACGCGTTGGAGCAAAGATCCTGGCGATCACCGGCTTTACCCCTAACGCCCTGCAGCAGCGTTCAACCCGCTGCCTCTATACCATTGCCGAAGAGCAGGCCACCCGCAGCGCCGCCATCTCCTCTACCAGCGCCCAGATGCTGCTCACCGACCTGCTGTTTATGGCCCTGGTGCAGCAGGACCTGGAGCACGCCCCGGAGCGGATCCGCCACAGCGAAGCGCTGGTGAAAAAACTGGTCTGAGCACAAATCGGGCGTATAATACCCGCCCTGCTTGTGTAGCTTCTGAGATTTTTCGATGGCGTTGCTGATCACCAAAAAATGCATAAACTGCGATATGTGCGAACCCGAGTGTCCGAACGAGGCCATCTCGATGGGTGAGAGCGTTTATGAGATTAACAGCGATCGCTGTACGGAGTGCGTCGGCCACTACGAGACGCCGACGTGTCAGAAGGTCTGCCCTATCCCCAATACCATTCTCAAGGATCCGGCGCACGGTGAGAGCCAGGAGCAGCTGTGGGACAAGTTTGTCCTGCTGCACCACGCGGATAAGATCTAACTCTCGATAATTACCGTCGCGCAGGCGTAGCGGCGTTCATCTGCCAGAGTGACGTGCATATGGGTCACGCCCAGCCGCTCTGCCAGCGTCAGCGCTTCGCCCCACAGGCGCAGACGCGGCTTGCCTAACTCGTCGTTAAACACTTCAAACTGGTTGAACGCCAGACCGTTGCGAATCCCGGTCCCGAACGCTTTCGCCGCCGCCTCTTTCACCGCAAAGCGCTTGGCAAGAAAGCGTACCGGCTGCTGGTGCGCCTGGTAGATTTCCCACTCGTTAGCGCTCAGTACCCGCTTTGCCAGCCGTTCGCCGGAGCGGGAGATGACCGCTTCAATGCGGTCAATCTCCACAATATCCGTGCCTAAGCCCAGAATAGCCATCAGGCGCGCGCTTCCAGCATCAGGCGTTTCATCTCGGCGACCGCCTCTTTCAGGCCGCTCATCACCGCCCGGCCAATAATGGCGTGGCCGATGTTCAGCTCGTGCATCTCCGGGATGCGGGCGATAGGTTTCACGTTGTGATAGGTCAGACCGTGGCCGGCGTTGACCTTCAGGCCGAGGCTTGCCGCATAGGTGGCGGCGCTGGCGATGCGCTCCAGCTCTTTGGCCTGGGTGGCGTCGTCTTCCGCGTCCGCATAGCAGCCGGTGTGAATTTCGATGTAGGGTGCCCCTACCTCTGCGGCGGCTTTGATCTGCTCGCGATCGGCATCGATAAACAACGACACCAGGATCCCGGCCTCCGCCAACCGCGTGCAGGCGTCGCGCATCTTATCCCGCTGCCCGGCCACGTCCAGTCCGCCTTCGGTGGTGACCTCCTGGCGCTTCTCCGGTACCAGGCAGCAGAAGTGAGGTTTAGTCTCGCAGGCGATAGCCAGCATCTCTTCGGTGACCGCCATCTCCAGATTCATGCGCGTATCGAGCGTCTGGCGCAGCACCTTCACGTCGCGGTCGGTGATGTGGCGGCGATCCTCGCGCAGATGCACCGTAATACCGTCCGCCCCCGCCTGCTCGGCAATAAACGCCGCCTGGACCGGATCCGGGTATGCCGTGCCACGCGCGTTACGCAGGGTGGCAATGTGATCGATATTAACGCCTAACAGTAGTTCAGCCATGACAATACAATCCTCGAATATCCTTTGTTTTATGGTGTATCCGGCGCTGGCCGTTTCGGCACAAACTGGCGAAACAACTCCCGGCTTTTTAACGGCTTACCGCCAAGATACGGCTTCAGGGCCGCGCGGGTAAAGCGTTTCGCCGCTTTTAACGTATCGCTATCGGGAAACTCACGCTCGGCGAGCGCTCGCAGCTGACGGCCGGTGAAGGTACGGTTATCGATTACCACGCTGGCGATAAACCCCTTCTCCTCCCGGTAGCGATAGGTCATGGTGTCCTCTACCGCTTCGCCGGTCCCGGCGCAGTGCATAAAATCGATGCCGTATCCCAGGTGCCCCAGCAGCGCCAGCTCAAAGCGCCGGAGGACCGGTTCGGGCGAGCCGCTCAGGCCTGCCAGCGCCTGGATACAGTGCAGGTAATCGAAAAAAAGTTCAGAGAAGCGCGTCTCATGTTCAAGCACGCGAGAGATAAGTTCGTTAACGTAGAGGCCGCTGTAGAGCGTGATACCACTCAGAGGGAGCGCCAGCGACACCGCTTCCGCGCTGCGCAGGGTTTTGACTTCACCCCGGCCGCCGAAGCGTACCAATAGAGGCGTAAAGGGCTGGAGTGCGCCCTTGAGGTTGGAACGTTTTGCGCGTGCGCCTTTAGCAACAAGGCGCACGCGGCCCGACTCTTCCGTGAAGACGTCCAGCATCAGGCTGGTTTCGCTCCAGGGACGACTATGGAGAACAAAAGCGCGCTGCCACCCTTCCATTAGCCTCTATACTCGTCGTCTTTCATGCCGCAGGTACGTTGGCCGTACCCGTTCGTTTCGGTCAATTACTTGAGGTCGTCAACGTAGCCGAGGCTACGCAGGGCGCGCTCGTCGTCAGCCCAGCCGGATTTGACCTTCACCCACAGCTCAAGGTGCACCGGAGCTTCGAACATCTCCTGCATATCTTTGCGGGCTTCAATACCGATGGTTTTGATCTTGGCCCCTTTGTTGCCAATCACCATCTTCTTCTGCCCCTCGCGCTCAACCAGGATCAGGCCATTGACGTCGTAACCGCCGCGCTCATTGGTGACAAATTGCTCGATCTCAACGGTCACCGAGTAGGGCAGCTCTTCGCCAAGGAAACGCATCAGTTTTTCACGGATGATCTCCGAGGCCATAAAGCGCTGGGAACGGTCGGTAATGTAATCTTCCGGGAAGTGGTGAATCGCTTCCGGCAGGTGCTTACGCACGATGCTGGCAATGGTATCCACGTTCATCCCGGTCTCGGCAGAGAGCGGCACGATATCGAGGAAGTTCATCTGGCTGGCGAGGAACTGCAGGTGCGGCAGCAGTTCCGCCTTCTCCTGCACGTTATCGACCTTGTTAACCGCCAGGATCACCGGCGCTCTGCCGTCGCGCAGCTTGTTGAGCACCATCTCATCGTCCGCCGTCCAGCGGGTACCTTCCACTACGAAGATCACCAGCTCAACGTCGCCGATAGAGCTGCTGGCCGCCTTGTTCATCAGGCGGTTGATAGCGCGCTTCTCTTCCATATGCAGACCCGGGGTATCCACGTAGATGGCCTGGTAAGCGCCTTCGGTATGGATCCCCGTGATGCGGTGACGCGTGGTCTGCGCTTTACGGGAGGTAATAGAGATCTTCTGCCCCAGCAGATTGTTCAGCAGCGTAGATTTGCCCACGTTGGGACGTCCAACGATGGCAATAAATCCGCAGTATGTTTTTTCGTTGCTCATTCCAGCTCCAGTTTTTTCAACGCCTGTTCGGCGGCAGCCTGCTCCGCCTTACGGCGGCTGGAACCTGTGCCGACCACCGGTTCACTCAGGCCGCTTACCTGGCAGTGGATAGTAAATTCCTGATCGTGGGCTTCACCACGCACCTGCACAACCAGATAGGTTGGCAGCGGCAGGTGACGACCCTGTAAAAATTCCTGCAAACGCGTCTTCGGATCTTTTTGCTTATCTCCTGGGCTGATCTCGTCCAGGCGAGTTTGATACCAGTAGAGGATCAGCTTTTCGACGGTCTGGATATCGCTATCGAGAAACACGCCGCCAATTAACGCCTCAACGGTGTCGGCCAGAATAGACTCCCGGCGAAAACCGCCGCTTTTAAGCTCGCCCGGCCCTAAACGCAGGCACTCGCCCAGCTCAAACTCGCGGCCGAGTTCAGCCAGCGTGTTGCCGCGCACCAGCGTCGCGCGCATCCGGCTCATATCGCCTTCGTCCACGCGGGGGAAGCGGTGATAGAGCGCGTTAGCAATAACGAAACTTAAAATGGAGTCACCCAAAAACTCCAGACGCTCATTGTGTTTGCTGCTGGCGCTGCGATGGGTTAACGCCTGCTGCAATAACTCCTGATGTTGAAAAGTGTAGCCCAGCTTCCGTTGAAGCCGATTAATTACGATGGGGTTCATGCGATACCAATAGGATGAATGCGTCAAAAATGCAGCACACGAAACCGACCTGAAGAGAACAACGCGGTTTCGTGTGCCGTGGCTCCCTGCGGAACCAGCCTTAACTTCGGGGGAATATTCTATACACAACGGCGAGGGATGTCGTTAGCCGGGACTGATTTATCGTGGAAATAATTTGGGTTGCAGCCAGATTCGCTGCAACCCGACGGATTAGTGGATGCCACCGATGCGATTTAAGCGCACGCCGGTAGGCCACTCGCCCTCTTGTTTCTCGAAGCTCATCCAGATCGCGGTGGCCCGACCTACCAGATTCGCCTCCGGCACAAAGCCCCAGTAACGGCTGTCCGCGCTGTTGTCGCGGTTATCACCCATCATGAAGTAGTGTCCCGGCGGCACGATCCAGGTCGCCAGCGGCTGGCCTGGCTGCTGGTGATAGAGCCCCAGCTGATCCTGCGCAATCGGCACGGTCAGAATGCGGTGCGTCACATCACCCAGCGTCTCTTTACGCTCGGCAAGGCGCACGCTGTTCTCTTTGGTTTCACCCGGCGGCAGCTGGAAGAAGCCGCTGCTGGCCTCGCCACCGTTACGGCGGCTAAAGGTCTGGACAAAATCGCTGGGCGCAACGTTGGAGTAAGTGATCGGCAGCGCGCTGGCGCACGCCTGACCGGAGCTGCACCCTGGCTGTACCGTTACCTGCTTGGCAACCGGATCGTAGCTGACCTTATCGCCCGGCAGGCCTACCACGCGCTTGATGTAGTCCAGGCGCGGATCGTCCGGATACTTAAACACCGCGATGTCGCCGCGTTTCGGGTGGCCGGTTTCGATCAGCGTTTTCTGGTAGATCGGATCTTTAATCCCGTAGGCAAATTTCTCCACCAGGATAAAGTCGCCGATCAGCAGGGTTGGCATCATCGAACCAGATGGGATCTGAAACGGCTCATAGATAAATGAGCGCACCACCAGCACAATCGCCAGCACCGGGAACACAGAGGCTCCGGTCTCCAGCCAGCCCGGTTTCGGGCTCACTTTTTTCAGCGTTTTTTGATCCAGCGTATCGCCCGCCGCCGCCTGGGCTGCGGCCTGCCGCTCCCGACGCTTTGGTGCAAATACGGCCTTGTCCAGGCACCAGAGCAACCCTGTCACCAGGGTTGCAATCACCAGGATCAGGGCAAACATGTTCGCCATACCAACTCCTTAATGGTTTATTTGCCGTCTTTACCTACGTGCAGAATGGCGAGGAAGGCTTCCTGCGGCAGCTCAACGTTACCGACCTGCTTCATACGTTTCTTACCGTCTTTCTGCTTCTGCAGCAGCTTTTTCTTACGGCTAACGTCGCCGCCATAGCACTTGGCGAGAACGTTTTTACGCAGCTGTTTCACCGTCGAGCGGGCAATAACGTGGTTACCGATGGCGGCCTGAATCGCGATATCAAACTGCTGGCGCGGGATCAGCTCTTTCATCTTCTCAACCAGCTCACGACCGCGGTACGGCGCGTTATCGTTATGGGTGATCAGCGCCAGGGCATCAACACGTTCGCCGTTAATCAGGACGTCAACGCGGACCATGTTTGAGGCCTGGAAGCGCTTGAAGTTGTAGTCCAGCGACGCGTAACCGCGTGAGGTGGACTTCAGGCGATCGAAGAAGTCGAGCACCACCTCCGCCATTGGGATCTCATAGGTCAGCGCCACCTGTTTACCGTGGTAGACCATGTTGGTCTGCACGCCGCGCTTCTCAATGCAGAGGGTGATGACGTTGCCCAGGTACTCCTGCGGCAGCAGCATGTGGCACTCAGCGATAGGCTCGCGCAGCTCCTGAATGTTATTCAGCGGCGGCAGCTTGGAGGGGCTGTCGACGTATACCGTCTCTTTTGAGGTGGTCACGACTTCATAGACTACGGTCGGCGCAGTAGTGATCAGGTCCAGATCGTATTCACGCTCCAGACGCTCCTGGATGATCTCCATGTGCAGCAGGCCAAGGAAGCCGCAGCGGAAGCCGAAGCCCAGCGCGGTAGAGCTTTCCGGCTCGTAGAACAGCGAGGCGTCGTTGAGGCTCAGCTTGCCCAGCGCATCGCGGAAGTTCTCGTAGTCGTCAGAGCTAACCGGGAACAGACCCGCGTAAACCTGCGGTTTCACCTTTTTAAAGCCCGGCAGCGCTTTATCCGCCGGGTTGCGAGCGGTGGTCAGGGTATCGCCCACCGGCGCACCAAGGATGTCTTTGATGGCACAGACCAGCCAACCGACCTCGCCGCACTTCAGCTCGGTGCGGTCAACCTGCTTCGGCGTAAAGATGCCCAGGCGATCGGCGTTATACGTCTGGCCGGTGCTCATCACCTTGATCTTATCCCCCTTGCGCATGGTGCCGTTGTTGATACGAACCAGAGAGACAACGCCCAGGTAGTTATCGAACCAGGAGTCGATGATCAGCGCCTGCAGCGGCCCCTCAGGATCGCCCTGCGGCGGGGGAATATCACGTACCAGACGCTCCAGCACGTCGCCCACCCCTACCCCGGTCTTCGCGGAGCAGCGTACGGCGTCGGCGGCGTCGATACCGACAATGTCTTCAATCTCTTCCGCCACGCGCTCTGGATCGGCAGCCGGCAGGTCGATTTTGTTCAGAACCGGAACCACTTCCAGATCCATTTCCATCGCGGTGTAGCAGTTAGCCAACGTCTGCGCTTCCACGCCCTGGCCTGCATCGACGACCAGCAGCGCGCCTTCGCACGCCGCCAGCGAACGGGAGACTTCATAGGAGAAGTCAACGTGTCCTGGAGTGTCGATAAAGTTCAGCTGATAGGTTTCACCGTCAGCGGCTTTATAGTCCAGGGTTACGCTCTGGGCTTTAATGGTGATCCCGCGCTCGCGCTCAAGATCCATGGAGTCCAGCACCTGGGCTTCCATTTCGCGATCGGAGAGGCCGCCGCAAAGCTGGATGATACGGTCAGACAGCGTCGATTTACCGTGGTCGATGTGCGCAATGATGGAGAAGTTACGTATATTCTTCATATGTAAGGATTTTCTAACCCAAGTGTTATTTTAAATCATTTGATGGACATGGCAGCGAACGTGCAGTGCTACTTACCGTCCCGTACATTGCCGAGCATCTTACACTGTAGAGGGCAAATCGTCAGCATAGGATCCTTTCATTAACATAAAAGGTTACATTCCTGCACGATTCTCACTTCCCACTATATGATGAGAACACCTTAAGCATATCCAGCACCGGGTATCGCTCAGTTCATCGGTAAGTGCTACTATGCGCGAGTCTGTATACATGACTACTCGGATCTATAATGTATAATTTATATTTAATTGTGATATTTTCTTTATCTCTGCTCTTGGTAATAAAAGCATTAAATTATTTACCCCACCCTGCTTCACAAGGAAGAAATATAACCCTTGACGCCTTCAGGGGCTTATTAGCACCCTTAGTACTATGTCATCATTTCGTTCTCACCTATCATTTCAAAGTGGACGGCGTTTGGGGGTTAGCGAAAAATAAACTTGTTAGTAATATTGGTGCCATTCCCGTATCAATGTTTTTTATGATTACTGGCTATCTTTTTATCGGAAAAATTTGCCGTGGAGGCATCCACTGGCGCGAATTGGCTATTAATAGGGTTTTGCGCATTTACCCTCTCTTTATATTTGTTTTAGGTGTGATTTATACCATCTACTTTTTTTTATTATAAAGGCCACGCTACGCCCGGAGAACTCATATTTTCATTTCGCGAAGCATTGATATTTAATCTTCCACCGTTAAATGGTATTGAGATCGCATCATTTATAAGCGGAGCCCACTGGACGCTCATTTACGAAGCTGTCTTTTACCTGTCGCTTCCTATCCTGGCTCTGCTTAATCTGAAGACGCTAAGCGTACGGGCTATTTTATGTGCAGCACTACCTGCAATAATTCTATATAGTAGCTATCATACTCTGGGTCTGATAGACGATCTATTTACTCTTTTTGCTTATGGTGGTCTCGCCTACGCTATCGCCTCTTCACGGTTCGCTTATATCTTCAGAAGCAAACTTATGACATACATTGCGCTAGTGACGTTAATTTATGCCCTATTCTTCTCACATTACTACACTTATAAACAGATGTTTTTAATTAGCATCTCATTTTGCTGTATTGCGGCCGGTAATGATATGTTTGGATTACTAAAAAACAGAGGGTTAACTAAACTTGGTGATATTAGCTATAGCATATATCTGACTCATGGGTTTATTCTTTATACCCTTTTTACTCTTTTTAATTTACTTCCCTTTG
Source organism: Pseudescherichia sp. AS216 (assembly GCF_037152055.1). NCBI lineage: Bacteria > Pseudomonadati > Pseudomonadota > Gammaproteobacteria > Enterobacterales > Enterobacteriaceae > Pseudescherichia > Pseudescherichia sp. AS216. The sequence continues at coordinate 18,129 of NZ_JBBCMV010000003.1, read as the reverse complement.
CAGATACACCTGAATATATTTACTACCTTCTCCTTCCAGCGATTATGACGCTTGCATGCGGCGTAGCCATAATAACTTATACCTATATTGAATCGCCCTTTCTTACGATTAATGCAAAGCTCAAAACACGGTTATTTAAAAAAGATAAAGCGTAGGAAGAGAGTTAAACAGCGTTAAATGAACGCCTGGCTGAGGATGACTCAAGCCAGGCGGTGAAAAAGCGAGACTTTATAGGCCTGCGTCCGGAGTGTGCATTTCTACACGTAGCTCGTTTGGCGGCAGGGCAACGCTCAGGATCACCGGCTGCCAGGCTTCGCGGGCAGCCAGCCTGGGTGAAAACGCGCGAGCCAGCAGAAAGCCCCCGACGCCGCCCAGCACCGCGCCGCCCATCGCCGCCAGGTCGTAACCAAACAGCGTCTGGAACAGTGCGGCCATGACAAACAGCCCCACCAGCGGTGACATATAGACCAGCAGCGCAGAGCTGAGCAGGCTGCCTTCGGCGATACCCAGCTCGACCTTCTGCCCGACCACCAGCGGCTGCGCGCTGGGCACGGTAATAGTGTGGGTCATCTGCGGGCCGAGCTTGTTCAGAACGCGGCTGCCGCACCCTGCGCGCGAGGCGCAGCTGTTACAGGATGCTTTAACATCACAGCTGACAACGGCTTCGCCATTGTGCCATGAGACCACGGTTGCCCACTCTTTGATCATTGTGCTGCCCTGAATTTAAGACTGTCTGCAATACGTTTTGCAGTCTGCGGCGGAAGCTCGCCGACTACGGTAATCTCTGCGTTATCCCGCACTGTGGTGCTGACGGTACGACGCCCGGTGCGTAGCATTTGATCGCTGCTGTTCTGGCTGGCGCGGTTAACGTTAATAGAGAAGCTGAACAGGCCGTCAGAGAAGAGACGCGACTCCACCGGCATATCGATCGTCGGCAGCTTGCGACGGCTGCTGGAGACTTCGCTAAAGCCCTGCGGTAGCCAGGTCGCCGACCAGTTGAAATTGATCTTTTCGCCCGCCGGAACCGACAGCAGCGGCGGCAGGTTAGCTTTGGCGAGGTTCTCCATATTGCTTCCCACCTGCTCATTCACGGTGACCGCGACGACGCGGAACTGCTCCAGGGTCTCCCCGTCGCGATCGAGCAGATCGACCCGCATGGGAAGCTTGGTCTCCGCATCCAACCAGACAATATAGCTGTAGCGGGTACCGTCACGGGCCACGACGCGGATCACCTCGCACAGGCGATCGGCAATCCGGGTACGCCCTACTGAGATGAAATCGTAGAAGGCCGCTAGCCGTTTGAAATCGGTATAGACCAGAGAGGGCAACGAATCGACGATGTAGTCGCCGGTCAGCGTAAACGGCTCAAGGCCCGGCTCGAAATAGCTTATTTCACTGCCGCGCTGAACGACCTCACGACGCGGGCCATCCATCTGTAACAGCTGGGCGAGAGGCTGATTTGCCAGCCGGGCATGTCGATAGCGTAACGACTCGACGCCCTGCTTATTAATGCTGACAAAAGAGAGCTCATAGTTGAGAGACTGGCTGGCCAGGTTCATCTGCTGCAACAACGCCCCGGAGGTGACATCAGCCGAGGCGTTAGCAGAAAACAACAGACTACCGGCCATGAGAGACATGGCACACCAAAGTTGCTTCATTACTGCGATTGCGTTCCTAAAGTTTGGGTTCCTGGCACCTGTACAGCGGCCTGCTGGGTTTGCGCCTGCTCAAACTGAAGCTGTTCGGAGTGCAGGCGACGCTGCAGCTCATAGTCCTGCAGCATCGCATTGATACGGCGGCGCTGCTCCTGAACCTGCTGCTGCTGACCCGCATCGGCAGTGGCCTCCGACGGGACGCCAAGGCTAACCGGGCTGGCTTTGCCCATCATAGGAAGCGTGTTAAACACCGGCGCTTCAGGCTGCTGGGCACTGTCGGATGGACTATTATAGTGCTGCACGCCAACGATCACCGCAAGCGAAACGCAGGCGGCTACGCCCATTTGCGTAAGCTGGCTTGCCCAGGGACGCACTTTGGCCCAGAACGGCATCTTCTGCCACTGCTGTGGCGCAGGCTGGGATTCCGGGATCAATGGTGTTGCCTGCCGTACCGGTTCGTCGGCAATAGCAGCCATGACGCGGGCTGAGATATCGAAATGGATGACGTCGGCAGTGTCACCGCGTAAAGCGTCACGCACCAGGTGATAACGCTCCCAGGTTTCCTGCATTTCCGGATCGCGAGACAGCTCCTTGAGCAGCTCGGTATCCAGCGTCTCACCATCCATTAAAGCGGAAAGCTTTTCTTTCTGCATGCCTAATACCTTTTCCAGTATCCCGCTATCGTCAACGCCTGATAAGCGGTTGAACTTTATTATCAATGGCTTCCCGAGCTCGGAAGATACGTGAACGTACCGTACCCACCGGGCAGTCCATAATGGCGGCTATCTCTTCATAGCTAAGGCCATCCAGCTCCCGTAAGGTAATTGCCATACGTAAATCTTCCGGAAGCGATTCAATGGTTCGGAAAACAATTTGTCTCAGTTCTTCTGACAACATTAAGTTCTCAGGGTTCGAAATTTCTTTCAGCGCCCCACCGTTTTCGTAGTTTTCTGCTTCTATAGCATCAACATCGCTGGACGGTGGACGACGACCCTGAGCGACCAGGTAATTCTTGGCGGTATTTACCGCAATACGATAGAGCCAGGTGTAAAAAGCGCTATCCCCCCGGAATGAATCCAGCGCGCGATAGGCCTTAATGAAAGACTCTTGTGCCACATCGGGAACGTCGCCCGACGGCACATAACGGGAAACCAGGCTCGCTACTTTATGCTGGTAGCGAACCACCAGTAAGTTAAAGGCTTTCTGATCTCCCTTCTGGACCCGTTCGACGAGGACCTGATCCGTTAACTGCTCGCTCATCCGAGGTAATGTCTCCCCAAACCTAATATCCACGCGTAATCGAAACGCCACTCCCACACAGCACTCTGAGCAAGCATGTGGTTAGAGAGACTTTTTCGGCAAAAGTTCCGTTACGCCTTTGTTTTTGTGTATCGTTTCGTAGACCGTTGGTTATGACTCATTATAAGTCTACTGACGCTAAACTATGCACGTCGCATAGTAGAAAAGCCTTTTATACCGTCAGCAGAGTAACGCAACCCTGCTTTTTTTTCACCACAAAACTGATTTAGCCTTTTCACCGCCTCGCTGTTTAGCCTTTACAACACAATTTAAAAAATTTGGTGATTTATACCGCCTTTAGATCTATGCTGGCGTCATCCTGTTTAGTAAATTAAACACACTATCATGAATACGACTCCCGATCTCTCCTGTGATGTGCTGGTAATTGGCAGTGGCGCTGCTGGTCTCTCTCTGGCGCTGCGTTTGGCGCAACACCATAGCGTGATTGTTCTTAGTAAAGGCCCGATTAGCGAAGGCTCCACCCTCTATGCGCAGGGTGGCATTGCCGCCGTGTTTGATGACACCGATAGCATTAGCTCACACGTGGAAGATACGCTTATCGCGGGGGCAGGTATCGTCGATCGCCATGCGGCTGAGTTTGTCGCCAGCAACGCCCGGCCCTGCGTACAGTGGCTTATCGATCAGGGCGTGCTGTTTGATACCCACGTGCAGCCCAACGGTGCAGAGGGCTACCACCTGACCCGCGAGGGCGGCCACAGCCATCGCCGGATCCTGCACGCCGCCGACGCTACCGGCAAAGCGGTCGAGACGACGCTGGTAAGCCAGGCGCTGAGCCATCCCAATATTCGCGTGCTGGAGCGCTGCAACGCTGTAGACCTGATTATCTCCGACAAAATTGGCCTCTCCGGCCCGCGTCGGGCGGTTGGCGCTTGGGTGTGGAACCGCAATCGCGAGGCGGTTGAGACCTGCCGGGCGAAAGCGGTAGTGCTGGCCACCGGCGGTGCGTCGAAGGTCTATCAGTACACCACTAACCCGGATATCGCCTCTGGAGACGGTATCGCCATGGCCTGGCGGGCAGGCTGCCGGGTGGCTAACCTCGAATTCAACCAGTTTCACCCCACCGCCCTCTTCCACCCGCAGGCGCGTAACTTCCTGCTTACCGAGGCACTGCGCGGGGAAGGCGCCTATCTTAAGCGCCCGGATGGCACGCGGTTTATGCCCGACTTCGATTCCCGGGGCGAGCTGGCGCCGCGTGACATCGTGGCCAGAGCTATCGACCATGAGATGAAACGTCTTGGGGCGGACTGCATGTACCTGGATATCAGCCATAAGCCAGAGGCCTTTATCCGCCAGCACTTCCCCATGATCTACGAGAAGCTGCTTGGCCTGGGTATCGATCTCACCAAAGAGCCGGTGCCTATCGTGCCGGCGGCACACTACACCTGCGGCGGCGTGATGGTGGATGACGCAGGCCGTACCGACGTGGACGGGCTGTATGCCATCGGCGAGGTGAGCTATACCGGCCTGCACGGCGCAAACCGTATGGCATCGAACTCACTGCTGGAGTGTCTGGTCTACGGTTGGTCAGCGGCGGAGGATATTACCGGGCGGCTTTCTGCTGTGTCAGAGGTCGCTACGCTCCCCGCGTGGGACGAGAGCCAGGTTGAGGATCCGGATGAGCGAGTCATCATTCAGCATAACTGGCACGAGCTGCGCCTGCTGATGTGGGATTACGTGGGGATCGTGCGCACCAGCAAGCGGCTGGAGCGCGCGCTACGGCGGATCCAGATGTTGCAGCAGGAGATCGACGAGTATTACGCTAACTTCCGCGTCTCTAACAATCTGCTGGAGCTGCGTAATCTGGTGCAGGTTGCGGAGCTGATTGTTCGCTGCGCCATGGCGCGTAAGGAGAGCCGAGGATTGCACTACACGCTTGATTACCCGGCGCTGCTGCCAGACTCCGGGCCATCGATACTTGTCCCGCGCACCTACATAAAGAGATAGAACGCCTGGGTCAGCGCCGTATAGTCTTCTGAATAGCGCTGATCCGCGCCGCGGATGGTCATGCGATCGCTAAAGCACTCCCCCTGGGTGGGGGAGAAAGCCAGCAGTACGCGGTGCGGTAGACGACTTTCGTTATCGGCAACGTCGGTGCGCAGGCGCAAATGCCAGCCCGTCTCCAGCGCCTTTTGCGTAAAGCCATTTCCCAGCGCCTCCGGCAGCACCACGCATAAAAACCCCTCTTCAGTGATGCACTCGGCGGCGCAGGCCAGCAGCGTACCGTGATCCAGAGAGACGGTATAGCGCGCCTGCTCCCGCTGCGGCGTGCCGCACTCGACCCCTTTTTCATAGTAAGGCGGGTTGCTGACGATGAGATCGTAGCGGCGGGTGCAGGTGTTGACCCACTCCTGAATGTCAGCAGAGTGGATCTGAATGCGATCCGCCCACGGCGACTCGCTCACGTTCTCCTGCGCCTGTTGAGCGGCATCGGCGTCCAGCTCTACGGCATCAATACTTACTGTCTCACCGGTACGCTGGGCCAGCATCAACGCCAGTAAGCCGCTGCCGGTGCCGATATCGAGGATACGCTTAACCCCGGCAACCGGCGACCATGCCCCGAGAAGAATACCGTCAGTACCCACCTTCATGGCACATCTGTCATGGGCAATAAAAAACTGTTTAAAGGTGAAACCATTACGACGCAGCTGCGCTTTGCTGTGGGGCATTCTTAACAATCCAACTAACGAAACCGGTGTAGAATAGGGGAAAGCCGCCAGGCGGGAAAGCGTTATCCACACAAAGAGATGAAGATTGCAGCCATAACGATTATAATCAGCGCCCCACACTGAGGTAGAACATGACTGTAACGACTTTTTCCGAACTCGAACTCGATGAAAGCCTGCTGGACGCGCTCCAGAGTAAAGGCTTCACACGCCCAACTGCCATTCAGGCGGCTGCTATTCCGCCTGCGCTGGAGGGCCGAGATGTACTCGGTTCCGCGCCTACCGGCACGGGTAAAACGGCAGCGTATCTGCTGCCTGCGTTGCAGCACCTGATCGATTTTCCACGTAAGAAATCCGGACCGCCGCGTATTCTTATCCTGACGCCTACCCGCGAGCTGGCAACGCAGGTGGCCGAGCACGCCCGTGAGCTGTCGGTAAATACCCATCTGGATATCGCCACCATCACCGGCGGCGTAGCCTATATGAACCACGCCGAAGTGTTCAGCGAAAACCAGGATATCGTGGTCGCCACAACCGGCCGCCTTATGCAGTACATCAAAGAAGAGAACTTTGACTGCCGCGCCGTAGAGACGCTGATCCTCGATGAAGCAGACCGCATGCTGGAGCTGGGTTTCGCCCAGGATATCGAGCACATCGCCGGGGAGACGCGCTGGCGTAAGCAGACCATGCTCTTCTCCGCCACGCTGGAAGGCAACGCCGTGAAGGACTTTGCCGAGCGCCTGCTGGAAGATCCGGTCGAGGTCTCTGCGACACCGTCTACCCGCGAACGTAAAAAAATCCACCAGTGGTACTACCGCGCGGATGACTTTGCACATAAGACCGCCCTGCTGAAGCACCTGCTGACCCAGGACGATGCGACCCGCACCATCGTGTTTGTTCGTAAGCGCGAGCGCGTGCATGAGCTGGCAGAGCTGCTGCGTAACGCCGGTATTAACAACTGCTATCTTGAAGGCGAGATGGCCCAGGTGAAGCGTACCGAAGGTATCAAACGTCTGACCGAAGGCCGGGTGAATGTGCTGATCGCCACCGACGTTGCCGCGCGTGGGATCGATATTCCAGACGTGAGCCACGTGATTAACTTTGATATGCCACGCAGCGGCGATATCTACCTGCACCGTATTGGCCGTACCGGTCGCGCCGGGCGCAAAGGCACCGCGATTTCGCTGGTCGAAGCTCACGATTACCTGCTATTGCAGAAAATTGGCCGCTACGTTGATGAGCCGCTAAAAGCCCGTGTTATTGACGAGCTGCGCCCCACCACCCGTGCGCCGAGCGAGAAGATGACGGGTAAGCCGTCGAAGAAGGCGCTGGCCAAGCGTGCCGAAAAGAAAGAGAAAGAGAAAGAGAAGCCGCGCGTAAAGGTGCGTCATCGCGATGCTAAAAACGTGGGTAAGCGTCGTAAGCCGAGCGGCTCTCAAGAGTCGTCAAACGAGTAATAAAAAAGCCGGGTTCGCTACCCGGCTTTTTTTATGCAGGCCTGTTACAGGCTTTCAGTAAAGGTACGGGCGATAACGTCGCGCTGCTGCTCTGGGGTCAGGGAGTTAAAGCGTACCGCATAGCCTGACACGCGGATGGTCAGCTGCGGATATTTTTCCGGGTGCTCAACCGCATCCATCAGGGTTTCACGACGCAGCACGTTAACGTTCAGGTGCTGGCCGCCTTCAACGCGAACCTGCGGCTGAACTTCCATCGGTACTTCGCGATACTCGATGCTGCCCAGCTGGTCAATCGCCACCACGTCATCTTCGGCAAAACCGGCTTTAGCACATACGCAACGCGCTTCCCCTTTTTCGCTGTCGAGCAGCCAGAAAGAGTTCAACAGATCGTCGTTTGCGGCTTTGGTGATTTGGATACCTGTAATCATATGATGCCTCCCGGGCGTCTTAAATTATTGTGTCGGCCATATCCCGGCCAATTGGTAAAACCATTGTTGCCTGAGTGTATATATACCAGCCAAACTGGGGTCATTCCTTGACCTATATCAATAAAAGCCACACCACAAAGAGGGTCATGATGGGAAATAGTTGTTTTATATCAAGTTATGCCGCGTGGCTCTCTAAAAATATTTTGTAATTTCTCAAATTTTGTTAAGTCTGAGCCCGCGTTTATGCCCACATATTTTATTCCGCGGAAAGAAGCGGTTAAGCTTAGGATCACTAAAAGAGGCAGGAGACCGGAATGACCACTTCGCAAACATGGCACGACGTGCTGGCTGAAGAGAAAAAGCAGCCCTACTTTACCAATACGCTTAACGCAGTAGCCGCCGAACGCGAGGCTGGCGTGACGGTTTACCCGCCACAAAAGGATGTGTTCAACGCCTTTCGCTTCACCGAGCTGGGGGATGTGAAGGTGGTGATCCTCGGTCAGGATCCCTATCACGGGCCGGGACAGGCACACGGCCTGGCCTTCTCCGTCCGCCCCGGCGTCGCTACGCCCCCGTCGCTGCTCAATATGTACAAAGAGCTGGAGAGCTCAATTCCGGGATTTACCCGGCCGACGCACGGCTATCTGGAGAGCTGGGCGCGTCAGGGAGTGCTGCTGCTCAACACGGTGCTGACCGTGCGCGCAGGCCATGCGCACTCTCATGCCAGCCTCGGCTGGGAGACCTTTACCGATAAGGTGATTGCTTTGATTAACGAGCACCGTGAGAACGTCGTGTTTTTACTGTGGGGATCCCACGCGCAGAAGAAAGGGGCGATTATTGACGGCCAGCGCCACCATATCCTGAAAGCGCCTCACCCTTCACCGCTGTCGGCGCACCGGGGATTTTTTGGCTGTCACCATTTTGTACTGGCTAATGAGTGGCTGGAGCAGCACGGCGAGAAGCCGATTGACTGGATGCCGGTTCTGCCGGCAGAGAGCGAATAGCGAAGGGATTGGGCCCGGCGGCGCGATGCCTGCCGGGCCTGGAAAGCGTTACGCTTTGTTCTGACGCCACCACTCGGCGAGCAGAACGCCGGTCGCCACGGAGACGTTAAGGCTTTCAACGTTGCCGGTGCCCGGAATAGCAAGGCTCAGATCGGCGCTGGCCAGCGCCGCATCGGAGAGACCGTCACGCTCCTGGCCTAATACCAGCACCATCTTCTTCGGCATCTCGGCCTGATAAAGCGGCGTACCTTCATGGCTGGAGGTGGTTACAATGGTGTAGCCCGCTTTGCGGAAGGCATCCAGCGCATCAAGCACGCTGTCACCGGTGATCGCCTGCACGTGCTCGGCCCCGCCCTCAGCGGTACGTACCGCTGCGCCAGACTCGATAATTCCCGCGTCCTGCAGCACTACGCCTTTCACACCGAAGTGCGCGCAGCTACGCATCATCGCGCCGAGGTTGTGCGGGTTGCCCACATCCTCCAGCGCCAGGACGCAATCCTGCTCGCCCGCCTGGCTCACCCACTGCTGCACGGAGATACCGCTACGCTTTTTGATAATAAAGCAGACGCCACCGTGGTGTTCGGTTCCGGACGCTTTTGCCAGCTCGGCCTCGTCTACCACATGGTAGGCCTTGCGGTTCGCAGCCATCCAGCGCAGCGCCTCTTTGAAGCGCGGCGTCACGCTCTGGACAAACCAGGCGCGGACGATGCAATCCGGGCGACTCTGGAACAGAGCCTGACAGGCGTTTTCACCGTAAACGCGTGTCTCTTCAGCGCGCTGGCGACGGATCACTTCAGGATCGATAACCGGCTTGCCGCTGGCTGACTCCTCCTCGTCCCTTACCGATTCGCTAACGGGCGGGCGGGAGACGGTGCGCCACGGCGATCCGCCGTCACGCTCGTTATCACGGTCACGATCGCGACCAAAAGGTTTTCTCTCATCGCGGGCGGGGCGACGGCCACCGTCTGCACGAGACGATCCCGGACGTCCGCCCCCCTTCCCGGTACGCGGGTTATGGGTACGTTTATCAGAATCATCATCACTGCGGACATACATCACTTTGACCTTGCCGCTTTTGTTTTTAAGTTCGTCGTTCATGCTTTTCTCCACCAGCGCTGCGCGAAGCGCGCAGATTACCCGATGTGCAGGCGCATAGCCATTACTTCATTTAAAAGCCTGCGACTATTGTACTCATTGAATAAAACGCGTTGTCGTTTCAAACCTGCTCAAAGATAATATGTAACATATTGGAAACATACTCTGTCCCACCGCACTACCCAGAGGTTAGTTATGAATACCGTATGTGCAAGCTGTCAGGCACTGAACCGCATTCCCGATGACCATGCTACCGACGGCGCGAAATGTGGACGCTGTGGCCACGATCTTTTCGATGGCGACGTAATCAACGCCACCGGCGAGACGCTAGACAAACTCCTGAAAGACGATCTGCCGGTAGTGGTAGATTTCTGGGCACCCTGGTGTGGCCCCTGCCGCAGCTTTGCCCCGATTTTTGAAGACGTTGCCGAAGAGCGCAGCGGCAAAGTGCGCTTTGTAAAGATTAACACCGAAGCCGAACGTGAGCTAAGCGCCCGCTTCCGGATCCGCAGCATTCCAACCATCATGCTGTTCAAAAATGGTGAGGTTGTCGACATGCTGAGCGGCGCGGTGCCGAAAGCACCGTTTGATAGCTGGCTGAACGAATCACTCTGATCTTCCGGGGCGCGCTTGTGCCCCGTTTTTCCCTCTGCCACAATGGCGTTTTTTCTGCGCCACCTCTATGACCGTGACCAATAACGCCGTACTGCAACTTCGGGCGCAACGTCTTGCCCGCGCTACACGCCCTTTTCTCGCCCGGGGTAACCGTATCCGCCGCTGTCAGCGCTGCCTGCTGCCGCTAAAGCAGTGCCTGTGCGCCACGCTGCAGCCCAGCTCTGCCCGCAGCCGCTTCTGTCTGGTGATGTTTGATACCGAACCGATGAAGCCCAGCAATACCGGACGCCTGATTGCCGATATCCTGCCGGATACCGCTGCGTTCCAGTGGTCGCGCACCGAGCCGCCGCAGGCGCTGCTGGATCTGGTCGCCGATCCAGATTACCAGCCGATGGTGGTCTTCCCCGCTGCCTATGCGGGCAGCGAGCGTCAGGTGATCACCATGCCTCCCAGCGGTAAGCCGCCGCTGTTTATTATGCTCGACGGAACCTGGACCGAGGCGCGGAAGATGTTCCGTAAAAGTCCTTATCTCGACAGGCTACCGGTGATCTCTGTCGATCTCTCCCGCGTCTCCGCCTATCGCCTGCGCGAAGCGCAGGTTGAGGGGCAGTACTGCACGGCAGAGGTGGCGATCGCCCTGCTCGATCTCGCTGCGGACCAGCATGCCGCTCAGGCGCTGGGGGATCACTTCTCCTGCTTCCGCACCCGCTATCTGGCAGGAAAAACGCAGCATAAGGGCAGCGTCACAGCGGATATGAAAGAAAGCGTTTAAAATCATCAGGTCACTCTTTTCTGGAGACCGGTATGAGCCAACGAGGACTGGAAGCGCTGCTGCGCCCTAAGTCGATTGCGGTGATTGGTGCCTCAATGAAGCCGGATCGCGCCGGCTTTTTGATGATGCGTAACCTACTGGCCGGCGGCTTTGCCGGTCCGGTTCTGCCGGTGACCCCGGCCTGGAAGGCGGTGCAGGGAGTGCTGGCCTGGCCGGATGTCGCCAGCCTGCCCTTTACGCCGGATCTCGCCGTGCTCTGCACCCATGCGAAACGCAACCTAAGCCTGCTGGAGGCGCTAGGCCAGAAAGGGTGTAAGACCTGCATCATCCTCTCTGCGCCGCCGGAACAGCACGCCGATCTGCTGGCCTGCGCCAGCCGTTTCCAGATGCGCCTGCTGGGGCCAAACAGCCTCGGTCTGCTGGCCCCCTGGCAAGGGCTCAACGCCAGCTTCTCTCCGGTACCGATCGCGCGCGGCAAGCTGGCCTTTATCTCCCAGTCGGCGGCGGTATCCAATACCATTCTTGACTGGGCCCAGCAGCGCGAAATGGGCTTCTCCTACTTTATCGCCCTCGGCGACAGCCTGGATATCGACGTCGATGAGCTTCTGGACTTCCTTGCCCGCGACAGCAAAACCAGCGCTATTCTGCTCTATCTGGAGCACCTGAGCGACGCCCGGCGCTTTGTCTCCGCCGCCCGTAGCGCCTCACGTAATAAGCCCATTCTGGTGATCAAAAGCGGTCGTAGCCCAGCGGCGCAGCGTCTGCTGCACGTTAACGCCGGGATGGATCCCGCCTGGGATGCGGCAATTCAGCGCGCAGGTCTGCTGCGGGTGCAGGATACCCATGAGCTTTTCTCCGCCGTTGAGACTCTGAGCCATATGCGCCCGCTGCGCGGAGAGCGCCTGATGATTATCAGCAACGGCGCGGCACCGGCGGCGCTGGCGCTGGACGAGCTCTGGCTGCGCAACGGCAAGCTGGCGATGCTGGGGGAAGAGACCCTCTCCCGCCTACGTGAAGCGCTGCCGGGATCGGTTGTGGCGGATAACCCGCTGGATCTGCGCGACGATGCCAGCAGCGAGCGCTATATCACCGCGCTTAATATCCTGCTCGACAGTACAGACTATGACGCCCTGCTGGTGATCCACTCCCCCAGCGCCGTAGCGCCCGGCAGTGAAAGCGCGCTGGCCCTGATCGATGCCCTGAAAAAGCATCCACGCGGTAAATATGTCACCGTACTGACCAACTGGTGCGGGGAGTTCTCTTCGCAGGAGGCCCGCCGCCTGTTTAGCGAAGCGGGGCTGCCAACCTACCGGACGCCGGAGGGGACGATTACCGCCTTTATGCATATGGTGGAGTACCGTCGTAACCAGAAGCAGCTCCGGGAGACGCCTGCCCTGCCCAGCAACCTGACCGCCGATACGGCCGAAGCGCATAAGCTGTTGCAGCAGGCTATCGATGAGGGAGCCACCACGCTTGATACGCATGAGGTGCAGCCGGTACTTCGCGCCTACGGGCTGCAAACGCTTCCCACCTGGATTGCCAGCGACAGCGCCGAGGCGGTACACATTGCCGGGCAAATTGGCTACCCGGTCGCCCTGAAGCTGCGATCCCCGGATATCCCACACAAGTCCGAAGTTCAGGGCGTAATGCTCTATCTGCGCACCGCTGCGGAGGTGCAGCAGGCGGCAGAGGCGATTATCGATCGCGTTAAGATGCGCTGGCCCCAGGCACGGGTGCACGGTTTGCAGGTGCAGAGCATGGCTAACCGCGCCGGTGCCCAGGAGCTGAGGGTGGTGGTTGAGCAGGATCCGGTGTTTGGTCCGCTGATTATGCTGGGCGAAGGTGGCGTGGAGTGGCGAGCGCAGGATCAGGCCGCAGTAGCGCTGCCGCCGTTGAACATGAACCTTGCTCGCTACCTGGTTATTCAGGCCATCAAGAATAAGAAGATCCGCGGACGCAGCGGTCTACAGCCGCTGGATGTGATCGGCCTGAGCCAGTTTCTGGTGCGGGTATCAAACCTGATCGTTGACTGCCCGGAGATCCAGCGGCTGGATATTCACCCGCTGCTGGCCTCCGCCGGGGAGTTTACCGCCCTCGACGTGACGCTGACGCTGGCACCGTTTAGCGGCAGCAGCGAAAGCCGGCTGGCGATACGCCCCTATCCACAGCATCTTGAGGAGAGCGTGACGCTGAAAAACGGCGATGCCTGCCTGTTCCGCCCCATCCTCCCTGAAGATGAACCGGCCCTGCAGCGTTTTATCGCCAAGGTCACAAAAGAGGATCTTTATTATCGTTACTTCAGTGAGATCAACGAATTCACCCATGAGGACTTAGCCAATATGACTCAGATCGACTACGATCGGGAGATGGCGATCGTTGCCGTGCGGCGCACTGACGATGGCGAAGAGATCCTTGGCGTGACGCGGGCGATCTCCGATCCTGACAACGTTGATGCGGAGTTTGCCGTGCTGGTCCGCTCTGACCTTAAGGGGTTAGGTCTGGGGAGACGCCTGCTGGAGAAACTTATTGGCTACACCCGCGATCACGGTCTCATGCGTCTGAATGGTATTACGATGCCTAATAATCGCGGTATGGTTACGCTGGCACGTAAACTCGGCTTTACCGTTGATATCCAGCTTGAGGACGGGATTGTCAGCCTGACGCTTCCTCTTGCCGGGCCTGGCGGCTCCTGAGTAAGGTATTGGAAATGTTGACCACTTTCGCTGGCTCTGGTGTTATCATTGTCCGCTTATGTGGTCTGCATGCTTCTGTAGATGCATGATACAGAGACCCTTCAATAAACAGAGAAGATACGCACTGTGATGTTGTCAAAATTTAAGCGTAATAAACATCAACAACACCTTGCTCAACTACCTAAGCTCTCTCAGTCAGTTGATGATGTCACGTTTTACTACGCTCCCGCCGATTTTCGGGAAACGCTGCTAAAACAGATTGCTGGTGCGACACAACGCATCTGTATTATCGCCCTGTATCTTGAGCAGGACGACGGCGGTAAAGACATTATGGCGGCGCTCTATGAAGCGAAACGCCAGCGTCCAGAGCTGGATGTCCGCGTCCTGGTTGACTGGCATCGCGCCCAGCGTGGCCGGATCGGGGCTGCCGCGGCCAATACCAATGCCGACTGGTACTGCCGTCTGGCGCAGGAGAATCCTGGCGTCGATATCGCCGTTTATGGCGTACCCGTGAATACCCGTGAAGCGCTGGGCGTGCTGCACTACAAAGGTTTTATCATTGATGATGCCGTGCTCTATAGCGGTGCCAGCCTGAACGACGTCTACCTGCATCAGCACGAAAAGTATCGCTACGACCGTTACCAGCTGATCCGCAATGCACGGATGGCAGACATTATGCTGGAGTGGGTCGACCACAACCTGATTCAGGGGTGCGGCGTTAATCGCCTTGATAGCGACCAGCGGCCTAAAAGCCCGGAAATCAAAAATGATATCCGTCAGTTCCGTCAGGAGCTGCGTGATGCTGGCTACCATTTCCAGGGCGATGCCGATAACGAGCAGCTGGCGGTGACGCCGCTGGTGGGTCTGGGCAAAACCAGCCTGCTTAACAAGACAATCTTCCATCTGATGCCGTGCACCGAGCACAAGCTGACGATCTGCACTCCCTACTTTAACCTGCCGGCGGTGCTGGTACGCAATATCATCCAGCTGCTGCGTGAAGGCAAGAAGGTAGAGATTATCGTCGGGGATAAGACCGCGAACGACTTCTATATCCCGGAAAACGAGCCGTTTAAAATTATCGGTGCGCTGCCCTATCTCTACGAAATTAACCTGCGTCGTTTCCTGAGCCGCCTGCAGTACTATGTGAATACCGATCAGCTCATTGTCCGTCTGTGGAAAGACGCGGATAACAGCTATCACCTGAAAGGAATGTGGGTGGATGACGAGTGGCTGCTGCTGACCGGCAACAACCTTAACCCACGCGCGTGGCGACTGGATCTGGAAAACGCGATCCTTATTCACGATCCGCAACAGGAGCTGGCCCCGCAGCGTGATAAAGAGCTGGCGCTGATCCGCACTCACACCACCGTGGTGAAACACTATCGCGATCTGCAAAGTATTGCCGAGTACCCGGTTAAGGTGCGTAAGCTTATCCGCCGTCTGCGCCGGATACGTATCGACAGGCTGATCAGCCGTATTCTGTAACGTTAACATAGTGTCTGGCCCCGTCATTGATGGGGCCTTTTTATTGGGATTGGCGATGCGCGCTCTTATCTTATCTGCCCTACTGACCCTAACTGGCTGCTCGCATATGGCTGACGACCAGTGGCACGGTCAGGACAAAGCCCAGCATTTTCTCGCTTCCGCCATGCTCTCTGCTGCCGGGAATGAGTATGCCCAGCACCAGGGCGTTAGCGCCGATCGCAGCGCTGTTCTCGGCGTTATGTTTTCGTTAAGCCTGGGCGCATCAAAGGAGCTGTGGGATAGCCGCCCGGCAGGAAGCGGCTGGAGCTGGAAAGATTTTGCATGGGATGTCGCGGGAGCAACGACCGGTTACGCCGTCTGGCAGCTGGCGCACTAACCCCATTTCGCCTGGTGCGCTTTTTTGCGCTTCAGGTAATCCTCATCGGCACGGATCCGATCCCACCAGGTTTTAAAGATCGCTGCCGCCGCGGCTTTGACCGGATCGTTGCCGCGTGGATTGAGCTCGCGATTCTCATCATACTTTTTTCCGCCTTTGTAATTAGCGTAACGCCGGGCGCGGGTATAACCCATTTGAATAAACTTACGCGCCATATCCATACCCACAAAGTCATCATTTTTGCGGTACTCCTCAAACAGAGCGTAGATTTGTTCCGCTGACTTTTGCGCTGACTCCGGATCCTTATAGCGCCAGAAGGGCAGGATCTCCCCCTTATACGGCTCGACCAGCAATACACCCTGCTCTCCCCGGCCAACCTGGTAACGTTCAGGATGCTGGCGAAAATCGGTTTCAGTAAAGTCCTGCTCATAATCAAATTCTTTGCGCACCGATACTCTCCGTTTTGATTGCTCTTCTAAACATAGCACTGTTCAGAGAACTCCCCCTTTTTCCCCAATTTGCCTTAGGTGAACTATCCTCGAACAAACACCTGAAGCGAGGCAAAATAATGACGCAGATGACCAGTGATTTCTTTGTAGAACGATTAAAAGCCTGGGGAGTGACCCGTATTTACGGCTATCCCGGGGATGGTATTAACGGCGTGCTTGGTGCGCTACAGCGTGCTGAAAAAGCGGGTAACGGAATTGAGTTTATCCAGGTGCGCCACGAAGAGATGGCTGCCTTTATGGCCTGCGCCCATGCCAAGTTTACTGGCGAGCCTGGCGTTTGCCTCTCTACCGGTGGCCCAGGGGCGACCCACCTGCTGACGGGCCTGTATGACGCCCGCATGGATCATATGCCAGTGATCGCCATTGCTGGTCAGGCAGAAGCCACGGCCCGCGGCTCAAATTATCAGCAAGAGATCAATCTCGATCGCGTGTTTAGCGACGTGGCGAACTTCGTCCAGGAGGCAGCAACCCCTTCCCAGGTTCGCCATCTGGTGGATCGCGGCGTACGTATCGCCAAAGCCAATAACGGCGTCACGGTGCTGATCCTGCCGAAAGATATTCAGGATGAAGAGTGGCAGGAGCCCCAGCATGCCCACGGCTTTACCCATTCCGGCACCGGCTATCAACGCCCGCAGGTCATTCCTTATCAGTACGATCTCCAGCGTGCCGCTGATATCCTCAACGAGGGCAAAAAGGTCGCTATCCTGATTGGCGCGGGCGCACGGGATGCCGCCGTTGAGGTAGTTCAGACAGCTAACCTGCTTGGTGCAGGGGTAGCGAAGGCGTTGCTGGGTAAAGATATCCTGCCTGACGATGCGCCGTTCGTTACCGGCTGTATCGGCTTGCTGGGTACTGAACCTTCATGGGATCTGATGCAGGAGTGCGATACGCTGCTGATGATTGGTACCGGCTTCCCATGGACCGAGTTTTTACCCAAAGAGGGACAGGCGCGTGCCGTACAGATTGATATTGATGCCTCCATGCTGGGGTTACGTTATCCCACTGAAGTGAATCTGCACGGTGATGCCGTCAGTACGCTACAGGCATTGCTGCCTCTGCTTAAGCACAAGGACGATCGTGCATGGCAGGAGAAGATCGCGGTCTCAGTTCAGGCGTGGTGGGAGAAAATGGAGGAGCGGGCCATGGCAAAAGCTAACCCGGTTAACCCTCAGCGCGTAGTGTGGGAGATGTCACCCCTGCTGCCAGACAATGCCATCGTGACGTCTGACTCAGGCTCCTGCGCAAACTGGTACGCACGTGATTTCAGGATAAAACAGGGCCAGCGATCTTCCCTGTCAGGTGGCCTGGCCTGTATGGGCGCGGCGGTACCCTATGCTATCGCCGCTAAGTTCGCCTTCCCGGAAAAACCGGTTGTTGCGCTGGTCGGCGATGGCGCTATGCAGATGAATAACCTGGCCGAGCTCATTACCATTCAGAAGTACTGGCAAGGTTGGTCCGATCCACGTCTGATCGTCTGTGTGTTTAATAATGGCGATTTGAACGAGGTGACATGGGAGCAGCGCGTCATGGAAGGGAACCCGCGCTATGAAGCCTCACAGGATATACCAGATGTGCCTTACGCTAAGTTTGCAGAATCCATTGGACTGAAAGGGATCTTCATTGACGATCCGGAAAAGCTGCATGACGCATGGAACGAAGCGTTGAGCGCGGATCGCCCGGTGGTGCTGGAGGTTAAAACCGACCCGGAAGTAGCGCCTCTACCGCCGCATATCACGCTGGAGCAGGCAAAAGCGTTTATGTCATCGCTGGTTAAAGGTGACCGTTCCGCAGGTAAAGTGATTACCGATACGGCGCATCAGATTATGAATACGGTCCTGCCGGGGCATAAAGCGTAAAGTTGGAATACTTGCCCGGTAAGCGCAGCGCCACCGGGCGTTCAGTCAGCAACACAACGCAAAAAGGCCATCCTTTCGGATGGCCTTCTGCTTGTTTGATGCCTGGCAGTTCCCTACTCTCGCATGGGGAGACCCCACACTACCATCGGCGCTACGGCGTTTCACTTCTGAGTTCGGCATGGGGTCAGGTGGGACCACCGC